>CAVTTB010000006.1:0-141272 GCA_963737555.1 uncultured Gammaproteobacteria bacterium
TGATATATTTCACAGATGGATCAAAAAATAAACTGGTACTGGAACCGACTGCGACGAATGTCGGTTTCAGAGATCGGGTACCGACTGAATAAAGCACTGCACACACAGGCTCAAAATCTGGGGTTGCTGACCGCCCACAAGGTGCCTGCGCCGGATCTGTCCCATGACGGGGTGCCTTTCATACACGCTGCAGTGCCGGCCGACGTGCAGCGCTATTGCGAGCTGGCGGACGAGGTTCTGCAAGGCCGCGTCCCGTTATTCGCGCTCGATAAACGTGGGCCTGGCCTGCCGTGGAACTGGAACCGCGACCCATTGACGGGTGTGCAGGCACAATTGTCCTTCGGCAAGCGCATCGACTATCGCGACGCCAGTCGCGTCGGTGACATCAAGTATCTCTGGGAGATCAATCGGCATTTGCATCTGGCCACGCTGGCGCAGGCCTATCGCTTGACGCAGCGGCGCGAGTATCTGGATGCCATCGGCGCGCAATTGGAGTCCTGGTTCGAGCAGTGCCCTTACCTCCAGGGGCCGAACTGGACCAGCTCGCTGGAACTGGGCATTCGTCTGATCAACTGGAGCCTGACCTGGCAGTGGATCGGCGGTAAGTCATCGCCGTTGTTCGAAGGACCGCGCGGCGAAGCACTGCGCACGCGCTGGCTTGAATCGATCTACCAGCACGTGCATTTCATTCAGGGTTATTACTCGCGTTACTCCTCCGCCAACAATCACCTGATCGGCGAGGCGGCCGGTATCTATGTCGCCGCCTGCACCTGGCCCTATTGGGAATCTTTCGAGCCCTGGCAGCAGCAGGCGCGGGCGATTCTGGAGGAGGAGGCCCTGCAGCAGAATGCCCCGGACGGCGTGAATCGGGAGCAGGCGGTTTCCTATCAGCAGTTCGTGCTGGATTTCCTGGTCCTCGCGGGCCTTGCCGGGCGCGCCAACGGCGAGACGTTTGCACCGGCCTACTGGGCGCGCATCGAGGCCATGCTGGAGTATCTGGCATCGATCATGGATGTGGCCGGCAACGTGCCGATGATCGGCGATGCGGATGATGGCTACGTGGTACGGCTCGCCGCCGCACCAGGATGGTGCCCTTACCGGTCCCTGCTAGCCACCGGGGCAGTGTTGTTCGAGCGCGGTGATTTTAAGCTCAAGGCCGGGACGCTCGACGAGAAGACGCACTGGTTGTTGGGAGAGGCATCGACGCAGCGATTCGCGGCGATTCCGACTCAGGACGCGGTACTGCCGGTGCGACGTGCCTTCCCCGACGGCGGGTATCACATTCTGGGAAGCGACTTCGAAACGCCGCACGAAGTGCGGCTGCTAGTCGATTCGGGTCCGTTGGGTTATCGTGCCATCGCGGCGCACGGCCACGCGGACGCGCTGGCCATTATGCTGTCGGTCGGCGGGCGGGAGTTTTTGATTGATCCAGGGACTTATGTGTATCACACGGAGCGGGAATGGCGGGATTATTTCCGCGGCACCGCAGCGCACAATACGCTGCGCGTCGACGGCCTGGATCAATCGCAGATCGGCGGAAGTTTCATGTGGTCGCGTCATGCACAGGCCCGCTGTGAAGTGTGGGAGCCCGGCCCGGAGGCCGATCGTTTCGTCGGCTCGCACGACGGCTACCGGGCTTTGCCGGACCCCGTCGGACATCGCCGCGAGATTCACTGGTCCAAGCCGGATCGAACCATTGCCATCGCGGATCGAGTCGATTGCCGGAAAACGCATGTTGTGGAACGATTCTGGCATTTCTCCGAGCATTGTCAGTTGAGCGTTGAAGGATCGGCCGTGATTGCCGAGAACCAGGGGGTGCGCATCCGCTTGGCAACCGGTGGGAGCACCGGTGGAAGTGGTGCTGAAACGGGGCGATGAGGCCGAGCATCTTGGCTGGGTATCGCGCCGTTTCGCCGTGAAGGAACCGACCCACACACTGATATGGCGATCGCACATTACGGGTGCAACGACACTGGAGACCCGCATTACATGTTTCGTTTGAGTGCTATGACCCAGCCATGCAGCGCGCACCGCGGGCGGCGCGTGACATGACGGCCGCAGGCAAGCCGCGACGGGTACTCATCATCGTGGAGAACCTGCCCGTGCCGTTCGACCGGCGCGTCTGGCAGGAGGCCACCACGCTGCAGCAGGCCGGTTACGAGGTGTCGGTGATATGTCCCACCGGCAAGGGCTATGATCGGCGTGCCGAAGTGATCGATGGCATCTACATTTATCGCCATGGCCTGCCGCTGGAGGCGGAGGGCGCTCTGGGATACTTGCTGGAGTACTCAACGGCGCTGTTCTGGGAATTGGTTTTGGCGTGCAAGGTGTTGTGGGGCCGCGGCTTCGATGTGATCCACGCGTGTAATCCGCCGGATACGATTTTTCTCATCGGGGGACTGTTCAAACTGTTCGGCAAGAAGTTCGTCTTCGATCACCATGACATCAACCCGGAGCTGTACCTGGCCAAGTTCGGGCGCGAGGATTTCTTTTACCGGCTGATGCTGACGTTGGAGCGGTGGACCTTCCGCACGGCCGATATCTCTATCGCCACCAACGAGTCGTATCGGCGCATCGCGGTGGAGCGCGGCGGCATGGATCCCGGTCGCGTGTTCGTGGTGCGTAGCGGTCCGGACCTGCGGCGGCTGAAGATTCTGCCGGCGGTGGAACGGCACAAACACGGCCGGAAATTTCTGGTCGGCTACGTGGGCGTGATGGGCAAGCAGGAGGGCATCGATCTGCTGCTGCGCGCGGTGCGCCACATCGTCAAGGACCTGGGGCGCAGCGATGTGCATTTCGGCCTGGTGGGTGGCGGCACTGAGCTGGAAAGCCTGAAGGCCTACGCGCAGGAATTGGGAGTGCAGGATTTCGTGACATTCACCGGTCGGGTGTCCGATCAGGAAATGCTCGAAGTGCTCAACACCGCGGAGGTCTGCGTCAACCCCGACATCGCCAACGAGATGAACGACAAATCGACCATGAATAAGATCATGGAGTACATGGCGCTGGAGAAGCCGATCGTGCAGTTCGATCTAACCGAGGGGCGGTTCTCGGCGCAGGGCGCATCCTTGTATGCACGCCGGAACGACGAGCGCGACTTTGCCGCGAAGATTCTGTCGCTTCTGGACGACGCGGAATTGCGCGCCACCATGGGCAGCGCGGGTCGTAAGCGCGGTCGAGACCGAGTTGGCATGGCAATACGAGGCGCCGAGGCTGTTGCACGCCTATGACGTGTTATTCGGTGGTGCGGTGGCGAGGATGTTGTTCCATAAAATTCGTATAGCCACGGAGTGCGCGGAGCAATCCTTCGTATGGTCTGTTCCGTGGTTGCGAGTTGGCATGTCATCTAGATTCTTTGAACGAGTGAGGGACGCATGAAAATCAGTATTTTCGGGTTGGGCTACGTGGGCGCGGTTTCGGCCGGATGTCTTGCAAAGGAAGGCCACGAGGTTATCGGCGTCGATCCCAGTGGGGTCAAGGTTGAGTTGATCAATCAGGGCAAGACGCCGATCATCGAAAAGGACATCGGCGAGATTATCGAGCAAGCGGTCCAGCAGGGACTGCTGCGCGCCACCACCGATGTGCGCCAGGCGGTCAACGATTCACAGCTATCGTTGATTTGCGTCGGTACGCCCAGCCAGCTCAATGGCAGCCTGGATCTCAAATACGTGCGCCGCGTCTGCGAAGAGATCGGCGAAGCGATCAAAGACAAATCCGAATTCCATGTGGTAGTGGCGCGCAGCACCATGCTGCCGGGGAGTATGGGTAATGTCGTGATCCCGACCCTCGAAGCCTCCTCAGGGAAGCGCGCGGGCATCGACTTCGGTGTGTGCAACAACCCGGAGTTTCTGCGCGAAGGCACTGCGGTATACGATTTCTATCATCCGCCCAAGACCGTCATCGGCGAAACCGACACACGCAGCGGCGACTTGATGGAGAGTCTCTACCAGAAGATGGACGCCCCGATGATCCGCACCACGGTGGAAACCGCGGAAATGGTCAAGTACACCGATAACGTCTGGCATGCCTTGAAGGTCGGCTTCGCCAACGAGATCGGCAATGTGTGCAAGGCGGTGGGCATCGACGGTCATCGTGTCATGGAGATCTTTTGCCAGGACACCAAGCTCAATCTGTCGCCGTATTATCTCAAGCCGGGCTTTGCCTTCGGTGGCTCATGTTTGCCCAAAGACGTCCGGGCGCTGACCTACAAGGCGCGTACGCTGGATGTGGATGTGCCGATCTTGAATGCCATCCTGCCCAGCAACGATCGCCAAGTGGAGCGCGGCCTGCAAATGATCATGGACAAGGGTCATAAGAAGGTCGGCGTGCTTGGCTTCAGTTTCAAGGCGGGCACCGACGATCTGCGCGAGAGCCCGATTGTCGAACTGGTCGAGCGACTGCTGGGCAAGGGCTACGACGTGCGCTTGTATGATCGCAACGTCAATCTCGCCAAATTGGTGGGTGCGAACCGCGATTACATCTTGAACCACATCCCGCATATCTCTCAGTACATGATGGCCGAGATGGATGAGGTGCTGGACCACGGCGAGACGCTGGTGATCGGTAACGGCAGCGCCGAGTTCCGCGACATCTTCACGCGCCTGAAACCGGGCCAAGTGGTGGTGGACCTGGTGCGTATCAGCGACGCGGTTTCCGAGGCGGGCCGTTACGACGGGATCTGTTGGTAACGCGGAGAGGCCCAGACAAGGCGCTCCCGCGAATCAAGTGAAAGGCATGTGGCTTCGAATTGTTTCGCTTGTATTGCTGAGTCTGGGAACAGTCGTGTTCTCGGTTGGATATGACCGGTACGAAATTATCGGTGATAACCTGCTTCAGAATCCACAGTTTCACGATGACTTTCTGGGTTGGCAGGTGCAGGGGAGGGACTCTGTTGCAGCACAAGAAGGCATCTTGACCCTCTCGAATCCCGTGAAAAATGACAGTAGTCCCGTATCTGCCATGCAAACAATGGCCGTTCCTCCGGGACAACGCCTGTTGTTCTTGTCGTGTGAGGCTCGCGCCACAGATGTCGTCCCTGGGGCAAAGCGCTGGGAAACGGCGCGCGTGGTGCTGGTCCCGCTGACCTCCGAGGGACAAGCAAGACACGATGTCCCGCATATGCTCGCGTCGCTGTACGGGACGACTCCTTGGGCAAAGTTCGAACGTGTCTTTCGCGTGCCGGAGGAAAACGCAACGGTATCCGTTGTCGTCCAACTGCTGAATGCGAGCGGAACATTGGAAGTGCGCTCGATCTCGCTCAGATCCGCCATTGAAAATCCCGCGAACACAAAATGGCGTTATGCGCTCATGCTGGCCTGGCTCATTGTAGGTCTGTGGATCGTCTGGCCGTTGTTGCGCACCGCGCATCGTCATATCGGGCGAACCGGGGTACTGGTCATCGGCAGCATTCTCCTGGTGGGCGTGCTCATGCCGGCCAGCGTGAAAGAGGCTTTGACACCCTCCTACTTGCTGTCCGAGAGAGAGGCGCAGGGCCCCTTCAGGGTCGACCTTCAGACTGCGTCCCCGTTCCGCTACGAATTACTGCCAACCGATCTGAATATACACAAGCTCGCCCATCTGCTGCTGTTCGCTGCGATCGGCTATCTACTCATCGCCCGGCGACCCTACAGGATACCGATCAGCGCGCAGATAGGAATTATCGGTCTGTTTGCGCTGGCGACCGAATCCATGCAGGTGCTCGCATCCGGCCGGGATGGCAGCTTGAGTGACGTGCTGATAGACCTGATCGGGGTCTGCTGCGGATTGCTCGCCGCGGCTGCCATACAGCGTCATTATGGGCAGACATCGAGCAGTTCCTGAATGGTCTGTTCGAAGACATCCAAGCCTATACAAGCAGGCAGCGTCTGCACTGGAAGCTCCGGTTTTTGTCTCCCAACAGCCTGCTGAAAAAGGTTCGAGGCGCCGAGCAGTAAGTTCCAGGCAAGATCAATGTGCTAGCTTCCGCGCGGCAACAGTTCTATAACAATTATAGTGATGGCGTTTTGACCACGATGCTGAGTGAACCCCACAAGCTGCGCAATGTGCTCATACTGGCGGGAGATGCGGATGGCAACCTCGGCGATGCAGCTATCGCCCATGCGACCTGCGAGACACTCAGACGCTATAACCCGCAGGTCACCATCCACGCCGTCTCGAACTTGACCGAAGCTCGACCACTCGCACCGTCGCCGACGTCGTCATTCCGAAGGGGATGAGGGGATTGCCTGCGCTGATCAGCGCAGCACGAAAAAGTGACTTGGTGCTGTGCGGTGGCGGTGGGTTGTTTCAGGATGACGACAGTCTGATCAAGATGCCGTACTGGGCCGCGCGTCTGTTGCTCGTGCGGCTGTTTTCGCGCCGTATCGCCGGCTACTCGATTGGGGCGGGGCCTTTGCAGGCCTGGACCAGTCGGTTGGCAGGACGAATCGCATTGTCATGCCTTGATCCGATCTCCGTGCGTGACCATGCGGCGCGAGAAACCTTGCAGCCGCTTACCGCCAAGACAGTCCATGTCATTCCCGATCCCGCATTGTTTCTGACCCCGAGCAACGACGAGCAGGCCGCGTCGCTGCTGAAAATGAACGGCGTGCCGATGGATGGTCGACCCCTCATTGGTGTCGCCTTGCGACAGTGGTTCCATAAGCGACGCAGCTGGATTCCCCACAAGTATGCCTACAAATTGGGATTGAACAGAACCCGCGGCCAGGAACAGTGCGACCAGATGATCGAGTTGGTGGCAATGGCCCTGAATACCCTGGCCGCCCAGACAGGTGCCTTTTTCGTTTTTCTGCCAACGTACAATGTGGCGCATGAGAACGACGCGGATATTTGTCAGCGAACGATGCAGAAGATGCCGGCCGACAATGCCACCCTGATTCGTATCGAAGATCCGCGGCTGTATCAAGCCGTGCTCGGGCGCATGCAGCTCATGTTGACCGCGCGCATGCATGCGGCCATCCTCGCGACCGGGATGGGCGTGCCTGCCATTGGCTTGGCGTACAATCAGAAATTCGGCGGCTTTTTCTCGCTCATCGGACGCGAAGACGCGGTGATTCCGCTTGATCATCTCGTGGCTGCCAACGATGCTGAGTCCCTCGTTTTGCGCATGTCGCAAATGCTGCAGACGCGAGACAACGTTACGTCGGCAGTAGATGACCTGCGCAATACGCTGACTCAATTCAACGAGTCGCTGTTCAGCGGGCGATAACGCTGTCACATCGGAAGCCAACGAACCACTAACAAACGCAGACGAGCATAGATGTATTCGATACTGGAAAATTACCGTGCGGTCTTCTCCGGCCAGTGGTGGAATCCCGAGCGCATCAGACGGATGCAGGAACGCAAACTGGTGCGTCTGGTTCGGCATGCTTATGCGACAGTGCCTTACTATAAAAATCTGTTCGACCAGGCCGGTGTTTCACCGGCTGCGATTGCCACGCTCGACGATCTGCAACGTTTGCCCCTGACGACAAAATTGACCTTGAGTCAGCATGATCCTGATGAACTGATCAGCTCGCGATTCAAGCGTGCGGACCTGGAACACGATTCGAGCAGCGGCTCGTCGGGGACACCTTTTTCGGTTTATCTGGACAAGCACTATGTGCTCAATCGGAACCTGCGCTTCTTGCGCGGTCTCATGGCCGCCGGTTACCGACCCGGTGACCGGCTGCTGTTGATCACGGACCGGCATGGCGGCAAGGGCAAGCCGTGGCTGCGATGGGAAAAGTTTTCTCCGGAGGACTCGGCAGAGCGATTGCTGAAGCGCATCGATGCGCGCCGACCCGCGGTACTCTATGGCAGCGGTACCCCGCTACGGCAGTTGGCCGAAAAGATACTCGAAACCGGGCACGTCATTTCCTCCCTGAAATCCGTTGTCTGGACGGCGGAAACACTGGATGAGAAGACGCGCCGACTCCTGGAGCGCGCCTTCGCCGCCAAGGTGTTCGATTTTTACGGACTGACGGAGATGGGGCTGGTGGCCTGGGAGTGTCCGGCGCATGCCGGATATCACGTCTCCGATGACTCAATTATCGTCGAGTATCTGCCGCTATCGGGTGCAGAAGGATCGAGTAGACCAGCAGGACCGCACAGAATGGTCATGACCAACCTGAATCTGTATTCAATGCCCCTGATCCGCTATGACTCCGGCGATGTGGGGGTTGCGCAACCCACTGAGCGCTGTCGCTGTGGACGTGGTCTGTCCCGGTTGGATCGGGTGGAGGGACGGGTCGTCGACACGATCAAGTTGCGCAGCGGTGAGATCCATTTCACCCTATGCATTTATCTGCAAACTTGAGACATTGGAAGGCCTGCAGCGCTTCCATATTTTGCAGGACACGTATGATCACATCACCGTAGCCTTTCAATCCGCACCCGACGACCGGGCGCGTCTCGATCAGGACATTCGCCAAATCGTGAACGGGATCGTTGGCGACCGACTCAGCGTGACGCTCGACAATCTAAACACAGTGCCCCCGCAAGGGAATGGCAAATTTCGCGCCGTTCAATCGCTCGTGGAGCAGGGCACATGAAGATCTTGTGCCTCAACTACGAATATCCGCCGCTCGGCGGCGGCGGTGCTGCTGTTTCCAAGGGGTTGGCCGAAGAGCTGGTCAAGGCGGGACATGAAGTCGACTTGGTGACCTCCGGTATGAAAGATCTGCCGGCAAGGGAAATTATCGGGGGTGTCGACATCCACCGCGTCAATTGCCTGCGCCGTCATCGGCACTACACGACCACGCTCGAGCTTCATGACCCAGATTTACCCTGTCCTTTCGCGCGCGCGTTGGCGCTGATTCGCAAGAAGTCACTACGACCTGATCCATACGCATTTCATTTATCCGACCGGACTGGTGTCGTATCTTCTGAACAAGGTGACTGGGCTGCCTTACATTATTACCGTGCACGGATCCGATGTCCCCGGTTACAATCCAGACCGCTTCCAGCTGGCGCACAAACTAACGCACTGGCTATGGCAGGCGATTGTAAGAAATAGCGTTGGCCTGATCTGTCCATCGAACCACATCAAGAGACTCGTCCGATTATATTCCGATCACCCGATAACGATCATCCCTAATGGCATTACGGTCAAGACAGCTCCGGTCGTCGAAAAACAGAACCAGATTCTCGTCGTTTCAAGATTTTTCAAAAGAAAGGGCGTGCAATACCTGCTCAATGCAATCCGGGATATGGACACCGACTGGAAGGTGTAATAGTTGGCGATGGACCCTATCTGAAGACGTTGAAGGCGCTCGCCAAGGGTGTCCGGCCCACGGTCGAGTTCACGGGCTACCTGCAAGGGAAACCATTGCAGGACCTGTACGACTCATCGAAAATATTCGTTTTCCCGTCGCTGCGTGAGAATTTTCCGGTGGTATTGTTGGAAGCGATGGAGGCTGGATGCGCGATTATCACGAGCGACATAGATAGCTGCAGAGAGGTGATTGGCGATGCGGGTGTGACTACGCCTGCGGCCAGTGCGCGGCAGCTAATGGATGCTTTGCAGCACCTCATGGGCAACGAGGCGGAAATTCGCAACCTCCAAGAACTCGCATTGAAGCGGGTCCAGGAGTTTGACTGGCCCACTGTTGGTCAGAAATATGCAGATGAGTTCACGCGCATCCTGGATTTGAAGCATTGCTTCCTCAGTGAAATGAGCGTCCCTTATCAAATGGCCGGACTTCAGGTACGTGCCGCGATAACGCATACGGCTGCAGACGCGATGACCGCTGGACGCATGAATGATATTATTTACGTCGACTCACTGACTGCCGTCGATGCCGGCGCGGTCACCCGCCTCGAACGTACCTGCCGTGCTCGCGCGCTCAGGCAGGGTAAGAAACATTTCCATGACCTGCTGAAATATGTGGACCAGACCGGTTGCGGTCTCAACCTCGGTCTTTATGCAGGAACCCGGCTGATTGGATATATCCTTTCCCACGAAGCCGATTCCACATTGACGAGTGAAAGGTCCGGCGAGTATGCCGTTCATGTCGATGACGTCGCTGCGCATCCGAAATACAGTCAGTACTTCGCTCGGTTGTTAACCAAATATCTGCGTTCCCTGCGGATTCTATACCCGGCTCATGCGATTGAAGCTAACGGTGTGGAATCTGTCGTTCGACGTATGACACGTCACAAGCTGTATTTTCAGCGCAACGGATACGAACTGGCCCAGACACACCCCATAGGGCACCCCATAGACGGTACCGCTCTCGGACAAACGTACTACACACTTCGCTGGCGTCCGCTGACGCAAAACGGTGCGATTTCTGCGGATAGCAGACGTCATAGCCACCACAACCGGTATGACTATCATGTGGATGGACAGGCATATTCCGTGGAGACATGGACTGACGAGAGTACATGGCACGAGTTAATGCCGTATTGGAACGAGTTGTTGCTCAAAACGCCTGAGCACACCATGTTCCAGACCTATGAGTATCAGCGAATTTGGTGGCGTCACTTTGGTCTCTCACGCAACCTGCTCATCCTGGTGATTCGCCACAACCATGAGGTGATCGGCATCGCACCGATGCAGATTTCCCCGGTCGTGTACTATGGAAAATGCTTCAGAGAGCTGGGCTTTATTGGGGTCAATTGGGAAGTGGACCGGCCGAAATTCCTGTTCGGCGAACAAACGGAGATCTGTTCCACCCTCACGGCCAGATTCCTCAAGCAGCATGAACAGCTCTGGGATCTTGTTCGACTCTACGAGCAACGTGAAGACAGCTTCGTTATGTCCAGCTTCCGCGACGAAATGCAGGGGTATGGATATCTTACCGCGATCGCCAAGGGCGCTGTCGCACCCTATCTGCGAACGGATACCACTTGGGAGACATTCAGCAAATCCCGATCCGCACGCATGCGCAAGAACCTTAAAGCCGCGCGCAAGAAGCTGGAGGCGATGGGGCAATTTGAGTATATCGAGCGCAAGACTTACCCTGACGTATTGGAAAAACTGGAGTGGTACAAGCAGATCGAACAGAAAAGTTGGAAGGCCGCAGCTCGTGTGGGCCCCAGCAGGCATGGACACTACTACCGATTTTTTGAGGCGCTTGCCGAGGGATTCGGCAAAACGGGACAGTTTCATATTCGGTTCATCACGTTGGACAACCAGCCAATCGCGGGCACCTTCGGTCTGGAGTTCAACAATAGCTTCTACTCGATGCACATTGCCCATGATAATGAATACAACAAGTATTCCATCGGTACCTTACTCGAATCCATGGAGATCGAATCCTGTTTTACCGGGGACTGTCTGGAATACGATTTCCTGGGAGACTTTCTCAATAACAAGCTGCGTTGGACGTCGACCGTACGAGCGAGCAAGGAACTGCACGTCTACCAGAAAAAATGGCAGCTGGTGCTGCTGTTCGTGATATATCATCGCATAAAACCATTTATCAAAAAAATTGTAATGGGGCTACTCAAGGACAAGGTCCAGGTGCTGATTAAGTTCAAGGAGAAGATGGAACGCGCCGCCAACCGGCGTCCTTCCGCAGAGTGAGCCGCATGCATTACGCCACTGGCCGCGGACTGCATTAGCAGACCGTGGTTCTCAATCACATTTAAGATGTTAAGCTACCGGCACCCTGGTTGCCGCATCATACCTCCATGTTCCGTGCCGAACTGAGTGTCATAAATAAGTTGAGATCCCTGTTGCGACCTTATAAAGGGCGCATGGGCATCCTGGCTGTGCTCGGCTTTCTCGAATCGGTGGCGGAGGGGGTCGGCATCAGTCTGTTCATCCCGTTTCTCGCGAGCCTCGACCAGGAATCCTTCGCCCCGGAGGATGACAATTGGCTTGGAAGCCAGCTCGCGGCTATCTTTTCCGCAATCCCTCCCTCAGACCGTCTCGCCGTCATCTCACTGTCGATCTTCGGCCTGATATTCCTCAGAAGTATGCTGAGCTATGTCGCGTCCGTGCGCGCAGCGAGGATCGACCTGGAGCTGGAGAAATCCCTGCGTGATCGCGTCATGGGACAACTTCTCGATGCGGATATGAGTTACCTCGAACGCACGCGCCCTGGAGATATGCTGAACACGCTGGATAATGTCATCGACACCGTCAATGACACGGTCTGGACGCTGCTCGGCTTGATCGTCAACTTCTCCATGGTGCTTGTGTTCGCGACATTTCTGATGCTGCTGTCATGGAAGATGACGCTGTTTGTCGGGGTCGCTCTGGCAATCATCTCGCTTATCGTAAAGCTGTTGACCTTGCGCGTAGAGACTTTGTCGACGCAACAGCTGGAGGCGGAGCAGAACCTGGCACAACGCGTGCTCGAGATCCTTCAGGGTATGCGGACCATCCGCTCGTACACCGGAGAGCAACGTGAGCGCGGCCGTTTTGCGCAGATTTCCCAGCGTGTCGGTGACGTCGGATTTGAATTGCACAAGATCGCAGGTCTCATCACGCCCGTCGCACAGATGCTGGCCGGCACTTTGCTGATCGTCGTTCTGTATGTGGCTATGAAAGACCCGGGCAATTTGTCCATGGTTCTGGTCTTCATATTTATCCTCTACCGGCTGCATCCGCAGGTACTGGAACTCGATGAAGGTCGGAATACCCTGGTCGCCGCCGCCCCGGAGGTGGAACAACTCGTTCAACTCCTGCATGACAGCGAGAAACGATCGATATGCACGGGACAGGTGCCGTTCGACGCGTTGGCGGATGCCATCCGCTTTGACAACGTTTCGTTTCGCTACAGTCCTGAAAGCCCTTGGGCGCTCACCGACGTGACGATGAAGATACCGCGCGGACAGCGTATGGCTCTCGTAGGCCCCTCGGGAGCGGGCAAGTCCACGCTGATCACGTTGCTGTTACGTTTTTACGATCCGCAGCGCGGAACTATCCTCGTGGACGACATACCGCTGGTCGACCTGGACCTGCAAAGTTGGCGTCAGCATCTGGCTGTCGTGAGTCAGGAGACCCATATCTTCAACGCCAGTATTCGCGAGAACATCGGCTACGGCCGTCCCGATGCCGGGGAGGATGAAATTGTCGCTGCCGCTCGACTGGCGGACGCACACGGCTTCATCTCAACGTTGCCGCAAGGCTATGACACCTACGTCGGGGATTCTGGCGTGGGGCTCTCGGGCGGACAGAAACAGCGGATAGCCCTGGCGCGAGCCATCGTCAGGAGGGCGGATCTCTTAATTCTGGACGAGGCAACCAATGCACTGGACAGCCTATCGGAGAGTGTCGTGATGGATTCGGTCCGAGCACTGGGTAGCGACTGTACCGTGATCGCGATTGCACATCGCTTAAGCACGGTGATGCACTCGGACAATATCGTCGTGCTCGAGGGCGGGTTCGTCAAGGAACAGGGGCCGCCCGCAGAACTCCTGCGCAACCAAGCCCTGTTCGCACAACTCTACGAACTCCAACAGGATTCCGTGGGCCAATCCTGAACCGCGTATCTTAAACTCAGGCGAGATCATGCACGACAGTAAACCTGCGTGGAATTTTTCGACTACTTTTTGCTAATGACGCTGACCAGATGCTCGAGCTGCTGCATATCGACGTCCTGATGAACTGGCAGTACGAGTACATGCTGCTTGAGATCGCGGGCTTCCGGAAAAAGCTCCCAATCGATAGCTGAGTGCTCCTCCTGCCAAAACACATCGGCATAGATCCGCTGCTGGGCGAGTCTATAGTACATGTCGACAGGGCTCTCGACCCATATGGGAAAATAGAGTGGACAAGTAGCGTCGGGCAGCGATGGCAGCAACACGCGGCAGGTTGCGACATCCGCAAGTGCCCCAGCCAAATAGCGATAATTGCTTCGACGCCGCTGCATCGCATCGTGCCAGTCGAGCTTATTTAACAATCGCGAGCTGAATTTCGATATGGCCCATCCCATGATCTCGATACTAAATTGATAATCTTCGTCGTCCGGGTCATAGCAGTTAACTGATGTCGGTCCATGGAGTCCTTTTACGACTCGACTTCCCGCAAGGAGGGGCAGCAGTGCGACCAGCCGGAGCAGATCGCGTGGAGCACGGCCTGCAGAAAATTTATCCAAAACGGACTTGGTAACGAGCCCGAGCGATTTGAGCCACGTTGTCATGCGCGGCGGCGGCAGTAGAATGTCACGTACTCGCAGCGCGGAGTTATTGAAGATGATCGCTCCACCGTTCGGTATTGGTAACGTTTTACGCATGCTGTAGATCGCGACATCACCAACTCGTCCGAGATTGTGGTGAGCGTTATCACTGAGAAACGCATGCGCACAATCTTCGACGAGAAATACTCCATACCGGTCACAGAGCTGACGCAATTCAGTGAGCGGCTGAGCGAAACCGAAATAGTGGGTGACCAACAATGCCTTGATGCCACCCTTGATACGGTTTTCGATGTCCTCTAGATCCAATTGAAGATCGTCCTTGACCCGATAACACTCGACGCGCAAGCCGAGCCGAATCAACGGCTCGACTTCATGTCCACAGTTATAGCTAGGGCATAGCACCGAACTGCCGGCTGAGAGGCCCAGCGCGTGAAAAGCCTGATATACCGCGGAAGTCCCAGAATATGTCAGGACCACGTCAGGTTCACTCAACGGAAAGGGTAGTTCGTTCGATGGGTTGTCTGGCCCGAATATCATTTCGATCGGCAGTACGGGCTGACAACGCACGGGTAGCGGCCTGCGGCCTCGATTGTTTTTCATAGCTACCGATTTCTTCGCCCACGGCTTCAACCGTCTTTCCAGCGTCACCCCAAGACATCACAACTGGCTCCCCGGTGGTTCTTGAGTCAGGCTCTGCGCGAGTCACGCACGATTACTAGACGCAGCAACAGATGGCCCGCTTCCAGTAGCATAAGCCACCTTCCAACCGTTTGATTTATTTCTGCGTCTATACCGTTCCCATGCGGATCCGGTCAGGGCGTACCTGGGATGGCACATGAACCCGACCGAACCCGCCGATAGATGGGCCTAGCGGTGGGTGAAAGCTATTTAGCGCGTTTACGCCCGAAGGAAACGAGGCCGGCAAGACCACTGGCAAAAAGCCAAGCTGCAGCGGGGACCGGAACGGCACTTGGATTCGGCTCGCCACCTTGGTAGTCGAAATTTAAACCCATCAGAGAGAATTCATGATGCTGCCATTCGACACGTCCGAGTGAACTGAACGAAATCAGGCTGAGGTTCTGATTCATGTCGACGGATCGCTCTCCATTGTCTGTGCCATCTGTGGCAAGAAAGCCCTGATTGTTTCCTTGATCTTCTACATCGTAGAAGCCCATTTCGTAGTAGCCATGCTCGTGGAACAAGTCGCTGACCGAAAATTGCGTCAAGGTCACAGGGCTCGAAAAGCTGACGAACAGCTTCTCCCGGCCTTCGATTTCGTCGGCTTCGTACGATGAGGACGACGTCACGCCAAAGCCGTCTTTTTTGTCCCACCAGAGCACGGCGTCTTGCAGATTGGTTGATAGCGTGATTTGAACCCCACCTGCGCTGAATTGATAAGACGTTTGGCCCTTCGCCCCGGCGAACGACATATCACGGAAATCCACCGAGGTCGCCTGTGCGGCCGGGACCGCGAACGCCATACCCATCGCGAGTGCAATTGCCCGTATGTCCAGACCACGTCGCGTTTTGATTGTTGCAATGTTCATTATTATCTCCTCGTTATTCTCGAATGATGGAATTACTTAATTAGTTTTCTAATTCTTGCCAGTCATCTCGCCTGGCTACTCAGTAGTGCTATTACTTTTTTGAATATCTGATCGCCACGTCTCATCGGTGCCGAAGATTCTTGGCAATAGGCGTGACAGATGCAGTGAACTCGCGCGAGATATGCATTTCTGTCCTACAGGCATCGGCGGGACACAACGAAAGAACTTTGCAGAGCTCTGATAGGCTGCGAAACGGCTGTCTGTCACCCCGTTCGACTCTCTCCACCATGCCGATCACATCGTCGGGATTCTGATCGTCTCTTCTATAAATACGGACAATGTAGTTTTCCATCTGACATCCTCACACCTAAATTTATGGTTTTCATTGTGTGACTCCTCGCGTGTGAGCATGCAGGCAACGCACTTACTGATGACTTACATATTCGCGGATCTATCGTGGAAATTCGCCACAACGTGGCGCGGCTAGAATGCACGATAGACGTGCAGGGTATGAGCGGACAGAAGGCCTGACTTATGGGGCGATCATATAATTCTTGGTGACTTGTAAGGTCTGTGAAAGGCCAGAATTAAAGCGCTAACTCGACAGCAGTGTTCTGCGGATGGACACAGTCGCCTTAGGGCGATATTCCATACCCGCATCAAGTTGTAATCATCACATTACGGTTGGGCAGACGCCTCAAGGTATTCCTCAGCGACTGATTAAGGCATGTAAACAAAAACCGGCCCGAGGTCTCCCTCGGGCCGGTTAATATCAAGACTTATTCTGTTACTGGATCGTTGTCGATATTACACCCGACAGCTGGCTCTGGTTACCTTGTGTATCGTAAGCCATGACGGCGAAGTAATAGGTGCCTGAGGTAAGATTGTCGATAGTGCGCTGTGTGGTATACGGGTCTGCGACATTCACCGAATTGCTCAGATTCGATTGGCTCGTCCCATAACGAATCGTGTAACCACCGATCTCTGCCATGGACAGCGCAGTGCCGTCAGTGCGCGCCACTGGTGCGTTCCAGGACAATGTCGCCTGCACCGAGGCCGATCCATTCACGGTTATGCTGAAAGCCGGCAGCGAGGTGGACACGGTGCCATCGCCGACACTGATCACGATATTGCTGGTGGTGCCGGCGCTGGTCGGCGTGCCGCTCAGACGCCCCGTCGAAGTATTGAAGGTCGCCCAACTCGGACGGTTCACGATGCTGTAGGTCAAGATGGTACCGGCATCCACATCACTGGCTGTCGGCTGAAAGCTGTAGGCACTGTTCACGTCGACACTGACAGCCGGCGTACCGCTGATGGTCGGTGCATCGTTGGTGTTGGTCACGGTCAGGTTGAAGGCTGGCAGGGCAGTCGTCACGCTGCCGTCGCTGACACTGATCACGATACTGCTGGTGGTGCCGACGTTGGCATTGGTCGGCGTGCCACTTAGACGGCCCGTCGTGGTGTTGAAGGTCGCCCAGCTCGGACGATTTACGATGCTGAAAGTCAAGGTCGTACCCGCATCTGGATCAGACGCCGTCGGCGTGAAGTTATAGGCCGAATCTTCGGCAACCGTTGTCGCCGGCGTACCGCTGATGATCGGCGCATCGTTGGTGTTGGTTACGGTCAGGTTGAAGGCCGGCAGGGCAGTCGTCACGATGCCGTCGCTGACACTGATCACGATACTGCTGGTGGTGCCGACGTTGGCATTGGTCGGCGTGCCACTCAGACGGCCCGTCGTGGTGTTGAAGGTCGCCCAGCTCGGACGATTTACGATGCTGAAAGTCAAGGTCGCACCGGCATCCACATCACTTGCCGTCGGCTGGAAGCTGTAAACTGCATCTTCGGCAACGCTCGTCGCTGGCGTACCGCTGATGGTCGGGGCATCGTTGGTGTTGGTCACGGTCAGGTTGAAGGCCGGCAGGGCAGTCGTCACGATGCCGTCGCTGACACTGATCACGATGCTGCTGGTGGTGCCGACGTTGGCATTGGTCGGCGTGCCACTTAGACGGCCCGTCGTGGTGTTAAACGTCGCCCAGCTCGGACGGTTCACGATGCTGAAAGCCAAGGTCGTACTTGCATCCGGGTCAGATGCCGTCGGCGTGAAGTTATAGGCCAAGTCTTCGGCAACCGTCGTCGCCGGCGTACCCGTGATGGTCGGTGCGCGATTCGTCGACTGCGCGGCAGTCACAGTGATATTGAAAGCGGGCAGGGACGTCGTCACCTGACCATCACTGACGCTGACAACGATATTGGAATAGACACCGACATTGGCACTGCTTGGGGTACCCGTTAACGCACCGCTGGCCGTGTCGAAGCTCAGCCAAATTGGGCGGTTAATGACGCTATAAACCAAGGCATCACCATCGACATCGCCGCCGGTCGGTATAAAGCTATAAACTGCACCTTCCTGTATCGCGGTAGACGGCGCACCACTGATGCTCGGCGCAGTATTTGCTGGGGTCTCGGTGTTATAACTTGAGGCGATTGTAGAGTTGATAGCGTCTAGCTCGGTATCACCTCCAGCTGAAGCCATGGTTACTGCGGCCTGCAACTCGGAACTGCTGCTGCTCGGCAGAACCGCCTCTACTTCAGACGGGAGGCTATCTACCGGGATTGCATCCAGGACAGCGGCGATATTGTCTAGCGCGGCGCTAGGCGCGACTGCACGCGCGGCATCCACTGTGTTCTTGGCTTGGGTAAGCATCTGTGCATTAACACGAACACTTGCGGTCAGCGCATCTGGCAACGTCGTGGGCTGGGTCTGCAATATAGCGTCATCCATGGCTGGCGTGGCATTTACGCCACCTACGAGAAGATTGTTGCTCAGCGATTCAACCAGAACTTGGGCCGAGCTGATAACCGCAATCGCACTCAGACGCTTGTTTGTACCGGCGACACCTTGACCATCCAGGATGCCGTCGGCGACATCGGCCGCCAGCGCGTCGATGACGAAGTCGCCATTGGCAAGAATGCCCTGTCCAACCAAAGTGTCGCGAGTACGACGGATCATTTCGCCAAACGCTTCGCTCGATTTAACAATCTGGGCAATATTAGAGCCGTCGACGTATACGGTCGCTACATCCTGAATAATGTTTGTGTCTAGGCCGAAATTGAGCTGACGCAGAATGTTAGTCCGGGCGGTATTCACATTGGCCGTGGTCAGGCCACCACTCATTTTGTGAGCAGTGCGCACGATGAGCGTGGTAAATGGATTGATATTGAGATTTTTCACTTCAGATGAGGTTGCTACCGAAGTCATCGTAAAATCAGGTGCATATCCGGTAACAAGGTCAGTGCCGCCCTCTGCCTTGACTATCAATGGGTAGAGCACATTATTTTTACGCATGCGCAGTTTATAAGATGCGAATGCATCGCTCGTTTCGCGTCGAATTACCGAACCGTCCGCGCTCTGAACCGTAACCGCTGCATTGACAACCGGACCATCGCCGACGCTGCCGCTGATCACCACCTCTTTATCCGTTGCAGCCGCCGTGTCTGGACTGACATTGCTGGCTGTGCCACCACCACCGCCGCCACAGGCGGCCAGTTGAGCACAAAGGGCAACGAGGGGGAGAGCTTTTGCGAGCGAGCGATTCGCGCGGCATTCAGTCATTATGTCGATCCTCAGTAACTTCTAGAGAACCGGGATGTGGTCAACTGAATCCATTCCACCTGTGCCAGACTTCCAAACGGCAACACACCTCGGACGGTTATAAGGTCGGCGTTTACAGGTAATTTCTTCGTGTTTAGAGTCTCAGCCCCGACGAGACTTCGGTCACATAGCTGGCACAAAGGCAGAAGAGTTTGACCGGGTGGAATGCATGTCGAGGATGCCGGGCAATACAAATACTCAAGAGATTTGATTTCGGTCCGATTACTGTCTACGGCCCTAAAACCAACATGTGACCGCTGTGAGGTTCGAACTCGAGATGGAAACGTGCTGCTTACCGCATTTTGTCGCGGTGTCTTTCTTGTTCATCTGATGTATCGCTTCTTATAGGTGCCACCGGGTGGCTTTTCCGGCTGTTGAGACCACCCACTGTGTGCCCGGGCGCAGGATAATCAGCATGCCCACATCGAATAGCGATAACGGACGACTGCGCGATGAATGCCTTAACGAACTCTGGTTTCTGAACGTGGTGCATGCCAAGGTCGTCATCGAAGCCTGGCGGCAGCGTGAGTACAACGAGGGGGGCCGAAGAAGGCATTGGTTGGTACGATGCCAACGACTTGATGTGAGATCGGCTGGGGTAACTACCGGGCTCTAAACACACCGTCTACTCATGGCGGGAGGGCGTCGGTAACTCAAACAAATGGGGCTAACTTTTTGACTTCGGAGAATAATATTACGGAAGTTGTAGCGAAATGCGTACAGCCGGTCGCTATGATACTTCGGCGCGATGTGCTACGTTAAAACCCATATACGGTGACACGATATTTCATTGCCTGCTCGCTCGCCATAATCTCATAATATTCTATTATAAACAACATGATATGCTTTATTTCGCCAATCAATCTGATGCTTGGACTGGTTATGCAGACAGTCCATTACTAGCTAAGGTCAATGGGCAATTTTGTTCCAGAATCATTATGGGTATTGGGGTGGGGCATGTTTGGTGAGAATAAAAATTTAGGGCTCCTGGATATAGTGGATATACTGAACCGGATATCTAGTATATTACTGATAATTATATATATTATTATTAAATGTTGCCCGGTCAAAGCATGCTTGGCTGAGGACACTATCAGCCGCTATCTTCCTTGTTGGCTTGTCCGGTCCTTTACAAGCTCTCCCCGAAAATACGCAAAGTGGGGATATCGAGTCCAGTTTTAATCTGGATTTTTCTGCAACAACGCCGATTACTTTATCCAATATGATGGTAGCTGGTCGGTCTGAGATTAATGATGTGAACACTGGAACGCTGGAAAACGGCCTGAGTCCCGAAGCGGCCTTAGGCTCACCCAAAAGAGTGACGCTGGCTGCAGTGACTACTTCTGTAGCCGATACAAATGCAGTGTCTGCCAGGAATGAGGAAGCTGCGCTAGAAGGTCAAAAAGGTAATATGCATTCGAGAGGGGATGGGACGATGTTCCCCTATGCGACGATTACACTAGCAGTTCTTGCGCTGTTAGGGCTGGTGTCAGTTGCACGCCGGAATGATGTAGGGTGATCGCATGGTGCAGTGTTTTCACACTGATCCATCAACTAGCCTTAGGTTGAACAGCCACCGGATTCTGTTGTATTCTACGAACATATATAATGTTCATGTAAGGTGATGTGATAATGTCTGGAGAACCACTGGTACTAGATGATCTGGGCGCGATATTACGCAGGCGGAAATTCCATCTTGTACTCCCTGTGACTGTGATACTGCTCTTAAGTGGTGCTTTGGCATACTTCCTACCAAAAATATATCTCTCCACCGCAACTATTTTGATTGAGCAGCAGGAAATACCCCAAAATATTGTGGCATCAACAGTTACGGGTTACGCCGCAGAAAGAATTGAAGTGATCCGTAATCGCGTCATGACTCGGGATAATTTGTGGAAAGTTGTTGAAAAATACGATTTATATCCTGACGAGAGAACTGCGGAAAATCAACAAGAAATCATCGATCGGATGCGCGACGAGCAAATCGTCATGACTATGGTCAGTGCCGACGCAATAGATCCGAAAAGTGGCAAACCCTTCACTGCGACGATCTGCATTTACTCTTTCTTACGAGAACGAATCCCCTGAACTTGCCCAGGCAGTCACGGCGGAACTTGCTGAACTCTATCTCGGTGAGAATCGCAGAAGCCGAACAGAGTAGACACAGAAAACATCGTCATTTCTAAATGCTGAAGCACAACGGTTGCAGAAACAGATTTCTGATCTTGAGGCAAAGGTCGCCAATTTTAAGGCAAAAAATACGGGTAACTTGCCAGAGTCTGTCAAGATTACCTCGAGCATCCCTAGATGATGCCCAGCAGCAACTTGTAATGGTTGACGCGAGGCTATCTCCCTTGGAGTCACGATACACGTTTTGAGAAGTGATTGGCCGTTGGCTCATCCACGCCACTTGCAAAAGCGCGCGCGGAATTGGCGGCAGCGCGTGAAAAATATTCTGAAATACATCCCGACGTAGTGCGTCTGAAGCGAACAGTAGAGACATTGGAGAGAGCGGCGGCTCAACAACCTATGGATCACTAGCACTGATCGTGAATACTTGGCGCTGCAATCGGATTTACAGCAAGTCACTAGCGAGATGAGTGCAGTTCGCTCACAGCGTGCCGATTTAAATGCAAAAAATCGCCGAGTACGAATCACGCCTCGCACAGTCTCCAGAAGTCGAACGAGAATATTCAGCACTTACTCGTGACCTCGACCATGCCACTAGCAAATATAATGAAATGATGGATAAATTCATGAGCGCGCAGCTTGCCGAGGAACTTGAACGAGAGCAGAAGGCAGAGCGTTTTACCCTCATTGAAGCCGCTAACTACCCTAGTACGCCCATTAGACCGAATATACCGGGCATCATGCTGTTAGGCCTATCTCTTGGCGCTTGGTGCTGGCGTCGGCGTTACTGCGCTCGCGGAGCATCTGGATCATAGGATCTTTGGCCCCAAAGACCTTGCAGCTGTTTTCAAGGCACCACCTCTGGCCATTATTCCAGAGATCCGAGGTTAGAATGAGTATGGATCACATAGAAAAAGCGGTTGCTATGCTTGACCGTTCGGGCTCGCCGTATAGGTTGGTTGAATCAAATCCGGATGTGACGGGAGAAATTGAGTACACACAGAGCCAAATCCTCACGTTGTCCAATAAGCATCTACAGAAAAACCACGTTCTCACTCCAGAGTCGGACAAGATCGTTGTTAATGCTTACAAGGTATTGAGGACCCGTGTACTGCAGCAAATGCAGCAGAATAGATGGACAGCATTAGCGGTTACGAGTCCGATGCCGGATGAAGGTAAGACCCTGACGGCAATCAATCTCAGTATCAGTATGGCGCTGAAGCTGGATTACACTGTACTGCTGGTAGATCTGGATTTCCGAAATCCAAGCATTCACGACCGTTTCGGATTTCAACCGAAATGCGGGCTAGGAGATTATCTTGCCGGGCGTGTCCGACTGGAAGAGGTTTTTGTCAATCCAGGTATCAATCGATTGTTGATCCTACCCGTGCAGAAAAAAGAGAATCACTCCTCAGAAATTCTGTCGTCGACGGGAATGAAACAATTGGTCGATGAACTAAGAAACCGTTACCCATCGAGAATTATCATATTCGACCTACCTCCAGTGCTAGTAGGGGATGATGTGCTCGCATTTTCAAGTATTGCTGATGCAACACTTCTCGTTGTCGAGGAAGGGAAAACGACTACAAATGATTTGAATAGAACAATGGGCTTGCTGGAGAAGAAGAATCTGATCGGCACCGTATTGAACCGTTCTTCAGCGACAAACGAATTTTCGAATTACGGCTATTAATCTCGCCTGGTTTCCGTGATTAAAATCCTTCGGATTATGAGTCGGGTACGGGTGATCTGCTCGCACTACCTGGAGCAGGCACTGGCGCGGGCTGACTTCTCGGCCTTACGCGGATGCACGTCACCTTTAACGAGTCCATTAAGGATGTCACGCGCCCGATCCACCGGCATGAAAGTGTATTGTCTGGGCGCAAACACTCAGACCTATAGTTTATTGGAAGCTTTCAGGGGCTTGCTCCAGTCCGTCGCCAAGCGGATGGCACGCGGTTTACGAACTGTGAACTTCTGCTTACTGGCAAATTGGCAGCGGTGTAATTGGAATCAATCTTGCTCTCGAAGCTAAACGCCGCTATCCCGATGCGGCACACTATTTTGAACGCAGTTTCGCTGGTGTTCATAATGAGCGCTTACTTTTGACGAATTCGCATTCGACCACACCCAGAGTCTTAATACGTTGATTGTTGATATGCCTTACTTAGACGATCATGATGCAACTCACTGATACAATTAAATATCTCACTCCGTTGGTGACAGCCGTTGCCATCAGCATGGCTTTGATACCGCTTTTGGTCAGATTCGCACCTCGCCTAGGTCTGATTGATAGGCCGAATGCAAGAAAGGTACATGCTGAACCGATTCCGCGTGTTGGTGGAATCGGAATAATTGCCGGTTCTTTAATTTCCATCGGCCTACTCGTGCCGATGGATCCGCTGATGCACTCATATATCGCCGGATCCCTCGTTCTATTTGTATTCGGTGTCTGGGATGATCGGCAGGAGATTGGTCACTACGCCAAATTCGCTGGTCAATTTATTGCTGCGTTAGTGGTGGTTTTATATGGGGGACTCTATGTTAAATCTTTTCCCTTTGTCCCGAATGGTGAGTTGCCGGCGGTAATCGGAATACCATTTTCTATCTTCGCCATCATGGGCATGATTAACGCGATAAACCATTCTGACGGGCTCGATGGCTTAGCGGGAGGCGAATCACTGATCAGTCTGACGGCTATCGCATTCCTGGCGCACTTTGCTGGCGGTGAAAATGGATTGATCATCGCTCTCGCACTGATAGGCGGAATATTCGGGTTTTTACGCTACAACACACATCCCGCGAAAGTTTTTATGGGAGATGCAGGCAGCCAATATTTAGGATTTACACTCGCATTTCTCGCAATCTTGCTTACGCAGCGCGTCGACACGAATCTGAGTCCGGCAGTAGTGCTCTTGCTCCTGGGGTTACCTATTGCCGATATCATAGCCGTGTTCGCGATACGCATAAGCTCTGGTATGCATTGGTTTCGTGCGAGTAGGAATCACATTCATCATCGGCTGTTGGATATAGGATTTGTTCACGAAGAATCGGTCATAGTCATTTATTCATTTCAGGTTCTCTGTGTGACTATGGGTGTTCTTCTGCGTCACGAAACCAACTGGATGCTGTCATCTATTTACCTAATACTTTGTGTCGGGTTCCTTGTTTTGATTCGGTGGGCGGAAAAGACCGGCTGGAGACGTTATCCGGTGGCACAAGGTAATGCAGAAAGTGAAAATGACCAGCGTAGTTATATACGCCATCTGTTAATTGTGGCGCCAAGAAAATTTCTGTCTATCGGCATCCCGATTTATCTGATGTCCACAAGCCTACTTATTGAAGATGTTCCTCGTGACTTTGGCCTAGTGTCTGCGCTGATATCAGTGTTGATAATCATTGAGGTGTTATATGGCCGCGCCCCACGATCCATCATGCGGCGTGGCTTGATTTATATTACGGTAGTATTTGTCGTCTTCCTCGGGATAAATTATCCTCCAAAATTAGCAGATATAGCCGAGCCTCTCGTTGCGCTATTCTTCGTATTGGTAGCACTCTCCTTCGCCGTCGCGGTGAAATTTTCACCCCGACGGCGAAGAGTAGAGTTCAAGACTACTGCCACGGATTATCTGGTTCTGTCTGTGCTACTTGGTAGCTTTGTCGCGTCCAAAGGACAGATTTTTGGTGACACAGCAATGCTGCTTGCAATTGAGATCATCGTGATATTTTACGCCTGTGAATTGCTCGTGACCGAGAACCGTGAGCGTTGGAATGGGTTGACAGCAGCGTCCCTGGTTACGGTTTTACTCTTGGCTGCTCGCGGGCTACTGTAAAGAGGGGATGGAAAAGATACGCTACACAGAGCGATTTCCTGTATTCACAGGAGATTCTTTAGTAAGCGGGCATGACTTGAAGAACCCGGTGGAAGTTCTGCCACCGATAGGCGCGTTTAACGTTAGCGGTCAGACGAGGCCGCAGGCGGGAGCTGAGAGATCGGAGGTGCCTGCTGCATTAACCGCCTGTACCCAGAAACAAACATAGTCGCCGGGTGAAAGGCCCAGATCGGCCTGGGCGTCGAATGTTACCTTCGTTTTGGCCAACACTGGTGTCACAAGAGTAGGGTTGGTGATCAAACCCTTGCCAAAGTAGACAAGGTAGCCCAGTACATTTCCCGGTACACGCTTCCAATTCAAGGTCATTTGTTGGTCGTCGGCGACGCAGTCTGAGCACGTAACTGTTATTGTGGCAGTCGCAATGGCGAACGCATCACCACCGGCAGCGATTTTATAGACAAAACTGTCCGAACCCGAAAAACCAACCGCAGGACTGTATGCGATCGAGCCATCATCTCGAATGACCACCGTTCCATGTTTCGGGCCGTACGAAATGCTTACAGATGGCGTGACAGCGTCAAAACCCCTGTCATTGGCCAGCACCTCAATGGTAACGGACGTGTTTTGCTTTGTACTAACCGTATCTGGAGCCGCAATCAGCTGGGTTGCACTGGTGATCGTCGGCTGATTGCTACTGGTGGTAGTGCCGCCGCCGCCCCCACCGCAGGCAGTAAGCCCAAGCGCGAGGCTTAAGACTGCCGGTATATAGGCCACTTTCGGGATTGAGCAACTGAATACGTCAATTAGGCTAGCGCCTGACAATTTGTCGCCCAGCCGGGGTAGGTGAGCCTTGATCCTGGTGTTAGACATACATTACCTTCCCTAGTATCAATTTGGCGGCATGATACCTATATCTTGTGGCACAGGGTGAGAAATCGGTCACAAAATCACTCCGGAATCCATCAGAAAGGGTACGAATCCCATATTGCATCAGCTGCTGTACCTCTTTTTCAGTCGCCTTGATTGACAAGCACATGGCATGCCACTGGTGACCTCCTGTGCCGGCGGATAGAAGCAGAAATTGTTGGCCATCAAGTGCGGCTAGCACCTACGAATCTAGTTGCAAATGATCTTCTATCTTCATGAATAAAATGTTATAAGCTGATGAGAGGAGGGCAAGTGCAGACCCTAGCCTGACGACGGATCACGCAAGTCTTGTTGATTTCAGCTGTGTGTACTGTCAGGACAGTAAGCATCTGATCCCGTCAGAAACTTGTCTCGTATGGCATCTGAATGATGTCGCTTTGATAGCGATGATGCTGCCTTGAGGACCTGGCTGGAGTGTGACTACGCTACTTGAGCGCAGTGAACAGGGGCACGTAGGCGGTGGCTGCTTTCCATGACAAGCAAATTATTCCGCCCGTCACCACGGACTCGGCCTTTCAGTCCTCCAGGGTGACAGAGATCTAAATTGTGTCGCTGGGGTGTTGGTTTTGCTCATTGGTGGTGAAGGAGGCCAGCAATCCGCAGTGCGAATCATTCCTCCTGGAGATCGTCACCGGGCCCGACTGAGGCCGGATAGGTTGGCTTCTTCGTTGATCGTGAAGTGCAATGTGAAATACATGTCTGGTGTCCGGCGGTACCGTAAGCTGCGCTTATTTAACCTAATCCTACGGTGTCCATTACATGATACGGCGCTCATTGATTAAAGACATATGCTTGGTCTGGCGCTACAATTTCAACGAATGAGCTTGTGCGCGCGTAGGGCGGTGATGGGAATGCCTCGCAACGCATTAGACAATGTTTTGAGTCCAACGTGAGATGACTATGTACGAAGGGTATTACAAGTTCAGTGCTAAACCGTTCCGGCTGACCCCGGATCCCAGGTTCCTTTACATGAGTAAGGGGCATGCGCGAGCTCTCGCCTATCTGCGCTACGGACTTCACTGTGGCGAGGGGTTCGTCGTCGTTACGGGAGAGGTGGGGGCTGGAAAGACCACGCTTATGCGAACCCTCATGGATAGCCTCAGACATGAGTCAATCATGGCCGTACAGATCACAACGACGCAGGTGGACTCCCACGACTTTCTGCGCATGGTTGCATCTTCACTGAATCTTACCGCACAGAATCTTCGGCAGAATGTCCCGAAGGCACAGTTGCTGTCCGATATTGAGGCATTCCTGCTGGCGCGCGGCCGAGAAAAGAAGCGGGTGTTGCTCATTATAGATGAAGCTCAGAATCTACCGATGGAATCGCTTGAAGAACTGCGCATGCTGTCGAATATTCAGTACGGTGAGCAAGCGATATTGCACAGTTTTATGCTAGGCCAGGGAGAATTTCAGGAGACCCTGCGTTCCGGAACATTGGAACAGTTCCGCCAACGTGTGTTGGCGTCGTACCATCTGGGACCGCTGAGCCAGGACGAAACCGTAGAATATATCCATCACCGTTTGGGCTTGGTTGGCTGGAAGGGTGACCCAGAGATTACAGAATCCGCGTATCAGCTCATCCACCAAAATAGCGGTGGTATTCCACGTAAGATAAATACGTTATGCGATCGACTATTTCTCTACGGAAGCATCGAAGAATTGCACAGTTTTGATGAAACAACCATCGATTTAGTGCTAAAAGAACGCATGCATGAAATAGGGAGCTCGGACGAGGAGGAAGGAGACCTGCCCCTGGGTCATACTGACTCAGCAGGCGAATCGCATGGTTCGCGTACGCGTTTACGCTTGGCCGATGGTGTCATAGATGATACAGAGCGCCGGCTACTTTCATTAGAGAAGCGACTGAAGGAATTGGAAGGGCTAAACGATGTAGATCGTGAGCGACTGGCCAAGAAATTCATGATGGCGTTGTTCCCTGATTTCGAAATCAACATCCACGAACTGCTTGAATCGTCGCGAAAAGAAGGCCTGCGGTGACGCGGCATTCGCGCGAAGTGGGTTGCGACTCTGTCAGCATCGATAAACATCCTAGGTTTGTGTTCATCTCAGCATAGGCGTGTCGCGGCTCACGCAAGTGCAACGGAACATCCCAGACTACTTCAAGCATCGGGTTGCGCAATAGCCGATTCCTGTTGTTCTGGTAAGTCTTGTGGCCGGGAAACGCCACAGGACTTACCCACTCAAAGGCTTGACTGCTTCGTTCACCAAGCCCACGGCTACCAGGGTTCTTCAACTTGGCAGCGATAATGTACAATCAAAACAACATGAAAAAAACGACGCCTCCTCATTATTTCTTTTTTGCAATTTTAATATTGCCAGTTTTTGCTGCAGCTCAAATCGACCCCAGCTTAAATCCGTCTGCTTACGGGGACGATAGTCTTGAAACCGACCAAAGCATCAACTCCATTCTAGTGTGGTCCTACTATTTTTTTGTAGGTATAGCCGGCCTTGCCTCTTTCGTAATGCTTATTTGGGGAGGCGTGCAGTGGTTAACATCGGGAGCTATTCCGAGTCAGGCCTCAGAGGCCAAAGTCAAAGTAAGAAACGCACTTTTCGGCTTACTGGTTATTCTTGGATCTTTTTGGGTTATTCGAATTATTTATCCAGACCTCGTAATCCTCGGCCAAGACGGTGTTGGCTCGCAATCGCGCGAGGTGCCCAGAGCTCCGTACCCGGCCAGCTCAATTATCCGTGACGTAAGCTTCGACAGGGGCAGCCATATCCGGGAAGCCGAGGGCAGTGATAACTGGCCCACCACCTGGGCAGACGACGGGCATTTGTACACAGCATGGGGAGACGGGGGCGGTTTTGGGGGTAGCGGTAAGAAGGGCAGAGTAAGTTTAGGAGTCGCGCGCGTTGAGGGTAGTGCTTCCAACTACCAAGGGCATAACGTGAACGGCGGCATAAGTCCTGAAGGGGGAACCACGTGGCCGGATAATGGCGATGAAGGAAAAAGTTATGGCATGCTTTCGTTGAGCGGCGACTTGTATATGTGGGTTACGGGAGGCAAGCGGAAAAATCTATTCAGTTTCGTATCACTATACCGATCTGACGACAAAGGGCGTACTTGGAGCAACAACGGCAATAGCGTGCGGTTTACCGAGGAAGGGGAAGGCTTGAGTGTGCCAACCATTTTAAACTTTGGACAAGACTATGCCGGAGCGCGCGATAATTTTGTATACCATTATTTCATTGAAACCCAGGGCCAGGTGAGCAGACATCTGCGCGTAAATAAGCCCGGCAGAATTCATCTGCTCCGCGTAGACAGAAACAGCATGATGAACAAGTCCGCGTACGAGTATTTTTCCGGTACGCCGCAAAATCCTTCCTGGTCTTCTAACCGTTCAGCTTCAGTCCCCGTATTCGAAGACCCCAACGGCGTAGGTTGGAATGTGGCAGCAAGCTACAACGCGGGACTGGGGAGATATATTCTCACCACAGAGCACACCCAGTCTCATGACGGCTGGCTTGGTATATTCGATGCGCCAGAACCTTGGGGTCCCTGGACCACGGTGTTGTATGACAACAATGGCAATTGGGAAAACTTTAACGGAAGCACCGATGGTTCATTTTATTGGAACTTTCCTACCAAGTGGATTTCAGCGGACGGCAAAAGCTTTACCATGGTGTTCACGGGAGGCAATCCCGGAGATCTTGATTCTTGGAACACGATAAACGGTACCTTTACCACCGCGCCTCCGGCAACAACGCCTCCTACTGCCGGCTCACCGCCAGCCTCGACTGGTCCGTTGCCGGGATCCCCTTCGTTTATCGATAATCGCGCCAACTCGGCTCGTGACTAGATAAGCCTCACTGATGAAGTGCTGGCCTCAGGCCCGGAGCATAGACAATGACCGCGACGCAAACACGACCCGATACGAAGCGCATCGAAGACGACAACTACATCCGCGCCAAGCTATTCGCGGGCGACAAGTCCAACCTACGGCGCTACGCCGACTTGGTCATCGGCGAGGGCGGATCGTACTGGCAGTTGCTCAAGTACGAGCTGATCACTTTTTTCTTCGGCGGGCTACGCGGGGCGCTGGGACTGTTGCTGCGCAAGAAGCTCTACCCACTGCTGTTCACAAAAGTCGGCAGGGGAGTCGTGTTCGGGCGAAACTTGACGATCCGCAACGCCCAGAACATCACGCTCGGCGACAATGTGATCATCGACGACGATTGCGTGCTTGATGCGCGCGGCGCGGGACCGGACGGTGTGGTCATCGGCAACCGTGTCATCATCAATCGCGGCGCGTCAATCCAAGCGAAGATCGGCCCGATCTGGATCGGAGAGGACACCGATATCGGCATGCACTGCGACGTCCACTCGCAAGGTGGTGTACGCATAGGCAGACAGGTCACGCTCGGTGGTAGCAGCAAGATCAGCGGCGGCATTTTTCAGACCGAGAGAACCGCCCCGGACAAGGCCGGTGACGACCACAGCTTCGATGCACGCGAGCAGCGTCGCACCACCAAGGGTCCCATCGTCATTGGTGATAAAACGCTCGTCGGCATGGGGTCGATGTTCCTCGATGGCGTGGAAATCGGCGCGGGGTGCATCATCGGTGCTGGCAGTGTCAACATTCGCAGCGCACCACCTTACGCGGTTATTGCCGGCGTGCCAGCGAAGGTGTTGCGCATGCGTGATGACCGGCCCGATGACGCCAATTCCACCGAATCGAAGCTGGAGCATCAGGCTTGATGGGCTGGTCAGGGGTCTACCGGTTGCATTGGAGAAACGCTAAACGCAACGCAAGCACAATGACTTCCAAAGTCTTACATTTAACATAATATACATTATGCGTACTATAATAGGTATATCGATTTCAGGTTTCGGCTAAGATCATCCACATGCCCCATCGCCTTAGAAATCTCAAATAGACCTCATCAATGCAACATCACGCTGAATTCAGTCTGACGCCCGAGGTCATCTATCTCAACCATGCTGCGGTCTCACCCTGGCCATCGCGAACCGCGACGGCCGTTGCAAGTTTCGCGGAAGAAAATCGCCAGCGCGGCGCGCAAAACTACCCTCAGTGGCTGGTTGTCGAGCAGCGTTTGCGGGAACGTCTACAGCGTCTGATCGGAGCGCGTTCCACCGATGAGATCGCGCTACTGAAGAATACCTCCGAGGGATTGTCGGTCATCGCCCACGGGTTGGACTGGCGTATGGGTGACAATGTAATCATCCCGGCCCAAGAGTTTCCCTCGAATCGGATTGTCTGGGAGTCGCTGGCTGAGTATGGCGTTGAAGTTCGCGCGGTTGATATCTCCACGGCGTCTGATCCGGAATCACTCTTGCTCCAGCAAATAGACGCCCGCACACGACTCATCTCCGTCAGCGCTGTGCAATATGACACCGGTTTACGTCTGGACCTCAACCGTTTGGGACGAGCTTGTGAAGACGCCGAGGTGCTGTACTGCGTCGACGCCATTCAGAGTCTCGGTGCTTTACCCCTGAATGTGCGCTCCATTCGGGCAGATTTCGTGGTCGCGGACGGCCATAAATGGTTGTTGGGACCCGAAGGCCTAGCATTGTTTTATTGTCGTCGGGAATTGTTCGAGCGTCTGCGGCTGAGGCAGTACGGCTGGCATATGGTCGAACATCCGCATGACTTCGAACGCCGCAACTGGGAACCGGCCAAGACAGCGCGCCGATTCGAGTGCGGCAGCCCCAATATGCTCGGCATTCACGCGCTGGAGGCCAGCTTGAGCCTGCTGCAGGAAATCGGCAGCGACGCCATTGCTGAGAAAATCATGGCCAACTCAGGCTATCTGATACAGCAGCTATCCGGCGTCAGCGGTTTCGACGTAGTGACGCCGATAACGCCCGAGCGCCACGCCGGAATTGTCAGTTTCAAACCCCTCGTCACGGATGTTCAGGAGCTGCATCGCCGTCTGCAAGCGGCTGGTATTGTCTGCGCCGTGCGTGCTGGTGCCCTGCGCTTTTCGCCGCATTTCTATACGCCGCGAGAACAGCTGGTACGCGCCCTGGTCGTCCTGGATGGCGGCTGATGCCAAAGCAATAGCAAGCTTTCGACCTTATAAATTTTCTACATCTGCCGTTATCTTCTTCAGAACCGAACGGTTCCGTGTCTGCCCGCATTAACCCCTGGCAATCACGGACGGGTTATTGGTGGAGGACGTATGGGGCGTGGACTCAAGGCCTGGCTGGCCAATACCATTACCCGGTGGCTGACGGTTGAAAAACCCGCAGACCGCACTCCCCTTTGCGATTTTGAACGTATCCGCTATGAAATCCGTCCCGCCGATGTGTTGTTGGTCGAGGGGCGTACCCGCGTCAGCGATGTCATCAAGAGCATTACCCAGAGCTCCTGGACTCATTCCGCGGTCTATATTGGTCGCATCAATGACATCGATGATCCGCAGGTACGCGCACAGGTATCACGCCATTTTAACGGTGATCCGAACAGCCAACTTGTGATCGAGGCCTTGCTTGGTCGCGGCACCATCATCAGCGCCTTGGACAAATACCAAAGCGACCATATACGCATCTGTCGGCCAGGAGGCCTGTCACGTCGCGATGCACAGTCGGTGATCGCCTATGCCGCGAATCATCTCGGCTGCGATTACGATGTGCGTCAATTGCTCGATCTCGCGCGTTTTCTGTTTCCTTATGGCATCGTGCCGCGGCATTGGCGATCCAGTTTGTTTGAGCACAATGCTGGAATTCCAACGCGCACGGTATGTTCGTCCATGCTTGCCGCCGCGTTCAACAATGTACACTTCCCCGTACTGCCCGTGATGCGGCGCATGGAGAACGGTGACTTACGGCTGTATAAACGCAATGCGCGTTTGTACACGCCCCGTGACTTCGATTACTCTCCCTACTTCGAGATTATCAAATACCCTTATCTCGGCATCGCCGACAAGAGTCTCTACCGAAATCTACCGTGGGATGAAGAAGGCACGATCTGCAACGCGGAAAATGATTGTTTCATTCCACAGCCGGTGCCCGAGAACCTGGCCGGCGGCGAGCTGGAGAATGTTTTTACATCGGCTATCGTCGATGCAACACCGGTTCTGAACATGCTGGGCAAACGCAACAAAGATTGAATTGAGTCGTATCTCTGTGCCACTCGTTCTCGAGTAGGCCCAAGGCCATAAGGCTGCGAAGAGGAGATTCATCATGATGCCAGTTATACTGGAACTAGTGCTGCTGATCGCCGTCGTGTGGGGCTTGGCCGCATGGCGTGTGCCGGCACTTATCTGGGTTGCTAGTGCGTCACTGTATCTGCTCAGCTGGGGTGTGCTGCGCGATGGCAATGCCCTATGGCTCATGCTGGCCTGGGGGACGTTCCTGCCCACTGCCGCCCTGTTGAGTCTCCCACCTTTGCGTCAACGTTTTATCAGCCGGCATCTGCGCGCCTGGTTCGCGCGCGTCACACCGGAAATGTCGACCACCGAACGCGAAGCACTCGAAGCCGGTACTGTGTGGTGGGATGGCGATCTGTTCAGTGGTGATCCCGATTGGCGGCGTCTGCTGAATTTCCCCAAACCGGCACGCAGTGCTCAAGAGCAGGCTTACATTGCAGGTCCGGTCGAAGCGCTTTGCCAGATGCTGGACGACTGGCAGATCACGCACGAACTGCATGATCTGCCGCCGCCGGTATGGCAGTTCATGAAGGATCAGGGCTTCTTCGGCATGATTATTCCGCGTCGCTATGGCGGCCTTGAATTCAGCGCACTCGGTCATTCCGATGTGGTGATGAAAATCGCTGGCCGCAGCATCACCGCGGCGGTAACGGTGATGGTGCCGAACTCGTTAGGGCCGGCAAAACTGTTGCTCCACTACGGCACCGAGGCGCAGAAGGATTATTACTTGCCACGACTAGCGCGCGGTGAAGACGTGCCTTGCTTTGCCCTGACTGGCCCTGAAGCGGGTTCAGATGCCGGTGCGATCCCCGATACCGGTGTCGTATGTCGCGGCGAATTTCAGGGCCAATCCGATGTTCTAGGTGTTCGCCTTAATTGGGATAAGCGTTACATCACGCTCGGCCCGGTCGCGACGGTATTGGGCCTTGCCTTCAAACTCTACGATCCCGATCACCTGCTGAGTGAACGTTCCGAACGTGGCATCACCCTCGCATTAATTCCGACCGACACGCGCGGCATCACCATCGGCAATCGCCATTTACCCCTGAATGCGGTGTTTCAGAATGGACCGAACCAGGGTCACGACGTCTTCATCCCGCTGGAGTGGATCATCGGCGGACCAGAACGCATCGGTCAGGGTTGGACGATGTTGATGGAATGCCTCGCTGACGGCCGCTCGATCTCACTGCCGGCGCTCAGCACCGGTGCCGGCAAACTCGCCAGTCGCGCGACCGGTGCATATGCTGCCGTGCGTAAGCAGTTCAAACTGCCGATCGGGCGCTTCGATGGTGTGCGGGAGGCCTTGGCGCGAATCGCCGGCAACACCTATCTGATGGACGCCGCGCGCGAGTTGACCTGCACGGCATTGGATCTCGGTGAGCGTCCTTCGGTGGCCTCGGCGATCGTCAAATATCATCTGACCGAACGCATGCGCAGCCTGCTTAACGATGCCATGGACGTACAAGGCGGCAGCGGCATCTGTCTGGGGCCACGCAATCTGCTCGGCCGCGTTTATCAATCCTTGCCGATCAGCATTACTGTCGAGGGTGCGAACATTCTCACCCGCAGCCTGATCATCTTCGGTCAAGGCGCGCTGCGGTGTCACCCGTATGTGCTCAAGGAAATGCAAGCCGCTATGGACAAGGACGCCGCGCGCGGTGTGCGCGACTTCGACCGTGCCCTATTCGGTCATGCCCGCTTGTTTATGAGCAATGCCAGTCGCGCCCTCTTCCATGGCCTGAGCGGAGCGCGACTCGTGCGCACACCGACGACGGGTTATGCGTCACCATGGTATCGCGAATTTACCCGCATGAGTGCCGTGTTCGGCCTCTTTGCCGATGCCGCCATGCTGGTGTTGGGCGGCGATCTCAAGCGTCGCGAGCGACTCTCTGCGCGTTTGGGTGATGGCTTGAGTTATCTGTATTTGGGTTCCGCCGTGCTCAAGCGTTTCCACGATCAAGGTGAACCAGAATCCGATCGTGCCCTGTTGGATTGGGGTTGCCAAACCTGTTTGTACGAGATGCAACAGAGTCTGCTGGCGCTGCTGGAGAATTTCCCCTTGAAATGGGTTGCCCGTCTGCTGCGTATATGGGCCTTTCCACTGGGTCTACCCTACCGTGCACCGAATGACCGCTTGGCCGATGCCGTTGCCGACGTCATCCTGCAACCCAATGCGGCGCGTGACCGATTGACGCAGGGCTTGTTCGTGCCGACTGATATGAGTGAGCCACTTGGGCGTTTGGAAGACGCCCTGCTGCGCACCCTCGCCGCCGAGCCGATACTCGCGCGTATCCGCAGTGCCATGCGCGACAAGCGAATCGCGGCGGGTGATCCCGAATTGCGTGTTACACCGGCGATTGAGGCAGGTATCATCAGTCTCGACGAGGCGGCGGTCGTGCAAGGTGCGATTGTCGCGCGGCGTCAGGTCATCGAAGTGGACGATTTTTCACCGGAACAACTCAACCCCCAATTTAATACCCAACCCAATTCGGGGACGCAGCAATGGAACAGCGATCCACAGCACACGGCTTCGGCCGCCCGGTCTACGTAGTCGACGGCGCACGCACCCCGTGTCTGAAGGCACGGGGTGCGCCGGGTCCGTTCAGCGCCGCTGAACTGGCCACACAAGCGGCGCGCAGTTTGTTGCTGCGACAGTCCTTCGCCCCGACGGCCTTCGATGAAGTAATCGCCGGCTGCGTGATGCCCGGTCCCGACGAGGCGAATATCGCGCGCATCGTCGCCTTGCGCGTGGGCTGTGGCGAGCGCGTCCCCGCCTTCACCGTTCAACGCAATTGTGCCTCGGGTATGCAGGCACTGGACACGGCCGCGCGCAACATCGGCAGTGGCCGCGCCGATTTGATCCTGGCCGGTGGTATCGAGGTCATGAGCCATGCGCCGGTGTTGCTGGGTACGGCGATGGTCGCGTGGCTGGCCCATTGGTCGCGCGCCAAAGGCGCGGTTGCGCGTGCCAAAGCGCTCGCACAACTGCGGCCCGCTCATCTCACCCCGGTCATCGGCCTGTTGCGGGGACTCACCGATCCTGTCGTCGGACTGTCGATGGGACAGACAGCCGAGATTCTCGCCCACCGCTTCAACATCAGTCGTGAGCAGATGGATGCCTTTGCCATGAGCAGTCATCAGCGTCTGGCCGCCGCACAAGATCAGAAACACCTCGGCGAGGTCGAAGTCGTCTATGACCGTGCCGGCAAGTGTTACACCGAAGACGATGGTCTGCGGCGCGAAACAGATATGACCTCGCTCGGCAAATTGAAACCGGTCTTCGACAAACCCTTCGGCAAGGTTACCGCCGGCAACAGCGCGCAGGTAACCGATGGCGCCGCCTGGTTGATTCTCGCGTCCGAAGAAGCGGTGCAACGTCACAATTTGCCGGTGCTGGCGCGCTTGGTGGACAGCGAATGGGCAGGAGTCGACCCGGCGCAGATGGGCCTGGGACCGGTGCATGCGATGGCCCCCCTGATGATGCGAAATGGCTACGATACTGGCGACATCGATTACTGGGAGATCAACGAGGCCTTCGCGGCGCAGGTGCTGGCTTGCATGGCCGCCTGGAGCGATGCCGACTATTGCCGCACACAATTGAAGCGTGAGAATCCGTTTTCACCCATTGACCGCGCACGTTTGAATGTCGATGGCGGTGGCGTGAGCATTGGTCATCCGGTTGGTGCGAGTGGTGCACGCATCGTTCTGCATCTGATACACATACTCCGCCGGCAAAATGCCAAACGCGGCATTGCCAGTCTGTGCATCGGCGGCGGGCAAGGTGGTGCGCTACTGGTGGAGAATGCTGGAGGTGGCGCATGAACATCGCGCAAACGCACTGGCAATTGGCAACCGATGCCGACGGTATTGCGTGGCTGACTCTCGACAAGCAGGATGCCAGCACCAATGTTTTAGCTGAGGATGTGCTGGATCAATTTGTCGCCCAGCTTGAACAAATTGGAACGGACGCCACCCCGCGGCTTGGTGATCCGTTCGGCCAAGGCCAACGGCTTTATCGCCGGCGCCGATGTGCGTGCATTCTCGCCGATGGCGTCACGCGATCTTGCCTTGGCGCTGATTCAACGCGGTCAACGGGCCTTCGATCGGCTCGCAGCGTTGCCCTTCCCTACCCTCGCCTTGATTCATGGTTTTTGCCTGGGCGGTGGTCTTGAGCTGGCGCTGGCATGTCGCTACCGCATCGCGCGTGACGATGACGGTACGCGTTTGGGTTTGCCCGAGGTGCGTTTAGGTATTCATCCGGGCTTCGGTGGCAGCGTGCGTGCCGTGCGTCTGTTGGGCGGACTGAAGGCGCTGGATCTGATGCTGAGCGGACGGACGGTATCGGCGCGGCAGGCGCTACGGCTGGGCCTGGTGGATTACGCCGTGCCCGAACGGCATCTGTTGGCGGCAGCCCGTGAAACCCTGCTCAAGCCACCCTCACCGCATACGCCCGGGCGGCTGGATCGTTTGACCAATCACCCGCTGGCCAGACCGCTGATCGCGCCTTTATTGAAGCGCAAAGTCGCGCAGCATGCGCGGCCCGAACATTACCCGGCGCCGTTTGCCTTGATCGATGTCTGGCGCAAGCATGCGGACGATCCACGGCGAATGCTCGATGCCGAGGCGGCCTCGGTGGCAGACCTCATCACCGGCCCCACGGCACAGAATCTGGTGCGGGTGTTTTTTCTGCAAGAACGCCTGAAAGGCATGGCGCGTGCGGCGGATTGCGGTATCAAGCATGTGCATGTTATCGGCGCCGGCGTCATGGGTGGCGATATCGCAGCCTGGTGCGCATTCTCCGGCATGACGGTATCGTTACAGGATCAGTCTCCAGAACGGATTGCGCCAGCCATGGGCCGTGCCGCGAAGCTATACCAGCAGAAGCTCAAGGATCCGCGTCGCGTCACGGCGGTCTGGGATCGATTGATCCCCGATCACCAGGGACGGTATATCGAACGCGCCGATCTGGTGATCGAAGCGATCTTTGAAGACAAAGACGTCAAGCAAGCACTCTATCGCGATATCGAGCCGCGCATGCGTGCGGACGCCTTACTCGCGAGCAACACCTCCAGCATTCCCTTGGAAGATCTCGCGCCTGCTTTGAACCGTCCGGAGCGTCTGGTCGGATTGCATTTCTTCAACCCGGTGGCGAAGATGCAGCTGGTGGAAATCGTACGCGGTAAACACAGTTCGGAGGCGGCGATTCAACAAGCAATGGCGTTCACGCGCGCCATCGACCGCTTGCCGCTGCCAGTGACCAGCACGCCGGGATTTCTGGTCAATCGCGTACTCATGCCGTACCTGCTGGAGGCTGTGGTCCTCGAAACCGAAGGCGTACCGGCCACGCTCATCGATCGCGCCGCCGTCGAGTTCGGCATGCCCATGGGGCCGATAGAACTTGCGGATACGGTTGGCCTAGACGTCTGTCTACATGTGGCGCGTATCCTTGCAGCAGACTTGAACGTCGAGGTTCCCAATCGTCTGGAAGAATTGGTTACCGAGGGACGCCTAGGGCGTAAGAACGGCACCGGCTTTTACACCTGGCACAAAGGCAAACCGGTCAAGCCGCGCGCCGATGCGGGACGTGAAGCGCCAGACGATTTGACCGAGCGTATGTTGATGCGTTTGTATAATGAGGCGCGCGCCTGTCTGCGCGAAAATGTGGTGGCGGATGTCGATCTGCTCGACGCGGGCATGATCTTTGCGACCGGCTTTGCACCCTTCCGCGGCGGTCCGCTTCATCATACCCAGCAGCAAGGTGACATGGCAGTGTATCGCGAGCTGCAAAAATTGACTGAACGTTACGGGTCGCGGTTTACTCCCGATCTGGGCTGGAATCAAAACAAGGGATAGATTTATATGCCGAGCACCGGTGCGAATCAGGAAACCGATGTCATTCTTCCGCACGAGGCGAACACCCTCGCCGGCTTGTTTCGCGAACGGGTACGCCGCAGTCCCGATGCAGTCGCTTATCGTCAGTTCGATACCGAGACGCAACGTTGGCTCGATAGCACCTGGGCGGAAATGGGCCAGGGTGTTGCCTGCTGGCAGGCGGCATTGGGTCTTGAAGGGTTGGCGCACGGCGATCGTGTGGCCGTGTTGTTGCGTAATTGCCGCGAATGGGTGTTGTTCGAACAGGCGGCGCTGGGACTGGGTCTGGTCGTGATTCCTTTGTATATGGAAGACCGCCCGGAGAATATCGCCTACATTTTGCAAAATGCGGGCGCACGCTTGCTGTTGATCAGTGGTGATGAACATTGGCAACAACTGCAGCGCGTCCGCGACCAATTGGGCTTTTTGGTGCGGATAATCAGCATCGCGCCGATTGACGATGCACGGGAACCCCGCCTGCGTGCGCTTGCCGATTGGCTGCCACAAGACCGCGACTGCCAGTTACAGACGCAAGAGGGTGGCGCGGAGGAATTGGCGACCATCGTCTATACCTCGGGCACCACTGGACGGCCCAAAGGTGTCATGCTCAGTCACCGCAATATTCTCTGGAACGCGTATGTCTCGCAGCTGAAAGTCAGCGTCTATCCGCATGACTTGTTTCTCTCGTTCCTGCCCTTGTCGCACACCTTCGAGCGTACCGTGGGTTACTACCTGCCGATGATGTGCGGTTCGACGGTCGCCTATAACCGTTCGATTCCAGAACTCGGCGAAGATCTGCAAATAATTCGGCCGACCATTTTGATTTCGGTGCCGCGCATCTTCGAGCGCGTGTATAACAAAATACAAGCCGGTCTAGCAGAAAAACCGCTCTTGGCACGCAAGCTGTTCACCCATACGCTCAACATCGGTTGGCAACGTTTCGAATATCAACAGGGTCGCGCATCCAAAAGCCTGGGTATGCTTGCATGGCCATTGCTCAACAAACTGGTGGCAGCCAAGGTGATGGCGAAGCTCGGCGGACGTCTGCGTTTCTCCGTGTGTGGCGGTGCGCCACTCTCGCCTACCGTGGCGCGTTTCTTTATCGGTCTGGGCTTACCCTTGGTCCAGGGTTATGGCCTGACCGAGACCAGTCCGGTGATTGCCGCGAATTCACTGATAGACAACCGCCCAGACAGTGTCGGCACGCCGCTCGCTAATGTGGAAATCTGTGTCGGTGAAGACTCTGAACTGCTGGTACGCAGCCCCGGAATCATGCTCGGCTATTGGGGCGACCCTGTCGCGACATCCGCCATGATCGATGCCGAGGGCTGGTTGCATACCGGAGATCAAGTTCGCATCGACGCTCAGGGACACATCCTTATCACCGGCCGTCTCAAGGACATACTGGTGCTGGCCAATGGTGAGAAGGTGTCACCTGCGGATATGGAAATGGCGATTCAGAACGATCCCTGGTTCGAACAGGTGATGGTGATCGGCGATGATCGACCCTATTTGTGCGCGCTGGTCGTGTTCAACGCCGATCAGTGGCGCATCGAGGCAAGCAAGCTTGGGCTGGATGCCTCTGACCCAGGCTCGCTTGACGATGAGCGCGTGTGCACCGCTGTACTACAGCGCATTGCGGCGCGAATTGAGAGTTTTCCGGGTTATGCACAGATCCGTCGGGTCGCGTGCTATCTCGAACCTTGGAGCATCAATGCGGGCACGATCACGCCGACCTTGAAATTACGCCGCACGCGTATTCTGGAGCATTACCAGGCAGCGGCGGAACGGCTCTACAGCGGGCACTGAATATGTAGATTCAGGCGGCGTGACCTTGCGGTGAACATTGCGTGCGATCATGCGTGCAGCCGCCGGCGGGAAATGACTCACCACGACTAAGTTGCAGGTAATACATCAGTTCGTGAGTCACAGCGCGGCCGATGATGTCGTGTTCAACGAAGCATATCGCCAAACCATTTGCCTCATTACGCACAACTTTGCCGCTGATCTGACGCGACATTACCTGGAAGCCGGTGTCGATTGCGAAATGCAGGCGTACGTCAAGGAGATCATGGCAGGTAACTCCCCCTATGATCTCAACGAAACAACCCCGAGTGCTGATGTCGCTCGCGATTCCCCGCGTTGTAAATCCGGGTGCTTCGACGCGCAAGTGCACAGAGATTTCTGCGCGCGGGTGATTGCGTCTGTCCATCAAGGGCGGCCTCTTAGTGTTCGTGATATCGGTAAACCAATAACAAGCCACTGTCGCGTGTGTAGCGCGAGGTCCTGGATGCTGCAATCCTTGAGAAAGTGGTGTGTTTGTCACACGTGCTATGAGACGCCGTGGACAAATTCATAGCGGCCACAAACGGCGCCAACTTTACGGTTTAATGCCGGCCAAACAGCCGGAAATAATTCTCGGTGGTAGCGCGGGCTAAATCGGAGAAGGACTCGCCACGAAGTTCGGCCAAATATTCAGCAACATAGCGGACATAGGCTGGTTGGTTGCTGCGGCCACGCTTGGGCACCGGGGCGAGATAAGGCGAGTCGGTTTCCACCAGCAGACGGTCAACCGGTACCTGCCGAGCCACCTCACGCAGCGCCTCGGCATTTTTGAACGTGACAATGCCGGACAAGGAAATATAGAAACCCAGGTCCAAAGCCGCTTTGGCGGTCGCCCAATCCTCAGTGAAACAATGCATCACCCCGCCGACCGCATCAGCACCCTCCTCACGCAGCACGGCCAAAGTATCGGCGCGGGCGTCACGCGTATGCACGATCAGCGGCTTGTCGACCGCGCGCGCGGTCTGCACATGCAGGCGGAACATGGTCATCTGATGCTCGCGGTGCTCGCCGCCGTAGTAGTAATCCAGCCCCGTCTCACCGATGGCGACGACACGCGTGTCCTGGCCGAGTTGAACTAAATGATCCAGCTCAGGGACCGACCCATCGCCGTCGGTCGGATGCACGCCAACCGATACCGATATCTCCGTAAATGGGTCCACCAGGGCACGCATCGCCGGGTAGGCCTCCAGATTGATGGCCACGCACAGGAAATGCCCCACCCCGACCGCACGGGCCTGTTCCAGGGCACCGGTCAATCCACCCTCGATCTGGTCAAAGGCAAGTCGGTCCAGGTGGCAATGGGAATCGACGAGCAGGCAGTTTTCGGTGGCAGTCATGGTCATAGCGGGCTAAGGGTACGGATCTACTGGGTATCTGCAAGCCCGGCTCACAAGCAGAGATATATGTTGATTACGCTACATCTATGTAGCATAGTCTTCATATGATGAAGACTTGGCTACTCCTGATTTTGTCGCTGCCTACCGAAAACACCTCGACGCGCATGCGCGCCTGGCGCGCCCTGAAGGCCATTGGCGCGGCCGTATTACGGGATGGCGTTTACATTCTGCCAACCAACGAAGAGCGGCGGGATGCCTTGAATGCGGTGGCCGCCGACGTCGAAGCCTCCGGCGGCACGGCCTACCTGCTGGAACTGGATCAGCCCGCGATTTACCCGTTCGCTGAGTTGTTCGACCGTAGCGCTGAATACACCAAACTTGCCGCAGACATCAACGCAAGTTTGGTCAGCATTGATGATCTCACCCTCAGCGATGCCCTGCGACAGACGCGTAAATTGCACAAGGCTTATGCAGCTGTGCGTGCCATTGATTTTTTCCCTGGGGACATACAACGCCAAGTGGAAGCTCTGCTGGCTGAGTTGGATCGGCGTATTCAAGCTCGCAGCAGTCTGGATGAACCGAGCGTAAGCGCGCATGCACTGCCGCCGTGTGACCCGGCGCAATATCAGGGGCGTCTATGGGCGACGCGCAAACGCCTATGGGTCGATCGCGTCGCCTCAGCGTGGTTGATTCGTCGCTTCATAGATCGTGAAGCACGTTTTATCTGGCTGGACAGTCCCGCGGACTGCCCCAGCGATGCCCTCGGGTTTGATTTCGACGGTGCCGCCTTCACGCACACTGAAACGTCGGCTGGCGTTTTTGTCAGTTTCGAAACACTGATGCTGAGCTTTGGTCTGGAACGCGACGTTGCGCTGCAACGTGTCGCGCGCTTAGTTCATTGCCTGGATGTTGGCGGTTTGCCCGTGCCCGAGGCCGCCGGCTTCGAACGCCTGTTGCGCGGCATGCACGCACGTATTGATAACGATGACACCCTGCTGATCGAAGCTGGGCGCTTATTAGATGATTTCTATACCGCCTTTGAAGAGGAAACATCATGAATGAAAAACTGCCACGTCCCGCACAGCCAACACTCATGGAGGCCCTCATCTATTGGTTGAAACTCGGCTTCATCAGCTTTGGTGGTCCAGCCGGACAGATCGCCATCATGCATCAGGAACTGGTGGAAAAACGCCGTTGGATTTCCGAGCATCGATTTCTACATGCATTGAACTACTGCATGTTGCTGCCTGGTCCAGAGGCCATTCAATTAGCAATTTATATCAGTTGGCTGTTGCACGGCATTCGCGGCGCCATCATCGCCGGCGTGTTGTTCTTCCTGCCGTCGTTTGTATTGTTGTCGGCCTTGGCGGCAGTGTATCTGGCCTATGGTGACGTGCCTCTGGTGCAAGGTATTTTCTACGGCATCAAACCGGCGGTGGTCGCGGTGGTGTTGTTCGCCGCCTGGCGTATAGGTTCGCGGGCCTTGAAAAACGAAGTGCTGTGGGGCATGGCCGCGCTGGCCTTCATTGGCATCTTCGTGTTTGGCATTGGCTTCCCGTGGATTGTGTTGGCTGCGGCGATACTCGGTGCCATCGGTGGGAAATATTTCCCGGCGAAATTCAAGACTGGTGGCGGTCACGGTGCGAGTAATAAAGAATACGGCCCGGCTTTGATCGACGATGACACGCCGCCACCTGCGCATGCGCAATTCTCGTGGACCAAGATGACCATCAAGATTATCGCCTTCGTCGCCATCTGGGTTGCGGGCATGTATGTGGTAATGGGTCAGCAGACCTTGGCGGACATGGGTATGTTCTTCACCAAGGCGGCATTCCTGACCATTGGTGGTGCGTATGCGGTGTTGCCGTATGTGTATCAGGGTGCGGTGGAGCACTACACTTGGTTGACCGGTGCGCAGATGATTGATGGTCTGGCCTTAGGTGAAACCACGCCGGGTCCGCTGATCATGATCGTGACCTGGGTCGGCTATATGGGCGGTGTGGCGAAATCGGTATTTCCCGATCCGATTGCGGCCGGTGTGGCCGGCGCTGCCGTTGCAACATTCTTTACCTTCTTGCCCTCCTTCCTGTTGATTCTGGTCGGTGGCCCTATGGTGGAAGCGACCCGCGGCGAATTGAAATTCACCGCACCGCTGACCGGCATCACCGCCGCCGTCGTTGGTGTGATTGTGAATCTGGCCGCGTTCTTTGCCTGGCATACCTTCTGGCCGCAGGCGACTGAAGAAGCAGTATTCTCCGGCAACTTCGAGTGGTTCTCGGTGGTGGTGGCGGTACTCAGTTTCATCGCGCTGTGGAAATACAAAGTCGACATCATGAAGGTCATCGGCGTCTGCGCGCTGCTGGGCTTGGCTTATACACTGATCATTTAAGGATACGACCATGCACATGGATTTCGGCGCCAAGGCCGCAGCCTATGTGGATGCGTTCATGCAGAATATTTCCTGGGCTGTTGCAGACACTGCCTTCACACAGATTGGAGCTTGAACATGGATCGCACCATTACACCAGATACACTGAAAACGGAACTGAATGACAAACTGATTCTTGATGTGCGTCGCCTCAGCGATCTAGCCACCTCGACGGAACAACTGGCCGGCGCACACTGGAAGGATCCTGAACACGTCAGCGTATGGGCGGATGCCCTGCCTATGGATCAGGACATCGTGCTCTACTGCGTGCGTGGCGGTTCGGTGTCCAACAGTGTCGTCGATGCGTTGCACGCCAAGGGTTTGAAGGCACGCTTCATCGAAGGCGGTATCGAAGGTTGGAAGGCCGCCGGTGGCAGCGTGATCGCGAAATGAAATGGGTCACCCGTGAACGGCCGAAGATCGATCGCATCGCCTGCCCGTGGTTGATTGCGCGTTATATAGACAAGTCGCCTGAATTTCTCTATGTCCCGGGTGGTGAGGTCATGCAAGTCGCGGCGGATACTGGCGCCCTGCCTTATGACGTTCCCGATGTCGAGCTAGGACATCACGGTGATCAGTGCAGTTTTGATGCGTTCATTGCCAAATATGAACTCAAGGATGATGCCTTGATGCGTCTGGCGCTAATCGTGCGGGCGGCAGATTGCGGTGCGCCGCAGTTGGCCAAAGAAGCGGCTGGATTGCTGGCGATTTCAAAAGGTCTATCGCTGAATTTCACTGATGACCATGAAATGCTCGCTCATGGCATGGTGCTGTACGACGCCTTGTATGCGTGGTGTGCCGACATACCGGTGCAGAACGTGGTCTGGATGCCCAAGCCGCTGTGATGGGGCCGCTGTGATGGGACGACTGCGCTGGCTGTTGCCGGACGGGGTTGATCATGTTGTTGTGCCTCTGCTGATTGGCCGTGCCCTGCGTGCCTTTGTCGATGGCTATGTTGCGGTGCTGTTGCCCGCGTATCTGCTGGCGCTGGGCCTCGGAGTCTGGGAAGTCGGGTTTCTCAGTACGGCGACCTTGCTGGGTTCGGCCTTGGCGACCTTGGCCGTCGGTGCATGGGGACACCGCTTTCAGCAGCGTCATCTGTTGCTCGGTGCCGCCGTGCTGATGATCACGACGGGTTTGGCGTTTGCGGGTTTGAGCAGCTTCTGGCCGCTGCTACTGGTCGCCTTCGTCGGCACCTTGAATCCCAGCTCGGGCGACGTCAGTGTGTTCCTGCCCTTGGAGCATGCACGGCTGGCCGAGTCAGCCGAAGGCAACACACGCACGTCACTGTTCGCGCGCTACAGTCTGTTAGGCGCCATGTTCGCCGCCTTCGGCGCGCTCGCAGCGGCGGTACCGGAGTGGCTTACGGCACAGGCTGCGTTTGCACACCTCGATGCGTTGCGCGTGATGTTCGTGTTCTATGCGCTGGTAGGTGTCGTCGTGTGGTGGTTGTATCGCGGTCTGCCCAAGGTGCCTGTGCACGATCAGCCGTCGCCGGCACCGCTGACGAGTTCGCGCCCGGTGGTAGTCCGACTCGCCGCATTGTTTTCGATCGATGCCTTCGCCGGCGGTTTGGTGGTCAACACACTGTTGGCTCTGTGGCTGTTCCAACGCTTCGAATTGTCCTTGTCATCGGCGGGACAGTTCTTCTTTTGGGCCGGCCTGCTTACAGCGGTCTCGCAATTGGCCGCACCGTGGGTGGCGAAACGCATCGGCCTACTCAATACCATGGTGTTTACGCACATCCCGGCCAACCTGTGTTTGATCATGGCGGCCCTGGCGCCGAACCTGCCGATGGCACTGGGGCTGTTATTGCTGCGTGCGCTACTGTCGCAGATGGATGTACCGACGCGCGGCGCCTTCGTCATGGCCGTGGTCACGCCGGCCGAACGCGCCGCTGCCGCCAGCTTTACCGCCGTGCCACGCAGCCTTGCTGCAGCGCTCAGTCCGTCGCTCGGCGGCGCCTTGCTGGCAACGGGATGGTTGGCGGCGCCGTTGGTAGCCTGCGGCGTACTCAAAATCGCCTATGACCTTGCCCTGTGGCGTGCCTTTCGAAAGATCGGTCCCTTGCCTTAGCGCGCGACACAAACTACGACGGCGATGACCGATGCGGCAGAGACTCGCTGCAAGTGTAGCGAGTTGACGCTTCGTCCTGTTGGCTTTTACAGGGCGTCTCAAGGCTTGCGATCATCACGCTGAGTGATTCGGGGTAGTGGCGTGTCGGTCACGCGATAGCTGCCCGTGGGTATTCCTTCCAACGTCCATTCACCAATGCGCCAGCGCACCAGTCGCAAGGTCGGGAAACCGATATGCGCAGTCATACGCCGCACTTGGCGATTGCGGCCCTCACTGATGGTGAGCCGCAGCCAGGTGGTCGGAATCTCTTTGCGCACGCGGATAGGAGGATCGCGTGGCCACAGCGTGGGCGCGTCGATGATTTCGACCTGGGCTGAACGTGTCGGGCCGTCTTTTAAGGTGACGCCAGCGCGTAAACGATCGAGGTCGGCGTCATCAGGCACGCCTTCGACCTGCACCCAGTACTCCTTCTCTTTACCGAAACGCGGATCGGCGATGCGACTTTGCAGGCGCCCGTCATCGGTCAACAGCAACAATCCCTCGCTGTCGTAATCCAAGCGGCCGGCGGGATAGACGTTTGGAATGTCGATATAGTCTTTCAGGGTGGTCTTATCGTCCTCGGGGCTGAATTGGCAGATGACCTGAAAGGGTTTATTGAACAGGATGAGCATGACATTTCCACGGAGTAACGACGCGAGCGGGATTCTACTACGTTTCTCCCCAGCGTCCGCCCCTCACCCGGTCGCCGCCGACTGGTAGCGCGTGTAGCGCTGGGCCTTCTCCAGTTTGTGCAGCGTACGGTAGTCGCTGTGGCCATGCCGATGCGCGCGTTCCAGCGCGATCAGCAGCAATTGCGCCGTCGCCAAGGCATCGGCACTGGCGTTGTGGCGTTGGCTGACATCTATGCCGAATAGCCGCAACCAGTCGTCGAGCGTGCGCGCGCTGCGCGCATGCTCGGGAAACAGCGCCGGCATGAGATAGGCGAGATCCAGCCAACGCGCGCGCAGCGTAAACCCTAGGTGATGGCGTACCGCTCGTCGTAAAGCGGTTTCGTCGAACATCACATGAAAGGCAATCAGCGGGTCTTTGCCGGCGAATTCGAGAAATCTCAGCAAGGCCACCGGCGGCACCTGACCGCCACGCTGCGCCGTACCACCGATGCCATGCACGAGAATGTTGTCCCGGGTACTGACTGCATCCTGGCGTAGCACCACCTCAAGATGTTCCGCTAATTGGATTTGGCCATCACGCAACGCCACCGCGCCGATGGCGATGAGTGCATCGCTTCGAGGATCGAGGCCGGCGGTTTCCACGTCGACCACCACGCAGCGGCATTGCGTGAGCGGCACATCGTCGCGTGGACGTGATTGTGCGCGCCAAGTGTCCAGGCGCTGCGCGTATTCATGTGCGAGCGAAACCCGCTTACCGGCGACATAACTTAGCAGCCTGGTGAAAAAGTTTCAGTCGTCATTGCGAGCGCAGCGAAGCAATCTTGTCGGTTATATGCATCGATCTGTCACCCGATTGCTTCGACGCCGCGCGTCTCGCAATGACGGTCTTGCAGTGATTTTCAACAAGCCAATAGCATAATATTCAGTGGGCAACACTACCCTCGGCATGGATCCCGGTGTTCTGCCGCACATACAACTCGTCCCACATGGCCAACGCGCGCGGATCGCGATACACCAGCGAACCGAGAATGACGCAGATGAATCCCAACGGGATGGAAATCAGGCCAGGATTCTTCAGCGTAATGAGCGGCTGCTCCAGCCCGACCAGGCTGGTAGTCTGATCGGCAAACTTGACCAGATCGTCGCGCGCCTTGGCGATGTCCTTCTCCAGCGTCTCGAGATCCTTGCGCGCATGTTCCTGCGTGGCGGGATCGACGGCGGCAAGTGCCGCTTGAAAACCCAGCTGCTTGGCCGGCGCGGCATCGATGACTTTCTGCGCATCCGCTTTGATCTTGAGCGGATAGGTCATGTTGGGCGACACCATCACCAAGGCAATGGCACTGATCGCGCCGACCAGCATGCCGAGGATGATGCCGCCGGTGTTGCAGCGCTTCCAATACAGCGTGAGGAATACGGCCGGTAGATTGCTGGACGCCGCCACCGCGAACGCGAGTGCGACCAGATGCGCGACGTTTTGACCCTTGGCGAGGATGCCCACGGTGATGGCCAAGGCACCGACGATGATCGAGGCGATGCGCGCGGCAATCACTTGCTCCTGCGGCGTCGCATGGTCGCCTTTGAGCACGCCGACATAGAGATCGTGGGCCATGGCCGAGGCCGCGGCCAATACCAGTCCGGCCACCACCGCGACGATGGTGGCGAACGCCACCGCGGCGACGAAGGCCAGGAACAGATTGCCGAGTGCCGAGTCCGCGCCGCCGCCTAAATACTGCGCGAGCAACGGACCGGCCATGTTGCCGCCTTTGTCGATGGCAGCGATGTTGGCCGGTCCTACATGCATAGCCGCACCCAGACCGAGGAACAGCGTCAGCACATAGAAGCCGCCGATGATGGCCATGGCCCAGACTACCGATAAGCGTGCGTCGCGCGCCGTGGGCACGGTGAAAAAACGCATCAGGATATGCGGCATGCCCGCGGTGCCGAACACCAGGGCCATGCCCAGCGAGATCTGGTCGATGGGATTTTTCAGGAATAAACCCGGTTCCAGAAAACGCTGGCCGAGTTCCTGCGGTGTCATGTTGGTCGCGCTATCGCCCAACAGCTTGGCGACCTGCGCCTGCACCTTGGCATCACTGACGACGGCGTCGAGGAATGCCGGCAGACTGAAGCCGTACGGCGTCCACACCAGGAACACCAGCAGCAGCGATGCGCTTACCAGCAACACAGCCTTGACGATCTGCACCCAGGTGGTGGCGATCATGCCGCCGAACACCACATACGCCAGCATCAGGATGCCCACGCCGATCACCGAGATTTCATACTCGATACCGATCAGCGTTTTGATCAGCACCGCACCACCGACCATTTGCGCAGTGAGATAGAACGTCGACACGGTGATGGTGGATAGCGCGGCGACGGTCTTGACCTTCTTCGGTTCATTGCGGAACGCGAGAATGTCGCCCATGGTGTATTTGCCGATGTTGCGGCACGGCTCGGCGATCACCAGCAGCACGGTGATGTAGGCCACCAGCCAGCCGACCGAATACATGAAGCCGTCGTAGCCGTACAGCGAGATCAACCCGGCGATGCCGAGAAACGAGGCGGCGGACAGATAATCACCGGCAATCGCCCAACCGTTCTGGATGCCGCTGATGGAACGACCGGCAGCATAGAACTCGGCGGTGGTGTGAGTACGTCGCGCCGCCCAGTAAGTGATGTACATGGTGATGGCGATGATCACGCCGAACACGGCGAAGGTCATCCACTTGTAGCCCTCGCCTACCGCGCCTACCGCATGCGCGGATGAACTGACCATGAGCAGACCAACAGAAACCATCCCTGAGGCAATCCCCGAGTTAATCCGTGATGCGTGTGTCATATCAGCGGCCCTCCCGATGCACGGAGGCCACGATCTCGCGCGCCATGGCATCGAACTCGGCATTGGCGCGGCGTGAATAGACGAAGGCGATGGTCCAGGCGACCACGAATTCGGACAGCGCAAACAGGATGCCGACATTCACCGGGCCCCAGACCTTGAGGCTGAACAACTCCTGAAAATAGGCGGCGCCGACCGGCAACAGGAAGTAGTAGATCACCGAGATGATCATCAGGCTCCACAGGAAGGTGGTTTTCTTGCGGTAGAGAGATTGGAAGCGTGGGTCCGAATCAATTGCGGTCCAATCAGTAGCGGATGTCTGCATGGCATGGCTCCCGTATCGCGTGTAGCGGGGACCGGTGCGCACTCCCAACATGCACCAGCGTATGGCTGCCATGCTAATCGCGCATGAATGCACCGCATTGATGCAGATCATGTGTTAGTCGAATGAGGGGGGAGCCTTAGAACTGGAAGAACGTCTCCAGTTTGCTTTGCAGCTTGCGTGCCTGCCGCAGCGCCTCCTTGAGAATGCGCCGGTCCAGATCGTTGAGCGAGGCAGGGTCGATGCGATTGCCCAAGGGTTCATACTTCTGCCGCTGATTGTGCTGTAGACGCAGGCGCAGCATCTGGACGAACAGAAAGGCCTGCACCCAGGACTCGACCTCGGCGCTGTCCATGCGCCACTGAGCGGCGGCTGAGCGCAGACGCATGACCGTATTGGTGGTGTCGCTGGCCGCGGCCAAGGCGAGGATGCGCGCGGCATCTACAAACGGTGTGGCCGCGCTTACCTTTAGATCCAGCCGGCCGCCAGCGCCGATGCCACTCAGAACGAAATCGCCAAGCAGTCCGAGCGGCGGACGATTGCCAAGTGCATTCTCGACCATATGGCGCAAGAAGCCACGGTTGGCGCGAACCTCGGCATTGAGCCAGCTACGCAATTCGTGCACAGGTTCTTCAGGCCCATAGAGAGAACGGAAGTCGAAAAATATGGAGGCATTCAATAGCACCGGCGCATCGCCACGCTGGATCCAGTCAGCGAAGGTGGCACGCCATTCATCCAAGCTGAGACACCAACGCGGATTACTGGCCATGATCCCGCCCGCGCACAACGGGAATCCACAGCGGGCGAGCGCGGCGTTGACGCGTTGTGCAAATGCGAGTAGGTCGACGCGCAGAGTTTCGGTGTCCTGCCCTGGTGGTGTAACGAATAACAGACCATTGTCCTGGTCAGTGCTTATCGTCTGTTCCTGACGCCCCTCGCTACCGAAGGCCAGCCAGGTAAACGGTGTGAGTGGCGTCTCAACCGCATCCAGGCACAGTTCGATGACCCGCCGGGTCGTATCGTCGTTCAACTGGGTGATGATCTGGGTGACCTGCTCGGCGGCAAGGCCCTGCGCAAATAATTGTTCGATCAGGCGCTGCACTTCGCTGCCCAAAGACACCAGCGTATCCAGGTCCGGGGCCTGTCGCACCCGACGGGATAAGCGCACCAGACCGACACGCTGAAGTGAAAACAGATCACGTTCCGACAGCATGCCGATCAGACGCTCTTGTTCCACCACGCAGACGTGACCGATGCCCTCGCGCGCCATCAGCAAGGCCGCCTCGTGGGCACGCGCATCGGGAGGTAATGCCAACGGCGCTCGGCTCATGACCTCGGCAAGTGGCGCCTCGAGATCCAGATGGGTGTTGGCTACCTGGGCCAGCAGATCGTGCAGCGTGAAGACACCCTACCGGGCGCTGCTGCGCATCGACAGCAACTATGCTGCCGACATGCTCACGCTGCATCTGTGCCAGCGCTGTCCGCAGCGGTGTCTCAGGTGCACAAACGACCGGTGTGCGCCGGATCAGGTTACGCAAGGGTGCGGCGAACGATAGATTATCCGCGGTTTCGGTAGCACTACGCCCCTGCATTACGCGGAGGGCCTCATCCAGCAGACTGGCGAGACGGCGCGTGCAGAAATCCTGGAATACCGGGCTCAGCGCCAGTAGCTTATGAAATTCTTCGGCGGGCAACTCAAAGCAGAAGGTATCTTCAACTGCGCGATGTAACGCGTGTACGGGGCGTTGTGCCAGTAAGGCTCCGATCGGGAAACACTCGCCCGCAACCAGTTCCCAAGCATCGGCATCACGCGCGGATTCACCGCGCACCCGACCTTGTTTGATGATCAAAAGCCGTTGTGCGGCGCCCTGCTCCGGTGCTGCGATCACTTCGCCGGTCGCGTAATAACTGAGCGTCAGTCGCTGCGCCAGGAAATCGATGTGCGCAGTCTCCATGCGATCGAACGGCGCATGCCTACGCAGAAAATCCCTGACGGCGTCTTGAATAGGGGATTGATCCGGTTTACTCATCGCGACATCCCCGGGTGATTATAGAGGCGATTAATGGGAAACCTTTTCTGGGGAACCTCTGCTCAGCGCTTGAGCTGATACTCGCGCACCGCGCGATTGTGCTCTTCGTAGGTCGCCGAAAATACGTGGCTGCCATCACCCTTGGAGACGAAGAACAGTTCCTTGCCCGCGGCTGGATGCAACACGGCGCGAATGGCGTCGGCACCGGGCATGGCGATCGGTGTCGGCGGCAAGCCTTCACGTGTATAGGTGTTGTAGGAGGTATCCTTGCGCAGGTCACTGACGCGGATATCGCCGTCGAAGGTCAGGCCCATGCCATAGATCACGGTGGGATCGGTTTGTAGGCGCATACCCTGATTCAGGCGGCGCACGAAGACACCGGCGATACGCGGACGTTCTGCGGCAAGGCCGGTTTCTTTCTCCACGATCGATGCGAGGGTCAGCGCCTCGTACGGGGTTTTGAATGGAAGATCTTTGGCGCGCGCGTCCCATTCACGCTGCAAGGTCTCCTGCATGCTTGTATAGGCGCGGCTGAGGAAATCCGCGTCGGTCATGCCGCGCGGAAATTTATACGTGTCCGGCAGGAAGCGACCTTCGGGATGTTCGCCGGCATGACCGATGGCGGCCATGATGCCCGGTGCAGAGGTATCGTGCAGGGTATGCACCAGCACCGGATGCGCCAGCACCGCCGCCATCAACTGCGTGAAGGTCCAGCCTTCGATGATGGTCAGACTGTGCTGCACGACCTTGCCGGCGGCCAGATATTGAATGAAGGTTGCCGGCAGCGTGCCAGGGTCGATGCGGTATTCGCCGGCTTGTAGTTTTGCCGCCTCCCCCGATACGCGGGCCATCCAGATGAAATACAGTGGCGCGTCGATGATCTGTTTGGCCGCGAGATCCTCGGCGATGCCGCGTACGGAACGGCCGGGCGGAATCTCGATCAGTCAAACCGTCGGCGGGAACGTTGAGCGGTGTCTGGGTGAAGCTTTGATAGTCGTAGCCGAACCAGCCGAGCACCACACTCGCGCAGATCAGCAGGATGCCCGCAAGCTTGAACAGCTTGTCCCCCAGGCTTTTCGGGGCTTTGGGAGGTTCAGTGTCGAGCGGGTGAATCCGGTCAGTCATGCGTGTCTCTGCTGGTTGGCTGGCGCAAGTGATCGAGTGCGGTTTGCAGGCTTGAGGTTAGTGGACCGCGACTTCCCCGCCAGTGATTCAGTTCACGTACGGGCCAGATGCCGATGAGGCTGTTGGTCAAAAACAGTTCCTCGGCAGCGTATAGATCTTCCAGCGACACGGCCCGTTCGGTGCAGTCTATCCCGGCCGCAGTGGCCAGATCCAGAACCACGGCGCGCATCACGCCGGCGACGCCACAGGCATTCAGCGCCGGCGTGATCAGGCGGCCCTGCTGCACGATGAAAATATTACTATAAGTGCCTTCGATCACCCGCCCGGTCTGATCTTGCAGTAGGCCCTCGGCGATATCGGGGTCATGCCCATTCCATGCGTGCGAGTACCTGATCCAGACGATTGAGATGTTTGAGCCCGGCCAGTGCCGGATTGCTGCCGAGCGTGTGTGTGCAGAGACGCGCGCGCACACCGGTTTGTGCGTTGCTGTGTGGATGATCCGGTCCATCCATACACATGAGTATGCGAGTCGGCTGGACGCTGTCGGGGATGCGGTAACCGCGTCCGCCACTCCCGCGCGTGATGATGATCTTGAGCACAGCCCGTTCGACAGCGTGCGTGAGACGCTGTGCCTCTGTGGTGAGTAGCGTTATGTCGGGCAATGGAATGCGTAGACGTGTGCAGCCTTCGAACAGGCGTTGAAGATGCCGCTCCCAGAATTCGCAGACACCTTGGCGTACGGCGATGGTTTCAAACAGGCCATCGCCGTACTGCAAGCCGCGGTCGCTGATGGCGAGCAGTATCGCCGGGTATGGCCATTGATGAGGCTGCATGGGTGCATGAGTTGATTCTATGCTATGAGCGCCATTATCGGAAAAGTCCATTGAACAGCCTGTTGTGACCGTGACAGCGGTCATGCTTACGCATCGACACCCAATGCCAACAGCAGGCCACGGGCCTTGGCGCGCGTCTCGGCGAGTTCGCGTTCGGGGTCTGAGTCGGAGACGATGCCGGCACCGGCGCGCAGTTCGACCTGCTCACCGTGCTGTTCCAAGGTGCGGATGAGAATGTTCAAATCCATATCACCGTCGCGATTCAGATAGCCGATGGCACCGGTGTAGGCGCCGCGCCCGTGCCCTTCTGCCCCGGCGCCTTCCAGCTCGGCGATGATTTCCATGCAGCGCACCTTCGGACAGCCGGTGATGGTGCCGCCGGGAAATAGCGCGCGAATCACGGCGCCAGGTGTGATCTCGGCGCGCAATTCGCCACGTACGTTGGAGACGATGTGATGCACATGGGCATACGATTCCAGCACCATGAGTTCGTCGACACGCACCGTGCCGGGTACGCAGACCCGGCCGAGATCGTTGCGTTCAAGATCGATGAGCATGATGTGTTCGGCGCGCTCTTTCGGATGCGCCATGAGTTCTCGTGACAAGGCCGCGTCATCTGCTGCGCCCTGCCCGCGTGGTCGTGTTCCAGCGATGGGTCGCGTGTCGATATGCGTGCCACGCACGCGCACCAGGCGCTCCGGCGATGAACTGATAATGGCATGCCCTGGCCAGGTCGCCAGTCCATTGAAAGGTCCGGGATTGCGGGTGCGCAGACGGCGGTACAAGCGACTGGGTGCAACACTTTCGGTGAAACGCGCAGTCCAGGTGCGCGCCAGATTGGCCTGGAAGATATCACCATCACGGATATACGCCAGCGTGCGCCGCACCATGGCGAGATAGCGATCCGCGGCATCTTCTGTCAGCGTGAGTTCGGGAAGCTCGGGCTCGCTGGGTTCAATACCCGCTTCGGTCTGTGCAATATCCTGCGCCAGCGCATCGAGACGTTCGTGGGTGCCCGCTTCTGTTACCAACCATAAGCAATTTTTCTGGTGATCACGGATCACGGCGCTGCGAAAACGTGTCGCGAGCGCGATGGGTGTGGAAATGGTTGGCGTAGGCAGGCGCAGTCGCGGTTCGATCTGGCCGGCCAGTTCATAACTCAGATACAAGAACCAGCCGCCGCGAAACGGCAGTTGCGTGTCCTGATCGTTGTGCGCGTAAGACTCACGTCGCCAGCGCGCATCCAGGGCATCGAGAAACACCGTCGCACCACTTTCATCGCCGCTCAGATCACCAGTGGCTTCAAGCGACAGCGTGTCTTCGGGAAAGGCAAACAGAATATCGTAGCCCGCGTGCGGGCCGGGTGTGGCGCTCTGTAACAGGTGAGGATAGCGCTGCGGGTTCAACTCATGCAGGCGCAGCAAATCGACTGTGCTGTCGATACGGCGCGTGACGGGTGCGTGAGTGTTGCGGCCATCGGCGTCTGCTGTCATCGGAACTGCCCGAACAGATCAAGCATGAAGGATCGCGATTGTAGGTGGGGTTTGTCCGCGAACCGGTGGTGTCAGCCCTGTTCGCGGCCATAAGCCGCTCCTACAGCATGATTGGATGCCGTTATTGAAAACGCCGCAGGACAATGCTGCCGTTGGTGCCGCCGAAGCCAAAGGAATTCGACAAGGCCACGTCGATCTTCATCGTACGCGCGGTATTCGGCACATAGTCAAGATCGCAGTCGGGATCCGGCGTGGTGTAGTTGATGGTTGGCGGCGCAACCTGATCACGCAAGGCCAGCGCGGTGAAGACCGCTTCGACGCCGCCGGCGGCACCGAGCAGATGGCCGGTCATGGATTTAGTCGAACTCATGGCCACCGACTTGGCCGCCTCGCCGAGCGCGACCTTGACGGCCATGGTCTCGGCCTTATCGCCGGCCGGTGTCGAGGTGCCGTGGGCGTTGATGTAATCGACCTGATCGGTGTTCACACCGGCATCACGCAGCGCATTCAGCATGCAGCGTTTGGCACCCTCACCGCCTTCCGACGGTTGGGTCATGTGATGCGCATCGCCGCTCATGCCATAGCCGATCACTTCGGCATAGATTTTCGCGCCGCGTTTGCGCGCATGTTCGTATTCCTCCAGCACCAGCACACCGGCGCCGTCGCCGAGCACGAAGCCGTCGCGATCTTTATCCCAGGGACGACTGGCGGTGGCCGGATCGTCGTTGCGCGTGGACAGCGCGCGTGCGGCGGCGAAACCGCCGAGTCCGAGCGGTGTGGTGGCCATTTCGGCACCGCCGGCGACCATCACGTCGGCGTCGCCATAGGCGATGATGCGCGCGGCCTCACCGATGTTGTGCGTGCCGGTGGTGCATGCCGTGACGATGGCGATGTTCGGGCCTTTGAGGCCGTACATGATCGACAGATTGCCCGAGATCATATTGATGATGCTGGCCGGGACGAAGAACGGCGAGATCTTGCGCGGTCCGCCTTCGAGCAGCGTGCTGTACTGCTTCTCGATGGTGTACAGACCGCCGATACCCGAGCCGATGGCGACGCCGATGCGTTCGGCATTCGCCTCGGTCACTTCCAGTCCGGAGTCCGCAATGGCCTGACAGCCGGCGGCGATGCCGTAATGGATGAACGGGTCCATCTTCTTCACGTCTTTCGCGGCGATGTACTGGGCCGGGTCGAAATTCAGAATCGTGCCGCCGAAACGGACACCGAAATTGGCGACGTCGAAGTTTTCGATCGGGCGGATGCCACCGCGACCGGCGAGGATATTTTCCCAAGCCTCGGCAACCGTGTTGCCGACCGGCGAAATGATGCCCAAGCCTGTAATAACGACGCGCCGTTTAGACACCGCTCACTCCTTTTACACCGCTTACACCGCGAAGTGCGTACCCGGTCACGGGTAGCCTAAAAAGAAAAGGCCGCGACCACCTACGTGGTTGCGGCTTTAGTCTCAGGCTGAAAACTCAGCCCTGGTGTGAATTGATGTAGTCGATCGCCTGCTGAACAGTGGTGATCTTTTCGGCGTCTTCGTCGGGGATTTCGCACTCGAACTCTTCTTCGAGGGCCATCACCAGCTCGACTGTATCCAGCGAATCCGCGCCGAGATCGTCGACAAAGGATGCCGCGTTGGTTACTTCGTCTTCTTTGACACCCAATTGCTCAACAACGATCTTCTTGACGCGCTCTTCGATGTTACTCATGACAGGTAAATCCTCCAGAAACCCGACCGTGTGGGCCGCGGCGGTATTGTAGTGAAAAGACCAGGGTCGTTCCAGTTGAAAATCCGAATTTGATATTGCTCAAGTGCTCCCTGAGCTCAGCGGCTAATCTCGTTTAATAACATTGCACTAACACGCCTTCTTAAGAACCTTCAGGCCATAAACATGCCGCCATTAACGTGTAGGGTATCACCTGTTATGTAGGCAGCGGCGTCTGAGGCCAGAAAAGCCACGGCGTTGGCGATATCTTGCGCAGCACCCAATCGACCCAGCGGGATGTTGTTCAGCAGCGCGTTACGCTGTTCGTCCGGCAGGGCGCGGGTCATGTCGGTGTCGATGAAACCAGGCGCGACTGTGTTGACGGTGATACCGCGTGAGCCGACTTCGCGGGCCAGTGATTTGGCGAAGCCCACCATGCCGGCCTTGGCCGCCGCGTAATTGGCCTGCCCCGGATTGCCGGTGGCACCGACGACGGAGGCGATGTTGATGATGCGGCCATGGCGGGCTTTCATCATGCCGCGCAGCACCGCCTTGCTGGTGCGAAATACCGAACTCAGATTGGTGTCGATCACTGCACCCCAATCGTCTTCCTTCATGCGCATCAGCAAGGTGTCACGGGTGATACCGGCGTTGTTGACCAGAATGGACACGGTTCCAAATTCGCCTTCGATGGCCTTGATCAAACCTTCGATGGCGGCATTGTCGGTGACGTTGAGCATTTTGCCCGTGCCCTTGATGCCAGCGCTGGCAAAGGTCTCGCTGATGGCCTGAGCGCCGCTCTCACTGGTCGCGGTGCCAATCACCGTCGCACCCTGGCGGCCGAGTTCGAGGGCAATGGCCTGGCCGATGCCACGGCTGGCGCCGGTTACGAGGGCAATTTGGTTGGTCAGTGACATGGCTGTTCTCCTGAATTACTGCGCGGCCAGCGCCTCGGCCAGCGAGGCGTTATCGAAGGCGGCGATGGATGCGATGTTCTTGTCGATGCGTTTGTTGAGTCCGATGAGCACTTTGCCGGGACCGACTTCGACAATGCGCGTGACACCCTGTGTCGCCAGGTACTGCACGGTTTCCACCCAGCGTACCGGATTATAGAACTGGCGGATCAAGGCGTCGCGAATCGCATCCGGCGTGGTGTGTGCGAGCACGTCGGCATTGTGGATCACGGGGATCTGCGGCGCCTTGATCTCGGTGGCCGCCAGCGTTGCCGCGAAGGCCGCGGCGGCCGGCTGCATGAGGCTGCTGTGCGAGGGCACGCTGACGGCCAACACGATGGCGCGTTTGGCGCCGAGCGTCTTGGCCTGTTCGCAGGCGCGTTCGACCGCGGCCTTGTGGCCGGCGATGACGACCTGTCCCGGCGAATTGAAATTCACGGCTTGTACAACTTCGCCCTGTGCCGCCGCGCTGCATGCCTGACGCACCTGATCGTCGTCCAGACCGAGGATCGCCGCCATCGCGCCGATGCCGGCCGGTACGGCCTCCTGCATGCGACGTCCGCGTTCGGCGACCAGGCGAATCGCGTCGCTATAAGTCGAGACTGCCTGCACACACCAGCGCGGTGTATTCGCCGAGACTGTGCCCGGCCATGAAGGCCGGTTGCGCACCGCCCTGCTTGCACCACACGCGCCACACCGCGACACCGGCCGCGAGCATCGCCGGCTGCGTACGATCGGTCTGATTGAGATCGCTCTCCGGACCCTTCTGCGTCAGTGCCCACAGGTCATAGCCGAGTGCGCTGGAGGCCTCGGCGAAGGTGGCTTCGATTTCAGGATGCGCGCCGGCCAGTTCCGCCAGCATGCCGATGGACTGCGAGCCCTGACCGGGAAATACGATTGCGAGTTGTTTGTTCATCATAGATTGTTTACTTGAAAAACCATTTTGAACCGCCAAGACGCCAAGAACGCCAAGTTAATTTATAGAAAAGTCATTTCGGTTTGTTCATTTTGAATACTCTTTGAATATCTTGGGGCGGCCTTGGCGTCTTGGCGGTTCCCAAATGAATATCAATATCTCAGCAGCGCCGAGCCCCAGGTGAAACCGCCACCGAAGGCTTCGAGCAATAAGACTTCGCCACGCTTGATGCGACCGTCGCGCACCGCGACATCGAGTGCCAACGGCACCGAGGCGGCCGAGGTATTGCCGTGCTGATCGACAGTGATGACCACCCGATCCGCCGGCAGCTTCAACTTCTTGGCCGTCGCATGGATGATGCGGATGTTGGCCTGATGCGGGATCAGCCAATCGATATCGGATTTTTTCATGTGGTTGGCATGCAGCGTCTCGTCGACGATGCGGCCCAAGGTATTCACCGCCATCTTGAACACTTCGTTGCCTTTCATCTCGATGAAGCCACCGCCGATCTGCAAACGATCGAAGCCCTGCGAGACGCCCGCATTGACGGTCAGCAGGCTCTCGTAGCTGCCGTCGGCGTGCAGATGGGTGGACAGAATGCCGGGTTCGTCGCTGGCTTCGAGCACGACCGCGCCGGCACCGTCGCCGAACAAGATGCAGGTGGTGCGATCGGTCCAATCGACGATACGCGATAGCGTTTCCGCACCGACCACCAGCGCGCACTTGGCGCTGCCGGTGCGAATGAATTTGTCGGCGACGCCGAGCGCATAGACAAAGCCGGTGCACACCGCCTGCACATCGAAGGCGGCACAGCCGTGAATGTCGAGACGTTGTTGCAGCAGGCAGGCGGTGCTGGGAAAGATTCGGTCGGGCGTGGTGGTCGCAACGATAATAAGATCGACATCCGCGGCGCTGCGGCCAGCGGCTTCGAGGGCGCGACGCGCGGCGTGCTCGGCAAGATCGCAGGTGGTTTCACCGCCCGCGGCGATATGCCGTTTTTCGATGCCGGTGCGGTCGCGAATCCAGGCGTCCGAGGTCTCGACCATCAATTCCAGATCGTGATTGCTCAGTACCCGCTCGGGAAGGTAGCCGCCGGTGCCGGTGATTCGCGAATACATCACGTCGATTGCCTCTCGGTCAGCAAATCTTCCAGCAGGTGATCAATGCGGTCCGGTACGGCCTTCTCTACTTCGAGCACGGCCACGTTGATGGCATTTTCGAACGCAAAGGCGTCGGCGCCGCCATGGCTCTTGATGACGATGCCGCGCAGACCGAGCAGACTGGCGCCGTTGTAACGACGCGGATCGATGCGGCTGCGGAAGGCTTTCAATACCGGCATGGCGATGGCGCCGGCGAGTTTGGTGAGCAGATTGCGCGAGAAGGCCTCGCGCATGAAATGGCTGACCATTTTGGCAACGCCCTCGCTGGTCTTCAGCGCGACATTGCCGACGAAGCCATCGCACACCACCACATCGACACCGCCCTTGAAGATGTCATTGCCTTCGACGAAGCCGATGTAGTTCAGCGAACTGCCGGCGAGCAAACGTGCCGCCTCCTTGACCTGATCGTTGCCCTTGATCTCTTCTTCACCGATGTTGAGCAGGCCGACGCGGGGCTTGTCCAGGCCATGCACCGCGCTCGCCAGCACCGATCCCATCACGGCGAACTGGAACAGGTGTTCCGCCGAGCAATCGACATTGGCGCCGAGATCGAGGACTTCTGTGAAGCCTTCAATGCTGGGAATGGCCGAAGAGATCGCCGGGCGATCGATACCCGGGAGGGTCTTGAGAACATAGCGGGCGGTGGCCATCAGCGCGCCGGTATTGCCGGCGCTGACGCAGGCCTGTGCGGTGCCGTCTTTGACGAGGTTGATGGCCACGCGCATCGAGGAATCTTTCTTGAAGCGCAGCGCACGCGAGGGTGATTCGTCCATGCCGACAATTTCAGAGGCGTGATGGATGCTCAGGCGATCGTCGTTGGCCTTGAAGCCGGCCTGAGACAGACGTTCTTGAAGCAGAGCCTGATCGCCCACCAGAACGAGTCGTACCTCGTCCCGATGCTTAAGGATGTTGATGGCAGCAGGGATGACAGTATCTGCGCCATGGTCGCCGCCCATGGCATCCAGCGCGATTGTGATGACTGCGCTCATTCTGGTCCGTTGCGGTCCGTGGTTAATTGACGATACGCAGATAAGCCGATCGTCTGGTGGCGTTATTTGGCATTGCACTTAAACGCAAACACCGCTGCGACGGGTGGTCTAGCCAACCCGCCGCAGCGGTGCGTTGTACGTCGGACCTCAGTCCTCGCTGCGGGTTACAACCTTGCGGCCGCGGTAATAACCATCCGGGCTGATGTGGTGACGCAGATGGGTCTCGCCGGAGGTCGGCTCGATGGACAGCGCCGAAGCTGTCAGGCTGTCGTGCGAACGACGCATGCCGCGCTTGGACGGGGTTTTACGGTTTTGTTGAACGGCCATGGTCTGTGACTCCTAACTTTAACTTCTAATTACGCTTCAAACTTGCCAGTGCCGCGAAGGGGTTTGGTTTCTCTTCCACCGCGACAGTGTTCTCTTGCTTCCGGTATTCCGGCAATGTGCAGGCTTCGCCCGCGCCGTGCTGCGGAAAATCGGGCAGCACCAATAACAATTCATCTTCGATGACGTCACGCACAATCAGGCGTTCGGCCTCTAACAACAACGGCTCGTAGCCATCGCTCAGGCGATCCGCTTCGGCCTCGCTGTGCACCAGCGCCAGTCGAAACGATCTCTGCACCGGGAATTCCATCCGCCCAAGACAGCGTTGGCAGATCAGATGCAAAACGCCCTGCACCTCGCCTTCCAGGTAAAGCACACCGCCGGCATCGCGTCCGATATACAGATGCACCTGCAACGCGGGGGTGTCAGAATCAGCGCAGCGTTTCGGTGATCCGCTGCATACCGACGACAGACAGTTCGCCGCGGTATTCGCGCCCCACCGCCTTCGCAGAACCCGTCCCCGATTTAACGAAGGACGCTGTTTCAATACTATCCGGCAGCCGATCTCGCATAGGCCGCGCATCATAACCATGACAAGCACTTGTGTCAAAACAAAAAACAGCCAAATTCACCGACCAGAACCCCGGGTCTGCTCAGTTGACAGGCGCGTGATTCTTCCGTAGAACTCGACGGCATACCGGACGCTAACTGCTTGCCGATCCAGGCATTCCGTCGCAGCGGCCGGCACACTACGGAAGCGGCCCGTGATCCAGAAAATCCTCATCGCCAACCGCGGCGAAATCGCCGTGCGCATTGTCCGGGCCTGCCGCGAGATGAACATCCGCTCGGTGGCGATCTTCACCGACGCGGACCGCCATTCCCTGCACGTCAAAAAGGCTGACGAGGCCTATAACATCGGCCCGGATTCTGTGGCCGGCTATCTGAATGCCCACCGCATCGTCAATCTGGCAGTGGCCACCGGCTGCGATGCCCTGCACCCGGGCTACGGCTTCCTGTCCGAAAACCCGCTCATCGCCGAGATCTGCGCCCGGCGCCACATCCGTTTCATCGGCCCGAATGCCGAGGTGATCCGGCGCATGGGCGACAAGCTCGAAGCACGCCGTTCCATGCAGGCCGCCGGGGTGCCGGTCGTCCCGGGCAGCGTCAGCAACCTCTCCGGTCTCGATGAGGCGTTGGCGCTGGCCGAACAGTTCGGCTACCCGGTCATGCTCAAGGCCACCTCCGGCGGCGGTGGCCGTGGCATCCGCCGTTGTAATGATGCCGACGCGCTGCGGCGCAATTACGACCGCGTGCTGTCCGAGGCGACCAAGGCCTTCGGCAGCGCCGATGTGTTTCTGGAAAAATGCGTCGACAACCCGCGTCATATCGAGATGCAGATTCTGGCCGACAGCCATGGCAACGTCATTCACCTGTTCGAGCGCGATTGTTCGATTCAGCGCCGTCATCAAAAACTCATCGAGATCGCGCCCTCGCCGCAACTGAACGATAAGCAGCGCAAGCAGCTGGGTGACTATGCCGTGCGCGCCGCCCGCGCCGTGAATTATCAGAATGCCGGCACCGTGGAATTCCTGCTGGCCGAAGATGGCCAGTTCTACTTCATGGAAATGAACACGCGCCTGCAGGTGGAACACACCGTCACCGAAACCATCACCGGCATCGATATCGTTCAGGAGCAGATTCGCGTCGCCTCCGGTGAACCCTTGAGTTATCGCCAGGATCAGATCGAACGGCGTGGGTTTGCGATGGAATTCCGCATCAATGCCGAAGACCCGAAGAACGACTTCCTGCCCAGCTTCGGCCGCATCACCCGCTATTTCGCACCGGGCGGCCCCGGCGTGCGCACCGATGCCGCGATCTACACCGGCTACCAGATTCCGCCGTACTACGATTCCATGTGCGCCAAACTCACGGTGTGGGCACTGAACTGGGAACAACTGTTGAACCGCGCCACGCGCGCGCTGGAGGACATGGGCGTCTATGGCGTGAAGACCACCATTCCGTATTATCTGGAAATCCTCAAGACCGAGGAATTCCGCTCCGGCAACTTCAATACCAGCTTTGTCGAAATGCATCCGGAATTGGTGGATTACACCACCAGTCGGCCCACGCGCGAAATGGCGGCGGTGATCGCCGCCGCGGTCGCCGCGCATATGGGCGCTTGATCAGCAGTTTGTAGCCAGCGGGCGATCTCGCTTCCTACACAGAAATCCATCAGGAAGAACGCTATGACCAAGGTCAATATCACCGAACTCGTGCTGCGCGACGGCCATCAATCGCTGCTCGCCACACGCATGCGCACCGCCGACATGCTGCCGATCTGCGATCGCCTCGATCGCGCCGGCTACTGGTCGCTGGAAGTCTGGGGCGGCGCCACCTTCGATGCGTGTCTGCGCTTTCTCAAGGAAGATCCGTGGGAACGTCTGCGCAGCCTGCGCGCGGCATTACCCAATAGCCGTCTGCAGATGCTGTTGCGCGGCCAGAACCTGCTCGGCTATCGGCATTATTCCGATGATGTGGTGCGCGCCTTCGTCGCCAAGGCCGCCACCAATGGCATCGATGTGTTCCGCGTGTTCGATGCGCTGAACGACATTCGCAATCTGCAAGTCGCCGTCGCCGCCGTGAAGGCCGCCGGCAAACATGCCCAAGGCACGATCTGTTACACCACCAGCCCGGTGCATACCATCGCCACCTTCACCGCCATGGCGAAGCAGCTGGCCGAACTCGGCTGCGACAGTATCGCCGTGAAGGATATGGCCGGCCTGCTGACACCGATGGTCGCAGCGGAATTATTCAAGCAACTGCGCGCCACGGTTGATCTGCCGATTCATCTGCACATGCACGCCACCGCCGGCGTGGCCGAAATGTGTCAGCTCAAGGCCATCGAGAACGGCTGTCTGCATATCGATACCGCCATTTCGTCGTTCGCCGGCGGCGCCAGCCATCCGCCCACCGAGAGCATGGTGGCCGCGTTGGCCAATACCGAATACGACACCGGACTGGATTTGCAGCAGTTGCAGGAGATCGGTTTCTACTTTCGCGAGGTGCGCAAAAAATATCATCAGTTCGAAAGCGAGTTCACCGGCCTGGATACGCGCGTGGCGATCTATCAAGTGCCCGGCGGCATGATCTCGAATCTGTATACGCAGTTGCGCGAACAGGGTGAACTGAGCCGCATGAACGAGGTGTTCGATGAGATTCCGCGCGTGCGCATGGATTTGGGTTACCCGCCCCTGGTCACGCCCACCTCGCAGATCGTCGGCACGCAGGCGGTGTTGAATGTGCTGACCGGCGAGCGTTACAAGACCATCACCAATGAAGTAAAACTCTATCTGCAAGGTCGCTACGGCCTGGCGCCGGGCACGGTGAATCCTATCGTCCGCCAGCAGGCCATCGGCAACGAAGATGTCATCGACGTACGGCCGGCCGATCTGCTCGACGCCGAGATGGATGACCTGCGTGCCGAGATCGGCGAACTCGCGTTGAGTGAAGAGGACGTGCTCAGCTATGCCATGTTCCCCGAGATCGGCCGCGACTTCCTCGAAAAGCGCGCCAAAAACGCCCTGGAACCCGAGCCGTTGGAGCCGATCAAATCCGCGCAAGGCAGCAGCACGACCCGGCCCACCGAGTTCAACGTTAGCTTGCACGGCGAGACCTATCACATTCGCGTGACGGGTTCCGGCCATGACCACCAGGATCAGCGCCCCTTCTATATCACCGTCGACGGCGTGCCCGAAGAAATTCTGGTCGAGTCGCTGGAAGAAGTTGAGGTTCAACCCACCTCCAATGGCGCCGCCGCCCCGCGTCCAAGCAAAGGCAGCAAACGCCCGCGCGCCACCAAACCCGGCCACGTCACCACCTCGATGCCCGGCGCCATTGTCGAAGTGTTAGTGAAAGTCGGCGCCGTTGTGAAAGCCGGCGACCCTGTGCTGGTCGCCGAGGCCATGAAGATGGAAACTGAGATTCAAGCGCCGATTGCCGGCACCGTCACTGCGATTCATGTGGCTAAGGGCGACAGTGTGAATCCCGATGAGACACTGGTGGAGATCGCCTAGAATAATTTTGCTGAATATGCATGGGAGAAGATGCTCGACTTCTTCACATCATGGTTGCGCAGAGCGTAGCAATAACCCTAGTATTGCTAACACCCTCAATCGATATTCGCCACCGATGCCAGCGATAGACAATGCCCTGTTCAGCGGGATAACCCGCATGCCGCAGAACCAAGACAGCGAGGGCTAGGTAAGTGCATCTGATGGCCAGACTATTGCTGTTGGCGCTGGCCTACTTCATCACCGGGTGGATCGGGCTGCAGATCCCTTACATCGGCACGCACATCACCCTTGTCTGGCTGCCCACGGGTATAGCAGTGGCGGCATTGCTCCGCTGGGGACCGCAGGTCTGGCCTGGCATTTACCTCGGTTCGTTCCTGGTCAATTTTGCCACGGCGGTTCCTTGGCCTGTGGCCGCAGGCATCGCCGTGGGTAACACCCTGGGTCCGTACCTGGCCAGTCGCTGGCTTGAGCGTATCGGATTTCATGCTGAATTCGACCGTCAAAGAGATGTTGGTACGCTGACAATTGCAGCCTGTGTGGGCATGTCGGTGTCGGCACTCTGTGGAGTGGCGAATCTTTTCCTGGCGGGAATGCTCCCGCTGCAGTCGATAGGTTTTGCCTGGCTTTCGTGGTGGATGGGAGACACCGTGGGGGTCTTGCTGGCCGCACCGCTGCTTCTGGCGCTTACCTGGAAGAATATCGGTCAGCTGACAGACAACGCCAGGGAATTGTTGCTCTGGCTACTGGTTGCCGCCCCGATCGCCTGGCTGGCGTTTCTCCAGGAATTTACTGTGCTCGGCCGTTCATTGCCGCTCGCATTCTTGACTTTACCCCTGTTCGCCTGGGCGGCCATGCGTCTCGGCATCGTCGGCGCGGCACTGGCGGGGCTGATTTTTTCACTCGTGGCTGCATGGGGCACCGCCACCGGCCATGGCACCTTCTACCTGCAGGACGCCCAGATCAGCCTGTTTCTGCTCTGGATCTATATGGCGACCACGGTGCTGACAGGTTTGCTGATCACCGCATTACAAGCCGAACGGACGCAGGTCGAGGGAGTACTGCGCGAGAACGAAGAGAAATTACGCGGACTCTATGAGTTGTCGCCGCTCGGCATCGCCCTGACCGACATGCAGGGTCGGTATATCGAGTTCAACGCGGCATTCAGAAATATCTGCGGCTATACCATGGACGAGCTTCAGCACCTCGATTACTGGGCGCTCACTCCCAAGAAATACGCCGACGAGGAGGCGCGGCAACTGGAATCCCTGCAGCGCTTGGGCCATTACGGCCCTTATGAAAAGGAATACATCCGCAAGGACGGCAAGTCGGTCCCATTACGGCTCAACGGTATGTTGATCACCCGGGCCGACGGCGAACAGTACATCTGGTCGATCGTCGAGGACATCACCGACTGGCGATTATCCGAACATGCCCTGCAAAGGGAAGTCGAAAAGAACCAGGCATTTCTGCGCAATGCCAGTGACGGGATACATATCCTCGATATCGGCGGCAACATCATCGAGGTCAGCGATTCATTCTGCACCATGCTCGGTTATCGGCGTGATGAAATGCTCGGCATGAACGTTTCCCAATGGGATGCCAAATTCCCCGTCGCCGACCTCACCGGCATTATCAAATTGCAATACGAACAGCAGGGATACGTTCAATTCGAGACCTGTCACCGCCGCAAGGACGGTACGGTGTTCGATGTCGAGATCAGCGGTATGCCACTGGTGCTGGATGGCGCGCCGGTCATGTTCTATTCCTCGCGGGATATCACCGAACGCAAGGTGGCCGAGGAGTCGATCAAGAATCTGGCCTTCTATGACCCGCTGACCCATCTGCCCAACCGGCGATTGCTGAGGGACCGTCTGAATCAGGCGATGACCCTCAGTGCGCGCAGCGGCCGCTGCGGGGCACTGTTGTTCATCGATCTCGACAATTTCAAGTCGCTCAACGACACCCTGGGCCATGACCAAGGCGACGTTCTGCTGGAGCTTGTCGCACATTCCCTGGTCGGGAGCGTACGCGAGGGCGATACGGTGGCACGCTTCGGTGGCGATGAATTCGTCGTCCTCTTGGAAGATCTGAGCAAGAATCAGGACGAAGCGGCGACCCAGACCCGGCATATTGCCGAGAATATCCGGGTTGCACTCAATAAAACCAACGAGCCCGACAGCCAGATGCACTATACCTGCAGCATCGGTGCAACCCTGTTCTCGGGCCACAAGGATTCTGTCGAGGAACTGCTCAAACAGGCCGATCTGGCCATGTACCAGTCCAAGGCGGCAGGCCGCAATACTGTACGCTTCTTCGATCAGGGCATGCAGGCGGTGGTCAATGCCCGTGTAGCGCTCGAGGCGAACCTGCGCCAAGCCTTGCGGCGCAATGAATTCATCCTGTTCTATCAGCCTCAGGTCGACCGTGAAGGATGCACCACCGGCGCCGAAGCCCTGGTGCGCTGGCATCATCCCGAGCGCGGCATGATATCCCCCTACGAATTCATCCCTCTGGCCGAGGAAACCGGACTCATACTGCCTCTGGGTCTCTGGGTTCTGGAAGCCGCCTGCAAGCAGCTCATGGCCTGGTCGAACAGACCGACGCTCAGCGGTCTGACGATCTCGGTCAACATCAGCGCCCGGCAATTCAGACACCCGGATTTCACGGAACAGGTCGTGGCCGTGCTCGACCAGACCGGCGCCGATCCCAGGAAGATCAAACTGGAAATCACCGAGAGTCTCCTGTTGGAGAACATTGAGGATATCATCGCCAAAATGACTGCCCTCAAAGCGGTGGGTGTCAGTTTTTCCCTGGACGATTTCGGGACAGGTTATTCTTCGCTCGCCTATCTGAAACGCCTGCCGCTTGACCAGATCAAGATCGATCAGTCATTCGTGCGGGATCTGCTCACCGACCCCAATGATGCCGCCATCGTCCGGACCATCATCGCCTTGGCCCAGACCTTGGGCATTGCGGTGATCGCCGAGGGAGTGGAAACCAAGGCGCAGCGGGATTTCCTGGCCAGCGAGAGCTGTCATGCCTATCAGGGCTATTTCTTCGGTCGTCCTGGACCTGCAAGTGATATCGAGCGATTACCGGGAGGATGCTGATGTGGCAACACGACATCACTGATCCTCGCCTCAACCTCTCTCTAGCGCCGCGAACTGCTCGGGTGTTTGGACTTTCAACTCAGCGTGTTCGCCGTAGGTGGATGAACCTGTTTGCCCACCCGGCTCGAAACAGAATGTTAGGCTAGAAACCAAGCTGCAAGATGTATAATCTCCAAACGATCTACTAACCATGAGAGGTGAGCGAAATGGCAAAGGGAATGGATAAGAAGAAAGAGGCCAAGAAGAAACCGGCTAAGACCATGAAGGAAAAGCGCGCCGAGAAGGCTGCCAAGAAGTAGCGAGTCAGAAGTAAACAAAGGCACTTCGCACCTTCAATGTTCTGAGGCGAGGCTGACCCAATATGTCGTTCGAACAGACGGCCCTGGTTGGCCGTCGTTCGATACCGGCGTCGTGCCCGGCATGGCGCCGTAGCCTCGCAACGATAATCAATGATGACCACTCATAAACCCCTCATCCTCGCCTCCACCTCCCCCTACCGCCGCGAATTGCTCGGGCGTTTAGGGATTGCGTTCGACGTGTGTTCGCCGGACGTTGACGAATCGCGCCTGCCCGGTGAATCGCCGCTGGATTTGGTACGGCGACTCTCCGAAGCCAAGGCGCGCGCGGGTGCGGCGCTGCAGCGGGTGCGGCGTTGATCATCGGTTCGGATCAGGTGGCGGTGGTTGATGATGAGGTATTGGGTAAGCCGGGAACGGTCGAGCGTGCCTGCGCACAGCTCGCACGCTTATCTGGACAGCGCGTGACGTTTCTCACCGGTCTGTGTCTGTATAACAGCGCGCAGCAGCGTGTGCAGGTCGAGGTGATTCCGTTTACGGTGGTGTTCCGCACCTTGAGCGCACAACAAATCGAGCATTATGTCCGCCGCGAGCAGCCGCTCAATTGTGCGGGCAGTTTTAAATCGGAAGGTTTGGGTGTCGCGTTGTTCGAGCGGATGGAAGGCGACGACCCGACCGCGTTGATCGGGTTGCCGCTGATCCGTTTGGTGTCGATGCTGGAAACGGAAGGCGTGGCGGTGCTTATAGGCGCCTATCCGCTATCTGTTAACGCAGACTGATTCCACCCGTCACTTTCATCAGCGCATTGGCCATGGCGGTGCCCATGCCACCGGAGAATTTCTCGAAGAAATCCGGCTTTGGGGTGTAGTCGACAATCTCTTCTTCACCGATGAGTTCGCGCGCAACATAGCTGGCGCTGCCGAGACCGTCCACCAGGCCCAGTTCGACGCCCTGCTCACCCGTCCAGACCAGACCGGAGAACATGCGCTCGTCCGGCTTCAGACGATCGCCGCGACCTTGACGCACGGTGGCGATGAACTGTTCGTGGATGCCATCCAGCAGCGTCTTTACATGCGCAACATCATCAGGATTGCTCGGCAGGAATGGATCGAGGAAACCTTTGTGCTCGCCGGCCGTCAACAGGCGACGTTCTACGCCGAGCTTCTCCATGGCAGTCGACGAAACCAAAACTGTCCATGCGTACGCCGATGGAGCCGATGATGCTGGCCTTGTCGGCATAGATCTCATCGGCGGCGGCGGCGATGTAATAGCCACCCGAGGCGCAGATATCGGCCACCACCGCATACAGCGGCGTGTCGGGATATTCGGCGCGCAAGCGGCGCATCTCATCGTTGATGTAGCCGGCCTGCACCGGGCTGCCGCCCGGGCTGTTGATGCGCATGATCACGCCCGACGTTTTACTGTCCTCGAAGGCGGCGCGCAGACCGCTAATGACGTTATCGGCGCTGGCCTCGCCCCCGGCCGCGATGATGCCGCTGACCTCGACCAGGGCAGTGTGCTTGCCGGCCTTCGCACCGACGCTCTGCCAACTCTCGGGGCGGTAGGCGAACATGATGGCGAACACATAGACGAACGCCAGTGTCTTGAAGAAGATGCTCCAGCGACGCGTGCGACGTTGTTCGTTGACCGAGGCGAACGCGAGACGATTGAGCAGATCGCGTTCCCATTGCGTCTCGTCCTTGTTCACGTTGGTCGCGCCCGTATCACTTGGCTCGCTCGGTCCACTCGGTTTGGACGTCATGTTGTCGCTCATTTCAACTTCTCCTTTCAGTGCTGCGCGTGCAGGTGGGCTGTGTTCAAACTGCCCAGTTCCGCGAGCCAGTCACTGAGTTCGGTGATCTGATCCAGACAGGTCAGGGGTGCATGTCGTTGCAAACGCGGGCAGGCGTGTACGCCGTAGGATACGGCAACGGAATGCGTACCGGCATTGCGCGCCATTTCCATATCGTATTCGGTATCGCCGATCATCACCGTGTGTGCCGGCGCGACATTCAATTCCTGCATCAGCTGTTCAAGCATCAGCGGGTGTGGCTTGGAGCGGGTTTCATCCGAGCAACGCGTGGCATCGAACATCGGGCCGAGCCCGGTTTCGCGCAGCACCTTGTCCAAACCACAGCGGCCTTTTCCGGTTGCAACCGCCATGCTGAAACCTTCCTGCTTGAGCAACTGTAACGTTTCTTCGACGCCGGGGAACAGGGACGATTGCAGATCGCTGGCCAGCCAATGCACGCGGTATTGGTCGGCCATCGCGCGTACCAGGGTCGCGTCCGCCTCGGGATAGAGCCCCGCGACCGCCTCGTGCAGACCCAGTCCGATAATGTTTTTGATCTGTTCGTCATGGCGCGGTTCGAGGGCCAGATCGCCGATCGCGGCTTGCATGCATTCGACGATGTGCGCCTCGGAATCCATGAGGGTTCCATCCCAGTCGAAGACGATAAGCTTGAGATCGTACATCCCGTATTCCTAATTCTTAAACGAGCGGCATTATAAACGAACGATGTGTTGCAGCCGTGTGAAACTTCAAATCGGCTCCAGCCGGTCCAGCACCGCGCGCAATTCCGGTGGCAGCGGCGCGCTCACTGCGACGCTGCGGCCGGTGTTCGGATCGGTGAAGCCGAGACTATGGGCATGCAGGAACAGGCGTCTGAGACCTATGTCACGCAGCTGCTTGTTGAAATCGTCATCGCCATATTTGTCATCGCCGGCCAGCGGATAGTTTACATGCGCGCCATGCACGCGGATTTGATGGGTGCGGCCGGTGCCCAATTCAACTTCCATGAGTGTTGCCTGGGCGTAGATTTCCACGGGCTTGAAGCGGGAATCGGCGGCCTTGCCGTCGTCCGCATCCACCGTGACGATGCGTTCACCGCCGCGCATTTGATTTTTTGCCAGCGGCGCGTTGATGGTCCGGGTTCCCAGATTCCAGCGTCCGCGCACCAGGGCCAGATAGCGCTTGTCGATGCCGCCCTCGCGCAATAATTCGTGCAGCATGCGCAACTCGCTGCGCTTCTTGGCGATCATCAGACAGCCGGAGGTCTCGCGGTCGAGCCGATGCACCAGCTCCAGGAAATGCGCGCCGGGGCGCGCGGCACGCAAGGCCTCGATGACGCCAAAACTGAGACCGCTGCCGCCGTGCACGGCCATACCGGAGGGTTTGTCGATGACGATCAGGCGCTCGTCTTCATAAATGATGCGTTGTTCCAGGCGATCACCCGCCCCGGTGCCGGCGCCGCTCACCGGGACCGGCGCGGCCGTGCGCACCGGCGGCACCCGCACCTGATCGCCGGCCTTCAGACGGTATTCCGCCTTGACGCGGCCCTTGTTCACCCGCACCTCGCCGCGGCGCAGGATGCGGTAAATGAGGCTGCGTGGTACGCCTTTAAGCTGGCGCAACAGGTAATTATCGATGCGTTGGTCGGCCTCTTCGGGGCTGATATCGAGCAGGCGAACGCCGGGGTTTGCGGGTGTGGGGGGTGTCGTCATCGGCGCATCATATCAATAACCGCCCAATCTCCAGCCAGTTTCCAGCGGGCAGACTTAAAGTTCAGCTAAGCAATTGATGAACAGTGAATTGATTGCTATAGTCCCGCGGGTGTTATCGGAATTTTGGCGATGGGCGAATGTAATCAACCCGGATGCCGACCGAACAACGCACGAGTTTCCACGCATTCGAGGCGTCTCGATCCTGGGGTACGGACACGTGTCCAACCCGGTGATGACTTCGGAGCGGCAATTGGCCTTGTGCCGAGCGTCGCACCTGACGACCGGATGTGAAGTGATGTTTGGCGACAGGTAAAACCTGATACTTATGAATCCCAGTGCTCCCATGTTCATGAACGGTGCCCGCGACAGCGAACAGGCCTTTGGTCTGTTGGCTGGATTCAGTCTTGCCCAGTGGTTGTATGCGTTGCTGTATGCAGCGTGTCACTGGTGCGTGACTGAGCGGCCGACGTTCGTGGGCAGGTCCGAGCACGCGCGAGAACCTAACCATGAAAAGAATGCTGATCAACGCGACCCAGCCCGAAGAGCTGCGCGTCGCTCTGGTGGATGGCCAGAAACTCTACGACCTGGATATCGAAGTTCCGTCCCGGGAGCAGAAAAAATCCAATATCTACAAGGGTAAGATCACCCGCGTAGAACCCAGTCTGGAGGCCGCGTTCGTCGAATACGGCTCCGAACGTCACGGCTTCCTGCCGCTGAAAGAAATCTCCCGTGCCTATTTCTCCGAGGATACCCGCGAGGGCGGCGGCCGCGTCAATATTCGCGACGCGCTGCGCGAGGGCCAGGAGATCGTCGTTCAGGTCGAGAAGGAAGAGCGCGGCAACAAGGGTGCGGCGCTGACCACCTTCATCAGTCTGGCCGGCCGTTACCTGGTGCTGATGCCCAACAACCCGCGCGCCGGTGGCGTATCGCGGCGCATCGAGGGCGACGACCGCAGCACCATCCGCGACGCCATGGCCGCCCTGAACATCCCCGAGGACATGGGCCTGATCGTGCGCACCGCCGGTGTCGGCCGTGCCACTGAAGAACTGCAGTGGGATCTGGATTACCTGCTGCAGCTGTGGACGTCGATCGAAACCGCCTCGAAAGAACGCACCGCCCCGTTCCTGATCTACCAGGAAAGCAACGTCATCATCCGCGCCCTGCGCGACAACCTGCGCACCGACGTGGGTGAGATCCTGATCGACGACCAGGAGATCTACGAGAAGGCCCGCGACTTCATGCAACTGGTGATGCCGCACAACCTGAACAAGCTCAAGCTGTACAACGACACCGTGCCGCTGTTCTCGCGCTTCCAGATCGAAAGCCAGATCGAGTCCGCGTTCCAGCGTGAAGTCACCCTGCCCTCCGGCGGCGCCATCGTCATCGACCACACCGAGGCGATGATCTCCATCGACATCAACTCGGCGCGCGCCACCAAGGGCGGCGATATCGAAGAGACCGCGCTCAACACCAACCTGGAAGCGTCCGACGAAATCGCCCGCCAGTTGCGTATCCGCGACTTGGGCGGTCTGATCGTCATCGACTTTATTGACATGCAGCCGACCAAGCACCAGCGCGAGGTCGAAAACCGCCTGCGTGATGCGCTGAAGATGGACCGTGCCCGTGTGCAGATCGGCCGCATCTCGCGCTTCGGTCTGTTGGAGATGTCGCGCCAGCGCCTGCGCCCGTCACTGGGCGAATCCAGCCAGATCGTCTGCCCGCGCTGCAAAGGCCAGGGCACGGTACGCGGCGTGGAATCGTTGGCCTTGTCGGTGTTGCGCATCATCGAAGAGAGCGCCATGAAGGAGAAGACCGGACGCATCGTCGCGCGTCTGCCGGTCGAAGTTGCCACCTTCCTGCTCAATGAAAAACGCGCCATCCTGCACGCGGTCGAGCAGCGCCAGCATCTGGATATCGTGCTGATTCCGAATCCGCACATGCACACGCCCGATTATGAAATCCACCGTTTGCGCAGCGACGAACTGCCTGCCGAAGAACAGGCCAGTTACGCGATGATGCCGGAGATCGTCGAGGAAGAAGACGAGATGGCGCTCGGTAAAACCACCGTCGTGCGTAGCGCCGATCAACCCGCGGTCAAGTTCATTGCGCCGCCTGCGCCGGCCCCGATATCGGCCACACCCGTGGCACCGGTACAGACACAGATACCTGTCAGCGTCAGCACGCAACCCGGGTTCATCAAACGTCTATGGGCCAATTTGTTCGGTGGCACGGTTGAAACTGAGGCAGCACCTCAAGCACAACCGACTTCGACAGACACTCAGCGCCGGCCACCGCCGCCGCGTCGCGACCGTCCACAAGGCAATGATCGTGGCGGCGAGCGTAGCCGCCGTGGCGGCCGTGATCGCGGTGATCGCGATCGTGGCGGACGCGGTGGTGAGGGGCGACAAGGTGCGCGTGACGAAACACAACGCGAGGGTCGTGAACCCACGCGTGAAGTGCGCGACGAGGGCCGTAAAGAAGAGCCGCGCCGTGACGACAAGCGTCGTCCCGATAACCGCGACAAGCAGCCACGCCAACCGCGCGAGCCCCGTGAACCTCGCGAACCGCGTCGCGGCCCGGAGAGCAAGAGTAAGGACGCAGACGCTGCGATTGTCACCGCTGCCGTCACTGCGCTGGTTGTCGACGATCAGAACGTGAAGATCCCTGAGGCTGAAGAGATGGAAGCCACGCCCGGCAACGAGGCCGTGGAAGGCGAACAGCAGCCGCGTACGGGCCAGGGTCGCAGTCGACGCGGTCGTCGCGGTGGTCGCCGTCGTGGCGGTAATCGTAATCGTGAGGGTGGTGAGAGCACTGGCTCCACAGAGGGTGCCGAGGAAAGTTCAGCCGCGCCTGAGGCGGGCGGTGAACATGTGCCGCAGCCTAGCGACAGTTCGGCAGCTGCACCGCAGAGTCCACCGCCGCCGGTGTTTCATGAGACGCCGCGCCCGTTCGAGGCTAACAACACCGAGGCGCCGCGCGCACCGGCGAGTAATGAGCCGCCGGTACTGCGCACGGAACTCTTGCCGCGCCATGAAGATAGCGGTGCATCTGCGCCAGCGATGCAGGTAGAGACCAAACCGCGTGAAGACAGCGGCGCATCCGAGCCGGCGCCTAAGCCGCCGGTGGTAACGCCGAGCGAGTAAAGCGAGTAACTGGAAACTGTGTAATAAGCCCGAGCGTGATCATCTCACCTCGGGCTTTTTTTTAGATACTGTGTCGCGCGCGCATCTCCGCCAGCAGTCCTTCAGAGGCGGCCTCGATCAAATCCAACACCCGTTCGAATCCCTGTGGCCCGCCATAATAAGGATCGGGCACGTCTTCCACGCCTAGGTGCGGCGCGAAATCCAGGAATAAGCGTAACCGGTCTTCGTAATCCGGATGGCAGATCTCACGCAGGGCTTCGTAATTGCTGCTGTCCATCGCCAACACATAATCGAATTCCAGAAAGTCTTCGGGCTTAACCTTGCGGGCTCGTTGTGTGGTCAAATCGACACCGCGGCGTTTGGCTGCTTCTGTCGCACGGGGGTCGGGAGGTTCGCCGACGTGATAGGCATGGGTACCGGCAGAATCAATCTTAATGCGCTGGGCGAGATTCTCGCGCTGCACCAAGGTTTCGAACACGCCTTGTGCCGTGGGAGAACGGCAGATATTGCCCATGCAGACGAACAGAACCCTGACCATATTGCGCAAGCCCCAAATTAATCAGATCCAAGCACATATCATAGCGGGTTGCCGGGTTTTGAAAAATGCACCATGCTCAATCGAAGCCAGCCACCCGTGACGTACTCCGATGACCGCAACGGACATTACGCTTGAACAACTGCGTGCCTGCATCGGGCGTGAGGTGATGTTTGAGGGTGAACGCTACCGAATCACGGACATTCTGAGTGATGCCGACCCGGTGCTGGTGCTCAGTAATGACCATACCGATCCCGTGATACAGGCTAACCAGCATGGCGAGGCGACGCGACGCGTGCCCCCGATTCGCACGCTGCCTGTCTACAGTGCCGAAGACGGTCAAGTGCATCCCGCGCTCTTAAAGTTAATTCTAGATTTGTGATACTATCTATTATCAGCTAGTTACATGATCTATCTCATGCAATAACTGCTCAACACGCAATGCGTCAGCCTCCACATCCACCCCCGGCCCTGGCTGGGTCACGGCCTCCGCGACATGAATCCGGTAGCCGTGCCAGAGCGCGCGCAACTGCTCCAGCATCTCGATCCCTTCCAGCGGTGCCGGCGTCAGGCCACGGTAGGCACGTAGAAAACTGGCTCGATAGGCATACAGTCCCAGATGGCGACGATGATCAACCCCGGCTGGCAATTGAGCACGGCTTTGTGCAAAGGCATCGCGTGACCAGGGGATCGGGGCGCGGCTGAAATACAGCGCAAAGCCGGCGCCATCGCTGACCACTTTGACAACGTTCGGATCGAAAAACTCCGCGGCCTCGATGATGGGCGTGCATAAGGTGGCAATGGCCGCCTGCGGTTGACCAGCGAGGTTATCGGCGACCTGGCGGATCAATGCCGGTGGCATCAGCGGTTCATCGCCTTGCAGGTTGACGATGATGGCATCGTCGGACCAACCCAAGCGTTCCACCACCTCGGCCAGGCGGTCGGTGCCAGACGGATGCTCCGGCTTGGTCATCTCGACTGCCGCGCCAAATCCGCGCGCGACGGCCTCGATGCGCGCATCGTCAGTGGCGATCACCACCTGATCCGCCCCGCTTTCGCAGGCGCGCCGATAGACATGCTCGACCATCGGCCTGCCTGCGAGTTCACGCAGCGGTTTGCCGGGCAGACGCGACGAACCGTAGCGCGCCGGGATGACGACCTTGAAGTCGCTCATGGGTAGAACCCCAGGTACTCCGAATAATCAATGGAGCGCCATATCAATCCGTCATTCCCGCGGATGCCGGAGCAGGATGCAGCGCGCTTATGTTTGCTCATCCAACCTCTTCGTCCGGCGGCAACGGGCGCGCCTCATCTTCCAGCATCACCGGAATATCGTCACGAATCGGGTAGGCCAGCCGATCGACCTTACAGATCAGTTCCTGTTCCGCCTTGTGGTAAACCAGCGGCCCTTTGCAGACCGGACAAGCCAGGATATCGAGCAATTTTTTGTCCATAGCGAACCTCGCGTGATGATGTGCTTATGGTAGCAGGTGCGGAGCACGGGGGAATCCATGCCGTGTCCAGCGTCGTCACCAAGCATCTTGGTGCATTACAGATGCATTACAGTGGGCGCAGCACGGCCTTTCATCGGCGCGACTCGCGACCGGCCACACAGCCCACCATCTCTGCGCCACATCGATACAGTCAGCCGCCACCACGGCTCTGCAGCACTTCCAGTAAACGCACACCGAACTCACTGCCAAATTCGGTGTGCGTGGTGACGGCCCAGAAAGTATCGCGCGCGAACTGTCGACATTTGACTGCGTCCTTTTCGGTCATCAACAGCACCTCATCAGTGCCGGCCAGTTCATCCGCACGGTAGACGTGATGGTCAGGAAAGGCCTGTGCCGTGAATTTCAGGCCCGCCTCGCGGAGTGCGGTGAAGAAACGTTCGGGATGCCCAATGCCGGCGATGGCGCGCACCGATCGGGAGCGGAAATCACTCAGCTGACGACGCTCTCCACTGAGCAAATTCACCGCTTCGCCAGCCTGCACACGCATCGCGAATTCACCGGCGCGGGCGGCGCCGTTGGCGACAATCAGATCGACCTCACGCAGACGTCGCGCAGGTTCGCGCAAGCGGTCCCGCCGGTAGACAGTGCGCGTTGCCAAATCGCCGTTCACCATCGACGACGGCGATTTCGATGTCGCGACCCAGTGCGTAATGCTGCAGGCCATCGTCACTGATGATGATATTGCAGTCGTGTTCGGCGAGCAGCGCACGCGCCGCCGCGACACGATCAGGCGCCACCACCATCGGGCAATCAGTCGCGCTTACCAAGAGCACGGGTTCGTCACCGACCAAGGCTAGGATCACTGTCTGCGGTGACGGTCTGTGGCCAGTGCGTGGCTTTGCCACCATAACCGCGGGCGATGATTCCGGGACGATAACCTTGCGCACGTAGAAAATGACTCAACCAGATGACCAGCGGTGTCTTGCCCGTGCCGCCGACGGTGAGGTTACCGACCACGATCACGGGTACGTTCAGCCGATGCGTTTTTTTGAGTCCAATGCGATAGGCAAGACGGCGCACGACAACGACCGCGCAGTACAACACGCTCAGCGGCAGCAGTAGCCATACCCATGGACTGCGTCCGTACCAGAGGTCTGCGAGCTTGGGCATGATCGTTAGCTTTCCGCCACACCGTAGCCTGGGTTTAACGAAGTGAAACCCGGGTTTCGCTCGCACTCAACCCAGGCTACGGTGTACATCAAATCAAACCGCCACCGCATCGCGGAACTGTAAACGATACAGCGCGGCATAGCGGCCTTCCTTCGCTAAAAGCTCGGCATGGCGACCGGATTCGACAATGCGGCCGTCTTCCATCACCAGAATCTGATCGGCCTTCTCGACAGTGGACAGACGGTGCGCAATGACCAGAGAGGTGCGCCCTTGCATGAGCGTCTCCAGGGCGGATTGGATCGCGCGTTCGGATTCGCTATCCAGGGCTGAAGTCGCTTCATCGAGGATCAGAATGGGCGCATCTTTGAGCATGGCACGCGCAATCGCCAGACGCTGACGCTGGCCGCCCGAGAGCAACACACCCTTTTCGCCGACCACGGTGTCGAAGCCTTGCGGCATGTGCTGGATGAACTCCAGCGCGTGCGCGATCTGCGCGGCACGTTCGATTTCGGCGCGACTTACATCGGGACGACCATAGGCGATGTTGTTGGCGACCGTATCGTTGAACAGCACCACATCTTGACTGACCAGGGCGATTTGCGCGCGCAGATCGGCAAGTCGATATTCACGCAGATCGACGCCATCAAGCAGCACACTGCCCTGCTCAACATCGTAGAAGCGCGGCAGCAGTCCGGCGAGTGTGGTCTTGCCACTGCCGGAACGGCCGACCAGCGCAATCATCTGCCCCGGCTGCGCGCTGAATGACAAGTTATTGAGTACCGGCGCCTGCTCAGGTTGATAGCGAAAGGAAACATCGCGAAATTCAACTGCACCACGCGCGCGTTCGAGCGTGCGCGTGCCGGTGTCCGGTTCGGGGAGTTCGTCGAACAGTGCGAAGATACCTTCGGCCGCGGCGATGCCTCGTTGCAGCGAGGCGTTCACGGTGCTGAGACGCTTCAGACAGGGCATCAACAACATCATGGCGGCGATGAAGGAGACAAAATCGCCGGGCGTGATGTTGTTGTGCATGGAATCGAGCGTGGCCAGATAGATCACCCCGGCCAGCACGCTGGCGGCCAATAGCTGCGTGGTCGGCACGGCGGCGGCACTGGTGGCGATGTGTTTCATCATCAGGCCGGCGTTCTTGCGGTTGACGGCATCGAACTGGCGCTGCTCATAATCATGCGCACCGAAGGCCTTGACGACTTTGTGACCTTCAATCGCCTCGTTGGCGATTTCGGTGACATCGGCCATGGAATCCTGGATGCGCCGGCTGATCTTGCGGTAGCGGCGCGTCACATAGCGCGTCAGTACGGCGACAATCGGCCCGACCACCAGAAACAACATCGCCAGCCAGCCGCTCAGATAAAACATCCACGCCAGCAGGAAGATCACCGTCAGCGTGTCGCGCAGCAGGATGGTAATAGCGTTGGTGCTGGCCTGCGAGACCTGTTCGACGTTGTAGATGAGTTGCGAGAGCAATTGCGCGCTGGGATGACTGTCGAAGTAACGGTTGGGCAGCCGCAACAGTCGCGAAAACATTTCACTGCGCAAGACTTGTATGACCTGACGCCCTACCCAACTCATGCCGTAACTGGAAATAAAGCCGGTGACGCCGCGCAGCAGAAACAGGCCGATGAGCAGCAGCGGGATATTGCGAATCGCCTTGGGATCGCGCGCAACGAAACTGTCGTCCAGCATCGGCTTCATCAGCGCCGCGAAGCCAGTATCGGTCGCGGCGTAGGCGGCCATGGCAATGGAGCTGAACACGAACAGCTTCCAGTGCGGACGTGCGTAACCGAGCAGACGCCGATAGGTTACCCAGCTGCCCGCGGGCGTGGCGGTGGTCGGCGATGTCATCAGGGTTTGGCGTCGCCGGGCGGTTGGCCGTTGGTGTCGGAAGACTGCGGCTGACTGGTCGCAAGCGACAAGCGGGTCAACCCCAACTGTCCGGTGACATCCATCGCCGTCACCACCGATTGGTAGGGACTGCGCCCATCGGCACGCAAAATAACCGGCATATCTCGCTCGCTGCCGATGCTCTGGATAATGGCGCGGCGCAGTGTTTCCGGTTTGGCGTTGACGACTTGTTTGTCATTGATGAAAAAGTCGCCATTGATGTTGATGGTGATTTCCAGCTGTTTTTTCGGTGCCTCACCCGGCTCGGCCGAGGCCTTGGGCAGATCCACCTGCAGTTCCGCTTCACGTGTAAACGTGGTCGAAACCATGAAGAAGATCAACAGCAGCAACACCACGTCGATGAGCGAGGTGAGGTTGATATCCGGGTCGTCACGGCGCACTGCACGCAGGTTCATGGCAGTTCCTCGCTGGTGACATCCTGTTCACGTTCGCCATGCAGCACCTCGACCATCTTCATCGCCTCCTGCTCCATGCGCATCACCAAGACATCGACCTTGCCGCGGAAATAGCGGTAGAACATCAGACTGGGAATCGCGACCGACAGACCCGCGGCAGTGGTGATGAGGGCCTTACCGATGCCGCCGGAGAGCGCCGCGGGGTTGCCGGCACCGACTGCCTCCAGTGTGGCAAACATTTCAATCATGCCGACCACCGTGCCTTGCAGACCGAGCAAGGGCGTGATCGCGGCGATAGTGCCTAGTGTGTTCAGGTAACGTTCCAATTCCAGCACCACATGCCGACCAGAATCCTCGATGGCCTCTTTCATGATGACGCGGTCGTGGCGCAGGTTGACGAGGCCGGCAGCGAGGATGCGCCCCAAGGGCGAGCCTGAACGCAGCGCATGCAATTTTGCGGCATCGAGCTGGCGATTGCGTACCCAGGTCCATACTTGCGTCACCAAGTGTCGCGGCAACACGCGGGTGATGCGTAACATCCAGAAACGTTCGACGATGATGGCCAGGGCGAGCACCGAACAGGCGATGATCGGCAGCATCAGCCAACCGCCGGATTGTATGAGTTCTAGCACGCTGTGTTCCTTTTGGTCAGGGCCACGGGAATTTTGGCATTCGCGCCGGGATTCCCTGATTAAACTGGCGCCTATCATACGGTTTTCACCGCTCAGGCGGAACCGCCGTGGGGAGATGCCAGTAGCGCCGGTCACGCTGCCGTTCCGTAAGCACGCTCAGTCCAGACGCTTTATCACCCAAACGCACATGCAGCGCGCCGGATTCGCCGGTGCGCCATTGCGATGTGCCAAAGTCACGGTAACGGGCGCTGACCGTCGGATGCGGAAAACCGTAGCGGTTGCGGTAGCCTGCCGGGATCAGCAATGCCTCGGGCGCCACCGCCCGGATGAACGCCGGCGTCGATGAGGTCCGACTGCCATGATGCGGAGCCACCAAAACATTGCTGCGCAAGGACTCGCCATAGCGTGAGACCAGCTGCTGTTCCGCGGCGGCCTCGATGTCGCCCGGTATCAGCAGGCGGTCGCCGTTGGCGGCCTCGACCTGCAACACGCAGGAGCTGTCGTTTTCCTCGATGCGACGTTCGGCGTCGGGGTGCAGCATTTTGAAATGCACGCCATCCCAGATCCAGTCCTGTCCGGCAGCACAGCGTGTGGCGTAGCGCCAATCGATGCGCGCAGGCACGCTGGTCAAGACGCGATATGCCGGCAGGCGCGCTTCAAGCGAGGCGGCGCCACCGCGATGATCGTTATCGCCGTGACTGATGATCAGCGTATCCAGACGACGGATGCCGTGCGCCGACAGAAACGGCGCAACGACCGCATCACCGGTATCGAAATCGGCGCTGAAGCGCGGCCCGGCATCGAAAACCAAAGTATGCTCGCGTGTTTGCACCACGGCCGCCAGGCCCTGCCCCACATCCAACAGCGTGAACCAGACTGTGCCGGCCTCGGGACGCGCCGGCGACCAGGTCGCCAGCGGTACTAATACAAGCCAACCCAGGTAACGATGCGGCGTACCGCGTGGCAGCAGCAAAAGTGCAACGCCAACACAGGCAGCGAACGAAACCCACACCGGTGCATCAGGCATGCCCACTTGGGTGCCCGGCAAGGCGGCCAGCAGGCTGAGCACATCGTTCATGCGCGCCGCCGTCCAACCCGCCGCAGTGAACAACAGCTGCGCCAAGCTCGGCAGCGGATACAAAACCGACAGACCGGCGAACACGAGGGGCATCATCAGCAGCGTGGTCCAGGGTACGGCCATTAAGATTGGCCAGCGGTGCGACCCAGCCCAGTTGGCCGAAAAACAGCAGCGTCAACGGCAGCAGGCCCAAGCTTAAGGCCCATTGCAGGCGCACCAATTGGCGCGTCTCTCGGCCTACGCGTGCTGCGGGGCCGTGCTGCGTATCGCGGCGTGGCAGTAAGCGCACGAAAATGATCGCCACCGCCACGAATGACAACCAGAAGCCGGGGCTGAGCACGGCGAAGGGATCGAAGAGGATCACGCAGAGCAAGGCGAGCGCCAGACTGTGGCTGGCGTAGGTCGGCCGCCCCAGCACGACACCGGAAAGCAGCACCAGCACCATGATCCAGGCACGTCGCGTCGGTATGCCAAACCCCGCAAGTATGGAATACAGCGTCGCCAACAGCATGGCCGCGACGGCGGCGGCACGCGGTGCGGCCAGCCACTGCGTCAGACGTGTGCTGCGCGACCACAGCCAGCGCATGGCGGCGAACGCCAATCCGGCAACCAGACTGATATGCATGCCCGAGATGGCGACCAGATGCCCGGTGCCGGTGGCGCGAAACACATCCCATTGCGCGGCCGGGATGCCGTCATCGGCACCGAGCGTCAGCGCGCGCAACAGGCCGCTGTGCGAGACTCCGGCAAGCGCATCCTGCAAACGTTGATCAACCGCATGGCGCAGCGACAGCAGTGGATCAGCGGCATCGGCGGACGGCCAAGGTTGATTCGTATTGCTCATGCGCACGTAACCGGTGGCCGTGATTCCGTTTTGCAATAACCAACCGGCATAATCGAAACCACCCGGGTTGTGAAAGCCATGACGACGCTTGAGACGCAGGTTCAGTTGCCAGCCCTGCCCCGCCTGCAGCGGCGGCGCGTCGTACCAACTCAGACGTACGGTCCGCGAGGCGGCTTGCCAATCTGTAGCCGCTGGCGATGCCTGTAGCGCAAACAGAAAGCGAGTGCTGCGCCCAGCGACTTCGGGCAACGAGACGATGGCACCGCGTACCTGCAGATCCTGTCCCTCCAAAGCGGCGGGCAGATCGGCCGCCAGGCGCTGCCCGGCAACGCTGGCCGCCCATAAAAATCCGGCCAGACATGCCGTGACGAGCCGCGTGCGCGGCCACCACGCCAGCAGCAGCGCGAGCGCTAACATGAATCCGCGCGCGAGTGGCGACGGCAAAACCGGAGAGAGCTGCAGACACAAGGTGCCGCAGAGCACAGCGAGTGCGATCGGGATCATGTTCATCCTTGAACGATTCAGTGATAATGCGCCGGCCGGCATCCTGCCGGCCCGTCCGTCATAGCATAACGACCCAACGGCCAATGCCAAAACGATTGTTAAAACGCTTCTACCCGATCATGGCAAGTTCCGCGAGCACCCGCATCTGCAGCGTTTCGGAACACGCCTGCAAGACGGCAATCTTTGGCATCTGAATCGCCGCTCGGTCGCCGGCGGTGTCGCCGTGGGGCTGTTCTGGGCCTTCATCCCCATCCCCTTTCAAATGATCCCGGCGGCGGCCAGTGCCATCGCCTTACGCACCAATCTGCCGATTTCAGTGGTGCTGGTGTGGATCACCAATCCGCTGACCATGCCGCCGATCTGGTATGCCACCTATCGATTCGGTGCCTGGCTGCTCGATCTGCCACCGCGGGATGTCGACTTCACGCTGTCGCTGGAAAATCTGCTAAATAATATGCAGGGCATCTGGAAGCCGCTCTTTCTCGGCAGCTTTGCCACCAGCGTTATCGCGGCCGTCGGCGGCTTTGTGCTGGTGCGTCTGGCCTGGCGCATTTTCATCGTCCGTCGACACCGTGCGCGGAGTGCACGCTTGAAATCATAATTGAATGACGCGGTGTAGGAGCGGCCTGAAGGTGAGGTGCTTGTGCCGAGAGACTGCCCTGGGGCACTGGCCGCGAACGGTTCTCGAGAATACGAATCCGCGGTCAAAGACGTTTCTAGACGGAATAGGGAAAACCACAATATCGAGGGAATGACCATGTTGACGACAACGCAGAAGAAGGCCGCGGAAAGTATCCTCAATCTGTTCGAGACCAGCGAGGTCTTGGGCGACTACGGCAAGGTCACACTGATACCTGGCGACCGCGGCCATCTCAGTTTTGGGCGCTCGCAGACAACACTCGGTTCCGGAAATCTCTTCAAGTTATTACAACGCTACTGCAGCAACAGCGGCGCACGTTTCGGCGCACGCTTGTCGACCTATCTGCCACGTTTCGAGGCAACTGATTTCACCCTCGATCACGACCTCAAGCTGCACAACCTGCTGCGCGCCAGCGCCGACGATCCGGTGATGCGCGATTCGCAGGACAGTTTCTTCGATGAATTCTTTTGGCAACCGGCCGCCCGCGCCGCTGAACGCGAAGGTATTACCTGCGCGCTGGGGACAGCGCTGGTGTATGACGGTCATGTGCACGGTTCCTGGAAGATGATTCGCAACCGCACCAATGCAGCAGGTAGGCAGCGTCGACCACTGCCGGCGAACAGTCGCTGGCTCAAGACCTACGTGGATCAGCGCCGCACCTGGCTGGCGACAAATTCACGCGCCGATTTGCGCGCCACCGTGTATCGCATGGACACCTTCGAGCGCCTCATCGAACAGGACTATTGGGGATTGGAGTTGCCGCTGGTGGTGCGCGACAAAGAGATTTCACTGGTGACGTTGAGTGCCACCCCACCCGGCTGCTACGACGGCCCGCAACCTGGCACCCGGCCGTTGGCCTTGCAATCACCGATGCTGCGCGGTCTGGATGTGCGTCTGCTGCAACTCGGGCTGTCCGAGCAAGGCGTGGATATCAAGACCGACGGCATTTATGGACAGACCTGCCTGAAGCGCATCAAGGAGTATCAAGCGGCGCAACAATATACCCGTCACAGGCGTGGCGGATGCGGCATTGATTGCGCAACTCGTGCAGTGAGCCTTAACGCGGGTGGAATCGCCCGTCGCGCAGTTCCAATACGCGGTCCATGCGACCGGCAAGTTCCTGGTCGTGGGTGACGATCACGAAGCTGGTGTTCAGTAGCTGATTCAATTCCAGCATCAGTTCGTAGACCGAATGCGAGGTGCGCCGATCGAGGTTGCCGGTCGGCTCATCGGCGAGCACGCATTGCGGATGCGTGACCAGTGCACGCGCGACGGCGGCGCGTTGACGTTCGCCGCCGGAGAGTTCGCCGGGCTTGTGTTGCACACGTTCGGCCAGACCGACACGGCTGAGCATCTCGTGCGCCTGAGCGCGCGCAGCCGCGACACTCAGGCCGCGGATCAGCAACGGCATGGCGACATTTTCCAGCGCGGTGAATTCCGGTAACAGATGGTGGAACTGATAGACGAAACCGAGCGACCGATTGCGCAGCCGGCCACGCGCGGCGTCGTCCAGTTTGGCCATGTCCTGACCGTCGACACGGATGCTGCCGGAGGTCGGTTGATCCAGGCCGCCCAGCAAGTGCAGCAAGGTGCTCTTGCCGCTGCCGGAGGCGCCGATGATGGCAATGCGCTCGCCGGCATTCACCGTGAAATCCACACCGCGCAGCACTTCGACACGCAAGCCGCCTTCGTCGAAGGTCTTGGTCAGCCCCGTGCAGGACAACACCGGACCCTGGTCGATATTCTGGGCGATACTCTGGGCGCTTTGCATCTCACTCATAACGCAGCGCCTCCGCCGGTTGCGTGCGCGAGGCGCGCCAGGCCGGATAGAGCGTGGCCAGCATGCTCAGCAGGAAGGCGACGCCGGTGATGCGGGTCACGTCGGTCCATTCCAGTTGTGAGGGCAGCTTGCTGATGTAGTACACCTGAGGCGACAGGAAGTGCACGCCGAACAATTGTTCGATGAACGGCACGATGGTCTCGACATTGAGCGCGAGCAACACGCCGCCCAACATGCCGATCAGCGTACCGAAGGCGCCGATGATGGTGCCCTGGACGATGAACACGGCCATGATCGAACCCGGTGTCGCGCCCAAGGTGCGCAGAATGGCGATATCGGCCTGCTTGTCGGTCACGACCATCACCAGCGTGGAGACGATGTTGAACGCCGCCACGGCGACGATCAGCGCGAGGATCACGAACATCACCCGCTTCTCGGTCTGCACCGCGAGGAAAAAATTCGCATGCTGCCGGGTCCAGTCGGTGACGCGCGTTTCGGTGGGCAGTACTTCGGTGAGCGCTTGCGTGACGGCGCCGACATTGAACATGTCGGTCAGTTTCAGGCGCACGCCGCTGACCCGGTCGCCGAGTTGCAACAGCATGGCCGCATCGTCGACATGCACCAGCGCGACACCGCGGTCGTATTCGTACATACCGACTTCGAACAGACCGACGACGGTAAAACGCCGTAAGCGCGGCAAGGTACCCACCGGGGTAATGCTCGCCTGTGGACTGATGACGGTAATCTTGTCGCCAAGCTCTGCGCCGATGATCGTCGCCAGCTCTTTGCCGAGCACAATGCCATATTCGCCGGGCTTCAGATCGGTCAGTTTGCCGGCCAGCATATGCTTGGCAATATCCGACACCGCCGGCTCGGCCTCGGGCAGGACACCGCGCAGGATGGTACCGCTGACGCGATTACCCAGGCTGAGCATGGTTTCGGCCTCGACATAGGGCGCGCTGCCGATGACCTCGGGGTTGGCATCGGCAATCTTGGCGACATCGCGCCAGTCGGCCAAGCCCCCCGCATAGCCCATCACCTGCACGTGCGCGGCCATACCCAGGATCCGGGTACGCAATTCCTGCTCGAAGCCATTCATGACCGACAGCACGGTGATCAGCGCGGTGACGCCCAAGGCGATGCCGAGCATGGAAATCGCCGAGATGAACGAAATAAAATGGTTACGCCGCTTGGCGCGGGTGTAACGCAGGCCGATATAGAGTTGATAAGGTCGGAACATGGGGCGGCATTAAACCATAAAGCGCCCGGTGGCAGTAGGACTTCTCACCAACGGCCGGTGTTCTACCCGTGTTCCACTTGGATATGCTCCAGGTCATGGCGCGACCCTGGCGGCGGACAGACCATGCGCTAAGAAAGTTCAAAATCGGGATTTGGAGGGCACCGCGATGAGTCACAAATACGAACGCTTGCTGCAAGGCATCTTGCAGGAACCGGTCAGCGGCAACATCCATTGGCGCGAGGTCGAATCCCTGCTTCACCACCTGGGCGCCACCGTCTCGACAGCGCACGGCGCACGCGTGCATGTTGTGCTGAACAACGTCGAAGGTCATCTGCACAGACCGCATCACAGCGGCATCTGTACCAAGCAGGAGGTACGCCATGTGCGCGAATTTTTGCTGTCGAGTGGAATAACGCTGGCGGGTATTGCAGAGGGTTGACATCTCAACGCAACAAATACACTTTAAGTTCGTTGGCCGCGATTTGCTCCGTGGGCGCATTCTTGCCCAGCAAGGCTTGGCCGCGTCCCAGTGTGAAAATGCGGCCAGCCGGCAGCCCTTGGCTCATGAGATAGGTTTTGATCGCCGCGACTCGCGTTTTATAGTTGGTGTCCGACTCCGCGTTGCCGCCGATCTTGAGCTTCAAGCCGGGGGATTTTTTCTGCAGGACATACTCACGCGCGACGCCGGTCAGCGTAATCAAAACATCTTCCGTAAATTCGTCGGCACCGTCCTTGAACGTGATGGAAGCATCGGCGATCACCATATCCTCGGATCTGACTTCCTCGATGCCGCGCGGTGGTTCCGACTGCGCCGCTCTCTTTGCAATAGATTGCGTTCGTGAAGCGGATGCAGTCTCGGTTTTGGCCAATCGCGCCTTCGCCGCAGTTTTTGAGAGCTGCACCACGCAGGCATCGAAGTTTATTGCGGCGCCGTAAAATCGCACCGAAGACACGTTGACAACAGCGACGCCAGGATAGTCGATCTCGACAAACATCCCCTTCTCCAGCGCCGTGAACAAAGATTGTGACAGCCGCTCCGCGAAGTCCATGCGCGAACCGTCGAGCGGCATGGATACTTCGCCCAATTCATACGTACTCAGCGAGTGATTCCAGGGCGATGGCACAGCACGCAGCACGGCCTTGCTGGCCAAGGTGGACTCTGCTGTCAGGTCGAGGCTAAAGGTGAGCGCACGACCTGCAAGCTGGGTGAATCGCGCGACACCGTAATCCGGAATGTTGTGCTGCAGGACACATTGGTTCGAACTGCTCTGCAGCTCCCAGGCGGATTCGGCCAGGCGCGCGGCATAAACAGGCTCGCCTGCATGTGCCGGCGCCACTGCGAGGGCGAAGGCACCGATCAGGCCAAGAGCATGTTTAAACAAACAGATACGCATGCTCATGTGTCGACTTGCGCGGCCCAGACTTTAAATGTCCCACACCCGGGACATTACCCGTGAAAGTAGCGTTACACCCAATCTTTCCAAGGTGTTATAGTTCGACGAACGTTATGAGGAGGGATAGATTCATGCATGCGCACCGCATTATTTTGGCACTCATCGCGTGCCTGTTGGCCGAAACGCCGTTGGTCGCTGCAGTGGCTCAGGCGGACACCTTGGTGATCGAGGCGGTCAATCAAGCTGCCGGTGTCGAGCGTCCCGTCCGCGGCCAAAGCATGGCTGCCGTCGAATCGCGGTATGGTGCGCCACAGCAGGTCAAAGGCCCGGTAGGACAGCCGCCCATCACGCAATGGGTTTACGCCGGCTTCACCGTCTATTTTGAAGGTCAGACCGTCGTGCATGCGGTCGTCCACCACTAATACCGCGTTTCCATTATCCAATCATTACAACTGTGCCAACCGGCATGGACTTGGACAATTCACCTCAATGACACAACTTCATTTCCCCGCTGAATGGGCGCCGCAGGACGGTGTCCTGCTGACCTGGCCAAATGACCGTGGCGACTGGGCACCCTATCTGGCGCAGGTCGAACCGGTCTTCATCGACATCGCCCGCGAAGTGGCCTTGCGTGAACGGCTGATCATCAGTTGCTACGACACAGCACACTGCCAGCAGGTTCGCACGCGCTTGCAGGCCGCCGGTGTGAACATGACGCGGGTGGCGCTGCATGCGATTCCCGCCAACGATACCTGGGCGCGCGATCACGGCCCGATCACGGTGTATGCCGATGCTAAACCACGCCTGTTGGATTTTGTCTTTAACGGCTGGGGTGGCAAATATAACGCCGAACTCGACAACCAGATCACGCCGCAACTGGTCGCTGCCGGAGCCTTTGCTGCCACGACGGAGGTGATCGACCTGGTGCTCGAAGGCGGTGGTATCGAAACCGACGGTGCGGGTACTTTGTTGACGACCACCAGTTGCCTGCTTGCGCCGACGCGCAATCCGCAGCTGACGCAGATTGAATTGGAAGATCGTTTACGTGCGCTGCTGGGTGTGGAACGCATCCTCTGGCTGAAAAACGGCCAACTGGAAGGCGACGACACCGACGGGCATATCGATACCTTGGCGCGCTTCTGCTCGGTCGACACCATCGCCTACCAAGGCTGCGACGACCCACAAGATCTGCACTACTCCACCTTATCGGCGCTGGCCGCCGAACTGCGTGGTTTGCAGACGCGCGACGGACATCCCTATCGCCTGGTCGCCTTGCCTTGGCCGCAGCCAAAAGTGGATAAGGCGGGTCAGCGCCTGCCGGCAACCTATGCAAATTTCCTGATTATCAACGGTGCCGTGTTGGTGCCGACCTATAATGATCCGGCCGATACCGGCGCGCTGACCGCGTTGCAGGCGTGCTTTCCCGACCGCACCATCGTGCCGATCGATTGCAGCGCGCTGATCCTGCAATATGGCAGCCTGCATTGCGTGACCATGCAATTGCCGCAGGGTGTGTTGCCGCCGGCATGAATATGATTTTTGGAGTACGCGCATGACGCATAAAACCCTGAAGGTCGGTTTGATCCAGGAAACCTGCACGGGCAACCGGGATGACAATCTTGCACGCATGAGTGCCGGTATCCGCGCGGCCGCGCAACAGGGTGCGCAGCTGGTGCTGTTACAGGAACTGCACAACAGCCTGTATTTCTGCCAGACCGAGGACACGGCGCAATTCGACCTGGCCGAGACCATTCCCGGTCCGAGTACCGAGGCCTTGGGTGCGCTGGCGCGGGAATTGGGCGTTGTCATCGTCGCCTCGCTGTTCGAACGTCGCGCGGCCGGGCTGTATCACAACACCGCCGTGGTGCTTGAATGCGACGGCAGCATCGCCGGCAAGTACCGCAAGATGCACATTCCCGATGATCCCGGCTATTACGAAAAATTCTATTTCACACCCGGCGATCTCGGCTTCGAACCGATCACCACCTCAGTCGGTAAACTCGGTGTCCTGGTGTGTTGGGATCAATGGTATCCGGAGGCCGCGCGCCTGATGGCGCTGGCCGGTGCCGACCTGCTGCTCTACCCCACCGCGATCGGCTGGGATCCACGCGATGATGCCGCCGAACAAGCGCGTCAACGCGAGGCGTGGATCACGGTCCAACGCGCGCATGCGGTGGCGAATGGCATTCCGGTGTTGGTGTGCAATCGTACCGGACTGGAAACCGATCCCAGCGGGCAATCCGCCGGCAGCCAATTCTGGGGCAGCAGTTTCGTGGCCGGTCCACAGGGTGAGATGCTGGCGAACGCGGGCAGTGATGCGGCGGAGTTATTGATTGCTGAAGTAGATCTCGCACGCAGCGAAGAAGTGCGGCGCATCTGGCCTTACCTGCGCGATCGACGCATCGACGCCTATGGCGATATTGTCAAACGTTATCGTGACGATAAATAAGAAGTCCGCTACACGGGTTATTTCACCAAGCCGATCACCTCGACCATCGCCTGCGTGAGTGTTGCCAGATCATCCGCGGACATCACATACGGCGGCATTACATAAACCAGATTGCGGAACGGTCTGACCCACACGCCACGCTTGACGAATTCACCCGGCATCCAGTGCATGTCGACTGGATGATCCAACTCCACGACACCGATGGCGCCGAGTACGCGCACGTCGCGGACATGTGCAAATTCACGGCAAGGCGCCAGGCCTTGTTCCAGGCCCGCGGCTATTGCGGCTACCCGCGCCTGCCAAGGGCCACTCAACAATAATTCGATGCTGGCGTTGGCGACGGCGCAGGCCAATGGATTGGCCATAAACGTCGGGCCATGCATGAACACGCCGGGGTCTTTGTCGGAGATGCCGTGCGCAATGCGCTGTGTCGTCAGCGTCGCGGCCAAGGTCATGTAGCCGCCGGTCAAGGCCTTGCCGACGCAGAGGATGTCCGGGGTGATAGCGGCGTGTTCGCAGGCGAATAACTTTCCGGTACGGCCAAAGCCGGTGGCAATTTCGTCGGCGATCAACAGGACATCATGTGTATCGCAGATTTCACGGATACGGCGCAGGTACTGTGGACAATAGAAACGCATGCCGCCCGCACCCTGAACGATAGGCTCCAGAATCACAGCGGCGACTTCATGTGCCTGATGCGCGAGGATCTGCTTGAATCTCGCTGAGTTCGGATTCAGACCACTCCGCATCATCCCGACATTGCGGTGCGCGGACGAACAGATGTTTCGGCAGAACGCCGCTGAACAGTTCATGCATGCCGCCGACCGGATCGCAGACACTCATGGCGGCAAAGGTGTCACCGTGATAACCGCTGCGGATGGTCAGCAGTTTGCTGCGCCCGGTCTGGCCTTGGGCATACCAGTATTGAATCGCCATCTTGATGGCGACCTCGACCGCTACCGAACCGGAATCGGCGAAGAACACATGCTGCAAGGGTGGCGGCGTGATGTCGATCAAGCGAGCGGCGAGTTGCGCGGCCGGTTTGTGGGTCAATCCGCCAAACATGACGTGGGCCATCGCATCGAGTTGATCACGCAGCGCCTGATTCAAGAACGGATGGTTATAGCCGTGAATGGCCGACCACCAGCTGGCCATGCCGTCGATGAGTTCACGGCCGTCTTCCAGACGTATCCGCACGCCCTGCGCGCTGACCACCGGGTAGGCGGTAATCGGCGCGGTGACCGAGCTGTAGGGATGCCAGACATGTTCCTTGTCGAAGGCCAGCCAATCACGATCGAAGTGTTCTTGAGCGGTGGTCATTGCAACTTGCCCGAGGTCGGTTAAGGTATACAGGACAGTCCCCATGTCTAACCCAGTGGCAGTTTAACCCAGTGGCCCGACTTTTGCCGGTGCCGCGCCAACTGAATGGAAGCAGCGCACACATGATCCTTATCCTCGAACCCAATACCGATCCACAGGGCGCCCCGTATCGCCAACTCATGGACTACCTCGCGCGCCTGCCGAACATCCGTAGCCGCGTCCATCAGGAGGTCGGCACGCTACAGACGTTAACCGAGATTTATCTCATCGGCGACACCGCGGCGCTGTCGCTCGACGATATGCGTACCCTGCCGACAGTGGAGCGTGTCGTGCGTGTCTCGCAGGAATACCGCATCCTCGGTCGCCATCGCGACGATGCGCGCGCGAGTTCGTTCGAATACAACGGCGTGACCTTCAGTCAGGACAATCTGCACGTCTTCGCCGGCTTGTGCGCGGTGGATAATCCGGAACATGTGGAACGCATGCTGCAAGCCTTGCAGCAGCACGGTCAGGTCTGCACGCGCATGGGCGCCTACAAACCGCGCACCAGTCCGTATGCCTTTCAGGGCCACGGCAAAGCCTGTCTGCCTTATGTGTTCGAACTGGCCGGAAAATACGGCATCAAGGTGATCGCCATGGAGGTCACGCATGAGAATCATGTGCGTGAGATCCGCGATGCCTTGGAACAGACCGGACAACCGACCGGTGTCATGCTGCAGATCGGCACGCGCAATACGCAGAACTTTGAGCTGCTCAAGGCGGTCGGACGTCAGCAGGAGATGCCCGTGCTGCTCAAGCGTGGCTTCGGCATCACCCTCGAAGAGTCGCTGAACGCGGCGGAATATCTGGCCAGCGAAGGTAATCGCAAGGTGGTGTTCGGCCTGCGCGGCATGAAGACGAATATGGGCGATCCGCACCGCAACTTCGTCGACTTCGCGCATGTGCCGGTCGTCAAACGCCTTACGCGCATGCCGGTGTGCATCGACCCGTCGCATTCCATCGGCTCGCGCGACCGCGGCCCGGACGGCATTCTCGACATGATGCATGTGACGGCGCAAGGCGTCATCGCCGGTGCTAATATGATCCTGGTGGATTTTCACCCGGCACCGGAAAAGGCGCTGGTCGATGGGCCTCAGGCGCTGCGCTTGAATGAGTTGGCACCGTTTCTGCAGGATGTGGCTATCGCACGTGCTGCCTACGAGCAACGCTGCAGCTTGGCGCGTTTATCGCAATAGACGACAAATATCATACTAAAATCATTTTGAGGTGAGCGGCATGGCAAAGTGGTTATTGGTTTGGATCGGACTTTCGTTGTTCGCTCCGGAGATTGTGCTTGCTGTCGAGAGTGATCCCGACAGCACCGCTACCACGACGCAGCAAACCCCTGCCGACGCGCCCGCCACGACAACGGCCGACGGCGCCAAGAGCGAAAACACATCCACCGAAAAGGAAAAACCCAAGGAAGAATCTGATGGCGGTTCGGAGCCGGATTGCGAATAAGGAAAGCCCGTTAAAATAACCTGCACGCGTTGTACAACCCCAGGAGGCAGTTCATGAAACTCAAGCCATTATTTTCCGCAGTTGCCCTTAGCTCTGGTCGTTACCAGCCCACTCCAGGCAGCGGATGATCCCAAGGTCAAAATCACCGCTGATGTCGCCGCCGTCGAGGTTGTGCACGACGGTAAAAAGATGAATATCACGCGTAATCAGGATGAGAAAAATACCGTAAAAGCCGACTTTGCCAAGACCTCGCGTGCCTGCCCGCCTTTCTGTATTCAGCCGGGCGTGATTGCGCCGGGTGTAGAGACCATTGGTGAGTTGGAAATGCTCGATTATCTGAAACGCATGTCCGCAGGCGACAAGAGCATTCTGGTGGTCGATTCGCGCACACCGGACTGGGTCGAGAAAGGCACGATCCCGGGTTCCATCAATGTCCCCTGGGAAAAACTCAATGCAGCCAAATCCGATCCCTTCACCATTGCTGAAACCATGGAGAAAGAATTCGGTGCCCAGCAGCTTGAAGGGCTATGGGATTTCAGCAACGCCAAGACGCTGGTGATGTTCTGTAATGGCCCGTGGTGCGGTCAGTCCCCGACCAACATCAAAACACTGCTGAAGTTCGGCTATCCCGCTGACAAGATGAAGTGGTATCGCGGCGGTATGCAGGATTGGGAAATTCTCGGTTTGACCACAGTGGTACCGAAGAAGCCCTGAGACTCCGCGCATCACACACCCGTTTTTTCCTCGCATTACGGGCGGTCTTTACCGCCCGTTTTTTTTCGCTTCAATAAATGATTGCATCGGCATCCACGCCATAGCGATCTCTATAGCCACGGTTGGCCGCAACGATCCGGTAATCCCGGTCAATGACAACGAAGGGATCGGGGATAATGTCGATGATCTGTTCACAGCTGGGTTTGTCACCGTGCATCATAAGGTTGTCCTTCTCGGTTACCGACTGCGCAGGGATTCCAGATAATCGACCAGCATCAAGCCGCAATTCTGCAACTGTTCAAGACTCTGCGCATTCTTCGCCGCGCCGATACAGCCGGAAAAAGAAGCGAGCACGAATGCAGCGAGATTGCCGCAGTGTACTTCGGCACGCAGTTCGCCGGCACGTTGCGCGCGTTCCAGTGCCTGCTGGATTGAGGCGCGCCACTCTTGATACACCTGATCGAGGCGGACGCGAAAGCCCTCATCGAGCGGGGACATTTCCTGTGCCAGATTATTCACCGGGCATCCGTAGGTGACGATATCAGGTCCGAATATCTCACTGACATGGCCGACGAAATGGATGATGCTGCCGAGCGGGTCGGCACTGGTAGCCAGTTGTTCTGCCCAAAGTTTTTGAACCATGCCGCGGATGACTTCATCAACCACCGCATAACCCAAGGCTTGTTTGTTTGGAAAATGATGATAGAGCGCACCCTTGGTCAAACCGGTTGTGGCCAGAACCACGTCCAGGCGCATCCCCTGATAGCCGTGCCGGTAAATTTCCTGAAACGCCGCATCGAGAATGAGCCGCCGCGTACGATCCGCATTTCGCTCAAGCCGTTGATTTGATTCGGTAGTGATATTCATCACATCTCAGTGGCGCGACGGCGCCTACCTCATTTTTCGGTGATTCTAGCGGAAGTCCGAATCATCCCGGACATTCATGATCGAGTAACTTCGGGATGCGCTGCTTGACATCGGTCATGGCCGAGGTCTATTTTACATACCAACTGGTATGTTTTCTACCTGCCTGAGCTTCGGCCCACCAGAGTTTCGGAGAACCTTTCATGCAAACGGAACCTAGCCACGAGCACTTAGCCGCCCTGGACGAAGAGCCATCAGCTACGGGCTGGTCCCAGCAACTGCGCCAGATGCTGGGGATGTCTGGGGAAGGGACACGGCTGGCCGTGCGCCTTTATGGGCGAACGCTGGAGGTCACCTTCAGCCCCGCTGCGATGGCAGCGGCGGCGGCTCTAACATCACCACTGACCGTAGAACTGGAATTGTATTTCAGCTGCCTCGTCCGCAAAGCGGTTCGCTTCCACGCCGCACTCCCACGTGCAGCAGGATTCACCGGATTCACACACCCGCGTGCTCGATCAGGTGCACCTGCAATTCAGTCCCGTCACAACTCAACATTGTTCGATGGAGAGCCAGTCAGATGCCCCTCCGCTTGAACGCATGCCACTAACAAAACCACAGGCGTTTCTACCGCACTGGGTGAACATCGACCATCGCCACGGAAAATGGCTTGGTGAATAGGCGGTGATTATGGCTATTGAATACCGTCTGTTCTAGACACTGTCCCAACACGGACGAGGTACTCCACCATGAATGCACCGACCGAAACCCCGAACGCCAATCTGGATGCTTGGTTAAACCAGAAATTAGACGAGTTACTGCCGGGCAAGCTGGCGGCGATCAGAAGCCAGCAAGACGCCGTCATTGGCGATCATCGCCACCAAGGGTACGTTGGACTGGGCCTATCCCCCGTTCATCCTGGCCTCCACCGCGGCGGCCCTGGGTTGGGAAGCCAGCATCTTCTTCACCTTCTACGGCTTGCTGCTGCTGAAGAAGGAAATTCCGTCCGAAGTCAGCCCGCTCGGCAACCCGGCGATGCCGATGAAAATGCCGTTCGGTCCGAAGTGGTTCCAGGATTTCACCTGGCCGATGCCGAACCTGCTGATGGCCGGCGTTCCCGGTTTCGAGAAGGTCGCGACGAGCCTGATGAAGCAGACCTTCAAGAACAAGGGCGTCGCCACGGTCGGCGAGCTGCGCGATCTGTGCATCGAAGCGGACGTGAAAATGTACGCCTGCCAGATGACGGTGGATGTGTTCGGCTTCAGCCACGATGAATTCATCGGCGGCGTGGACTATGTCGGTGCCACCTACTTCCTGCCGATCGGTAAGGATGCGGACGTCTGCTTGTTTATCTGAGATAACCCAATCGCAATCCGGCCCGTATTCATGGCTGAATACGGGCTTTTTTATGGGAAATATGCGAGGTGCGGCCTGAGCACGCATGTGGGAGAATACGCAGCCTTACAGCCGCAAACGACTCGCCTCTTCGATCCCACGCCCAATGTCCAAGGTAAAATCTCAAACCGCTCCAGGCGAGGTGCAATCACTCGCGGCTGAATCACCGCCACTGCCGGAATCGAGCGTACAGGCACGGTGGGGCGGTCTGCACGGCGACAGTCTGGCCATGACACTGGCCAGCGCAGCGAACAGCGATCGACCGCTGATCATCGTTACACCCGACACTCAGACCGCCGAACGACTGCAACAGGATCTGGACTACTTCGCCGGCGCCACAGACCAAGCGCGATTGAACTTTCCCGACTGGGAAACCCTGCCCTACGACGCCTTCTCGCCGCATCAGGATATCGTCTCGCAGCGCGTCGCCTGTCTGTATCGCTTACCGGATCTGCAACAGGGAACGTTGATACTGCCGATTGCGACGCTGCTGCAGCGCGTGGCACCCCGCGATTATCTTACCCAGAGCAGCCTGCTGCTGGATGTCGGCGAACAGCTGGATCTGGATAAGCTGCGCGGCCAGCTCGATCAGGCCGGCTATCGCTATGTTTCGCAGGTGATGGAGCGCGGTGAATTCACGATCCGCGGTTCATTGCTCGATTTATATCCGATGGGCGCCGACCTTCCTTATCGTGTCGACCTGCTCGATGACGAGGTCGAAAGCATCCGCACCTTCGATCCGGAAACGCAGCGCTCCATCGCCAAGGTCGAGCGCATCCGCTTGCTGCCGGCGCGCGAATTTCCGCTCAATGAATCGGCCATCACCCGCTTCCGCCAGACCTACCGCGCCCGTTTCGAGGGCGATCCACAACGCAGCGTGGTCTACCGCGATGTCAGTCAGGGACTCGCACCCAGCGGTATCGAATATTACTTACCGTTGTTCTTCGCGACCACGGCAACCCTGTTCGAATATCTGCCCGACAATGCTGTGATGATGACACTGCCCGGCTGCGAAGCCGCCGCGCAGGCATTCTGGACACAACTCGAAGACCGCTACGAACAACGTCGTCACGATATTGAACGGCCGCTGTTGCGCCCTGATGAGTTGTATCTCACGCGCGCTGAACTACAGACGCTGAGCGAGCGTTACGCGCGCGTGGAGCTCGATCGTTTCGAACTGGAACATCCGACAGGATCAGACCGCAATTTCACCGCCCGCGCCCTGCCCGATGTCAGTTTCAAACCGCGCAATCCGGAGCCGGCCGCGCAGCTCAAACAATTCATCGCCGAGTTCGCCGAAGGCAACGGACGCATACTGATCGTCGCCGAATCGGCCGGACGTCGCGAAAGCCTCCGCGATCTGCTGCGCGATCAAAGTATTCATCCGAGCACCTGTGAGAGCTGGGCCGAATTCATCGGCAGCAACACGCCGCTGGCACTGGGTGTCGCGCCGCTGGAACAAGGTCTGCTGCTACGCGATCGCGGCCTGGCGATCATTACCGAAACCCAGTTACTTGGACTGCGCACGCATCAACGCGCACGACGCAAGGCAGTCCGCGATCCTGAAACACTGATCCGCGACCTCACCGATCTCGCGCCCGGCGCGCCGGTCGTGCATGAAGATCATGGCGTCGGTCGCTACCTCGGCCTGCAGAAATTACGCGTCGCCGATATGGAAACGGAATTCCTCACGCTCGAATATGCCGGTGGCGACAAACTCTATGTGCCGGTCGCCTCGTTGCATCTGATCAGCCGCTATACCGGCACCGCGCCGGAACAGGCGCCGCTGCATAAGCTGGGCTCGGACCAATGGCAGAAGGCGCGTCGCAGGGCCGCTGAGCGCGTGCGCGATGTCGCCGCCGAGTTGTTGGAAATCCAGGCGCAACGTCAGGCGCGCGGTGGCCATGCCTTCGATATCCACACCGAGGAATACCGGCAGTTCGCCAGCACCTTCCCGTTCGAGGAAACTGCAGATCAGCAGAGCGCCATCGACGCCGTCCTGGAAGACCTGGCCTCGCCACGCCCGATGGACCGCGTGGTTTGCGGCGATGTCGGCTTTGGCAAGACCGAAGTCGCGATGCGCGCTGCGTTCGTCGCCGCGCAGGCCGGACGCCAGGTCGCCGTTCTGGTGCCGACCACCCTGCTCGCGCAACAGCATTTCCAGAATTTCCGCGACCGCATGGCCGATTGGCCGCTGCGTATCGAGGCGCTGTCGCGGTTCCGCACCGCCAAGCAGCAGAAGGAAATTCTCGATGCGCTGGCCGATGGCAAGGTCGACATCGTCATCGGCACGCACAAGCTCCTGCAGGACGATGTGCGCTTCAAGAATCTCGGTCTGGCGATCATCGACGAGGAACACCGCTTCGGCGTGCGCCACAAGGAGCGCTGAAGGCGCTGCGCGCCGAGGTCGATCTGCTGACGCTCACCGCGACACCGATCCCGCGCACACTGAATATGTCGCTGTCGGGCTTGCGCGACCTGTCGATCATCGCCACACCGCCGGTGCAGCGCATGGCCATCAAGACCTTCGTCTGCGAATGGGACAAACAGACCTTGCGCGAGGCCTGTCTGCGCGAAATCAAACGCGGCGGTCAGGTGTATTTCCTGCACAACGAGGTCGAGAGCATCGAGCGTATCGCCCGTGAACTCGGCGAGTTGGTCCCCGAGGCCAGCATCCAGATCGGTCACGGCCAGATGCGCGAACGCGAACTGGAACAAGTGATGCTGGATTTCTATCACCGGCGCTGCAATCTACTGGTGTGCACCACCATCATCGAAAGCGGCATCGACGTGCCCACGGCCAATACCATCATCATCAACCGCGCCGACAAACTTGGCCTGGCGCAATTACACCAATTGCGCGGGCGTGTCGGCCGTTCGCATCACCGCGCCTATGCCTATCTGATCACGCCGCCACGCAGCGCAATAAGCACAGATGCCGTCAAACGTCTCGAAGCGATCGCCTCTCTGGAAGAGCTGGGCGCCGGCTTCACCTTGGCGACACACGACTTGGAAATTCGCGGTGCCGGCGAGCTGCTCGGTGATGAGCAAAGTGGTCAGATCCAGGAAGTCGGCTTCACGCTGTACTCAGAATTGTTGGAACGCGCCGTGAAAGCACTTAAGCAAGGCAAAGACCCGCAGCTCGATCGACCGCTGGATCATGGTGCCGAAATCGATTTGCATATCCCGACATTGATCCCGGACGACTACCTGCCGGACGTACATGCACGTCTGATTCTCTATAAACGGATCGCCAGTGCCGCCGACACTGAGGCGTTGCGCGAATTGCAGGTGGAGATGATCGACCGCTTCGGTCTGTTACCGCAACCGGTCAAGGATCTGTTCGCCGTCACCGAGCTCAAATTGCTGGCGCTACCGCTGGGCGTCAAGAAGATCAATGCGGGCGAAACCGCCGGGCGTATCCTGTTCAATCCGGATCCCAGCGTGGATTCGTTGCGGGTGATCCGCCTGATACAGACCCAACCGAGGCGTTACAAACTCGATGGCGCTGATAAACTGCGTTTCTTTGCCGACATGATAGATACCCCCGCACGTATCGACGCGGTCGGCGGCGTATTGCGTGAACTGAGTGGAAAGGACTAAGACCATGCGCGAGCCAGTCAAATCATTATTGAACCGATGGGCGCGGTATCTTGTGCCGATAAGCCTCGGCCTGATGACGATCAGCGCCAACGCGGTCGCGGTGGATTACACAGTAGAACTGGTGGTGTATTCCGCGTTGCAGCCCGACACCGGTGCCGAGCAATGGTCTGCGCCGCGAACACTACCAGACACTGAACGCAGCCTGATGCTGGGTGAGAATTCCACAAGTCTGCTGGAAGGTCCACGCAATCTGCAGGCAATCGCCGATACGCTGCGTCGCTCCGATCGCCATCGCCTGTTGTTGCATTGGTATTGGCAGCAGCCTGGCTGGCCGGTGACGCAAGCGCGGCCGGTGCTGGTGCAGATTCCCGCGGGTGTCGCCTTGCCAGTAACGGATCTACCGTCAGGCCTTTCAAAGTTCGCTGCTGATAGTACAGGTGACGGCCAGTTGTCTGCAGCATCGGTAAGCCAAGCGGCAACACCGCTACTCGATGGGACCGTAAATCTAATCGCCGGCGAAATCCTGCAAGCGGATGTCGATCTGCTCTACCGGGATTCGACGTTGGGAGTGCCTGTGCGTCTGCAAGAGTCGCGGCGCCTGCGCAGCGGTGAACTGAATTATCTGGATCACCCGCGCTTTGGCGTGCTGGTGCGGGTTACGCCGGTCTCTGCGTCTGTCACTGCACCTATCACTGCGCCTGGGCAAGCATCACCGCGATAATCGTAATCAAACCGTCATTCCGACGAAGGCCGAATAACACTTCAGAGATGAATGGCACTTACTTAAGCGGCTGCCTATCCGATGTAGGGTGGGTTAGGCACGCAGTTTGTGCCGTAACCCACCAAGCGTGCGCGTCAGGCACACCTTGAATAAACGGGCTGTGTTGCTGCGCAACGCTTGGTGGGTTACGGCACAAACTGCGTGCCTAACCCACCCTACATTGGTAGACCGCTTAAGTAAGTGCCATTTACTTCAAAGCTCAATCAGGATTTTCTTGCACGGCTATTCCCGCGGTTTTGACCGCCTCACGCTCCGCCAGCCAATCCAGATACAGGTTATAGGCAATCGCCAGCAGCGTTGGGCCGATAAACAAGCCGAGAAAACCGAAGGCGAGAATGCCGCCGATCACGCCGAGAAAAATCAGCGCCAGCGGTGCCTGCACGCCTTTACCAATCAGCAACGGACGCAAGATATTGTCGGCACCGCTGATGACGAAAAAGCCCCAGGCGGCCATGAAGATCGCCCAGCCGGTTTCACCGGTCACATTCAACCAGATCGCGGCCGGCAGCCACAGCACCACCGGACCACCGGGCACCACGGACAAAAAGAATGTCGCCATACCGAGCAGAATGGCACCCGGTACGCCGGCCAACCAGAAGCCGATCAAACCCAACAGGGCCTGTGCGGCCGAAGTGCCGATGACGCCATTGAAGACGCCGCGCACCGTGGAGGCGACCACGCTCACTTGCCGGTGCCCGGTTTCGCCACCGAGATGCGTCGCGATGCGGGTGATGACATAACGGGCGTTCTCACCCCACATGTACAGCAGGGTCGAGAGCACCAGCGCCAAGGCGAATTCCAACAAACCACCGCCCAAACCAGCCGTGAAGGCCAGGAAGAAATCCTTCACCGGTTTGACCAACGGCTTGAGATCCTGGGAGAGTACATCCGGATTGGCGGCGACGGACTGCCAATACTGCGTGGCGGTCTCTCCGAGCAGTGGCAGTCCGCTCAGCCACGTCGGCGGCGCTCCCAGACCACTGGCCATTAATGTGCTGACGCGATCCGACAGCAAATGCCAGTTGCTGATCAGCGTCAGCCCAAGCGTCGTGATCGGCACCAGCAGCACCGCCGTGAGTGCCAAGCCCATCACCGCAGCGGCCAGCCCGCGTCGTTGACCGAGCCAGGCCCGGACCCGCAGATAAATGCCCCAGGTAGAGACAGTGATAATGCCGGCCCATAAAATTGCCGTGATGAACGGCCGCACCACCAGATAACAGCCAAACACCAGCAGCGCCAATGCCGCCGTCACGGCATAGCGTTCGAAGTCCCGGGTACGCTCCGTCGTCATAATCGCTGTTTCACCTTTATCTCACGTGACTGACTGTCATTCGATGATCGGGATAACCTGTTCCAACAATGCCCGCACCCGATCCATGCCGGTCCTCAGATTGCGTTCGATATCATCCATGCTGATTTCACCGGGCCCGCGCCCGGCCGCCCAATTGGCCACCACAGCGACGGCGGCGTAAGACAATTCCAGTTCGCGCGCGAGGGCGGCCTCGGGCATGCCGGTCATGCCGACAATATCGCAGCCGTCGCGTTCCAGCCGGATGATCTCGGCCGCGGTTTCCAGACGCGGGCCTTGCGTCGCACCGTAGGTGCCACCGTCGTGCAACTCGAGGTTCGCCTCTCGACCGGCCTGCAACAGCATGTTGCGCAAGTCCGCGCTATAGGGGTGAGTGAAATCGATGTGCGTGACTCTGGCGAGATCGCCCTGAAAAAACGTGTGTTGCCGTGCCCAGGTGTAGTCGATGATCTGATCCGGAATCACCAAGGTCTGCGGCGCCATCGCGACAGTAATACCGCCGACGGCGGCCACGGCGATAATCTTGGTGATACCGATATGATCCAGCGCCCAGAGGTTGGCGCGGTAATTCACCTCATGTGGCGGAATCGTGTGTGCGGTGCCGTGTCGCGGTATGAATACCACCGGGCGACCACACATCTTGCCATGCACCAGCGGACCGGACGGCTCGCCATACGGCGTGTGCATGACCTCGCGCCGCTCGATTTCCAGATTCTTCAGGCTGGTCAGGCCTGTGCCACCGATGATTGCCAATCCTGTCATGTTGCACTCACTCTCCGAAGTTGTTTCAGTCTACAGGCCGCGCACGGCATAGATACCGGGCAGGTTGCGGTGATAGCCGTGATAATCCATACCGCAGCCGAAGACATAACGATCCACGACCTCCAGACCGACGTAGTCGGCGGTAATCTGCTCAGGCCGACGATCATGCTGCTTCTGTACCAACACGGCACTATAGACTGCAGCGGCACCTTGCGCGCGCAATTCGTCTTGGATAGCCGCGAGGGTCAGACCTTCGTCGAGGATATCGTCGATCACCAGTACAGTGCGGTCGACAAAGGGCAGCAATGGCCGCGTGATCCAGCGCAATTCGCCGCCACGAGTCGTGCCGCGATAACGCGTGGCGTGCAGATAATCGATGTGCAGCGGGAAATCCAAGCGCGTCAGCAGATGGCCGGCCGGAATCAAACCGCCGGTCATGACGCAGATGATAATCGGATCGCGCTCACTCAGATCGGTTGTGATCAAGGCCGCCATGCGGTCCAAGGCCTCGTTGACCTGTGCGGGTGTGTGGAGCAGATCCGCTTCCGCGTAGATCTGTCGGGCCTGTTCGGCTGTAATGCTCATGCGACCTCGTTAATAGGTAAAGGTGACGGTGTCGTCGTTCATGGCCTCACTGATGATGTAGGCTCCACCGACGGTTTCGGCGATCTCCGGAATCAGATCGTCGCTCCATATTTCCAGTGTCGGCGTGCACAGCTTGATGACCACGCCGGCTTCGTGCGCATCTTTAATAAAATCGTAGACACTTTTGTTGCCGCCTTCCTGCACAAACAGTTTTTCGGCAACGCCCTTTTTGGCCAACTCACCGGCGCGCCCACTCAGCACGATCTCGACTTCGTACTCCATGGCCGCGGCAACGGTCGCCTGAAAAAACGGCGGCCCCAACTCGGCACCGTTGGCTGGATCGGCGTTGACGATGACGATAAACAGTTTGTCAGCCATATTGGCATCCTGTCGTGATTGGCGCCGAGACGATTGTGTCAGCGCAGCCGTTCAGTGATTGCCGCGCCCAGCTCGTCCGCACATCGATAACCAATATCGATGGCCTCGGCCGCGCGGTGGAACTCCACCAAGCGGATATGTCCGAGCTTCGGCGAGAGCAGAATATCCGGCGGGTCTCCGGCCATGCGTGCACGGGTAATGCGCATTTGCATAATGTAAACGCTTTGCGTCAGCACGTCGACCAGTGATGGCAACGCATTACTGTCGCGCTTGAAATCGTTGACCCACTGCTGCGTCTTGGTTTTGAATCCTTCGCCAAGCAAGTCCAGCCAGGGAATTTCCTGCATGCGGCTGAGCGCTTTATCCAGGCGATGATTGTTGTCTGTTTCTTGCATTTCAGTGGCACGTCGATTGAGCAGATCGGCGTTGATATCGATTGCGATAATGCGTTCTGCACCCAGCGCGCGGCACAACGAGACCGGCACCGGATTAACCAAACCTCCATCGACCAGCCATTGCTCGCCGACTTTCACCGGTGTCATCAAACCCGGCAGCGCGACCGAGGCACGCACGGCGCGATACATGGAACCCTCGCGAAACCACACCTCCTGTCCCGACGTGAGTTCCGTTGCCACCGCACCGAAGGGTCGCTGCAAGTCTTCAATGTTCCGATCCGGCAGTCGTGACTCGAAATACTGAAACAGGCGCTTGCCGCTGATCAGACCGCCGCCGAAACTCACATCCAAATAGGACACGACATCTTGCCAGGTGAGTTCGCGCACCCAGCTTTCAAATTCGTCAAGGTTGCCGGCCGCCGCCGCCGCGCCGACCAGCGCACCGATCGAGGTACCGCAGATGATATCGGGTTCGAGGTCGTGCTCGCGCAGCCAGCGCAGAATGCCGATATGCGCCCAACCACGCGCGGCGCCACCGCCCAGGGCGATGCCAATGCGTGGCCGCTTGTTCGTCGCGGTTGTCATCATCACATGTCCATATCCAGCAGAGGCGCATCATCATAACTGTTGATCGCAGCGACGGCGCGCTGCCAGGCATCGCTGCCGCGCAAGCTATTCCAGTCCTGGCCGTGACGTCCGTGGAGACGCGCCAGGCGCATGTGCGCGGCGGGATCGGCATAGTCACCCAGGCTATCGAGCACCGCATCCGCTGCATCGGATCGGTTGCACACCAGGATCATATCGCAGCCGGCTCGCAGTGCGGCGCGCGCGCGGGCCGGATAATCACCGGCAAAATCCGCCGCGGCCATGCTTAAATCGTCACTGAAAATGACGCCTTGAAAACCCAGTTCACCGCGCAATTGATCATGTAACCAGAAGCGCGAAAAGCCGGCCGGTTGCGCGTCGGCCGCGGCATAAATCACATGCGCGGCCATCATGCCGGCGAGCCCGTGATGTACCAAGCGCGCGAACGGGCGCATATCCTCCATCTGAATATCGACGAAGCGGCGCGTGTCGGTCGGCAAGGCCAGATGCGAATCCACCGTCACACCGCCATGGCCGGGAAAGTGTTTGCCAACGGCCTGCATGCCCGCCGTCTGCATGCCCTTCTGATAGGCTGCGGCAAGATCGGCGACAACCTCAGGATCACGGTGAAAGGCGCGGTCGCCGATGACGGGACAGATTTCGCGATTGAGATCGAGCACCGGCGCAAAACTCAGATCAACGCCGACGGCGCGCAATTCAGCGGCCATCAGCCAGCCGGTTTGCGTTGCCAGCGTGCGGGCGCGGCGTGGATCCCGGTCATAGACAAGACCGAGTTCACCCACCGGCGGCAAACGCGTGAAGCCATCGCGAAAGCGTTGCACGCGCCCGCCTTCCTGATCGACCGCAATCAACAGGCGCGGCTCACGCAACCGATGCAGTTCGGCCACCAGGGCAGTGATCTGCTCGGGCGATTCATAGTTGCGGGAAAACAGGATCACCCCACCGACCTGTGGGTGGCGCAGCCGACGTCGGTCATCGTCGCTGAGCGCGGTGCCGGCGATATCGGTCATAACGTGGCCGAGGGACATGGGTAATTCCAACTCCAGGTTGAGTTAAGGTATCTCTTGTCAATTCACTAAACTCGTCATTGCGAGCGAAGCGAAGCAATCTCCCAAACATCCAATCAATGCCCGGGAGATTGCCGCGTCGCTGCGCCCATAGAATCCCTACGGGCTTCGTTATGGGTACCTTACCCTTCGGGTCAAGGCATCCTCGCAATGACGAGTTGGTTGCGACTCTCTACTCCCCGCCACCGCGTACATCCAAGCGATCACGCAAACGGTCGCCGAGCAGGTTCACGGCCAATACCACCGCGACCATCGCCAAGCCCGGCACTAATACCATATGCGGGGCGACCAGCAGATAACGGGTGCCGTCGCGGATCATGCTGCCCCACGACGCCTCGGGTGGCTGCACCCCGAGACCGAGGAACGACAGCCCCGCTTCGGCGACGACCACGGCGGCGATGCCGAAGGTCGCCTCGACGATCAGCGGTGCGCTGATCAGCGGCAGCAGGTGCGTACGCACGATACGCCCATGCGGCACACCCAAGGCAATGGCGGCCTGCACATGATCGCGACTCTTCAGCGACAGCACCTGAGCGCGGGCCAGCCGCGCGTATCCGACCCAACCGACCACGGTCAAGGCGATGACGACGTTCTCGATCCCCGGACCCAGGATGCCGGCCAGCGCAATCGCCAGCAGGATACCTGGAAACGCCAGGAACAGATCGATGACATGCACCAGCTGACGATCCCAAAAGCCGCCGATATAGGCACTGAAACTGCCGATCAGGGTGCCCGCAAGGCTGGCCAGCCCCACCACCCAGAACGCGACCAGGAACGAGGTGGTCGCGCCGAAGATCAAACGATCCAGCAACGGCCGCCCGAGGTCGTCGAAGCCCAGTCCGCGGGACTGAATCGGCGATTGCAGGATAAGGTCCAGACGAATTGCATTGGGTTCGAGGGGCAGCCACGGTGCCACCAGACCGGTCAACGCCCACAGAATGACAATGCCGGCCGGCCAGAACTCGCGCACTTTCATGTTGCAGCTCCGGTGCGAATACGCGGATCGATCAGCGCGTAGACCAGATCGGTAAGACTGTTGACGAGGACATAGGTCAGCGAGATCAGCAGCACGCAGGCCTGCACCACCGGATAGTCGCGCGTCTGGATCGCCTCGATCGTCAGCAGGCCGATACCCGGCCAGGAAAACACCGTCTCGGTGATCACCGCACCCGCCAGCAGGCCGCCCAGTTGCAGACCGAGAATAGTGATCACCGGCAGCAGCGCATTGGGCAAGGCATGGCGCAGCACCACCTGACGGCGCGACAAGCCCTTGGCATACGCGGTACGGATGTAATCTTCGTTGAGCACTTCCAACACACTGCTGCGAATCATGCGCGCCAGGATGGCCGACATGGCCATGCCCAGGGTCAGGGCCGGCAAGACGACCGCGCCCGGCCCTTCCCGCCCGCTCACCGGCAGCCACCCCAGCCACAGCGAAAACACCATGATCAGCAACGGCCCTAACCAAAAATGGGGAATGGATACGCCAATCAACGAGAAACTCATCGCGCCGTGATCCCAAGCGGAATCACGGCGGGCGGCGGCCAGCAAGCCCAACGGCAGGGCCAAGGCCAACGTGAAGGCAAGCGACACAGCGGTCAGCTCCAACGTGGCGGGCAGGCGTTCGGCCAACAACTCGATGATCGGGCGTTGCGAATACAGCGAGCGGCCCAGATCGAGGTGTGCCAGGCCTTCGAGGTAGTTGATCAGTTGCACGGGGACGGGCAGGTCCAAGCCCATCGCCTGGCGCAGAGCGGCGCGATCGGCCGCTTGTGCGGATTCGCCCAACATGACATCGACAGGATCGCCAGGGATGAGATGAATCAGCAAAAATACCAGAACGGCCACGCCCAGTACCACGCCAAGGGTCGCCACCAGCCGGCGCAGCACTAAAAAAACGATGGCAGTGAATCCCCTCATGCCGCCGCATTATACCGAGTGTGCTGGAATATGGCGTTACTCTTGAGAATGGGATATAACCCTATACATGTGAGAATAATCGCTGATTCTGGTAGGTTTTGGCGGATTCTCCGGCGAGCAAGGATGGCAGTTCGTAGAGGTAGATCGGCAATGGGGTCGTACAGGCAACCAAATGTCGGGCGTTTCGACCAGATACTGCGCTTGGGTATCGGTGCGGCGATTGGTGTGGGTGGGTTTTATCGACACGACCGTCATCGACGATCGCTTGGTCGCGACCCTCGTCGGCCTGTTCGGTCTGCTCAATATCGCTGCGGCCTTGTTGCGCGTTTGCCCCTTCTACAACCTGGCTGGCATCAATACTAATAATCAAGACGACTGAAAGGCCGCTTTAAGCTATGTCTATCCGCACGCGCTTGCTTGCGTCGTTTATCGCGATCGCCCTGTTGGTGCTGACGGTGTTTGGCCTTATGGCCTATCGCATCGCCAACGAATCCGCTGCACTTCGTGAAAGCAAGGCGATGCAGCACGCCATGGAGGAAATCGCCGGGTACATGGCGCCTGCGCTGCAAGTGTCGCCACCGGATCTCGCCAAGCTGCAAGACCTGCGCTTTCCTTACCTGCAACACGCCCGATTATTCTTGCTGCACACCGCCGATGGCAATGCCATCTCACTGGGCGGACTGGAACGTGACGAGTTCCCCGCCAAAGCGGAATTGTTCGCGTCATTGGCAACCAACACCCACGCCGATTCAGGCCAGATCGAAGTGCGCGAACTCAGCTACACCTGGGCCTCGGTGTATGTGCCGGGAACCGAGTACCGTTTAACCCTGGTCCATCCCGCCATCGATGCGGATTTCGCCACCCTGCGCAGTCTGGGTATGCGCATGTTGATTACCGGCGGCGTAGTGATCTGGATCGCCGTCTGGGGCGCGCTCATTATCACGGCCCTGCTCACCAAACACCTGAATAAACAAAATGCCCAGTTGGTCTACCAGGCTCTGCACGACGACCTGACCGAGTTACCCAATCGTACGCTGCTCTACGATCGCATCGAACAGGCATTGCATCGCGCGCACCGCGAGGGCCAGCCACTGGCGCTGTTCATCATGGACCTGGACCGGTTCAAAGAAGTGAACGACACCCTCGGTCATCACTTCGGTGATTACGTTTTGCAGCAGGTCGGTAAGCGCATCAGCGCCGTCCTGCGGGAAACCGACACCGTAGCGCGACTGGGCGGTGATGAATTTGCCGTGCTGTTACCCGACGCGGAATTGCAGGACGCGATGAATTGTGTCGTGAAACTCATCTCGGCCTTGGATGTCGCCATCCCCATCAATGGCATGTCACTGTCGGTCAAATCCAGCATCGGTATTGCTTTGTACCCACAGCACGGCACTGATGCGGAAACTTTATTGCAGCATGCCGATGTCGCCATGTATCAGGCCAAACGCAGCGGCACGGGCTACAGCATCTACGCGCAGGATCAGAATCCGCACAGCCTCCGGCGCCTGACCTTGATCGGCGAGCTGCGTGAAGCCATTACTGCCGGACAGCTCGAACTGCACTACCAGCCCAAGGTGAACCTGCGTCAACACCGCACCTACGACGTCGAGGCGTTGGTGCGCTGGCAGCATCCGACTCTCGGACTTATACAACCCGAAGAGTTCGTGCATTTGGCCGAGCAGAATGGCCTGATTGCCAGCCTCACCGATTGGGTTTTACAGGCCGCCGTGCAGCAATGCTGCGACTGGCGTGAGCGCGGCATCAGCCTGCGCATCGCCGTGAACCTTTCCGCGCACAGTCTGCACGATATGAATCTACCCAACCACATCGCCGCGATTCTCAAAGCGGCGGACTTGCCCGCCACCTATCTTTCCATCGAACTCACGGAAAGCGCGATGATGTCCGATCTGGCGCGCGCGATGGATATTTTCGAGCGACTGTCGGCCATGGGCATCCGTCTGTCGATCGACGATTTTGGCACCGGACTGTCCTCGCTGAGCTATCTGAAACGCTTGCCCGTCAACGAACTCAAAATCGACAAGTCCTTCGTCATCGACATGGCCGAAGACGAACACAATGCCGTCATCGTGCGTTCCATCATCGACCTCTCGCACAACATCGGCCGTGAAGTCGTCGCCGAGGGCGTGCAGGATCATGACGTATTGCAGTTGCTGGAAATGCTCGGCTGCGACACCGCGCAGGGTTACTACATCAGCCGCCCGCGCAATGCCGCCGATCTTGAGATCTGGCTGCGTGACAGTGACTGGGGTCTGCGGGCAAAGGGTGCGCGCAGCGAGACACTGCATATCGTTTAACGTCGACCAGCCTGTCATCCCGCAATGCGCGCACTACACTTGGGGTAGCACCCGGGAAGTACGCAAGGCGTGGGTGCGGTCCCGCTAATTGGTGCGACTTTATTTAGGCAGAGCGCGGCGACGCCGCATCGAACGGCGCCTCCTGAATCCACACCGGTGTGCCCGCCTCGACCCGTTCGAACAGTTCGATGATCTCGGCATTGCGCATGCGCACACAACCATGCGAGCCCGGTTCACCTAATTGCGTACTGTCCGGGCAACCGTGCAGATAGATATAACGATTCAGGGTATCGACCTGCCCGCCCTGATTGCGCCCCGGCTCCAGACCACTGAGCCAGAGGATGCGCGTCAGTATCCAGTCGCGGTCATCAAATTGCTGAGCCAGTTCTGCGCTGTAGATTTCACCGGTGGGCTCACGGCCGACAAACACGGTATCCGGCGCGGCACTGGCGCCAATCTTGGCGTAGATTTCATGCCAACCGCGCGGTGTACAGCCGCTGCCGTTACATTCACCAGGCCCGTTGCTGCCAGTCGATACCGCATAGCGTGCCTGCACAACACCACTCACCAGCAGTTCCAGAACCTGTTCGGCCAGGCTGATACGGATCAACGCATCATTTTGCATTTCGCTTCACATCCAAAAGTCCGTCGTAGTTGCCATCCGCCGCGAGGCGGTAGCCTTCGATATCTGCACGTGCGGCGTAGACCTGATCTTCGTACCAAAGCGGCACCAGCGGCAAGGTCTCCAGCAGACGCGCCTGCAAGGCATGGTACAGCGTAATCTGATCCGCCTGCGCGGGGACTTGTTCGGCGGCGGTGATCAACGCATCCACCGTCGCGTCGCGGAAACGTCCGCGGTTCGCGCCGTCGGGTGGCAATGACGCGCTATGAAACGCATAGCGGAAGATGTCCGGCGTGTTCACGCCGACCCACGCCAGACTGTAGAGCTGAAAACGGCCGGCCTTGATGTCGCCGTAGAAGGTGCCCCAGTCATAGGTCTTGAGTTCCACTTGAATACCGACTTTGGCGAGTTGGTCCTGAATGACGGTTGCCAGACGGATGCGCACGGCGTCGTTGGAGGTCTTGTAGGTCAACGTGAGTGGACGTTGCGGGCCATACCCGGCTGAAGTCAGCAACGCACGCGCCCGGTCCGGATCGTACGCTACACCCGTAAGTTCGTGGGATCCCGCCCAGTGTTCCGGTGGCAGCATCGCGCCGGCCGGTCGGGCACCTTCGTCGAGGACATATTTGATGATCGCCTCACGATCCAGCGCATGCGCAACCGCCTGGCGCACCTCCAGTCGACCGGTATTGGTATCTTCAAGATTGAAACCCAAGTAGGCAAAATTGCTGCCGGTGGTACGACGCACTTGGATGTCCGCGTGCTGAGCCAGATAACGAATCAACTCGGCCGGCAGATCGTTCTGCAACAGATCGACCTCGCCGCGCAGCAGTTTCAGGACACGCACCGTCGCATCGGGCACGCGCACCAGTTCGATAATCTGACCGTCGCGTTGCCGCCGCAGGCGCACGCTGCCAGGTTCGGGTCGGTCGAGATAGATGAGCGGCCCACTCCCCATGGGTGTGATGTTGTCGCCTTGCGGTTGACGGGCCAAGCGTTCGGGAAGAATGCCGATCACCAGATAGCCCGGAAACAGCAGGTCGGGACGACTCAGATAAAAATCCAACGTATCGGCATCAATGACCTCGATGCGCGTGATCAAGGCCAAGGCCGTGCGGTGCGGCGCGGCATTGGCCGGGTCGAGGATGAAGTCGTAGGTCGCCTTGACGTCGGTTGCCGTCAGTCGCGTACCATCATGGAATTCGCGCGCCTGTCCACCGAGATGAAAGCGGTAATGCGTCGGAGACAGCGGCTTCCAAGTCGCCAACGCCGGCTGCGGTTGGGCATGCTCATCGAAGTCGACGAGGCGCGCGTAGATGAGTCGATTCAGTCGCGCCGAGGTCGCATCGGTGGCAAAGCGCGGATCGAGATTGGTCGCCTCACCGGCCAGCGCAAGACGAATCGAGTCATGTGCAGGCTGCGAACAGCCCGTCAACGCGGCGACTAAGAGCAGCAGCGCGAACCAACCTAAACGCAGTGGGCTATCCATAGTCACCAACTGCTGTACGGCCGTTCGGCCAGACAGACATTGTAATAACGCGGATCGTCGGAGACTTCCGCACCCAGCCAGTCGGGCCGCTCGAATGCTTCGTCCTCATGCCGCAGTTCGATCTCGGCGACGATCAGTCCCGCGTTCGCCCGGCGAATACGTCGATCTCCCAGACATGCGCACCCACGGTGACGTGATAGCGGGTCTTCTCCACCACCGCACCCACGCATAGATCGGCCAGGATTGTCTCGGCATCCGCCAGCGGAATTTCATATTCGAATTCCTGCCGGCGGATGCCCAGCGTCGCGCTCTTGATGTTGAGGTAGGCGCATTCGCCGTCGGTACGCACGCGCACGGAACTGCGCACCGCCTCCGTTCCGGTCACCCGGCTCAGGTAGCCCTGCCGATACTGTGTGCCGGCATCTGCCGCGGCACGCCAAGCGTCATTGAGGATGAGGAATTTACGTTCGATTTCGATGGCCATGGTGCGATAGGGTACGGCAAGCGGGGTGCTTCGGGTAGCACCGTAGGATGGGTGAAGCGCAGCGCAACCCATCATTCACCGTACCCGCCGGCTGTATTCTGCTCGACGACGCCCGCCCGAGCCGTGGTGTGGACAACAACGCACCAGGACAGCCGCGCGATGGGTTACGCTGCGCTTCACCCATCCTACCGGTCCTTACGCCAAGCCATCACCAGCCTTTAACACATCTTCCCGCCGACTGCGCAGTCTCACCCTAAGACGTCTGAAGTCCTGCGCCGGCAACATATCCGGAAAGATGGCGATGCGCCGTGCACGGCGTTGAGCGTCTACGCGCAGTGGCAGGATCACCAGCCAAGGCTGAATGAAGGGAGGCTCTGCGAGCGATACAGCCATCTCGCTACCGTCCTCGAACAACGTCCAGCGGCCATCGCTATGCCACAGCAAGGTGATAGTCGGTTCGGCGCGCGATCGATACAGACTCAGCAGCAGGATAACTACGACAGCGGCGACCAGCCACGGCGATTGCAGCATCGGCAGTGCTGGCGATGACAGCAGAGGTGCGTCAGCCAACGCCAGTAACGGCGCTGGCGCGACGGTTTCAGTTCAAGCCGCAGGGCGGCGGCGTATGCGTTGGACGACATCGGCGACTTCCTTGTCGCTGGGGAGTTGACGACCGAGCAGCCATTCGAGGAGCAGCGCGTCGGGACTATCGAGCAGACGGTTGAAAGCCTGGGCAGCCGAAATATTCAGATCAGCATAACCATCATCCAGAAACTGCAACAGCAGAATATCCAACTCGCGCATGCCGCGCCGACATTGCCAACGCAGACGATTGAGCTCGGTGATAGTGGTCTGCGGCTGCATCACATCGACCGTTTCAGCATCAGTTCTTTGATGCGACCGATGGCGCGGGTCGGGTTGAGGCCTTTCGGACAGACCTCGACGCAGTTCATGATGGTGTGACAGCGGAACAGTTTGAACGGGCCTTCGAGTTCGTCGAGGCGCAGGTCGGTGGCCTGATCGCGGCTGTCGGCGAGGAAGCGCCAGGATTGCAGCAGCGCAGCCGGACCGAGAAATTTATCCGGGTTCCACCAGAACGATGGGCAACTGGTGGAACAACAGGCGCACAGGATGCATTCGTAGAGACCATCGAGTTGTTCGCGTTCGGCCGGTGATTGCAGACGTTCGACTTCGGGCTCGGGGTCTTCGTTGATCAGGTAGGGCTTGGCGGCGCGGTATTGATTGTAGAACTGACTCATGTCGACGATGAGATCGCGGATCACCGGCTGTGCCGGCAGCGGTCGTAATTCGATCGGCGTTTTGAGGCTGGCGAGCGGCGTGACACAGGCCAGGCCGTTGCGACCGTTGATGTTCATGCCGTCGGAACCACATACGCCTTCCTGGCAGGAGCGGCGGAAGCTTAGAGTTTCATCCTGCGCCTTCAATTCCAACAGCGCGTCGAGCAGCATCATGCCGGGCCAGATCTTGGCTTCGTCCAGCACATAGTCCTGCATGTACGGCTGGCTGTCTTTGTCCGGGTCGAAGCGGTAAATGGAGAAGCGCATTAATACACCCTCTTCTTCGGCGGGAACGGGTCGACGCTGATCGGTTTGATGCGCACGGGTTTGTAATCCATACGCTGCCCTTCTTTATGAAACAGGCTGTGACGCATCCAGTGTACGTCGTCGCGCTCGGGATAATCCACGCGCGAGTGCGCGCCACGGCTTTCGCGACGTTCCAGCGCCGAGCAGACGGTGGCCAGCGCGATGTCCATGAGGTTCTCCAGTTCCAGCGCCTCGATGCGCGCGGTGTTGAAGACCTTGCTGTGATCTGTGATATGCGCGTTCTGCAGGCGCGCCTCCAATTCAATGACCTTGGCGACGCCTTCACGCAACACCGCTTCGTCGCGGTACACACCACAGTATTGTTCCATCACCGTCTGTAACTCGCGCTTGAGGCCATCGACGGTCTCGCTGCCGTCACGGCGATCCCAACGACTGAGACGCGCCATGGCTTGATCGACGCTGTCATCGTTCATCGGCCGGTGATAACGGGTCTGCTTGAGTTCATCGATGATGTGATTGGCGGCGGCGCGGCCGAACACCAGGATGTCGAGCAGCGAATTACCGCCGAGTCGATTGGCGCCGTGCACCGACACGCAGGCGCATTCACCCGCAGCATATAAGCCCTGCACCGGTTCTTCCGGGCCGTTGTGTTCGGGCACGACGACCTGACCATAGCGATTGGTGGGGATGCCACCCATGGTGTAATGCGCGGTCGGATAGACCGGGATCGGTGTCACGGCCGGGTCGAGATAGAGGAAGGTCTTGACCGTCTCGCGGATGCCGGGCAGACGCTTGGCGACCACATCCACACCGAGATGATCGAGCTTGAGCAGCACGTGATCTTTGTTCGGCCCGCAGCCGCGGCCTTCACGCACTTCGGTATAGATCGCGCGGCTGACCACATCGCGGCTGGCGAGATCCTTGGCTTTGGGCGCGTAACGCTCCATGAAGCGCTCGCCCTCACCGTTCACCAAATAGCCGCCCTCGCCGCGCGCGCCCTCGGTGATGAGCATGCCCTTACCGGCAATGCCGGTCGGGTGGAACTGAAAGAACTCCATATCTTGTAGCGGTATGCCGGCACGCAAGGCCATGGCCATGCCATCGCCGGTGTTGATGAGCGCATTGGTGTTGGTGCGGAACAATTGCCCCGCGCCGCCGGTGGCGAGCAGCGTGGTCTTGGCCTCGATGATTAAAGGCTCGCCAGTGGCGATTTCCAACACCAGCGCGCCGAGCACCGTGCCGTCACGGTCGCGCAACAGATCGATGGCGAAATATTCGTCGAAGAAATGCGTGCGCGCGCGGATGTTCTGCTGATACAGCGAATGCAGGATGGCATGACCGGTGCGGTCTGCCGCGGCACAGGTGCGTGCCGCTTGTTCGCCACCGAAATCACGGCTCTGACCGCCGAAGGCACGTTGGTAAATCTTGCCGTTGTCCAGGCGCGAGAATGGCACGCCCATGTGTTCCAATTCGTAGACGGCGCGCGGTGCGGCACGACACATGTATTCGATGGCATCCTGGTCGCCCAGGTAATCGCTGCCTTTGACGGTGTCGAACATGTGCCAATGCCAATTGTCGGGCAGCACATTGGCCAGCGCGGCATTCACCCCACCCTGGGCAGCGACAGTGTGTGAGCGGGTCGGAAAGACTTTGGACACCACTGCGACACGCGCCTCGGCTTGCGATAATTGCAGGGCGGCACGCAAGCCGCCGCCGCCGGCACCGATAATCAGCGTATCGAAATTACGGCGTGGCAGGCTCATGCCCCACTCCCCCCGATGGCGGCTAGAAACAACACGCGCAACGACCACAAACCACAACCGGCGAGCATCAATATCACAGCGGCGAACAGCGTCACGCGCAGGACGGTGTGAGTGACGTAGTCGATGATCACATCGCGGATGCCGACCCAGGCATGAATCAGTATTGAGAGCACAAACAGACCGGTCGCGAGGTTGACCATGGGGTTGGCTAGCCAAGCGTGCCAAACATCGTAATCACTCAAGGGCGTGCGGATAAAATGAATGAACAGATAAACGATGAATAGCAGCAGATACGCGGCCGTGATGCGTTGCAGCAACCAGGCACGCAGGCCATGCGCCTGGCGACTCACCACACACCCCACAACCACAGCGCCGTCAACAGCGGTGCGGCGCAATTCACGGTCCAGGCCGACGCACGCGCACTGGATTTGTTCAGGCCGATGTCCATGTCGAGCAGCAGAAAACGGATGCCCGCCAGGACATGCTGCACAAACGACCAGGCGATCACGACTTGAACGGCGCGAATGGGTGTGTAACTTAGAATCTCAGCGGCACGGGCGAAGCCCTCCGGTCCCTGCAGCGACAGATCGAGCAGGAAGGCCGCCAGCGGGAGAGACAGAAACAGCAAAATGCCGGAAATACGGTGCGCGATCGAAGCGACCGCCCCAACGGGCATGCGGATCAGCAGGAGATTGAGAAATCTGGGCCGGGACGCGGTCGTAGACATAGTGAACCTGTTTTCGTTGCGCACGTTTATAGCATTGCCGCACGGCCTATGCCAGCCCACAATTACCCCAGTCGTCGGCCGGCTGACACTTCAACGTAGATTGACTACCATGGCCGGGCTTTCAAACGGGAGAGAAATGCAGATGCAAGCCGAGTGGAAAACCTTTTTGCAGAATCACGGCGCGGAATTCGACGGCCAGGATGCCGTCCTCAGTTTCGGCAGTCCGCAGCGTGAGCGCAGCCTGGCGTTATCCGGAACGGTATTGGCCGACCTCTCCCAGATCGGGATATTGGCCGTGCGCGGCGCGGATGCCGAGACATTTCTCCAGGGCCAGTTCACCAACGACGTGCGCCACCTGGACGCCGCGCACAGTCAGCTCAACGGTTATTGCAGCCCCAAGGGACGTCTGCTAGCGACCTTCCGCATCTTTCGCAGCGACGCTGCCTACATGTTGTGCATGCCCAGCGCCATGCTGGAATCGGTACGCAAGCGTTTACAGATGTTCATCATGCGCAGTGCTGTCACGCTGGAACCTGCCAGCGAGCGTTCAGTGCACATCGGTGTGTCGGGGGCAAACGCACAGTCTGCGTTAGAGGGAATGATCCAGACATTACCGGCCGATGTTGATGGCGTCACTCAGAGCGGTGAGTTCACGGTGTTGCGTATTCCCGGCATCGCGCCGCGCTTTGAAATATTCGCGCCGCTGTCTGCGATGGAGAAACTCTGGGAGGCGCTGGCCGCACACGCCGCGCCGGTTGGCACGGCGGCCTGGGAACTGTTGGATATTCAGGCAGGCTTGCCGAGCATTGTCGCGGAAACGGCGGATGCGTTCGTGCCACAGATGGTCAATTTTGGATTGATTGGCGGCGTCAGCTTCAAGAAGGGTTGCTACACCGGCCAGGAAGTGGTCGCCCGTATGCAATATCTCGGCAAGCTCAAGCGCCAGATGTATTTGGCACGTATCCCAACCGAGCAATCGCCACAACCGGGTGACGATCTTTTTAGCGCCGACGTCGCCGAGCAGAGTGTCGGTAAGGTCGTCAATGCTCAGCCACATCCCGATGGCGGCTATGCGGTTCTGGCCGTCATTCAGATCGGCAGTCGCGAGGCGGGTGCGGTGCATTATGGCGCTGCGGATGGACCTGCTCTGATATTTTCCGAATTACCGTATGCGCTTGCTGATGTGGAATGATTCAAATGGCAGGGGCGATTAGCCACAGATACCGCAGACAGTTATCAGACCGACGGAACCTTCCAGCCGGCGTTTTCTAGGTAGCGATTGAAATCGTCCACGGGCAGTGGTCGGCTGATGCAGTAGCCCTGCGCCAGATCACAACCCATTTCGCGCAGCATGTTCAGTGTAGATTCGCTTTCAACACCCTCAGCGATGACCGCCAAACCGAGGTTGTGCGCCAGGTCTATCGTCGAGCGCACGATAATGGCGTCGTCGCGGTCGGTTTCCATATCCATGACAAACGAGCGATCGATTTTCAGTTCGCTGACCGGCAGTTTCTTCAACCGGCTCAACGAAGAATGTCCCGTACCGAAATCGTCGATCGAGAACGAGATACCGTGATCACGTAACTCGTTCAGCACGCTGCCCACCTTGATGTGCTCGCCCAGAAACACGCTTTCGGTTATCTCCAAAACCAAGCACGATGGGTTGGATGGGTAACGCTGCAGCAAGGACAACACTTGCGCGGGGAACTGTGGATCTAACAAGCTATGAATAGAAATATTGACGGCCACGGTGAGATGGATGCCGGAATCACGCCAACGCGCGCACTGTTGCAGGCTATGTTCAATGGCCCATAGCGTGAACGGGCGGATCAGGCCGGTCTGTTCCAGAATGGGGATGAACTGATCCGGCGGCACCAGCCCGCGCTCGGCATGTGGCCAGCGCGCCAGCGCCTCCACACCGCAGATTTCACCAGCGCGCAGATCGACTTTAGGCTGGAAGTACAGTTTGAATTCGTGATTGACCAAGGCATGGCGCAAATCGCCGACCAGACTCAAACGTTCCGGCGGGGCGACAATCTCGGCAGCATCGTATACGGTGTAGCCGAAGCGGGTGCGTTTGGCCGTGTACATAGCGATGTCGGCATGCTTCATCAGCGTCCCGGTATCCAGGCCATGGGCCGGATACAGGGCAATACCGACGCTGGCCGCCACGGAAAAGCGGATACCGTCGATGTCAAAATCGGGCTCGAGAACCGCCAGTAGATTGCCCGCGAGGTGGCTGGCCAGATCGGCATCGGCATCGGGAACGACCACGGCGAATTCGTCACCACCCAAGCGACCCACCGTATCGGTCTGACGCAACTGCCCCGAGAAACGTTCCGCCACCTGCACCAAGAGTTGATCGCCAACATTATGCCCGAGGGTCTCGTTGACCTCTTTGAAATGGTCGAGATCGATTATCAACACGGCCACTTTGCCCGCTTCGCGTTGCGCCGCGAACAAGGCCTGCTGTAAACGATCCTGCAACAATGAACGATTCGGCAATTGCGTCAATTGGTCGTAAAGCGCGAGATGATTCAACTCGCGATTGATCGCGGTCAATTCGTTATTGAGCTGACGCAACTCGGTCTGATACACCTCGGCACTGCGTTTGGCCTGACCCAATTCTTCAAAGGCAATGGCGTTCTCGATGGCGATGCTGACTTGGCCGGCGAACAGAGAGAGCAGGTTCAGATCCTGCTGGGTAAAGTCGCCGCCACCGATTTTGTTGACGCCGGCGAGGCCACCCAGAAAATGGCTTTTGCCGATCATGGGCACCAGGATCAAGGTACCAGCTTCGGCTTCCCAGCGGTTGCGTTCTACTGAGTCGAGTTCATCCAGCACGCCACGCCACCACGGGCGTTTGTGCCGCCACACCCAGCCACAGACGCCGTAATCGAGCGGCAGGCTTTCGCCGACGATCTCCGCGGCATTGGCACCGGCACCGGCACGGTAGGTGTAGTGTTCACAATCTGTGTCGAGGACGGGGATGAGCAGTGTTTCGGCGTTGATTAATTCACGGGCCCGCTCGGCGACCATATCGAAAACCGTGCCCAGATCGAGCTGGCTGTTGATCGCCGAAACGGTTTCTTTGAGGAGCTCGATCTCGCGTTCGCGCAGACGCAATTCCAGCTCCATCTGCTGGAAGCGCGCATTCTGATCGCTATCTCGCTGGACTTGGCTCACCCTGAAACCTCATTGGGTCGCTTGAGAAGTTCGGTATCGACGCACCCCGGGAAGCCCAGGGGCAACAATGGCTCGATACCTTGACTATAGCTGTATCGAAACTAGCGATTAAGAACTTGAATTGCAAATCGATATGGGCATAAGCATAGCACCTGGCTGAGCGGGTCAGCGGCCATCCCGGAGCAGCTACAATCTGAGGGGCCGAGCAATAATATCTATAATAATCAAGGTATGTAAATGCCTTTTCTCGGTTCAGCCCGGGCGCATATGCGGGAACAGCAGCACGTCACGAATAGAGGGCGCATCGGTGAACAGCATGACCAGACGGTCGATGCCAATGCCCTCGCCCGCCGTCGGCGGCATGCCATGCTCCAGGGCGCAGATGTAATCGGCATCGAAATGCATGGCCTCCTCGTCGCCCGCGTCCTTGTCCTCGACCTGACGACGGAAGCGTTCGGCCTGATCCTCGGCGTCGTTCAACTCGGAAAAGCCATTGGCGATTTCGCGACCGCCGACGAAGAATTCGAAGCGGTCGGTGACGAACGGGTCGTTATCATTGCAACGCGCCAGCGGCGATACTTCGGTCGGATAGGCCGTAATAAAGGTCGGGTGCTTGAGTTGCGCTTCAACGGTCTTTTCGAAAATCTCGATCTGGACCTTGCCCAAGCCATAGCTGGATTTGAGGGCGATGCCCAAACGCTCCGCGATGCCTCGCGCCGTCCCCAGATCGTCGAGATCGGCCGCCGTGATATCCGGATTGAAATGCAGGATGGAGTCTTTGACCGTCATGCGCACGAAGGAACGGCCGAAATCGTATTCCTCACCCTGATACTGAATGCTCGTAGATCCGAGCAGCGCCTGCGCCATGCTCCGCAATAACGCTTCTGTCAGGTCCATCAGGTCATGATAATCCGCGTAGGCCTGATAGAACTCCAACATGGTGAATTCGGGATTGTGCCGTGTCGACAACCCTTCGTTGCGGAAGTTGCGATTGATTTCATAAACCTTCTCGAAACCACCGACGACGAGCCGCTTGAGATACAACTCCGGCGCGATGCGCAGGAATAATTGCATGTCCAACGCATTGTGATGCGTGGTGAACGGCCGCGCCGTGGCGCCGCCGGGGATCATCTGCATCATCGGCGTTTCCACTTCGAGAAAGCCGCGTTCGTTGAGGAAACTGCGGATGTACTGCACGACTTGCGTACGCAACCGGAACACGTTGCGCGACGGTTCGCTCATGATGAGATCGAGATAACGCTGCCGATAACGGGTTTCCTGATCGGACAGACCGTGGAATTTTTCCGGCAAAGGGCGCAGCGATTTGGTGAGCAGGCGGATCTGATCGACCTTGACGCTCAGTTCGCCGGTCTTGGTCTTGAACAACACGCCTTCGGCACCGAGGATATCGCCGACATCCCAGGTCTTGAACTGCTGGTAGACGCCTTCTTGCAGGCCATCGCGTTCCAGAAATAACTGGATACGCCCGGACATATCCAGCAGTTGCGTGAAGCTGGCCTTGCCCATGATGCGCTTGGCCATCATGCGTCCGGCCACGCGCACACGATGCGTGTTGCTGGCGAAATAGTCGGCGTCTTTCTCGCCGTATTCGGCGTGCAACTCGCCGGCCATCACGTCGCGACGGAAATCGTTCGGAAAGGCGATGCCATTGGCGCGCAGCTGCTTGAGCTTTTCGCGGCGCTCGCTGATCAGTCGATTTTCGTCCTGCTGCGTTTCATCTGTCATCGTTGTTTCCGTTCTTCAATGTGTAAAACCACCAAGACACCAAGAAATCATTTCTGAACCGCCAAGAACGCCAAGGCGCCAAGAAAACCTATTTTCTAACAATAAAATAAAAAAGATTTTGCTATTGAATTCCCTTGGCGTCGTAGCTGTTCACACAATTATTAAAGCCCGCTCTTGAGGCTGGCTTCGATGAACACATCCAGGTCGCCGTCGAGCACGGCCTGGGTATTGCCGACTTCCACGCCGGTGCGTAAATCCTTGATGCGTGATTGATCGAGCACATAGGAGCGGATCTGGCTGCCCCAGCCGATGTCGGATTTACTCTCTTCCACGACTTGCTGATCGGCGCGGCGCTTCTGCATTTCCATTTCGTACAGTTTCGCGGCCAGCTGCTTCATCGCCGTAGAACGGTTTTTGTGCTGCGACCGATCGCTCTGGCAGGCGACGACGATGCCGGACGGTATGTGCGTAATGCGGATGGCCGATTCGGTACGGTTGACGTGCTGGCCGCCGGCACCGCTGGCGCGGTAGGTGTCGACCTTGAGGTCGGCCGGATTGATGTCGACTTCGAAACTGTCATCGATCTCCGGCGAGACGAATACGGCCGAGAATGAAGTGTGGCGGCGGTTGCCGGAATCGAACGGCGATTTACGCACCAGGCGATGCACGCCGGTCTCGGTACGCAACCAACCGTAGGCATACGGGCCATCGAATTTGATCGTGGCACTTTTGATGCCGGCGACTTCGCCGGCGGAGGCTTCGATCAGTTCAGTTTTGAAGCCGCGCCGCTCGCCCCAGCGCAGATACATGCGCAGCAGCATTTCCGCCCAGTCCTGCGCCTCGGTGCCGCCGGAGCCGGACTGAATATCGAGGAAGGCGTTGTTGGCGTCCATCTCGCCGGAGAACATGCGGCGGAATTCCAGATCGGCGACTTGTTTTTCCAAGCGCGGCGAGATCGGTGCGCACGGACTCAACGGTCGCCTCATCGTCTTCCTCGCCGGCCATCTGCACCAGTTCGTCGGCATCGTTGAGCTTATCGCCCATCACGCCGAGCGTGAGTACGATTTCTTCGAGGCGCGCGCGTTCGCGGCCAAGTTCCTGCGCACGCTCGGGGTTGTCCCAGACCTTGGGCTGTTCCAGTTCGCGGTTTACTTCTTCGAGGCGTTCACGTTTGCCGTCGTAGTCAAAGATACCCCCTCAGGGTCTCGGAGCGCCCCTTGAGGTCTTTGATGGTGGTGAGGATGGGATTGATTTCCAGCATCGTGATTGTATCCAGAATTCGCGAAGGCGCGATGATACACCAGCCGCCGCGCTGTGTGCGGCCCAGCTATACCGAATCGCTTAGGAAGCGACCTTGGTGTGTTTGCGCTGACGCCGGGCGCGGACGCCTGCAGCGAGTGTTTCCAGCAACGCGACGCTGTCGTCCCAGCCGATACAGGCATCGGTGATGCTCTGACCATAGGCCAGCGATTGTCCCGGCTGGACATCCTGACGACCGGCCTGCAAATGGCTTTCGATCATGGCGCCGATGATGGCTTGGTTGCCGGCAGCAATTTGAGTGGAGACATCCTGGCCGACTTCCAACTGCCGCTGATGATCCTTGAGACTGTTGGCGTGGCTGAAATCGACCATGACCCGCGCATTCAGGCCCGCTGCCTTAAGATCGCTGACCGCCTTGGCGACACTAGCTGCATCGTAATTGGGTTGTTTGCCGCCGCGCAGAATGATGTGGCAGTCCGGGTTGCCGGCCGTGGAGAAGATCGCCGAGCGGCCTTCCTTGGTCAGTGACAGAAAGTGATGTGGCTGCGAGGCTGAGCGGATGGCATCGACCGCGACCTTGAGCGTGCCATCGGTGCCGTTTTTGAAGCCCACCGGGCAGGATAGACCAGAGGCCAGTTCGCGATGCACCTGACTTTCCGTCGTGCGCGCACCGATCGCGCCCCAACTGACCAAGTCCGCGACATACTGCGGACTGATCAGATCCAGGAATTCGGTTGCCGCCGGCACGCCCATCTCATTGAGATCGAGCAGCAGTTTGCGCGCGATGCGCAGACCTTCGTTGATTTTGAAACTGCCATCCAGATTGGGATCGTTGATCAGACCTTTCCAACCGACCGTCGTGCGCGGCTTTTCGAAGTAGACACGCATGACAATCAACAGATCATCACTCAGGCGATTACGCATTGCCTTGAGTCGGCCGGCATATTCCAAAGCGGCATTTGGATCGTGTATCGAACACGGGCCAATAATAATCAGGAGACGATCATCGCTGCCGGTAAGAATGTTATGGATGGCGCGGCGTGTTGCAATAATTGAATTCGCGGCAAGTTCGCTGACGGGGAACGCCTCATGGAGTTCGACCGGCGGGGTCACCTCCTGGATATTGGCGATGCGTAAATCGTCTGTGCCGTACTGATTCGTCATGTGCGTACCAAATGCAAACCGCCGGTGTTGGGCTTCCCCGGAACGGTGCGTTGTCATGGATAAAAGAATGCGCATGCGCCGCGAGCCGGTGGCTACCTGCGGGCAGATAGCATTATCACAAATGCAGAGCGGGCTGTCAGGCCTCCGTGGCCTGGCCGGAGGTCAAACTTGTCGAGTCAGCGTCCTGGTGATCGGGCATGTGCGGCAAGTTCACGGCTGAATCGCAGTCGAATCACTCGTCCTCATCCTCGTATTCGTCGTAATCGAATGGTACCGATGGCGGATTACCGTCGTGTATGCGGCTCCAGCGCAACTGCCGGTAGGCCTGACGGGTGAAGAGGTAACTGTCCAGCGCGGCGGTGTCACGTACCTTCGTGGCGCTCAACAGATTGGCGCGGGTATCGACAAGACGCAGGGCGCCCATGGCCATTGCGCTCGCGCACCTCGTCATGCCTGCCTACCGCGTCGAATGCAGAATCACCGAATTTACCCGCCGTATCTCGCAGGGTGCTTGGCCCCAGGATAGGCAGGACCAGATACCAGCCCTCACCAATACCCCAGCGCCCGAAGGTCTGGCCGAAATCTTCATCGTGCCGCGTTAATCCCATCTGACTCGCCGGATCGAACAGCCCTAACAGGCCTATCGTTGAATTGACCAGGAAACGCCCTGTATCGGAAACACCCTCTTTACCCTTGCCTTGCAGCAGTTGATTAACAACCACTAAGGGCTCATTCAGATTGGCAAAGAAATTAGTCACGCTGCTGCGCGCGGTCGCCGGCACGACTTTCTCATAGCCCTGCGCGGTGGGTTTTAATATCGCCCGATCGACCTTGTCATTGAACGAATCGATCACCCGGTTAACCGGCTCTAATGGGTCGCTCACATCTTCGTGTGGCGGCGTGTTGGCACACGCGGTAAGGCCACAGACAGTTGCCAATATGAGAGCGGTTGGTATCCCTTTCATGCCGTCCTGCCTTCGCAATTTCAGTGATTAACTGCCCGCTGCCTTACATCTCATGCTGTTCATCGTGTCACACCGAACAGCGGCCATCGATGTAAAGAACTTGATGTTGCCACGCGCAGTAAAACAGTAACAACCTTCAAAATAGAAAGAGCGGCACATGGCCGCTCTTGAGTCGAGATTGGTCGGGGCGAGAGGATTCGAACCTCCGACCACCTGCACCCCATGCAGGTACGCTACCAGGCTGCGCTACGCCCCGAGATAAACCCTGTGTGTGTACTACCGGCCACAGCGAGGGCGCAATGATACCCGAATCAAGACAGTGTGAAAACGCTTTAGCACTCAGCGTCGCAGCAATTGGAGTAACTCCTCCAATTCCATGCGCATCTGGCGAATGATCTGCAAGCTTTGAGTGACGTCTTCTTTGGCCTGTTCGCCCGACAGACGTTGCCGTGCCCCACCAATGGTGAAGCCCTGCTCGTAGAGCAGGCTGCGAATCTGCCGGATCATGATCACGTCATGGCGCTGATAGTAGCGGCGATTGCCGCGACGTTTCACTGGCTTGAGCTGAGGAAATTCCTGCTCCCAGTAGCGCAACACATGAGGTTTTACACCGCACAACTCGCTGACTTCACCGATAGTGAAGTAGCGTTTGCCCGGAATGACCGGCAGTACGTCGTTATTGCTGGCTTCCAGCATAGGCCTCTACTCTGGACTTGAGTTTTTGGCCTGGTCTGAAAGTCACAACCCGGCGCGCAGTAATCGGAATTTCTTCACCGGTCTTAGGATTACGGCCGGGGCGTTTGTTCTTATCGCGTAGATCGAAGTTGCCGAATCCAGACAGCTTCACTTGGCTGCCGTTCTCCAGCGCCAGTCGGATTTCTTCAAAGAACATCTCGACCAGTTCTTTCGCCTCACGCTTGTTGAGACCTAATTCTTCGAACAATTTTTCGGCCAGTTCCGCCTTGGTCAGCGCCATAACACGGTTCACTCCCTTAAGGTTGCTCCAAACTTAGCGTTCAGTGCAGTCTGTACTTGAACCAGGACAGTCTCGACATCCTGTTCGGTTAGTGTGCGGGACGAATCCTGTAGAATCAACCCTAAAGCTATGCTTTTTAGTCCCGATTCTATAGCCTTACCTTGGTATAGATCGAACAAGGTCACTGTCTGCAGCAAAGGTCCGGCAGCATCCCGAATGGCAGCAGACACCTCCGCAACAGGAATATTTTGCGGCAACACAAAGGCCAGATCACGGCGGATCGCGGGGTACCGTGAGATCTCGCGAAATGCTGCAACTTGTCCGTCAGCCAAGGCCTGAGCCGCCAATTCGAAAACGAATACATTAACATCTATATTCAATGTGTTAGAAACTTCTGGGTGAAGCATTCCTAGCCACCCTACTGAGACACCATTACGGACTATCTGGGCTGTCTGCCCCGGATGAAGCGCGGGGTGTTCACCTACTGTAAAGGTAAATTCGTGGCCTGCACCACCCGCCGCCAGAACAGCCTCGACATCCGCCTTGGCGTCATAGAAATCGGCTGACTGTGCTTGCGACCCCCACTGCTCTGGATGACGATCGCCAAGCAGCAACCCACCAATATAATATTCTTGTTTTAAATCATTGTTTTGAGAAACATATGTAAGGCCATGCTCGAATAAACGAATACGTGTCTGCTGACGATTCAGGTTGTGCTGCGCCACCTTAATCAGACCCGGCCAAAGACTGGTTCGCATCACCGACATTTCTGACGAGATCGGGTTAGCGAGAGCGACCGGTGCATACTCAGGATCGATGGCAGCCTGGAGTTTTGGCTCCACAAAGCTGTAAGTGATCGCTTCCTGATAACCTCGCTGGACAAGAATATTCCGCCAATCTGCAATACCTACTCGGCCTTCAGGCCTGGGGATATTTTGCATCGAGGCCTTGGGCCGCGTGCTCGGGAGGTGGTTATAACCATGGATACGGCCAATATCCTCGATAAGATCCGCCTCCAAGGCCATATCGAAGCGGTATGTCGGCGGCGTCACGCTCCAACCTTCGGTATTTGGCACCAGCACGGCACCAATCCGCGTGAGGATGTCCTCGATTTCAGTGTCCGGCAGTTCAATTCCCAACAAGCGGGTTAAGCGGGCCCGGCGAAGCTGTATAGGTGCGCGCTTGGGTAAGCCTTCGTCATTACAGACCTCCACGATCGGACCCGGCTTACCGCCAACCAATTCGATCAGCAGTGTTGTCGCGCGCTCCATGGCCAGATGTTGCAGCGTGAAATCGACCCCACGCTCAAACCGGTACGATGAATCTGTCTGCAATCCATAGCGTCGCGCACATCCCGCCAGCACTTCGGGCGAGAAAAATGCGCACTCGAGAAAGACATCGCGAGTGTCTTCGCCGACACCGGTTTCTTCGCCACCCATAACACCCGCAATGGCTAACACCTTGCTGTCATCGGCAATAACTAAGGTTTGCTCATCCAGCGTAACTTCACTGCTATCGAGAAGCCGCATCACCTCCGCTTGCCGAGCAAAACGTACCTCGATTTTCCCATTCAGGCGCGCCAGATCGAACGCATGCATGGGCTGCCCGAGTTCGAGAAGAATGTAGTTGGTTACATCTACGAGTGGACCGAGGCTGCGGATTCCGCCGCGACGTAGCTTCTCGCGCATCCACAGCGGCGTTGTCGCCTGCGGGTTAATGCCACGAATCACACGTCCCAGATAGCGCGGACAAGCCTGCGGCGCAGATACATGAATTGGGAATTCATCATCTATTGAGGCTTTAACCTGTGACCGCAAAGGCATTGTCACAGTGCTGCGCGTTAAAACGCCAATTTCACGCGCCAGGCCCGCAATACCCAAACAATCACCGCGATTCGGCGTGAAATCTACTTCAATGATCGAATCGTTGAGATTAAGGTAGCTGCGTATATCCGCCCCGATGGGCGCATCGATCGGTAACGACAGCAACCCTGAATGATCGTCTGCAAGCCCCAATTCACGCGCGGAACAGAGCATGCCGCTCGACTCAACGCCGCGGAGCTTTGCTTTCTTGATCTTGAGGTCACCGGGCAGAACTGCACCCACTAACGCTGTTGGCACACGCATGCCGACCGCAACATTCGGCGCACCGCAGACTATCTGCAGCGACTCACCTGTTCCTGCATCTACCTGACAGACGCGCAACTTGTCCGCATCCGGATGCGGGGCCACGTCGAGAACAGCACCGACCACCACGCCCGTAAAGCTACCGGCCGCGGGCTCGATGGCATCGACTTCCAGACCCGCCATGGTCAATTGTGCGGCCAGTTCATCTGTGGAGATGTCTGGATTCACCCATTCACGTAACCAGTTTTCGCTGAATTTCATATGCTCAGATACAAGATGCAAGTGATAGGGAATAAGCCATACAACGACCCGAGTTCTGCGCCTTGATTCCTGCTGCTCCCGTTTTACCTAAATTGCCGCAGGAATCTCAAATCGTTCTCAAAGAACAGCCGGAGATCATTCACGCCATAGCGCAGCATGGCCAGACGTTCGACGCCCATACCGAAGGCGAAGCCAATATATTTTTCATTGTCGATGCCGACATGCTCGAAGACTTTTGGATGCACCATGCCGCAGCCTAATACCTCCAACCAGCCGGTCTGCTTGCAGACGCGACAACCCTTGCCGCCGCACATCACGCACGCGATATCCACTTCGGCCGAAGGTTCGGTGAAGGGAAAATACGATGGCCTGAAGCGCACCGCCAGATCGCGCTCAAAGAAGTTGCGCAGGAAGTCATCCAGCACGCCTTTCAAATCCGCGAAGCTGACGTTCTCGTCTACATACAGGCCTTCGACCTGATGAAACATAGGTGTGTGCGTCAGATCGGAATCGCAGCGGTAAACGCGGCCCGGCGCAATGATGCGTAACGGTGGTTGCCGATTTTCCATAACACGGATCTGCACCGGTGACGTGTGGGTGCGCAAAACGGTGTGTTCGTCGATGTAGAACGTATCGTGCATCGCCCGCGCAGGATGGTGCGCCGGGATATTGAGGGCTTCGAAGTTATGGTAGTCATCCTCGATTTCCGGGCCATGCGCGACCTCGAAACCCAGTTGTTCAAACAGTGCCTCGATACGCATCAGTGTGCGCGTAACAGGATGCAATCCGCCGGGGTGCTCGCCGCGCCCGGGCAATGTCACGTCTATAGATTGTTCAGCAAGACGCTTGGACAGCTCTTCGGCTTCCAGCGCAGTACGGCGCGTATCCAGCCATTCCTGCACCTGCTGCTTGGCCTGATTTATAACCTGACCGGCAGCTTTGCGTTCTTCAGGGGCCAACTGCCCGAGCTGTTTGAGTTGCTCGGTCAGCACACCCTTCTTACCGAGGTAGTGAACGCGCACATCGTCCAGCGCCCTCAGATCGGCAGCCATCGCGATGGCTTTTTCGACATCCACCATGAGTTGTGTGATCTGTTCTTGCACTGCGATCATTCTTCCATTGTCTGGAGCGGTGAAAATGAAAAGGGGAAGGCCATACCAGCCTTCCCCTTCACGTTACAGCGCTGCGACGGTAGCCACCGTCGTTGGCGTCGCTTAACCCAGGCTGGCCTTGGCCTGTGCCGCGATCACGCCGAAAGCAGGTTTATCGAACACCGCCAGATCGGCAAGCACCTTGCGGTCGATCTCGATGTTCGCCTTCTTCAGGCCATTGATCAATCGGCTGTACGACAGGCCGTTCTCGCGGGCCGCGGCGTTGATACGCGCGATCCACAAAGCCCGGAACTGACGTTTACGCTGACGGCGATCGCGATACGCATATTGACCGGCCTTGATGACCGCTTGCTTGGCGATTCGGAACACTTTGCGACGGGCACCGTAGTAGCCCTTCGCTTTGTCCATGATCTTTTTGTGTTTGGCGTGTGCGGTAACGCCACGTTTTACGCGTGCCATGAGTGTCTACTCCCTCAACTGTACGGCAGCATGCGGCGAACGGACGCCACATCGGATTCGTGCACCTGAGCAGGACTGCCCAGCTGACGTTTACGCTTGCTGCTTTTCTTGGTGAGGATGTGACGCAGATGCGACTGCGCACGCTTGAAACCGCCGCTTGCTGAGCGCTTGAAACGCTTCAACGCACCGCTGTTGGACTTCATCTTCGGCATTGTAATGCACTCCGTATTCGGAATAACTTCATTAAGCCGTACAGGGCACCGACCATACTTTGTCGATGACTTAGCCTGACGGCCACTCACTTCTTCGGCGATAGCACCATGACCATTTGGCGACCTTCCATCCTGGGGAACTGTTCAACGACCCCGTGCTCCTCGAGGTCCAGCTTTACCCGTTCCAGAAGTTCCACACCGAGTTCCTGATGGGCCATTTCACGGCCACGGAACCGGAGGGTCACTTTGACTCTATCCCCATCTTCCAGGAAACGTATCAGGTTGCGGAGTTTGACCTGATAATCCCCTATGTCGGTGCCGGGACGGAATTTTATTTCCTTCACCTGCACCTGCTTCTGCTTCTTACGGGCTACGGACTGTTTCTTGTTCGTCTCGAACACAAACTTGCCGTAATCCATAACGCGACAGACAGGTGGCTCGCTCTGCGGTGCGATCTCGACTAAATCGAGACCCGCCTCAGCCGCGAGTTCCAGTGCTTGTTCAATCGTCAACACGCCGGCTTGCTCGCCGTCGGCCCCGAGGACACGCACTTCCGGGGCCGTAATGCGCCCGTTGATTCGATATTTCTCTTTTCCAGCGCTGATGCTTCAGCCCTCCAAAATAGTTAGGCCGCGGCTCGCGATCTCGGCGTTCAGGTGTGCAGTGAAGGCTTCCACCGTCATCACACCCAAATCTTTACCGCTTCGCGTGCGCACGGCCACAGTGCCCGTTTCAGCTTCCCGGTCCCCGACAACCAACAGGTAAGGGACCCGCTGAATCGTGTGCTCGCGGATTTTAAAGCCAATTTTCTCATTCCTCAAGTCCGATTTTGCCCGGATACCCTGTTTCAGCAAGGTTTCTTCCGCCGCCTTGACCGCATCGATCTGCCGATCGGTGATCGTCATGACCACCACCTGGACCGGTGACAGCCACGCTGGCAGCAGTCCGGCGTAGTGTTCGATCAATATCCCAATGAAGCGCTCCATGGAGCCCAGGACGGCTCGGTGCAGCATAACCGGCACCTTGCGACTGTTGTCTTCGGCCACATATTCGGCCCCCAGACGCCCCGGCAGGACAAAATCCAGCTGCAAGGTACCGCACTGCCAGACCCGGCCGATGCAGTCTTTCAGCGAGAACTCGATCTTCGGACCGTAGAAGGCGCCCTCGCCCGGCTGCAGATCCCAGGCCAGATCCTTGGCGTTCAGTGCCTGCTCCAGCGCATGTTCGGCCTTGGTCCAGACCTCATCGGAGCCGGCGCGCTTGTCCGGACGGGTCGATAACTTGAACAAAATGTCCGTGAAACCGAAATCCTTGTAGACCTCCAGGACCAGATCGATGAAGCGTTCCGCCTCCTCGCGCATCTGCTCCTCGGTACAGAAGATATGCGCGTCGTCCTGAGTGAAGCCGCGCACGCGCATCAGGCCGTGCAGCGCACCGGACGGCTCATTGCGATGGCAACAACCGAACTCGGCCATGCGCAGCGGCAGATCGCGATAGCTGTGCAGACCGTGATTGAAGATCTGCACATGGCACGGGCAGTTCATCGGCTTGACCGCATAGTCGCGATTTTCCGAATGCGTCGTAAACATGTTCTCGCGGTAGAACTCCCAATGCCCGGATTTTTCCCACAGACTGCGATCGACCACTTGCGGCGTGCGCACTTCCTGGTAGCCCCGGTCATTGAGCTTGTCGCGCATGTACTGCTCGATCGCCTGCCACACCGTCCAGCCGTTGGGGTGCCAGAACACCATGCCCGGCGCCTCTTCCTGCATATGGAACAAATGCAGTTGCTTGGCGATTTTACGGTGGTCGCGTTTTTCGGCTTCTTCCAAGCGATGCAGATATGCCTTCAAGGCCTTGGCATCCGTCCACGCCGTGCCGTAAATGCGTTGCAGCATTTCGTTGCGCGAATCGCCGCGCCAATAGGCGCCGGCCACCTTCATTAATTTGAAGGCCTTGATCTTGCCGGTGGATGGCACATGCGGGCCGCGACACAAATCAATGAAGTCGCCTTGCTGATACAGCGAAATATCATCGCCGGACGGAATGCTCTCGATGATCTCGGCCTTGTACGCCTCACCCATATTACGGAAAAAATCCACCGCCTCGTCGCGCGGCATGACTTTGCGCGTGACCGTGAAATCCGCCGCCGTCAGTTCGGCCATCTTCGCCTCGATAGCGGCAAGATCTTCCGGCGTGAACGGGCGCGAGTAAGCAAAGTCGTAATAGAAGCCGTCTTCGATCACCGGACCGATGGTGACCTGCGCCTCGGGGAACAGCGCCTTGACGGCCTGTGCGAGCAAGTGCGCGGCGGAATGGCGGATGACATCCAAACCTTCGGCGTCGCGCTCAGTGACAATCGCGAGCTGCGCGTCTGCTTCGATCAAGTGCGAGGTGTCGACCAGACGGCCATCGACCCGACCGGCGAGCGCGGCCTTGGCCAAGCCAGGCCCAATCGCGGCGGCGACATCGTGGACGGTAACGGGTTGTTCAAACTGACGCTGACTGCCGTCGGGGAGCGTAATGGTGGGCATTGCTTATCTCCAGTGGTGACCGGTACGAGGGGCCACATGTTTATATAGGGTGAAGTAAATCAGCGCGTCGCAAATAAATATCGATAACAACATGCCACGCAATCGTTTAGCGCTAAATACCCGCATCCGCCCTCTCGGTTGACCTTAACGCAATCAGACACTTAACGCAGGCGCGGATACTAGCCTGCGAACTTGCATCCGTCAATTCAAGCCCTGCACCCAGCCACCACCGGCCTGCCCGCGCAAGAAGACTTCGGCTACGTCGCCGCCACCGCATTAGGTGTGAGCGTCTACGACAACCGCTGGGAACTGGCCGCCTATGATGTCGGCTCCGATTTAAAACTCGGCGCGCGCTTCCCGATTAATTACATCGAAGGTCAGGATTTCAAAGCCTCACTCGACGACGTGAAATTCGAAGTGCCAAATATCGACCCGGCAGCGATGATCGATCAGGTGATTGGGGCGGCGGTGTAGGCGCTGTGTGTAGGCGATGTATTTCAAATGCGGACATTGCAACATAAAGAGACAAGGCCGGCTTTCGACCGTTCTCGGTCTTACAGCAAATACCAATTTCGCGATCACGCAAAGCCTGCTCTGTGTCAGGAAGCGTCGTTAACGGTCCGGGTGTACGGAGTCGGCCACCAAAGTCTCAGGAACCATGGTGAGTTGTCCCCCGGCGTCCGCACGGGCCGGCTGTTAGAGCGCAGTTTCTTCAAAACTAAGACAATAGTGATTGTAGCCACAAAGGGGGCCAACAACTCAGACCCCACAATGACCAATGCTGATACAGGGTGGAAAAATTCGATGATCGGAGCACGCTCAACCTTCATTCTTCAGCAAAAAACACAGTTTATCCCTATCGCAATAGGCGAGACGGCCGCGGTGACCTTTTCCATCAATCGATCCAGCAAGCATCCACAGCCGAGGACAATTTTCAGTCGAAATCAAAATTGCTTTCTGATTCCGAACATCCTCGAAGCCATATGCCATCCCCCAAATAATTGCCTCCAGCCAAACGGAAAGTGTCTCGACACCTAGAGATGGAAGTCCCTCAACCTGGTCATAGATGTCTCGATAGTAGGTACTTGAGTATCCAGAAGTCGACACCGTCTTGAAAAGTGATATAAATTTCTGATCAGACACTAAAGTAGCTGCTCGATGTCTATTGCGAGCGAACTGTTCCTCCCTCATCGGATAGGAAAGAAGGCGCAAGAAATTTCGATTGTACGATCCCTTTGCGCCACCAATTAGGTCGCCGAGAGTTCCCGTATCCAAGGCATGAGACATTGCCTCCCTAGTAAATTCCGATCGACCCTTCAAATAAAGACTCTCGATAATCGAGCTAGTCAGAAATTGACTCACTCGTCTTGATAATGACGAGTTCCCCTGAAATGAGAAATATTTCAGAACACTTGGTGCATCATGAGTAATTCCACCTATTTTAGCTAACCCGGAAATGAATTGCTTCGACACCGCTGGAAGGTAGCGCCTCACTGACAAGTCTGAACATCTCAGGAAACAGACCGTGTTTCGAGCTGCTCGACAAACACTCAGATATCCATAGAGTAATATCTTTGTCGGCTTCATAAGATGCGCTTTCAGCACGGTCGAGGTTAATCTGAAAAGCCCTTAAAGCTGGCTCCAGCACTTCCGTTATATTCTCCCAACCACGCTGAAAACGTACTTTGGAAAGATGAATTAGCGCTTTTTGATCAGTAGGCACCCGATAGATAATGTTCTTCAGCACTTCTTCAGATTCCCGGAAAAGGCCTTGTGCAGAAAATGAAAAAGCCAAAACCGCTAATATAGGTATGTTAGACGTTTGATTACTTTTCTGGATGAAAGTCTCAAGAAGCGACTGTGCTTCGGTGTGCCTATTAGGCTGAAACCTTGCCAATGCCGCTTGAAGCACGGCATATGAATCCCCGGGAGACTTCTCTATGGCAATGTCCGCATACTTGCAAGCATCGCCATAATTTTCAAGTAGCCTCGCAACAGCCGAAAGCCTCGTATACCAAAACACGTCATCCCAATTATGAATACCGAAAAGTAGTAGTTCCTTTGCCCACTCCAAATATCTGGGTTCAGAGGTTGCTTTCGCTCGCGACAAAAAATAAATCGATAGAGACTCGATAACAATGCGAGACCGGAAGTCAAACGGCTCGCTTAACAGGTCTATTGTAGACATTAAACTGTTTTGCGGGCTCGCCACAGAACGTTCAAGGTCAATGGTGTCCGTTATGACGCGGGCCAAACTGTCTTTTGGAAAAGTCAGCACGCCAGAGGTCAAATCCCCAAGACTACCGTCGCCAGCTTGCCGCAAAAAGGTACTAAACAAGCTGATATCGTTTGGCCTTGTCTTAATTTTTGCTAATATCTGCGCGGCATCATATTCAACCACAGTAGAAGAATAATCTAGGTTCGAAATATTGTTTTCACACACTAGAAAGCGGGACTCGTGCGCCTTGTCATGGGCGTGGCGTGTTGCGTAACGTATTTGGCTTAATATTTGACCTTGCCCAACAGAATCCAACTTTGACGCAAGAAAAAGAATGTGCTGGAAAGGTTTCGAAGAATAGCTGTACCAACAAGGTGTGGATGTTATCCTTTGAAGAATGGTCTGTGTACATGCCAACACAATTTGCAAGCTATCTAGGTTCTTCTTGCCAATGAGATAGGATATTTCGCACTCGGCGACACATAGCCCGCTATATATCGCCTTATAGCTGTCTTTCTCATCCTTCAAATCCGCTCTAATACGGTTAATTTCCTCAAGCAGCTGCCATGAATATGAATTGATCTCGTTAATCGAAACTTCGACTTTCGTGTAAGAGGCCAATGCGTCGAGAAATAATTTGTCTATTTGCACTATACCAAGCTGGAGTAATCTAATACGATAGTCGATATCTTTTGTCAGCTGGTTGGCAAAATGCAATGCGACAATATTAAGATTCTTGCTTAGTTCGCGTCGCTTATTTATCTGTTCACTACTCAGGGCAGCCGAAGTTGTCACGCAATAGACAGCCAAAATACGGGCGGCCCCGCTCAACTCATTCACAGTATGAGACATGTCATCTTTTGAGTGTAGTTCGATAATATCCTCTATACTAAGACCTTGGTTTCTGTCTAAAATCGAAGCTTGCAGAAGACTGATCTCCTCAACTATCTCCGGTAATTCTAGGCCGCCACCCTTGTCGAATCTGCCATACAGTCGAAGAACCTCGATAGCTCTGTTAGCGTTGAATATTTGCCGTGCAAGATCCGGAGCCGTGTCATGACTGATACGGATCTTAGAATTTAAAAACACTGTTCCACGAACCACAATCCAGATAAGTTTTTCAATTATCGGGGAATCGATTTTATTCCCGCTCCGGAGATGATCAAGTGCCCTGTCGATGAGATTGCCAATAATCGGAAATGAAGCGCATTTTTCTAGAATAAGGGCATCAATTTTGTTCTTAATGATATCCAAGAACTCGTTGGTCAAATGCGAATCGGAGTCGAGGCAATTCTGTAGCCAGGTTGACGTATAATTTTCTATCTTATGTCTGGATCCTGGTTTGATGGAACAGTCAAGTTTCAAATGAGAGAAATGAGCTTCAATGGTTTCAACAGTGGCCCGCATTTTCTTCATGCGATCAAAATAGATCACAAGATCGCCTTGCTCGAAATGAGATAGATGCTTGGCCGAAATACTTGCCTGAGACGCATCGAACCCGAAGATTTCGGACGCAGTCTCAATGGTAGAGTCGGCTTGGATTCTCATATTATAAAGCTCTTTATCCATTTTTCGTTCGAAACGACTGTATACTCCATATCTGCTTCAACTCGCTCAATAAGTTGTTTCTCATTAGATGAAAGCATTCCGGTTTTCCCGAATTCTTCACTGTGCCGCAAAATCTCCTCTTCGATTTCCTGAACTACAGGGGCATACATAGGATCCTCTAATGTGGACAACTTTCTCATCAGTATTAATTTTTGTTTCAGTCGAAATACTCGCTGTACTTCTTCAGATATAAAAGTGGTGGCAACAAAATTCGCAACCGTAGTATTCTCCATAATTCTAGAGAGTGGAAGTAGTCTCTTGGGAATTTTCGATGGGTTTTTCTCAAGGGCCCGCAATGTTTGAAATGCGAGGAAATCCAGATAGCGACCAAGTATGATGGGGTCATGGAGTGTCCTTGGGGTATGGCGAATCGGTGCTTCAATTGCTGGGGGAAGCTTTGTTCTGATGCTTCAAAGTCGTGTAACTTGGAAGTATCCAACTGCCGAAGCGAATTGGAAACTGGTAAATACCCATAAAACCGCGTTTGATCTAGGAATTCGAAGTACCTGGTTCTTGCGATTCTCAAGGATCAACAGAACATTCACAGGTAATGAAGGGGCATGCGCCCTGCTACCTCACGAAAATCTCCCCATTCAGCCCTCACCATCGAATAATCCTCGCTCGCCACGCCCCTTTCGTTCCATCCCGGTCGCCAGGCCAACCGAAGCCGTGCCGTGTCTGTGTGGTAACGGCATGTGGGTGGAACGAGGGGGATTTGATGGCGTCAGCCAAACAGACCGGCCGGTGGCGCCCGGCCTTGCGGTAACCGGCCGCCCTCTGCGGGGGGCCGTGTTTTTGGAGGTGGGTGAGTATCTTCTCTATCACCACCGGGACATCGATTGATGTGTACTACTGCTTTGGGGCGGTGGCAGCCCTGGAAATAGTTCAACAATCCAGCGCCACAAGGCTTGTCCGCTAATCGCCGGTTGCTGCTATTCAACATATCCTTTACCAAGGTCTGCTCTCAGCCACAGAAATTGCCGCGTCGCTTTCCCATAGAATCACTTCGTGCTTCGTTATGGGTACCTTACCCTTCAGGTCTAGGCATCCTCGCAATGGCTAAAATTCAGGCTTCCACTGCCTCTGCGAGCACCTGATGTAACAAGCCAAACCGTGCTAAAGCCTTCCCTGACATAAGATCGAGCCATCAATATTTTATCGTATTCGATCAAATATTACGATTAAAATATTTAATTACCGTATACGATAATTATTAATATTGCCGTAATCGGTAATTATGTTCTATATTCAGTCTATATTATCGAATACGAACAGAGGCCAGCCATGAGCGACGGACTAACAGAATTGCTTGCAGAAATTGTGGATGCCGCTGAAAAGCTTGGGAAAACCCAGGCGGAGATCGTCGCCCAGGCGGGAATCGGGGCGTCGTCGCTGTCCCGCGCCAAACGCGTCGGCGATATGCGGGTGTCGACCCTGGAGAAGTTGGCGAAGACTGTCGGGCTGCGGCTGACGCTGAGCACGGATGTGCCGATCGCCGCCAAGATCCAGAAAGGAACGCTGTTCAAATGAGAGAACGTCGCGCCGAGGTCTGGACGCGCCAGGCTGTGCAGCCGATGAAAATGGGCAGCCTGTATGTGTCGGACACGCAGTGCCGTTTCACCTATGACCTGGACTATCTGCAGGCCGGTCTGCCGGGACTCGGTCGTGTGTACGCGCCGGAGTTCTTCGGCGAGAACACCATCAAGCGCGCGCGCAGTCAGGCGTTCGATTTTCTGCCCCCGCTCCAGGCACTGATCCCGCCGCATGCCGAAGACAATTTCATTCGTCGATTGGTGGTGCAGGCCTTACAGAAAAAAGGCGTGCCGATGCGCGACCGCTTCGAGCAGGACTGGGAGATTCTCATGCTCGCCGGTCACGGCGGCATCGGCCATATCGACGTGTTCGCCAGCGATGAGGAAGCACGGGCGTGGTATGCAAAACCCAGCAGCAAGTTGCGCGCGGTGGTGGATGCAGAGTTTGGTTTTTCGCTGAAAGAATTTCTAACCTGGTTCGATGAAGACGCGGAACACTTGCTGTCGATCATCGGACCGACGCCGTCGGTGGGCGGCATGGTACCGAAACTGTTGCTGGCGATTCCGGCAAACGGTTGGGATGGACAGATCGGCCTGCCGACACGCTATGGCGACACGCACAACACCGACGTAGTACTCAAGCTGGAAAAGAGCACGCTCTATCCCGGTATCGTGGAGCTAGAGGCGATGGGCCTGGATATCCATAAGGCCGCCGGGCTAAACGTGCCGCGCTATTGGCGCGTGGACTTGTCGGGCGTGCCCGGCATCGCGATTGAACGTTTTGACCGCGATGCGCAACGCGTGCCTTTATTCATGGAGTCGTTGTATTCCATTCTGGCCTCGGCGGATGAAAGCATCCTCACGCCTTACGATGCGCCCTATGATCGCATCGGCCGTGCATTGAACAGTCCGGACATTCAATTGGTCACCGATCGCAAGGCCGCTGTCGAACATCTTCTGCAACGCTTGCTGTTGGCCATGCTGACCGGCAACGGCGATCTGCATCTGGCCAATCTGTCACTGCTGAACACACCCACCGGCATGGCCTTCTCGCCGGTCTACGATCCCACGCCGATGCGCGCCTATTCACTGCACAACGCCTTGGTACCGGCCGGCATGCTATTCGGTGATTATTCAGACTACATCAAAAACCAAGATACGGCCGTCGGCTTTGAACAGGCCATCACGCGCTTCATCAAGGGCTTGGGTATCGCCAAGGACAGAGGCCGCGCCATCATCGAAAAGGCGCTCGCCGATACAGCGGATTTCACCGATCGCGTCGCGGCGCTGACGACGCTGCCGCCGGAACACAAACAGCGCCTGGAAAACATTCACGCCGACATCGCGCAGAGATTGCGCACGATGG
>CAVTTB010000007.1:0-105000 GCA_963737555.1 uncultured Gammaproteobacteria bacterium
TGCTTTGGCACAGAAGTCACACCATGTGTTTTCAACCAGCCAACGCTGTTCCTGTGCATCGCGGTCGCTGAAATTTCGTTCAATACGTGCCATCGAATGGATGCCGTCTAACGTTTGACATGAGGGGCGGCCAAGGGCGATAGCCCTTGGACGTCCCTCTCGATGGAAGGGTTAGGCCTCAGGCGCGCCTGCGACCTCTAGATGATGGCCAAGAGCATGGCAGCTCCGCGTGACGAAGCTTGCGCATAGAAACCGCGTAGCAGTTCGTACCAGTGAGCCAGGTATTCAAAGGCTTGTTCACCTTCTTCTTGCCATATCCCGGATGGGTATATGTCGGCATCTTCGAGGGCCTTCGGTTGGTAGCGCGAGCGTAGAACTTCTACGGGTGTTGACGCGAGTAGTTGAGATGCCTGCGCGACCTGTGCGGGTTGCAGATACCTAGCCGGGCCGTAACCTAGTTCGGGGCCGATTTCTACACCACCGAGTATTGGCAATGAGTTTGGTGGCTCACCAGCGTATTGCTCTCCTGTAAGTAGGAAGTGAATGCCATTCCAGGACTTGTCGATGTCTAGCGCTTGTGTCTGTTCTTGAGACTCCAACCGCTCAAAAGAAGAGTTCGCTTACTTGCTCCGGCTCGGCCAGCAATGCCTCCAACTCTTCTGGAGAGATAGCAACAAAGGCTGCGGTCATGCTCATGGTCGATGAATCTCCGTGTGTTTTGGTGAGGCCTAACGTGGAAGTGAGCGGACTGCGCGGCTTTTCGCGCAGGTCCGCTCGACGATAGTGTTAGATGTTATTGGATCGCTGATAAAACTCACCTTTCTACGCCAACATAAGTTTCTAATTCCTCTCCGATTCCGGACTTCAATATATGCGCGAGGACATTTAGACACATCTGTTCCGTGTATTTTGACTCGAGATTCGCGATATCTTGCTCTCGCCCTTTCGCGAACGCATTCTTGAGCTTCGCTTCTACGAACCGTCTGAACTCTGGATTCCGATCTGAGCTAAACAAGTAACCTTCAACCTTGTTGATGCGGGGATACACATAGCCCCCGACTCTAGCGGCAACCTCAGAAGTTGCTGGATACTTTTTCTCACACCATTCTTTTGTATTTTTATATGTGTGGAGCGACGCATGCGCCTCCATTTTCATTGCAATGATCTCGTCTTCGCGGCTTAGCGCTGAGGCGCTTAGCGCGGCGAAAAGTAGTATGAGTAGCAGACCGATTTTCTTAGCTTGGACCATGAGAATTGACATCTAACTATTTAGCTGAGTTGCGCACGCGTAGCGGGCGTCAACTCCTGCGAAGAGTTGGACGTCGATTGTCAGGTCAGGACTGCGATTGGCGTGGCACCGATGGTCAGGTCGAAAACTCATCAGCGAAGCTAAGTAAAAACTGTCGTCATCAAGTAAACTTGATACGCAGTTTTTACTTTGCTTCGTAGCATATTTTTTCGTGCGTGAATATCGGATGTCGTCGACAATCATCTAAGCATCCAGCCTCTATCGTGCGACCAACTATAATTAGCGGACCCAAAAGCCTCCTTTCGATAGATGCTTTTGGGACCTGATAATCCGCCGCCACCCCTTTACTCAACGACTTAGCGGAGTAATATGGGGCTCGCGGTACGAAAATAATCTGCAAGGAGGCAGACATGAACTCACCACGCCTGATGGATCAGGTGCGCGATGTATTGCGCGTCCACCACTACAGCCTGCGAACGGAACAAAGTTACCTGCAATGGATCCGGCGCTTTATTCTCTTTCATGGTAAGCGCCACCCCCGCGAGATGGGGGAAGAGGAAATCGCGGCCTTCCTGACCTATCTCGCTGTGACGAAGGATGTCGCGGCTTCCACCCAAAATCAAGCGTTGTCCGCACTGTTGTTTCTCTACAAGAAGGTTCTGGGCATGGAACCGGCCTGGCTCGAAGGCGTTACCCGAGCCAAGCGGCCCAAGCGACTCCCCGTCGTCCTGCCACGCGAGACCGTCCGGCAATTGCTGGGGCGGCTCACCGGCACGCACAAACTCATCGCCTATCTGATCTACGGCACCGGCATGCGGCTGATGGAAGCCGTGCGTCTGCGCGTCAAGGATATCGATTTCAGCTATAAGCAGATCACCATCCGTGGCGGCAAGGGGGATAAGGACCGCATTACGATGCTGCCCGAGAAATTGATCGTGCCGCTGCAACGACAATTGGAGTTGGGACGACGCCTGTTCGATCTGGATCGCGCGGAGCAGACGCCGGGCGTTGAGCTGCCGCATGCCCTGGAACGGAAATATCCCAATGCCGGCAAGGAGTGGCCCTGGTTCTGGGTGTTCCCCGCTCTGCACCGCTCATGCGATCCGCGTAGTGGCGTGATCCGCCGTCACCATATCTACGAGAAATCCCTGCAGCGCAGTATCAAGCGCGCGGTCCGCGAGCTGCAATTAGCCACGCACGTTTCTGTGCATACCTTGCGCCATTGCTTCGCCACACACCTGCTGGACAACGGCTATGACATCCGCACCGTGCAGGAATTGCTGGGGCACAAGGATGTGCGTACCACCATGATCTACACGCATGTACTGAACAAGGGCGGACGCGGGGTGCGTAGTCCATTGGATTAGTGTTTCTTGCCGATCAGCTCGATGGGATAACCATCCGGGTCTTCGACGAAGGCGATGATGGTGGTGCCGGCGTTCATCGGACCGGCCTCGCGCAGGATTTTGCCGCCACGCTGTCTTGATTTCATCGGCGGCCTTATAGACATCGTCGACTTCGATGGCGATGTGGCCGAAGCCAGTGCCGAGTTCGTAGCGTTCGACACCCCAGTTGTAGGTCAGCTCGATCACGGTGTTGTCGTGTTCACCGCCGTAGCCGATGAAGGCCAGCGTGAATTTGCCGTCCGGATATTCTTTCTGGCGCAGCAATTTCATGCCGAGCACTTCGGTGTAAAACTGGATGGAGCGTTCGAGATTGCCGGTGCGGAGCATGGTGTGCAGAATGCGCATGAGTTCTCTCCTGTATCTGACCAATCGTAGCCCGGATGAAGGCCGCAGCCGTAATCCGGGGCAGTCGTGACTGCTACCCCGGATTACGCTGCGCTGCATCCGGGCTACGGGTCTGCCAATTTTTCGAGAATCCCTTATGGGATTAAATTTACCAGAGGCTCTACCGCGTGGATGCCGAAACCCTGCGCGTAGTCCACGCCGAGTTGCTTGAGTCCTGCGGTAATCGCGTCGTTTTCCACGAACTCGGCGATGGTTTGCACGCCGACCACATGGCCGAGCTGGTTGATGGATTCAACCATGGCGTAGTCCATGCTGTCGCTGAGCATATCCTTGACGAAGCGGCCGTCGATTTTGAGAAAGTCGACCGGCAGGCGTTTGAGGTAGGCGAACGAACTCAGGCCGCTGCCGAAATCATCCAGCGAGAATAGGCAGCCGCGGCGGCGCAGGGTGTGAATGAAATGCTGCGCACTGCGCAAGTTGGCAACCGCCGCCGTCTCGGTAATCTCGAAACACAGATGCTGCGGTTCGATGCCGGCCGCATCGATCTCGGCTTGCACAAATTCCAGGAAGGCCTCGTCGCCCAGCGATTGTCCCGACAGGTTGATGGCAAAGACATCGCGTCGGTCCCATTGCGTGCGGCGTGCCAGCGCACACAAGGCGTGATGTACAACCCAGCGGTCGACCGCCGGCATCAGGTGATAGCGTTCCGCGGCCGGAATGAACACGCTCGGCCCGATAAGTCCTTCGGGGTCGTCGCGCATGCGCAGGAGAATTTCGTAATAGCGCCACAAGGTGTCGGACGTCTATCAACGCATCGGCGCGCTGATAATGCAGCTCGAAGCGCCCTTCTTCCAGCGCGAGCTGCAGGCGCTGCACCCAACGCATATGACTGTGATGTTCGACCAGCGCCGAGTCTTCCGGATCGAACACATGCACGCGGTTGCGGCCTTGGTCTTTGGCCACGTAACAGGCCGAGTCGGCGAACGTGAGCACCTCGGCCAGCCCGCCACTCTCGGCGGTGATCGCCACAACGCCAATCGACACGCTGATCTCGAAACGGTGACCTTCCCATTCGAAACGGCTGTCATGAATGAGGTTGCGCAGTTCGTTGGCGAGTTCATGCGCCTTGGTCAGCGGACAGCCTTCCAACAGCACGCCGAACTCGTCGCCGCCGAGTCGCGCCAGCGTATCGCTCTCGCGTAAACGTCCACGCAGCAATGTGGCGATCTGTCGAATGAGATTATCGCCGGCGATATGCCCGCAGGTGTCGTTGACCACTTTGAACTGATCGAGGTCGAGATAACACAGGGCATGCTCGACGCCTTCGCGCCGCGAGGTCTGCACCGCGCTCTCGGCGCGTATCTCGAATTCGCGACGGTTGACCAGGCCCGTGAGCAGGTCGTGCGAGGCTTGATAGCTCATCTCGCGCGCCAGGCCGCGCAACTCGGTCACGTCATGCATGACCAACGACGTTCCGGCCACCTGGGCGGATTCGTCGAAAATCGGCGCCACGCTGATCTCAACGGAATACTCGACCGCGCTGCCGGCGGGAAGCAGAATCGGGTGGCCCGGTATTCGGTATTGCCGCCGCGTGCGCAGGCAGGCGCGCACGGGATCATCGGCGAGTTGCCGCGTGTCTTCGTCGATGACATGAAAGATTTCCGTCAGCGGCCGACCCAGGGCCGCCATCGCCGTCCATCCGGTCATGATCTCCGCAACCGGATTGATATAGTCGACACGGCCGTCGGCATCCGTCGCGATGACGCCGTCGGCAATGGACGCGAGCGTCACCAGCGCGCGTTCTTTCTCCGCGTTCAACTCGGCCTGAATGGTTTTGAGCTTGGTAATCTCGTGGCTGGTGCCTTCGACACCGGCGATGTCGCCGTTCTCGTCGCGGTAATACTGCGCGTTCTTGGACACCCAGATCACCTGCCCATCCTTACGCTTGATCTGGACCTCGTAGCCCCAGAGGCTGCCGTTGGTACGCTCCAGCATCCGCATGAAACTCGCCAGGTCATCACCTTCATTGAATATCTGTGCGACATTCAGGCCCACGACCTCGTGCGGCGCATAGCCCAGCAGCTCGCGCACCGAGGGCGACACTTGCTGTACCACGCCGTTCAGATCGGTGCGGAAGTACATATCCTGCATATTGTCGAGAATGCTCGCGAGTTCCTGACGCGAGGCACGTATGGCTTGCTCGGCATGACGGCGCTCATCGATCTCTACGCGCAGTTCGCGATTGAGTTCCACGGCCTCATCCCTGGCTTGGCTCAAGCGTCTTTACCAAGCCGATGTTTTCCAGGCCCAGACGCAGATTGCGTTCGATGCTGCGCTGCATGGCGATGGCCGATATGACCTGCACGAACATCGACAGCAGCACCATAATGCCCATAGCGGGTTCGATCGCCGTACCGGCTACGATCAGATAGAGCCCTACCGGTGCAAGCACGGGTACGAGAAACATCTGCGGCAAACCCCGCAGCGCCGCATGACTGATGACACTGGCGGCACCCAGGCTGGTCAGGCCCACCACAACGAATGCTTCATGCGCGATGGAACCACCCGGCAGCAGCATCACGCCGGCCACACCCCACAGCATGCCGCTCAGCAGTGTGCCGATCCGATACCAGCTTTCCCAACGGTATGTACGCAGCGCCTCGGGCGAGGCGCGTTGATAGCCGCGCACCAGCAATATTCGCGCGACATAGACCAGCGTGCTGATCGATACCCATGCACCCAGATACACCGGCTCGATCAGATCCCGAAAGATATACGCGGCGAACAACACGGAGATCAGCGCACCGATGAATATCGGCGCACCTTGTCGATAGACGATCTGGATCTGCGCGTCACGCAGCTGCTGATCGATTGACTCTTGTGCTTCCTGCATTGGCGCCTCGGGCAGGATGGGCGTTTCCGCTGTCGTCGCTACGACTGATGATATATCCGACATAGGCACCCTTATAAGGGTCGATGCATTACTAATCCGATCATTCCGGACATAGCGAAGCCGGAAGATCCGGAAATTCACAGGTGAATCTCAGTAGTCAGGCGGTTACTTTCGGATTCTTACTTCGGCATGTTTCCGGCTTCGGGATGACATCTCAATGACTTAATCAGACCCTCCTGGGTCAGTCCATGACTGCCGAGGATTCAGCGGCTGCGCTTACGTGCCGCAATACGCATGCGCAAGGCATTGAGCTTGATGAAACCTTCGGCATCCTTCTGATTATAGGCACCCGCGTCATCCTCGAAGGTGGCAATCTTCTCGTCGAACAGGCTGTCGGTCGCGGACTTGCGGCCGGCCACGTAGACATTGCCCTTGTAGAGTTTCATGCGCACCACACCGTTCACCGTCTCCTGCGAGGCGTCGATCATGGTCTGCAGCATTTTGCGTTCCGGACTCCACCAATAGCCGTTGTAGATCAGGCTGGCGTAGCGCGGCATCAGTTCGTCTTTCAGATGCGCCACTTCGCGGTCGAGTGTCAGCGACTCCATGGCGCGGTGCGCCTTGAGCAAAATCGTACCGCCGGGCGTTTCATAGGCGCCGCGCGATTTCATGCCGACGTAGCGGTTCTCGACAATGTCGTCGCGACCGATGCCATTGGCGCCGCCGATCTTGTTGAGCAATTCCATCACGCTGGCCGGACTCATCGGCTTGCCGTCGATGGCGATCACATCGCCCTGTTTGAATTCGAGTTCGACATACGTCGGTGTATCGGGCGCCTTTTCCGGCGACACCGACCAGCGCCACATATCCTCTTCAGGTTCGCACCACGGATCTTCGAGCACGCCGCCTTCATAGGAGATATGCAGCAGGTTGGCATCCATGGAATACGGCGACTTCTTGCCGGCCTTGGCATAATCAACAGGGATGTTGTGTTCTTTGGCGTAGGCCATCAGCGTTTCACGCGAGGTCAGATTCCACTCACGCCACGGCGCGATGACTTTCACATCGGGCTTTAACGCATACGCACCCAACTCGAAGCGCACCTGATCGTTGCCCTTGCCGGTCGCGCCGTGCGAAATCGCATCCGCGCCGGTCTCGTTGGCGATCTCCACCAGGCGCTTGGCGATCAGCGGCCGCGCGATGGAAGTACCGAGCAGGTATTCGCCTTCATAAATCGTATTGGCGCGGAACATCGGAAACACGAAGTCGCGCACGTATTCCTCACGCAGATCCTCGATGTAGATCTCCTTCACGCCCATCGCCTTGGCCTTGGCGCGCGCCGGCTCGACCTCTTCGCCCTGACCGATGTCGGCGGTGAAGGTCACGACTTCGCAGCCATAGGTATCCTGCAGCCACTTGAGGATGATGGAGGTATCGAGGCCGCCGGAATAAGCGAGGACGACTTTTTTGATGTTCGACATGATGACAAACCCTTCTTTGAACCGCCAAGACGCCGAGCAAAGATCAATCGAACCGCCAAGGCGCCAAGACGCCAAGAAGGCTTGATGATAAAACCATACACTTATTCTGAACGGACCGAACCACTGAATGCTAATGGGACAAGACGATTCGTTTCACGCCGTCGCGGAGCACTCGCACATTGAAATTAATCAGCAGACCAAGTTGTTTGGGTCGCCTTCAGATACGAAATACCTGCGCATGGTGAATCGGAAGCAGGTTATCGACAGTCTTCAATCAACCACTAAGCGATCGGCGACCAACAGATCCAGGCGGCCTCACCAACGGCCTGACCCTTGTAATCAATCCGTAGAGGCGCTGCCGATCACAGGCGACACCCTGCGTCACCAGCTCAAGAGCCAAAGCTTCTTCATAAACCGATTCAAGATATCCTCGGCCCAAGCATTCGATGCACTTCGATGGCCGCACCAATGCACCCTCCGCGCAAGCGCGTCCAACTCACTGCTGCGGCTCCATACGCACCTCCTTGTGCGTTGCTGCAACAACCAAAAACATTATGAACCGCCGAAGCCAGCCGCAGTTTTTTGAACCGCCAAGCGAGACGCCAAGAATGAGCGATTGCAGTGTAGCAATCGCGAGTTAGGCTTGCGCGCAATAGGGCGATTAGCTCATGGCGTCCTCGCAGGGGGCGCCTTCGCGGTGCCTGTTCTTTTGGTTACTTTTCTTGGCGGCAAGACAAGTTACCCGGCGCCTTGGCGGTTCAATGGCCAGGATCAATAGACCAATTAATGCCCTTTGACCTTCGCACTGCGCCGCAACCGCGACGCCAACCGCCGCGCCAGTTCGCCGAACAGTTCCGTCTGCGTCGGGTGCGGATGAATCGCGTTGCCGACCTGCGTCAGTGTCATGCCCGCGCTGACCATCATCACCGCTTCACCGATCAGCGTGTCCGCGTGATCGGCCAGGAAGTGCACGCCGATGATGCGCTGCGTCGCTTTGTCGGCGACCAGTTTGATCATGCCGTGGGTTTCGTGGTTGATCATCGCCTTGGCGTCGATGCTCATCGGCACTTTGGCTTCTACCGCATCGATGCCCTTGGCCTTGGCCTGCTCGACCGACAGACCGACGAACGCGGCCTCGGGGCGGGTGAAGATCACGCCGCAGTCGAGATCCTGGTTGTACTTCAGGTCTTCGCCAAGAATCGCGGCGGCGGCGACGCGACCTTGTTGCGCGGCGGTATGCGCCAGCATCAGGCCGCCAATCACATCGCCGATGGCGAAGATGTGTGGGACATTGGTGCGGCAGCGCGCATCGGCTTTGATGATGGAACGTTCACTGGCGACGTTGGCCTTATCTAAACCCAGGCCATCGAGCACCGGGCGTTTGCCGGTCGCCATGATGACGTAGTCGGCCTTGAGCGTGTGCGACTTGCCTTCGGCATCGGTATAGACCGCGCTGACCGCGCCGGGCTTGCCGCTGATCTTGGCGAGCTTCACGCTGGTGTGCACGGTGAGGTTCGGATCGTCGTTGAGGATCGCGGCGAGCGTCTTGGCGATCTCGGGTTCGACCTCGGCGAGGATGCGTTCCTGTGCTTCGAGCAGCGTTACTTCGGCACCGAAGTCCTGGAAGATCTGCGCCATCTCGACACCGATGGCGCCGCCACCGACGACGATGAGTTTCTTCGGCGGCGTCTTCAACGCCCACACGGTGTCGGAGGTCAGCACGCTACCGCTCTTCAAACCGTCCAGCGCACCGTCGATCGGCGGCACGAACGGCGGCGCGCCGGTGGCGATCACCGCGCAACCGAAACTGACCGTCTTGCCATTCGGTTTCTTGCCCGGTCAGCGCGCGCGTGTGCGGATCGTTCTGATTACCGGATACATCGATCAAGGCATGATGATCGTCGACCAGGCTGCCGAAGCCCTGAATGTAATCGATCTTCACACCCTTGTCGGTCTTCAACGCCATGTCGCCGCGCGTCTCCAACACGTTACGGCGATGCGCTTCGAGTTTGTTCCACTCCAGCTTGCCCTTGTTGGTGCCGGTGACACCGAGGTGTTCGTCGTGCGCGCGATCACGGATGCGATCGGCCGCGGCACGCCAGGCCTTGGACGGGATACAACCGCGCCACAGACATTCGCCACCGGGGAACGGTGAATCGTTGATCAGCGCAACCTTCAGACCGTGACCGACCAGATCGCGCGCGCAGTCTTCACCGCCGGGACCGCCGCCGATCACGACGACGTCGTAATCCCAGTCACCGGCCGGAATCGCCGGACCCATTGGCCCCATCCACGACTCGGGCTGTTCGATAATCTGCTTGAGATCGCCCAGATACATCGCGACCTCGGCGCCGTTCACCACGCGATGATCGGCGGTGATCGTGAACGGACTGCCCTGCTCGCTGTTGGCGGAGATGGCGAGAATCGCCGCGATACCCGGCGTGGCAATCGCATCGAAATGACTGACGCCGAACATGCCCATGTTGGAAATCTGGAACGTCGAGCCGGTGTATTCCTCCGGCTTCAGGCGCCGCTTGCGCGCACGCTCGACGAGATCTTTCCAATCGTCGTTGAGTTCAGACAGTTCACGCGACTCGCAGCCCTTGAGTATCGGCACCACCAGACCGCCGCCGTCAGCGGACACGGCCATGCCGATATCGACGCTGGCGCGTTCGACCAATTTATCCACCGGCTGATAGCACCAGTTCATCTTCGGATATTTCTTCATCGCCTCGGCGCAGGCCTTGGCAATCGCCACCGTCACCGACACGCCGGCCGCTTTCGAGGCCTTGATCAGCGCATCGATCTTGATGTGGCTGGTGACGTGGAAGGTCGGCATCGACAGCGATTCGGTCATCGACTTCGCGATCGCCGCTTCGAGTTTGGTCATGGCACGACCATCACCCGGTACGTCGACTTGCGGGAAACCACCGCTTGCTGCCGCCGCGGGTCGCGCATTGGCAACATCGCTGGCGACGATCACGCCCTGCGGACCACTGCCGGCAACCGTGTTGATATCCACGCCCTGCTGGCCGGCGAGTTTGCGTGCGAACGGTGTTGCAGCACGACCCTGCGGACGGGGGGCGGGTGTGCCGCCGGCACGCGATACCGGTGCCGCGGCAACCGCGGGCGCTGCGCTGGCTGGCGCATGCGCGGCGGCGTGCTCAGTTTTGGCAACCGCTGCGGAGGCACCGGGTTTCGCTTCTTCACGCACGACTTGATCGGCCTTCTCGACCAGATAGGCCATCGCCGCACCGACGGCAACGGTGCTGTCGATAGGCGCGATGGGACCGGACAGGAAACCTTCTTTGAATACCTCGACGTCCATCACCGCTTTGTCGGTCTCGACGGTCGCAACGATATCGCCGCGTTTGATCTTGTCGCCGGGTTGTTTCTCCCAGGTGACCACGACACCTTCGGTCATGGTGTCGGACAGCTGCGGCATGGTGATGTTGTAGAAGGCACCGGCCGGCGCTGCGGCCGACATGACGACGGGCGCGACGACCGGCACACTCTCAAGGTCCGCTGCCTGATCAACCGCCACCGGTTTTTCTGCATGACGCACCGGCTTGTCGGCCGTCGCCGCAGCGGGCGCCGCTGCATCTGTTGTAGCTTCGGCTGCCGACTCGACGATATAACCAATCGCGTGCCCGACGGCCACGGTGCTGTCGATGGCCGCGATGGGTCCGGACAGATAACCGTCGCGGAACACCTCGACGTCCATCACCGCCTTGTCGGTCTCGACCGTCGCGACGATGTCGCCGCGTTTGATCTTGTCACCGACCTGCTTTTCCCAGGTGACGACGACACCCTCGGTCATCGTGTCCGAGAGCTGGGGCATTTTGATTTCGTAGGGTTCAGCCATGCTTAGTCAGAATCCGATAAGTGAGGAACCGCCAAGACACCAGAAGATTTTTGGAACCGCCAAGGCGCCAAGGACGCCAAGAATGGCTAATGAAAAAACATACGAAGTCTTTTACATTAATCTTTCTTGGCGTCTTGGCGCCTTGGCGGTTCGAGCAATCTTTCTTGGCGTCCTTGGCGTCTTGGCGGTTCAAACAGAATTATTTCCCGAACATCTTCCGCACCGCGGCGACGACATCATTCGCATCCGGAATGACCGCCTTCTCCAGCGTATGGTTGTACGGGATCGGCACATTTTCCGCCGACACGCGCACCGGCGCGGCGTCGAGTTCGAAGAAGCATTCTTCGTTGATGATCGCCATCACTTCGGAGCCGACGCCGACCGGCGCTTCGGCCTCTTCGACGATCACGGCGCGGTGCGTCTTGGTCACCGACTTGCGGATACCATCGCGGTCCAGCGGCGCCAGCGAATACAGATCGATGACTTCCGCTTCGATGCCGAACTGTTTCGACAGAATATCCGCCGCGGCCAGACACCAGTGCACGGAGATGTTGTAACCGAACAGCGTGACGTCGCGGCCTTCGCGCGCGACTTCGGAACCTTCCAGCGGCATGAAGTATTCGCCGTCCGGCACTTCGCCCTTCATGTTGTACATGAGTTCGTGTTCGTTGATGAACACCGGGTCGTTGCAGCGCACGGCGGATTTCAGCAGGCCGTAGGCCTGGCGCGGATTGCTCGGCGTGACCACGCGCAGACCGGCGATGCCCATGAACACCTTTTCCATGCGCGCGGAATGCTGCGCGCCGAGCATATGCGCAGTACCGCCCGGCGAACGCACCACCACCGGTGCGGTCAACTGGCCACCGGACATGTAACGCACTTTCGCCGCACTGTTGAACAGCTGATCCAATGCCAGCCACGCGAAGTTCACCGACATGATTTCGACGATCGGCCGCACGCCCAGGAACGACGCGCCGACCGCAAGGCCGGTAAAACCGTTTTCGGAAATCGGCGTATCGATCACGCGCTCGGCGCCGTATTTGGCGTATAGACCATTGGTCGCCTTGTAGGTGCCGCCGGCGACACCGATGTCTTCACCCATGCAAATGACCATGGGGTCATTGGCCATTTCTTCATCGTGGGCGCGGCGCACCGCTTCCCAGAACATTATCTGCGCCATTACTTGTCGCCTCCGCGCGCCGCACCCTTGACCCAAGGATCATTTTCCGCGAACACATACTTATGCAGTTCTTCGACCCGCGGTTCGGGTGACGACTCGGCAAAGGCGATGATGTCGTTTTCAATCTGATCGAGAATTTCCGTGTCCATGGCCTTGTAGGCGTTCTTGGTCAACTCGCCGGCCTCGATCAAACGATCGCGCAGCATGATGATCGGATCGCGCTTGGACCACATGCGCTCTTCGTCTTTGCCACGGTAGGCATTGGAATCGGACATGGAGTGGCCACGATAGCGGTACGTCATCAGCTCCAGAAAATACGGGCCTTTGCCGGAACGCACATGTTTGATCGCTTTTTCGGCGGCCTTGAAGACCTTCTCGATATCCTGACCATCTTCCTGCGCGGACGGGATGTTGTAGCCGGCCACGCGCTTGTACTGCTCGACGACCGCAGTGGAACGATCGATGCGCGTGCCGATGCCGTAGAGGTTGTTCTCGCAGACGTATAACACCGGCAGTTTCCACAGCGCCGCCATGTTCAGCGACTCGTGGAAGGTGCCCTGGTTGTTGGCGGCATCGCCGAGGAAGCAGATGGCGATCTCGTCGCCGCCCTTCATCTGGATGGCCTTGGCCATGCCGGCCGCCAGCGGGAACGGGCCACCGACCAGCGCATAACCGCCCATGAAGTGATGCTTCACGTCGAAGATGTGCATGGAGCCGCCGCGCCCCTTGGACGAGCCGGTCTCCTTGGCAAACAGCTCGGCCATGACCTCTTTGGGGTCGGCGCCGCACTTGATGGCGTGGACGTGATCGCGATACCCGGTGATCACATAGTCGTGCCCCGGGCGCGCCGCTTCCAGCACGCCGAAGGCGCAGGCCTCTTCGCCGGGGTAGAGATGGAGAAAGCCGCCGATTTTACGTTCGACATAGGCCTCGTAACAGCGCTCTTCAAAGCGACGCGCGAACAACATCTCGCGCAACAGCCGTTTCTTGTCTGCGACGTTCATGCAGCTCCTTAGGACTATCTATATGAATTCGGTTGCCGAGCATCGGGCGCAGGGATCGTGACAACATCACCAGCACCCATCCCTGCCGGAAACATGGCAGGGCCGCCCGCTGAACGCTCGCGTGATCCGCTTCGGCCACATCGTCGGCCACGGTACCCGGATTAGAACAAGCGCGATATGATCAGTGTTTTACTGGGTTAGGTCAAGGCAAAGGGCATGTCCATTCCCTATCAGCACGCGCAAAAAATCCCCCTAAATCAACAGGCAATGCCACCCACCGAGCGCGACCTGGCCGGGTGTGACGCGGCTCTTGCTGATCCTGCCCGCCGGCGGCGCGCGCATTTCATGGCGGACCTTCCCGCACGGCGCGTTCCTTGCCCAGCGCGCGCGGCAGCGGCACACGGCTGCGGATGCCGCGGATTGGGACACTGAGTTGCCAAATCCACTCGGCACCCGCCTGCATGTGGTCTACGTCAAACCGGGGTTGTCGGTGTTCGAGCAGCTCAGCGCGGCGCGTGCCTGGGCCAAACAGCTGCTGCGACTGGAAACCCGCCCGTGTGGGTCTTTATGCCGCCCCCGGCACCGCGGCCAGCGCCTTGCTGGAGGCCGCCGTTCTGGCCTTGCTCGCCGCCAGCTGCCCGTTACCCAGCCGCAAATCCGTGGCGGAACCGAGCTGCCCGTTGCAACGCATCGACTGTTTTGGGGCGACCACGCCACTGCCCTTCGAGACGCTGCGGGCGCAAATCCAGGGCAATCATCTGGCGCGCTGGCTCACCCAGATGCCCGGCAACGAGCTGCGTCCGCGCGATTACCGCGCCCTGGCGACCCGACTCGCCCGCCAGCAGGGTTGGCAGGTGGAATTTTTGAACCGTACCGCCCTCACCCGCCGCAAGGCCGGCGCCTTCCTCGCCGTCACCCAGGCCAGCAGTACCGACGATGGCGGGCTGTTGCGTCTGAGTTACCGTCCCGCCGGCTATACGAAAAAGGGCCGCGCGGCGAAACCCAAGCTGGCCCTGGTCGGCAAAGGCATCTGCTTCGACACCGGCGGGGTCAATCTCAAGTCGGCCAAGTCCATGCACGGCATGCACGAAGACATGGAAGGCAGCGCCGTGGCGCTCGGCACGCTGTTGGCGCTGACGCTGCTCAAGGTCGATTTCGCCGTCGATTGCTGGCTGGCGCTGGCCGAAAATCACATCGGTCCGCAGGCCTACAAACCCAACGATGTGGTGACCGCCTGCAACGGCACCACGCATCGAGATCGTGCACACCGATGCCGAGGGACGCATGGTATTGGCCGATGCGCTGGCGCTGGCCGCACGCGAAAAACCTGCGCTGATCATCGACTATGCGACGCTCACCGGCGCCTGCGTGGTGGCGCTGTCGACGCGCTACAGCGGCACGTTCGGCAATCGCGACGATCTGCTCGCCACACTGACCGAGGCCGGCAAACACAGCGGCGAACGCGTCTGGCCATTCCCGATGGATGCGGATTTCGATGAGGCGCTCAAGAGCGACATCGCCGACATCAAGCAATGCACGCTCGACAGCGAGGCCGACCACATCCTCGCCGCGCGCTTCCTGAATCGCTTCGTGCCGGAGGATATCGCCTGGCTGCACGTCGATCTGTCCGCCGGCAATCACAAAGGCGGACTCGCGCATATCCCCAGCGACGTCACCGGTTTCGGCGTCGGTCTGACCTTGCAGGCGTTACTCAACGGCAAGCTGCTGCAGCGCGCGGCGATCGACATGAACAAGGCCAGCGACAGGTCGGTGCTCGGCTGGCGCGAATGGCTCAGCCTGCCGGAACTCGGCATCGCCGCGATCAAGACCAAGGTGGATACCGGGGCGCGCACCTCGGCGCTGCATGCCTTTCGTGTCGAAGCCTTCGAGGACGGCGGACGGCAGCGCGTGCGCTTCGCCATCCACCCACTGCAAAGGCGCAGCGACGTGGTCATCGAATGCACGGCCGACATCCTCGACCGCCGCAGCGTCACCGACTCCGGTGGTCACCGTGAAATGCGCTATGTCATCAGCACGCCTATCCGCCTCGGCGCACACGAATTCCCGATCGAACTCACCCTGACCGACCGCGACACCATGAGATTCCGCATGCTGCTGGGACGCGGCGCGCTGCAGGATAGGTTCATCGTCGACCCGGCCCATTCTTACCTGACGGGCAAGCGCAAACCCAGGTAACATGCGCCGCACATCCCGGCGTACTTGCCGTCAACGTGCGCAGCTGTTGAAGCGTGAATGTCCGCCTGCTCGGACAGTCATCTGAAAAAACACTGCGCAAATTACTCACTCGAAACCGTACCAACCAGCGACAACGCCGTAAAGGAATTCGCCCGTGAAGATTGCCATCCTGTCGCGCAAAAAAACCCTGTATTCCACGCAGCGCCTGGTCGAGGCCGCGCAGCAACGCGGCCATGAGGTCCAGGTCATCGACACCCTGCGCTGCTATATGAACATCGCCTCGCACAAACCGGAGATCCATTACCGCGGCCAGAACCTGGACGACTTCGATGCCGTGATCCCGCGCATCGGCGCGTCCATCACCTTCTACGGCGCGGCGGTGGTGCGCCAGTTCGAAATGATGGGCGTGTTCTGCGCTCAATGAATCGGTGGCCATCGCGCGCTCGCGCGACAAGCTGCGCTCGCTGCAACTGCTGTCGCGCAAGGGCATCGGCCTGCCGGTGAGCGGCTTCGCCCATTCGCCGGACGACATCGAAGACTTGATCAAAATGGTCGGCGGCGCACCGGTGGTGATCAAACTGCTGGAAGGCACCCAGGGCATCGGCGTGGTGCTGGCCGAAACTCACCAGGCCGCCGAAAGCGTGATCGAGGCGTTCATGGGCCTGAAGGCCAACATCCTGGTGCAGGAGTACATCAAAGAAGCGGGCGGCGCCGATATTCGTTGCTTCGTGGTCGGCGATAAAGTGGTGGCCGCCATGCAGCGCAAGGCCAAACCGGGCGAGTTCCGTTCCAATCTGCACCGCGGCGGCACCGCCTCGCTGATCAAGATCACCCCGGAGGAACGTTCCACCGCCGTACGCGCCGCCGCCGTGATGGGCCTCAACGTCGCGGGCGTGGATATTCTGCGCTCGAACCACGGACCCGTGGTCATGGAGGTGAATTCTTCGCCCGGCCTGGAAGGCATCGAAAACGCAACCGGCAAGGACATCGCCGGCATGATCATCGACTTCATTATTAAGGAAGCCAAACCCAACAAAACGCGCACGCGCGGGCACGGTTGAAGGTGTGCTGGTCGCGACTTGATCTTATTCTTTCCGTCAGGCTCTGGCGGTATCCTGATGGTTAGAAAAGGCCGTTCAGTGTTTGGGAGACTCAACCTGCGAGGCGCCAACGACCTGTAATACCGGGGCAGTACTCCTTGCGAGACCGCGTTGCGAGTGCAGGTATTCGGTCAATGATGCCGCAGTGAGTGGTTTGCTGAAGTAGTAACCTTGCACCGCATCGCAACCATGGTTACGCATGAATTCTAATTGCTCTTTGGTTTCAACACCCTCGGCAATCACCTTATGTCCAAGGCTGTGGGCTAGTGCTATGACCGCCAGTGCGATTGGCGCGTTACTGTTCTGCGAGGTGATGTCGCGGACGAATGATCGATCAATTTTCAGGGTCTCAATGGGTAAGCGTTGCAGGTAAGCCAGTGAAGAATATCCGGTACCGAAATCGTCAATGGAGATAACCAGGCCTAATTGACGCAATGACTGCAAGACGGCAACATTTTCCTGCATATTCTCCATCAACATGCTTTCTGTCAGTTCCAGGTCAAGCATCGAGGCCGCGAGTCCGGTGGCATCGAGAATGGCGCCCACACGGTTCACGAGATCCTTCTGCTGCAATTGCCGCGCAGATATATTGACGCTTATGCGTAGTCCATCGAAACCTTGGTCACGCCAGGTCTGCATTTGTGCGCAGGCCTCATTCAAGACCCAGTCACCGATCGCTGAAATAAGCCCAGTCTCTTCAGCCAATGGAATGAATTTTGTCGGCGGTATATCTCCAAGCTGTGGATGCCGCCAGCGTAACAAGGCCTCCATGCCAAAGACCTTGCCAGTTCCGATATCAATCTGGGGTTGGTAGTGGAGACTGAGTTCTCCACGTTCTAAGGCATGGCGCAGGCTGTTCTCCAGATTGAGGCGTTCCCGCGACCGGTCATTCATATCGCTGCTGTAGAACTGACAGTTATTGCCGCCTTGTTTTTTGGCTTGATACATGGCCATGTCGGCGTTCTTCATAAGGCTGTCCACAGCCATGCCATCATGCGGGAACAGGCTGATACCAATGCTGGTTGTGGTGGTCACTTCATGCCCATAAATTTCTATCGGTTCGGCCACGGTAGCAAGCAGCTTCTCGGTGATGACTTTCAACACCTCCAATTGCCTAACTTCGGAGATAACAACGACAAATTCGTCACCACCCTGGCGCGACACGGTGTCACCCTGGCGAATGCAGCCAGTCAGGCGCTGTCCTAAGATCTGTAACAACAGATCACCGGCATGATGACCCAATGAATCGTTGATCACCTTAAAGCGATCCAAATCGAGGAACAATACCGCCACCATACAGTGGTTGCGCTCGGCGTGTGCCAAGTTCTGCTGCAGACGGTCACGCATTAATACCCGGTTCGGCATATTGGTGACAGGATCATAATGTGCCAGGTAATGAATCCGTTCCTGGGCATGTTTGCGTTCGGTGATATCGCGGACCACGATCGATAGCACGTCATTGCCATCATTAGAGACGACATAAGCCCCAGTCTCAACGGCCAGCCAACTCCCGTCCTTGCATTTTAACTGGCCTTCATGGGTCGTATGTCGTCGTGCCTTCACCACTTCGGCCACATAGCTGCGCGAAGCATCGGCGGTCCCTTCACGCAAGTCGCTCAAACTCAATCTGGGAACCTCTTCTAAGCCATAGCCCAAGAGGCGGCAAAATGCCGGATTGGCATCCAGCAGGTTAAGACTCTGGATATCGACCTGGATAATACCTTCACCCGATTGTTCCACAACGGCGCGATAGTGATTCTCCATCTCACGCTTCTTGGCTTGCGAGTACATCAGCTTGCCGGCTAGTTGGCGTAAAAATAAACCAAATAATAGGGTGATGATCAGCAGACTGAGCATGAAGTATTGAAGGGTATTGCGGCCGCTCTGATAAATCTCACGGGGTGTTTGCACCCGCAGCATCACCGCCGGCAGGCCTTCAATATCGGCCATTTGTCTATAAGCGCGGATCTTCTCATCATCCGGCGCGATGACTGAAAGACCAGAAGTTTCATTCTGCATAGAACGGGCCTGCTGAAAATCATCCGGTAGTTCCGTTCCAGCCAATAAACCAACGGCCACGTCCAGATGCGTCACTGCAGCGATCCGGGCTATCTCCGCCGCATTGAGGAAACGCCCCATGACCAACGTGCCGTTGATCGGGCCAGTTCCCTCCGAGGTTACGATGGGCCGCAGACCAACCAATAATGGTACGCCCGATATAACGATCAGGCCCTGTCGCTCAGCATCTGGAGCAGTGAACTGTACAAATTCGGGATGACCGCGCAGGTACATCTCCAAACCATCAGGCAGCGGGATAGGGGCGGATGCTTCCAGGTCGATGGCCTTGCCAAACGCAATCCGTCCCTGCGTATCAACGAGCAGCACCAGATTCACACGCAGCCGCGTGAAAGCATCGTCCGGGAGATTCTTGTCAATGAAATCCGGTGCTTTGCCTTGCATAAACGCATAGGTATCGTCCCAGGTGGCCCAATCGTCGGCGAGCGTTCCCAGCGTTGCAATATCGTCATTCAGGGCATCCATGACTCGGCTGGCGTTTTGCGCAAGACTGTCGTTTTCCAGGGTCAGGAACCCTTTCAGCACGATGAGCTGTGACGTGCCATAGATGACGGAGAGCAAGACCAGAACGCTGGCAGCAATGATGAGATTGACTTTGGTGAGGGGTTTCATAGCATGGAGTACTGACACAGAGCCGGCGGCATCGTCAAACGTCCAACCTCCTCTGATATACCCGAGATATACCCGAGACCATGCGCATCAAGATCTGGGGGGGGGCAATTCAGTTAACGGCATCACAGTATGAATATTTAGGATGGCCCGTCGGACGGGACATCCATACCCATAATGCTAGATCAATTTTTGAGTAATGGGTGAGATCTCCGGCAAATCAGGCATTGTTGCCTAGCAATGTCATTCTAACCGGGTGACCGACAAGGGTCTTGTTCTCTGACTGCCATCGGCAACAGGCACGCATCAATGGACGCCCGCCGGCCTCAGTAATATCCCAACCTTTCCCCCAGGGCCGCACTCCGACCATTCTCGGACCTACAGATAAGTCGGACTTCACAACTCCGCCACAGCTGGATTCGACAAATTCCGGCCAGCCACAGCTAATGGTGAAGCAAGCGGAATATGCATAACATTCTCAAAAGAGATGTTGAGATCGCATGTTTTACTGAGCGCGGCTATTCCAAGATCTGGCGATCATTCGGGCGACAGACATGGGTACGATTCCCGCCTTCTTTTTTGGCGGTATAACACGCCGAATCAGCCAAGGCGATTATGTCCGCAATGTTTAGATTTGCCTGGATGGGTAGTATCCCGATGCTGACGCCAATCGAGAACCGCCGTGCCCGCCAATGAAATTGGAAATCCTGAACCGTCATGCGAATTTTCTCGGCCAAGCGCACCGCCCGGTCCATGGAGCAATATTCCATCAACACCGCGAATTCGTCCCCACCCACTCGGGCGAGTGTGTCTCGGGAACGCATTTGCCCCTGCAGCAAAGCCGCGATCTGACGCAGTAGTTCATCGCCGGCAGCATGTCCGCACGTATCATTGATGATCTTGAACTCGTCGAGATCAAGGAAGCACAGGGCATGGTCATCTCCAGGCTCGGGGACGCTCGACACAATCCGCTGCAGGCGTCGCTCGAATTCGCGCCGGTTGATCAAGTTGGTAAGGGTGTCATGTGTGGCTTGATAGAGCAGTTGTTCTTCCAGACTGCGCTTATCCGTGACATCCCGACAAATTACCAACAGGCGTGGTTCTTTGGCGTCTGGGTCCACAGTAACTCGTTGATGGACCCAGAAGGTCGAGCCATCCTTCCTGATTTTCCGGTATTCGATCCCTTGGTCAGGGGTCGGGTCGGCGAATTGTTTTGCAACATGGTCAAAAACAACGCGCTGATCTTCAGGATGGATCACCTTAGAGGCTGACTCGCCGACCAACTCGCCAATCTCATAGCCGAGCATGCGGGCACCCGCACGGTTAATCGAGAGTATCTCGCCGGTGCGATTGATGGTCGTGAAAATATCCGGGGCATTTTCGTACAATGCCTGGTAACGGGCTTCGCTGATCTTTAGCGCGTCTTCAGCTTCGACGGTATCCGTTATGTTTTTAAATATGCCGCGTGTCGATATAGCACCGCCATCTTTGATGATTGAGCCGCAATCCCCAGCCAAGTGGACTGTCTCGCCTGATTTGGTCAAAAATTTGAAGGTGATGCATGTCAGCATCTCACCCATGAGCGTGCGATTGAAGCGATCTTCGCAGCATTCCCTGCTGTCAGGGTGCAGGATATCGAAAAGACTGAGCGATTCTAGTTCTTGTTGGGTATACCCCAAGGTTTCGCGCCACGCCCGGTTTGTGTAAATAATCTTGCCATCTGTCGCCACGCATTGGATCAGGTCACTGGTATTGTCGAAGATATCCAGATAGCGCTCCTCACTGGCGCGCAGGATTTCCTCTGCCAGCATGCGCTCAGAAATGACATCGAATACGGCAACGATATGTTCAGGTTCCGGACAGTAGGCGGATATCGAGAACCACATCGCCAGTGCATCGACATAGGTTTCGAATTTCTCGGAAACACCCCCTTGGGCTATGCGGCCAAAGTGCTCAAACAATTGTGAGGCACTCTCACGAATACCGGGAATGACTTCGGATATGCGTTTCCCGCACACATTGCGCAGACCCGTCTGTAGTTCGAAGGCGGGATTGGTCAAGAGACAGATGAAATCGCAGGGCTGCCCATTCTCAAACAGTATCTTGCAGTACACCACGCCGTTGAGCATGTGATCGAAAATGGATTGATAGATGTTACTGTCAGAGATAACCGATGGCTTCGTGCCGGATCGTGATTCCAATGTGGATGGGCTATTTATCGAATCATTAGGTGTCATTGGCTAGATCCCCTGCGCGAAACCAATTCCGGAGCCTTCTGGAGTGTAGATTCTCGGCTGTTCCCATTGTGAATGGATAATTTGTACTCTACAGCAAATCAACAGCCCGTCACTGACAGCGACCTGCCAGCTGTGATAAATATCACTGAAAACAGGACGGAGTGTTATAAAGGGTCGATCTGAATCGTTCCCCTAGGTCCGTCAATAAGTTAGCCCTATAATTCGGTTAGCGCTTGAAGCTGTCTGCCAGGATTTAAGCAACCCCGACACTGTCTGCCAGATCGAGTTTCAGCTAGTCCAGTTGAGGGCATCGCCGACGACTCGGCCCCTCCGGCATGGCATACTCGGACCATGTCAGGCGCAGACACCACTGCATAGGCGTTGCCACGGGATCATGAACAGCATTCCAGCCCTGCAGATCAACGGCACCAGCATCGCCCCCGGGACCAATGTCTACATCGACATCCCGGTGACGCAGCTCTACACCCACGCGCCGATCACCATTCCCGTGCATGTCATCCACAGCAAACATCCGGGGCCACGGCTGTTCGTCAGCGGCGCGGTGCACGGCGATGAGATCAACGGTGTGGAGATCATCCGCCGGCTCTTGAAGTTGCCGGCGCTGAAACGGCTGCGCGGCACGCTGATCGCCGCACCCATCGTCAACGTACATGGCTTCATCAATCATTCGCGCTATCTGCCGGATCGGCGCGACCTGAACCGCTCGTTTCCCGGCTCGGAAACCGGTTCGCTGACCGCGCGGGTCGCCAATATTTTTCTCACAGAAATCGTCGCCCAGTGCACGCACGGCATCGACCTGCACACCGCGCCCGTGCACCGCGACAACCTGCCGCAGGTGCGTGGCGATCTGGACAATCCGGAGATCGAACGTATGGCGCGCGCCTTCGGCGCACCGGTGATTCTCAACGGCGCGCTGGTGGACGGTTCGTTGCGCAAACTCGCCATGGAGGCCGGCGTGCACACGCTGCTCTACGAAGCGGGCGAGGCCTTGCGCTTTGACGAACTCTGCATCCGCGGTGGTGTGCGCGGTGTGCTGTCGGTGATGCGCGAACTGGGTATGCTGCCGCAAGGGAAACACACACCGCCACCGCCCGAGGCCGTGGTGGCAAGCTCCACCTCCTGGATGCGCGCACCGCAGAGCGGCATCCTGCGCACGACGGTTGCGCTGGGCGCGCGCGTCAAACCCGGCACGCGACTCGGCGTTATCGCCGATCCTTTCGGCGAATGCGAGGTCGATGTACTCAGCACGGCATCCGGCATCATCATCGGCCGCACCAACATCCCGCTGGTACATGAAGGTGACGCCCTGTTCCACATCGCCCGTTTCGAGCAGCCTAAAGCGGCCGAGGCCGCCGTCGAGCAATTCCAGGCCGAGCACTTGAATAATCTCGATCCGCTGTTGGAAGAGGAACCGCCGATTGTGTGATTCACGTATATAATCCCCGCCACACCCTCGAGCGACACACGACTAATGAGCACACGCATCACCCTCACCCGCCCCGACGACTGGCATCTGCATGTGCGCGATGGCGCGGCGCTCGCCAGCGTCATACCGCACACCGCCGCGCAATTCGCACGCGCCATCATCATGCCGAATCTGAAACCGCCGGTGACGACCACGGCGCTGGCGCTGGCGTATCGCGAACGCATTCTTGCGGCGCTGCCGGCCGGCAGCACGTTCACGCCGCTGATGACGCTGTATCTGACCGACAACACCACGGCCGACGAGATTCGCGCCGCGCATGCCAGCGATCACGTGCATGCGGTTAAATATTATCCCGCCGGCGCGACGACCAACTCGGATGCCGGCGTCACCGCCCTGGAGAAGACCTACGCGACACTCGAAGTCATGGCCGAGATCGGCCTGCCGTTATTGCTGCACGGCGAGGTGACCGACAGCAGCATCGACGTGTTCGATCGCGAAGCGGTGTTCATCGATCGCCACCTGGTACCCTTGCTCAAGCGCATTCCAAATTTAAAAATTGTTCTCGAACACATCACCACCGCCGAAGGCGTCGATTTCGTGCGTTCTGCGCCGGCCAATGTCGCCGGCACGCTCACCGCGCATCATCTGCTGATGAACCGTAATGCGATGTTTCAGGGCGGCATCCGTCCGCATCATTACTGCCTGCCGGTCCTCAAGCGCGAGCGTCATCGTCAGGCGCTGGTCGCCGCCGCCATCAGCGGCAATCCAAAATTCTTCCTCGGCACCGACAGCGCACCGCACGCGCGCGGCGCCAAGGAAAATGCCTGCGGCTGCGCCGGCATGTATACCGCGCACGCGGCAATGGAGTTGTACGCACAGGCGTTTGAAGACGCCGGCGCATTGGACAAACTGGAGGCCTTCGCAAGTTTCTTCGGTGCGGATTTCTACGGCCTGCCGCGCAACACGGAACAGATCACATTGATCAAACAGGCCTGGGATGTTCCCGCCAGTTATGCCCTTGACGAGACTGAAGTAATCCCGCTGTACGCTGGTGAGACCTTGCGCTGGAAAATGCAATAAGGCGGAGCAACTGTGCATATCCCTGCACGAGCGGACGCGGAGGCTATAAAGTGCACAGAGTCATCATAGTAAGCGTCATTACGAGCGCAGCGCGGCAATCTCCAGCCGGATGAGTCAGTCCTAAGAGATTGCCGCGCTGCGCTCGCAATGACGGATAAACCAGAGATCTAACAATAAATATTCTCTGCACCGTCCGCGCGCCACCACACCAGCCATCAGTGACACATCGCCAGGACCGCTGCGATCCGGTATCCTGCGCGCATGTCAGATACAACTAAGCCTATGCGCCCCTCAATTCATCTGGGTGAACGATTTCGTGGTTTCCTGCCGGTCGTGGTCGATGTCGAGACCGCCGGCTTCAACTCCAAGACCGATGCCCTGCTGGAAGTCGCCGCCGTCACCTTGCAGATGGACGAGCAGGGCATTATGTCGCGTCTGGAAACCATCGCCTGTCATGTCGAGCCGTTTCCGGGTGCGAACCTCGACCCCAAGTCGCTGGAGTTCACCGGCATCGATCCGTATCACCCGTTCCGCTTCGCCAAGCCGGAACACGAGGCGTTGGAAAAAATCTACAAAGTGGTGCGGCAACAGGTTAAGGACAGCAATTGTACGCGGGCGATCCTGGTCGGCCACAATCCGTCCTTCGACCTCGCCTTCATCAAGGCCGCCACGCAGCGCGCCGGGATCAAACGCAATCCGTTTCATTTGTTCAGCACCTTCGACACCGCCACCCTCGGCGGCCTGGCGTTTGGCCAGACGGTATTGGCGCGCGCGGTGCAGGCGGCCGGTTTCGAATGGAATGAGAAATCCGCGCACTCGGCAGCGTATGACGCCGAGCGCACTGCGGATTTGTTTTGCGCAATCGTGAACCTGTGGAAGGGCTTCCGCGCTGACGCCGAGTAGGCCGACTAGAACGTGTAATTCGCGCGCAGCGAATAAATGATCTGATCCTCATCGAGCACCGTATCCGAGCTGTCGAAGCCGGTGTTGGAGATCCACTGCACCGACGGCGTGATCTGGAATTGCTCGATGACCGCGAAACGCAGATACGCCTCGGCTTGGGTAATATCATCCAACCCCGGCGCCTGCGCATCATCCGCCAAGCCGATCTGACCGATAGCCACGCCCAGCGGTGCCAGCGAAGTGGGTATCTCGGCCGCCACACCAATGAACGTATCGGCCTGTGACACCGTGTCGTCGGCCAAGCCCAAACGCACGTTCAGCTGCACATCACCGACGGCGAAGTCGATGTTGGAATACACGCCATAGTTGTCTTCGTCGGTCGCGGTGCCGTCGAGACGGTCATGATCGGCCGTACTCAGCCACGCACCTAAACCGATCTGCGTGCCCGCCAGCGGGAAACCGCCTTCGACGGCTGCAAAGACGCCTTTGCCATCGTCACCCGACATCGGTGAGTTCCGAATAGCTGCGCTCGGGGTTGTCACCCAGACCGTTGGAACTGGTCAGCACGAAGGACAGCGAGGTGTCTTCAGCCAACTCCTGATGATAAGCGCCGCCCAAGGTGTAATCCGGAAATTCGATGGTCGGATTGGTCACAAAACTCGCCCCGAGAAACTGCGTCGTCTCATCGTTGGCGACCGCATTGGTATCGAGAAAGCCCGTGACATCCAACAGACCCAGCGTGATCTTGCCGGGGCCGACACCTTGCGTGTAATGCAGTTCCGAGACCTGCAAGCGCCCGTTGTCATCCTCGTCCAACGCAGAGCCGGCATCGCCATTGGCCTCGCCGATCACGCTCGCGACACCGTTCTTGCGCGGCGTGCTATTGCCTTCGACATACATCACGATCTCGCCCGGCCCGGCCGGTACGGTCGCGACCAGATCCAGCGAACCGAACAGCTCATCGTCGACGGCGCTATCGTCGGCATGTTGGGCCGTCGCCGTAAAACCACCTTCAAACTCGACGCCGCGAGCGGCGTCCTCATGCACGGCGCCGTGTCGCTCATCGACCTCATCCGCCCAGGCCAGATGCGCGCCACACGTCAGCAGCAATAGGCCTTGCATAGCGACAAGCCGGGGAGTGAAAAGAGTTGTGCGCATAGCAACCTCGCTGAATAACGTTCATAAGTGGAGTGTATTTCTATCAGCGCGGGATAATGCCTGCATTGTCCGCGGTGAACAATGCCAAATAGCATGGGTTCCACGACCCGACCGCTTTGGTTACACTCGGAACCATCCCTACAGGAGGCCAGACAGCCATGCCCACGCTCCCGGAAAAATCCCAGCAGGTTGTGCAAGCGCACGCCGGACTGATTCATCGCGTCGTCATCGCCTGCCAGAACCGCGCCGCCGTCCCCGATCTTGAAGATATCCTCAAACAGGCCAACGACAACGGCTGGTCCAATCTCGTCGCCGCCATCCGCAAGATTCTCGCCGGCAAGCGCGACATCGGCGCCTTCCGCCATCTCGACGAAGAAGACTTCACCATTATCGAATCGATTCTGATGGGCCTGCAGAATCCCGCTACGCTGCCCGATCTGTCAGAGGGATTCGACGCCAACATGGCCGCACCCGGTCTGGCCTACGATGATTCACGCCGCACGCAGCGGCAATCTCGAAGCACTGCAACTGATCGCCACCATGGCCACGCAGATGCTACAAGCCGGCGGCGATATGGCACGACTGGCCGGCATCGTCCGTCCGCTGGTCACGGGTGAACGCGATGCGGACAAGTTGTGCCAGGGCATGAGCGAGTCCGGAGAGAAATTGGTGTTGGGGATTTTGCGGGAGTTGGCGAAGTTGGAAGGGCATTAGACTTTTGTTCAGCGCTGCTGCGCAATTCAGCCTCTGTTTCGCCCCTGCTGGGGCAAGCTCCAACTGCCCGCCGTAGTGATCCAGCACATCCCGCACGATGACCTTGACCTGATCTTCCACCCCACAACTGCGATTCCCTTGCGCGAAGTCAAGGTGGCTGCCGGGTGAATCTGCTAAACATTAAATAGGCTTTAGACGGACTTTTCGAAACTGCATGGAAGACGCTGATAAGCGCAGCCTGCAAGGTCCGGCGCGAGCATGAATCTCTGATAGAGCAGAATTTCCAAGGAGACCTGTCATGAAAGTAAGTGAACTGATGACGCCGCATGTGGAGTCGATTACGCCCTCGACCAATCTCCGCGGTGCGGCCCGCAAGATGAAGGAAATGGGCGTCGGCGCCCTGCCCGTTGTGGAAGATGGCAAAGTGCTCGGGATCATCACCGACCGCGACTTGGCCTGCTTTGCGATTGCCATGGGTCACGACCTGAATTCCGCGCCGGTATCCAAGATCATGACCACGCAGGTCGTGACCTGCACGCCCGATCAAGATATCGCTGCGGCGGCAAAATTAATGCAGTCCAACCATATTCGTCGGCTGTTGGTGCTCAATGACGATGCGAGTCTGGCCGGATTTTTCTCAGTGGATGATCTGGTACGCGGATCCCATGAATTGGCCGGTGCCGTGCTCGAAGCCGCCACGCCCGTTCACTGAATCAGGAGAATACTCATGAAAGTACAAGAACTCATGAAATCGGCCGTCGAGATCATTTCGCCCACCGAGAGTACCAAGGAAGCCGCGCGCAAAATGCACGACCTGCATATCGGCTCACTGCCGGTGGTGGATAACGGCCAACTGGTGGGCATCATCACCGACCGTGATATCTGCGTGCGCGTCACCGCGACCGGGCGCGATGCCATCAGTACTCGCGTCAAGGAGGTCATGGGTAATGCCGTCAAGACTTGTTACGCGGATCTGGATATTGAAGCGGCCGCCAAACTGATGATCGATCATCACGTTCGCCGGCTGGTGGTGCTGGATCGGAACGAGGCCATCAGTGGCTTTCTGTCCGTGGACGATCTGGCCAAGACCTCCCATGAATTGGCCAGCCAGGTGCTTGAGGCCACGATTCCGATTCACTGATTTTGTAGACAGTCGTCGCAAGACGGTGCGCAACTCGATCGTGCGCGTCGTCTTGCACATATTCAATGACTATTACTGATCGCGGTTCGCCGGCGCGATCTCAATACACCTAACAGAACCGTAGCCCGGATTGTCGCCTGCGGCTGCATCCGGGCTACATGGGATGGTTCATCGCGTTCTACGCGGCAACCCCCAACTCCACTTCGGCCAAGAATCCTCCCAATTCCGCCGAACGGTCGAGACGCAGTCGCCCACCGTAGTGATCCAACACGTCCTGAACGATCGACAAGCCCAAACCGTAACCGGGCGTAGCATCTTCGTCGACGCGCACGCCGCGCTGATTGAGTCGTTCCAGCTCATCTGCATCGCGCCCTGGACCGTCGTCCTCGATGGTTACACGGATGCCGTCGCCCTGCGCTTCGGCACGCACGCGCACCCGGCTGCGCGCCCACTTGCAGGCGTTGTCGAGCAGGTTGCCGAACAGTTCATGCAGGTCTTCGCGGTCCGCGGCGAAACGCAATTCGCTGGGTATATCGACGTCGATGTGTAGCGCACGCTCGCGATAGATCTGTCCGAGCACCTTGGCCAAGGCGGCCAACTCGCTCGCCAGATGTACGCGACCGCCAGGTGCGGCTGCGCCCGCCAGTCGCGCGCGTTTGAGTTCACGTTCGGTGAGGGTACGAATCTTTTCTACCAGCACACGTGCCTGCGCGGCCACTTTCGCATCCTGGAAATGCGTCTCATCGTCAGCGATCTGACCAAGCAGCGTCAACGGGGTCTTCAGCGAATGCGCAAGATTGCCCACGGCGTTGCGCGAACGTTGCAGACGTTGTTGCAGCGTTGCCAGCAATTGATTGATCTGTACTACCAACGGCCGCACTTCCCGTGGCATGTTGTCACTCAACTGCGTGCGTTCGCCGCGTTCCAGTTCGGATAATTCCTCACGGGTTGTCGTCAACGGTGCCAGGCCGCGTCGCAGGATCGTGCGCTGCAAAAACAACAACAACACCAACGCCACCAAACCGAATAGCGCATAACGCATCTGAAAACGGCGTACCTCGGCACGGATCGGCGACAGGTCTTCGGCCACGGCGATGCGTATATCGCTACCGGCCTTGCGGTAACTGGCGACATACGTCAGCAGCATTTGCTGTTCCGGGCCGGGCAGACGCAAGCGTGCGCTCGCGCCGATGGCTACCGCGGGCACCGCCAAATCTTCATCCCACAGCGAACGCGAACGCAGCGTTTGGCCGTCGATGTCGATGCGGAAATAATGTCCGGAAAAGACGCGCTGGTAGACCGGATCGAGTCGATCGGCGCGCAGCTCTGGCGCGCGACCACGTTGCCGCAGCTGCAACGCCGAGAGCATGCCTTCGGCATCGTGCTCTAGACGCGACATGATGTAGCCTTCGGTCAGCATGCGAAACGACACGCTCATGCCGATGCCTAAGATCACGAACACGACGATCAGGCTCAGGGCCAGGCCACTGTTCAGTCGTGTCTGAATAGAGTTCATAAGTTGGATTTCATGCGTGGCCCGCACCGAACACATAGCCTTGGCCGCGTTTAGTCTCGATCAGGTCGTCACCCAGTTTCAATCGCAAGCGACGCACGTATACCTCGATGACGTTGCTGTCCTTATCGGAGTCGTAATCGTAGACATGTTCGGCGAGCTGGCTCTTGGACAGGATGCGTCCTGGATGCAGCATGAAATAACGCAGCAAACGGAATTCGGTGCCGGTGAGTTCGATATCGCGGCCGTCGGCGGTGCGCACGCATTGACGGCTGTCGTCCAGCTCCAAGCCGTTACTCTGCAAATCGGGGCGGACGACACCGGAGGCGCGGCGGATCAGCGCGTTCAAACGCGCCACCAGTTCTTCGACATGAAAGGGTTTACCCAGATAATCGTCGGCGCCGGCCTGGAAGCCTTCGACCTTTTCGTGCCAGGCATCGCGCGCGGTCAAGATCAGTACCGGCGTGGCCAGTCCGCCGCCGCGCCAGTTACGCAACACTTCCAGACCCGGGCGACGCGGCAGACCGAGATCCAGCACGATGGCGTCGTAGGGTTCCTGCTCGCCCATGAATTGCCCATCGACGCCGTTATCCTGCCAGTCGACGGCAAAACCCTGTCGTTCCAATCCCGTCTTCAGGCTGGCCCCGAGGCCGGCATCGTCTTCCACGAGCAACAGGCGCATGCGCTAACTCCGTGTGTGCGGTTGCCCCAAATTACTTCTCATCAGTCAGGTTGCCCGGATGTAATCCGGGAAACCGGCGCAGGCTTCCCGGATTGCATCCGGGCTACTTCTGATCAACATCGCCATTAATCATTCGGCCTGTCGCTGAGCAATTCACCCGTAACCGCATCGTAACGCAGTTTACGCACGATACCGGCATTGTCGACCACTTCGACCTCGTAGTAATGCTCATCGTCATCCGATTCCAGCTCGACTTCCAGGATAGTCCCGATATGCCGCGCACGCACCTGCGCGGTAATTTGTTCCAGTGGCACAATGGCACCGCTGCTGCTGAGTGCGCGGGCGCGATCTTGCTCGCTGGCGTGCGCCATGACTGGCAAGAACATCAGCGAGCACACGCTGAGCAATGCCCGCGTCTGTTTCCACATGTTACTCTGCCGACCTGCTTTCATACTGAATAATGCCTCGACCTATTCGTGAGACTGTTTAAGATTCGTAGATTCGTAGCCCGGATGAAGCGCAGCGTAATCCGGGAATAAGGCGGCCCTTCCCGGATTCCGCCTACGGCTTCATCCGGGCTACAACTCGTTCAGTCTTCCGCGCGTTTGCGCCCGGTGAACATCGACCGCACCAGATTTTCACGATGCAGCAGGCTCTCGACGAGCACGCCTGCGACATGTGTGGCCACCAAAAACAAAGTAAAGTTGGCGAAGAACTCATGCACTTCCTTGAAAATATCTTCCCATGATTCGCCCAAGCCGCCCAGCCAACCCGCCAGCGGTCCGGCATTCTCATCGACTGCGTACAGCCCCATGCCGAAGAACACCGTGCATGACAGACTGATCAGCAACAACACGATCATCAACCCGCCGGCTGGATTGTGCCCGAGATAACGTTTCGGCTTGAGTCGCAGCACATCGAAGAGATAGGCCTTGATCGCCGCAGGTCGAAACACGAAATCACGGAAGCGCGCATGGCGGGTGCCGATGAAACCCCACAGCAGACGCACCAGCACCAGACCGGCCACGATATAGCCGGCCCAGGTGTGCAGAAACAGCGTCTCATCTTCGCCTTCGGTCAGGTAGGCGGTAAAAAAGCCGATGACCAACGTCCAGTGAAACACCCGTACCAACGGATCCCATACCTTCACTTCACGGGTCACGGCCTTATCGTCCGAGGTGGCTTGCATCACAGTCGTTGTCATCGGTTGCATCTCCATAATTTCTAATTACGTCTGCGCTAGCACAACAGGCGTGTCAGGGCCGGCCCATGCCACCGCCGCCGGATCCCATGCCACCGCCGCCCGGGCCCATGCCACCGCCTCCCGGTCCCATACCACCGCCGGGCCCATGCCACCGGCCCCATGCCTTGACCACCTGAGCGCGGTTCATCGGGCAGAGTTTTGCCTTGTTCGCGTGCGCGCTCCTGCATACGCTGGTGATGTTCCAGGCGATAGGCCTCGCGCTCCTGTTCGGTATTCAGGCTGCGCATGTGCGCCCGATGCTCGGTCATTTCCTGCTGCGTCATCAATTCACGCCCGTAGACAAAATCATCTTCGGCGTGCACCGGCATCGCCATGCCCAACCATGCCACAGCGGCAATACTCGCCAGACCACTCACTACTGTTCGACGTTTCATCGTTGCATTCCTCGCTTTCAGCGTCTGTGACTTCCTGCCAGGCGCTCACGCCTGGCTCCGTTCTCAAGCGTAGGGTATGCCCCGAACCTTAAATCAATCTGAACACCAGCCACTGACCATCACCGTGCTGCGCGCAATAAAAAACCCCGCCGCGGTCATCCCGCGACGGGGTTTTTGCAACACTGCTTAGCGTTCGATCAGGCTTGCGGCGGTCTTGGCCTTGGCCTCTTTCACCAGCTTCTGCAGCTCACCCTTCTGGAACAGTTCCAGGGTGATGTCGCAGCCGCCGATGAGTTCGCCGCTGATATAGACCTGCGGGAAGGTCGGCCAGTTGGCGTAGCGCGGCAGATTCTGAAACACTTCCGGATCGGCCAGCACGTTCACAAAGGCGAACTCTTCACCACAGGCCGCCAGCGCCTGCGAGGTGCGGCTGGAAAAACCACACTGCGGCATTTGCGGCGTGCCCTTCATGAAGATGACGATGGCGTTGCTCTCCACGGCGTCTTTGATTCTGTCCATTACGTCCATACTGATATACCTCATTTCACACGCCGCCAGGCGCTACTAGGGTTGGCTAATCTCGCCGAGACCGGCGCAGTTCGGAACTTGCAACCAGTCTACGCCGGTGAGATGGGGGAAAAAAGTTCAGATTTCAAGTGGGTTTCATATCCACATTGCGTTGCAGCCAGTATTCGAGCAGGGTCAGGTGCCACAGTTTACTGCCGAGAATGCGGGTATGTTGCCCTTCCGGGTCGGCCAGCAGGCGCTCGACATAGCCACGTTGATAAAGGCCGCGTTCGCGGCAGGCCCTTGAATTGACGATGTCGCGCATGAAATCCAGGAACTCGCCGCGCACATATTTCAGGGCCGGCACCGGGAAGTAGCCCTTGGGCCGGTCGATCACCGCGTCCGGGACAATGCCGCGGGCGATGCGTTTGAGCACATGCTTGCCGCCCGAGCCCAGTTTGTACTCCGGCGGCATCTGCGCGGCCAGTTCGACCAGTTCATGATCGAGAAACGGCACGCGCGCCTCCAGGCCCCAGGCCATGGTCATGTTGTCCACCCGCTTGACCGGGTCGTCGACGATCAGCGTGGTCGCGTCCAGGCGCAGCACGCGATCGATGTATTCGTCGGCGTCGGGCTCGGCCAGGCGCGCGGCAATGGCGGCCGAGGTGTAATCCGGCCCTTGCAGCTCCGGTGCGATCATGTCGGCGAATTCGGCATGGTCGCGGTCGAAATAATGCTCGCGGAAGCGTTCGAGATCGCTGCCGGTTTCCGCGACCATGCGCGGATACCAGAAATAACCGCCGAACACCTCGTCGGCGCCCTGCCCGCTCTGCACCACCTTCACCGACTTCGAGACCTGTTCGGACAGCAGATAAAACGCCACCGCGTCCTGACCGAACATCGGCTCGGCCATATTGTCCACCGCCTCGGGCAGGCGCTTGAGCACTTCGTCGTTGGGGATGCGGTATTTGTGATGGCGTGTCGCGTAACGCTCGACCACTTGGTCCGAATACTCGAACTCGCTGCCCTTCTCTTCCGGCTGATCTTCGAAGCCGACCGAGAAGGTCAGCAGATCCTTCACGCCGGCCTCGGCCAGCAGCGCCACCAGCAAGCTGGAATCCAGGCCGCCGGACAACAGCACACCGACCGGCACGTCGGCGATCTGAATGCGCTTGCGTACGGCTTCACGCAAGGCCGCGTGAATCGCCTCGGTCCATTCGTCCTCGCTGAGCGCGCGTTCGGGACGCGTCGCTTTCAAGCGCCAATAGCGCCGCGCGGTTTTGCGGCCATCGGCTTCGAGCGTCAGTGTGTGGCCGGGCGCGAGTTTGCGGATGCCGCGCAGAATCGTGCGCGGCGCGGGAATCACCGCGTGCAGCGTGAACTGATGATGCAGCGCAATCGGATCGATGTCGGTATTCACATCGCCGGCAGCGAGCAGGGCCTGACTGGTCGAGGCGAAGCGGAATTGATTGCGGGCGAAACTGTAATACAGCGGCTTGATGCCGAAACGGTCGCGCGCGAGAAACAGACGCTGGCGTTCCATATCCCAGATGGCAAACGCGAACATGCCGTGCAGACGTTCGACGCAGGCCTCGCCCCAGGCCGCATAGGCCTTGAGAATGACTTCGGTATCGCCGTTGGAAAAGAACTGATAACCCAGCCCGCGCAGTTCTTCGCGCAGTTCGGGATAGTTGTAGATGGTGCCGTTGAACACCAGGGCGAGGTCGAGCTTCTGATCGACCAGCGGTTGGTTGGAATGCGGCGACAGATCGATCACCGCCAGGCGGCGATGACCGAAGGCCAGCGGACCGTCGGCATAACTGCCTTCGTGATCCGGGCCGCGCCGCGCCAGACGCGCGCTCATGCGCGCCAGCAAGCCTAGATCTGGCGAGCGCCCGTCGAAACGCAATTCACCGCAGATACCGCACATGCGTTAACCCTTGCAAATAAAGGGGGCAGCGTCGAATGGCACTTACTTAAGCTCAAATGTAGGGTGGGTTACAGGCACCACGCGTTGCAAAGCAAACGGGTTGTGTTGCTTCGCAACGCTTGGTGGGTTACGCAAACAACGCTAACCCACCCTACATCGATAACGGGGCCGCTTAAGTAAGTGTCATTCGGGCGCCCGCTTTTTCTTACGGGCCAATGGTCAGTTTAGACACGACCTGCTTCACATTCTTCACGGTGCGCGCGAGTTCTACCGCACGATCAACCACCGTCTGATTGGGCACGTTACCGTACAACGTCACGACACCGTTGTAGGTATCGACGTTGATGATGCGCGCTTGTACCAGATCGTCGCCGATATAGCGCGAATTCACGGTCGATGTGATGGACGCATCCTCCGCGATCTGACCCGCCGAGCGCTCATCCGTACCGACATAATAGCCACCGGCCGCCGCACCACCGACCACCGCCGCCGCGCATCCCGACAGTAGACCGATCCACACCGCCACCATCACTGCACGTATCACCGAATTCATTTAGCCACTCCTGCTATGTGTAATTTGCCTGGGCATTATGCGGGTCCACGCCCTCAACCGCCACCACCGGACGTGGCCAGCATCGTACACTCACCGACAACGATCGCGGCGGTGAACTTGCCGAGCAGTAGGCGAGCGTTCAACCGATGCTTGCCCACAGCACTCGGCGCAGCAGCTCGCATGACCAGGTATAAGATCCCTAATCGGCCTGTCCTCAACCAGCATCCGCGAAATCGGCAGGCGCCTATGCACCGACATCCGTGTGGCGTGCGCGGCTGGCAACGATGCTGGTCGGGTTGGTATCGACGCAGTCCGGGGCGACCAGCACGATTGGCGCGACAACCGGCAGCTGCGTACCACACGAAACGGGACGTTGACGATCAGCCTGTCCCAGCCGACAAAACACCCCTGCACTCTACGCGGCATCCTCAACATTGACATATTGCAATGCCCTGACGTCTGCCTTATCCTGCCGAACCTTAGAAAAACACTCAACTTTTCTGAACCACACGTTTTTCAACGCTTTTATAACGGTTTTTCGGAGGACCGACCATGAACCCACTCAAGTCCATCGCGGGCACCATCATTGCCGGTTTTGTCCTGGCGATCATGCATCATGTTTGCGCTCGGCAGTGACCAACACGCCCAACCCGTGGGCATTCTGGGTATGGATTGCATGTCTGGTCGGCATTACCTGGATCGGTCTGCTCTACTACTTCAACTTCGTGCAGGTGCCGGGTGTGGGCAAGGCCCTGGCCGAGGCCAGCAGCGGCGGCCCCGGTGCGGCGGCCATCAATAAGTACATCGCCCCGCGCGCCCTGTTGTGGTTCCGCTGGGCCGCCGTGGCCACCTGGTTGACCGGCGCGCTGGCCCTGGAAGCCATGCACACGGCGGAAGGCTCCGGCTTCATGGCCGCCTTCACCTTTGCCGGAAGGTTACCGGATCATCGGTATGGGCGCGTGGCTGGGCACCATCATGCTGTTCAATGTGTGGGTGTTCATCTGGCCGAACCAGAAGAAGATTCTCGGCATCGTGACGTCCACGCCGGAAGCCATCGCCAAGGCCAAGGTCGTCGCCCTGATGGCCTCGCGCACCAACACCCTGCTGTCGATTCCGATGCTGCTGGGCATGACCGGTCAGATGCACGGCCTGCCGTTCTGATCTGATCAAACTGCTCAAATAGGTGCGTGCCGGGAAACCCGGCGCACCCGACAAAGCCCGGCCCTGTGCCGGGCTTTGTCATTCTAAGATTCACAGCCGCACAGGCATTTGCACCCTGCCCGGTGCCTCGTTAGAATCGACCCCTTTCCGGCGGCTCTCTGGGCTGCCGTTTGCTTTTTAAGGGCACAGGACAACCATGACTGACAGTACCTTGATGACCACCTATGCCCGACTGCCGGTGCACTTCGACGCGCGGCGAAGGCGCCGGCTGTGGGACAGCGAGGGCAAGGAATATCTCGACGCACTCAGCGGCGTCGCCGTGTGCGGACTCGGCCATGCGCACCCTGCGGTCAGCGCAGGCCTTGTGCAAACAGGCCGGCACCCTGATCCACACCTCGAACATCTACGAAATTCCATTGCAGGAAGAACTCGCCGCGCAACTGACGCGCTTGTCCGGCATGGAGCAGGCGTTCTTCTGCAACTCCGGCTGCCGAGGCCAATGAAGCCGCGATCAAACTCGCGCGCCTGCACGGTCACAAGCGCGGCATCAAGGAACCGGCCATCGTCGTCATGGAAGGCAGCTTCCACGGCCGCACGCTGGCGACGCTGTCCGCCACCGGCAATCGCAAGGTGCAGGCCGGCTTCGAACCGTTGGTGAAAGGTTTCGTGCGCGTACCCTATAACGATATCGATGCGCTCGTGCACCGTCGCCGACAACAGCGACAACGTCGTCGCCGTGCTGGTCGAACCGGTGCAAGGCGAAGGCGGCATCCGCATACCCGACGCCGATTATCTCGCCGGCATCCGTGCGCTGTGCGATAAGCACAATTGGTTGCTGATGCTCGATGAAGTGCAGACCGGCATGGGCCGCACCGGCCACTGGTTCGCCTTCCAGCACAGCGACATCAAACCCGATGTGATGACGTTGGCCAAAGGCCTGGGCAACGGCATGCCCATCGGCGCGTGCCTGGCGCGCGGCGCGGCCGCCGACCTTGTTCGAACCCGGCAATCACGGCTCCACCTTCGGCGGCAATCCGCTGGCGTGCAGCGCCGCATTGGCCGTGATCGCCACCATCGAGAAAGAAAATCTGGTCGCACGCGCCGGGCAACTCGGCCAGCGCATGCTCGACGGCTTTCGCACAACAGCTGAGCGACACCGCCGGCGTGGTCGAGATTCGCGGCCATGGCTTAATGCTCGCCGTGGAACTGGATCGCCCCTGTGCGGAACTGGTGAAACTGGCCTTGGCGCGCGGCCTGCTGATCAACGTCACCGCCGACAAGGTCGTGCGCTTGTTGCCGCCGCTGATCATCAGCGATGCAGAAGCCGACCGTATCGTCACCGGAACCAGCCAACTGATCGTCGAGTTTCTCGGCCACGAGTAAGCAGCAATGCCAGTACGCCATTTCCTCACCCTGCTCGACCTGTCAGCCCGAAGAACTTCAGGGGCTGATGCGCGCGCGCGATCGAACTCAAGGCCAAGCAGCACGCCGGCGAGTTGTACCAGCCGCTGCGCGGCAAAGTCCTCGGCATGGTGTTCGAAAAATCCTCGACGCGCACCCGCGTGTCCTTCGAAGCCGGCATGTCGCAACTCGGCGGCGCTGCGATCTTCCTGTCGCCACGCGACACCCAACTCGGCCGTGGCGAGCCGATCGAAGACACCGCGCGCGTGTTGTCGCGCATGGTCGATATCATCATGATCCGCACCTACGAGCACGAGAAGATCGAACGCTTCGCCGCGCATTCGCGAGTGCCGGTCATCAACGCGCTCACCGACCGCTGCCATCCCTGCCAGTTACTGGCCGACATCCAGACCTATATCGAGCATCGCGGCGATATCCGCGGCAAGACCGTGGCCTGGATCGGCGATGGCAACAATATGTGCAACTCCTATATGGGCGCCGCCAAACAGTTCGACTTCAAGCTGAACATCGCCGCGCCCGAAAGGTTACGAACCCGACGGCGGATGTCGTCGCCTGCGCCGGCGATCATGCCGAAGTCGGCAACGACCCTGCCGCCGCCGCACGCGGCGCCGATCTGGTCGTCACCGATGTCTGGGCCAGCATGGGCCAGGAAGAGGAACAGGCCGCGCGCGCGCAGGCGTTCGCCGCGTTCCAGGTCGATGCCAAACTCATGCGTCTGGCCGCCAAAGATGCGCTGTTCATGCACTGCCTGCCCGCGCATCGCGGCGAAGAAGTCGCCGCCGAAGTCATCGACGGACCGCAAAGCGTGGTCTGGGACGAAGCCGAGAATCGCCTGCATGCGCAGAAGGCGCTGATGGAATTGCTGCTGACCTGATCAGGCTCCCTGAGTTCGCATGCCAACTCACTCACAGCACCGCAACATCACGCAGCTGTTCATCGCCGCACTCGTCTACTTCGCAAACGTCATTTCAGTTGCCCACGCCGCCGACATCAACGTCGCCTGCGCGAGCAATTTCCAGCCGAGCCTGCAAAAGATTGCGGCCGCCTTCGAACAGACTAACCCGCATCGCATCCGCATCAGCAGCGGCTCGACCGGCAAACTCTATGCGCAGATTCAGCACGGCGCACCCTTCGATCTGTTTCTGTCCGCCGACCGTGAACGTCCCGCCGACCTGCACAAGCAAGGCCGTGCCGAGCCGCCCATCACCTACGCCATCGGCCGGCTGGTGCTGTATGCCCCCAACGGCGATCCACGCGCACGCCTCGAACGCGATGACTTCCGTCACCTCGCCATCGCCAACCCACAAACCGCGCCCTACGGCACCGCTGCCCGCGCCGTATTGCGGAAGCTACAGCGCTGGGATGCCGTGCAATCCCGCTTAGTGACCGGCGAGAACATCAGCCAGACGTTTCAATTCGTACACACGGGTAACGCCGAGCTCGGTTTCGTCGCCTTGACGCAAGTGCTCGCGATCAACGCGCCGCAGGACCGCTATTGGTTGATCCCGAGCGAGCAGCATACTTCCTTGGAACAACAAGCGGTGTTGCTGCGCAGTAGCCGCATCAACTGATGCAGCGCGGAGTTTTCTCACCTACCTTCAAAGCACAGCCGCGCGCGAAATCATTGCGCGCGATGGGTATGAAGTGCCATAGGCAACCAGCACTCGCAGCCTGGGAGTGAACGCCGCGCCATACAATCCATCTCCGCCTATTGAGAGATGCACCCAGGACGGGTTGATGCCATCGCGCAGGATTTAGCAGCGACTCGTCGCAGTCTGCTACTCCACGCTCAATAACATCGCTGGCGAACTATGCTCTTGAGACAATAACAGTTATATTGAAAGTCCTCTCCAGCTCAAGGATTGAAAATCTGGCTTCGTGCCTGCCCGACAACCATGAGCTACTCCTCCGATCCCTACGCCTATTCAAGCTCATTCGCGCGCCTGTTACGCCGCGCTTATCTGCTGTTCGCGCTCAGCGGTGCGGCGATTCTGGCGAGTTATAGTCTATACAGCTGGAATCAAGAGCAGCGGGATGTTGAGAATCAATTAAGCGTGCTGTCGGGTTATCTGGCCTCGGCGAGCCAGGCGTTTTTCGACAACCTCGGCTATTCACTCGAGCCTGTCGGTGCCTTGCTCGACAGATTGGACGTGCTGGAAAATCCGGAAGTCGCGCGCCCTGTTCTGAACAAGTTCATAGAACGCTTCCCGGAAGTCGGGGCCATGGCAGTATTTTCCGTCGATGGCGTCATGTTGATCAACACCGCGATGGCGCCCGGACAAGCGCTGCCGGATTTACGCAACGACCCGCCATACTGGCGGACGATCCAAACGGCAATGGCCAATCCGGCCCCTTATACGATCGGACCGCCGGAATTTGGAAAAGCCCTCAAGCAATGGCGATTCACATTGCGCACCGCGGTGCGGGATGATCGCGGGCGTCTGCGGTTTATACTGCAAGCGGCGATCCCACTGGAACACAGCACGCCGTTTTTCCAGCGGCTGCCGCTGCCGCCATCGAATCGGATCGGCATCATTCGCGATGATGGTTACCTGCAGGCTGTCTGGCCATCCGATGCGGGCCCCCATACTTATAGCGTGAAGTCTGGCGGCCCCGCTGCCAAATTGATCCAGACCCAAAAGGGCCTTCTGTCGGGTGTATTCCGTGGCACTTCACCGTTGTCGGCGGACAATGGCATGCGCGTCGGCGCACTCACGCGCTTGCCAGCGCAGCCGATGTCCGCGTTTGTGTCGGTGCCCGAAACCAGTATCCGGATGCTCTGGTGGCAACACAATACGGCCGTGTTGTTGAGCTTTTTATTGTTCTTCGCCATTTTCGGCGTGATTGCCTACAGGATGTCGGCGCGCGAGCATCTGCACTCGCGTGAGCTGTTTACCCAGGCGCGCCGTGATGCACTCACCGGATTGCCGAATCGCGCAGCGTCCGAGGAGCTGCTGAGTGCGACGCTCCGCTTGGACAGACTTGCCGGTCAGAAATGCGCCATCCTGTTTCTCGATCTGGATCGATTTAAAAATATCAACGACAGTCTTGGTCATCACATCGGCGATCAACTCCTGCAGGCTGCGGCGACGGCGGTCAAAGACAATTTAAGGGCCGGCAGCATTCTGGGCCGACTCGGCGGCGATGAATTTCTTATTTTGATGCCGGGCAGCGATCAAGTGGCGGCCTCGATTGCCACCGAGCGTTTGATCAATCTGTTCACCACCCCGTTCCAGATCGGCGGGCACAGTCTGTCGGTCACGGCTTCCATCGGCATCGCGATTTTCCCCGATCACGGTCGGGACGTCGCCACTTTGCTCAAACATGCCGATACCGCCATGTATGAAGCGAAACGCCAGGGACGCAACGCCTATGCCTTCTATGTCGATGCGTTGGGGGAGCGGGCCAGCGAACGTCTGTTGCTGGAACGTCAGTTACGCGATGCCCTGCGCAACAACGAATTTCATCTGGTGTATCAGCCGATCCTCGATGTGCGTACCGGCAAAGTGGTCGGCGCAGAAGCGCTGTTGCGCTGGTCACTGGCGGATGGCAGCGTGCGTCCGCCGGCGGATTTTATTCAGGTCGCGGAAGAGTCGGGGCTGATTATCCCGATAGGCGAGTGGGTGCTGCGCACGGCCTGCGCCCAGACGCAGCAGTGGGTGGCCGCGGGCCATGATCTGTGGGTGGCGGTGAACCTGTCGACACGGCAGTTCCAGGACCCGCATCTGCTGACCAAGATCGACACCGCGCTCCGTGAAACGGGGCTGCAAGCCTCCCGGCTGGAACTGGAGATCACGGAAAGCGCGGCCATGCTCGACCCCGAAGCCAGTGTCGCCGTGCTCGGTCGCCTCATGGCCCTCGACGTGCGCATCGCCATCGACGATTTCGGCACCGGATATTCTTCGTTGTACTACCTCAAACGCATCCCCGCCGACACCATTAAGATCGACAAGTCATTCATCGACGGTGTCGCTATCAAAGTCGATGACCGCGCCATTGTGCGCGCGGTGATCGAGCTCGCCGCCACGCTCGGGAAACAGACCGTCGCGGAAGGCATCGAATACGAGAATCAGTTCATCACGATCCGTGAACTCGGCTGTGGCTTGGCGCAAGGCTATTGGATCAGCCGACCCGTCGCAGCGAGCGGATTTATCGAGGCGATGAATGCGGCGAATCAGCGCCTGTCGTAATTGGAGATTGCTGCGCTGCCCGCGCAATGCCAGCGCGCAAAAGACTGCGGCAAGGGGCTAGGAACGAAAGCGGCCATTCGTTCAATTCGATGATCGACTTTGCGCTTGGACAGCGCACACCCGCCGATCTGTCACTTTTTAACGAACACGCTCGTTGTCTTGAATTATGACGCCATCGAGGCGAAGCTATCGACCATGAGAAGACACCAGACGTCAGGAACATGCCACATCAACCAGATGGCAACCTCGCCTTGTGCTGTGCGCCGTTTGCATTTTCCATTAGGCTCCCTAACAGGAACCCAAGTCTTTGGTTCCGTTGAGGGCGAATTGATTATGGAGCCCAATTGCACCGTTTACAACGGAGCTTTTAGGCTCCCCAATTGTAGTTAGGCGCTAGGAAGCCAGCTTGGAACCAGACGTTGAGTCTGCAAGTCTCAGCAGCACTAGTAGGCGAGTCGTGATCGTCATGTGTTCAGATCGTAAGCTATCTATCGAGCTGTGCGGAGCGGCTTCAGCCAGTTGGAGATGACTGAGCATTCGCTCAAATGCCGGCAACCGCTAGAGACTAAGGGCTTTATCTGAAGTGCGGTGGAATAGTATGCGTACCGCTGTCCGATTGCACGTGGATGGTTCTATCACTCCGTTTCCCTGAAAATGACATTGAGCACTGGGCTGGAAGAAATATCAGCCTTTGGCATAATCTTGAGTACGACGAAAGCAACTGCGGAGGACTATCTCGTGTTCGACAAAACGAAATCGGGCCTGCTGCACAGAAACGTGGCTCGTTGACGAGTATAGACACCTGAGCCTACTGCAGAGTAATTCTCGTAATTCGTTGAAATGTGTGAATGAATTCTGCGCCGACGGCACAAAATGCCAGCGAAGTGGTCCGCGAAGCTCTCTGATTCATCAAGGAAATTACGTCAGGTTTCATTCTCCGCCAAGCATGAGCAATTGCGCATTCAAGTTCTCACACTGCTTTTCGGCGTGGGCTGGCCAACCGCATCAGTAATCCTCCATTTTTGCGGTAGCAGTTCGAAAGTACCCAATCCTGGACTTCCGTGCTTTGTGGTCACTGGAAGCAGAACAGTAGCCAACCACCTACGATTTCCCCTTCTGGTTGTCTTACACCGAGCACTGCCGCGCCTTAGCCAAGCGCAATGGTGTTTCAATGCGCACAATTGACCGTGCGCTATGGCAATACTCGAAAGAGAATCAACGATGCCTAACCCGTCAGTCGAGAGGGACTGCTGCAAAAGCGCGCAGCCCCTCACTTTTCGTTAGGAGCTTAAATGCGAAAACGTATCGACAGATTCATCGAAGACGCATTAGGCGACTTGCACGAAGTGGTATGTCGATTCTGAGTGGCTAGGCCCAAAGAGCGCGATTGCGTCAATATGTTGAATGAACTTTCTTGCAAGGCTGTAGGGCCTGGAGCAGCCATTTCCGAGCTCGGGCAAATTCGCATCGAGATCTCCTGCGGGTGCTTCGGACAACCAAAAGGCTTTGCCAAAATCACTGCCGCAACCCGACGAGATTTGGAGAGCCATCATTTGGGGCAATAGTTATGATACTGGCGTGGGATAGAAGAATGGAACGCACCGTACGATGCCAAGGGCTGTGCTGGAGTGGAAAATAAACGCATCTACGGGCGTCCACTTCATGGTCAGTTTCATAGCCATGATATTGATTCGGTCTATCTGGCTCAACCAGATGAATTTCAGGATGACATACGGTAATCTTAATCCGGTGGTTACCATGGAAAGCCATATGGCCGCTCTGTTGATTGGGCTAAAGCCAGACTCGGGGACGCGCTCAGTGGCAGCCAAACAAGCGCTCCTAAGCGCAGTAAACTGCGCGGCTAGGTCTCAAACGTTAGTCTTGTAATACTCACCGAAAGGGAATCGCATCAATGTCGCGTTCATCGATTACCAGACGGCAGTTCAATAAATGGTTGGCGGCGAGCCTGCTATTAAGTAGTTCTCGTGTTCAAGCACAAATGGCCGCCTCTAAAGACGGTAGCGTTTCAGGAAAGTCGCCCATCCGATTGCATGTCGCCGCGATACAGATGGTCCCAAAGCTGGGTGACGTGCAGGCGAACGTGAATCAGGCAGAAGCCCTTGTTCGGAAGGCCCTTGGGCTGGGTGCGCGTTGGATCGTGTTACCGGAGATGTTTACCTCCGGTGCGGCGTTTCATCCCGACATGCTCAAAGCCATTCAGCCATTCGATGGCGCCCCACTCCAGCTGCTGAAAGACCTTTCTCGCAAGGGCAATGCTGTCATCGGCGGCTCGTTTCTCGCCAAGCGTGGGCAACATGTATTCAATACCTTCGTTTTGGTTTCTCCGGACGGGTCAGTCGTAACGCATGACAAGGATTCACCGACCTATTGGGAAAATTGCTATTACCGGGGCGGCACCGATGATGGCGTGTTGTCTACGCCCATTGGCCCGGTCGGCTCCGTCCTCTGTTGGGAATTTATCCGCTCAAGAACCGCGAGACGGCTGGCGAACAAGGTCAAGATGGTCGTGGGAGGCTCCTGTTGGTGGACGCTCCCCGATGATGCTGATCCAGACAGCCCGCGCAGAGCCCTGAACCTCAAGATGCTGCAAGAAGCTCCGGTTCGCATGGCGCGGATGCTGGGTGTTCCGGTAATACATGGTTCCCACGCGGGCAGCTTCGAAGGATTCTTCAGTCCGGAACTTGCGGATGTTCCCTATAACTCGACGTACCTGGGCGAGACAATGATTGTCGACGCGGGTGGCCGGGTACTTGCCCGTAGAGCGCAAGATGCAGGCGAAGGCGTGGTAACGGCAGAAGTGGTTTTGTCCAGCACGTCCGTACCCAGCGAACCCATTCCGGAGACTTTCTGGATTCCCAAGGAAATGCCGGATGATTGGAAAGAAGCCTGGGACCGTTGGCTCGATACCGGTGCGGATTACTACGAGATGGTGACCGCGCCCTTTATCAAGACAGGTGTGATAAACGAGTACACACCAAAATATCTTAGGTAGCTATGCCTGAACCCGAGCGTTACGCATACGGAACACCGATCATCTATAGAACCACCCTTCGCTTGAGCTATAGTTTTGAGTTCATCCACAAAGGACCAACAAGGCAACAGGCATCCACTCAACGCATAGATTTGCGGCTCACTGTGCTCAGAGCAGTGTTCAGACCTAACCCATATATGGAGATACCCCGATGACCACGAATGCGCAACATCCCTACCACCCGATCATCTACGTCCGTGGCTTCGCTGCCACGCAGAGCGAGATCGATGAGGCGGTGGCCGATCCTTATATGGGTTTCAATATCGGCTCGACCAAGTCGCGCGTGGCTTGGACTGGCGACGTCAAGCGGTTCTTTTTCGAGTCGCCGTTGGTGCGCTTGATGAGCGACCACAAGTACGAGGACGTCTTCGTCGACGGTGATGACCTGGTGGCGGCCGAGCGTGCCGACCACCCTGTCCCGTACCGTTGCATCATTATCTACCGTTACTACGACGAGGCCTCGCAGGACTTCGGCACCGGCAAGGGCGCGCCGCCCATCGAGCATTTTGCGAAGGGGCTGGACCGGCTGATCCTGCGGCTTCGCGACAAGGTCTGCGCCAATCCGGCCAATCAGATGACACCCAAGGATTTTCGCGTGCATCTTGTCGCCCATTCGATGGGCGGCCTGATCTGCCGGGCCTTTCTGCAGAACACGAAGCTCGGTTCTGCGGCGGCGCGCGGTGCGGTGGACAAGCTCTTTACCTATGCCACGCCGCACAACGGCATCGACATGCGCATCGTGCGCAACATACCGGGCTGGCTCTCGTTTGGCGACGTCAACAATTTCAATCGCGAGAAGATGGCCGACTACCTCGATGTACCCAAGGGTGACGATGTCTCGGTGGTGAAGAACTTCCCTCCGGAGCGCATCTTCAACCTCGTCGGCACCAACCCGCGCGATTACAACGTGGCGGGCGGTATCTCGGCGTGGGCGGCGGGTGACGCGAGTGACGGACTGGTGCGTCTCGAGAACGCCACCACGCACGGGCCCGGCCCGGACGGCAAGGATGTGAGTTCGCCGCGTGCGTTTGTGCACCGCAGCCACTCGGGTCACTACGGCATCGTCAACTCCGAGGAAGGCTACCAGAACCTCACGCGTTTCCTGTTCGGTGCGTTGCGCGTGGACGGCATTCTGGACATCGACGACATCACATTGCCCTCGGAGGTGCAGAAGGCGTTCGACGAAGGCAAGACCGTGCGCGCGTCTTACCAGTTCGAAATAGCGGCCAGCGTGCGCGGCTGCCAGTGGCAGATGACGCGCCGCGAGGTCCGCGAGAATTCCGCCATCTTCCGCAGTTACAACGATCTGTTCCCGGGCAAGGACGGCACCACGCGGCTGCCCGACCGCAGCATGAGTCCACATCTGTTCACGGTGTTTCTCGACCCGAATAAGAGCGTCAAGGCTTCCAGCTCAGTCAGTTTCGCGTTTGACATAAAAGTGCTGGTGCCCGACTACGAAGTGGACGGATTCATTTTCCTGAAACGCCACTACGAAGGCGGCTTCATCCTGCGCGAGCTGATCCTGGTAGAGGCGATCCCCGACGCGAAGGCCCTCGGCGGCTGGCGGATCAAGCACGGCCGCCAGGACATCAACCCCGGCAAGCCCGGCGTCGATGCGGTAACGCGTGCGCTGGACGGTGGCGCGAACGTCGCGCCCGGGCTGGCTTTCGATATTCCCATCGAGCAGAAAGTCAGACCTGGCTTGCGCGGCACGCTGCGCATCGAAGCCCGGCCGTGGAGTTGAACGACCGAAAATCTCAGCGGCTGATGGTTGCCGTCATGGCGGACTATTCACAGCGTAGTCAGCAGGCACGCTTGACCGTGATGCAGGCACTGCGAGAGTTCACGGGGAATTTCGATATACTCCTCGCATGACCTTTCCCGATACCGGCCCACTGTGGCTGACCCTGCGCCTCGCCGCCGTGACGACACTGGTGTTGCTGGTGCTCGGCACGCCGCTGGCGTGGTGGTTGGCACGTACACGCTGCCGCCTGCGTGCGGTGGTCGAAGCCTTGGTCGCTTTGCCCTTGGTGTTGCCGCCGACGGTGTTGGGATTTTATCTGCTCATCGCGTTGAGCCCGCAGGGACCGGTCGGTTCATTCGTGCAGTCGTTGGGTGGTCCGACACTCGCATTCAGTTTCACCGGACTGGTGATCGGCTCAGTGATTTATTCACTGCCGTTCGTGGTGCAGCCGCTGCAAAACGCCTTCTCGGGTATCGCCGCGCGCACCCTGGAAGCGGCCGCGACACTCGGCGCGAATCGGCGTGACCGGTTTTTGAGCATTGTGCTGCCGCAGGCCAAGAGCGGGTTTCTCGCTGCGATCACTTTGGGCTTCGCCCACACGGTCGGCGAGTTCGGCGTGGTGCTGATGATCGGCGGCAATATCCCCGGCGTCACGCAGGTGTTGTCGATCACCATTTATGATCAGGTCGAAGCCTTGCAGTATTCGACCGCGCATCTGTGGTCGGCGTTGTTGCTGGGCTTCGCCTTCGTCGTGCTGTTGATTCTGTATGCCCTGCGCGGCGGGCAGCATGCCCAGATCGGAAAATGAATCGGCAAATGAATCAGCCGCTGAACACACTGGATATCCGCCTGACGCTGCAACGCGGTGCCTTCGCGCTCGACGTCGATCTCAGTTTACCCGGACGCGGCGTGACCGGATTGTTCGGCCACTCCGGCAGCGGCAAGACCAGTCTGTTGCGAGCGTTAAGTGGATTGGAACGCGCGCAGGGGAAAATCCAGGTCAACGGTAGCTGCTGGCTGGACACGCAGACCGGCGTTGATTTGCCCACACACCGGCGTCGAGTCGGCTATGTCTTCCAGGATGCGGCGCTGTTTGCGCATCTCGATGTGCAAGGCAATCTTCGCTACGGCTGGAACAGAACACCTATAGGTCAACGGCGCATCGCCTACGATCAAGTCATCGACTGGCTCGCACTCGCGCCGTTACTGAAGCGGCGCGTCGAACAACTCTCCGGCGGTGAGGCACAGCGCGTCGCGATGGGTCGCGCACTGCTCACCAGTCCCGACCTGTTGCTGCTCGATGAACCCCTCGCCGCATTGGATCACGCCTCCAAACAGGCAATCCTGCCCTACTTCGAACGGCTGCACCGCGAACTGGCGGTGCCGATGATTTATGTCAGTCATGCCCTGGAAGAAGTGACGCGACTGGCCGATTACTTAGTGGTTTTGGAATCCGGACAAGTACGCGCCCAGGGACCGCTTGCGGAATTACTCACGCGCCCGGACCTGCCACTCAGTCATGCCGACACCGCCGCCGCCATTCTCGATGCACGCGTGAGCGCGACCGATGCGACCTATCACTTAACCTACCTGGAGTCGCCCGCCGGTCAGATTGCGTTGGCCGCCACCGGCTTCGACATCGGCACACCGCTGCGCCTGCGCATTGCCGCACGCGATGTCGCACTCGCCCTCCAGGCACCGCAAGGCAGCAGCATTCTCAACTGCCTGCCGGCGCGCGTCACCGCCATCACAGAACACGGCCCGGCACAAATGATCGTGCATCTGAATGCGGGCGGCGTGCCGTTGTTGGCGCGGATCACGCGCAAGTCCTGCGCGGCGCTGCAGCTGACCGAGGGCACCGCGGTACATGCACTCATCAAGAGCGTCGCCGTGGCGGATTGAGGCTGGCGGTAATGACTTCTCTGGCGCAATGACTTCTATAGGCAATACTTCGCCTGATACACTTTAAACTGGCATGTTGGGCGGAAAATAAGAACCATGCACACTGAACTGAACCATGGCGTATTCCTGGATTTGGATACCCTGCACCCGCGGGATCTGGACCTCACCACGCTGCGCGCCAGCCTGCAGCGCTGGGAATTTCATGACCAGACCACGCCAGCTGATGGTGCGCGTCGCTTGCAGGATGCCGATGTCGCCATCACCAATAAATTCGTCATCGACGCGGCACTGCTGGCGCGCACCCCGCATCTCAAACTGATCTGCGTCGCTGCCACCGGCACCAACAACATTGATCTGGCCGCCGCCGCAGCACACGGAATCACCGTCTGCAATGTCACCGCCTATGCCACGGCATCGGTGGTCGAACATGTGTTCGCGCTGATCCTCACCCTGCAACGGCGACTCGCCGAACAGCAGCATGCCGCACACAGTCTGTGGCCCCATCAGCTCGGCTTCAGCGTGCTCGATTATCCGACCACGGAATTGCATGGAAAGAACCTGGGCATCATCGGCCATGGGGAACTCGGCCGCGCGGTCGCCGCTGTCGGCACTGCCTTCGGCATGCAAACCTTGATTGCACAACGCGACGCCGACGATAACCGCGCCGGGCGTCTACCGCTGGATGAGCTGTTGCGTGCGGCGGATGTCGTGAGCGTGCATTGTCCGCTGACCGATACGACGCGCGGGCTGATCGGTGCGCGTGAATTGACGTTGATGAAATCCAGCGCGCTGCTGATCAATACCGCGCGCGGCGGCATTGTCGACGAGGCCGCCCTGCTCTACGCGCTGCAACATAATCGGATCGGCGGCGCAGGCATCGACGTGCTCAGCGAAGAGCCGCCACGACATGGCAATCCATTGCTGTTGCACAGGCTGCCGAATCTGATTGTCACACCGCATGTCGCCTGGGCCAGCCGCGAGGCGCGGCAACGCCTGGTCGATGGTCTCACGGCGAACATCCACGCCTATCTCGGCGGGCAGCCGCGCAATCAGGTGAAGTGATTCACCGCTCTGGAGTTGGATTCAAAACCGAGAAAGACCGGCAAAGTTTCTCTGTTCATAATGCTCTTTATCATGAATGGCGGGTATCACACGCTATTTCAACCGCTCGCGAAACTGCGATGCGTCGACACGACTAAACTTGACGCCGATCAATAGGCTTGGCAAGTACCCAGCCCCGCACACTGACGGTATAATGACCGTTCCACCGTAATGCAGGATAGGTGACGACATGATTTGGGATTGGGAACTTGGCGTTCTGGCGTTTGCCCTTGGGCTCGGCTTGGGTTTTTTGCTGACGTGGCAGATGGCTCCGCGCAACGATCGTGTCCGCGAATTGGAGAAGGAACTGGATGCCGCACGCGCCGAACTCGTCGCTTATCGCGACAAGGTCAACCTGCATTTCCAGACGTCGGCAACGCTGTTCGAGGATATGACCGAGCGCTATCGCGCCGTCTATCAGCATTTGGCCAGCAGCGCCCAGGAACTGTGCGCAGTACAACCCCCGGCCCTGCAGATGGACGTGAACGCATCGGCGCGTTTAGCCACGCCGGCGCAGGTGGTCGATGCCGGTGACGCCTCTTCAGCCGCAGCCGCTCCCGAGCGTAATGCGATGACCGATGCCGACGACGCCTATCTGGGTGACGCACCGCACATCCCGGAGCTGACCGATGAGGTGGATGTGCCGGTTAGCGTCAGCGCCGACAAGACACCGCCGACAGCGGCGCACTGAACAGACGTTATATTGTATAGTGCTGCGTCCCCTTCAGCCTGCGGGGACTGGCGCAAAACCCGCCAAACGTTCCACTAACCACGCGCGCCAGCCCAATGCCAGGCTGACTCGCCTGCCGACACCGCGCATCGACACCCACTTACGGATGGCGTCGGCGCCTTCATGCACCGCCATCGGCTGGTGTGACCGCATTGCGTCGCCTCGACCCGCCCTGAATCTCCTGAGTTATCAGCCAACTGCCCCGACTTCGGGCGGCGATTCCAAGGCCTTGCCGGAACCGTTTGGTCTAGACTCCACGGACGCATCCCACAGATAAACCGTTCCTGCGGCTCACACCTACTGTATAATCCGCGCTCTTTTTGGTTCAGGTGCACCACCGTGATTGAGAATCTCCGCAACATCGCCATTATCGCCCACGTCGACCATGGCAAGACCACTCTGGTCGATCAGCTGCTGAAGCAGTCCGACACCCTCGACGCGCGCGCCCAGCTCGAAGAGCGCGCCATGGACTCCAACGCGCTGGAAAAAGAACGCGGCATTACCATCCTGGCCAAGAACACCGGTGTGCGCTGGCGCGACTACCGCATCAACATCGTCGACACCCCCGGACATGCCGACTTCGGCGGCGAAGTGGAGCGCGTGCTGTCGATGGTCGATTCCGTGCTTGTTGCTGGTCGACGCCGTCGAAGGCCCGATGCCGCAGACGCGCTTCGTGACGCAGAAGGCATTGGCGCGCGGCCTCAAGCCGATCGTCGTCGTCAACAAGATCGACCGTCCCGGCGCGCGCATCGACTACGCGCTGGACGCCACCTTCGATCTGTTCGACCGCCTCGGCGCCACTGAAGAGCAATTGGATTTCCCGATCGTGTTCGCCTCCGGCCTGAACGGTTACGCCAGCCTTGATCCGGACGCGCGCAGCGGCGACATGAATCCGCTGTTCGAGACCATCGTCAAACATGTGCACGCCCCGCAGGTGGACATGGAAGGCCCGTTCCAGATGCAGATCTCGCAAATCGACTACAACAGTTATGTCGGCGTGATCGGCATCGGCCGTATCGTGCGCGGCCGCGTCAAGAGCAATACCCAGGTCACCATCGTCGATCACAACAACAAGCGCCGTAACGGTCGCATCCTGTCGATCTTCGGCTTCCTCGGCCTCACGCGCGTGGAAGCGCCCGAGGCCAACGCCGGCGACATCATCGCCTTCACCGGCATCGAAGAACTGCACATCTCCGATACGATTTGCGATCCCAACGCCGTTGAATCCTTGGTGCCACTGTCCGTCGACGAACCGACCGTGAGCATGACCTTCCAGGTCAACACCTCGCCGTTCGCCGGCAAAGACGGCAAGTACGTCACCTCGCGCCAGATCCGCGAACGCCTGCAACGCGAGCTGCTGCACAACGTCGCACTGCGCGTGGTCGATACCGAAGACCCGGACAAATTCCGCGTCTCCGGCCGTGGCGAACTGCATCTGTCGATCCTGATCGAGAACATGCGCCGCGAAGGCTACGAGCTGGGCGTGTCGCGTCCGGAAGTGATTTTCCGCGAGATCGACGGCGTGCGCGAAGAACCTTATGAGCAGCTCACCGTCGACGTCGAAGAACAGCACCAGGGAACGGTGATGGAAAAACTCGGCGCGCGTGGCGGCGATCTCAAGAACATGATGCCCGACGGCAAAGGCCGGGTGCGCCTCGATTACATCATTCCCTCACGTGGACTGATCGGCTTCCGCACCGAGTACCTCACCGCCACCCAGGGCAGCGGCCTGCTGTACAGCGTGTTCGACCATTACGGCCCGCTGAAGAAAGGTGAGTTCGGCAACCGCAGCAACGGCGTGCTGATCGCCAACGGTCCGGGCAAGGCACTGGCCTATGCGCTGTTCAATCTGCAGGAACGCGGCCGCTTGTTCCTCGGCCATGCCGAAGAGGTATATGAAGGCATGCTCATCGGCATCCACACCCGCGACAACGATCTGGTGGTGAACCCGCTCAAAGCCAAACAGCTGACCAACATCCGCGCCGCCGGCACCGACGAAAACCTGGTGCTGCAGCCGCCGATCCGCATGTCGCTGGAACAGGCGCTGGAATTCATCGACGAAGATGAGCTGGTGGAAGTGACGCCGAACCACATCCGCCTGCGCAAGAAGCAGCTCAAGGAACAGGACCGCAAGCGGACGTCGCGCGCAGCGGAGTGATTCGGGTTAGCCGTAAAAACGAAGGGGGCGGATCAAACCGCCCCCTTTTTTGTTCAACCTCCAATAAACAAATCCGTACCTGTTGCTCTCGTAGGATGGGTGGAGCGAAGCGCAATCCATCAAGGCCTGCGGTAACTGATGGGTTACGGCAAAAGACGCCTTCACCCATCCTACGAGCTGCACTCCACCCATCCTACGGGGGCCGGTGTCTTGTCCCTAGATCTCACACTTGTCTCCGTACACGGACATGATGGCCTCGAGTTCCCGGCACAGCACATCCCGCTCCACCGCATCCAGTCCCACGAAGTGCGGCAGCTCCTGCCCCGAACGCAGCGCCTCGATGTACTCACGCACGGCACCGCACCCGTGTTCGCACAGGGTTTCCACTCGCTCGTCTATATGGGCGTTGCCGGTGGTCATGTCACCTCTAACTTATGATTTCCACGCCGGCCAGTTATCGGCCAGCCACAGCCGCACGCGCAGCCCCAGCTCCGTGGTGTAACCGACTTCGGTGAAGCGAATGTGCCCTGCGGCATCGACCACGAAGGTCGTCGGCACGGCGCGCGCGCCATAGACGTTCGCCAATTCACCGTGGGCATCGCGCAGCGTCGGAAAGTGCAAACCGGCCTTATCCATATACGCCTGCAGTTCCGCGGGTGGCGTGTCTTCCAGGGCAATGCCGATCACCGCCCAGTCCCGGGCAACGGCCGCGATGTTGCCTTGTTCAGCACGGCACACCGGACACCACGTGGCCCAGAAATGCACCAGCACCGGCTGGCCGCGCAATGCCGCCAGATCGACCGTCGCACCGCGCACATCGATGCCGGCAACCGGTGGCGCCATTCCGGTTATGGTCGCGCGCGTCTGGTAGAAGTGCAGCCCCAATAACACCAGCATTAATAAACCGGCATCGCGCAGCCAGCGGCGGCGTTTGCGAACAGGCGATGCGGCGGCTTGAGTCATAGCATGAACACCCTAATCCTTGTGGCCGTCGGGCAACAGATCCCTCAACGTGGCATTCGCCAGCTCGGCATCGCGCGCCGACTGCAGACGCAGCAGTAGCGCATCTATGGGTGCTGGCCCACTCATGCATGACGGGCTCAAATGGGCATCCTCATCGGCCGCACGCACAGTATCGATCAGCGCGGCGATGCGGATGGTCGCAATGTCAGCGGCCGGTAACAGGCCGGGGGGTTCTGCCTGTGTCTCGACCAGATATCCCTGCGCGCACAACATCGTGATCACGCCCGACAGGCTGATCTCCGGCAGACCTAAATGCTCTGCCAGCGCGGGCACACTCCACTCCGGCTCATTGCGGTGATGCCGCTCGGCGACCAGATACATCACCGACAACGCCACCCGTTCTTTGAGTCGGTTGCTCAAGATCAGCCGAATGCGTGTCCGGGTCAGGTACTGCGGGTTTTGCACCAGGAAGCTGATCTGCGCGCCGATCAGCAGCACCAGCCAGTTGATGTAGAGCCAGATCAGCAGCAGCACCAGAATCGCGAAGCCGGAGTAGATCGCCTGATAGCCTGCCGAAGCGGCAATGAACTTGGCGAAGGCCCAACCCGTCGACTGCCAGAGAAATCCCGCAACCAAGCCGCCGACCACGGCGGCATAGAGCCTGACCCGGGTGTTCGGTATAAAGGTATATATGAAGGTGAAGGCCGCGACGATCAGCAGATAAGGGACGATGCGCGACGACTCGACGATCAACGTGCCGAACGGCTCGTGTTCCATCAGCCATAGCACCGCACTGTAATTCTGCATGGAGGCGATGATGCCCACGGCGCTGAACACCAATATCGGCCCGACCAGCAGCACGCTCAGGTAGGTGGTGAAGCGCTGTCCCAAGTGGCGCAGTCGCTCGATCTGCCAGACGTGATTGAGCGAGATCTCGATTTTCTGCAGCAGGGACAGCTGCGTGTAGATCAGCATAATCAGACCCAAACCGCCCAGCACACCGACATCGATCCGGGCCACGAACGCGACCACCTGCGCGGACAGCTCGGCACCCTGCGGGCCCAGCGGCGCTAGAAACTGGTACAAAATCGGCTCGAACCGGTTATGTATGCCGAAGCCTTTGAGGACCGAAAAACTGAATGCCAGCAGCGGCACCACCGACAGCAAGGTGGTGTACACCATGCTCATGGCGCGCAGACTGAGTTCGCCACCGATGAGTTCACGCAACAGCACCTGGACCAAGGCGCAGCGCCCCGATCAGCAGACGATAGGGCATTGGCAACCGTCGCAGGTCGGCATCCCAGATGAAATTCTGGAGCGCGCCCCACTGTCCAAAAATGTACTCACGCATGCTTTTCCACCTCGGTGATGCCACTCTCGGCGACGCGTTCTACGGTGAATCATACACCGCAACCATCACCTCCCAATGCCATACACATACACTCGAGCACGCCTTCCGCATCCCGTGATCGATCACAATCGGCCCATTTCACCGGCAGCGATTGCCGACTCGGCGGCACTCCGTGCGGCATCGGCAGGCGGTGTCACACGCACCTTTTGAGCCGCCCGACACGCCCACCAGCCGCTGTCTCGATGGCTATCGATACGCAGGCGCAAGCTGCGCATCATCACCGCAGCCATAACCGATGAATACAGTCAGACACTGTAAAAATAGGCTTTAGATCGTTATGCATGTTGTATCGCACACGGACGAACTGCATCGCGACAGGCCGCATCGACGCTCTCCACAGTCGCAATTTCACGCGCCGATCGAACTCGACGAGTTACCCTGGAAAGATCGCGCTGGAGATTATTTATTGACGCTAATCTTTTCTTTTTCGTTAAAGTTTCTATAATCTGAAGCCGTTAAGTTGCGCGAACCGTTAACCTATTGGAGGGTTACACCATGGCAGTGAAAAAGAAAGCTAGCAAGAAGGCCGCCGCTCCGAAAGCTGCGAAGAAGAAAGTAGCGAAGAAGAAGGTCGCTAAGAAAAAGGTTGCCAAGAAGACTGTCGCCAAAAAGGGCGGCAAGAAAAAGGTAGCCAAGAAAAAGGCCGGTAAGAAAAAGGCCGCAAAGAAAAAAGTAGCCAAGAAGGGCGGCAAGAAAAAGGCCGCCAAGAAAGGCGCGAAGAAAAAGGTAGCCAAGAAAGGCGGCAAGAAAAAGGCCGCGAAGAAAGGCGCCAAGAAAAAAGTAGCTAAGAAAAAAGCCGGTAAGAAAAAGGCTTCGAAGAAAAAGGCTGTCGCTGCTGTTGCTGCCGCCTAAATTGTAGACAGCTCGGCATCGACCGAGCATCTACAGGCGGTAAAAAGCCCCCTGTTACATCCTCGGCCCGCTCTGCGGGCCTTTTTTATTTCAGTGACTTAGCTCAGTTTCACGACTTTTACGCGGATTTGTCCGGCACGCCATCAGCGCCCTTCGCACGCGGGCATACGCGCTGTGATTCGTTGTCTGTGCGCAACAAAATCATTCCTGTACATGCTCGCGACAAGCTGTTTTCACTCCGCATCCTGGTCCAAGAGGCGCGCATAGTGCGCACGATTCTTCTGCAGTCGCGCGCGCGTCGGCGCCCAGACATCTTGCCATGAGAGACGCTCCTCCATGAGCGCACGACACAAAGTCAGCAAGCCCTGCACATCCTCCAGATGTACGAACTCAGGCGCCGGTCCCTGCAAGCGCGCGCAGTCCGCACCACCTTCCAAACCCTGGTTGTGATAATTGCCCAGCGGCACGGTCAGACCCAAAGTCGGAATGCCGAAGGCCGTCGCGGCCGTCGCCTCGCAGGAGCCACCATCCATGATGCGCCGCTGATGCGCGCCCGGCAGCCGACGCTCCGCCAACTCGCTGAGGAGTTGCATGCCGCCGGCATCGAACACCGTGCGCCGGTCGCCGAGACGCACCACCGGACCCTTGCCGATGCGCGCACCCGGCAAGGTACGCGATGCCTCCAGACTCACCGCGACCAACGGTCGCCGCCGCGCGGCGGTCCATTCCAGTTCCAGATGCGCGATCGCGCCGACGAAGCCAACCTCCTCCGCCCGCGTCAGCAGACCGATAAACGGCGGTCGCGTTTTGCCGGCGCGACGGTACAACGTCCGCGCCGTCTGCAAGATCGCGAACACTCCGATCAGATCGTCGGCGGCCTTGGTATACAGCCGTTTTCCGCTGCGCCACACCGGCGCGCGGAAGGCGAAACCGCCGAAGATGTCGCGCGCGCGCCGCGCCGCTTGATAGACGCGCGCATCGTCGAGGCGCACCTCGGCGGTCTGAATCGCGTAGCCCTTGGGGTGCAAGACGACATGCCGCAGCACGCCCTCGCCCAGGTAGCCGGCACCCGCCGACAACCATACCCGCGCACCGCGCAGATGCTTCACCGGCGAACCGCCATGCCACGCGATACTCAGCGTGCGCTCATCCTGCCAGCGCACCCCGTGGAATCCCGGATGGTCCATATGCGCGATGAACAGGCGTACCGGAACCTCGCTGCGCTCGCGCAACAGACGCCGATAGTCATCCGCATCGCGCACCCCGACCAGCAGATTGCCGTGCGGGTCGCGGCCATGCGGGATCTTCCACCGTGCCAGCGCGGCCTCCGCATAGGCGCGCACCGCCTGCTCACGGAACGGCGCGGTCGGTTGGCGCAGCAACTCAAACAGGAAGTTCATTTCAGATTGATTCACAGTCACTCCCAGGGATTTCTGTAACGCCTGAATGATTCGATCATGCGTGCGGACTCGCAGCAATGAGGCAGAATTCATGCCCGCCAAACACGCTTAATTAAGCCCAACTGGGGAACGGCGATACCGACCACACAAAGTCGCAATGCCACCCATCAGCGCACGACATTCCACCTCGACCAGCCTCTGAGGCATCCCTTCAGGCGTCACACTGCGCCCAATGACTGACGCGCGCTGCGTCAAAAAAATCGCCCGGCACCTACATACGTCAGTGCGGCCAACCTCCCTGCTCGCTGAGTCAATACCAGCTATATATATGAAACTGGTCTTGTGAACGACTATCACCACAACAGCGCCGTTCGCGGCAACAACTCTCTTTGTGACTTGGCGCAATTCCTGCATTCTGAAAAGCGGGGATACTGGATCCATTCACATTCATTGCACTCAGGGAGAGTTACCATGGCTTTACAGCCAACCACCAATCAGATTTTCGCCATCCTCGACCAAGTCATGGACCCGGAGCTGAATCACAGCCTGGTCGAGCTGGGCATGATCCGCGACATCGACATCGACGATGGCCGTGTGCAGGTCGAATTGCAGCTGACCACGCCGCATTGTCCCTTTGCCGGCGAGATCGAGCAACGCATCCGCACCGCCTTGCTGGAAATGGACAGCATCAGCGAAGTTGCCATCAACCGTCCTTGCGCGCGCGACGCCTGAGTCCGAACTAGACCGGCCAACACCACCCGCGTATTCCAGGAGAGCTATTTGTGTCGACCGAAGAAGCTGCCGCAGCCAAGCCGATTGTTCTGATTGTGGATGACTCGCGCGTCATCCGCATTGCCGCGCGCAAAATCCTCAAAGACGAGTTCGAGCCGCTGGAAGCGGGCGACGGCGAAGAAGCGTGGGAGATGCTGAACAAGCACGAAGACATCGCGCTGGTACTCTCCGATCTGTCCATGCCGTATCTCGATGGTATGGGCCTGCTGAACCGCCTGCGCAATGCCGAGCCGGAGCGCCTGCGCAGCATGCCGATGGTGATCGTGACCGGTGCCGAGGACGACGACGAAGCCAAGACCCGCGCCTTTGCCGCCGGCGCCTCGGACTTCATCAGCAAGCCATTTGATTCCGTGCAGCTGCTGGCGCACACGCGCTCGCACATCCGTCTGCAGAAGACCACCCAGGAACTCAAAGAGACCACTGCCGTCCTCAATGACAACCCGGCCACCGATCCCTTCACCGGACTCGGCAACCAGCGCGCCTTCCTGGAACGTGCGCAGCAAAGTCTGGCGCAGGCGATACGCCATCGCGCCGAAATGGCCTTGATCCTGTTCCAGGTCGATAACTTCGACAAGCTGTTCGTGCAACACGGCAAGCCGGTCGGCGGTGCGATTCTCAAGGCCGTCACCGCCGCTATTCAAGCCGAGGTCCGTCGCGAAGACGCACCATCGCGCATCAGTATGGCGCGTTTCGGTTTGGTGACGTGCTGCGCTGACGCCGACGGTGCCCGCGGCCTGGCCACACGCATTTGCGCGCGCCTGGCCCAATCCGCCGTGAGCGGTAAAGAGGGTGCGCCACTGAAAATCACCTTGAGCGCCAGTATCGTCGCGCCCGATCTCGACCGCGAACCCCGTTTCGAGCAGATGCTCGGTCTGTTGGTCAAACGCCTGGAACAGGCGCTCGCGCATGGCAACTGCATTCTCAGTGACGAAGCCGCCACACCCGTGCCTACGGTGCCGTCCGCTGCACCTGCCACTGCACCTGCCGCCGCGCCCCAGCCCCAACTCCAGCCTGGCAACGTGTCCGCACCGAGCATCGAAGCGGCGCTTGCACAGCTCGCCAGCGGCGACAGCGCCTCACTGCGACCCTATCTGCGCAAACTGGTGAGCAGCGTCCTCCCCCTGCTCAATCACTGGAATCAAGTGGAGCAGCGTGGACTGGAAAGTTCGCTCGAACGGATTCGCAGCCAAGTCTCGGACCACTGAACACGACGCCTCTGCCGTGTAGAGCGACGGCGAACTTCGCGCCGCATATGATTCACGGCCCAGGCAAGCATCATCGACGGCACTCGTCGCGTCGCTGACCGGGTGTTACCACTGTGCTAGGATGCCCCGCAGTTTCCAGTGCGGAGTAGCCCCATGCCTTCCTTCGATATCGTTTCCGAAGTCGATCAGCACGAAGTCAACAACGCCCTCGACCAGGCCAACCGCGAGATTGGCGCGCGCTTCGATTTTAAAGGCAGCGACGCCAAGATCGAATACGTCGACAACAGTCTCAAGCTGGAAGCGCAAAGCGAATTCCAGATCGATCAGATGCGCGACATCCTGGAAAAGAAACTCGCCAAACGCGGCATCGATCTCGCCGCGCTGAAGGCGGACAAAGTCGAGGAATCCGGCACCCGCGCGCGGCAGAAAATCGAAGTGCGCCAGGGCATCGATCAGGACACCGCCCGCAAGATCGTCAAGTTCATCAAGGAAAGCAAGCTCAAGGTGCAGGCCAGCATTCAGGGCGATCAGCTGCGCATCACCGGCAAGAAGCGCGACGATTTGCAGGAGGCGATCGCGTTGCTGCGCACCAGCGAGGTCGGTCTGCCGATGCAGTATCAGAACTTCCGGGATTGAGTCTGATCGAGCTCAGTCGCGCAGCCATTGCCCCGGATTTCGCTGCGCTGCATCCGGGCTACATCGACCGATACTCAATCTTTCAATGTCACCGGCACACCCAGTTTGCGGGTGAAGGCCTGACTCAAGGTATCCATCAAGGTCGCGCCGGTCTTGTCGTCGACCCACACACCGCGGTCGGCAGCGAAGCTGAAATGGGCCGGTCCCAGCGGTGAGGCCACCCAGATCTGTTGCAACGGCTCCTGGCGGTTGATGATGACCTGAGCGCCGTCTTCGAACACCGCGGTCAACACCCCGTCGACGATATCCAGATCGAGATCATCGCAGGCCGATTCGGCCTCGAGCTGTTCGAGGATGGTCTCCAGCATCTGGCTGGCGCGTATTGAATATGACATCTCAGGCATAATCTGCCCCCAGGGCATCGGTAGGAATCAGCGCCGACTTACGTGCAATCTCGGCGGCGGGGCCCGGAATCATGGGTGACAACACCCGCCAAATCAACCGCGGAACAGGCAGGGTCGGCGCCGGTTTTAACTCTGACGCCCGGCTGCGCTAGAATACCCCCCCTTGATGCGCCCTCCGCGGAACGGCGCGACACAAACACACACTCAACGAGCCCACTCGATGCCTGATACCAGCCCCATCGTACGCCCCAGCCAGTTCTCTTTCGAAGAGCTCCTCACGTGCGGTCGCGGCGAGATGTTCGGCCCCGGTAACGCGCAACTGCCTTTGCCGCCGATGCTGATGTTCGATCGCATCACCCACATCAGTGAGACCGGTGGCGCGCACGGCAAGGGCGAGATCCGCGCCGAGTTGGATCTCAAACCCGAGCTATGGTTCTTCGGCTGTCATTTCGAAGGCGACCCGGTGATGCCCGGCTGTCTGGGCCTCGATGCGATGTGGCAACTGATCGGCTTCTTTCTCGGTTGGGGCGGCGGCCCCGGCCGTGGCCGCGCACTCGGCGGCGGTGAGATCAAATTCTCCGGTCAGGTCACGCCGAAAAATACCCGGCTGACCTACCAGATCGATATGACACGCGTCATCAAACGTAAACTCTTCATGGGCATCGCCGATGGCATCATGTCCGTTGACGGCCGGGAGATTTATCACGCGAAGGATCTGCGTGTCGGCCTGTTTACTTCCACCGAAAATTTTTGAGGTCTATAGCAATGCGTAGGGTCGTCGTCACCGGCATCGGCATCGTTTCCTCCATCGGCAACAACCAGCAGGAGGTGCTCGAGAGCCTGCAAAGCGGACGCTCCGGTATCCGCTTCAATGAGGAATACCAGCAGATGGGTTTTCGCAGTCATGTCTGCGGACCGATTCTAGGATTGGACCTGGATGCGCTGATCGACCGCAAGTTGCGGCGCTTCATGGGCGACACCGCCGCCTTCAACTATGTCGCCATGCAGGAAGCGGTCACCGACTCCGGACTCACCGAAGCCATGATCTCCAACCCGCGCACCGGCCTGATTGTCGGTTCGGGCGGCGCCTCCACCGCCAGCATCGTGCAGGCCGCCGACACCGCGCGTGAAAAAGGCGTGAAGAAAATCGGCCCCTACGGCGTGACCAAGACCATGTCGTCGACCACCTCGGCGATCCTCGGCACCGCCTTCAAGATCAAGGGCGTCGGCTATTCGATCAGCTCGGCGTGTTCGACCAGCGCGCACTGCATCGGCCACGGCGCCGAACTCATCCAATTCGGCAAGCAGGACATCGTCTTCGCCGGTGGCGGCGAAGAAGTGCACTGGACCATGAGCTGTCTGTTCGACGCCATGGGCGCGCTCTCCTCCAAATATAACGAGACACCGGAAAAGGCCTCGCGTCCCTATGATGCCAATCGCGACGGCTTCGTGATTTCCGGTGGCGGCGGTCTGGTGGTGCTCGAAGAACTCGAACACGCCAAGGCGCGCGGCGCGAAAATCTATGCGGAATTGGTCGGCTACGGCGCCACCTCCGACGGCTACGACATGGTCGCGCCCTCCGGCGAAGGCGCGATCCGCTGCATGCAGCAGGCGCTCGCCACCGTCGACACGCCGATCGATTACATCAACGCACACGGCACCAGCACGCCGGTGGGCGACACCAAAGAACTGGAAGCCGTGCGCGCGGTGTTCGGCGACAAGATCCCCACCCTCACCTCCACCAAATCCGTCACCGGCCATGCGCTCGGCGCGGCCGGCGTGTGCGAGGCGATCTACGCATTGCTGATGCAGAAGTTCGGCTTCATCGCCGCCAGTGCGAATATCGAGGCGTTGGACCCGCAGGCCGTGGGCATTCCCATCGCCCGCGAGCGCATCGACAACGCCAAACTGGATACGGTCATGTCCAATAGCTTCGGCTTCGGTGGCGCGAACGCCACGCTGGTGTTCAGAAAGTTCACCGGCTGATACAGCTGACGCCTTGAACGGCTAGCAACAGCAGCGACTCGAGACTCATCCAGGAAATACTTTGTATGCATGGAACTACGATTGATGAGTCCACCGCTCCTGGGAAAACCCCTACCGCGCGCCGGGCGCTGACGCTTGCCGCCCTCGGCGTGGTCTTCGGCGACATCGGCACCAGCCCGCTGTACACCATGAAAGAGGTGTTCGGCGGGCATCACCCCATCGACATCTCGACGGGCAACGTGCTCGGCATTCTGTCGTTGATATTCTGGTCGCTGATCATCATCGTCAGTGTGAAATACGTGCTCCTGATCATGCGCGCCGACAACAAGGGCGAAGGCGGCATCATGGCCATGCTCGCCCTGGTGCTGCGCACGCATCCCACTGGCACGCGCAAAGGGGCGGTGCTGGCGGTGCTCGGGTTGTTCGGCGCTTCATTGTTCTATGGCGATGGCATCATCACACCGGCGATCTCCGTGTTGTCGGCGGTCGAAGGCCTGCGCGTGGCGGAACCGGCGCTGGGCACCTGGGTAGTACCCTTGTCGCTGGCGGTATTGATCGCGTTGTTTTCGATTCAAAGTCATGGCACGCACCGGGTCGGCGCCTGGTTCGGTCCGATCATGTCAGTCTGGTTCCTGATGCTACTGGTGCTCGGCATCATCAACATCATTCAAGCGCCGCAGGTCTTGGCTGGCGTCAATCCCCTCTATGCCTATCACTTCTTCATGGACCACCAGGATTATGGCTTTCTGGTGCTGGGCGCGGTGGTGCTGGCCGTCACCGGCGCCGAGGCCTTGTATGCCGACATGGGGCATTTTGGGCGCAGCCCGATTCGCAGCGCCTGGTTTTATCTGGTGCTGCCCGCCTTGGTCGCCAACTACTTCGGCCAAGGTGCGTTGCTGCTCGAACACCCGGAAGCAGTCACCAATCCGTTCTACTACCAGTCGCCCGCCTGGACGCTGCCGTTCCTGATCACGATTGCGACACTGGCCACGCTGATCGCGTCTCAGGCGGTCATCACCGGCGCGTTCTCGGTCACGCAGCAGGCGATTCAGCTCGGCTATCTGCCGCGCATGCAGATCAAATACACCTCCGCCAAAGAGATGGGGCAGATTTACATCCCGCTCATCAACTGGGCGCTGCTGCTCGGCATCGTCGCCTTGGTGCTGGGATTCAAATCCTCCAGCGAACTGGCCGCGGCCTACGGCATCGCGGTCACCGGCACCATGTTGATCGATACCTTGCTGGCCTTCGTCGTGGTGGTCAATTTGTGGAAGTGGAACCGCGTCCTGGCGGTTATCGGTTTATGCTTCTTCCTCAGCATCGACCTCGCCTACTTCATCGCCAATTCGACGAAGATCCTCGACGGCGGGTGGTTCCCCCTGCTGATCGGTCTGCTGGTATTCATCCTGCTGTCCACCTGGAAGCGTGGCCGTGAATTGCTGATGTTGGGCCTCAAGCGCGAAAGCCTCAGTCTGGAACCGTTCCTCAAACAACTGATCGCGCACCCGCCGCAGCGTGTGCCGGGCACCGCGGTGTTCCTCACCGCCGATGCGGCCGGCATACCGCACGCCCTGCTGCATAATCTGGCGCACAACAAGGTGCTGCATGAACGGGTGATATTCCTCACCGTCGTCACCGATCCCGTGCCGCGCGTGCTCAAGACCGAACGCATCACCGTCAGCAATCTGGGTAACGGTTTTTACCGCGTGTTCGTTCGCTACGGCTTCATGGATACCCAGGACATCCCCAAGGCGCTGATTCAGTGCGCCGCACGCGGCCTCGAATTCGAACTCATGCAGACCTCGTTCTTCCTCAGCCGTGAAACCATCGTCGCCTCAAAGATCCCCGGCATGGCGCCGTGGCGGGAACACCTGTTCATCCAAATGGCGCGCAACGCCGAAGGCGCGATGACCTTCTTCAAGATCCCGACCAATCGCGTGATCGAGTTGGGCTCGCAGGTCGAAATCTGAACGCCGCTTGAAAAATGCGTCGCGGCCGGCGATGATCGGCCACGACGTATGACCCACTATTACAGCCAACGCCTGGTCAACCCGTTCCGCGGCATCTTGAGTGTCGTGGAAACCGAGGACGCCGATGCCGTCAGCAACGACGGCATCCATTGGGCGCTGTACATCCACGGCCAACACGAACTCGCGCAACTCAACGACGGCACGCAACGCGACGTCGCCCTGCCCGATGTCAAATACGGCGACTGGTCGCGTCAAGGCGGATTCAAGCACGCGCCGATCCGCAATGTCGTCGATTACCGGCAGCTGGACGCCATCGGCGCGCACCTGCTCGCCGCCGTGAAATTCGCCGCCGAGCAATTGCCGTTTCCGCTGCGCGATCACTACGAACTCTGGCTGCTCGACACCCAGGCACAGCCCGCTCGCGCTGTTGAACGTGGCGGTGCACGCGCATGAGCGTGAAACGCCCAGCACGCCGCACTGGCGACCGGGCGAAGCGGCCAAGGCCGCATTCACGTCAACCAATCCGGTGTTGGCCGACGTGAACAACGTGCGCGCCGGACAACACATCGAAGACTTGGTCAATCAAGCCGCCGGTACCACACCGATGGCGCAATGGTTTCAGCGCGACGCCAAAGGCGCCGGCATCGGCCTCGATGGCATACGTATCGATGTTGAAATGACTGGACGTCAGCTGGAGGCAGAGGCATTCCCACAGTTGCTGTTGGCCACCGCCTGGGCCGCGCCGCCGGAACGCAGCCTGCTGGAGGAATTCCTCGACTGGCAGGCGCCGTGGTTGCTGCAACTGCAAAATCTCACCGACACCCAGCGTGCGCACTTGGAACAGATCGCCGTGCGTCGCGCCAACGTGGTCGCCGGCTGCCATCAACTCTATCCACAGATCATCGATGAAGACCGCCTCAACGCCGCGCGCGTCGAGGCACGCTTACGCGGCACCACGGACACGCCGGTGGAATCGGCGCCGGAGGCCGATGCCGTCGACGTGACGTTGATCCCGTATTATCGGGAGTGAACGACAATCACACGGCATAAAAAAGGTCCGACGCGGTTCGCGTCGGACCTGACATACACATTCGAGGGGAGGTTTGTTTTAAGCCGCTCAACCGAAGGAATCACCAAACAGGCTGTTGGCCCACTTGAACATCGCCTCGTAGTGGTCGCCCGAAATCTTATCCGCCTCGCCAAATGCTTCGGCGACCGACTTCATCGACCTGGTGGACGGGTCATACTGGAATGCGGCCGTCAAATAAGAAGCGGTCTGCGCCGTGATCGGGCTGTAGCAGGCGGAGTTGGTCGTCGGCGCCGCGTTGAGCGGCAGGCCCGCGAAGGAACGCAGGATGGCATCGGCGCAGATCTTCGCCTGCGCGTTCGCCATGTGTCCCGACTTCGGCTGGCCGCTGGCCTGGGAGTCGCCGATGACGTGGATGTCGCTATGAACCGTCGATGCATAGCTGAGCACGTCGACCGGCGCCCAGCGACTGGTCGCATCGACAGCCAGGCCGGCATCGCGCACGATCTTGCCCGCCTGCATGTTCGGCAGCACGTTGAGCACGGAGGCGGAAAAGCTCCCGAGCGTCGTGGAGACCGTCCGCGTGTTCGAGTCCACCTGGGTCACAGCCGCGTTCGGATAGTATTCGATGACGCCCTTGTGGATTTCGTTGAAGGCCACACCGAAGTTGTGCGGCTCGGCGATGATCTGCGGATTGGCATCGAGCACGATGACCCGCGAGCCCGGCTTCTTGCGCTTCAGATAATCCGCGACTATGCAGGCACGTTCGTACGGTCCCGGCGGACAACGGTACGGCGCCTTCGGAATGGTCATGACGAAGGTGCCGCGCGATGGCATGTTGGCCAGTTGGTTCTTCAACAGCGTGGTCTGCGGACCGGCCTGCCAGGCATGCGGAATCTTGTTCGGATCCCAGCCGGGAATGGGCATGAAATCGATGCCGGGCGCCAGCACCAGACGGTCGTACGGCAGGCTGGTCCCGCCCGCAAGCATCACCTGACGACTCACCGGATCGATGGCTGTCGCGCGATCCTTCAGCACGCGCACACCGTGCTTATTGCGCAGACTGTCATAGCTCAGCGTGATGCGGCTCATGGACAAGGCATTGGTGACCACGAGGTTGGAGAGGATGCAGGCGATGTGCGCGGCAGCTCGGATCGACCAGCGTGACGTCGATGTTGCCGCCCCACATCCGGAGATACTTCGCCACCGTGGCGCCGGCAAAGCCGCCGCCGATAACCACCACCCGCGGTGCCGTGGTCGCAGCACCGATCCCCATGGACGCGGGAAGCGCCGATGCCGCCGAAGCCGCGCCGAGAAATTTGATGAACTGCCGTCTATTCATTGAACTCATAATTGACACCCTGGATTCGGAATTGGGATTCGGCGTTAGCGCGATACGCGCGGACGCTGCGCTGCGGCTCAGTCGTCTGAGCTAGCCGTGGCTTGCTGAGTGGCGAAATATTCGGAGATCAGCCACAACTGCTCGTCCGTATAGCCTCGCGCCTGGCGATCCATGATGCCCTCGATGGGACGGGCCTTCATTTCGAGAAGACCGTTGTAGAGCGAGGCCCCGCCCCGTCCCGCCAGCGATTCGAAACCGCCCGTGCCGTTCGTGCCGTGGCACTGCGCGCATTGCGCGGCGAGCGCTTGACCTCGGGACGGCTCCGCCTGAACAACCTGGCTCGCGGCAATCGCAATCGCCGCACCTATCCAACTGCTTAAGAGTTTCTTTCGTTGCATGACATTCTTCTCCCCCAACCAACACGTGAGGGCGAAGGATAGAGATGAGGCTGATTGGGCGAGGTGACGGAAGTCTCATAATCACGCATTGATAGCGAGGGAATAGTTGATGGCGACCCTCAACTATTGCAGGAGGCATCTACAACGATGGTCGTTGGAAACAACGTTCGTAACGAAGCAATCTTATGATTCAGGGTGCCGTCTCACACCCAGGGCTTTTTTCCGCCCTGGCTGGGCGGATATAACATTCATGTAGCCTGGGTGGAACGAAGTGAAACCCGGGTTTCGCATTCGCTCCACCCAGGCTACGTTTGCTATTCTGACCCCTTGGTTGAAGTGGGTAGGATGGGTGGAGACGCATCGCGCCGTAACCCATCGGGACATCGTCATGCTTAATTGTCATGTCAATTGTTGCGATGGGTTGCGCTTCGCTTCACCCATCCTACGCGGGCTATTACACTGTAATGAGTAAAAGAAAAAACAGATATGGATGCTGAAGATAAAGTAAATAAATTTTTGTCCGGTTACGGATTAAGGTCTTTGAAATTCGATAAAGAAGAACTAAGAACCGGGAAAACACCGGACTATCGTGTATATAAAGACCACGATGTGTTATTTAGTTTTTGTGAAGTTAAGAATGCACAGAAAGATACATGGCTTGATGAGAAATTAGAGGAAGCAGAGCCAGGCGAAATCGCTGGTGGCCTTCGTAAAGACCCAGTGTTCAATCGTTTATCCGCACATATTCATAAGGCTAGAAAGCAATTTGATGCCGTGAATTCAGATGAAACACTACCAAATATGCTAGCTTTCTATAATGAAGACAAGCAAAGTGGTTTCTTGGACTTAATGGCTGTAACAACAGGGAATTTCTTTGCTGAAGGCGGCGCAGCATTTCCAATATATAAACACATATCAGAAGGTAGGATTAAAGAGGATATCGCTAAAATACACTTGTTTATATGGTTAGACGCATATAAGCCGCACCGTTTTCTGTTTAATACAATAAACTCAAAGTTTCAGAGTGAACTATGTTCAACGTTCGGTTTCGATCCGGAGAAATTGGAGTTAATTCACTCATAACAATGGGCTTCACAAGGATCGCCGCAAAAACGCGGCGCCCAGTGAGTCAAGGCGTTACTACCCCCTCCCCACCTCCTCCAACCGCTTCGCCGACACCTTCTCCGCCGTCCCGAGTTCCTGCGCGAACAGCGAGACGCGGAATTCTTCGATCAGCCAGCGGTAGTGTTGCAAGTCATCTGAGATGCGCGCCGCGTTTGCGGGCGGCATCCAGGCGCTGTTTGCATTTCTGCCAATGCGGTTCGATCTGCAACGCGAGCGGACGATCCTTGGCGGGGTTTTGTTGCAGGCGGTCGAGGCGTTTGTTGATGGCCTTCAGATAGCGGCCGAGGTGTTTGAGTTGTGCGGCGGGCGTATCGAGCACGAAGCCGCCGTAGATCAGGTGATCGAGCTGGTCGCGGATGTCGTTGAGGGCGGCGAGCCAGGCGGGAGCGATCGATCCTTTGATGCGTTTCTGGATGGCGTGGTATTCGGCGAGCGCGTCGGCGACGGCTTTGCAGATCTGGTTGCCGACATCGATCAGATCCTGTTCGGCGCGCGCGGCGGCGGTATCGAAGCTGGCGCGGTCGCGCGGCACGGTCTCGTCCGCATACAGCGCGGCCTCGGTGATGCGCTGGAGCAGGTCGGCCTTGAGCTGTTCGCACTTGCCGGCGGCGGCATAGTTCAGGCACATCTGCTGGATGCCGGGCAGGTTCTTTTCCAGATAGCGGATCGCCTTGGCCGCGCGCAATTGGAACAGCGCGAGCACGCCGGCGCGATGCGCGGCGCACGCCTTGTCCGGCGCGTCCAGCAGGCGCAGATTGATCTGGTCCTTGTCCACGACCAGCGCGGGATAGCCGCGCAGGGTCAGGCCCTGTTGTTCGATCTCGACGAACTCCGGTAATTCACCGCAATCCCAATCGGTGAGGTTGTCGCGTTCGTACTGCGCAGTCGGCAGGCGTTCGAAGCTCGCGACGGCTTGCGCACCGACTGTGCATGTTTCAAGACATTCAGATCGCGGCCGCGCGCGATCAGCTTGCCGTTGGCGTCGATGAGGTGGAAGTTCATGGACAGATGCAGCGGCAATTGCTCCAACTGCCAGGCATCGGCAGACACTTCGACCGCGGTCATGCGTCTGAGCTGGGTGGAGAACTGATCGATCAGCGCTCCCTGCCCCGGCACTAACGCCTGACGCGCAGCACGCGCGAAATCCGGCGCGGGCACGAAATGGCGGCGCAGGGATTTCGGCAGCGATTTGATCAGTGCGACGAGTTTGTCTTCCAGCAGCCCCGGCACCAGCCAGTCGAAGTGGCGTTGATCGAGTTGATTGAGCGCGGCGACCGGCACCTTCACGGTCACGCCGTCATCGACATGGCCGGGTTCGAAGTGATAATCGAGCACCAGGCGCAAGCCGTTGACCTCGATCTGCGGCGGGAAATCCTCGGCGGTGACGCCAGCGGCTTCGTGCTGCATCAGGTATTCACGCGTGAGCTTGAGCGCCTCGCGCTCACTGGCAGCCGCCTGCTTATACCAGCGCTCGAACTGCGGCCCGCTGCACACATGCTGCGGCAGGCGTTCATCGAAGAAGCGGAACAGCAATTCTTCGTCGACCAGCACGTCGCGGCGCCGCGATTTGGCCTCCAGTTCCAGCACGGATTCGATCAGTTTGTGATTGTGTTCGAGGAACGCGGCCTTGCTGATCAATTCGCCCGGCACCAAGGCCTGACGGATGAACAGCTCGCGCGCCTCGATCGGATTGACACGACCGTAGTCTATTTTTCGGCTGGGCGTGAGCACCAAACCATACAGCGTGGTGCGCTCACTCGCGACGACATGGCCCTGTTTCTTTTCCCAATGCGGATCGGAATAGCTACGCTTGATGAGGTGTTCGGCGAGACGCTCGACCCACTCGGGTTCGATGCGTGCCACGGTGCGCGCATAACGGCGCGTGGTTTCGACCAGTTCGGCGGCGACCAACCATTTGGGTTGTTTCTTGAACAGCACCGAGCCGGGGAAGATATTGAGCGCAATACCGCGTGCGCCGGTGTATTCGTTCGCATCACTCTTGAACGCGATATTGCCGAGCAGACCGGCGAGCAGCGCGCGGTGGATGGGCTCGTAGCCGCCGTCGACCTCGTTAAGACGCATGCCCATCTCCAGCGCCAGACTGTGTAGCTGTTGATGAACATCATGCCATTCGCGCATGCGCACATAGGAGATGAAATTGGTCTGACAGAGTTTGCGCAACTTGGCCTGCGACAGATGCCGCGCCTGTTCGTGATAGAAATCCCACAGCTTCACGTAGCCCATAAAATCCGACTGCTCGTCGAGGAACTGTTTGTGTTTCTCGTCGGCGGCCTGTTGTTTGTCCATGCGGCCGTTCGCGCGGATCGGGGATGCTCAGCGCCCCGGCGATCACCAGCAGTTCGCGCAGACAGTGTTCATCGCGTCCGGCCAGGATCATACGGCCGAGGCGCACGTCCACCGGCAGGCGCGCGAGCTGGCGACCGAGTTCGGTAAGCCGGTCGCCTTCATCCACGGCGCCGAGTTCGTGCAGCAGTTTGAAGCCGTCGCGAATGAAACGCGCATCGGGTGGTTCGACGAAGGGGAAATCCTCGATATCGCCGAGCTTCAGCGCCAGCATTTGCAGGATCACCGAGGCGAGATTGGTCCGTAATATTTCCGGTTCGGTGAAGACAGGACGCGCGTTGAAATCGTCCTCGCTGTAGAGCCGGATGCACACGCCCGGCCCGAGTCGCCCGCAACGTCCGGCGCGCTGATTGGCCGAGGCCTGGACTGACCGGCTCGATGGGCAGGCGCTGCACCTTGGTGCGATAACTGTAACGACTGATACGCGCGAGTCCGGTGTCGATCACATAGCGGATGCCGGGCACCGTCAGCGAGGTCTCGGCGACATTGGTCGCGAGCACGATGCGGCGACCGGAATGGCTTTTGAACACCTCGGCCTGCTGCGCGGCAGACAAGCGGCCGAACAGCGGCAGCACTTCGGTCTGCGCCGGGTGATGTTTGCGCAGCAGTTCGGCGGCCTCGCGAATCTCGCGCTCGCCGGGCAGGAACACCAGAATATCGCCCGGCCCTTCATGCGCGAGTTCATCGACGGCCGCGAGCAACGCCTGACCACGATCGCGATCCTGATCGTCTTCGTCGTCCGACCACAACGGTCGATAGAGGATATCCACGGGATAGGTGCGACCCGAGACCTCGATGATCGGCGCGTTGTTGAAGTGCTTGGAGAAGCGCTGCGGATCGATGGTCGCCGAGGTGATGATGACTTTCAGATCGGGCCGGCGCGGCAATAAGCGCGCGAGATAACCGAGCAGAAAATCGACATTGAGCGAGCGCTCGTGCGCCTCGTCGATAATAATCGTGTCGTAGGCCAGCAGGTCCGCATCACCTTGCGTTTCGGCGAGCAGAATACCGTCGGTCATCACCTTGATGTACGTGTCGGGACCGACGTGATCGGAGAAGCGCACCTTGAAGCCGACCGCCTGGCCGATGGCCGTGTGCAATTCTTCGGCGATGCGCGCGGCGAGACTGCGGGCGGCGATGCGTCGCGGCTGCGTATGGCCGATCAGCCCGGCGACACCCCGACCGAGTTCCAGACAGATCTTCGGTAACTGCGTGGTCTTACCCGAACCGGTCTCGCCGCAGACGATCACGACTTGATGCGCGTCGATGGCAGCCTTGATGTCTTCGCGACGCGCCACCACCGGCAGGTCGAGCAGATATTCAGGTTTCGGCAGACGCTCGGCGCGTTGCGCACGACGCGCGCGGGATTTTTCGATGTCGGCCAGCAGCGACGGCAGACTGCGATCGATGGCTTGACCAGCGCGCGCGCGGCGTTGCAAGCCGGCCAGCCGCGCGTGCAGCGCCGACTGGTCGGCGCGCATCACGTTATCAAGGGCGGCGGTTAATTCGTCAAGGGATGGCGGTTGCGACATCCGCACATTCTAGCATTGGCCAGCACTGTCGAACCGCTGCGTGTTGGTGGGAGACAGGCCGCGAGCACAAGTCACCCAGTCGAGCCCACATCAAGTTTTCTTGGCGTCTTGGCGCCTTGGCGGTTCAAACAATCTTTCTTGGCGTTCTTGGCGTTCTTGACGCCAGGGCGGTTCAACCAAAAAAATCACTTGCTCGGATCACCCTGCGTCTCACGCCAATGCTGGAAGGTGGGATGTATCTTGTAGGCACCACTGGCAATGTAATCGAGCACATTGCGCAGCCGATAGAACTGCACGACCGAATCCACACGCAGGATTTCGCGGCCATTGAGATCGAAGAACAGCAGTGTCGGCGCATAGAACAGGCCCAATTTCTCTGCCCAGGCGCGTTCGGTGGTGCGCAGACCGTCGGGCGTAATCACCGGCTTTTTGCCCCACAGATTGAGTTGCACGCTCTCGAACTGACCAAGTCGCGCGAGGATTTCCGCCTGCACGAGCGGGCCGGCATGCAGGATATCGCAGGCATGGCAATCGGGTTGTTCGAAGAACACGATCAACGGACGCTCGCCGGGATGATGCGTGCGCCCCAAGGCATAGGGCGGCGGCAGAAAGAAATTTTCGGGATTCATGTCTTCCGTATCGAAGACCATGGTGCCGGAGGCGCGTTCTAGATAACTGCGAAAACTCTCGTCGCGATAATGCGCATCGGCGACATATTCCAGTGCGGCGCGGAACTGATAAGGCGGGTAATAACCTGTCAGCCGGAACACCTCTTTGCCCTTGCCGTCGTAGAACAACAGGGTCGGTGTGAAATCCAACTTGTGGCGCAGGGCGAAAGAACGTTCACTGCCTTCGGCGCCATCCACATCCGTGACCGCGCGGCTGCCGTGAATATCGATGCCGATCACGTCGAAGTGTCGCTGGGTGTACTCCTGGATATCGTGCAGGCCGAAATTGGTTTCCAGCAACGTCTTGCAGTAGGGACAGTATTTCTGGCCGACGTAGACCACCAGCCCCTGTTTGCCATTCGCGACCGCCTCGCGCGCGTCATCGGCGATATCCAGAAAACTGAGCCTGAACCATTCCGGATAACCCAGGGGTTCGTCCAACGGTTGATCGTCAAACTCCGGAAATTCCTCCAGTGTATCGACTGTAGCGAACGCCGTAGCCGCCACGCCGCAGCCGCCGAGCAGCACGGCCAGCGCCAGCCAGCGCAGAATCCATCGGCATCGACCGCCATTCGCCGTCATAGACAACTCCACACTCTCATCGGGTACAAAATAGCACTTGCGCGCAAGGGCGTGAATGACTTATGCATTGACGCGCGATGGCAGTATCATCGACGCACCGGTCTTCAGCCCCGCTGACCTCGTTCAGGAGAAGCCACGATGAACACGCTAGTTTCCCATGCGCGCCGGCAATTTCTGGCTGTTGTGCTCGCCACCACCTGCTTGACCGCCAACGCGGAGCCTATCGACCGCGAATTGCTCGGCGAAGCGGAACACAAAGTGGTCTACCAGTTGAACAAGGCCGATGCAGCCTATATCGACAGCATCCTGTTCTCCGCCGGCGAACTGCTGCGCTACCATGGCGACAATATACATATCGTCATCACCCTGATCGGGCCGGGCGTCCATCTGGTCGTCAAAAATCCTACTCGACCCATCAGTGCAGAGGCCCGCTCGCGTGCCGCGAGTCTGGCCGCGTATGGTGTCGAATTCCACACCTGCGGCAATACCCTGAAGTCACTCAACTTGAGCGCGGCGGATGTGCTCGACTACGCCACGGTTGTCGACATCGGCGCCGACGATCTGATGCGCTTGCAGGAACAGGGCTACGCCTATATCAGCTGGTAATGCACCCTCTCCGCAGCACTACAAACAAATTTATCGCGGCATAAATCTTTTACCTCACATGACCGCCGCGCTAGAACCAGACTATAATCCCGCCGGACTGCCAGGCGCCGCATAAAATTCACAAGAGCGCCGTTGCAGATTCACCGGAAGGCTGTTGTTTGCCGTTGTTTCCGGTACGAACGTAACAACGATCAACAACTACCAAAGAGTGAGGATCATGAGGACAAAAACCGGTTTGATGATATTGACGCTGTGTCTAAGCAGTCTGGCGACCGCAGCGAGCTACGCGGCCGGTGACGCCGAGGCGGGCCGCAGCAAAGCCTTCACCTGTATGGGTTGCCACGGTGTCGCCAGTTACAACAACGTCTACCCGACCTATCACGTACCCAAGCTGGGGGGTCAACACGCTCAGTATCTGGCCGCCGCGCTCGCCGCTTATAAAAACGGCCAACGCAGCCATACCACCATGCAGGCACAGGCTTCGAACCTGAGTGATCAGGACATGGAAGATATCGCCGCTTATTTCGCCGGCCGCACGGAATAAACCCCGCCCAACCACAGAATGACGACAGTCCCTGAAACATTCAAAAGGTACGTGATATGAAAACAACTGCACTTCTCGTTTTGGGCGTGATGTTGACCGGCAGCCTGGGCATCGCGAACGCCGCGGGCGATATGACCGCCGGTAAGGAAAAATCCGCCCTGTGCGTATCCTGCCACGGCGCGGACGGCAACAGCACGGATCCGCAATTCCCGCGTCTGGCCGGACAACACGCCAATTATCTCGAACGCGCCCTGATGGATTACCGCTCCGGTGCGCGTAAGAATCCGATCATGGCCGGTTTCGCCGGCGGGCTGACCGATGACGACATTGCCAACCTGGCGGCCTATTTCAGCAGCCAGACTGGCGTGGTCACCACGATCCAGCCGCATACGATTCAATAACACCGAGTACACAGCCTACCCCCTGCGCCGGACCCCAGGTCCGGCGCACCCCGCTAAACTCCCCGCGCGAAAACGACAAGAATTGGATTTCTTGTCGTTATTTTCTTGACAAGTTTCAAATCTCTGCAAAACTTGCACGCTATTACGTGCGCCCCGGAGGGCAAACATTGGCTGAACTTGGCTTTTCCAGCCACCAAGTGTGCCGGATCACCGGCCTTACGGGACGTCAGTTGCGCTATTGGCAGCAGACGGGGTTGCTATCCCCCTCCGAATTGACCGCCGGTGGCCACGCCCGCTACAGCTTCACCGATCTGATCGCGCTCAAAAGCGCCCGCCGCCTGCTCGATGCCGGGGTATCGCTGCAGCGCATCCGCAAATGTCTGGCCTCGCTCACGCGCTTCCTCCCAACCTCGCAGACGCCGTTGCGCGAGCTGTCCTTGGTGGTGACCGGCGATGTGATCCTGGTGCTGCATTCGGCCGGCGCCTTCGACGCCATCAGCGGTCAGGAATGGGTGCTGCCGGTCGCGGACATACTCCAGGAAATCGAAGCACTGCGGGACACGGATGCACCGCAGCCGTTGCAGTGGGAATTGTTTGAAGAAGCGATCAACGGGGGGGAAGAAGACGGACTGCAACGCCTGAATCAGGGCTAGCGGAAAGAATAACAACAGTCATCAAGCACAAGGTGGTGCGGCGCCTGCGATCCAGGTGCCGCATATTTTTGTCGACAGTACACGCCGCGAACCGGCGAATGACGGATGGAGACAAACCATGCATGTGATTGCCATTGCCAACCAGAAGGGTGGTTGCGGTAAGACCACCACGGCTATCAATCTTTCCGCGGCGCTGGGTGAAGACGGTGCACGGGTCCTGCTCATCGACATGGACCCGCAGGGCCACGCCTCGCTGGGCCTGGGCCAAAGCACGCTCGGTCGTGCCGGCTTGTATGAGGTACTCAGCGGCCAGACCGATCTGGACGACGTGATCACGGAAGGTGTCGCTTGGGGTGTCGATCTCGTGCCCGCGACGATCTCATTGGCCGCCATCGAACATATATTATCCGACCGCCCGGAACGCGAGCGGCAATTGAGCAAGCACTTGGGAACCGTACAACAGCGTTATGACTACGCCATTATCGACTGTCCGCCCTCGCTCGGCCTGCTGGCTGTCAATGCCTTGCGCGCGGCGCATCAGGTCTTGGTGCCCATGGACGCGAGCCTGTACGCCTTCGACGGCCTGCAACGCCTGCGTGAACTCGTGCGCCTGATCGAGACCCGTTATGACGTGGAGATTCCGCTGCATTTGTTACCGGTCATGTTCGATACCCGCACGCGGCTGGCGCGCAGCCTGTTCGACCTGCTCTTGGAACAGGGGCTGAACATGTGTGCGACCCATATCCGTGCCTGCGTAAAAATCCGCGAGGCCGCCCTGCAGGGGCTATCGTTGCTGGCCTTCGCACCGCGCGCTGCGGTCGCCGAGGACTATCGCAATCTGGCCTTGGAACTGCGTTCGCGGGCGCACACAGCGACACAGGTGATAACGGAGAATGCGGCCTTGCCGGATACCCACGAAGTGGTGCTCAACTACGACGATCTGCCGTGTCGACGCCTGCAGATCGCCGGCGATTTCAACGATTGGATACCGGACGGTGGCGTGGAGACACGCAAACTGGAGGACCATTGGCAGAAGGTCCTGCACGTGCCGGAGGGCGCTTATGAATACCGCGTCATTATCGACGGTATCTGGCAGCAGGATCCGACCAATCCCCATGAAGTGCCCAATAATCTGGGCGGCAACAATTCGTTGCTGCGCGTATGACGTGCGAAGGAGTCACCGCGATGCTGAATCCCGCCTGGCAGCCCGCCCAGGAGCACGCCGAACGGCTGCTCCACATCAGCCATCATTTTCTCAGCGACGATGTCGCACCGGCACCCCGCGTGTCTGAAACTGAAACCGTGCAACTCCCGGTGTTACTCGCCCTGTCGGACGACCTGCCGCAACAGCAGGAGCCCGACCATCTGTTGCGCGCCCTGACCCGGCAGCTGAATCTGCCGCTGTCGGCCCCCGAACAGACTGAGCGCGCCGAACGGGCCGAGCGGAATTGGAATCTGCAGATTTGCACACACCCCAGTGAACTGCCATCGAGTATCTTCGCCATCGTTATGATTGACGCCACGCTGGAAGCTACCCGCATTGCCTATGGGCTGCTCAAACAAATCAGCCCACGGGAAATCTCCCATGTCGGCGTGATCTATCGCGCCGGCGACGATCTGGCCGCCGCGCGCCGCTGCTATCGGCGTCTGGCCGTCGGTGCGTTGCGGTTTCTCGATCTACCGCTGGTGAACCTGGGTTGGCTACCCAATCCCGGCCCGCATTTCGCGGCGTCGCTGGCGCACGCCGCGCAGGTCATCCAAAGTCATGGGCGTGAGCGCGCGCAGCAGGAATCCACCCGCGGCGAGGCCATGCAATGAGTCTGCATATCCGCGCCGTTGCAACGCCCACACCGGGGCGATTGCGGCAATTGCTGCTGGAGTCGTTGCCACAATTGCTGGGGCGCGAGGCGCGCGCTTTACCCGCGGCTGGACACATGCCCGCCGACACGCTGATTGCGCAGGACTCCTATCAACGTCTGTGGGTGTTGAGCTTCACCAGTCACGACCCAGGTCGCGCGCTCCTCGATGGAATTGCCGCACTGCAACAAGTTCGCGATCTGCTGCCGTGGTTGCGCCAGGCACGCCTGGTCAGCAACGAAGTCACGGAATGCTCGCTGTTGGTACTCACCCCGGAGTTGCCCGACGGCAGCCAGGAATTGGCCCGGCGCGCCGGCGTCGAGTGGCGTCAGTTGCGTTGCCTGGAAGTGAACGGCGAACTCGGTTTGTTGATCGAATCCCCCGAGGCCCCGGCGCTGCAACCACCCCGCTCACAGCCGGCCACGGCGGAGACGCAATCCGCAGCGCCTGGACCGAAGCCTTCCACATTGACCCCACTGAGTCGTCGCGACGGCAGCCTCAGTCCAGAGGAAGAGGCCTTTTTCCAACACCTCTGATTCTTCAGGGATACTTCAGGCCCCGGCCGCAACGGTCGCTAGCCCCCCTGTCGCGAAACACAACTTATCCATAGCCCATGACCAACATCGCCATTCACGACCTTGCCATCACTGTCGTCGAGCCCTCTGCGGTCCAGTCCCAGATCATCGCCGGGCATTTGCGCACTGCGGGCGCGCACGATGTGCAGGTCTTTCACACGGGCGCAGACGTATTGGCGCATCTGGAGCGCTTCAAATCCGATCTGGTCATCAGCGCCATGTATCTCCCGGATATGACCGGCGCGGAACTGGTCCAGCACCTGCGCACGAGCCCACATCTGGAAGACCTGCCGTTCATGCTGATCTCCAGTGAAACATCCTTCGCCATGCTCGACCCGATCCGTCAAGCCGGTGTGGTTGCCATCCTGCCCAAGCCGTTCGCCCCGCAGGATCTGCGCCGCGCACTGGCCGCGACGCTGGAATTCGTCAACCCGGACAGCGCCGCACTCGCCGACGTGGTATTGGATGATTTGAAGGTGCTGGTGGTCGACGACAGCAGTACCGCGCGCAAGCACATCGTGCGTGTGTTGAACAACCTCGGCCTCGAGAACATTACCACCGCCGAGAATGGCCGCGCCGCCGTGGAACTCATCGAACACAATTTCTTCGATCTGGTCGTCACCGATTACAACATGCCGGAAATGGATGGCGAGATGCTCACGCGCCACATCCGCGAACACAGTTCACAACGCAGCATCCCGGTGCTGATGGTCACCAGCGAGGGCGATTCCAGTCGTCTGGCCGCGGTGCAGCAGGCCGGCGTCTCCGGCATCTGCGACAAACCCTTCGATGCCATCACCGTCAAGCAGATGATCCGCAATCTGCTGACGGAGTGAAACGGCGGAATTTCACAAAAGCTGTATTCACACCCAGAGGGCCGCAGAGAACACAGAGTAATTTTTGACGTGAAAAAATTCTTTGCGTTCTCTGAGCCTTCGGTGTGCACAAGCTACCTGATCATCCACCGCCGCATAGCACTAAGGCATGCCACGCAATTCCGGTATGATGGCGCGATCCTGACCACGGTCCGCGCCCATGCACGACACCGCCACACCGACCCGCCGCAGCACCTATGCCTGGGCCTTCTACGACTGGGCCAATTCGGCCTTCGCCACCACGGTCATGGCCGGCTTCTTCCCGCTGTTCTTTAAGCAATACTGGAATGCCGGTGTCACTGACACCGTCAGCACCTTCCGCCTCGGCATGGCCAACTCCATCGCCAGTCTGATCGTCGTGCTCGGCGCGCCGTTGCTTGGTGCCATTGCCGATCACATGGATAAGCGCAAAGGTTTCCTGCTGCTGTTTTCATCACTGGGTGTGGTCATGACCGGCGCGCTGTACTTCGTCGCTGCCGGCGACTGGCAGTTGGCCGCGCTGTGTTATGTCCTGGCCGTACTCGGTTTCTCCGGCGGCAATCTGTTTTATGACGCGCTGCTGGTGTTCGTCGCACGCCCCACGCAACTCGATCGTGTGTCGGCATTGGGCTTTGCACTCGGTTATCTGGGTGGCGGCGTATTGTTCGCGGTCAATGTACTGATGGTGCTGCACCCGGACTGGTTCGGTCTGGCGGACAAGAGCGCCGCAGTACGCGTGAGTTTTCTCACCGTCGCCGTCTGGTGGGCGGTGTTCTCCATACCGATACTCGTGAGCGTGCATGAAACGCGCGCCGCACAGCCAACTCGATTGGGCACAGCACTGCGCCAAGGCTTCGGCCAGTTGCGCCACACCCTGCGTGAAATCGGTCGACTGCCGCAGACGTTTCTGTTTCTGCTCGCCTATTGGCTGTATATCGACGGTGTCGACACCATCATCCGCATGGCCGTGGACTATGGACTGTCACTGGGCTTCCCCTCCAACAGCCTGATCACCGCCTTGCTCATCACCCAGTTCGTCGGCTTCCCCGCCGCCATTGCCTTCGGTCGTCTGGGCGAGCGCATCGGCGCACGCACGGGCATCCTCATCGCCTTGGCCGTGTATGTCGCGGTCACCACCTGGGGTGCCTTCATGAATCAGGTGTGGGAGTTCTATCTGCTCGCCGCCGTGATCGGCCTGGTTCAAGGTGGCGTGCAGTCGCTGAGCCGTTCGTTGTACGCGCGACTCATCCCCGCAGGTCGCAGCGCGGAGTTCTTCGGCTTCTACAATATGCTCGGAAAATTCGCCGCCGTGCTCGGGCCGATACTGATGGGCTGGGTCGGCGTGATGACCGGCAGTCCACGCCTGGGGATTTTGTCGGTGCTGGTATTGTTCGTGCTCGGCGCACTGTTACTGCTCAAGGTCGATCTGGTGCGCGGACAGCATGATGCGGGTAACGCGGTTTGATGCGGGCGCGCAAGCGATGAGATACAAACACCGCTTCCTGCACGCCTGCGCGCTGCTGACACTGTGGCTCAGTCTCACCTACACCGCCGCGGCCAGCGCCGACGACTACGAGCTGGGCAGACAGGCATTGGAGTCGGGCCATTCAGCGCAGACCATCGAGTTGTGGCGCCCGTTGGCCGAGGCCGGCGACGCGGATGCGCAATTCGGCTTGGGCATCCTCTACAACGATGCGATCGGTGTGGAACAGGATTACGCCGAGGCCAATTACTGGTTCCTGCGCGCCGCCGAGCAAGGCTATGCGATGGCGCAATTCAATCTCGGCAATGCCTACAAGAACGGTACCGGCATGACTATCGACCCGGCGATGGCGGTGATCTGGTGGCGTAAAGCCGCCGAACAGGACTTCGCGCCGGCGCAATTCAATCTGGGTTCAGCACTCTTGGAAGGCTTCGGCACACCGCGTGATCGTGCCGCGGGTCTGTCCTGGTATCGGCGCGCCGCGGCCAACGGTCATCCGCAGGCGCAACGCAATCTCGAACTGCACAAGGACACAGCAGCCTCGACTGACGCCAAACCTAGTACGCGTCCCGCCGCCACGCCCACGCCCACGCGCAACTGCAACTGCACCGAACGAAACGCCGGCCACAGCAGGCAACAATGCAAAACCGCCGAGTACGCCGCCAGACAAACCCGTCGTCAGTCGACCCACGCCGGCCGCGACTGCGCAATCCGCCGACTGCAACGCCTTGCTCGATCAGGATACCAGCACGCACACCGTGCAACTCATGGCCAGCCAAACCGAGACCGATCTCCACGCCTACGTCGCGCAGCACGCATTGATTCACACCGCCATCTGCAGCTATCTGATCGAGGGCAATCGCTGGTATGCACTACTCTATGGCCGCTACGATTCGGTCGATGACGCCCGCACGGCACTCGAAGCATTACCCGCCAAGGTGCGCGCTGGCGGCGGCTACGTACGTCGCATCAACACCATCAGACATGCAGTAGTCAAACCCTAGGCGTTACAAGCGACGGCCTGTATGAGCGCAGATCATGCGTGACGTTGCCAACCCCGCTGACAAAGACAATACCCTGGCGACATCTGAATACAGCATGAAGCTTCCGACGGCTTCATTAGATATTCATGGGAGCTATCAGTTCACTTGAACTGCTCAGGGCACGCTGCCACGATCCTCTGTGATAGGACGATGATCTACGACTGTCCCCGGCCTGCCAGCGGTATAAAGATCTGGATTATTCTTGCGAAAATCGTCCACAAGACTGCGGGTACGCTGATAGACATCGCTCGATATATAACCGATTTTAATCATCTCTGCGGCAGTATCCTCTCGCAGTTGCGTGAGTTCATTGCGGTTTACTGTGGCTGGATCCATGACGAACGTGAGTCCTTCCTGCTTCAGAACCCCCAGACTCTTTTCATTATCCAAACGCGCGGCCACAATCAGACGCTCGCCGGCCTCGCGACCTGTCTGGACGAGCATTTCCTGTAGGTCTGCCGGCAAACTGTCGAAGAATTTATTGGAGACGACCAGCGCGCCAATCCCATTAATCATCGGCACCCGGGTAACGTATTGTGTCTTTGTAAACCACTGCACGGCGATCGCTGCAAGCGGCGTGCAGTAGACCGTGTCGATAAGGCCAGTGCTAAGACCGGCAGTGACATCGGGCATCGATAATGGAATGGGTGATAAACCGCGTGCGCGGAAGATGGCTTCACCGAGCGTATCACCCTGCCACAGCCAGATGCGGCGATGCTTTAGATCATCCAGCGCATTAATGGGTTCTTTGGAAAAAAAGTAGATGTAACCTATTTCCATCCAGCCCAGCAACCGGTAGCCGTTAACTTGAAAACCCTTTTCCAGTTCCGGTGTCAGCGCGTTGCGTACATGATCGATCTCCGCAGGGTTGTCGAACATGAACGGCAGTTCCATCACCCGCGCCTGCGAGTTCATCTTGCCAATGCCATACCCTGTAAAAGCGCCACCCTGAACGGTGCCAAAGCGCATCTTCTTGAGAACGTCGGGCTCATCCCCCTGCGAGGCGCCCGGGTAAATCTTTAACTCCAGACGTCCGTTGCTGCGCGTCTTTACCTGGTCGCCCCACTCTTGCAGAAGATTCATCCAGGTCGAACCCGGTGGCGCCAAGGTGGCGAATTTCAGCGTGTACTCTGCTGCCCGTGGAGTTCTGCGAAAAGGTGATCAGCAAGATGCCGATCATCAGCAACGGCATCGTCTTGAAGAGAGTAGTCAGTCTGTTTCCACGCATCATTAGAACCACTTCTTTTCCTTCGATAACAGATTCGCGGCCCACTGCTCCGCCACCCGGGAGCGAACACCCAAACGGGTAACGGTCCAGTATCTGTGTGTGAAGCGACCTGAAAATGGTGGCTACGGGTGGACTTGAACCACCGACCCCAGCATTATGAGTGCTGTGCTCTAACCAACTGAGCTACGTAGCCATAAGACAGTACGACTGGAACGATGACCAGCCGCGAAGAGAGGCGAAATTGTAGGGGCTGAAGCGGCGGCTGTCCAGCGATGGCGGCAGTCCTGGCCGCCCCATCGCGGACATTTTTATAAAAGAAGCCCCGCTCGATTATCAATGTCATTCCGGCACATGGCCGGAATGACGGATTTATCAGTCCCCGCTAAACGTTGAAGCGGAAGTGCATGACATCGCCGTCTTGCACCACATATTCCTTGCCTTCCAGACGCATCTTGCCGGCCTCTTTAGCGCCCTGCTCACCCTTGCAGGCGATGAAGTCGTTGAAGCCAATCACTTCGGCGCGGATGAAGCCCTTCTCGAAATCGGTGTGGATCACGGCAGCGGCCTTCGGCGCGGTATCACCCACGTGAATGGTCCAGGCGCGCACCTCTTTGACGCCGGCCGTGAAGTACGTCTGCAGGCCCAGGAGTTTGTAGCCGGCGCGGATCACCCGATTCAGACCCGGCTCGTCTTGGCCCATTTCGGCCAGGAACACCCCGCGCTCGTCGTCGTCGAGTTCAACCAGCTCGGCCTCGATGGAGGCACACACCGGCACCACTTCAGAACCCTCCGCCGCCGGCGAATGCGCGCACGGCATCCAAGTGGGGATTATTTTCGAAACCGTCTTCGGCGACGTTCGCGATATACATGGTCGGTTTGATGGTGAGCAGATGCAGATCGTACAACATCTCCAACTCGTCGCTGTTCAGATGCAGGGCGCGCACCGGGCTTCCCGTATCGAGATGCACGCGCACCCTTTCCAACACTTCGAGTTTCGCTTTGGCGGCCTTATCGCCGGTCCTCGCGACCTTGGCGACACGATTAACGCCCTTCTCAACTGAATCCAAATCCGCCAACGCCAGTTCGGTGTTGATCACTTCGATATCAGACAGCGGATCGATCTTGTTGGCGACGTGAATCACATTGTCGTCTTCGAAACAGCGCACCACATGGGCGATGGCGTCGCACTCGCGGATATTGGCGAGAAATTTATTGCCGAGGCCTTCACCCTTGGATGCGCCGGCCACCAGTCCGGCGATGTCGACGAAATCCACCACCGCCGGCTGGATCTTCTGCGGTTTGACGATAGCCGACAACTGATCGATGCGCGTATCCGGCACCGGCACCACGCCGACGTTTGGCTCGATGGTGCAGAACGGATAGTTTTCCGCCTGAATACCCGCCTTGGTCAGCGCATTGAAAAGTGTCGACTTCCCCACATTGGGAAGACCGACGATGCCGCATTGGATGGCCATGAGTGATTATTTCTCGCTGTGTAGTTTATGCATCGCGCGTTCGAATTCGCCGGCGACAGCCAATGGCATGACATCGAGCGCACGCTGTATCGCCGCATCGATCTGTTCGCGTTCATCGCGGCTGGGACGGTGCAGCACGTAATCGACGACTTGGTTGCGGTCACCGGGATGCCCGATGCCAAGGCGTAGACGCATGAAATCTTGTGTACCCAGATGCGCGATCAGATCACGCAGGCCGTTATGACCGCCGTGACCACCGCCCTTTTTCAAGCGCACCGTGCCCGGCAATAGATCCAGTTCGTCGTGAACCACCAGAATCTCTGACGGAGGGATACGTAGAAAGTCGGTTAACGCGATCACCGCCTGACCACTGCGGTTCATGAACGTGTTAGGTTTCTGCAAACGGCAGTCATGTCCGTGCAGCGTGCAACGACCGACCTCGGCGTGAAACCGCGCTTCTTTGCGCAAGGAACATTGATTGGCGCGCGCCAGCTCATCAACGAACCAGAACCCGGCGTTGTGCCGGGTCTGTTCGTATTCCGCACCGGGATTGCCCAGCCCGACGATGAGTTGAACCGCGGACAAGGCGCAGCCGCCCCGTTAGGCTCAGGGAGCCGCGGGGGTTTCTTCGGCCGCAGCCACTTCATCACCACCGGTGCGCGGCGGTTCGATGTGCGCGACCGCCAAGATCGTGACCTTCGCCACGATGCAGCTCGACCAGTTCGACGCCAGCCGGCAGTTTCAGATCGGACAGATGCAAATGCTCACCGACATTCATAGCCGACACGTCGACTTCGATGAATTCCGGCAGATTGGCAGGCAGACATTCCACGTCGACTTCATTCAGTTCATGAATGAACAGACCACCGGCAGTCTTCACGCCCGGCGAGACATCGGCGCCGATGAAATGCAGCGGCACGCGCAGATGCATTTTCTCGTTCGCACTCACGCGCTGCAGATCGGCGTGCAGGATGACCGGACGCGCCGGATGACGCTGCAGATCGCGCAGCACGGCCTGCACCGGCTTGCCGTCGATGGTGACGGTGAGAATGTGCGAATAAAAGGCCTCGTCTTGCAGGCGATGCATCAGTTCGTTATGCACCAGCGTCAAGGACTGCGGCTCGGCATCGCCACCATAGATAACAGCAGGCACCTTGCCGGTACGACGCAGGCGGCGGCTCGCACCCTTCCCCATGTCATTACGCGACTCGGCGCTCAGTTCGAATGAAATACCCATAATTGCTCTCTCCACAAAGGCCACAACTTGCAGCCGTTACATAACCTCCCCCGCGACCAGGGGAGGGACACAAAAATTTTCAATCCATGAACAACGAACTGACCGACTCTTCCAGACTGACCCGGCGCATGGTCTCGGCGAGCATCTCTGCAATACTCAATACGCGAATGCGCGTACAGCTTTTCGCGGCCGCGCTCAGCGGAATCGTGTCCGTCACGACCAGTTCATCGAGCACCGAGGCATTCAGATTCTCGATGGCCGGCCCCGACAACACCGGATGCGTGCAGTAGGCCATCACCCGCATCGCGCCATGATCTTTCAGCGCCTGCGCGGCCTTGCACAAGGTGCCGGCGGTATCGACCAAGTCATCGATCAGCACGCAATTGCGGCCTTCCACGTCGCCGATGATGTGCATCACTTTGGAGACGTTCGCTTTCGGGCGGCGCTTATCGATGATCGCCAGCTCAGCGTCATCGAGACGCTTGGCCAAGGCGCGCGCGCGCACCACACCGCCGACGTCCGGCGACACGACCATCAGGTCGGGATACTTCTGCCGCCAGATGTCGCCCAGCAAAATCGGCGACGCATACACGTTGTCCACCGGGACATCGAAGAATCCCTGGATCTGGTCGGCATGCAGATCCACCGTCAAGACGCGGTGCGCGCCGACCTTGCAGATCATGTCGGCGATCACCTTGGCGGTGATCGGCACGCGCGCCGAACGCGGCCGACGATCCTGGCGCGCATAACCAAAATACGGGATCACCGTCGTGATCCGCGCCGCGGACGAACGCTTCAATGCGTCGACCATGACCAGCAATTCCATCAGATTGTCGTTGGTCGGCTCACAGGTCGGCTGCAGCACGAAGACATCCTTGCCGCGGACGTTCTCCATGATCTCGACCATGATCTCGCCGTCGCTGAACCGGTCGACCACCGCCTTGCCCAACGGCAGGCGCAGATAGTTGACGATGTCCTGCGCGAGCTGCGGGTTTGCATTCCCGCTGAACACCATCATTCGGTTTTCAGATTCAGCCACGCGACAACCTCTGTTTCACTTCTAGCATTTGGCTGGGGCGCCAGGATTACTCGCTTTGCTCACCCCTTTGGGGCCGGCTGCGCCGTTCTCTGCGCGCTACGCGCTCGCGTCGAACCTTATCGGTTCTCATCCTGGCGCCGCGCTGCGCACTTCGAAATAATCGTTGCGCGCAACGCGGTCACATTACTATTTGGCTGGGGCGCCAGGATTCGAACCTGGGTATGCGGGAATCAAAATCCCGTGCCTTACCGCTTGGCGACGCCCCAAAAAAACTCTGTGTTCAGACGCTAACTAACAACGCCCGCCTAACCTCAACTCGTACTCAAATGTTGGGGCGCCAGGATGATTCGCGGCCTACAGCCGCTCACCCCCACATCCAGGGGCCACCTCCGCTGCGCTGCGGCGTTCAAGCTCGCTGCGCTCGCTTAGTCGAACCTGGGTATGCGGGAATCAAAATCCCGTGCCTTACCGCTTGGCGACGCCCCAATATTCAGGTTCTCTGTTCTAACACGTGGTGTAACGGCGATCTGTTCCGGCCTTGTGCGACAAACCCCCGCCAACTCGGCGGGCCGTTGCGCCAATACTTGCTGCGCGGCAGCCTGGTCGGGAAAGGCTGCAAACACGCAGGCACCGGTCCCGGTAAGCCGTGCGTGGCCAAATTGACTCAGCCAATCAAGGTATTGCCCAATCACTGGGTACCGCGCCCGTACCACAGGCGCGCAATCGTTATCGCCAGCGCCCGCGAGGAAGGCGGGTATTCTGATCGGCGGGGTATCGCGTGTCAATTCGGGCGCGGAGAAAATCTCAGCGGTTGAAACTGTTACCGGCGGGATCAGGACCAGATACCAGGGTTCCGGGAGTTCGATCGGGGTAAGAATCTCGCCCACCCCCTCGGCCCAGGCCGCGTGGCCACGGACAAAGACCGGGACATCCGCCCCCAGCTGCAGCCCCAGCGTGGCGAGCTGGTCCTCGGACCAGCCCAGCCCCCATAGATGGTTGAGCGCGACCAACACCGTCGCGGCGTCGGAACTGCCGCCGCCCAGGCCGCCGCCCAGGGGCAGCCGCTTGTCGACATGGATATCCACCCCGGCGGCTGACCCCGGCGGCGGACTGCAGCAGGCGCGCCGCACGCACCGTCAGGTCTTGCTCCGGAGCCACACCGGGCAACGCGGTCAGCCGGCGGATGACACCGTCGGCCGTCACACGCAGCCGAATCTGGTCGGCAATATCGAGGAATTGAAACACGCTTTGCAGGGTGTGATAGCCGTCCGGACGGCGGCCGGTGATGTGCAGGAACAAGTTCAACTTGGCCGGCGCCGGCCAAGATCGACGCGCCTTCGGCTGCCGGCGTCTCAGTCACCGTGTCCCGATCCTGACCAGCCATCGATGACTAAACGCGCGCGCAGGCCATCCCGCTCCAGATCGATACGCCGCGGCAGTTTGCCGAGACCGGGTTGCTCGCGGAATTCCGTGTATTGAATAACCCAACCGTCCTGGCGCAGCTGCTGCGGCAGCCCATCGTCCGCCCAATCCCACTGCGCCGGCTGTTCTGGCACGGCGCGGCCGCGCACCCAGTAGCGCAGACCGGCCACCGGCAGGGTCCAACCGGTGTGGCGCAGCAGCAGGGCATCCGCATCCGGCGCCCGATCCTGCAGACCATCGGCACGCGCCAGCGTCACACCCGTGGCGTCGCCGGTCATGCGCACCGTGCCCTGTCCCAGCGGGCCGGAAAGCTCCAAGGTGTAATCCATGCCGGTTTGCCGCCAGTTCAGATTGGCATGCCAGCCCTGCTCGCCGGCATGCACGGCGATGCGCCCGCGCAGCGACCAGAAGGACCAGTCCGGCGCACTCCAGGCATTGGCCGGACGCTGCGGCAGTTGCGCGCAGGCGCTCAACAGCAACAGCGAAAGAACCGCGATATAACGCACCGGCATACGGATCACAGCAGGTATTTTTGCATCGTCTTCAGCAACGCCCGATTCTCCGGATCGGTACGGCGGGCCTTATCCCACAGCGCGCGCGCCTCTTTGCGCTTACCCTGTTCCCACAGCACCGCGCCGTAATGCGCCGCGACTTCGGCATCGCCACGACTGAGCTCATAGGCGCGCTTGAGGTGCTCGGCCGCCGCGTCGAGATTACCAAGGCGATAGTAGATCCAGCCGAGACTGTCGACGATGGCCGGCTCGTCCGGCGCCAATGCCAAGGCTTTTTCGATCAGCGCCAACGCCTCCTGCAAACGGTCGGTGCGATCCGCCAGCGTATAACCGAGCGCATTCAAGGCATGATAATTTTTCGGATCTTCGTTGATGATGCGGCGCAGATCGTCTTCGGCCAACTTCAGATCATTGAGGCGTTCCGCGACCAAGGCCCGTGCATACAGCACATCATGGTTGTTCGGTGTTTCGGCCAACACCTGATTGTAGAGTGCGAGCGCCTCACGCAATTGCCCCGCCTCCGACAGAATTTCGCCCTCGACCAAATACAAACGCAACGACAGATTCGGATCGCGCAAGCGCAACGATTGCAATTGCTGCCGCGCCGATTCCATATCACCCAGCTTTGCCGTCAGGCTGGCCATGCGCGCTTGCGCGTCCAGCCAGTAATCGCCATCACCGACACGCTCGTAACTCAGCAACGCCTGTTTCAGATCGCCGCGCTGTTCCTGTACGCGCGCCAGGTAATACCAGGCTTCGTGATCGCGCTTGCCGGTTTCCGCCAGTGTGCGGAAATACGTTTCGGCCTGTTTGTACTGCTGTTGTTCCATCGCCAGCAGGCCCAACGAATACAGCGCATCGGGGTGTCCCGGCTCACGCTTTATCACCTGCTTGAACTGCGCCGTCGCACCGGCAAGATCTTGTTTATCGAGCAACAGGCGCGCCAACGCCAGGCGCAGTTCAATATTGTTTGGATAGGCAGTCACCGCCGTCTGCAGGTCTTGCTGCGCGCGCTGCGCATCACCCAGCTTGTAACGCACGCCCGCCCGCAGCACCAAGGCGTCCGTCAGATCCGGCTCGATCGCTAGGGCCGCATCGGTTTCGCGCAAGGCCAGCTCGGCATTTTCGGCATGCAACGCCAATCGTGCGTAGGCCAAGTGCGCCTGTGCCGATCGCGCATGGCTCTGCGCCAAGCGTCCCATCAAGGTCAGTGCCACTTCACGATCTTCGTTGCGCGCGAGCAGCCCGGTGAGGCTCTGATAGGCCGCCGTCTCGTCCTGCGCCTCGCGCAACAGGACATCGAATTGGGTATAGGCTTCGTCGACATTGCCCGCGCGCAGCGCCAAGGCTGCCAGCGACTGCCGCGCCTCGTTGCTTTCGGGTTCGAGTTCCACCCAGCGCCGTGCCGCCGTCAGCGCGGCGGCCTCTTGCTTGGCGAACAGCGCGATGCGCAAGGCGCGTTCGGCAATCCGCGGATCATCGCTGCTCGCGGCCGCGCGCTGATAATGCTCGACGGAGACATTCAGTTGTTCGCGCTGTCCGGCCACTTCACCGAGCAGGATGTCATACAGCAAATCGTCCTCTGCCACCGCGCCTTGCACAGCCGCTCCGGTCGCGCCGGTCGCCGCTGCCGGCGCAGCACTCACGGGCACATCCGCATCTACACCAGCCGCCGGCGCCGGCTGACGCGGCGACAGCCCCGTGCAGGCGCTCAGGGTCATGACGAGGGTGACTAACAGGCTAAGGAAAGACAGGTTCATAAATGTCGTATATAACGGCCGGGCCTACCGACCGTTTCCTGGAAGCAGTCAAGGATGGCTATTCTAACAGCATGTTGCGGAAAAACCGGCAACCGACACGCGCGGCTTGTATTAACCCCCTGCATCCCGCAGAATTTCCGCCTCTTTCCTGGCCCGCTCGTTCATGCCCCTGATCGCCCTTGGCATTAATCACCGCACCGCACCGGTGGACATCCGCGAACGCGTGGCATTTCCTGCCGAACGTTTGGCGGAGGCCCTGCGTGCATTGGTGGGCCTGCCCCAAATTCACGAGGCGGCGATCCTCTCGACCTGCAACCGCACCGAGCTGTACTGCAATCTGGAAAGTGATGATACCGACGCCGTGATCGGCTGGCTGTGCAGTCATCATCACTTCCAACCTGAACATCTCAAACCGTACCTATATATCTATCCCGACGAGACGGCGGTGCGACATATGTTCCGCGTCGCCGCGGGACTGGATTCGATGGTACTCGGTGAACCGCAAATCCTCGGCCAGATGAAGAGCGCGTATCAAAGCGCCATCGATGCCGGCACGCTGTCCTCGCACCTTGGCAAATTGTTCCAGCACACCTTCACCGTCGCCAAACAAATCCGCACCGACACCGCCATCGGCGCCAGTCCTGTTTCTGTCGCCTTCGCCGCAGTGAGTCTGGCGCGACAAATCTTCGGCGACCTCAGCAAACACACCGCGTTGCTGATCGGCGCCGGCGAGACCATCGAACTGGCGGCGCGGCATCTGGCCGATAACAAAATCGGCCGCATGATCATCGCCAATCGCACCGTCGAACGCGCGCACGCGCTGGCGGCGGAATTCAACGGCTACGCCATCGCATTGTCGGAAATGCCCGCGCATCTGGCCGAGGCCGATATCGTCATCTCGTCGACCGCCAGCCAATTGCCGATTCTCGGCAAGGGCACGGTGGAACGCGCGCTGAAGAAGCGCAAGCATCGACCTATCTTCATGGTCGACATCGCCGTGCCGCGCGACATCGAGGCCGAGGTTGCACAACTCGCCGACATCTATCTCTATACCGTCGACGATCTTCAAGAAGTCATTCAGGAAAACCTGAAGTCGCGCCAAGAGGCGGCGATTCAGGCCGAAGAGATCATCGACGTGCAGTGCGCGCATTTTCTCGGTTGGCTGCGCTCGCTGGACGCGGTCTCGACGATCCGCGATTTCCGCAGCCAGGCCGATAGCGCCCGCGACGACGTGCTGGACAAGGCGCGACAAATGCTGACGCAAGGCAAAGACACCGAACAGGTCCTGCAATTTTTGGCGCACACCCTGACCAACAAACTGATCCACACACCCAGCGCCAATCTGCGCCAGGCCGGTTACGACGGCCGCGCCGATCTGATTCTGGCCGCGCGCGAACTGCTGGGCCTGCCCAAGCGCGACAAATAATCCGCGCCCTCTATAAAAGAGCATCGTGAAAGACTCCATACGCAAGAAACTCGAATCCCTGACTGAACGCTTCGAAGAAGTGGGCATGCTGCTGTCGACGCCCGACATCATCGGCAATCAAAACAAGTTTCGCGGCCTGTCGATCGAATACGCCGAACTGGAACCGGTGGTGCAGTGCTTCGCGCGCTACCAACAGGCGTTGGACGATGTCGCCGCCGCCGAACTGATGTTCAAAGATCCGGACGCCGACATGCGCGCCATGGCCCAGGATGAATTCGCCGCCGCGCGCGAACGCAGCGAACAGCTGGAACTGGATTTACAGAAACTGTTACTGCCGACCGATCCGCTCGACAACAGCAATATCTTTCTGGAAATCCGCGCCGGCACCGGCGGTGATGAAGCCGCGATCTTCGCCGGCGATCTGTACCGCATGTATTCACGCTACGCCGAGACGCGCCGCTGGCAAGTCGAAGTGTTGAGCGAACACGAAGGCGAGCACGGCGGCTACAAAGAAATCATCGCCCGCGTGATCGGCCAGGGCGCGTATTCACGCCTGAAATTCGAATCCGGTGCGCACCGCGTGCAACGCGTACCCGCCACGGAATCGCAAGGCCGCATCCATACCTCGGCCGCGACTGTCGCCATCCTGCCGGAAGTCGAAGAAGTCGAAGCGGTGGCCATCAATCCCGCCGACTTGAAAGTGGACACCTACCGCGCCAGCGGCGCCGGCGGCCAGCACGTCAATAAGACCGACTCCGCGATTCGCATTACGCATCTACCCACCGGCATCGTCGTCGAATGCCAGGACGAACGTTCGCAACACAAGAACCGCGCCCGCGCCATGTCGTTGCTCGCGTCACGCATGCTGTCCGCCGAACGCGACAAACAACAAGCCGAACAAGCCCAAACCCGCCGCCTACTCGTCGGCAGCGGCGACCGCTCCGAACGCATCCGCACCTACAACTTCCCGCAAGGCCGCCTCACCGATCACCGCATCAACCTGACGCTGTACAAACTCGACAGCGTCATGGAAGGTAATCTTGATGATGTGATCGAACCGTTGATCAATGAATATCAGGCGGATCAGTTGGCGGCGTTGCAGGAGTAACAACTAAGGACATAATTATGAGCAATCTACCCAACTGCCCCACCTGCAGCTCCGCCTACACCTACGAAGACGGCAACAATTACGTCTGTCCGGAATGCGGCCATGAATGGAGCAAGGATGCGGCTGTCGAAAGCGCCGACACAGGACTTGTCGTCAAGGACGCCAACGGCAACGTGCTCCAGGACGGTGACACCGTCAGCGTGATCAAGGACCTCAAGGTCAAAGGCTCATCGCTGGTGGTCAAGGTCGGGACCAAGGTCAAGAACATCCGCTTGATCGATGGCGATCACAATATCGACTGCAAGATCGACGGAATCGGCGCGATGCAGTTGAAGTCGGAGTTCGTCAAAAAGGTTTGAATACAGGAGCTACCGGGGGAAACAGGTCATTGCCCTGACACAGGCATGGGCGATGGCCCGACACATGGCGAAAATCCTACAGCCGACCGGCCTGAACCATATTGACGCGAGAGATGCCCAGGCACAGACTAACACCACCCTAATGACGCCATCCAAGGAAGGTATAACGATGACGTCGAGCCCCCGGGCCATGGGACAACAATAAATACATGCCAAGGAGCCCGTATGAACAACGCTCGCAATCCCGCACCAATCCATTCTCGCTTAGTCGCTTTGTTATTGTCTGTGGTGACCCTGTGCTGGCTAAGCCTGCTCACCGGTTGTAATGGCGGAGACGACGCAACGGCAACTACGACATCAACGACAACAACGGACATCACCCCGAGTGCCGATGCGCCTGCGGAACAGAGCGCGATCACGGGCGTGGCCGCCATCGGCAGACCGCTCGACGGCTATGTCTATATCCAAGATGCCGCGGGCATCGTGATCAACGTATCCATCGCCGCCGACGGCAGCTATCAGACCGATGCCAGCGGCATGCAGCCACCGTTCATTGTCCGCGCGCAGGCCAGTGACGGGCGCGTCTGGTATTCGTACGCGCCCTCCCTGGTGCCCGCCAACGTCTCCCAGCTCACGACGCTCGTAATGTTCATTGCCAACGGAAAGGCGGATCTGGCAGCCCTATACGACAACTGGGTGCAACGGCATGACTCGCTGACGGCATCTGCAATGCTGCATGCGCAAGCAGTGGTGAACCTGAATTTCAGCGACCTGTTCGAGCAGCAGGGCCTTGACCACACTGTGTACAATTTCTTCACGGCGAACTTCGCGGCTGACGGCACGGGTTTCGATGCCGTACTCGACGCCATAGGCCCGATCAGTTTCGGAGCGGGAATCTATCAGTTCAGCAATCCCGCGCATCAGGCTGCGTTCAACGAGAATATCCCGGTGACGGATCAGGGGATGATCGATTCACTGGGCTCGTCAGTGACATTTACCACCCAGCAACCTGACCTGGGGACTGGCATCATCATTCACCAGGATCCGCCCGTATTCGACGACTTCATTCTCATCGACGACGACACGACAATGACAGGCGAACCGCCGTCGACCCAACTGGTCATGATCTGCGCTGGAAGCGAAGACACCTGCCCAGAGGGTGCATCCTGCACGCTCGTCGAGTGTAACCCCGATGGCTCAAGCGAGCCGGGCGGCGGTGACAGCGAGGAGGGCTACGAATTGGGTGGTACTGTGGAGAGTGACGTGACCATCGACGGTCTGCCGCCATACGATCCACCGTTGACCGATTAGTGTTGGTAAGTCGGGTTACGCTGCGCTAACCCGACCTAACGCATCACAACAAATCACGACTACCGCTTCACCGCCCCGAACACCTTCTTGAGCAGATCGGTGCTGCGCGCCACGGGGTTGGTGCGGATCGCCTTTTCCTCGGCGGCGACTTTCAGGAACAAACCGTCCAGCGTCTTCTCGGTGACGTAGGCATCCAGGTCCAGCGAATCGCCCATCAGGCTGCTGGCGGGACCGGCCTTGTCGATCATGCCTTTGTAGGCACTGGTCACGCCGGCGGATGCGGTGGCCTTTTTCACGATGGGCAGCATGGCGGTGGTGAGAGGCTTGGAGGTCTTGCGGCGGAAATACTGTGTCGCGGAATCGTCCGGTCCGGTGAGGATCTTCTGGGCGTCGGCGATGGTCATCTGACGCACGGCGTTGCCGACGATCTTCGAGGCCTGTGGTATCGCGCGTTCGGCGGCGCGGTTCACGGTGGTGATGAACTCGTCGACCGCTTCGTCCTGGCCCATCATCCGCAACACCTTTTCGGTTTTCTCCAAGGCGCCGGGCAGGGGTATGCGTACGGCAGGATCGTTCAGATAGCCGCCCTTGCGACTCAAGCCCTTGATGGCACGCTCGGCACCGACGGCCAGCGCTTCTTTCAAGCCACCGTCCATTTCGGCCGTCGTGAGTCCGGAAACCTGGCTGCTGCCGCCCGTAGTATTCAGGCTGTCGGTGGCGTTCTTCAAAAGATCATTCCAACCGGCGGAAACGCCGACGCTGATTGTCAGCGCGCCCACGGCTACCATAGATTATGCTGCGTTTGCGCATCACACCACCTCCTGTGCAAGTCTGGAATCAGTTTACGTTTTCCACCCGGGCGCTATCCGACGTAACATTGCCGCGGGTTCGTAACGCGGCTATCGCTAGTATAGACGTGGCAGTTGCATGATGTCCCGCGCTGACGAGAGCCTTTCGTTCCGGCCGTACTTGAATGCGATGCTGACCTATACTGTTAATAACGGCACGGCGATGCGACTTCCCGCAGCGCCTTCGCGAGGTGATGATTATGACGAATATTAATAGACGCGCACTCCGTTTGGCGGTGGCCTGCTGTCTCGGTATTCCCTTGCTACAGGCCTGCGGTCCGATGACCGTCAAGGATGCGCAAACCGGCGCCTGGGTCCCCATTCAAACCGCGGCGCTGGAAGTGCATCGCGACATCACCATTCCCAGCGGGCGGGCGCGCAGTCTACTTCCAAAACGGACGCAGATTTCGCACATCAACGAATTCCAACCGTTCTGTCAGTTGGAAATCACCACGCTTCGTGAACATGCACAGACCGTGCATCCGGACAGATTCACTGTCATTCGGGTGGGCCGCAGCATGGAAGAGATTGTCGAGGCAAGGCAAGTCATGTTGGCGGGGTTAGGTGGTGGCGGGCTGGGCCAGAGCGACAATGACAGCAGCGGCCCGACCCGCATCACCCAGATGTTCCGTTTACGCCTGCATTCGGACCGTCAACCGGATGTGCGCAGCCTCGCTTGCGGCGGCGCTTTCGACACGCCGGGGGATGCCGATGCGCCCACTCTGCAGGAGATTGCCGCGGCCTTGGGTGACTATGCGACGTTGGAGTTGCGGTGAAGATCCGTCACAAGCGGCTCATTGTGGACATCGCCACCTGTGCGCATACATAGATTACGCTTAGCCGAATAACAACACGATCCATCGAGCCCACTTCTATACATGCAAGCTCCCGCCATTACCGACGCCTTGCAGTCCGCGATTGCGCAATTTACACCCGTGCACGACAGCGCACGCCTGGATGCCGAATTACTGCTCGCGCACGCGCTGGGTCAGTCGCGCAGTTATCTGCGCGCTTGGCCGGAGCGGTTACTCACCGATCAGCAGGTGCAGATGTTCGCTATGTTAGTTGCGCGACGCGTGGCTGGAGAACCGATTGCACATATTCTCGGGCGGCGCGAGTTCTGGTCGCTGGATCTGGAGGTCACGCCGGCCACATTGATCCCGCGTCCGGAAACGGAACTGTTGGTGGAACTCGCGCTGGCGCGCATCCCCGTGGATGCGGACTGTAAGATCGTCGATCTGGGCACGGGCAGCGGCGCGATTGCACTCGCGGTGGCACAGGAACGACCGCGCTGTCGCGTGACGGCCACGGATATGTCGGCGTCCGCACTCGCGGTGGCACAGGACAATGCGCAACGCTTAGCTATCGCCAATGTCGTTTTCCAGCAAGACACTTGGTATGCCGGACTCGGTCAGCAGCGGTTCGATATGATCTTGAGCAATCCGCCGTACATCCGTGTGGACGATCCACATCTGCAACAGGGCGATGTGCGGTTCGATCCGCTGAGTGCATTGGTATCCGGTGCGGACGGGTTGGATGATCTGCGCGTTATCGTGGCTGGCGCCCCCGATCATTTACGCCCGGGCGGTTGGCTGCTGGTTGAGCATGGATACGATCAGGACCAGGCCGTGCGGCACTTGTTCGCTGATGCGGGTCTTATAGATATCCAGAGTGTGAACGATTTGGCGGGGCATCCACGGGTCACCCTGGGGCAAATGACCACTCAAAACACCCCATAACAGAATGATCACGTTAGGATTCGTCCGTCGAAGCCTAGCCGCGTTGAAACAAAACCCTACTGGGACTTGATAAATACCTGAAAATGTCTAGCATCAGAAGCATGCGCACCCAACGACCAGGAACCATCAAGCACCGCGAGATCGGTTTTCGGGGGCCACATCATGACCCGAACCAGGCACAAACCGCGACCCTCATCCTGAGTGATGTCGAGGGCATTCTTCAGGTTCGGCCCGCGCATGCTGAACTCATTCATGTCACGTACGATGTCACCTACATCACCCTGCAATTGATCGATGGCTTGCTTGTCGAACTCGGCTTCCACCTGGACAACAACCTGTTCATGAGGATACGCCGGGCGTTGTATTACTACAGCGAAGATACGCAGCGAGACGCATTGGGGTGCAAACCTGGTGGCGGTAATTGCACTCAGGCAGTGTTTATCAACCGGTATCGACAGATCGAACATGGTTGCCGCGACGTACGTCCGGATCATTGGCGGCAGTATCTTTAATCCCGACGGTTTTTATAGATAACAACGCATCATCCGTTGCTCGACCCCGCACGCACATACATCACCCGCAAATCAGAGAAATTGCATAGCGCTCGCCATCACGGCTAGCGTGATTGATTCGAGTTTTCTCAGACTTACGCGCTCAGAACAAGGGACGGTCTGTGGTTTGCTGTTGGAGCAATCTGTCCATGGACAACGTCACTGGACCTGCCTCCCATCCGCCACGCTGTTTGAGCAGATGAACATCCACGCCATTGTGGCGACGCGCAATCTGCAAGCGCAGCTTGATCGGCGAAGCGTGTTGGGCCAACCGATCGGGACGGAACAGAATCCCCAAGGACTCCCCCTCTGCCGCCGCCAGTTGCAAGCGCCGCAGAGCCGGGCCCTCCCCTGCCGTCGGCCACGCCAAGACAGCGCCACAGGTTCCTGAACGCAAACTGCGTTCAACCGCGGCGAAACCATCACCGCCGGCACGCGGATGAATCAACAACACGCGCGAGAGATCCACACCGGCGGCGGCCAAGGCCGGAGCATAGGGAACGTACGGTGGCGCGATCCAGGCGACCCAACGGCGTTGCTGGCTGATCTTCGCCAGCGCCGGCAACACCAGTTGCAAGGCACCGACGCCTTCCTGAGGCACCAGCAGTTCGGTCACACTTCCCAGCGGCCAACCACCGTCCGGCAGCAGCGCATCCAGCTCGGCAAAGCCGGTCGGCAAACAGACCGACCCGGTCGGCTTCGCCAATGGCGCCTCGTCGCGCCAGGGAGTTGGGTAATCCAGCAATAGATCGAGATTCATAGCGATTGCCCCGTTCTGAGGATGCCCACACCCAAACCCTCGATGACCAGGGATTGGCTGCGCAAGTCGACATCGATGGGTTTGAAATCCGGATTTTCGGGCAGCAGTTGTACGTGGTTGCCGCTGCGCTGGAAGCGCTTGACGGTGACTTCATCGTCCAGGCGCGCTACGACCACTTGGCCATTGCGCGCCTCTTGGACGCGATGCACCGCCAGCAGATCACCATCGAGGATGCCCGCATCGCGCATACTCATGCCGCGCACCCGCAACAGATAATCCGCGCGCGGCTGAAACACCTGCGGGCCGACTTCGTAGTGCGCTTCGATATGCTCAACGGCGAGGATGGGCGAACCGGCCGAGACCCGGCCGACGACCGGCAGACCCGTCTCTTCCAATAAGCGAATACCGCGTGACGAGCCCGGCAGCAATTCGATCGCCCCCTTGCGGGCGAGCGCCTTGAGGTGTTCCTCGGCGGCATTGGGCGACCGGAAACCGAAGGCCTCGGCGATTTCCGCACGGGTCGGCGGCGAACCACGCTCGGCGATGGAGGTGCGGATGAGTTCGAGGATCTCGGCTTGGCGCGGGGTCAGGTCGGACATGCCACAGTACCTGTGTTTCTATACAGTACCTGGCATTGTATACAGTCATTGAACGAATGCAAGCCTGTGCCTGCAAAGCGCCACGTTAAGTGAGATACGCGGCACTCAAATGAGACTGTCCTCTGGGTGACGTCCCATAGAAAAGCCCGCGCTAAGCGGGCTCTCGTATATCACTGAATTTATGGTGCTGGCGACAGGAATCGAACCCGTGACCCTCTGATTACAAATCAGACGCTCTACCATCTGAGCTACGCCAGCAATGCGTTACAAGCGGGCGCGATTCTACCCTAGGCCGATGGTCATTTACAGGTGAGAGGCTGCCGCTGGATGCCCGACTGCTCGGCCAAGAGTTCGGCCCATTGGTCCTGGCTCACTGGCGCATTGTCTAACTCGTCCACGTCTACCCAATAGACTTCGCGGGCCAGAAAACGCTGTTCGAGGCGTGGCGAATAACCCAGTGCGCTGATCGTTTGCACCCGTGTCTCAGCACTGCGTTTATCGGCGAACACACCTAGCGAAATAAAATTCTGTCTGCCGAGAAAATAATCCTTCACCCCTTTGGCCTCGAAATCGGCGACGATGCGCTGTGCGTCTTCAAGCGGCATCGCGGACAGATAGACCCAATATCCCGACGGCTGTTCGACCTGCGCTGCGCGCACGACCGTTATCGGCCCCAGCCCGGATAATTTGGCCGCAAAGGCGTCAACCGTTCTGCGCTCTGCAAATGGGCCGATGGTTTGACACATATGCTGCGGCAGAGCCGCTTGTGTTTGCGTAGCTTCTGTCGCTACTTGTGTCGCGACTTGCGCTGATACAGCAGGCGCCGTCCCTGGCTTGACCTCTGATACTGGATCATCATCGATGTTCTCGACAGGGGCTACCTGCTGTGGTGCGGGCACAGCATTTTGAGTGGGTGGCAGTGAGGAAGTCTCTCCCATCGAAGCTGGTCCTGGGGAGGTGTCGACGGCAGTCTGTTCGCTCAACAATCGCAGCGACTCAACGCCAGTGGCCGGAGGTATTGCAGCGGCAGGCATATCACGGTAATCGTCGCCATTACGATATAACCATCCGGCCATGACGACATTGGCAAGGAGGAGGACGAAGATGACTGACTTCATAACGAATTTTCAATAACGGGCGTGGTGGTCTCTACAGGCGGCGAGGAATCAGCCTGCGGCGCATTTTCTATCCTGCGTGAACGCGCGATACGTGCAAGCCCCAGCAGGACCAGGTCGGCTTCGAGGTGGGCGCGTGTTGCGAGCAGCGGCAGCACGCCCGGGGCATCACCCCCGGTCAGCACACAACGCAAACCAGAACCTAACTCTGCGCGCAAATCGGCCATAACCCGATCGATGACAGCGACGACGGCATACAGCGTTCCGCCAACGACGGCACTCCCGGTATCCGCACCCAGTAGCCGCACTTGCTCATGCGATGCCGATTGCATTTGTTCACGAATGGTCTCGGCCCGCCCTACCAGGGCATCGCGCATCAATTTCAGTCCAGGAATGATCAGACCGCCCAGGTGCCGGTTATCCTGCGCCAACGCATCGATAGTCAGCGCGGTACCGCAATCCACGATGCACAGCGGGCCGTTGAAGAGTTCCCGCGCCGCCAACAAGGCCAGCCAACGATCGATGCCGAGTCGGGCGGGTTCGGCATAGGCGTTACGGATACCGAACAATTCCGCCTCAGCCACCACATAGTCAGGGGTAAGTTTCCAGTGGCGTTTCACCCAGGAATTCAGTGCGCGTCGAAACGGCTCGCCGTTGACATTGGCGACCACGACGGACTCTGGAGTATCCAATTCAGCCCAAGCAGCTGAGGCGAGTTCCTTAATCGCGCCGCCAGCCAGATCCAGAACACCACCGCTCTCGAAGTGTCCATTGCGTAAGATGGCCCACTTGAGGCGGCTGTTCCCCGCATCCAATAAAAGAATCATGTAATCATCCGTAAACTGATTTCGCCGGACGCATAGCGCCGTAACTCGTCGCCGACCTGGATCAAGATTGCACCGTCGTCAGCGATTCCCTGCGCGTGTCCCTTAATGACACCCGAAGGCAGATCTAATTGCACGGCTCTGCCCGCAGTCACGTCCCAGTCACGCCAATCGTTCATAAAAGACGACAATCCATCTAACTCGAACGTCTGCAGCGCTATAATCAGCTGCGTTAGAACCGCCGCGGCCAGCGCATTACGTGAGGGAATTTCGGTACAGATACGACTGAGGTCGGTCCACGGCTGATCGATAGTTCCGCCGGCACAGGCAGGCATGCGCAGATTCACGCCGACACCAATCACCGCATAGCTGGGTCCGGAGGATTCACCGGCAATTTCAACCAGGATTCCACCCAGTTTTTGTCCATTCCAGTGCAGATCATTTGGCCATTTGAGACCCAGGCCGGGACCTACGCTGCCCGGCATCGCACGCGCCAATGCGACGCCCACCGCCAGACTTAAGCCGGCCAGTGCCGCGGGACCTGTCGGGAAACGCCACAACATGGATAAGTACAAACTGGAGCCGAACGGCGAGACCCAGTTCCGCCCTCGACGTCCACGTCCTTGGCGCTGCCATTCAGCCAGACAAGCGGTACCTGATGCGGCTCCTTGCAAAGCCATGGATTTGAGATAGCTATTGGTCGAGTCGATCTCATGCAAGACGATCAACTGATGCAATTTATTGCGCGCCGCGGGTGGCAAATTTTCCTGGATAACTTCGGCCTGCAGGAATTCAATCGGTTGATCGAGCCGGTAACCGCGTCCGCGTACAGCGTATACGGTCAGGCCCAAGCCCTCCAAGGCACGCAACTGCTTCCATATGGCAGCGCGGGTTATGCCGATTTCCGCCCCTAATGCCTCGCCAGAATGGAAGTGCCCATCGGCCAGAATTTCAAGCAGTGCACGCCGCGTAGTCATACGAAAAGTCTATCATAGTGACGAGGCGTGGCATCTCTCGATCCCGGAACATCTGACCCGCTAAAGTCACCATCCCAGAATGGGCTGAACACCATACTATATTGTTTTTACGTGGTTATTTTTTCAGCATGGGACAGGGTGATTTCATTATCCACAGACAAAGCCGATAGGCTATCTGGATGTCTTGACCAACCTACGAGAGTAGGCCGCACTGCATGATGCAGTCAGGTATGGGAATAGATGGCGTAGGAGGCAACTTTTCATGGCGATTCCTCAGATTGACACCCTTTCACATAGCGTGGTTACAGCAACCACCATGGAAAACTCGGTGCCATTGTATCAACGCGCACCGCGCGAAGATGAGGACGGTCGACCGCTCGGCGATTTCATGATGATTATTCCACAACTACGTTCGCTACCACCACGCGTCATCCAAAAGAAGGTTGCCAGAATCCAAACCGTCTTGGAGAAATTCGCCAACCTGGTGGTATTTGCAGATCTGAATCTGAAGATTAACGTGCTTTGGGTATTGGTTCGTCAGTCGCCCAGCGCACTCATCGAAATACCAATCGCAATCATGACCGTCATACCCGAGGCACGGTTAGTCGCGCATCCGCGTTTTTGCTGAGTCGCCCTGATAACGTCAGTCTGCGGCAAGCGCAGATTCAACGGCTACGAAAGTATCTGCCACAGCAATAGGCTCAAAGTGAATGCCGAGTTGTTGACTCAATCGGCTCGCGGACAGAATCCCGCGTATCGATGAAGTACCCGAATTACACCCATATTCGCAAACTAAGGCATGTTGTCGACCTATACGTCGCAACGTCTCCAGGACATGACCGACGGATGCCACCATAACTTCATCCAATGAAATACATTGCAAATCGATCTTTTGGCGTCATGATGTCACGCACGCGTATCTCTGCACGTCGAACATGCGTCTCGCGCAGAAACCGCAAAGGCTTATGGCCTTGAATATCATTAGAGGTAATCAAACCCACCACATCGCTGTCATGATTGGTCACCAGTAACAGGCGCACGCCGTTTACGCGCATCCGTTCAAGCGCCCAATCGATCGACACGTGCGGCTCAACGGTTAACGCAGGCACCTGACGCAGGTCAGTCATTGTCATTATGGCTGGAGTGTCTAACGTGACTTTGTCGGGCAGTTCCTGAGTCGGGCGGACATACCCCACCACTCCGGTAACGCGGCGCAACTTCAAAGGCATGTAATACCTGTCCATACGCGCCTCCTGACAAAATTACCGACTAATATGGTTGGGTATAGACCAAGAAATTGATTAATGCAAAAAAAGAAACCCCTGAGGTCATAGACCACAGGGGTTTCGGGATTAAAGCCTGGCAGTGTCCTACTTTCGCATGGCGAAACACCACACTATCATCGGCGCAGAGCAGTTTCACTTCCGAGTTCGAAATGGGATCGGGTGGTTCCCACACGCTATGGCCGCCAGGCAAACTGTTTGAGATGTCAGAGGATTTCACTCTAACTTCTCCAATTCGTGAACTGATTTGGGCATTGGGTTTGTTGTATACGCTCAACCACCACGCTCAAACTGCTTGAGTGTTATATGGTCAAGCCGCACGGGCAATTAGTACTGGTTAGCTACATGCATTACTGCACTTCCACACCCAGCCTATCAACGTTGTAGTCTTCAACGGCCCTTCAGGGACCTTAAAGGTCCAGGGAGATCTCATCTTGTGGTGGGCTTCCCGCTTAGATGCTTTCAGCGGTTATCCCTTCCGTACGTAGCTACCCGGCTGTGCCACTGGCGTGACAACCGGAACACCAGGGGTACGTCCACTCCGGTCCTCTCGTACTAGGAGCAGCTCCACTCAAATCTCCAACGCCCACGGCAGATAGGGACCGAACTGTCTCACGACGTTCTAAACCCAGCTCGCGTACCACTTTAAATGGCGAACAGCCATACCCTTGGGACCGGCTACAGCCCCAGGATGTGATGAGCCGACATCGAGGTGCCAAACTCCTCCGTCGATATGGACTCTTGGGAGGAATCAGCCTGTTATCCCCGGAGTACCTTTTATCCGTTGAGCGATGGCCCTTCCATACAGAACCACCGGATCACTAAGACCGACTTTCGTCCCTGCTCGACGTGTTTGTCTCGCAGTCAAGCACCCTTATGCCTTTGCACTCATTGCGCGATGTCCGACCGCGCTGAGGGTACCTTCGTGCTCCTCCGTTACTCTTTGGGAGGAGACCGCCCCAGTCAAACTACCCACCATACACTGTCCCCAGCCCGGATAACGGGCCTAGGTTAGAACCTCGAGCATACCAGGGTGGTATTTCAAGGGTGGCTCCACCTGAACTGGCGTCCAGGTTTCATAGCCTCCCACCTATCCTACACAGACAGGCTCAAAGTCCAGTGCAAAGCTATAGTAAAGGTTCACGGGGTCTTTCCGTCTAGCCGCGGGTACGCTGCATCTTCACAGCGAGTTCAATTTCACTGAGTCTCGGATGGAGACAGTGCCGCCATCGTTACGCCATTCGTGCAGGTCGGAACTTACCCGACAAGGAATTTCGCTACCTTAGGACCGTTATAGTTACGGCCGCCGTTTACCGGGGCTTCGATCAAGAGCTTCGCTTGCGCTAACCCCATCAATTAACCTTCCGGCACCGGGCAGGCGTCACACCCTATACGTCCACTTTCGTGTTTGCAGAGTGCTGTGTTTTTAGTAAACAGTCGCAGCGACCTGGTCACTGCAACCCTCTTCCGCTCCAGCCGCAGGGCCTTCACGTAAGGAGGGCGTACCTTCTCCCGAAGTTACGGTACCATTTTGCCTAGTTCCTTCACCCGAGTTCTCTCAAGCGCCTTAGGATTCTCTCCTCGCCCACCTGTGTCGGTTTGGGGTACGGTCCTGTATTACCTGAAGCTTAGAGGATTTTCCTGGAAGCATGGCATCAACCACTTCACTCCACATGGGAGCTCGTCATCACGTCTCAGAATTAAGGACCCGGATTTGCCTAAGTCCTCTCCCTACACGCTTAAACCGGGACATCCAACACCCGGCCGGCCTAGCCTTCTCCGTCTCCCCATCGCAGTAATACAAGGTTCAGGAATATTAACCTGATTCCCATCGACTACGTCTTTCGACCTCGCCTTAGGGGCCGACTCACCCTGCGCCGATTAACGTTGCGCAGGAAACCTTGGGCTTACGGCGTGCGGGTTTTTCACCCGCATTATCGTTACTCATGTCAGCATTCGCACTTCTGATACCTCCAGCATCCCTTACAGGACACCTTCACAGGCTTACAGAACGCTCCCCTACCACGTGCACATAGTGCACATCCGCAGCTTCGGTACATAGTTTGAGCCCCGTTAAATCTTCCGCGCGGGCCGACTCGACCAGTGAGCTATTACGCTTTCTTTAAAGGATGGCTGCTTCTAAGCCAACCTCCTGGCTGTCTGAGCCTTCCCACATCGTTTCCCACTTAACTATGATTTTGGGACCTTAGCTGGCGGTCTGGGTTGTTTCCCTCTTCACGACGAACGTTAGCACCCGCCGTGTGTCTCCCGTGATTGCACTTCCTGGTATTCGGAGTTTGCAATGGTTTGGTAAGCCGGGATGGCCCCCTAGCCATAACAGTGCTCTACCCCCAGGAGTGAGACACGAGGCGCTACCTAAATAGCTT
>CAVTTB010000007.1:110000-258123 GCA_963737555.1 uncultured Gammaproteobacteria bacterium
ATCACGCCCGCTTCACTCCTCCCAGCACAGGGAACAAGCCGAACACAGGCGACCGCGTCGGCCGATAACACCACCTGGAAACAGGCGGAGGTCAAACGAGGCGACAACCTGGCACTGATCTTCTCCCGCAGCGGAGTTACCGCGGGCGACCTGCATAAAGTCATGACTCAGGGTGCCGCGGTCAACACGCTCAAACGCATCTTTCCGGGGCAGACGCTGCAATTACGCACCGATGCTGACGGCAATCTGCACGAACTGCGCTATGCAGAAAGCCCGACTTTAGGGCTGCACGTGGTACGCAAAGGTGACGATTTCACCGCCACGAGCATTCATCGTATTCCGGATCGGCAGACTGCCCACGCCAGCGCCGTCATTGACAGCTCTCTGTTCATGGCTGGCCAGAAGGCCAACCTGCCCGACAACATGATCATGGATCTGGCCGGTATCTTCGGCTGGGATATCGATTTCGCGTTGGATTTGCGCGGGGGCGACCAGTTCACCGTACTTTACGATGAGCTCTTCCTCGACGGCGAACGCATCGGTGAAGGCAACATCCTGGCCGCGGAATTCGTCAATCAGGGCAAGGTGTATCAAGCCGTCCGTTACACTGATGAAGCTGGCCGCACGGATTACTACACGCCCGAGGGTCACAGCCTGCGCAAGGCCTTCCTGCGTACACCCGTGGAATTCTCGCGCATCAGTTCTACCTTCAATCTGAAACGCAAACATCCCATTCTGAACCGCATCCGCGCCCATAAAGGTGTGGACTACGCTGCCCCCCAGGGCACGCCCATCAAAGTCACCGGCGATGGTCGAGTGGTCTTCCGTGGCGTGAAAGGCGGTTATGGCAATGTTGTGATCGTCCAGCACGGCAGTGCCTACAGCACGCTGTATGGCCACCTGTCTGGCTTCGCCCGCAGCGTGAATACCGGCACCCGCGTGCGCCAAGGACAGACGATTGGTTATCTCGGTATGACTGGCTTGGCCACCGGCCCGCATCTGCATTACGAATTCCTCGTCAACGGCGCACACACCAACCCGCTGACGGTGGCCTTCCCGGATGCCATGCCCATCGACAAGCGCTTCCAACATGACTTCCAGAAACAGGCGCAGGCGATGGTCGCACAGTTGGATCATGTCCGCGGTCGTTCTACCCAGGTCGCGCTGCGCGCCGACTGAATCTTTATACGCGCCATGTGCGCAAGCAACCAACCTAGCAACACCCAGCAGGCCTGTCCATGAGACAGGCCTGCTGCATTCGACAGCCTCAACACATCCCGTATGAGTGAATATTTTTTAGGTTTGATGTCCGGCACCAGTCTTGATGGGATCGATGCTGCAATCGTCGATTGCGGCAGCGACTTCCCAACTATTTATGCCGCACACACCGTGCCGTTCGCACCCGAGCTACGCCAAGCCTTACTGAGCCTGGCGCAGGGTCAGACCACGCATGAAATCGAAGCGCTAGGCACACTCGACACCCGACTGGGCGAGCACTTTGCCCAAGCCGCCTTGGACCTGATTGAGCACAGCGGCCTAGACCGTGATGCCATTCGCGCCATCGGCAGCCATGGCCAAACCATTCGCCATCGACCCGATGTACGGAATCCGTTCACGTTGCAGATCGGCGATCCCAACATCATCGCCGAGCGTACTGGCATTACAACTGTCGCCGATTTTCGCCGTCGCGATATCGCTGCAGGCGGACAAGGCGCGCCATTGGTACCGGCTTTTCATGCTATGTGTTTCCGCACTCCCGTGGAAAATCGCGCCATCCTCAACATTGGCGGCATGGCGAATCTAACCATCTTGCCTGCCGACTCGGCCACGACAGTCAGTGGCTTCGACACGGGGCCTGGCAATGTTCTCCTGGATGCCTGGATCAGCCGCACACAAGGCTCTTCATTCGATGCAGAGGGGGCTTGGGCCGCCAGCGGCACGGTCATTCCCACCCTACTCGACCGCTTGATGAACGAACCATTCTTGCGCGCTGCGCCACCCAAAAGCACTGGACGCGAATTATTCCAACTCGACTGGCTGGATAGACAACTGCATGGACGCACTGCATCCGCGACCGATGTACAAGCGACGCTGTGCGCGTTCACGGCCCGATCGATTGCCGATGCAATGCACAGCTGGGCGCCGCAGACGCAACGGCTGCTGGTCTGCGGTGGTGGTGCGCGCAATCTTCACTTGATGAACGTACTGCGTGCGGAACTTGCGGGCATCACCCTCGACTCGACAGCCGCACACGGACTTGAACCGGAGTGGATCGAGGCTGCCGCCTTCGCCTGGATGGCGCGAGAAACCTTGGCATCACGCCCGAGCAATATTCCCAGCGTCACCGGCGCACGTCACCCGGTCATACTCGGCGGCATTTACCTCGCGCGTTAATGCATTCTCCTATTTCGGAACGGCCAAGTACTTCGATCAGCTACGCTGATCGATCGGCACATAGTCGCGTTCCTGTTCGCCGGTATACACCTGTGTGGGCCGGAAAATGCGATTGTCTTTGAGCTGTTCACGCCAGTGCGCCAGCCAGCCAGCACAACGCGCAATCGCAAAGATCGAGGTGAATTGATCCGCGGGGATACCCATCTCTGAATACAAAATGCCGGAATAGAAATCGACATTGGCCCACACGCCCTTGGCCGCCAGCGTTTCTTCGCAGGCCGCTTCCAAGGCCAGTGCGGTCTCGAAGATCGGTGACATCTGACCGCCGCGGTGCTGCATCAGATCCATCATCATTTTTTGCAGAATGGTCGCGCGCGGATCTTTGACCTTGTATTCACGATGGCCCATGCCCCAGATCTTGGCCTTGTTGGCGAGCTGCTTATCCAGCCACGGTTTGACGTTCGCCGGCGAACCGATCGCGGCGAGCATTTCGACGACCTTCTGATTCGCGCCGCCGTGCAGCGGACCGGCCAGCGTACCGACGGCAGCCGCGATCACCAGATACGGACTGGCCAAGGTCGAGCCCGCCACCAAGGCGGCGAAGGTCGAGGCATTAATGGTGTGCTCGGCGTGCAGAATCAAACACGCATCCATAATGCGCGCGAGCAGCGGATCAGGCTCCTCGCCGTTGAACATATAAAGTAGATTGGCGGCGTAAGACAAATCGGGGCGTGGTGCTATCGGGTCATAGCCGGTACGGATGTGCTGCCACATCGTGACCAGCGTCGCCATACGCGCCAGGATCTTCACCGACATGTTGTGAACGTAATTCAGATCGCGGCATTCATCGCCGCCGGTCAGGCAATTTTCGCCCGGATAGAACATGGCCAGACAGGCCACCGAGGCCTGCAGCATCTCCATCGGATGCCCGGTGGCCGGCAGGTATTTCATGATTTCGCGGATGTTGTATTTCACCGGGCGGTTGCTGCGGATCTGCCGGTCGAATTCCGCCAAGGCCTCGCGCGTAGGCAGCTTGCCGTCGAGCAGCAGCAGCGAGACTTCTTCAAACGTACTGTGTTCAGCCAGGTCCCTGATGCGATAGCCGCGGTAGGTGAGGAGCCCTTTCATGCCATCGAGATCCGAGATGTTGGATTTGGTCGCCGGAACGCCTTCCAGGCCTGGCAGGTATTCGTTCATTCTTATTCCTCGTGGCTACTGGAGCTACGTCGACTGCAGCACCGTCAGCCGGTCGCAACACGCGCGAAAGCATAACAAATGCCCCTCAGCGCGGACACCAAACCACCGCAACGCAAAAGGGACGCCGAAGCGTCCCTTTATTCACACGGTGAGTGTGTACCAGCGAGTGTACTTAGCTGGCCGAGAAGGAAGAACCACAACCGCAGGTAGTAGTCGCATTGGGATTGCGGATCACGAACTGCGCGCCTTCGAGGTCTTCCTTGTAATCGATCTCGGCACCGACCAGATACTGGTAGCTCATCGGATCGACCAACAAGGTCACGCCACATTGCTCGACAGCGGTATCACCATCGTTGATGGCCTCGTCGAAGGTGAACCCGTACTGAAATCCGGAGCAGCCACCGCCCGACACGAACACGCGCAGCTTCAGATTGGGATTGGCTTCCTCTTCGATCAAGCCTTTAACCTTAAGGGCCGCCGCCTCGGTGAACACCAAAGGGCTGGTCATGTCTACGCTGGTCGCTGCATCTGTCATGGTACATCTCCACAAAAATTCGGCTGGATATTGGCAGCCATTATCTAGTTGTTGACCAATACAGTCAAGAATAGCGCTGCCTTCACGGCATCAGGGCAACCCCTGATAAGCCCTGGGATTCTACCAAGCCGAACATTAGATTCATATTCTGAATGGCCTGCCCGGCCGCGCCCTTGACCAGATTGTCGATCACCGACAGAACCACCACGGTATCCCCACCCTGCGGCCGATGCACGGCGATACGACAATGATTCGCGCCGCGCACGCTGCGTGTTTCCGGATGACTGCCGGCGGGCATGACGTCGACAAACGGTTCGTCGGCATAACGCCGTTCAAACAGCGCCTGCAAATCGTCAACAGTGGCGCTCAAGCGCGCGTACAGCGTGGCATGGATGCCGCGGATCATCGGCGTCAGATGCGGCACGAAGGTCAGGCCCACGGCATGCCCGGCCGCCTGCGCCAGGCCCTGACGGATCTCCGGTAAATGCCGATGGCCCGGCACGGCATAGGCCTTGAAACTCTCGCTGGCCTCGCACAACAGCGTGCCGACGCTGGCCTTGCGCCCGGCGCCACTGACACCGGATTTGGCATCGGCGATCAAGGTCGCGGTATCGACCAGTCCCTGCTCGATCAAGGGCAGAAAACCCAATTGCACAGCGGTCGGATAACAGCCCGGATTGGCTACCACCCGTGCTGTGCGGATGCGCTCGCGATTCACTTCGGGCAGGCCGTACACCGCCTCGGCCAGTATGTCCGTACACGCATGCGGCATGCCGTACCACTGCTCCCACACGGCCGGATCGGTCAAACGAAAATCCGCGGCCAGATCGATCACCCGCACCCCCGCCTTCAGCAGTTCTGGCACGCTCTGCATCGCCGTACCGTTGGGCGTGGCGAAGAACACCACATCGCAGGCCGCCAGCGCCGCCGGATCGGGCGCCGTAAACGCGAGATCCAAATGCCCGCGCAGATTGGGGTACATCTCCGCCACCGGCATACCCGCCTCGGAGCGCGAGGTGATCACGCGCACGTCGACCTCGGGATGCCCGACCAGCAGCCGCAGCAATTCCACGCCGGTATACCCCGTACCCCCGACCACACCCACTTTAATCATTGCAGCTTTCCTGGAAATCACGTCATTCGGAGAGATATATAGTAAATGAACCAGCGACATTTGATACGGTCATAACAGGCCGGCTACCATGGCGTATCCGGCCCACATGTTCCAGTCTGGCCGCGAGGAGTAAAGCATGGACCCGATCCACACCATCGCACTGACCATGGGCGTCGCCTGGGCGAGCGGCATCAATCTGTATGCCGCTGTGTTCATGCTCGGCTATCTGGGCATGACCGGCAATATTCAATTACCGCCCGATCTCGTCGTGCTCAGTGATCCGCTGGTGTTGGCCGCCGCTGGTCTCATGTACTGCGTGGAATTCTTCGCCGACAAAACCCCCGGCGTCGATACCGGCTGGGATGCGATTCACACCTTCATCCGAATCCCGGCTGGCGCAATTCTCGCCGCCGGTGCCATCGGCGATGTCAGCCCGGCCGCACAACTGGCCGCTGGCCTGATCGGTGGTGCGATGGCGGCGGGCAGCCACTTCACCAAATCCGGCGCGCGCGTCTTGATCAACACCTCACCGGAACCGTTCAGCAACTGGACCGCCTCTATCGCCGAAGACATCGCCGTGTTCGCCGGGCTGTGGGCCGCGTTGCACTATCCCGTATTATTCCTGGCGCTGCTGGTTGTATTTATCGCACTGATGATCTGGCTGTGGCCCAAACTCTGGCGCGCTCTGCGCAAGCTGTTTGGATTCATCGGCAGGCTATTCGGCAAACGCCCGGCGCAACCGGACATCACGTCGAATATCAATCTCGGCATGCCTGAACTCAAACAGGACACGAACCACAATTCACACCTCAATAAAGACTCTACATGAAAACAAAAGATATTTTCTTCGGCCTGTTCGCCCTCGCTTTGGTCGGCGCACTCGCCTATCTGTGGTTGTCGCCGCAAGGACTCAAGCAGGCGCCCAATTTGAGCGTGCGCACGCTCGAGGGCACGCAGATCGATCTCGCCACCCTGCGCGGCAAACCCGTGCTGGTTACGTTCTGGGCAACCTCGTGCCCCGGCTGCGTAAAAGAAATCCCGCACCTGATCGAACTGCACAATGAATACGGCCCACAAGGCCTACAGATGCTCGCCATCGCCATGGCCTACGACCCACCCAATCACGTCATCGCCATGCGCGATGCGCGCAAACTGCCCTACCCCATCGTGCTGGATCTCGACGGTAGCGCCGCGCGCGCCTTTGGTGATGTACAACTCACGCCGACTTCGTTTTTGATCGCGCCGGATGGCCGCATCGTGCGACACAAGATCGGCGAACTGGATATGACCGAAGTGCGCACGCAATTGCACACACTGCTGGGCTCGTAATACACAGGATAACGACATGCTCTGGATAAAGGCCTGGCACATCATCTTCGTCGTGACGTGGTTCGCGGGATTGTTCTATCTGCCGCGGCTGTTCGTCTATCACGCCGATTGCAGCGACGAGGCCGGCAATGCACGCTTCAAGATCATGGAACGCAAACTGTTCGCCATCATGACCCTCGGCGCCGTCGCTAGCGGCCTTCTTCGGTCTTTGGTTACTGTTCGCCTATTCGTGGCAGACGCTGCTCAACACCACGTGGCTGCCGCTTAAATTCGTCCTGGTCGCCAGCCTGATCGTTTATCACCTGTATTGCCTGAAACTGGTCCACGACTTCCGCGCCGACCGCAACACCCGCAGCCATGTGTTCTACCGCTGGTTCAATGAATTCCCGGCCCTGATTCTGATCGCCGTGGTATTGCTCGCGGTCCTCAAGCCTTTCTAGAAAATTACTTTTTGCCCTGCTGATTCCGGTCATCGCCCCGGCTCAAAGACAGCCTTGCAGGTCATCTCACCCTGCACCCATTAATATAAATACGAATCGTTTGCATTTATGAGTTGTGATAAGTACAATGTCGATTCCAGAGTCGCACGGGAACATGCATCCGCTGACGACTCGCCACCACGACCATGCACACAAACCAGGAGCTGCCACACATGAATGCCCCCGCCCCTCGACACAAATTGGGACTCGCCATCACCCTCGGCCTCTTATGCAGAACCGCGGCCGCCGAACAACCGCCATCTGCCGACGCGATGTGGCAGACCATCCAAGCCCAGCAGAAACAGATCGAGGAACTGAAAGCCGCACTCAGCCAGACCGACCAAAAGGTCGAAGCCACTGGCGCCGCTGTCGAACAGGTCTCCAGTAATGCAGCCACCACTCCAGGTGGCGCGGCGAGTTGGGCAGAACGCACACATGTCGGCGGTTATGGCGAACTGCATTACAACAATCTGGAAGGTGAAGGCGGCGCGAGCGATAAAGACGAGATCGATTTCCACCGCTTCGTAATGTTCTTCGGACATGAGTTCAACGACCGCATCCGCTTCTTCTCCGAACTGGAGGTCGAACATGGCGGTGTGGATGACAAGATGCGAGGACCCGCGGGCCTGAAAGGCGAGGTTGAATTGGAACAGGCCTACGTGGAATTCGATCTCAATGACCAGCACCGAGCCAAGGGCGGCATTTTCCTTCTCCCGATCGGCATCATGAACGAGACCCATGAACCCACCAACCTTCTACGGCGTGGAGCGCAATCCGGTCGAGAAAGACATCATCCCGGCAACCTGGTGGGCGGGTGGCGCCGCGCTTAGCGGCGAAATCGGCAGTGGTTTCAGCTACGACATCGCCGTGCATGAAGGACTGAATACCGACAGCAGCGTCAACTACAAACCCCGCGATGGCCGCCAGAAGACCAGTGAAGCCGACTGCCTCGGACCTGGCCTATACGGCGCGTCTGAAATGGACCGGCATGCCAGGCGTGGAAATCGGCGGCACCGTCCATCACCAGACCGACATCACCCAGGGCAGCGACGCGACCGCTGGCAGTGCCAACCTCTACGAATTACATACCGTGCTCAGCAAAGGCCCACTCGGATTGCGCGCTCTCTACGCCATGTGGGATCTGGACGGCAGCGGACCAGCCGCCAGTCGGTGCAGACGAACAGTTCGGCTGGTATATCGAACCATCGTACAAGCTCGCTGAGCAATGGGGCGTATTCACGCGCTACAATCTGTGGGACAATACGCGCTGGCGACAGCATCGACAGCGAGAAGAAGCAGTGGGATGTCGGCGTGAATTACTGGCCGCATCCGGATGTGGTGGTCAAGGCCGATTATCAGCATCAGGACAACGACAACGGCGAGAATCAGGATGGGTTCAACCTGGGCGTCGGTTATCAGTTCTGATTTAACGCTAGGAATCCTCACTAGTGAAACTTGCGGGGTACGGACAACCGTACCCCGTTCTTCGTCTCATGGCAAACCAATGAAACGTGTGATCATCAGTCTATTCCTGTTCGTGCTCGGACCTCATGCAGGTGCCGCAACTTATCAAACGCCCGAGGATTTCCTGCACGAAGTTTTCTCTGGCGACACACCGCAACCTGCGGTGCTCTGGCTGACCGGTACAGTACGCGATGAGGCCAAGGTAATCCTCGGCCACGAGCCCACGCAATTGCGTGTCCGTTACTGGAGACTGGATCAGCGCAGTGCCTGGATACTCGACGAGATCGGCAAGGAAAAGCCGATCACCACTGGCATCGTCATCAATTCCGGAAAAATCGAACGTCTCCGTGTGTTGATCTTCCGCGAAAGCCGCGGCTGGGAAGTGCGCCATGATTTTTTCACAGACCAGTTCAAGCAGCGCGGACTAGACGCGGACATGAAACTGGATCATCCGATCGACGGTATCTCCGGCGCCACACTGTCGGTACGCGCACTTACCAATCTCGCGCGACTAGCGCTCTATCTCCATCAACAAATTTCAGCTGGCGGCCATGCCACACCGTAGAAATCACCGGCTCAAAATCAAGTCGCTGTACCTCTGGCACCGTTATGTGGGCCTGACGACCGCGCTTTTTGTCATCTTGCTCGCCAGCAGTGGCATAGCACTCAATCACACCGATGGTTTCGCGCTCGAAAAACGCTATGTGCAGAATCGCTGGCTACTTGACTGGTATGGAATCCAGGCGCCCGATTCCGCCCTGTTTGCGACGACCACATATGGCAGGCTGACATTGCTCGGCACGAAACTGTACCTCAACGCGCAGCCACTGGACGGGGAATTCCAGATGTTTTATGGCGCGGTTGCCAAAGATGAATTGCTTGTCGCAGCCGTGGACCACGATCTGCTCTTGCTGTCTAAACAGGGCGAGATCATAGAACGACTCACCAAAGGAGCTGGCGTGCCGGATGACATCGAGGGTCTGGGCACTGACACGCAAGGACAGCTGATTATCACTACCAAAACAGGTCATTACCGCGCTGATGATCAGCTGCTGAACTGGCAAACCTCGATAGGAGCTAGCGAAGCCGTCGCATGGAAAACGCCACAGTCAATTTCCGACACGGCGCTCGCCCATCTACAGGCCGATTATCTTGGCCGCATATTACGCTGGGAGCGCGTTCTGCTGGATCTGCACAGCGGCCGTCTGTTCGGCACGCCCGGCCCCTGGCTGATGGATGTTGCTGCAATATTGATGTTGTTCCTCGCCTGCAGCGGCATATTCATCTGGCTGAAACGCAAACGCTGAGGCCGCGATTATTTCCCAGCCCGCACCAGCCCACCCAAACCGGCTTCTTCGAGCGCGTTGTTGAGCAGCGCGCGGATCGCGCCTTCTTTTTCCATCTGCAGCACTTGTTGGGTGAGTTCGCGCGCACGCGCCTGCGTGATGCTGCGGATCACCCACTTCACCCGCGGCAGGCTGCCCACGCTCATACTCAAGCTGTCGACACCTAAACCCAACAAGACGATGGCGGCGGCCGGATCGCCGGCGAGTTCGCCGCAGACACCGACGGGTTTGCCATGCCGGTGTGCGCCTTCGACAATCTGCGCCAAGGCACGCACGACGGCCGGATGCAGCGTCTGATAGAGTTCAGCCACGCGCGCGTTGTTGCGATCGACAGCCAGCAGATATTGGGTCAGATCGTTGGTGCCCACCGAGAAGAATTCAACGCGCTGCGCCAGGGCATCGATCTGATACACCGCCGATGGCACTTCGATCATCACGCCGACCGGCGGCATGGTCACTGGCATGCCGTCTTCTATCAACTCACTGTGCGCGCGTCGGATCAACGCCAACGACTCATCCACTTCGCTGACGTCACTGATCATCGGCAGCATCAGCTGCAAATTATACAAACCAATACTGGCACGCAGAATCGCGCGCAGCTGCGTCAGAAAGATTTCCGGATGATCGAGGGTGATACGAATGCCGCGCCAACCCAGAAACGGATTGTCTTCCTGCACCGGGAAATACGGCAGATCTTTATCGCCGCCGATATCCAGCGTGCGCACAATCACCGGCCGCGGCGAGAAGCCTTCCAACACCTGTCGGTAGATGTGCATCTGTTCGTCTTCGCCCGGGAAAGCGATCACGAACCAGGAACGGCACTTCCGTGCGGTACAGTCCGACGCCCTCGGCGCCACTGCGCATCGAGGGCGAAATATCCGCCAACAGCCCCGTATTTGCATAGAGCGGCATGCGCACACCGTCGGGCGTCTCGGCCGGCAGACTCGCCAACTCTTGCAAGCCGGCGCGCAGTTGTTCTTCTTCACGTTCGAGGCGCTGGAATTCGACCACCGCGCCCGGCGTCGGCCGGACAAAAATCTGCCCGCGATAACCGTCGATGACTAACTGCTGCGATTCCAGACGACTGACCGGCAGATCGGCCACGCCCATCACCGCCGGGATGCCGAGCGCGCGCGCCAGGATCGCCACATGCGACGAACTCGAACCGCGCGCGGAAACAACGCCGGCCAGTTGCGCGGCGGGTATCTCGGCCAGATGCGAAGCGGCGATATCCGTGCCCACCAATATGACACGACCGTCGCCGCTGAACTTCTGCGTCGGCGACAGAGCCTGCACGCGCATGAGAATACGTCGACCAAGATCGCGAATGTCCGTGGCGCGCTCACGCAGATAGGGATCTTCCATTTCCTCGAAGGCGCGCAGGAGTTCCTCAATGGTGTCGCGCAAGGCGCCCGGCGCCCAGTTGCCTGCATGAATGCGACTTACAACACCTTCAACGAGATCATCACTGCCGACCATCAAGGCCAAGGCATCGAACAACACCAATTCTTCCGGCGGCAGCGTATCGGCCATCTGCCGCGACATGGCGCGCACCTCACGCTGCACGTCGACGATGGCGGCACGGAAGCTCGCCTCCTCGGCATCGGGATCGGTGACTTTACGATCCGGGATCGCTTCGAGATTGGCCGGCGGATACACCACCAGCGCCTGACCAATGGCGACACCGGGCGCGCCCGACAAACCTTTGAGCGTGAAGGCCGCGCCACCGTCATCCCTGATCAGGCGCGAGAAGCCGCCGCTGGCCTCGGCGTGAATGATGGCGCCGGCGAGCTGCGCTGCCAGCGTGACCAGGAAGGTGACTTCGTTCTCGGCGAATTTGCGCTGCGCGCGCTGACGCACCACGATCACACCCAGCACTTTTTTGTGCTGAATGATCGGTACGCCCAGAAAACCGTGGTAGGACGTTTCGCCAGTCTCGACGATACGTCGATAGCGCGGATGCGCGGAACCATCTTCGAGATTCAACGGTTCGGCGCGTTCGGCCACCACGCTGATCAGGCCTTCGCCGAAGGCCAGCCGCACTCGCCCGACCGCTTCCTGATTGAAGCCATCGGTGGCCATCAGGATGTGTTGCTGCAATTGGAAATCGCTGAGGTAGACCGAGGCGACATCGACCTCGATGGCTTTTTTGACCCGGTGCACGATGATGTTCAAGGCCTGATTCAGATCAGGCGCGGCATTCACCTCAAGGATGATGCGCCGCAAAGTATCGAGCATGTTGCTAGCCATGGATTAGACCGGGTCCGTTATGTGCGCGCTAAGGCGCAAAGAAAACCAAATGGAGACTGGCGCCACCCACCGCGGATAGCCGCTTCAGGCGATGGCTTCAGGCGATGCTGTTATCAGATACTCGCGTGCACGCGCTGGCGACACCGCACTAGCGCAGGCGGGGATAGCGTGCGCGGGGGTTTTTCTGCACCGCACCTTCCGGTAACACCAGCGGCGCAAACTCGTCCAGTGCACGCTGATAGACCTTACGTTTGAAGGCCACCACTTCTCCGAGCGGGTGCCAGTAGTTGACCCAACGCCAGCAGTCGAATTCGGGCTGGTCGCACTTATTCAAACACACCGCGCGCTCATCACCGACCAGACGCAGCAGAAACCACACCTGCTTCTGGCCGATACAGACCGGACGGGTGTTGCGGCGGATATAACGGTCCGGCAAACGGTAGCGCAACCAACCGCGCGTGTGGGCGAGGATTTCCACATCCCCTTGCTCCAGGCCGATTTCCTCACCGAGTTCGCGAAACAGCGCCTCTTCCGGCGTTTCGTCGCTGTGTATCCCCCCCTGGGGGAACTGCCAGGCATTCTGACCGATGCGTCTCGCCCACAGCAGTTCACCATTCTGATTGCTCAGAATGATGCCTACATTTGGACGATAACCATCCGAATCAATCACTTGAATACCTTATATGTGGGGCTTGCCTGTGCAGTGATTCTCGCACATCAGCGCCTGCGGCGGCAAACCCAGACGTCGTGTGTTTGCTGCGTTTACCTACCGGACGCGGCCCTCTATCCTTGGCGCCTTCTTAACTGCCTGCGGAGTGACTCACGTGGCCTTGGCCCTGTTCGATCTCGACAATACCCTGCTCGGGGGTGACAGCGATTATCTGTGGGGCCGCTTCCTGGTCGAACAAGGCATCGTCGACGGTGACAGCTACGAACGCGAGAACCAACGCTTCTATGATCAATACAAGGCCGGCACGCTGGATATCCAGGCCTTCCTGGCCTTTTCGCTGCGCCCGCTGGCGGAACACCCGCCGGCCCGGTTGCATGGCTGGCGCGAGCAATTCCTTACCCGGCTGATCGACCCCATTGTGTTGCCGGACGCCCGCGCCCTGGTGGAAAAACACCGCGCCCAAGGCGACACGCTCGTCATCATCACCGCGACCAATCGCTTCGTGACTGCGCCCATCGCCGCGCGTTTCGGCATCGAACACCTGATCGCCACCGAGGTCGAGATGGACGGCGAGCGCTACACCGGGCGCAGCACCGGCATCCCCTGTTTTAAAGACGGCAAGGTACAACGCCTGCAACACTGGCTGCGCGAGCATCAGGCCGAACTCAACGGCAGTTGGTTCTACAGCGATTCGCACAACGACCTGCCGCTGTTGGAGCAGGTCACACATCCCGTCGCCGTCGATCCCGACGACACTCTCGCGCAACATGCTCGCAAACGCGGTTGGCCGATCATCAGTCTGCGGCAGGACTGGATCGGTCCAGCCATTTGATCATGCTGCGACCCGCATCGCTGTTCGGTTTGTTACTGCTGGCCTGTCTGGCGGGGCTGATGAGTGCGTTGCTGATCGGCAGTGTCTCGTTGCCAAGTACGGATGTCTTCGCGGCGCTGATCGGAAATCCCAGCGAACCGCAACACAGCATCGTCTGGCAATTGCGCCTGCCGCGCGCACTCAGCGCCTTTACCGTCGGCGGTCTGTTGGCGTTGAGCGGCGCCTTGTTGCAAGTGCTGTTACGTAATCCGCTCGCCGATCCCTATGTGCTCGGCACCTCCGGCGGTGCGGCGGTCGGCGCCTTGCTCGCCATGCTGGCGGGACTCTCCGGTGCATGGCTGAACGGCAGCGCCTTCGTCGGCGCGGTGTTCGCGACGTTCCTGGTATTCGGACTCGCACGTCGCGACGGCGACTGGTCGGCGGCGCGCCTGTTGCTCACCGGCATTATTATCGCCAGCGGCTGGGGCGCGTTGATCGCATTCATCCTCACCATCGCCCCGGAACACAATCTGCGCGGCATGTTGTTCTGGTTGATGGGTGATCTCGTTGCAGGGGATATTCCTTGGCTGCATCTATTCCTGCTCTGCGCCGTACTCGCCATCAGTTGGCTGCTCGCGCGACCGCTCAATCTGCTGGCGCGTGGCGAAATGCAGGCACGCACACTCGGCGTCGCCGTCGCGCCATTGCGCAACACGCTCTACATCCTCGCCGCGCTCAGCACCGCAAGCGCGGTGACACTCGCCGGCAGTGTCGGCTTTGTCGGTTTGGTGGTGCCGCATCTGTTACGGCTAGCCGGCGCACGCGATCAACGCGTGTTGTTGCCCGCGTGCGTCCTGGCCGGTGGCACGCTGTTAGTGATCGCCGACACACTCGCGCGCACACTGTGGGCACCGCAGCAATTACCGGTCGGCATTCTCACCGCCGCGATCGGCATTCCGCTGTTTCTGCTGTTGCTGTTGAAGCAGCGCGCGGACATTCACACATGAGCGTGCTTGCGCTCGATAAAGTGAGCCTACGCATCGGCACCGTGGATGTGTGTCACGCACTCGATGTCACCTTCAACCCCGGCGAATGCTGGGCGATCCTCGGTCGCAACGGCACCGGCAAGACCACCTTGCTGCATACCCTGGCCGGTCTGCGCGCAACTGATAACGGATCGATCCTGCTCGATGGCGCCGCCATCGAACAGCTACCCCGCCGACGTATCGCGCAACACGTGGGACTGTTACCGCAAGACAGTCACGATCCGTTTCCCGCCACCGTCTTGGAAACCGCACTGCTCGGCCGTCACCCGCATCTGTCACCGTGGGCGTGGGAGTCCGCCGAAGATCGCGCCCTGGCCCGCGCCGCGCTCGCACAGGTCGGACTTGTCGATTGGGATGCGCGCACGCTGGCAACACTCTCCGGCGGTGAACGCCGTCGCGTCGCGCTCGCCACTTTGCTCACGCAAGACCCCGATATTCTGTTATTGGATGAACCGACCAACCATCTCGACCTGCATCACCAAGTGGCATTGCTGGATCTGCTCGCCCGTCAAGCCCGCGAACGGGCAAGATCGTCATCATGGTGCTGCACGATCTGAATCTCGCCGCGCGCTTCGCCGATCATTGCCTGTTGTTATACGGCGATGGCAATGTCTGCGCGGGGACATGTGATGAAATACTGGAGACACCTGTTCTGGAACGGCTCTACAACCAACCATTGCGGAAAATCAGCGATAAAACCGTCGGCATGGCTGCCGGCCTGATTACTCATATTCATTAAACACCAGCACACACAAAGGAGAGCTTCGTGGCGATCAATGGGTGCGAACTCAGAGTCATAGAATATCTAATCGACAGTCTCACCGAGAGCCTCGGACGGCGACCCAGAACCCTGCTTTTGGGTTACCCCGACATATTGGTGCTGGAACAGACTTTTTCGAACCTTAACCTGTCTATCGACTGGTCTGAAATCCCCAAACGCAAAAGCAGCCGCGATATATGGAGTAATCATGGGCGCGATTTTGGTGATTATCCTATGTGCGAATCGAAAGCACTCCTGAATGCCTTAGGTTCCGATTGCGTCGTACTGGATGCATTGTCATGGGGCGGAGAAGATTTCGTTGTCGACCTGAACCTGCCTTTGTCTGAAGCGCCAGCGTGTGGAGTTGGGCAGCTTTGATTTGATCATTGATCCGGGCACAGTTGAGCACTGTTTCAATATCGCGCAGGCGTTCTTGAATATTGAGCGGTTACTTGCACCCTCGGGTTTTATCTACCACCAGGCAGCGGTCGCCTTTCCGAATCACGGATTTTGGAGCATAAGTCCAACGGCTTTTTTTGATTTTTATGACAGTCGGAATTTTGTTCTAGGCGCGCCTTATGTATGGAGGGGCACGTGTGACAAGGAAGGGTTCGAACCCAAATTTAATGCCATCGATCCGTTTGCAGCAATTCTGGGCGTTCCAACACCGTTGACGGGCAGTTTCATTTTTCAGGCGCCAAGTCGGGAGCATGCGGTATGCAAAAACACCCCATTCCCGATCCAGCGTTGCTACTCGAGCAAACCTCGCAACCTCCCGCTTCGCGATTATTGCACCACCGCATTGCCAAAAAGTCACCTAGTGCCGCAGTGAAGACCTTTATGGAGTACGCGCAGCCTTATTGCCGCGGGGTTGCCACTTCGACGGATTGAACACGATGCGCGTGTTCAACTGCTCTGCATACTCTGCGGCATACTCGCATACATACTGGTACGAACCGCGCCGGAGACCATTAATCGTGGAAGTGCGATTTTTCAGTACATAGCGATACCAGTCATCGCCTTGTTCACCGCCGGTGGCCTCGGTTTTCTCGACACTGTCTACCTGAAATACCAGTGCCGAGGTGATGCCCGTGTTTTTAATGACAGGCACCGCCGGCACCTTCGTCGGTGTTTTGGGGATGATGTTGCGATCAGCCAGCGTGGAATCATTCGCGCTTTGGGGAATGATGTTGTCTGCAATGTCAGTCAGCATGTGCGTTCTCATATCGATGAATGGGCCTGAACAAGCGGGAAAACACACCTGACCGCGCACAGCGCGCATAGCAAGGTGGTGTTTCGTCGAGATGTTCTCCGTCCGGATCCGTCATGCGGGGCGGCGGGCAAGATATCAGCGGTCACGGGGCGACGGATGCTGAACTGTAGAAACCAACAACGGTCATCACGCCGACCGTAGGCACAGATTACCACGTTGCCCACGCTCAGGCTGACATAGTTAGCGGATATTCGATGGTCTAGCGCCGTGGTACGACCGCAGTTGCTCGAACCAGGGCCATCTTGCCTATATCAGGCCCCGCACCCACCGCACGATGTCCTGAGCACTCATGGCCCCGGCCTGCCGGGCCACTTCGCGACCGCCATTGAACAAGGCCAGCGTAGGTATGCTGCGGATGCCGTATTGCGCGCCCAGCCCCTGCTCCACCTCGGTGTTCACTTTGGCGAAGCGTACTTGCGGTTCCATCAGGCCGGCCGCCTGAATGAATTGCGGCGCCATCATCTTGCAGGGGCCGCACCAGGGGGCCCAGAAATCCACCACCACCGGAATGTCGTTGCGGGTGATGTGCTTGGCGAAGCTGGCGCCGGTCAGTTCAAGCGGATGACCGGTGAACAGCGGTTCGTGACATTGGCCGCAGTTGGGGCCTTGTGGCAGTCGCGCCGCGGGGACGCGGTTGACAGCATGGCAGTGCGGGCAGACGAGATGCAGTGAATCATTCATAACAAAACCTTCGTTTGAGCCGACTGCCGTTTATATGGGGTCGATGCCACAACTTGCCAAGTGGCAATACCAGACAATTGATTTCACGCAGCTACACCCCAATTTACATGAGCTAGGCTAAAAGCATGGAAACCCGCTGTGCGTGGTGCTGATATGAATGCTGCAAAACTAGCTCTGTTGCTCGTGCTCGGTGTCGGGCTATTGGGCTGCGCCGGTCCACGCTATCAGACCTTCTACCGCTACGAGCCGCCCACCGATGCCGCGGCGCTCGGCTGCCTGGCACCCTGCGAGCAGACGCAGAATGCCTGCATGGATCGCTGCAAGGAAAATTTCGCGGCGTGCGTACGCGTCATTGAGCCTGAGGCACAGGCGCGGTATGACGACGCACTCAAGCGCTACGAAGGGGAATGGTCGCAATACCAACGCGACCTGGACCGCTATCAACTCAGCATCTCTGTAGGCTGGGGTTACGGTGGAGGTTGGTACGGTGCCGGTTGGTATGATCCCTGGTGGCCCTACGGCGGCTATCAACCGTATTACTATCCACCCGAGCCACCGCGACGGCCCAGTTATGCCGAGGAACTGAGCAAGCTCAGCGCAGAATTATGCGATCGCGACTGCGGCTGCCAACTCAGCTACGACGCCTGCTTCCTCGGCTGCGGTGGCAGCAAGGTTCCGGAGACACGCTGTATAGCCAACTGCCCGGTGGGGGAATAGTCGCGCGCCGGTTTGCGCGCTGCCAGCAACACCGCCGTCGGGTCCGTGACGCTCCTCGTACGACCACCGCCTTAGTCACTCCACGGGTAATGCGACCGCTCGATCGCATCGCCAGCGACCTGCTCAGACGAGTTGGAACAAGCTCGCCAGCAGGATCATCTGCATGGCAAATCCCAGCAAAAAGCTCACCACGCGCAACAACGGCACAGCAAAGACAAACACTAAGAAATGGGTCAGTCGCGCAAAGAAGTAGATCATGCACGCCGTTGCCGTCAATGGACTGTTCAAATCGGCGAACTCGATCAGCAGCACCAGCGGGGCGAAGATCACCAGATTCTCCACCGCATTCTCATGCGCGCGCATCATGCGCTCGGCCCAGGCGACCTTGGTTGCGGTGATGCCATAGGGATCCCAGAACGCCGGTAATCCACCATGCTCGACGATGCGGTTCAGGATATAAGGGACCCACATCACAGCCGTCATCAACAGGGTCAGGCCCAGCCAGTAGACTTCATCGCTCATCATGTACGTCATGTTCTTCTCCTTGGGTTGTGTGCTTAGGTGTTTGCCTGCGTCTTGATAACATCCTGATAACGTGCCAGCAGCACCGCGTTATCGATGGATCCGTGATGGTGCACCTGCTTCCAGGTGCCGCTTTCCTTGCGATAGAGACGTGAAGTGCGTATCGCGAGATCTATGCGCTCAGTTCCCAGCTCGACATAGCCGCGCTCACGACCCACGGCACAGAACATGTCGCCGCCAAGGTGAAGACTGTAATCGTGGAACTCCACATAGACCCGCGCGGGGCCGTGAAAGATGCGTTCATAGACGGCCCGGATCGCCGGCCAGCCGCGCCGGACATCGCCCAGCGGGTTCGACATAGACACCGCCTCACACTGAGACCAATTCTCGGCCATCAAAGCCAGATCGCGTTGATTGAAGGCCTTGTAGAACTGAATCAGACAGGCATGTTGGTCACTCGTATCGCTCGGTTTACCTGCAGCTGTTTCGTCACCGGTGATCGGCAGTAATTCCGTGTTCATCTCGCCCCTGTATTGTTGTATGTACAACATACATGTCAAAAAAATATCAACCTAGCTTGTCGGCCGTCTCACGCAAGCGTCGTACAAGCTCCACCAGGTCCGTTTTGCCGATTGCACTGACCATCCGCGCATATAAAGCATCACCTTGAGCATTGAGTTGCGCCTCCAATCGTCGCGCGGCCGCAGTCGGCGCCACACGTTGTTCGCGACCACTCCGGGTACGGCGCAGCAGACTCTTCTCTTCCAAGGCATCGATGAAGCGCGTGACTGTCGACTTCTCCAGACGCAATTCATCAGCAATCTGCTTTTGCGTGATCGCTGGCTGGGTCAGCACCAAGCGTAACAAGTAGGCATGCGCTGGAGACAAACCCATCTCCTGGAATGCCTGATCCCATATCTTGTCGACCTTGCGCACCAGTGCGTTGAGGTTGAAGTAGAGGCAACGCTCGAACATGGGAAATACAATAAGCCAAAATATGTTGTATGTGCAACTATTTGCTGACCGGCTAATTTATCCCTACCGCCCGCAAGAACATCGCCACCAGATGTTTGACTAGATCCGCCAAGCTGTAGTCGCGGTAACGGTCCGCCTGGTACACGATCTTGGCATACAGCGCCTCGCGCACCATGCCTTGAAACATCAGCGCAGCGATGCGCGCGTCGACGCTGACCGCATGGCCTTCCTTGCGCAGTTCGCCGAGGCCGAACTCGATGTAGTCGGCAAACGGACGCCAGCGGTTCTCGAAGAACTGGCGCGGGCCTGACTGCCTTCCAGCGCGGCGTGCAATTCCATGCGCAGATAATCGGGATCGCGCGCGACGCTCTCGACGTACATCAGCGTCATTTTCGCCAGCATGCCGCCGAAATCGTCCGGCCCGCGCACGACCACATCGACATAGTTCTCACGCTTGCAGGCAATCTCGCTGAGCACCGCCTCGTAGAGATCCTGTTTGGAGGAAAAATGGCGGTACAAGACCGCCGGACTCACCGCCAGGCGCACGGCAATTTCGTCGACTGACACGCCGTGATAGCCCTTGTCGGCAAACAACACCTTGGCGACCGCCAGGATCGACGCACGCCGTTCGGATGCTTGCAGGCGTTTGGCCATGAGTCCGGTCGCCGCTCAACTCGCCTTGCGGATCAGGAATTCGTAGGCGCCCTCGGCCTGCCCGGACGACACCAAGGTGTTACCCGTCTGTTTACAGAACGCCTCGAAATCCTTCACCGACCCGGGATCGGTCGCGATGATGCGCAACACCTGGCCAGACCCGAGCGCCGCAATGCTCTTCTTGGCGCGCAGGATGGGCAGCGGGCAGTTCAAGCCGCGGGCGTCGAGTTCTTGGTCAAAGCCCTGATTCGTTGAGGACATGTCGATCTCCTTTCATAAGTTAGTGAACGTTCACTTAAGATAGGCGGCAAACAGATCCCTGTCAATACGGCTCATAAAAAACCCGCCGAAGCGGGATTTCATTCTGGATTGACCCTTACGGGGCAAGCGCCCCGACCGGCGCGCTCAGCGGTGGCACCAAGCCGCGCCGAACACCCAGCTCAGTCACCAAATAACTTTTGCCACCAACGCCGGCGGTTACCGGGCAGGTACGGCGCCTTGAGATCGTCCGGCGGCAGTTTTGAGAGGATCCAACCCGGCAGCGGCGGATTGTCACTGAAGCCGCACGACACCCCGAGGTTATGCGGGTCGAAGATTTTAACGAAACCCGGCACATCGAATGAGTCGGTGTAGACGATGCCGCAATAATCTTCTTCGTGCTCTTTGCGCAACAACACATCGATCTCGCTGATGAATGCGCGCAGCTGTTCGGCACTGACCGTTGTTGTCGGTGGCTCGGCACCGATGGCGTAGAGATACCAGTCACTCGCCGCATCCTGGCGCAGCACCTCCCATAGCGCATCCAATTGTGGCCAGCGCAATACGCCGTAGAACGTGCCTTTGAACGCCTCGCGAAAGCTCTGTTGCGGCGGTGGTTCGTGATTCATCGCGTGCGATTCCATACGTGTCTCTTATTCAATCTGTAGTGGCTGCAAAATGTGTAATTTCAATCACAACTCGTCGATCCATTGTTTCAGACGTGCCGCTTCCTTGCGCAAGAAGGCGCTATCTTCAAAGGCGTTCACGATCAGGCTCACGCCTTGCGTCACCGCCAGCAAATGCAAGGCGTTATCGCGCGAGGCACGGCCACAGCCCAAGGCCTGAAACTGGCTCTTCAACCATTCGAAAAACAGCGCGAACATTTCCTGCGACCTGGACTGCAGAACCAGCTGCGTCTTGCTGAGTTCGACCGTCAGCGATCCCATCGGGCAACCGTAGCGCAGAATATCCTGTTCCTCGTTCAGCAGTATCTGTACGTAACGCTTAAGCCGGTCGGCCGGCTCCGGGATGCTGGCCTCCCATTCCGCCAGCATGGCGCGTATACCGTCCAATCGGTAATCCACCACCGCATCCAGTATTTCGTCCTTGGTTTTGAAATAGTAATAGAAATTCCCGCGCGGAATCTCCGCCGCGTCGGCGATATCGCTGAACGACGTCTGGTTATACCCACGCTGATAAAACAGCCGGTTTGCCGTCTCGACGATATGCTGCCGAAACTCCTGACCTTTGCGTTTGAGTGCCATGCTGCCGCCCTGCTGAGCTGTGCACCCATTGTACCGCACCCCTGCGCATGATCGACTCCTGGGTCAGTTGCGATGGAGATCAATTAACTGGCATGACCATCGACATCGGCCGCGGCTGGCGCATCGCCATCTCCTGCATTTGGGCATGAATCGCCTCGCGCCAAGAATGGGTTGGGCGATAACCCAGCAGGCGTTCGGCCTTGCCATTGTCGACACCGATATCTTCAATCAGATGAATGATGCTGCGCGTTATCAGCGGCTCCCAGGGTACGACGGGATCGAGTTTCTCCATCAGCCAGGCAAACGGATAGGCCATGGCGAAGGGCACGCCGAAGTGCGGTTTGGGCAGACCATATTCGTCATGCAGAAAAGTGATCACCTCACGCACGCGTCGGCACCTCGGGGCCGACGATGTTGAAGCCTTCGTAATCGGCGAGACCTTCTGCAGCGGCCGCGCGGACAAAGACCTCGCCGATATCGCGACCATCGATGATCGGCAGACCGGTACGCCCGCCCGCCACCCATGGCACCAGATGCGTTTTCAATCGCGGCACCAGAATCGGCAGCACGCCCAGCGCATAGCGGTGGCCCGCAAATATGCCCAGTCGAAGATTGATCACCTGGAAATGCGCATTCGCGACATCACGCAAGGCATCTTCGATCCTGACGACATTGCACAGATGCGGCCAGAATGGACGCGGGATACCGTGGCTCTGTGGATCGCTGGAATGTTCGGGTGCAGCGGCGCTGGTGGTGCTGGTATTGATGAAGCGCTTCACGCCCGCCGCGCGGGCGGCTTCGATCAAGGCCAGATTGGGTTCGAGAAACAGACGCCGGGAATTTTCGACATTGCCCCACAACGAACTCCAGGCCGCGGCGTTGCAGAGTACATCGACGCCTTCGACCACCTCCCGCCGATAGACTGGGATCGCGCAGATCGCCTTCGCGCACCTCGCCGTCAAAGCCTGGCAGCAACTTCCGCCGGTCTCGACAGGCCGCAATCACACGCAACTCTGGATCTGCACATCCTGTGAATGCTTCGAGGACGTGACTGCCGACAAATCCGGTCGCACCGGTGATCAGAACCGTCTTCATACGCATCTCCATTTTTACATCCGGGCAGCACATGGATCATTACACCGGCTCGCGCCGAACCCAGTCCAACTGCCGCGAGGCCGAGATTATAATAATACGTATCGTCTTACTTTATCAATCCCCGTCGCGACACCGACCGCGGGAACGCGCTTGACCGACCCAGTACGCCGGCGTAGAGTCGCGCCCCGTTACACAGCTTCTGGTGTTCCAAGGATTTTCATCCGCGGAATTAAACGGGAAGCCGGTGCGGTCTCTCACAAGACCTATTCCGGCGCTGCCCCCGCAACGGTAAGCGAGTCAAGGCGGATCAATCGGCCACTGTGCATTGCGCATGGGAAGGCGATCCGCTCGAAGAGCCACTCTCAGCAGAGACGCAACTCTCACTCGCGAGCCCGGAGACCGGCCCGAAGCAAACCCGAGTACCGTGTCGCGGAGGGCGATACCGATGGGCGAGCTTTTTCTCCCACCTGTTCCCTACTCCCCGGCATGGCTTGTTCATTCCGCGTGCGGGTGTGCGCGAAGCATTGGGAGTCTTTGGATGTTCACGTCTCAATACCGGTCGTTGACCGGCATTACTGTCTTATTAATCTCCTCATTGAGCGGCGGCAGCGCGGCTGCCTTAGAAACCGGCGATGAAGTCGTCGTCACCGCCACGCGCCTGGCCACACCGGCGGAACGCATTGGCAGCAGCGTCACCGTCATCACCGCGGACGATATCGAACGCGGGCAATACCACTCCGTCAGCGACGCCTTGCAGCGTGTACCAAGCCTGGGCGTCGTCCACAGCGGCGGCGGCATCGGCAAACTGACCAATGTGTTCAGCCGCGGCACCGAAACCAATCACACCTTGGTATTGCTCGACGGTATCGAACTCAACGACCCGAGCAACACCGATGGCCTGATCGATCTATCGCACATCTACATCAAGGATGTGGAACGCATCGAAGTGGTGATGGGACCGCAGAGCACCTTGTATGGCTCCGACGCCATCGGCGCGGTGATTCAGATTTTCACCAAGCAGGGCGGCGACAAACCCGCCACCGACGTGGAAGCCGAGGTCGGTTCGTTCGGCACGTTCAATCAATATGCCGGCACACGCGGCAGTGCCGGTGCCTTCACTTATTCTGCCAACCTGCAACATACCGACACCGACGGCGTGTCCGCCTTGAGCAATCGCTTCCGCCAACCCAACGGTGTACTCGATGACGATGGTCACGAGAACTACAACGCCAGCACCCGGCTGGGGTATACCGCGAGCGAAGCATTGCGTTTCGATTTGTCCACGCGCTATCTGCACACCGAAAACGATCTGGATCTGAACAACAGTTTTGCCGCCGACGATTCCGACAGCGCCGGCGATGCCGATCAGTGGTTCCTCGGCCTCAATACCTACTTGACGTCGCTGGACGGCATTCTGGAACAACGCCTGGGTCTGAATTATTCCGCCATCGACCGCAAGGACTGGGACGATCCTGACGCCAGCAATCCCGGCGATTATTCGCGCGAGCACAATCGCGGCTGGAAACGCAAAGTCGATCTGCAGAACGACTTCTACGGCATCGAGAATCACATTGTGACACTGGGCCTGGAAACCGAGCAGGACGTGGTGCGTTCGGAGTTGGATTCCACCTCGCTGTGGGGTATGTACGCCTCCTCTACCCAGGCCGATGTGCGCAACAACGCCGTGTATCTTCAGGATCAGATCCAAGTCAGCGACGATCTGTCCGGCACCTTGGGACTGCGCAGCGACGATCATGACAACTTCGATCGGGAGACCACGTATAAGCTGGCGATGGCTTACCAAGTGCGCGCGACCGATACGCGACTGCGCGGCTCCTACGGCACTGGCTTCAAGGCGCCGACCGCGAATCAGCTGTATACACAATCGGTCTCCAGTTTCGGTCCGTTCAGCGGCAACCCGAATCTCACACCGGAGACCAGTCGCGGCTGGGAGACTGGGCGCGGATCAACCCTTGGCCGGAGAGCAACTGCGTTTGGGTCTGACCTACTACAGCAACCGTATCAGCGATCTGATTGTGTTCACCGATGACTTCGCCAGTTTGGAGAATGTGAACAGCGTCGACACCAGCGGCATCGAATCCTATGTCCATTGGGATGTATCCGAGCGTTTCTCAGCCCAACTCGACTATGCACATACCCACGCGCAGGATCGCAGCACCGACGAGGAACTGCGCCGGCGACCGATGAACAAAGCCACGCTTGGACTCGATTTCCAGGCCACATCCAAGCTAGGCTTGCACGCTGAAACGATCTACATCGGCGAGCGCTACGATACCGACGCCGTGAACTTCAGCCGCATCCTGCGCCCAAGCTATACCCTGACCAATATCGCGGCGCAGTACCAGATCGATGCCCAGTGGCAATATTTCCTGCGGATCACCAATCTGTTCGACCGTGACTACGAAGAACCGGATGGCTTCGAACAGCCCGGCATCGGCGCCTTTACCGGCGTGAAGCTGGCTCTCTAGGAATGATCACCATGACGGTATCCGCAGACAGCGCGCGCACACTTCAGAACCCGGACTGCCCGATGCAGCCCGGGCTTGCACGCGCACCGTTGTTGATACCGTTGTTGGTCTTTTCGGTGATCCTGCACGCGGCCGTGATCGGCTACTGGCCGGATGCCCCCGCGGCGATGACCGCACCGTTGCCCGCCGCGCAACTCACCCTGCATGTGCGCACGCAAGGCATGGACAACGGGCATGTCGATACGCAACACAGCGCCACGTCTCAAGCACAGGCCATCCCTGTTGCCGCTGCATTACAGCGTTCTGAACCGACGCAAGACACACCGGTGACAACGCGAAAGATCAGCCACAGCGCAGAGGTGGCACGCACCACCACAGGCGACGCCCAGCGCAGCACGCGCTGTCGTGACAACAGAAATGGGGACATCACTCACTCACTCACCCACTCGCACGCTTGCCACCACGATCGCTACGATGGATGACGGCAACGCGCTGCGCAAACAATTGAACGGCAGTCTGCAGCGCGCACTCATCGCCCACTTCGAGTATCCGCCACTCGCCCGCCGCCGCGGCTGGGAAGGCGTCGTTCAAGTCGGTGTGCGCGTCGAGGCCGATGGACAACTCAGTCGTCTGCGGCTGGTCGCCACCTCGGGACATGCGCTGCTGGATCGCGCCGCGTTGCAAAGCCTGGGGCACGTCGACCGCCTTAAAGATTCCGTTGACTGGCTGAACGGTCGACAGGTCGACATGATTCTGCCGGTCCGTTATCAACTCATCGACAGCTGACACTCAAACCATGGGCAACCGCCTCTCCAAGATCTACACCCGCACCGGCGACAAAGGCGACACCGGCCTCGGCGATGGCTCGCGCGTCGACAAAGACAGTCTGCGCGTCGAGGCCTTCGGCTGCGTCGACGAACTCAACAGCCATATCGGTCTGCTGCTCGCGCAGGCAGCCGTACCCGCCGCGATGCGCGCAACACTCATCGACGTGCAACACGATCTGTTCGATCTCGGCGGCGAACTGTGCATACCCGGGCATCAGGCCATCCATGACGCGCACATCGAGCGACTCGAACAGGCGCTCGATGCCCTCAATGCCGATCTCCCGCCGCTGCAGGAATTCATTCTGCCCGGCGGCAATATCGCGGCGGCGACCGCGCATGTCGCGCGCACGGTGTGCCGTCGCGCCGAACGCCGCGTGGTCAGTCTGGCGCGACACGAAGCCGTCAACGCGCCGGTACTTGGCTATCTCAATCGCCTTTCCGACCTGCTGTTCGTTATCGCCCGCGTGTTGGCCCGCGCCGACGGCGGCGAAGTCTTGTGGCGGCGCGACCGCTGAACATGACGACCTTCGCCGACAACCTGCGCTCGCTGCCGCCTGTCGATCACATCGTGCGGCTTGAGCTTTTTGATGCCCGCGAACAACCGCTGGGCACCATCGATAACCGGCCCGGCAGCGCCGGTTCAGTCGCCGTCTATCATGCCGTGATGCGAGCGGATGGTTGGCTGGATCACAGCGCGTCCGAGCGGGCGCTGGCGCTGTATGGCGAACACACCGCGGAGGCGCGCGCACATCCTGGCAAGCATCCCAACATCGACCGTCTGCTGGCGCTCATCGACAGCGGCCAACGGCTGCGTATCAAGATCGTATCCCGCTGACACTCACGGCGCTTACCACCGCGCTGAAAAACTAAACCGGCATCTCCAGGCCTTTCGCGATCGGCCCATACGGCTCGTCACGGTGTTTATCGTGATAGTGCATGCGGTATTGGGTGAAGCGCTGGAGATCGTCGAAGTGCAGGAAGGGATTGCCGGCAATCTGTTCGCGTAGCGTGGAGGTCTCGGCCACGGAATAATTGTGCCCGGGCCGGATCAGGGTTTCTTCGGCTAATTTTTCGCGCATATCCTTCAACGTCCAGAACATCTGCTCCGGGTCGCCACCACGCAGATCGCAGCGCCCGCAGCCATACACGAACAGCGTATCGCCGGTAATCAGATCGTCACCCAATTGATAACACGCGGAACCCGGCGTGTGTCCCGGCGTGTGCAGGATTTTGATCTCGGTGTCACCCAGGGCAATGCGATCACCGCCGTGATGCAGTGTCGGTATATCCAGATAGTGGCCCCAGAACTGCGCCTCCGGCTTGAGCAGATGCACCTGCGCATCGCAACTGCGCAACAGCTCCTCGATGCCGTTGATGTGATCGTGATGGCTGTGGGTGAGCAGCACATCGCTGATGATCAAATCACGTTCACGCGCCAAGGCGAGAATCTCCGGCACATCCCAGGCAGGATCGACGACGGCGGTACGGCGGGTGCGCAGGTCCTCGATCAGATAGACGAAGTTCGCCATCGGCCCGAGTTCCAGGGCGTGAATGCGATGCGCTGTTTGCGTGTTCATATCGGGCTCCTCGGCGCGGGTGGAATTACCGGAGAATACCTGCATTATGGCCGACATGGCTCCTTTACACCTACACTCGAATCCAAACTAACAAGCTGCGCAGGAGATCCGATGCAAATCCACATCATCCAACCCGACCCCGCGCTGGAATATGCCTTTATCGAAGGCTGCGGCATTCTGGAGAGCTGGAACAATCCCGACGACCCGCACGCGTCGATTGCGCGGGCCCGGGTCGCGCCCGGCGTGACAACACGCTGGCATGCGCTCATCGACGTAACCGAACGGTATTTGATCGTGAGCGGTACGGGCCGGGTGGAGATCGGCGATGCAGCGGCAACAGATCATCGTGTGGGAGATGTTCAGGCGGGCGCTGTGGTGGTGATTCCCGCGGGCGTGCGACAGCGGATTACCAATACGGGCACGGAGGATCTGTTGTTCTATGCGATCTGCACGCCGCGCTTTACGCCGGCGTGTTATGCGGCGTTGGACTGAGCGCCGAATCCGGTGCCGACAGGACGCATCCGGTCGACCGAACTGGGCGCGCAACTTGCGTAAGGTCGCCGGGCCGATACCGGGCGCGGCCAGCAGCGCGCTATCCTCAGCCACACGCACCTGTTCGGCCGTGCGGAATCCCGCCGCGTACAAGGCGTAGGCAATGCGCACATTGATGCCCGCCGCCTTGACCGCGCGGAAGAACCGCTGCGGATCATCGCCGCTGCTGTGCTCGGCTGCACTGGGTGTGTTAACCGGTGCGGCGCAGGGTATGTGTGCGGATGCTTCGGCAGATGGCTGACGCATGGCAACGCCTTTAATCCGCCGCCGCTCGTCTATGGCGGCGGCCGCGCTCAGGCCGGTCACCGCCAGAAAGTGGCGTGCCGCGACCAGTAGCAGTACCGCGGCGAGCCATTGCGCTATAGATTCATTGCGCGGCAGATCCATCAACACACACTGGGTCGCCAGCGCGGCGGCCCATACGACGCATAGCGCGGCAAAGGCCGCGAAACCGGCCGACCAGAGACGTGCCGGATGGCGGGGGCGCCAGCGCTGAGCGTATTTCACCAACCAGGCGCCCAGTTCATCAAACCAGGTACGGTCGTGATAAAAATTATCGTCGTGGGAATTCATAAGCTCTCGTTCCATGTGAGTCACTATCCGAAATTCATCCGGGCAAATCTGTGACCGATGCCACACGCTTCGCGCGTCAATCGCTTGCGGTTGAATTCACGCGCACATAACGCCACTATCAGCGCCTCAATCCGATAGCGTATTGAGACTTGGCGAGTACAAAGGCAAGCCCACCATGCATATTCCAGATGCTGATACCTTCATGACACTGTTGCAGGAGATCTCCAGCTGCACCCGCAAGGTGTCAGTGAGTATGACCTTTTGCCGCACCTGCGCAGCGGCTTCGCGACGGCGCGCTCGGCGACCCCGATCCGGTTGCGGACCTATCCCTACGGCCATGACCATCCTTGATCCGCGCAAGCAGCCCGCGTGATGATGTGCGCCAAAATTAGTCCTGCATCCAGCCGCCAGCCAAGCGGCGCCAGACCCCGCGGCGATCATCCGTGTACTGCGCGACATCGGGCTGATCGGCACGAGTTTCACACTCGACGAGCAAACACATTTTTTCACCGGACAGGATTTTCTGGACGGTGTCAGTTTCCTCGGTTGCGCACCGTCGATACAGTTGGAACCGCCCGCGCCACCGGTTGATCAACACGCAGAGGCGCGCGCCGGTCGGTTCTGCCATATCCAACTGCATACGCCCACCGACACACCGCAGCTGCGCCATAAAAACGGTCAGAATCCGCGCTGCCGCCGTTGCCGGGCCGATATTCCCGCACCACTGCTGCACGCAACGACGACCGAGCTCCGCTGCGCCGACTGCGGGCACACCACGCCGCTGTCCGAATTGAACTGGCGACAGTCCGGCGGCTTTGCCCGCTGCTTCCTGGATATCTGGGGCATCCACACCGCAGAGGCGGTGCCCAGCGACCGGCTGCTCGACGGCCTGGCCCAGCTCAACGACGGCCCCTGGCAGTTCTTCTATATTGAAGACTGACAAAACCTGCGGATGAATCACCCGCCGTAGTTGTGTCAAAATGCCCGCCTCTTAATGATTCACCGATGCCCTGGCAACCCTGGGCCGGAGACCAAGCCGATGTCCGCTGAAGAAATTTCCCAGGAAGAACGCATCCTGCGCATGATGAAAAAGGTGCTCACGGACGTCGCCAAGGACACCCACGCCAAACCGGGTTTCCGGCACCCCCTGTCCGAGGGCACGGTGCAGGGTATCCGCGAGTGTCTGGGGTTGATCTCCGCACGGGAGCGCGAATTGGTCGAGGCCCGTGGCAAGACCATGGACAAGCGCCCGCGCTTCATCGATGAGCCGAAGAAGACCGTGGTGGTCCCGCTCAGCAGCCTCGGCCGCAAGAAAGAGACACCCAGCGGCGATACGCACTAGCGACAACGATTAAAACCTGCGCAACTCGTCAGGTTTATGGCCAATGCGCCAGATTTTGACGCATAGTGCTTACCAGTAGCGTTTGAGGACACCCCCATGAGTGAGTTCACCCACGCCAGTCAGGAAGACCGCGTTTACCTGACCCGCAGCATCATCAACCTGCTGGAAAGCTGGGGCGTTGGCTTTACCGAACAGATTGCGATCCTGGCCCTGCCCAGCGAGTTCACCGCCCGCAGCATGCGCCGTTTCCAGCCGGATACGCCGTTTCCGGACAATGCCGATGTGCTGGAACGCATCGAACATCTGATCGGTATCGCCGATGCCCTGCGCACCACCTTCCCGCGCAACCCGCAGATGGGACCGCTGTGGATGCACCGCCGCAACAAACATTTCCGTCGCCGCACCCCGGTTGCGCTGATGGTCGAAGACGGACTCGACGGAGTCATCGCCGTGCGCACCCATCTGGACTGTTCGTTCGCCTGGGCGAGTTCCGGTTCCACGGCCGGCTGAATTCGGGCCGCGCCACACACTAAAAAGCCCCGCTCATTGAGCGGGGCTTTTTTTGTTCAGGCGAGCATCACAGCATCATCACATGGCTCATCACATCGGGCGCTAGCCGAGCACGGGACGCACCCGCGCCGCCGCCGTCTTGGCACGTTCACGCGCCGTATCGGTGTCGTCCGCACAGGCCAGCGCGACACCCATGCGCCGCCGCGTAAAGGCCTCCGGTTTACCGAACAGACGGATATCAGACTCGGGCACACGCAAGGCCTCATCCACACCTTCAAACGCGATGCCCAGCGCATCCATGCCACCGTAGATCACCGCGCTCGCACCGGGCCGCCGCAATTCAACCGAGACCGGTAGGCCGAGAATCGCCCGCGCGTGCAGTGCGAATTCGCTTTGCGTCTGACTGACCATGGTCACCATGCCGGTGTCGTGCGGACGCGGACTCACCTCGCTGAACCACACCTGCTCGCCCTTCACGAACAGCTCGACACCGAAGATTCCGCGACCGCCCAAACGCTCGGTGACCGCGCCGGCGATCGCTTGCGAACGCGCCAGTGCCGCCGCTGACATCGGCTGCGGCTGCCAGGACTCCACATAATCGCCCTTGACCTGTACATGACCGATCGGTGCGCAAAAATCTGTGCGTATCTGCCCGTCCTCGCCCAGCGAGCGCACCGTCAGCAGGGTGATCTCGAAGTCGAACTCGATGCGTTCTTCGACAATCACCCGTCCGCGGTTCACGCGCCCGCCCTGCAGCGCGTAATCCCAGGCGGCCTGCAGTTGTTCCGGCGCATCCACCGCGGATTGGCCCTTACCCGACGACGACATCACCGGCTTGATGATGCAGGGATAGCCGGTCACCTGCGCGGCGGCGCTGCGCAGTTCTTCGAAACTGTCGGCAAAGGCGTAGCGCGAGGTCGGCAGGCCCAGTTCTTCGGCGGCCAGACGCCGAATGCCCTCGCGGTTCATCGTCAGCTGTGCGGCGCGCGCGGTGGGGATGACCTCGGCCAGGCCGGCCGCTTCGATGTCGGCGAGTGCCTCGGTGGCGATGGCTTCGATCTCCGGCACGATAATGTGCGGACGTTCCTGTTCGACCAGCGCACGCAGCGCGACCGGATCAGCCATATTGATGGTATGCGCGCGATGCGCGACCTGGTGGCCAGGCGCATCGGCGTAACGATCCACGGCGATCACTTCCACACCCAGTCGCTGCAAGGCGATGATGACCTCTTTGCCCAACTCACCGCTGCCGAGCAGCATCACACGGGTCGCTGTCGCCGACAGCGGGGTACCCAAACGCATGGTCTTCTCCTCAAATTTCAGACGGGCGCACCCGTCTTGTGCGCGCCCTTACCCTGCCGAATATGTAACAAATTACACACAATTCACGACTTAAAGTTGGCCCACCTACGGCCGTTACAACTGGCAGGTCATGCCTGATAAAGGTCAATAAACAGTTCTTTCAGGCCCCAGACAGCAGTCGCGGCATTAACTATACCCGGTCCGCATCCCTCATGGAGGAGGCATACATTCACACAGTGCTCAGCGCCCTGGCCGGTAACCGGGCGTGATGTTTGCGAGAGGAAGCAGCATGAAGGTACAGGCTTTTTTCGACGATGGGCGCACCTTTACCCTGACGTACGTAGTCTACGACGAACACAGCCTGGATGCCGTGATTCTCGACCCGGTTCTGGATCTGGACACCACACCCTGGCGCACCTACACCGAGTCGATCGAAAAGGTCGCCGCGTTTGTCGCCGAAAAGAATTTAAAAGTGCATTGGGTGCTCGATACCCATGTCCATGCCGACCATCTGTCCGGCGCGCATGAACTCAAGGCGCGCTTCCATTCCAAGGCCGCGATCGGCAGCCATATCGCCGTGGTCCAAGAGATTTTCAAGAGCGCGTTCAACCTTGCCAAGGACTTCCCCACCGACGGCCGTCAGTTCGACCGGCTGCTCAAGGACGGCGATGTGATCGAAGCCGGCACGTTGAAGGTCGAGGTCATGCACACCCCCGGCCATACACCGGCCTGCAACACTTACAAAATCGGCGCTGCCATCTTCACCGGCGACGTGCTGTTCATACCGGACATCGGCGTGGCCCGTTGCGACTTCCCGCGCGGCAGTGCGCAGGATCTCTACCGCTCGGTCACGCAACGCCTGTATTGCCTTCCGGACGACACGCCAGTCTACGTCGGCCATGACTACCCGAAGGGCCGCGAGATGCGCTACATGACCAGCATCGGCGAGTCCAAACAGCACAATGTGGATCTGCCGGCCGGTCGCTCAGAAGCGGAATTCGTCGACCGCATCAACGCGCGCGACAAGCAGCTCGCCGCGCCACGACTGCTGTTCCCGAGTCTGCAGGTCAACATCAACGCCGGCGTATTGCCCAGCGCTGAGAACAACGAAGTCAGCTACCTGAAAATTCCTTTGAACTTTCTGTAAATCAGGACTACGGCCCCTCGCCATAGGAGATCAAGCATCATGATGAGCGTCAAACTGGATCGCGTGCTCGATAATCTTTCACGCAATTTTCAACCCTTCAACCTGTTGTCGCGCGAGCGCATCAGTGAAGTCGTCAACACCGTGCGCTTCATCGAGATGCGCAAGGGCGAAATCTTCCAGATCACCGGCGGCAAGGGCAATGATTATCTGTTCGTGGTCGAGGGTCAGCTGGAAATCATCTACTCCGGCGCGATCAAATCCATCGCCGGCCCGGATGAAACCCGCAAGCGCCCGGTGCTGCTGCCGCCATCACCGAGCACCAGCACGCTGCTGGCACGACAGGATTCCATCATCTGCCACGCCGACCGCGATCTGCTCGACAAGCTGATCTCCTGGGACGAAGTCGTGCACATGATGGAGGACACCGACGTCGAGATGCATCACCTGATGGAACAGGTGCGCAACTCGCTGGTGTTCCGCCGCCTGCCGCTGGAGACGGTCGAGATCGCCTTCAAACGCATGAAGTGCCAGGACGTGAAAGAAGGCCAGGAGGTCATCCGCCAAGGTGAAGCTGGCGATGCCTACTACATCATCACGGCCGGCACCGCCGAGGTGTATCAGCGCGGCATCTACGACGATAAGCCGAATAAGATTGCCGACATCAAGGAAGGCGACGCCTTTGGCTGCGAGGCGTTGATCTCCGGCAGTACCCGCAACGAAACCGTGCGCATGACCTCCGACGGCACCGTATTGGTGCTGGACAAGCAGGCCTTCGAAGACCTGATCAGCACGCCATTGATCAAGACCATACATCCGAGCATCGCCAAAACCATGCTGGAAACCGGTTACAGCCTGATCGACGTGCGCTATTCCGAGGAGTTCGACGAACACCATATACCCGGCGCCACACTCATCCCGCTCTACGAATTGCGCAATCGCATGGATGAATTGGACAAGAGCAAAAAATACATCGTCTATTGTCATGGCGGTTCGCGCAGTGCGATCGCCACGCTGATCATGACGCAAAATCAAATCGATGTGATTTCGCTGGAAGGCGGCATCCGCAACTGGCCGTTCGAAACTCAAAGCGTCTATGAGCAGCCCGTTGTCGCCCAGGAACCCGAGGCGGATGATAAGGAAGCGCCAAAACTGGTTGCCAACGGCTAAGATCTGCTTGCCGGCTCGAACCGACAGCCCGCCACCCGGCGGGCTGTTTTTTTCACCTCAGATTATTCCTCTAGCCAACCCGACAAACCGTCTTGCCACAGGTGTGACATGGGCTAGACTTCAGTGTGCCAACGCCAGGGATCACGATTCCAAAGGCGAATGCAGGCATGGATCTTGATTGTAAATAGCTTTAGCACCTGCCACTTAGCCGGAGACTTCGACCACCATGGCCAATACCAGCAAAACCACTACCCGCGGCAAGACCAGCGTCACCGAGAAGCCGCCCAAGGCTGTTGCCAAGACACGCAAACCCCGCACAAGCACAGCGATCAGCGCGGTCAGCCAAGAGCGTCGTCGGGAAATGATCGCCGAAGCGGCGTATTTGCGCGCCGAGCAGCGTGGATTCGCGCAGGGTGACGCGCAGGAAGATTGGCTCGCCGCCGAACGCGAAGTGGATATGCTGCTGGGTGGGCAGGCGACCTCGGTTACCCAGTAACCCACCGCCAGCGCGCACCTCGAGCGTGCGTCGCCGTTCGTTAGCGAGGCGTCGCGCGAGGCTTGCGCCGTGGTTTGACCGGGCACCCCCGCGGCGGCTCGGGGGTGTGTGGCAACCCGGTGTGCTGAGTGCGGAACGGCCTTGCTGCCACGCCTGACGCCTTGGCCCGCGTCCCTTCCACTGACCCGCCCGTACCCTGCGGCTGCCAAGTCGGTACCAAGTGACGTTTGCCATTACCGATCAAATCTTCCCGACCCATGCGTTTGAGCGCCTCGCGCAACAACGGCCAGTTGTTGGCATCGTGATAGCGCAGAAAGGCCTTGTGCAGACGGCGCATGCGCAAGCCCTTGGGTATGAATACATCCTCACTGTCGCGCGTGACCTTGCGCAACGGATTCTTGCCGGAGTGATACATCGCAGTCGCGGTGGCCATCGGTGACGGCAGGAAGGTCTGCACCTGATCGGCGCGGAAACCGTTACGCTTCAACCACAATGCGAGATTGAGCATATCTTCATCGGTGGTGCCGGGATGCGCGGCGATGAAATAGGGGATCAGATACTGTTCTTTGCCGGCCTCTTTGGAAAATTTCTCGAACAATTCTTTAAAGCGGTCATACGCACCCATGCCCGGCTTCATCATCTTCGACAACGGCCCGGACTCGGTATGTTCCGGCGCAATCTTCAAATAACCGCCGACGTGGTGACTGACCAGTTCTTTCACATATTCCGGCGATTCCACGGCAAGATCGTAACGCAGTCCGGAGGCGACCAGGATTTTCTTGATCCCCGGCAACGCACGCGCACGCCGGTAGAGTTTGATCAGCGGCGCATGATCGGTATTCAGATTGGAACAAATGCCCGGAAACACACACGACGGTCTGCGGCAAGCCGCTTCGATCTCGGCGCTCTTACACGCGAGGCGATACATGTTCGCGGTCGGCCCGCCGACATCGGAGATCACGCCGGTGAAACCCGGCACGGTATCGCGGATGGTTTCGATCTCGCGCACGATGGAATCTTCCGAGCGGCTCTGAATGATGCGCCCTTCGTGTTCGGTGATGGAGCAGAAGGTACAGCCGCCGAAACAGCCGCGCATGATGTTCACCGAAAAGCGGATCATCTCGTAGGCGGGAATACGCTTAGCCTGATAATCCGGATGCGGTTGGCGCGTATAGGGCAATTCGAAGACGCGATCCAATTCTTGCGTGGTGAGCGGAATCGGCGGCGGATTCAACCACACATCGCGATCACCGTGACGCTGCACCAGCGCCCGCGCATTACCCGGATTGGTCTCCAGATGCAGCACGCGTGAGGCATGCGCATACAACACCGGATCGCGCGTCACCGCCTCGAAGGCCGGCAGACGAATCACACTGTGTTCACGCTCGATGCGCGGGCGGCGCTGGAATTGCACCACCACTTCACCTGGCATGGACTGCAGCGGCTTTGCCACCGACTGTTCCGGACTCGCTGCGTAGGGATCGGGGTGCGGCGCCAACTGCCCCGGCTCATCGACCGTCGTCGAATCGATTTCGACCCAATCTTCCGGCAAGCCCCGCGTCATGAACGCCGTGCCGCGGATATCGCGCAAGTTTCCGATCGCTTCACCCGCCGCCAGCCGATGCGCGATCTCGACCACCTGACGTTCGCCGTTGCCATACACCAGCAGATCGGCCTTGGCATCGACCAGCACCGAACGGCGCACCTTGTCCGACCAGTAATCGAAATGCGCGATGCGCCGCAGACTGGCTTCGATACCACCGATCACCAGCGGCACATCGGCAAAGGCCTCGCGGCAACGCTGCGCATAGACGATTACCGAACGATCCGGCCGACGGCCACCGGCAGCGTCGGGTGTATACGCATCGTCGGAGCGCACTTTACGGTCGGCCGTGTAGCGGTTGACCATGGAATCCATATTGCCGGCGGTCACGCCAAAAAACAGATTGGGTCTGCCCAGCACATGAAAATCCGCCGCGCTGGTCCAGTCCGGCTGGTCGATGATGCCGACGCGGAAGCCCTGCGCCTCCAGCGTCCGGCCGATCACAGCCATGCCAAAGCTGGGGTGATCGACATAGGCATCGCCGGTCACCAGCACGATGTCGCAACTGTCCCAGCCGAGCGCATCCATTTCTGCGCGCGAACGCGGCAGCACCGTCGCCACACCGAAGCGTTTGGCCCAATAGGGGCGGTAGGAAAATAGCGGTTTGGCGCTGTGCATGAGCAGGTATCGTCGGTGCGGTCGGTGCCGGGGTTGCGGCAATGGGCGTAACGAAGTATACCAGCTGTTCGTGGCGGCTGCGGTCACCGCACACATCGCCGCTCAATCCCGGCATGCGAATATGGTATTGTGCATGCAGCCTATACAGACACCCCGGATCAGACCCGATGGCCGAGATAAGCGAAGCCGAAGCCCGTACACTGCGTCAACGCATCGAAACACTGCGCCTGGAACACCGCGACTTGGACGATGTTATCGACCGCCTGGTGCATGATATCAATATCGACCAGTTACAGCTCAAACGCCTCAAAAAACGCAAGCTGCTGATCAAGGATTTGATTCAGCGCTTGGAGAGCGACCTCATCCCCGATCTCGACGCCTGAACGCAACAATGTCGCCCCTCTTCCTGCTGATCGGTGTCGGTGTCGCGCTGTGGTTCTGGCAACAGAGTCTGCGCGCGCGCGAGATCGCCATTCACTCCGCCCAGGAACTGTGTAACAGCCAGAACCTGCAACTGCTCGATGGCACCGTTGTGCTTAACGCCCTGCGCCTGCGGCGCCATGCTCACGGGCATATCGCCTTGCAGCGTACTTATCTGTTCGATTACAGCCATGATGGTGCTGTGCGCCAGCAGGGATTCGTGTTGCTGCTCGGTCTGCGCGTGGAAAGCACCGGACTGGCAGCGGGATAATCCGACTCCGCTGCCATCATCCTGGCGCAAGCCAGGATCCAATATCCCTCTGGATACGAAACGCTGGATTACTCGCTACGCTCGCCCTGCGGGCCGCCCTTCTGGCGTTCAACGCGCTGCGCGCTTTTGTCCGGATCTCCGCTACGCTGCGTCCGGAATGACGACATCTCAAAACCGCTGCACGCGATCGATGAACAAACGCTCCGCAGGCAAACCTTGCGCAACCAGCGCGACACTGATTTCCGCGAACAAAGTATCAGGCCCATTCACATACACATCGAAACCACTCAGATCGGGGTGATCGCTACGGATACGCGACGAAGCGCGCGCCATCGCCACCTCGGCCTCGGTCATGGCGCCGACCTCATCGCCGGAAATTTCCACAAACTCGAAGGCATCGAGCGCATCGTGCCAGGAGCGGCAATAATTGGCGAGGTAGTGATCCTGGGCGTGTCGCGCCACCCAATACAACCAAATCGGCTGGGAAATATCCAACGAGATGGCATGCTCGATCAGACTCTTGATCGGCGCGAATCCGGTCTCGAAGGCGACGAAGATGATGGGCCGTTCGGCGCTCTCGTCCAGGACGAAATCGCCGAACGGCCCCTCGACGTCGACGCTGTCGCGGAGTTTCAGCGTGTTGAATACATACTCGGAGAAGGGATCGTTCGGCACGCGGCGCACATGGAACTGCAACACCTGTCCATTGCAAGGGCAACTGGCGATGGATTTACTGCGCGGCGCGAGACCGCCGAGTGTCAGCCGGACATGCTGCCCGGCCAGAAACCACAGCGTCTTGCTGCGCGGCGTGCGCACATGCACGTCCATCACGTCGTCGTTCAGAAGCGCCAGCCTGCTGACCTGCGTGCTGAGCTGCTGATGCGGCACATCGGCGACACCGCGCGCTTCGGTGACTTCCAGCACTAGATCGGAAGCCGCCGTGGCGCGACACAACAGAAATTGACCGTTGGCGCGCTCGCGCTCGCTCAACACATAATCGTGATGCAGCATCTCGCCCAGTTCGCCCGACACCCGGCGCGCGCGACAGTCACCGCAACTGCCGCTGTTACAGCTGTAGCGCAACGACAGGCCCGCGCGCAAGGCCGCGTCCAACAGCGATTCGCCCGGCTCGACCCTGAATTCGTGGCCACTGGGCAGCACCTGTACCTTGGCGGTCATAGGGACGATTCTCCGGGCAGCGCGCGCTTCACAGCGGAAGGTTTATAGCAGGCGGTAGGCCTCTTCATCACCCAGATTGAGAATCTGGCGCAACACATCGAGACCGGACAGCGTGAATGCCTCGACATCGGCGAAACGCGGATCATCGGCAAGCACCTCGGCGCCGTCACGCATGATCAGGCGCATCTGGTAGATACCACCATCGCCACGCTCACAGCACAGGTATATCCCCGGCTCGGGATCGCCGTCGCGCACGACCGCGAGAATGTAGCGGTAATCCACGGCATCACGGGTCTCGATATCGCCGAGTACCACCACCGTGAACTCACCAAATTTATAGCGACGCTGCGGCAGCGCGCGCAGGATATCGGGCTTGTTCTTCACTGTTGCATCCTAATGGGTATTTCTAAACGTACAGATTTCGTCGTTCCCGCGAAAGCAGCACCTGTAGGAGCGGCCTCTGGCCGCGAACGGTTCGTAGGGTCGCCGGTTCGCGTCCAAACCCCAGGGTGGCTTCTCGGCGCAAGCACCTCACCTTCAGCCCACACCTTCGGCTGTGTCAGTCAGCATGCCACAGCCGGCGACCGAAACCGTCATTTCCCCGGGCCAATACCCGGGAATCTAGACTTGTGTACACCCCAGCCGGGATAATCCACCCCATTCCGCGGCGGCGCTCGCCGTCTGCCAGCAAAGGATAGAATCCATGCCCTATTTCATCTACAAGATCACCCCCGGCCCGACCGCCCTGATCAAGCATCTGGAGCTGCAGACCGAGTTCGAGGTTTTCAACGACGCGAAAAATCACGCCCGTAGCCTGCGCGCCGAACTCGGCACCGATTCGCCGATCACCGTCAAAGTGATCTTCGCCGCCACGCCACTGGAGGCAGAGGAAAAACTCCAGGAAAGCCGCGAGGCACCGATTCTGCGCGAATGGGAAAAATAACCAACCGCCATTATGGAAGAAGACGAATACCGCGCCACCTATAACACCGTCAACGAGCGGCGTTGCGTGCTGGAAAAAGCGCTCAACACCCGCAAGGTCACCTGCAGCCATGCCGAACGTTTCTGCCTCGCCGACCGCGAGGGCGTCGGCTGCAAGACCGATGCGGCACAACACCGCTGCCAGCAGTTGCTCACGCGCATGCGCGACGGTGCGCGCTTCGTGCTGCAAATGACCCACATCGGCGGCCCGCTGCCGCACAACAAGGAAATCAAGGTGCAGGCAGGCGGCCTACTGGGACTTCAGGCGCAGCTCTTCCCGGAGCGCGCCGACAGCGATGAAGTCACCGATGTGTTTGGCCTGCTGAATGCGGCCGACGCGCGCTTTGGCGGAACCGACGACTTCCCCTACCAGGACATCGTCCAATACATCGCCCGCTACAAGAACCGCACCCGGCGCGGCGAACGCTGATCACTCCGCCAGCGCGGCCCGCACATTCGCCGTCAGCTGTTCTTCGGCAATCGGATACGCCATCACCCGGAACAGCGGAAAGTTCGCCTGCAATTTGGCAAGCTGATCGGCGTATTCCTGTTCGTAGAACACGATCACCCGCGTATTCGGCAGCCGCTGCACCACCGCCATCAAGGATTCGAGACTGCTGGTGCGATCGCGAAAGTCGGATTGGAAATTGAACTCGGCGACAACGACTTTGGGCGCGTGCTGCTTGACTGCCGCAAGCGCCTTGCGCATGGAATTCTCCACCACGACCCGGCAGCCGAGCCGCTCGTAGAGCGGCGCAAAGTTCGGGTAACCGCCGAGTTCGACGATGGACAGCAACGTGGGTAGTGGCGTGCTCATGGTGTTGTCGTGCGGCGTTTACGAGGCCGCATTCTAACAGCAACGTACCCGGGCGGGTCCTTACCTGAGAACGCACCGCCACCATGCGGACAAGCGCCGCCGTAGGTATCGACGATGATCTTGCGTCCGGTCAGTCCGGTGTCGCCCGCTGGACCGCCGACGACGAAGCGACCGGTGGGATTAACGAGGAATGTCGGCGGGAACTCGCACAACGCCTCCGGCAGCACAGGACGGATGATCGATTCGATCACTGCGTCACGCAAGCTGTTCGACTTCGATCTCCGGAGCATGCTGCGTGGACAGCACCACGGTTTCGATGGCAACTGGCACGCCGTCGGTGTAACGCACCGTGACCTGCGATTTGGCATCGGGCCGCAGCCAGGGGAGTTCGCCGGATTTGCGCAACTGGGCTTGGCGTTCGACCAACCGATGCGCCAGCGCGAGCGGCAGCGGCAGCAGCTCCGGTGTTTCGTCGCAGGCATAGCCGAACACCAGCCCTTGATCGCCCGCGCCCAGATTACCGTCGCCATGCGTCACGCCACGGTCGATGTCGACGGATTGTCGGTTCCAGACGATGCGGACTTCGCAGGTGTCGGGATCGATGCCCGGAAAATCCGCCCGATAGCCGATCGCGCGCAACGCCTCGCGCACGATATCCGGCGCGCGCTGTTCGAGCCGTTCGAACAATCCATCCTGGCGCGATGCCGAACTCACCCGCGACCACCACCAGGTTGTGCGCGACAAAGGTCTCGCAGGCGACTCGCGCAAACGGATCTTCGGCGAGGAACGCATCGAGAAAAATGTTGTCGTGCGGCGTTTACGAGGCCCACATTCTAGCAGCAACGTACCCGAGAAGGTTTAAGACGCCGGCTGCAGCCAATTGATCTCGGCCGCCGTCTCTGGTCCAACGAGCGTTTTGTTCAGTGATATCGGCATGTCCGCCTCGTTCTCGGACAGCGGGATGCGCCCGCCCATGATTTCGGCGTGCGTCTGCGGGTAAAGCGGATCCTGATCGGGATCGGCATAGCCTTGCGGATACAGCGGCTGGTTGTTCGCGGGGTCGTATTTGTCGCTCGCGCCGACGGTATGCAGCAATTCATGCGCGATGATGACATTGTTCTGGCCGCTATGTTTGCGTGAGGCGAAAGCATTGACGACGCCGATCAGACCCTTCTGCAGGCCCAGCGAATGCGCCACGCGGTCGGTCTGCTCCGGGTCGAAATATTGCACGAAAACCTGAATATCGCTGGGCGGTCCGGCATACGCGCGCGCGGTCCGCCACGCCCAGTAACGCATCTGCAGACTCCAGCCCATCACCGCCAGGCGTTGACCGTTCGCCGGTGGCGCGGGCGGCCGCTCGCGTACTTCGGGGGCCAATCGTACCTGCATGGGGCTGGTGACAGTGATGCCATAACGCTCCGCCTCGCGGGCCATGAAGTCCGCGATAGGAGTGAAAGACTCATCATCGAGACTGGCAATGTAGTCCGCCGTCGCGGCGCTGTCGTCGGCATTGATGGGATAGACACTCACCCACAGCGACTCATCCCAATCGGTGCTGCGCAGTTGAGTGAGCCAGGCATCGCCGGCCACCGCGAACAACAGCAGCAGCAACACGGCGATGCGCACGGTGCGGAAGAATCCGCCCTGCTTCTGGACTTTCTTATGGGTTTTCTTCTGTGCTCTAACCGCCATGGCAATTCATCCGCGCACTACGCGTTCAGTGACTTGCCTGTTCATCGGCGCCAGGCGGCTGATCTGAACTACAAGGCATCTCTAGTAATTTGTCACACCGGCGAATGCCGGCATCCAATCGACTGAAAACACTAGATTCCGTCATTCGCCGGAATGACGAGACACGCACTTATTTTGAGACGCCCTACAGGGATCACTCCTCGGCGCCCGTGGTTCGCCGCAAGCGTTTGGTGGCACCGCGTTTGGTTTTGTCGTCCACACGCTGGCGGCGCTGGCCATTCGATACCCGGGTGGCGATACGCGGTTTGGGTTTGACCAATGCCTTGGTCAGCAGCGCCTCGAAACGTTCCCAGGCGTCGGCGCGGTTGCGCTCTTGACTGCGGAAGCGGTTCGCCTCGATCAGCAGCGCGCCTTCGGTGCTGACGCGCCGTCCGGCGAGTTTCTCCAGGCGCGCGCGTACGGCCGGCGCAACTCGGCCTTGTCGAGATACACCCGCAACTGAATCGCCGTCGCCACTTTGTTCACATTCTGCCCGCCCGGACCCGGCGAACGGATGGCACGCCACTCCAGGGCGGCATCGGGAATTTGCGGCAAGGTCAATCGTGTCGACATAAGGTCAGGGTAACGAGGCAACGGCAATGGATGCAAGCGGATTGGCGTGCGCAAGCAGGCGGCGCATAATCGAGCGGCACAGTGATCTCCGGGGTTCCCATGAATGACAAGACCGACAAGATCGAAAAGACCGACGCGGAGTGGCGCGAACAACTCACGCCCGAGTCGTATCAGGTTACACGCCACGCCGGCACCGAACGCGCCTTCACCGGTCAGTATCACGATTTCAAAGGCGTCGGCGACTACCACTGCATCTGCTGTGGCGCGCCGCTGTTCGTCTCCGACAACAAATTCGATTCCGGCTGCGGCTGGCCGAGCTTCTATCAGCCCGCCGCCGATGCGCCCATCGACGAACATGTCGATCGCGGCCACGGCATGATCCGCACCGAGGTGCGTTGCGCGCGCTGCGATGCGCATCTCGGTCATGTGTTTCCGGACGGTCCGCAGCCAACCGGCCTGCGCTATTGCATCAATTCGGTGGCGCTGGATTTCAAGCCACGCGAATAAGGAAGACGACGCCACCTGCGGGCTCTACAAACGCTCGTTGCTGTATCTGGTGTCGGAATCGTTCGAGGGCGGCGAGCGCATACCGATCCTGGGCATGGAGAACTATTTCGATCCGACATTGGCCAAGCTGAAGAACGTCACCGTCCACGTCTCGCCCGGCAAGACCAGTACCAGCACCACGCACGGCGGCTTCGACAACGATGCGCCAACGAAGGAACACGTCATCAAGTTCATCAAACAATGAGGAGCAAAGACGGGGGGCAGAGTTCAAATCCGCCCTCGCACAGCGCTATGTCCGATACCCTTCATGCTAGAGTTTTCGCCCAAACGCAACGATCTGAGCAAGGGCAAGCAATTGCGCGACGGCTTATCCGTTGCGGTGCAGATCGGCAACACCCTATGGGTCAGCAACGACGAAACGATCAGCCTGGAGCGGCTCGTTCCGATCGATAGCCATCGTTATGGCGATCACCAACAGTTTCCACTGCACGACTATTTACGACTGCCGGTGGCACCGCCAGCCGATCCCTGCAGACATCGAAGAAGTGGACTTGGAAGGACTGGCCTACGCCGACGGTTACCTGTGGCTGGTCGGTTCGCACAGTCTGAAGCGCAAGCAGCCGCAACTGAACGCGGGCAGCGAGAAGGCCCGCAAACAGTTGGCCAAGATCGGCAGTGACGGCAACCGCTATCTGCTGGCACGTATCCCCGTTATCGAACGCGATGGGACATACACCCTTGTGCAAGAACATACACACGCGGGCACAACACGCACGGCCGCGCAATTGCACGGCGATGCGCAAGGCAACGATCTGACGAAGGCACTGCGCGACGACAAGCATCTGCAACCCTTTCTCGCCATCCCCGGCAAGGACAACGGCTTCGATATCGAAGGCCTGGCCGTCAACGGCACGCGCCTGTTCCTCGGCCTGCGCGGTCCAGTGTTGCGTGGCTGGGCAGTGATTCTGGAGTTGGAACTTGAAGCGGAGCGCAAACAACCCGCGACGCTGCGCTTGAATGCCATCGGTCCCGACGCGCAGCTGTACCGCAAACATTTTCTACAGTTGGACGGTCTCGGTATCCGCGATCTGTGCGTGCAGGGCCGCGACCTGCTGATCCTCGCCGGACCGACGCTGGCTCTCGATGGCCCGGTCACCGTGTTGCGCTGGCGAGGCGGGGCGGAACCGGACAGCGAAGCCATGGTTCCGACCGACGCACTCGAGCGGGTTCTGGAGGTACCTTATGGTCAAGGTGTCGATCACGCCGAAGGTATGACCCTGTTCGCACCGGACGGTGGTAATGCCACCTCGATACTGGTGGTCTACGACGCCGCGTCCGCGCAACGCAAGCAGGGCGCGCACGCGGTGACCGCGGATGTCTTTACCTTACCTTGACAGCATCGAGTCGCGATCTCCCTCATCAATTCTCAATGCCTCCGTTCTGGCCTGCCGTTCTCTCGCCGGCAAGACTACTCGCAGCATCTCGATAACCCGCGCCGCTGTCGCGCGATAGGCGGTGAGTTTGCCACCGTAGATCGACACCACGCGCTGGCTATGCGTGCTATGCAGACGCGTATCGCGCGAGCGACCGAAGGCTTCGCTGTCTGCGTGCGGCAAGACGCGCAGGCCGGCGAAGGCTTCGACGGGTTCGAGTCGTGCATACGCGGGAAAATAATGGCGCACAGTGCCGAGTAGATAAGCGATATCCTCCGAGGTCGGCGCAACGGCGGCGGGATCGCCTTGATAGCTGCGTTCGGTGGTGCCCACCAGCGTCTGCCCGTCGCGCCAGGGCATGATGAAAACGGCGCGGCCATCGCGTGGCGCTTCGGCGTAAAACACACCTTGAGTCAGACGCTGCGGCAGGACGATATGCGTGCCCGCCACCCAGTCGATGTCCAAGCGCTGCGCATGCGGTTCGATCCGTTCCAGCACCGCATTGACCCAGGGACCGGCGGCGTTGATGAGCGCGGCACAGTGCAGAACATGCTCGCCTGACGCATCGCGATACTGCACCTGCACGCCCTGCCCGGTGGCGACGGCCTTCAACACGGTGGCCGGCATTAACAGCCGCGCACCCAGGCTTGCAGCGGAACGCACCACGGCGCGGGTTAGCGCCGCGTCGTCGGTCTGCGCATCGAAGTAGCGAAACACCGCTTGCAGACCATCCTGACGCAACCCGTCGAGCGTCGCCCAATCACGGCGCGGTACGGCACTGAAATACAGCTCCGGACGCAATCCCCCGAGCAGCGCATACACACTCAAGCCCAAGCGCAACATGAGCGGTCGGCGACGCGTGTCCCGGTAGACCGGGATGTAATGCGGCGTGAGGCGCACCAGATCGGGCGCGTTGCGCAACAGCAGCGTGCGTTCGCGCAGACATTCGCGAACCAGTTTCAGTTGCCCGCTTTCCAGATAACGCAATCCGCCATGGATTAATTTGCTGGAACGGCTCGACGTGCCGCTGGCGATGCCGGTCTGCTCCAGCAGTACGACGCTGTAGCCGGCCGCGGCCGCGGCCTGCGCGGCGCCGGCACCTTGGATGCCGGCGCCGACAACGACGACATCGACGTCAGGCGTGATCATACACAGGTGATAAACGCGCATCGGCGAGCAGTTCACCCACCGCCATGGTTTCCACGAAGGCGATACCGCGCGCGGCGAGTGCGAGCGCCTGCGTCCGGATCGGCGACTTCATACACCGCCCATTGCCAAGGGCCTGGCCACAAGGGTTGCGGTTCCGGCGGCAGACGCATGTAGTTGGCGAACAGAAAATCCGGCGCGAGTGCGCGGGCACGCCGTGCGCAGTCATCATTCCAGTCGGCCGCAACCCAACCGATGCGCATCGGTGCTGCCCCCGATGTCGCCAGGCGCGCAGCGAACAGAAAGGCATCGTCAAAGGAAATCAGCACGCAGCGCTCACGCACCGGCTCCAGCGCGCGCATCACCGCTACATGCACGGCCTCGACGCCGAACCGGTGGATGCTCTCGGTCTTGATCTCCACAAAGGCCTGCACCTGCGGTTGTGTCAACAGCCAGGCGACTACTTCGGCGAGCGTCGGCAGCATCACATCGGCGAATTGCGTGCCGAAACGCGCCGGCTCGCCGACGCTGATGGCACTTAATTGCTGTGCGGTGAGATCGAATACCACGCCGGGCTGGCCGGCGGTCCGATCGAGTGTCGTGTCATGCAACAACACCGGCACGCGGTCTGCGCTCAACTGCACATCGAATTCTAACCAACGCGCGCCGGCCTGCACCGCCGCTTGGAATGCCGGCAGGGTGTTCTCCGGATAGCGCGCGGCATAGCCGCGGTGGGCGATCAGTATGGGCCGCTGCATGTCTGCTCCGTACTATGGAAGTTCTGATCAATTCGTCATTCCGGACGTAGCGTAACGGAGATCCGGACAAAAGCGCGCAGCGCGTTGAACGCCAGAAGGGCGGCCCGCAGGGCGAGCGTAGCGAGTAATCCAGATGTTCGTATTCAGGTGGTTACTGGATCCCGGCTTTCGCCGGGATGACGTCTGAGAAATTAATCAGCCCTTCCCTAAATATTGTTGTCGACCCGGGTGCGCAGCGGCTTGAACGCATCACCCGATCACGGCCTGCTGCATTTCCTCGCGCCAGCGCTGATAGCGCACGCTGCAGGCGGGATTCGGTTGTGGCGCGAACCGCTCGCCATCGCTGGCGTACCCGCTCAGGCCCTCCGCATCTGCCAGCAGCCAGGCGACGCCGCGTGCGGTCGCCTCGGATTGTGAACTGCGCAGGATCGGCAGGCCACTGACATCGGCCAGCCGCTGACACAGCCCGTCGAGGTGCGCGAGTCCACCGCTCACTTGAATGCGTTGCACGGGCGTCTCGCCTTGCAGGCGCTGTAGATTCTCCGCGATCAGAAACACGATGCTTTCAACCACGGCCACGGCCTGTGCCCACGGCTCATTCTGAGCTTCGCCCTGACCGATGAAACGGCTGGTGAAATCGGCACGCCACCAGGGCGAACCCAATCCGGCGACACCGTTGAGGAACAATGGTATCTCGCCTGCCATCTTCAACCAGTCCGGGAGTCGCGCCTCGATGTCGTCGATGCCGAACTGATCGCGCGCCCAATCCAGCGCTGTTCCGGCGCCATTCACTGTTGCTTCCAGCACGTACATTGCGCGTGTCTCATCTGCATAGACGATGCTGGCGAGCACACCATCCGGCGGCGATACCAACGCGGCAACCGGCCGCTGCAGGAATGCGCCCGTACCCAGATTGATGTAGAGCGTATCCGGACGCGGCTGGCCCTCGGCAAATACAACCGCGGATTGATCGCCGGTCAACACACGCAATGGTAATGACGAGTCGCCCCAGGCAAGCGTGCCATAGTCGTAACAGGTCGGTCACAGTGCGCGGCAAAAAATCACGCTCGATACCGAACAACTGCAACAGCTCGGCATCCCAATCGCGTTCGGACAGATTCCATAACAGCGTGCGTGCGGCATTGGCTGGATCGATGAGCAAAGGGCGTTCGCGCAGCAGGTTCGCAGCGAGAAAACTCGCCAACGGCCCACAAGCCAACCGCCGCGCGGCGACCGCCTCACGCACTGCAGGCAGATGATCGAGGCACCAGCGCAGTTTGCTGGCGCCGTAATGCGGCGAGCGCTGTAAGCCAGTACGCGCGCGCAACCAGACATCATCCAGCGGAAGATTTTCCAACCAGCGCTGCGCGCGCCGATCTTGCCAGCTGAGCGCAGGACTCAGCGCTTGGCCATCGCGGCGATCCCAGCAGACGCAATTGGAACGCTGCGTGGCCAGTCCCGCGCTGCGCACATGCTTGGCGTTTCGTCCCAACGTGGCATGCACGTCGGCAATCACGCTCCGCAACGAGTCGACGAGGGCCTGCGCGTCCTGCTCGACCCAATTAGGATGAGGCGCATGCGTGGCAACCGCCTTTTGTGCCTGCGTGATGACTTCGCCGGTTGCGGAAAACACCAAGGCGCGACTGGAATGGCCGCCTTGATCCAGCGCGAGGAAATACGCTTCAGCGGGACGCGCCATACATCCGCGACCCGCGCGCACTTACAGGTAGTTTATCCGGAGAGTCCAAAGGCATAGCCGGCCTCGAGTTCTGCGCCGCTGGCATCGCGCACATCCAGAACCTCCAGCGTAAAACGCAGATGTTTACCGGCCAGCGGATGATTGCCGTCAAGCTTGATCTGATCGCCCTCGATAGCCACCACCAAGAACGGATATGACGTTCCATCGGGCGCCTCACCTTCCACATGCGTGCCAACGATGCGCGCCTCGGCGGGTATCGCCTCGGCATCGACGGTCAACTCCAAGTTCGGATCGCGTTCGCCATAGCATTCCTCCGACGTCAGCAACACCTCGACCTTGGCGTCGACCTTCAGGCCTTCCAAGGCCGCCTCGACTTTGGGAAACGCACCGCCATACCCACCGTGGAGATAAAACAGATCATCGCGAAACGCCAACGCCTGTTCGGTACCCTGTTCGAACACCCCATAGCGCAGACGCACGACCTTGTCTTTGACAATGCTCTGATAGTTACGCTGTTTAATGAATTGAACGGTCTTGGTTTCCATGGTCTCGGTTCACATCTGTGTTGGGTTAATCTGTTTATCGGCTGCATTATAAGCAGCTTGCGTCGTCACGAAATCCCTATGGGTCATCGGGTTGAGTGCGCCGACAGAGTCGTCAGCCGGGTCAAAATGCGTATAATCACAACTCGCGTCTGCCCTGCCCTGCAAACCCTCACGCGCCAAAGGATACGCCCATGAACAAACGTATCACGCCCGCCCAGACCAAGCCGCCTATTTTCGACGACTACGATACCGAGAACGACGAGGTCTACGATGCCGGCTTCGAGGACATTATCCGGCAGATGTTGGTGCGCATCGGCGAACAGCCCGAACGGCAGGGTTTGCAGCGCACCCCACTGCGGGTCGCCAAGGCGATGGACTTCCTGACCAGCGGCTATGGCATGACCGTGCAGGACGTCGTGAAGAATGCGGTCTTCGACGAACAGTGCGAGGAAATGGTCATCGTCAAGGACATCGAGTTCTACTCGATGTGCGAACACCATATCCTGCCGTTTTTCGGCAAGGCGCATGTCGCCTATCTGCCGAATAACAAGGTCATCGGTTTATCCAAGGTCGCGCGCATTGTGGATGTATTCGCGCGCCGCCTGCAGGTACAGGAACGCCTGACCAACCAGATCGCCGACGCCATGATGGAAATTCTCAATCCGCATGGCGTCGCGGTTATCATCGAGGCCAGTCATTTCTGCATGATGATGCGCGGCGTGCAAAAACAGAACAGTTCCACCGTCACCAGCGCCATGCGCGGCAGTTTCCGCGAAAACGCGCGTTCACGCGCGGAACTCATGGACCTGATCAAAGGCTGATGTCGACTCCCGCAGCGCAATACAAGCGTCAACTGACGCTGGAACAACTGCGTTTCAGCAACAGCTTTGCGCGCTTGGCCGGGCACTTCCATTCGCGAGTACTGCCGACCCCGCTGGGCAGTCCCTATCTCGTTCATTTCAATCCGCTTGCGGCGGCGTTGATCGATCTTGATCCGGCCGAGGCCGAACGCGCCGATTTCCCGGTGATCTTCAATGGCGGCAAGCTGCTCGCCGGCAGCGAACCGCTGGCCATGCTCTATTCAGGGCACCAGTTCGGCCACTATGTGACGCAGCTCGGTGACGGTCGCGCCATTATTCTTGCCGAGGTCATGACGACACAGGGCGAACGCTGGGAGCTGCAACTGAAAGGCGCCGGACAGACACCGTATTCGCGCGCGGGCGATGGCCGCGCCGTGCTGCGCTCGACGATCCGTGAATACCTGTGCAGCGAGGCCATGCATGGCCTCGGCATTCCGACCACGCGCGCATTGTGCATCGTCGGCTCCGATGAAGAGGTCTATCGCGAATCCATAGAGAGCGGCGCGATGTTGCTGCGCATGGCACCCAGTCATGTGCGCTTCGGTTCCTTTGAGGTGTTCTATTACCGCAATCAGCTCACGGAGCTGCGCACGCTGGCGGATTATGTGATCGATCATCACTACCCGGAATTCAAAGGCCAAGCTGATCGTTATCTCGCCCTGTATCGTGAGATCGTACTGCGCACGGCGCGCTTGGTCGCCGACTGGCAGCTGGTCGGATTCGCCCACGGCGTGATGAACACCGACAATATGTCCATCCTCGGACTCACGCTCGATTATGGTCCGTTCGGTTTTCTGGACGATTACGAGCCGGGCTTTGTCTGCAACCATTCCGATCATCAGGGCCGCTACGCCTTCGATCGCCAGCCGGATGTTGCATTGTGGAATCTGAGTTGCTTAGGTCAGGCGCTGCTGCCACTGTTCGATGACAACGGCGAGGCCGCGGCGGAAATGGCGATGGCGCAGTTCGATGTCTATAAAGAGGCCTTCCGCGCGCATTACGACGCGGGTTTGCGCCGTAAACTCGGGCTGCGTGATGCACGCCCGGACGACGCGCAGCTTGCGCAACGCCTGTTGAATCAGATGGCCACCGAACGCCGTGATTACACCAACACTTGGCGGCTGCTCGGTGATTTCGCCAGCATGGCCGCCGCCGATAATGCCCGTGTACGCGATCACTTCATAGATCGCGCCGCCTTCGCCGCCTGGGCGGATGACTATGCCGCGCGCCTGCGCAGCGAACAGAGCAACGATGCGACACGCCGCGCACAGATGCATCAAACCAACCCCAAATACGTGCTGCGTAATTATCTGGCGCAGAACGCCATCGAGCGCGCGAACGTGCACCGCGATTATTCCGAGATCGACAGACTGCTGCGGGTGCTTGCCGACCCGTTTGCAGAACACCCCAACGACACGGATCTGGCCGAGCCACCGCCGGATTGGGGCCGTAAACTCTCAGTCAGCTGTTCCTCGTGAACCACGCACTTCCCGATCTGGATCGCTTGAGCGACATCGTGCGCCGCGCCGCGCGCGAAGAACTGCTGCCGCGCTTCACCCGTGTCACGCAGGAACACAAGGCCGACGGCAGCATCCTCACCGAAGCCGATCTCGCCATCGATGCGCGTCTGCGCGCGGAGCTGCATCAGGCGTGGCCGGACATTGCATTTCTGAGCGAGGAAATGGATGCAACCGAACAGCAGACATTACTGAACAACCCAACTCGATCACTGTGGTGTCTCGATCCGTTGGACGGTACGAGCAATTTTGCGGCGGGGATTCCGTTCTTCGGTGTATCGTTGGCCTTGCTTTGCGACGGCCAGGTCAGAACTCGGTCTGATCTACGATCCCATCCGTGACGAGTGCTTCACCAGCCAACGCGATACGGGGGCGTGGCTGAATGGCGAGCGCTTACAAACTGCCCCTATCACTCTACCGCTCAAGCAGTGCATTGCGCTGATCGATCTCAAACGTCTGGCACCGGCGTTACGTCAACGCTTGATCGAAACGCCGCCGTATCATTCGCAACGCAACTTCGGTTCTTGCGCGTTGGAATGGGCCTGGCTGGCCGCAGGCCGTGGCCATCTCTATCTGCATGGCGGCCAAAAGCTGTGGGACTTCGCGGCCGGGACGCGCATCTTCGCCGAGGCCGGCGGTGGAAGTTACACACTGGAGGGTGATGCGGTGTTCGTGGCGCGCCTGGAGGCACGTTCGGCGGTCGCCTCGCCAGATCCCGCCTTGGCGCAGACCTGGCTGACATGGCTACGTCAGACGACCTGAAGGGTGTTCAGTGGCCGCCGAGGACCATTGAATTCAGTGCCGGAAAATCCTTGGCGTATTTTTGGATCCACTCCCGCGCCGCCTGTTCACCGGTCAGCTGACGTCCTTCGCGCTGAAAGACTTCCCGCTTGTAGTGCTCGATATGACAGACCTGCTCCACCATGCGCGCCCGAAATTCGTCCTGTTGCGCCAGAAACTCTACGCCAATCAAATATTGGTCGTGGACCGGCCGGCACCACGTCACTCGACAGGGCGCCTCGAAAGGCGGCTCTACGCAGGTAATCTGTACCCGGATGATCGTCTCGGGTTCGATGGCCTTGGTGACGCTGAAAGACAGCCCCCCGCAACTTACGTCATGCAGTTTGCGGGTCTCGGTCGAAGACACCGGTTCGTGCTCGACCTCGATAGGAATGTCCGATGGATGGCGTATATAACTTCGCATATCGACTCACCTCCGTCGCACGCGATACAGCCCGAATTAGGCGGTTAAATTTCTGCATTTATCAGGCCACCGGCGGAACACCTGTCCCGCCCAGCCGCTGAACAACTATAGCCAAAGGTGCCTAGTCGGCTATCCAGCCTTGCAAGGCCTCGATCAGGCTTTGCGCCTGGTCCCGGCTGGAAATATTGAATTTGGACTTCTGCGAATACTCGCCATTGCGCTTCTGATAGCGGCGAATGGTGTAGCGGTCGGGGCCATAGTCGTTCTTGACCTTATCCCAATCCTGATAGCGGTAAATGACCGTGGACCATGCCCCTTTGGACAAAATCTTCTTATCCAGTTCCTTTACAACCAGTATGCCGTCCTCTTCATAATTGACGGTCAATTCATTCACATCCGAAGCCATAAACTGCACATCCTTAAAGTCTGTCGCGGTACATAAGAGCGGCATACTGTGGCCCCTGGCATGTGAATCGTCAAATTCCAGCCTATGCCATAACCTCCTTAAGAGGCTTACCGCGAGGCCGATATAGATACCGTCAGGGCAACGTAAGTCCCTGAATCAAAACTGGATTATGTGCGGCAATTGGCAAAACCTTTGCGATCCACTGCCAGTTAATTGGCTGAAATACGCGGTATTCTGCTATCACGGCGAAATAGATGTTCGCCCAAGAACAACCGGACTTAATGCCCCAGGCACAGCGAGGCGCGAATATGAGCGCGAGCATATACGACCACAAACCCCCACCCTCCACGCCAGCCCAAGGCGACGCCGGCCCGTTGGCGCAATCCGTATTCAAGGGTGAGGCGCGTCTGCGCGAACTGGAGCATCTGGCGGATACCGCTCGCAAAGTCCGCGATCAGGCCGCGGCCGAACTGACGCGCGGCAGCGGTGCAACACACCATATCGCCCGCGACCGCATCGGCGCTGCGGAGCGGATGCTGCGCAAATCCCAGCAGGAAATCACCGAATTGCGGGCCCAGCTGGCGATCCCAGGCAACCCCGGCGCCACGCTGGCAAGTACGATTGCGCCCCAAGATCTCGAACTGGCTATCATGCTTGGCCATACCAAAGGTCGATTCAACCAAGTCGGCGGGGAACATGCCCCGTTGGAACTGCAACAAGAGGCTCGGCTCGGCAGCCAACGGCTTACCGGCACCACTCAGATTCGTCGACACGGCCAAGCCAACCTGGTCTCCGACACCGCCAAGGGCAAGAGTCACAAGGTGGTCAGCCTGGTACTGCTGATCGGCCTCGTGATCGGTGCACTCGGTACCGTAGCGATGCTCAATCATAAGTTCGTGGATGATGCGGCGCAGATTGTACGCGAGGGCACCGAGCAACTGTTCAATCGCATCTACACCCTGCTGCCGACCAGCGACGCCAGCTCCCATGCCACCCGCAAAACGGCCTTCAGCAGACCGGATAACGGGCCGCACGGAGAATCTATCTAAGTCCCTCCGCAATACCGCTGACAAACCCACTGAATTTGACCCCGATGGCGTCGCTGTCGTGGTTCCCACAGTTTATATATGCCTAAAATTCACGGTGTAACTGAGCTGACGAGTGTCGCGATTACCTGATCGCCTTGCTACACTACCTCCACTTCAGGTGTGCCACCAGAGCACACGCATCTACTCGCAAGACACTTGAATCCAAAGCAATGAGGTATCCGCAATGAGTGCACAACTATCCGTCCCTGTTGATGGCGAAGGCTTCTTAGTCGACCGTGATGACTGGTCCGAGGAAGTCGCCCGCCAACTCGCAGCCGCCGAAGACATGGAAATCACGGATGAAGTCATGAATTACATCCTGGAAGCGCGCCGTATGTATGAAGAAGACGGCGTAGTACCCCCGATTCGCAAATTTGCCAAGGCCATGAACGTCGACAGCAAGCATCTGTACGACGTGTTCATGAAGGGCCCGATGAAGTTGATCTGCAAATGGGGCGGCCTGCCCAAACCGACCGGCTGCGTCTAAAACTCTGATACCGCGCGCTCGGGCAAACCCTGCGCTGGCTGACTGCCAGGGGAGAGCGTTCCGACGCTCTCCCCTGGCAACCCCTCACCGGGGTGGATGCAGCGATTGTTATACGTCCAGCACCGACACTTAACGATGCGGCTTGACCAGATAGCGGTGACTGCCCATTTCCGCCAATCGGCTTACGGTGCGCGCAAAGGCGAACTGCAGATAGCGCCCGCTGTAAAGATTTTCCGGAACATCCTGCGCCGTTGCGACCAGTTTGACGTTATGGTCGTAGAGCGCATCGATCAGATGCATGAAACGCTTCGCCGCATCGTCCCGGCCTTCGTCCATCCGCGGTATGTCACTCAGAAAAACCGTGTGGTAACGCTGGGCAATTTCCAGATAATCGCGCGCCCACAGCGGCGCTTCACATAAATCGACGAAGCGAAACCAGATGACATCGTCGGCCACCGCCACCACCGGTACGACACGCTGATTCAGTGTCAGCACCGGAGCCAAGACAACCTCAACCGGCGCCAAGCGACGAAAATCCCGCGTCAAAATGGCCTGCCCAGCCGCGCCATCCAATACATGATAGGTACCGCTGCGATCGAGCAGATCACAACGAAAATCAACGGGCGAATCCAGGTGTAGGACCGCGGTGTGCGTCTTGAGCAGATCGATAGCGAAGAGGAAGCGATCCCGTTGCAGACCCTTCTAGATACAATGCATCGGGGGCGACGTTGGAGGTAGCCAGCAGGGTGATGCCGGCATCGAACAAGGCCTGCAATAGCCCCGCCAGCAGCATGGCATCGGCGATATCGTGCACGTGAAATTCATCCAGACACAGCACCCGCCATTGTTCGGCCATGCGCCGACCGACGAGGCGCAACGGATTCGGCGTATGCGGCAGAGATCTCAGCTGTGCATGCACCTCCTGCATGAACGAATGGAAATGCACGCGGCGTTTTTGCGGGAACGGCAAGCACTCGAAAAAACTGTCGATCAGATAAGTCTTGCCACGCCCCGGACCACCCCACAGATACAGGCCACGCACGCTTGGCCGAGGTTTATTGAGCAGGCGCGCCCACCAACTGGACGGTGCGGATGTCGCCTGCACGAGTAACCCGTAAAGATCCTGCAGGGATTCGAGCGCCTGGGACTGCGCTGCATCGGGGCGTAAAACACCCCGGGCAATATCCGCCTGATAACGCGCGCGCGGCGTCACCCGTGGCGGTTTCCAGATTCAATCAAGTGCGCGCACCAGTTCCAACACGGCCGGCGCATGCCCCTTGGCAGTGACGCCATACAATGCGTGGCGAATTATTCCAGCTTTGTCGATCACAAAAGTCGAACGCACGATACCCATTTTCTTGATACCGTCCTTCTCCTTTTCCTGCCATACCCCGTAAGCTTCGCAGACCTCGCCGTCAACATCAGCGAGCAATTGCACGTTCAACCCGTGCTTGTCACGGAACGCGGCGTGGCTACCGCAGTCGTCGCGACTCACGCCGAAGACGACGCACCCTGCACGCTCGAAATCTTCGGCAAGCGTCGTGAAGTCCAACGCCTCCAGCGTGCAACCCGAGGTATCGTCCTTCGGGTAGAAGTACAACACGACGTGGTGTTTGCCCCGCTGCTTGTCGAGCGACACCGCGCGCAGATCCGCGTCGGGCAGATCAAAAGATGGCGCAGAATTTCCGGCCTGTAACATGCAATAACCTCCACTCACAAGCAGTTTATCCGGGCCCGCAACACTGGCCGACCCTCTGGGCGCATTATAGGTCCCTGCCGATGGTTTCGGAACCGCGGCAGAAAATAGCGCATGTCAGCACTAAGCTGACCAGCAGGCTACGCCTGAAGTATACTCGCGCCGACCAACTACTCCGTATTATTTACAGAAACCGCAACATGAACAGTCCTGCCATCGTCATCGCCGCACTTTATAAATTCGTTACGCTGGACGATTGCGACGCTGTGCGCGAGCGCCTTCAATCCACCTGTGCGCAATTACAACTCAAAGGCACATTGCTGCTCGCCCGGGAAGGCATCAACGGCACCGTGGCCGGCAGCCGCACCAGCATCGATGCATTGCTCGCACTGCTGCGTGCCGACTCGCGCCTAGCCGACCTTGAACACAAGGAGTCGTTCGCGGATACGCCCCCGTTCGAGCGCATGAAGGTGCGTGTCAAACCCGAAATTGTCACGCTCGGTGTGGCGGAGACCGATCCAACCCTGCAGGTCGGTGAATATGTCGCGCCCGCCGACTGGAATGCGCTGATCGCGGATCCCGACGTGCTGGTGCTCGATACCCGTAATGACTATGAATACGCCGTCGGCAGTTTCCGCGCCGCCATCGATCCCGGCATCCAGAATTTCCAGGAATTCCCTGAGTACGTTCGACAGCGCCTCGGCCACAACCGCCAACGCCGCATCGCCACGTTCTGCACCGGTGGCATCCGCTGCGAAAAGGCCACCGCCTTTCTGCTCGCCGAGGGTTTCGAGCAGGTCTATCACCTCAAGGGCGGCATCCTGAAATACCTAGAACAGATCCCGCGCGAAAAAAGCCTATGGCAGGGCGAGTGCTTCGTGTTCGATGCGCGCGTGAGCATCGGCCATGGTCTGGCGCCCGGCAATTCCACGCTCTGTCGCGGCTGCGGCTGGGCAGTCAGTGCCGAGGACCGCGCGTCGCCCTATTATCACGCCAACCGCTACTGCCCGCATTGCCATCCAGAGGCCAGAACGAACGCGTGAAACCTGCTTGGACTCGCTACCGTGTCGGGCTTGTGAATCAATGCACGACACGGTAGCGATGTTTGGCTTATTCTTATGTCAGGCAAGGGGGAAAACATGCAGCTGGCGGTGCGCATTCAGGCCCATCTCGAACAACTGCGTGCGCAGTACGCGGTGATTCCGCATGCCCCGACTCAGACGCTGAGCGAAGCCGCCACGGTCATGCACATCGATCCGAGTGACATGGCCCGCGCCGTACTGCTCCAGGACAGCCGGGGTTTGCTGCTCGCCGTGCTACCGGCCAATCATCTCATCGACTTCCAGGCGCTACGTGAACTCCTTGGCGGTGACTGCATACCCGTCGCCGCGGAACAGGCAACACAGGTATTCCCCGACTGTGAGTCAGGCTCCGTACCGCCGCTGGGCGAACCCTACGGCGTGCCGGTCGTGATCGATAAACACTTCGCCGACAGCGACCACATCCACTTTGAGGCCGGCTTTCACCACAGCCTGGTGCGCATGCGCGGCGACGAGTTCCAATCATTGCACCAGGCCAGCCTGCAAGCCGTGATCTCCCGCCCGCTGAGCGTACTGGAAAGTCGCGACATCCGTGATTTCATGTTGCCTGGCGAGTTGGGAAAGCAACACCCGCTGACTGCCCTGCGCCCGCTGGAAGACATTCGCAAACAGATCGAGGGCGTCGAGCGGCTACCGGCGATGCCTGAGATGGCGCATCGCCTGCTGCGCCTGCTCAACAACCCCAAGGCAACCATCGAAGATCTCACGAACATTATCCAGGCCGATCCCAGTCTGACGGCGCAGGTGATTCGTTATGCGCGGTCGGCATTCTTCGGCTATCGCGGCAAAGTGGAAACGCTCAACGAGGCCATCACGCGAGTGTTGGGTTTCGACACGGTGCTCAATATGTCGCTGGGGTTGGCGGCGAGTCGAACCTTTCATAATCCCGCCGACGGCCCCCTGGGATTACAGGCCTTCTGGCGCCACGCCACCTACAGTGCCGCGCTGGCGCAGACGCTGGCCACGGCGATCGGTCCGCGCCTGCCGCTCAAACCGGGCGTGGCCTATCTGGCGGGATTGCTGCACAACTTCGGCTACCTGTTGGCGGGGCATCTGTTCCGCGCTGAATTTTTCCTGCTGAACCGGGTGGTCGCCGCCAACCCTCAGATTCCGATTCCGTTGATCGAACGTCGCGTACTCGGCATCGAACACACGCAGATCGGCGCTTGGCTGATGTCATCCTGGAATATGCCCGAGGCCATCATTATCAGCTGCGGCGAGCACCACAATGTAGCCTATGCGGGTGATCAGGCGGACTATGTGCAATTGATGCTGTGCGTGGATCACCTGCTGCGTGCGCATCACATCGGTGACGGCGAGGAGGGCACGCCACCTACTGCCATTCTCACAGCGCTCGGGTTGGAACTCGACCAAGCCCAACATCTTACCGTCAAGCTCCTGGAGTCCACTGAAACATTTGACGCAATGGCACGCCAGCTGGCCTCGGCTTGATGCACCTCCAGTGAGGGCATCTTGCGCAGATCGAATTCACCCTGAGATTCATACGGCGCCGCCGCTGAATGCCCACCACCGAGAGCGTACTAGACGATAACTGACCGGCTTGGCCGCGGTCCCGCCCACCGAGTGGAGTTGCTCGAAAACGCGCTACAGATTACTGACCACATTGACGGGCAACACCGCTTCACCGAAGCGCAGCACCGTTATCCCGCGGCAAGCAACACCCACGACATTAAACTAGCCGTAACGACTCTAGACATACGTCTTCCTTGCAGTCGCAACAGGAACTTGTTCTGATTACACATCCTGACCTGGATGGCTCCATTATGAAACCTGCGCCGTGGAGTAAATTCTTCCCCGACTCGCAACGCGATGCCGAACTCGACGCTATCTTCGCACAGGCAAACTGTCTGAACCTGCCCGCGGGTATGCGCGTATTCGCGCCGGAATCGCCCTGCCAGGATTATTTATTGGTTGCAGAAGGCAGCGTGCGCGTACAACTACTGACCGCGAGCGGTCGCGAAGTCGTGCTCTACCATGTCGGCGCGGGAGAATCCTGCGTGCTGACGACCGCCTGTCTGCTGGGTGCGGCACGCTATCCTGCCGAGGGCATCACCGATACGGACGTGACGGCGATTGCGTTATCAGCCAAACATTTCAATCAAGGCTTAGACAGCTCATCGGCCTTTCGCCGTTACGTTTTCGGTAATCTGGGCCAGCGCCTTGCCGAGGTGATCGCGCGCATGGAGGAAATCTCCTTCGCACCGATCGATGCGCGCCTGGCCAGCGCCTTGCTGCGGCTCGGCAATGCACAGGGAGACATTGACCTTACGCACCAGGCGCTGGCCGTCGAATTAGGCTCTGCGCGTGAAGTCGTCTCCCGGCATCTGAAACGGTTTGCTGAAAATGGCTGGGTACAACTCGGCCGTGGTAGCATCGAGATAACGGACCGAGCGGCGCTCTCCGCTCTGGCGAAACGTGATTGATGGTGACCGAGTTACTGAATCGGAATGACAACGCGCGCATCATGCCTCGAGTCTTGATAAACACTGGGAGCAGCGAATATGAATAGAAATGTCGGCGGAATCGATCGTGTCCTGCGTATCTGTGTGGGTCTGGCACTCATCAGCCTGGTCTTTATCGGACCGCAGACGCCGTGGGGTTGGGTGGGCATAGTGCCGCTGGCGACAGGCCTGCTGGGTTGGTGTCCTGCTTACCTGCCGTTCGGCATCAAGACCTGCAAAACCCACTGAGCGTCAAGCGGGGCGGCCTAGCGTCGCCCCAACTTATTATCCTCACGCGTAGACCAAATCGACATGGGATTCGTCGCCATCGTCTTCGATGCGAATGATGTCGAGATCCGGCATATGCTGCGCAAGATAACGACATAGCATGACGATACTGCGGCTGTCGTTGATACCCAGCGCGTCCAACAACTGGCCAATCACGAATTGATTGCGCTGTGTCTGGCTGGGACTGAGGATACGCTCACCGTTAAGACTGATGCCTCGATCCATGTCCGCATCCATGCGCTGCACATAGGCGAACTGCATACGCTCCAGCGCGGCCCGTTTATCGAATTCATGGGACAGTATCCCGTTGCGATAAATCGCCAATTGCTCAGCCATGCGTGATCACTCCACGGCCGGCGGACGCATGAATTCGACTTTGACTTCCTTGCTAAAGGCCTTGTCGAACACGAGATCGAATGACAGCAAGCCGGCACGGGTGGAGGCCCGCACCTGCTTGAGATCGGGGATGCGGTTGGCCAGATAGGCACAGGTCACGGCAGCCTGCGCTTCATTACCGGCCTGGACGGCCTGCACTAATTGCACGGCGATGAACTGTGCCCTCTGTAGGGCATCCGGGTGTTGGATGTACAGACCTGCGAGTTCAATGCCGGCATCCATTTTTTGATCGAGCCGGTCCAAATAGTCTTGCTGCGCCGGCACCAACGCCGTTGCACGGACATACTCCAACTGCGACACACCATCCAATACGACCACCAAATACTCAGACATAGTCACTCACTCGGCTTACACCATCGGAAAAAGCGAGCGGATTGTACCTGCGCGCCACCCACCGACCGCAACCCTGCGTAATGTGCTGGTAAGATAGGCGCCGCGAAGGAGACCAACATGCCCGATCCGATCCGGTCCGAAATACGCTGCCTGTATTGTGGCCAAATGTATTCAGCCGAGGCCCCGTCCTGCCCGCATTGCCATGCGCCGACGCATACCCGGCCGCGTGCTACGCGGCTGCGGCAATTTCGCTGGTTCGTGGCACTGCTGGCGGTGCTGTGTGCGATCTTGATCCTGTGGCTGCCGCGATGATGCGGCATGGATCAACCGCGTTGCAGGAGGTCGCGTAGATCGATCACGGCGGTATTGGCGCGGGCGATGTAATTGGCCATGCTCAGCGAATAATTGGCGAACAAACCAAAACCGCCGCCATTGAGAATCACCGGACTGACCGTCGCCTGCTGCGTTGCTTCCAACTCACGAATGATCTGGCGTAGCGAAATGATGGCGTTTTTCTTCACCAGGATATCTTCGAAATCCACTTCGATGGCGTTGAGGATATGCAGCAAGGCCCAGGCGGCGCCGCGCGCCTCGTAGAACACATCATCGAGTTCACGCCACGGCGTTTTGACCACCACTGCGCCGGCACTGCGGGTCGCTTGACGCGCCGCAGCATCACCTGCCAGATCAGTATTCACCCGCACCTGACCTACGCTGGCGCTCAGACGTTGCGACAGACTGCCGAGGCGCTTCTCGACGATTTGCAGATACTGCGCGAGATTGTCCGCCCGCGCATAAAACTGCGCGTTCTGTTGTTTGTCGTCGGCCAAACGCACGGCATAACGCCCCAACGCCTCGATACCGGCGCGGTACTCACTCTCGGTCGCCGGCAGAATCCAGGAATCGTTCTGAAAATTGAATTGCGGCTCGGCCTGCGCGAGATCGACATCCTCTGTCGATTGCGATTGCGAACGTGACAAGTGGTTGCGCAGCCCACCGGCGCCATCGCGGAGCATGACCAGCGCGCCGAACTCCCAATTAGGAATGTTGTCGAGCCACACACCCGGCGGCGCCAGATCGTTGGAGAGATAACCGCCGCGCTTGTCGAGCAGCGTCTCGCCGATGTGCATGAGCGTGCTGGTGAAGGTATAACCGGTGACGGGCCGCTGCTGGTCGGACTGCCCCGCGCGTTCCTGCGCGACCTGACGCACATCGAAGGCCTCAGGCTCGGCGCTCCAGTACCATCCCAGTACACCTAACACCACGAGCAGCGTCAGCGATAACAGGGCGCCACTCCATAACATCCCCCGCTCTTTGAGCGTGGTCGGATGGTAAAGACCACCCAACCAGCGCCACCACCGCGTCAGGGCATCCAACATCCGGCTGATCCAGTCTGTGAGTACGTCGATCACCTATCTCATCCTTTTCCGCAGGCAGAAAGTCCGCTGTAACATACCATTCCCAGGCTCGAAAACTCATCCAGAACCCTAGAACCGTGCCATAGCAAAATGCTTACAACAGAATCAGTATTTCTCGGCAGTTAACAATTGTAACGATCCACGCCCAGTTTGCACTATAAGGAGGCGGCGCGGCCCCAAGAGTCTAGCCAGATCCTCACATTCAACGCATTGAAATTATAGTCCTTACTCTAGCAACCTGCTGTCCTGCCGCATTTCGCGTCATCCCCAACAGCGTGTCCCCGCCACCAAATACAGGGGGTTTCAGACAGCGCGCACCGTCATTGGCGAATTCCTTAGGGCATGGAGTATTGCTAATATTACCTCCGTGATGAAACCCGGCTTTTGCTCTTTCAGCAGGACAATCGGGCCGGCATAACAATCAAACCAGAATGACCGCCACACCGGACGCTTTAGTTATGGGCATTAATTTCCAAGGACTCAATCTTCACCCGCTCGATCAACTCGGCAGTTGGACCGACTTGCAGTCGGAACACGGCGACGGGCAACCCATTCGTATTCACACACTCGGGCGTTTTAGCGTTCAATCAGATCGCCATCCCATTACACGCTCACAGTCGCGCCATCAGCGACCCTTCGAACTATTGCAGGCGTTGATTGCCCTTGGCGGACGTGAAGTACATGAAGAAATTCTGTGTCAGGCACTTTGGCCTGATGCAGAGGGTGATAACGACCGCAATGCGTTCGATGTCACGTTACACAGATTGCGGCGCATTTTCGACGTTGAGAACTTGCTTATCATCCGTAACCGCCGCCTCACACTAAATAGCAGTCTCGCATGGGTGGATGTCTGGGAGTTTGAACAAATCGTAAATTATTGCGAACGATTGCTGATACACGCAAAAGAACCTGCAGTACTCCAACAGCTGGAAATGTGCGGCGAGCGCCTGCTGAATCTCTACCAGGGATCGTTCCTGGAACGTGAACCCACTCGCGCTTGGGCGCTCACTCTCCGCGAGCGTTTACGCAGCAAACTGCTGCGTCACATGCTGGATACCGGGCAACTCTTCGAATCCGCAAAGGAATGGGACGGGGCTATCCGTTTATACCGCAAAGGTCTGGAAATCGAACCGCTCGCGGAATTGTTATATCAACGACTGATGATCTGCTTCAGAGAGTCCGGCCAAATTGCTCAGGCATTGGCGACATTTCATCAATGCAAAAATGTCCTGAATGAGTACTTCCAAATTGCACCCTCCAGGAAAACTCTGGACTTGTCCCAGTCTTTAATAAAACCTGCCCATCGGCACTAGACACAACCCTCTCAGATTTTTTCTTTTAGCTCCAGCCTTTACTGTCGCAGTCTGCCGCCGAATCGACATTCCTATCCTGCGCACCCCGTGCGTTCAAGCGCGCGGGATGCTCCGCAGGAAATCTTCGGCTGCTCGTTTTGGTTCTGGATTGGCTGAGTGAATTCGGCTGCCTGCCCAACCGGACAGGCAGCCCACCGAATTCAGCATTAATGACTGTCGTCGGAAAAGACGTCGTACAAATGCTGCTTCAGTATTTGCGCCTCTCGGCGTTCTTCGAGGCGGCGCCGCGCCAGGGCCTGACGCAGGGCATTGTCCGCGCCACGGCCTTTGGCCGACCCCTTGCCCATATCGCGGGCAAACGCGGTGGTACGTCTGAATGGACTCATGCGACCCCCTACTCTCACAGAACGATTACACTGACCAGATTGCCGATATGACTTGGCAACCACGTAAGATCATCGACCTTGGCGACAGGGCCCTTTAGTGTTGTCTGTGATCGAGCACACATTTCCGGCGCAACGCTTATGCCCAACCCCATTCCATCCGATCTATCACTGCGATTGATGCGCACCGGGTTCAGGCATCTGGGGGCTTATTTCCCCCAATTCGGCGGCTATTGGGCCTGCCGGCTCTGGTTCGCCACCCAACGTTCCCCAAACCCCTCCCGGGAAACCCGCTGGCGTACCCACGCACAGGTGGACCGCATTACCTCTGCTGGCCGGCAACTGGCGCGTTATCAATGGGGCAAACCGGATGCGCCGGGGATTTTGCTGATTCACGGATGGAACGGCCGAGGATTGCAGCTGGGCGCCTTCGCCGAACCCTTGGTCAACAGCGGCCTGCGCGTCATTGCCTTCGACGCCCCTGGTCATGGCGACAGCCCCGGCTCCAGCACCCACATCTTCGACTATGCCCAAGCCATTCAGGATGTCGCTGGCGCGAGCGGAACGCTCAGTGGCGCCATCGCCCACTCGTTCGGTGTACCGGCTGTGGCGCGCGCACTGCGTCAGGGACTGCAGCTGCCACGGCTGATTACGATTGCCGCACCCGCCGACGCCGAATTCCTGGTGCAGCGATTCGCCGATCATCTGCACATCCCCGCTAACGTCATCGACGCCATGCGCTCACGCATCGAGCAACGCTTTGGTATGGATATCTTTCAGCGCCTTTCGACGGAGCGCATGCTTACCGCGTTGGATATCCCGGGATTAATCATTCACGATCGCGATGATCGCGACATCCCCGCCACCCACGCACAACGCTTGCAGGATGCTTGGCAGAATGCACAACTCATTTATACGGAGGGCCTGGGACACAATCGCATCCTGCGCGATCACGCGGTGATTGCCGCCGCTGTCGACTTTCTACGCCCTTGACTCGACCCCACGCTCAAGCCACATCGCGCCCGCCTTGTTCCGGCAGCACCTGATTGCGCACCGCGCCCTGCGCCCGGCTCTCGACACTGAAGCCGGAGATCAGCCGGCAGGCCGGCTCGACATAACGTTTATCCAGGGTCATCGCGCGCTCAAGGATAGCCACGCCGCGTGCGTCACGGCATGACAGCAGAAACTTGCCTACACCAAAGTTGATGCGCGCATCGTCCGGATTCAACGCGAGGATTTTCTCGTAGGCCTCCCGGGCCTCCCGCTCGGCGCCGTAACGTTTCATCAAAGCGGCATAGTGCATCGCCTCCTCACCGAACAAACCAACCTGTTGGAGAGTTTCACGCAACTGCTCAAGCCGCCCGACCTGTTGCTGCGATTTGACGTGCCGCGCGGACCATTCCTGGTGATGTTCTTCCGCCCAACGCGCATCGCAGCGATCTATGATCCACTGATAGCTCGCACCGAGCAGGTCCTGCGCCGCACTGATCTGATCCGATTGCCGATAGTCCACGGCGTTGTGGCCGATCTCCTGCAATCTCGCTTTCAAACCCGCATCCTGGTCATCGCGCTTCCATTTGCCGACAAAAGCCTCACGCAGCCATACCTGGACCAGTTCGGTATCGACACGACGCCGAAAGATCATTTCCAGATGACGGAACACCTTGAAGCTCGGTGTCGCTGAATGCTCGGCCGCCGCATACACCGTGGGCCAATAATGTGATTCCAGAAAACGCTGCATGACCACCTCAGCCGCCAGGGTCTGCGCCACCAGATCATCATCGGCAATTTCCATGGCATAGCGATCACGCCGCAACCGATGACCCGCATCCAGGCGTTGTGCGAACTGCGCTGAGCAGCGGCAGGTAAGCGCTCAGAAACACGCGATACAACAGTGCCGCGGGAGTCCGTCGATCGGCAACGGCCTGTTGATACTGGCGCCACGTATTCGCGAGTTGGCCCACCCAACCGGCGATGTCTGAACGTACCACCGATAAACCACCCAGCGCGGATGCCAGCAGACACTTGAACTGCTCTGCGGTCAGACATTGGAGCGCCGGCATGCCTGCCATCAACACATGACGAAATACCACGGGGTAGCCTGTGCGTGGAATGCGCTGCACTGTCACTTGAGACGAGTCTGTCAGATGGATGTCGGTGATGGGTGGCGCCTGAAAGGTCGCGCGTAAATCTTCAACGGCATCAAACAGGGCCGGCACCTGCGCCTGCATCAACGGTTCACCACCGGGTTCGGCCACCCGCAAGCGCCACAACGACACACTCACGCTCGCGCACAGCGCAATCCACCCGAACGTGATCGCTTGTCCGGCGAGGGCCGCCTGTCCGCCGCTCAATGAGTGCGTCAACCGCTCGATAGCTCAATACGACCGTAGCGACGGGAAAAACCAACGGCACGGCATAGCCCAGCAAAACCAGGCCCATGCTGATACCTAACAACACCCCGGGATATTTCTCTAGCAGACGCTCGGATCTAGTCCACAACGGCGCCCAGCGGCCGGCAGGACGCACGGCCAACGCTTCTTCGTTCATTTTCAAATGCCTCGATCAGCCTGTGCGCGCCCAACCGCACACAGCGACTTGCACGTGTTGTCGGCCGGCCGCGCCCAGACTGTGCGACCCGCATCACGAACTGCAAAGGCAGTTATTTCATTGCCTTCCCATTTCCAAACCCGGTCACACTTCGGCACAATGCATCAAATACTTGCAACGGCCTGACCCTACGGATGGCCATTCAATGGGATCCCAACGCCTATGGACACCGATCAACATATCCATCTCGGCACCGGCGAGACAGCGCTGCATTTGCTCACGGCGATGGCCAACCGCCATGGCTTGATCGCCGGCGCTACCGGCACCGGCAAGACCGTCACCTTGCAGGTCCTGGCCGAAGGCTTCTCGCGTTGCGGTGTGCCGGTGTTTCTCGCCGATGTGAAAGGTGATCTGTCCGGTCTCAGTCAAGCCGGCGAAGCCAAACCGAAACTGCTGGAACGCGCGCAGACACTCGGCATGACGGACTACGCGCCGCGCGCCTGCCCGACGCTGTTCTGGGATCTGTTCGGCACACAAGGCCATCCGATCCGCACCACGGTGTCCGACATGGGTCCGTTGTTACTGGCCCGCTTGCTGGATCTCAACGACACTCAGGAAGGCATCCTCAATATCGCCTTCAAACTCGCCGACGACGAGGGTCTGCTGCTGCTCGATCTGAAAGATTTGCGCACTCTGCTGACGCATCTGGCCGACAACGCTACGGAGATCAAGAGCCGCTACGGCAACATCAGCGGCGCGTCGGTCGGCGCCATCCAGCGCGCACTGCTGACGCTGGAGCAACAAGGCGCGGCGCAATTTTTCGGCGAACCGGCACTGGCGCTCGACGATTTCATGCACACGGATTTTTCCGGCCAGGGCGTGATCAGCATCCTCGCCGCCGACACACTCATGCAGACGCCAAAACTCTACGCGACCTTCCTGCTGTGGCTGCTGGCGGAACTGTTCGAGGAATTGCCCGAGGCCGGCGATCTGCCCAAGCCGAAACTGGTGTTCTTCTTCGACGAGGCGCACTTGCTGTTCAACGACGCACCCAAGGCGCTGGTGGAGCAAATCGAGCAAGTGGTACGACTGATCCGCTCCAAGGGCGTGGGCGTGTATTTCATCAGCCAGAATCCCTCGGACATCCCCGACAGCATTCTTGGCCAGCTCGGCAATCGCGTGCAGCACGCCTTGCGCGCCTTCACCCCGCGCGACCAGAAAGCGGTGCGCGCCGCCGCGCAGACACTGCGCGCCAATCCCGGCATCGATACCGAAACCGCCATCACCGAACTCGGCGTCGGCGAGGCCCTGGTGTCGCTGTTGGATGCCAAGGGCACGCCCGGCATCGTGCAGCGCGCGCTGATCTGTCCGCCGTGCTCGCGCATGGGTCCGATCACCGCCGCTGAACGCCAGCAAGTCCTGGAACGCAGTCCGTTGCGCGGAAAATATGACCAAACCATCGACCGCGAATCCGCCCACGAACGCCTGCAGGCACGCGCGCAGCAGGCCACCGCCGCGAATGCGCCTACCGACGAAACCCCGGCTCGCGAAAAATCCACCGGCCGCCAGCGTCAGGGCGTCGGTGAAGCCCTCGCCAAGAGCGTCGTCCGCTCCATGGGCAGTTCGTTAGGACGGCAGATTATTCGCGGCGTGCTCGGCGCATTATTCAAAGGTCGTTGAGTCATTCACGATGAATGCCACTGCAGTCACGAACCCGCATTCCATGTTGCATCTTGGCGCCATCGGCGCCGGGATTCTCAGTTTCATCGCGTTGTACGTGTTGCTCGGCCTGGTGATTTTGTTTGCGCTGGCGTTCTTATCGGAACGCGTGCCCTCTGCCGCACTGTACGGCAGCTTCAAGATCATCGGCCTCGCCAGTTGGGCCGCACCGGGTTATATCGCCGCGCGCATCGCCGGCCAACGCGGCTGGCTGCACGGCGCACTCACGGGCATTGGCGTCGGTGCGCTGGTGACAGTATCGATGATGTTCACGTTCAGCTGGGAAGGCAGCGTGCACGCCCAAGTACGCGATTCCATGTTCAAGACGTTTGCGCTCGCTTGGCTGCTGTGTACCTTGGCGGGCGCGTCTTGCCGACATCATCGCCGCGCGCAGTCGGCGCGGACGCGCTCGCGCATGAATCTGCCATGAATCTGATCGATGCGTTCGCGCAGCCGCGCATGTTGTTCGCCTGCGCGAGCTTTGCCGCGTTGAACCTGTTGCTGGCCAAGGCGGAACAGCATGTCCTCGCCGCCCTGCCTGCACACAGCCTGCCGACCTGGGTAGCCGAGCATGTCTATCTGCCGCTCGCGCGCGTCTTCAGCCTCCTGCTGTTTATCGCGCTGGCCTATCCGGCCCTGTTCGGGCTGCGTGAGGCACCTTCCCTCATCGAGTTGCTGAACGGCGGCGAACAACGCGTCAGTCATCTCATCAATCTTGGTTTTCTGCTCAGCCTGTTGTTACCGCTGTTGCCCTTGTTCGGACGCCTGCCGTCTCTGGTGCTACCGATCCAAAGTCTGTTGGCGGCCGCCATGCTGTTTCATTGGCTGGCCGCAGCGCGCGGCATCGAGGTCAATCTCTGGCCCGGCGGGATAACAGCGACCGCGATCGTGGTGTGGTTGGTGCTGGCGCAACGTCTGGCGGCATGGCTTGCCGAAGTCACTCATCGACCACAGCCAGTTGCACAGCGCCGACCGCGAACGGATTTATTTCGAGAGCGCACTCTTGTTCTTTCAGGTGCCCGCCATTCTGCTGTATACCGTCGGCCTGGGCGAACAGCTACACTGACGGAACCCGTTTCTACGATTCACCGTTCGACAGCGTTGGGATATCCCGCATGCACGACGAACAACTTCTGCGTTACAGCCGCCAGATCCTGTTGCCGGAATTCGGCGTCGAGGCACAGGACCGTTTGCTCGCGGCGCGCGTGCTGATCATCGGCGCCGGCGGCCTGGGCTCACCGGTCGCGATGTATCTCGCCGCCGCCGGCGTCGGCACGCTGGTGATCGCCGATCCCGATGTCGTGGATCTCTCCAACCTGCAACGCCAGCTGCTGCATGGACAAGCCGATATCGGCCGCGCCAAGGTCGATTCGGCGCGCGACCGCTTGGCCGCATTGAACCCGGATACGCAGGTGATCGCGTTACAGGAACGTTTGGAAGCTGCCGCGTTGCGCGCACAGATCGACACTGTCGATCTGGTGATCGATGCCAGCGACAATTTCGCCACCCGTTACGCCGTCAATGCCGCCTGCGTCGCCGCGCGCAAGCCATTAGTGTCCGGCGCCGCCATTCGTATGGAAGGCCAGGTCGCGGTGTTCCGGCCCGACCTGCCCGACAGCCCCTGCTATCGCTGTTTATATCGCGACGGCACCGAGGTCGAACAGACCTGCGCGGAGAATGGTGTGCTCGCACCCATCGTCGGCATCGTCGGCAGCATTCAAGCCATGGAAGCGATCAAGGTGCTCACCGGTATCGGCGAAACACTGTGCGGGCGCCTGTTGATCATCGATGCCAAGCGCATGGACATCCGCACACTTAAATTAAAACGCGACCCGACCTGCCCGGTGTGCGCGGCCACAAGCTCGTAGCTTGGATTGAACAACGCGTGGGTCGACAGATTACGTGGTCGAGCAAACTGCAGGCATTACTCACGTTTAGCCGAAGCCTACGCGAGCGCCAAGGTCTCCAGGATCGCCTCGACCTCATCGTCCTCACTGCCCTCGTCCGCCAACGGGCAATGGTAGGTGACATACAGGATCAGATTGTCCGCGCGCAGATACCACTCGCGCCAGTAATTGCCCTCATCACTGTAGCTGAACTCCAAACCCTCGAAGTCCCCGAACTCAACCTCCGACGGCTCCGCCCCCGCTTCGAGATGCTCCTCCGCCATGTATTCCAGAAACCCTGCATCGACCACCTCCTCCTGCTCCGACGCGCTGATCTCCAGCGCACCGCAACCCTCCGGATTGAACAAGGTCACGCCCTCGTCGTCGTGTTCCTCGTCCCAGTTGTCGGGGAGGTTGATGGACCAGAGATTGGATTCGTAGGTTTTCATTGAGAGAGCTCTTATGTAGGTTGCTTCTGAATACATAGCACATTTATCAGACTCACAACACACTACGATAACCGCGGGAACCAATAAGAAACATCCCCGCCAGATGGAACAAAGATCATTTTCTTCCATACTCACACAGTCAACCCAACCAGCCAAACGCTCTATAAATGCAAAAGCTACATCGCACCCAACGCGGCATCTCGCTCATGTTCATTCTGAACAATGGAATTTCTTGGCACAAGCGACAGCCTGCGGCCACACTGAAATCAATGTCTTCGGATGGGACTCTGTTATCACGATATTCGGCCATTTTTCCACAAGGGCAAGCCACGGACAGCACGCCTTGAACAAGGCATGCTCCACGCAATGAATTAACATGACCCACAGTAGATGATGAACCACTCGCTTTTGAAACGGCTTTACGGATTTTCTGATCCGACATTCTTTCCCCACTGCGAACCCAATATAGTGGCGCATCAATTCTCGCACTCAATGGTTCGGCATACAGACCGTTCAGATCTCTATGCATCGCCTCATGCAACATTGGAAGCTGTGCCACTTATCAGATCGACTGACCCGATAAGATCCTAGATCATCAGACTCCATAGAACACACCAACCGAATGCTCATTTATACGCTCCAGGATCGATCCCAATATAGGTCTTCATTTAGAGATCGTAGCCTAGGTTGTGCGGATACGAAACCCGGCCTCACCGCATTCGACTCAGGCTACTAATGCCACCCCACCCCGTAGGCGCAGCCGAGCATCGCAGGGGCAATCGGGACAAGCGCGCCGCCTGTCTGAGCCGCCCTGTTTTTAGGGCGGCGAGTTCGGCGCGCGCCGATTGCACCGAGAAGCGCAGGGAACCCGCGCATGATTTTTTAGGGCGGGCCAGCCTTCGGGCCGCCTTTCTTTTGGGTACTTTTCTTTGGCGGAGCAAAGAAAAGTACCTCGCCCAGCCAGGGCGAAAGGAAGGCGGTCAAGCGCGGGACAACGGCCAAGCTCTCCGCACCAGGCAGCATAACATCGTGCCCACGCTCACACACGGGACACGATCAATGCCGCGTCCTCGGCACACTCGGCTGATGATCCGCCGCCGCAAACAGCTTCTCCACATCCACCGGATCGAACAGATAATTCTGATTGCAGAACTCGCAATCGACACTCACCTGCCCCTGCTCGGCGATGATGCCCTGCACCTCGGCATAGCCTAGGCTGCGCAGCACCGTCTCGATGCGTTCGCGCGTGCAGGTACAGCGGAAACTCACCGGCTCCGGCTCGAACAGGCGCACGTCTTCCTCGTGGAACAGACGCCGCAGCACTTCGCGTTGCGGCAATTCCAGGAGTTCCTGATCGCTGAGCGTATCGGCGAGTTGACCGGCGCGATTCCAGGCATCGTCGTCCTCGGTCTCGCCGGGCAGCACCTGCAATAACATGCCGGCGGCGCGCTCGTCGTTCGCACTCAACCACAGGCGCGTGGCGAGTTGTTCGGAACGCACGAAATAATCTTCCAACGCGCGCGCGAGGTTCTCTTCGCCTTCCAGCGCGACGATGCCTTGATAACGTTCGCGGTCGCCGCCTTGATCGAGGGTGATGGCGAGTCGCGCCTTACCCACCAATTGCGCGAGCGGACCGGGCAGCACCGGATCGGTCCAGTGCGCCAGCCCACGCAGCGTGCGATCGGATTTCGCTTGCACCACGATCATCGACACCGGGCCATCGCCCTGGATTTGCAGGATCAGCGAACCGTTGAATTTGATGGTGGTGATCAGCAGTGCGGCGGCGGCCATGGCCTGGCCGAGCAGTTCGCGCACCGGTTCGGGATAGTCGCGGCGTTCCAGGATGGCGCGCCAGGTCGCATCGAGATGCACCAGTTCGCCGCGCACATTGGTGCGCTCGAAGACGAACCGGCTTAGTACATCACTGTCGCGTTGAGTCATGCTGTGTTGCTCGATCTTGGCAAATATTTCTTGAACCGCCAAGACGCGCAAGATCAAGAAAAGTTGTTGCGAACCGCCAAGGCGCCAAGGACGCCAAGAAAACCGTTTATGGTAAAAACCCAATGATGACATCTATCACTTACAATACTCTTGGCGATCTCTTGGCGTCTTGGCGGTTCACCTAGGGTTCTTGGCGCCTTGGCGTCTTGGCGGTTCAATCACTAACCCGCCAACATGCTTCTTCAGCAGCTCGTTGAGCTGCGCCGGGTTGGCCTTGCCGCCCATCGCCTTCATCACCTGACCGACAAAGAAGCCGAGCAGTTTGTCCTGGCCGGCGCGGTAACCTTCGACCTGCTTCGGATTCTTGTCCATGATGTCTTTGATCGCCGCTTCGATGGCGCCGGTGTCGGTGATCTGCTTGAGGCCTTTCTTGTCGATGACGGCGTCGGCATCGCCTTCGCCGTTCCACATCGCTTCGAAGACATCTTTGGCGATCTTGCCGGAGATGGTGTTGTCGAGGATGCGTTTGATCATGCCGGCCAGCAGCGCGGCACTCACCGGCGAATCGCCGATCTCTTTGTTGTCCTTGTTGAGGAAGCCGGAAACATCACCCATCACCCAGTTGGCGCACAGCTTGGCTTCGCTGCCGACCGCCTTGACGACGGCCTCGTAGTAATCGGCCAACTCGCGCGTGCGCGGTGAGCACGGCGGCGTCGTAGGCGGATCAAGTCGTATTGCTCGACAAAGCGCAGCTTTTTCGCGTCCGGCAGTTCCGGCAGGGTCGCGCGCACTTGTTCGATGAACGCGTCATCGAGTTCGACCGGCAGCAGATCCGGATCGGGGAAATAGCGGTAGTCGTTGGCTTCTTCCTTGGCGCGCATGGAGCGCGTTTCGTCCTTGTTGGCGTCGTACAGACGCGTTTCCTGGACGATCTTGCCGCCGTTTTCGATCACCTCGATCTGCCGTTCGACTTCGATAGTTGATCGCCTTCTCGACATAGCGGAACGAGTTGATGTTCTTGATTTCGGCGCGGGTGCCGAATTCCTTCTGGCCTTTCGGCCGCACCGATACGTTGGCGTCGCAGCGGAACGAGCCTTCCTGCATGTTGCCGTCGCAGATTTCCAGATAGCGCACCAGCGAGTGGATCTTTTTCATGTACGCGACCGCTTCTTTCGCGGAACGCATATCCGGTTCGGAGACGATTTCCAGCAACGGCGTGCCGGCGCGATTCAGATCGATGCCGGTCTGACCGTGAAAATCTTCGTGCAGCGATTTGCCGGCATCTTCTTCCAGATGCGCGCGGGTCACGCCGATGCGCTTGGTGCTGCCGTCTTCGAGTTCGATGTCCAAGATGCCCGTGCTGCACGATGGGCAGTTCGTACTGGCTGATCTGATAGCCCTTGGGCAGATCGGGATAGAAATAATTCTTGCGCGCGAACACCGAACGCGGCGCGACCGTCGAGCCGGTGGCCAGGCCGAACTTCAGCCGCCATGCGCACCGCTTCTTTATTCAACACCGGCAACACGCCCGGCATGCCGAGATCGACCGCGCAGGCCTGCGTGTTCGGTTCGGCGCCGTAGGCGGTCGCGGCGCGCCGAGAAGATCTTGCTCTTGGTCGCCAGCTGCGCGTGAATCTCAAGCCCGATGACTGTTTCCCATTCCATATTCATCAACCTCAGTTGAAACCGTGCGGCGCGCGCTGATGCCAGTCGGTCACCTGCTGATACTGGTGCGCGACGTTGAGCAGGCGCGCCTCGTCGAAATAATTGCCGATCAGTTGCAGGCCCACCGGCAGATCGTGGGCGAAACCGGCCGGAATGGACATGCCGGGCAGGCCGGCGAGATTGACGGCGATGGTGTAGATGTCGGACAGATACATGGTCACCGGATCGTTGAATTTCTCGCCGAGCTTGAACGCGACGGTCGGCGAGGTCGGGCCCAGGATCACATCGACCTTCTCGAAGGCCTGCTTGAAATCGTCGGCGATCAGATGGCGCACCTGCTGCGCCTTCAGATAATAGGCATCGTAATAACCGGCCGACAGCGCGTAGGTGCCGATCATGATGCGGCGCTTCACTTCCGGACCGAAGCCTTCGCCGCGCGAACGCTTGTAGAGGTCTTCGAGGTCTTTCGGATTCTCGCAGCGATAACCGAAGCGCACGCCGTCGAAGCGCGACAGGTTCGACGGAGCACTCGGCCGGCGCGACGACGTAATAGGTCGGCACGGCCAGCGCGGTATTCGGCAGGGTGATCTCGACCGGTTCGGCACCGAGTCTCTTCAATTCCTCGATGGCCGCCTGGATCGACGTCACCGACCGCGGGATCGAGGCCCTCACCGAAATATTCCTTGGGCAGACCGATCTTCAGGCCCTTGAGGCTGTTGCCCAGCGCGGCGCGGTAATCGTCAACCGGGACGGTCGACGCTGGTGGAGTCGCGCGCATCGAAGCCGGCCATGGCTCTGCAGCATGATCGCGGCATCTTCGGCGCGTGCGCGTCATCGGGCCGGCCTGATCCAGGCTGGAGGCAAAGGCGATCATGCCGTAGCGCGATACGCGACCGTAGGTCGGCTTGATGCCGGTGAGGCCGCACAGCGCGGCCGGCTGACGGATGGAACCGCCGGTGTCGGTGCCGGTCGCGGCCGGCGCCAGGCGCGCGGCCACCGCAGCGGCGGAACCGCCCGAGGAACCGCCCGGCACCACGTCCAGATTCCAGGGATTCTTCACCGGACCGTAGAAACTGGTCTCGTTGGACGAGCCCATGGCGAACTCGTCCATGTTGGTCTTGCCGAGCATCACCGCACCGGCGGCGGCGAGTTTGCCGGTGACGGTCGCGTCGTAGGGCGCGATGAAGTTATCCAGCATCTTCGAGCCGCAGCTGGTGCGGACACCGTCGGTGCAGAAGATGTCCTTGTGCGCGTAGGGGATACCCAGCAGCGGGCCGGCTCTCGCCGGCGGCGATGCGCGCATCGGCGGCACGCGCCTGAGCCAGCGCGCCCTCGGCGGTCACGGTGACGAAGCAGTTGAGCCTGGCATCGAGCTGCTCGATGCGGCCGAGGAAGTGCCGCGTCAGCTCCTCGCTGGAGAATGTCTTCGGCCTGCAGGCCAGCGGCCAGTTCGGCTATGGTCTTGTTATGCATGGTGATTAAATACTCTTGAACGGCCAATGCGACGATGAACCGCCGACGGCACGCCAGAATTGGGAACCGCCAAGACGCCAAGGACGCCAAGGGTGCCAATGAAAAATCGTTTGTTTTTCACTAGCTCATCTTGGCGTCTTGGCGTCTTGGCGGTTCAATAGGTTTCTCGGCGTTTCGCCCTGGCGGTTCAAAACCTACTCGATGACCTTCGGCACCAGATACAGCCCGACCTCGACTTTCGGGGCATGTGCCTGGAATTTGTCGCGCAGATTCTGCTCGGTGACGATGTCTTCGCGCAGGCGCTGGCTGGTGTCCAGCGGATGCGCCATCGGCAGCACGCCGCTGCAATCCACGGCATTGAGCTGTTCAACGAAGGCGAGGATGTTGGACAGGTTGCGCGCATACTCCGGCACATCCTGGGCATCGACCCCCAGACGCGCGAGGTGTGCGATCTTCTGCACTTCGGATAGAATCCAATGCCATACAACCGCTCCTGTAGCAAAGTCGCAGCCGCTGACGTAGCTGGCGCTGCAAAACGCGAAAATTAGCACACTTAGCGCCTTGCCCAAAGCCCTAGAGGTTGCTAAATTACGCCATCTTTTTTGCAGGGCCCGATTCTGGCGAGCCCGCTGACCCCAAGGCACCCTTACGCATGTTTGGCTTTAAACGAATTCTTGGCATGTTCTCCAATGATCTGTCGATCGACCTGGGAACCGCCAACACCCTGATTTATGTCCGCGGTCGTGGCATTGTCCTCAACGAACCTTCAGTGGTCGCCATCCGTCAGGATCGCGGACCGGGCGGTCCCAAGAGCATTGCGGCGGTCGGTCTGGAGGCCAAAGCCATGCTTGGGCCGCACGCCCGGCAACATCACCGCCATCCGTCCGCTGAAGGACGGCGTGATCGCCGACTTCACCGTCACCGAGAAGATGCTCCAGCATTTCATCCACAAGGTGCATGAGGGGCGCTTCTTCCGGCCGAGCCCGCGGGTGCTGATCTGCGTGCCCTGCGGTTCGACGCAGGTCGAGCGTCGCGCCATCAAGGAATCCGCCGCCGGCGCCGGCGCGCGCGAGGTGTATCTGATCGAAGAACCCATGGCTGCGGCGATCGGCGCCGGCATGCCGGTCGACGAGGCGCGCGGTTCGATGGTGCTGGACATCGGCGGCGGCACCTCGGAAGTCGCGGTGATTTCGCTCAACGGTATTGTGTACTCCGCCTCGGTGCGCATCGGCGGCGATCGCTTCGATGACGCCATCGTGAATTATGTGCGCCGCAACTACGGCACGCTGATCGGCGAAGCGACCGCCGAACGCATCAAGCATGCCGTCGGCTCGGCCTTCCCCGGCAACGAAGTGACGCGAGATCGAAGTGAAGGGCCGCAATCTGGCGCAGGGCATTCCGCGCAGCTTCACGCTCAACAGCAACGAAATCCTCGAAGCCCTGCAGGAACCGCTGGCCGGCATCGTCGGCGCGGTGAAAATCGCCTTGGAACAGACCCCGCCGGAACTCGGTTCGGACGTTGCCGAGCGCGGCATCGTGCTCACCGGCGGTGGCGCGCTGTTGAAGGACATCGACCGCCTGCTGATGGAAGAAACCGGCCTGCCGGTCGTCGTCGCCGACGATCCGCTCACCTGCGTGGCGCGCGGCGGTGGCCGGGCCCTGGAGATGATGGACGAGCGCGGCGGCGAAGTGTTCTGCGTCGAATAACGACGCGCGGGATTCGGGGCGAGGATGAAGCGATAGCCAACAATTCATACACCCTCGCCCCTAGCACCTTTTCAGTCAGCCAGAGGCGCGTTCCAAAATCAAACTGCTCTTTACACGAGGCCCTTCGATCACCGCGCGACTGGTGGTGTTCGTGCTCGCATCGGTGATTCTGATGACTGTCGATCATCGTCAGCATCACCTGGACTCCGCTGCGCGCCGATCTGTCGGTGCTCATGTACCCCATCCAGTATCCTGATCGACCTGCCCAGCACCGCGGGCGACTGGATACAGGAATCGTTCGCCACGCGACGCAGCCTGCAGGAAGACAATGCGCGGCTGCGCGCGCAGCATTTATTGCTGCAGGCACGCCTGCAAAGATCCGATGCGCTGGAAGCGGAAAATCGCCGGCTGCGCGAACTGCTGGAATCTTCCTTCAAGGCCGGCGATCGCGTCCTGATCGCCGAATTGATGTCCGTGGATTTCGATCCCTACCGACATCAAGTGTTGGTGAACAAAGGCGAACGCGATGGTGTGTTCGTCGGCCAACCCGTGCTCGATGCCGATGGCGTGATGGGGCAGATCGTCGCAGATCACGCCGTACACGGCGACCGCGATACTGATCACCGATCCGTCGCACGCCATCCCCGTGCAGGTCAACCGCAACGGCGTGCGCGGTATTGTGGTGGGTAACGGCTCGCTGGCGGAAGTCTCGTTGCCGCATCTGACCAGTTCCGCGGATATCCGCGTCGGCGATTTGCTGGTCACCTCGGGACTTGGCGGTCGTTTCCCGCCGGGTTATCCGGTTGCTGAAGTCACCAAGGTCGACTTCAGCTCGGGCGATGCCTTCACGCAGATCAGTGCCCGCCCGCTGTCGCACCTCGATCGGAGTCGCGAGGTGTTGCTGGTGTGGCCGACGCTGGTCAATCCCACGCCGGTCGCTGCGCCCGCCGACGTGTCAGGCGACGCACCCAACGACGCTTCGGGCGAAACCGCCACCGCCGCCGATCCAGCGACATCAACGACGCCCGCCCAAGCCACACCGCCCGCCGCACCGGCAGCCGCAGCCACACCAACAGCTACGCCGATTGCGCCGGAAAATACGGCAGCACCCGCAATACCTGCCCGCGCCCGCGCTCCCGCTGGAGGATGAGGAATGAACACGCTCGTTCAACGTCATGGGACGGCATCATCCTCATCAGTCTGCTGTTCGCCCTGCTGCTGACCAATGTGCCGCTGCCTGACAGCGTGCGTTTCCTGCGTCCGGATTGGGTGCTGCTGGTTTTGATCTACTGGACCATGGCGCTGCCGCATCGGGTGGGTGTCGGCGTCGCCTGGCTGGCGGGTCTGTTCACCGACGTGCTGACCGGCACACTGCTCGGTCAACACGCACTCGCCTACTGCATTGTGATCTTCATAACCATCAAGCTGCATCAACGCCTGCGTCTGCATCCGCTCTGGCAGCAATCGCTGAGTATTCTGACGCTGCTGGCCCTCAGCCAGCTGTTGCTGGTGTGGATCAACGGCATGATCGGTCGCCCGGTGCACACCTGGACGTATTGGCTGCCGTCGCTGATCGGCGCCTTGCTGTGGCCGGTCATTTTCCCGATCCTGCGTGGCCTGCGGCGGTCCTTCCGCGTGCTATGAACCGACCGCGCAATACCATCAAGGACAACCTGCTGGAAAGCCGGTTGTTCATGGGCCGTTCCCTGATCGCATTGTTGCTGTTCGGCGTACTGGTCGTTGCGCTGGTGGCGCGGTTGGTCTGGCTACAGGTGGTGGCGCACGAACATTTCACCACCTTGTCGGAAGACAACCGGGTGAAGCTCAACCCGGTGCCACCCAACCGCGGCCTGATCTATGACCGCAACGGCGTTCTATTGGCGGAAAATCTCTCCTCCTTCCGTCTCGAGGTCACCCCGGAACAGATCAAGGATATGGACGCGACGCTGGCGGAACTCGGCGCGCTGATCGAGATCACTGACTACGATCGCGAGCGTTTCGAAAAACTGCGGCGGCGCATGAGTCGCTTCGAGGGCGTGCCGTTGCGCTTCCATCTCAGCGAAGAGGAAGTCGCGCGCTTTGCCATCAATCGGCATCGTTTCGAAGGCGTGGACATCCAGGCCGGTCTGTCGCGGTATTACCCGCTCGGCAGTCATGCGGCACATGCCCTCGGTTACGTGGGGCGCATCAACGAAGAAGAACTTCAGGTCATCGATCCGACCAATTACCGCGGCACCACGCATATCGGCAAAGAAGGCATCGAGAAGGCCTACGAGGACACCCTGCACGGCAAGGTCGGTTACGAACAGCTGGAAACCAATGCCGGCGGCCGCACCTTGCGCGTGCTCACCCGCGAGGCGCCGGTATCCGGCAGCAGTCTGTATCTGAGCCTGGATGCGCGCCTGCAACAGATTATCGAACAGGCCTTCGGCGAATTCAGCGGCTCGGCGGTGGCCATCGATCCGCGCAACGGCGAGGTGCTGGCCTTTGTCAGCGTGCCCGGCTACGACCCCAATCCCTTCGTCAACGGCATCGACGCCAAGGATTATCGCGCGCTCAACGAAGACCCCGACCAACCGCTGTTCAACCGTGCGCTGCGCGGCCAATACCCGCCGGGCTCCACGCTCAAACCGTTCGTCGCGCTGGCCGGCCTGGAAACCGGCGTCACCAACACGCAGAGCAGCACCTTCTGTCCGGGCTTCTACCGCCTGCCGGGCGGCGAACACAAATACCGCTGCTGGAAGCACGGCGGTCACGGCACGGTCAATCTCAATCCGGCCATCGTCCAATCCTGCGATGTGTATTTCTACGACCTGGCGCGCTCGCTCGGCATCGACCGTCTGCACGATTATCTGGCCCAGTTCAGTTTGGGCGCGCGCACCGGTATCGATCTGGTCGGCGAGCGCCCCGGCCTGCTGCCCTCCACCGCCTGGAAGCGCGCCGCGCGCAAGGAACCCTGGTATCCGGGCGAGACCATCATCAGCGGCATCGGCCAAGGCTACAATCTGGTCACGCCGACCCAGTTGGCGGCCGCCACCGCCACCTTGGCCAACCACGGCGAGTACCATCAGCCGCATTTGGTGCATGCCATTCGCGGTACCGATGGTGCGCTCACGCCGCTGCACACCACACCGACCCGCATCATCCCGATCGTCAACCGGGAGAACTGGGACAGCGTGATCGGGGCCATGGTCGACGTCGTGCACAGCGCGCGCGGCACCGCCAAGCGCATCGGCCTCGGCATCGACTATAAAATCGGCGGCAAGACCGGCACCGCGCAGGTATTCGGCCTGAAACAGGACGAGAAATACGACGAGTCGAAGATCGACAAGCGCCTCCAGGATCACGCCCTGTTCATCGCCTTCGCACCGGCCGAGGCACCGCGCATCGCCATCGCCATCGTGGTTGAAAACGGCGGTCACGGCGGTTCCGTCGCCGCGCCGATCGCACGCATCATCCTGGACCAACACTTCAAGGACAACCCGCTGTGATGATCGCCGACATCAATCCGGGCTCGGGCACGCGCCGCTCCTGGCTGCAACACATCCATCTCGACGGCACACTGTTGTTCGGCCTGCTCATGGCCTGCGCCATCGGCAGTGTCGTGCTGTACAGCGCCTCAAGCGGCAGCCTCGACGTCATGGAGCGCCAAGCGCTGCGACTCGCCCTGGCACTCGGCGCCATGACGCTGATCGCGCAAATCCCGCCGCGCTACCTGTTGCGCTGGACACCGTGGCTGTTCGGCGCCGGCGTTGCGCTGCTGACGGCGGTATTGATCGTCGGGGACATCGGCAAGGGCGCGCAGCGCTGGCTGGATCTGGGTTTCGTCCGCTTCCAACCTTCGGAAATGATGAAGCTGACAGTGCCGATGATGCTGGCATGGTTCTTTGCCAATTCACGCCTGCCGCCCAGCGCCTGGCGACTGCTGGGTGCGGTGCTGCTGGTGATCGTGCCGACACTGCTGATCGCCAAGCAACCGGATCTGGGCACGGCACTGTTGATCGCCAGCTCCGGATTTTTTGTGTTGTTCCTGGCCGGCATGTACTGGCGGATTCTGCTTGGACTGCTGCTGGCCTTCGCCGCCGCCACCCCGGTGGCGTGGTATTTCATGCATGAATATCAGCGCCAGCGCGTCATCACGTTTCTCAACCCGGAACAAGACCCGCTCGGCACCGGTTATCACATCATCCAATCCAAAATCGCCATCGGCTCCGGCGGCCTGTATGGCAAAGGCTGGCTCAACGGCACGCAATCGCATCTGGAGTTTCTGCCGGAACGTTCCACCGATTTCATCTTCGCCGTGTTGGGCGAGGAATTCGGCCTGATCGGCATTCTCATCCTGCTGTCGGTCTATGGATTCATCATCCTGCGCAGCATCCATATCGCCACGCAGGCACAGGACACCTTCACGCGCCTGCTCGCCGGCAGTCTCGCGCTGACCTTCGGCGTGTATGTGCTGGTCAACACCGGCATGGTGACCGGATTGTTGCCGGTGGTCGGCGTGCCGCTGCCGCTGATCAGCTACGGCGGCACGTCAATGGTGACCCTGATGGCCGGATTCGGTATCCTCATGTCCATACACACCCACCGTAAGCTCCTCAGCTGAGTCGACTATGCATCTATCTCACACCACTGCACGCCGCACCGCACTGCTGTTTGTACTCAGCGGATTATTGAACGGTTGCGCGAATACGCCCAAGGCCGAGCCGGTTTCAGACACGCTGGCCGCCACACCCGCGACGACACCCGTCGCGCCGGCAGCAACTGCCTCTGGCAGTTACGCCGACCACCCGCAGGCCGCTCAATTCATCGCCGACATGGCGGCGCGGCATCAATTGCCGCGCAACGAAGTCGCCAACCTGCTCGCCGACGCCAAGCGTCAGCAAAGCATCCTCGACGCCATTTCGCGTCCGGCCGAGGCCAAACCCTGGCGCGACTACCGACCGATCTTCCTGACCCGCGCACGCATCGACGGCGGCGTGAAATTCTGGGATAGCAACGCACAGATTCTCGCCGACGCGCAGCAACACTTCGGCGTCGACAGTCGCGTCATCGTCGCCATCGTCGGCGTCGAGACCCGCTACGGCGGTAATACCGGCAGTTATCGCGTGCTGGATGCGCTGTGTACGCTGGCCTTCGACTATCCGAAACGCGGTGAATTTTTTCGCGGCGAATTGGAACAGTTCCTGCTGCTGACCCGCGAGGAACATGTCGATGTGCGCACCGCCAAGGGTTCGTACGCCGGCGCCATGGGCCAAGGCCAATTCATCCCCAGCAGCTATCGCGCCTATGCGGTGGATTTCGACGGCGACGGTAAACGCGACCTGTGGCACAGCGAGCGCGACGTGCTCGGCAGCGTAGCCAATTATTTCAAGGTGCATGGCTGGCAAGCGGGCGCACCGGTGGTCAGCCGCGCGCGCGTCACCGGCACGGCCTACAAGGCGCTGCTGGAGAAAGGCCTGAAACCGCATATGTCGGCCGGTGAACTGGCCAAATTCGGCGTGTCGACGGATTCACCCATCGCCGCGGACACGCAAGTCGCCCTGGTCGAACTCGACGGTGCCAATGGCCTGGAACAGTGGGTGGTGTTCAACAATTTCTACGTCATCACGCGTTATAACCGCAGCCCGCTGTACGCGATGGCGGTGCATCAGCTCAGCAATGAGATCGCCGCGGCGCGCACGTCGGCGCAACGCTAGTCAGCACCGCAGCAGGTAGGGCACCTTGTCTGTGTGCCCTACCCGACTGGAAAATCGAGCTCCGATCAACGATAGTAGGCGCATGCAAGTGATCACGCAGATACTGCAGCATTGGCGGATACACGGGCTGTTGGTGCTCACATTGGCACTGGGCGCGTGCAGCAGCGGCCCCGGCGGAGGTCTTGTTCGCGACGGTGGTCCCGATAGCGTCCCGCGCGATATCATGGCGATCCCCGATGCGGTGCCCAAGGTCGAACCCCGCAGCCGCTACGGCAATCCCGCCAGCTATGTCGTGTACGGCACGCGCTACCATGTCATGCCGACCAGCGACCGCTACGTCGAACGCGGCATCGCCTCCTGGTACGGCGACAAATTTCACGGCAAGCGCACCTCCAGCGGCGATCCTTACGATATGTACGGCATGACCGCCGCGCATAAAACCCTGCCCTTGCCGACCTACGCGCGTGTCACCAATCTGAGCAATGGCCGCTCCATCGTGGTCAGAATCAACGACCGTGGCCCGTTCGTCGCCAATCGCATTATCGATCTGAGCTACACCGGTGCCGCCAAGCTCGGCTTGATCGGCCATGGCACCGGCTTGGTCGAGGTGCGCGCCCTTGATCCGCGTCGCCCCGATCCGGGCCCGACCTTGATAGAAGTGCGTAACACGCCTGCAACGCCGCCCACTGCGCCACCACACCACCGTCGCGGCCAAACCCGCGCCGACGCTGCTCGATAAAATTATTCCGCCGGCCTACGCCGATGACGCGCCACCGGCCCACACACCAACGCTGTATTTGCAGATCGGCGCCTTCGCCAGTCGCGACAACGCCGAACAATTACGCCGCAAGTTGAGCGCCGCGCATGTGCCCGGTATCCACATCAGTGAGACCCTCAGCAATCAACGCCCGCTCTACCGCGTGCGCATCGGACCGCTGGCGAGCGTCGCCGAGGCCGATCGTATGGCCGGTGAACTGGTGCGTCACGGCATCGCCAATCCCCGCGTCGCCATCGACTGAGCGGGTTTGCAAATCAAAACCGGGACGCGGACAATTGCCGCTCCCGATCTATCGCTCACCTGGATTCAAAACACAAACTCATGCGCCATTTCTCTCTGTTGTTGTTGATCTCACTGCTGAACCTGTCGTTTCTCCCGCTGACCCAGGCCGAGGACGTCGCCGCGCCCGCGCCGGCCCAGCCAGCCGCGCAGACACCGGTACCCACGCCCATACCGAAACCGGCCACGCCCACGACCGCCACGCCCATTCCCAAGGCCCCAGAAGTCGCCGCGCGCGGTTATTTGCTGGAAGATTTCCACAGCGGTCAGGTACTCGCCGAAAGCAACGCCGACGAACGCCTGGAACCGGCCAGCATCACCAAGGTGATGGCGTCGTATGTCATCTTCAAGGAACTCGCCGCCAACAAGATCGAACTCACCGACATGGTGACCATCAGCGAACGCGCCTGGCGTATGGAAGGCTCGCGCATGTTCGTCGAGGTCGGCAAACAGATTTCAGTGCAGGATCTGCTGATCGGCATGATCGTGCAGTCGGGTAACGATGCCACCGTGGCGCTGGCCGAACATGTCGCCGGCACCGAAGAGGCCTTCGCCGGTTACATGAACCGCTATGCCGCAGATCTGGGCATGACCGGCAGCCACTTCGCGGACGCCAGTGGTATGCCGCATCCGGAGCATTACATGACCGCGCGCGATATCGCCATCATGGCGCGCGCGCTGATCACCGAGTTTCCCGAGTACTACAAGTGGTACTCGATGAAGGAATACACTTTCAACGGCATCGTCCAGCACAATCGCAATCGCCTGCTGTGGCGCGACGCCTCGGTCGACGGCATCAAGACCGGTCACACCGAGGCCGCCGGCTTCTGCCTGGTAAGTTCCGCACAGCGCGAGGGTATGCGTCTGATCGCTGTGGTGCTCGGCGCCGCCAGTGACGACTCGCGCGCCTCGGCCAGCCAGGCGTTGTTGAACTACGGTTTCAGCTTCTACGAAACCCACAAGCTCTATGACGCCAACGCCAAGCTGGTCGACGCGCGCGTCTGGAAAGGTGCGCAGGAAACCGTACCGCTGGGCTTGAAGAGTGCCTTGTTCGTCACCATTCCGCGCGGTCAATACGACCAGCTCAAGGCCAGCGTACAAATGCCTGGTCAGATCATCGCGCCGGTGGCCGCCGACACCAAACTCGGCTCGGTGCAGGTCAAACTCGGCGACAAACTGCTGCTGGAACCGTCGTTGAACGCCTTGCAGTCCGTGGCAGAAGGTTCGATCTGGCAGCGCGCGGTCGATGAAGTGAAGCTGTATTTCGAGTAATACAGCTTCGCTTCGAACCGCCAAGACACCAAAAAATCCCGGGGGAACCGCCAAGACGCCACGACGCCACGACTATTTACTGAACAATCTTTTTCGATTTTTCATCTGGCCGTTCTTGGCGCCGTGGCGTCTTGGCGGTTCAAATATTCTTGGCGTACTTTGCGTCTTGGCGGTTCAAAATTTTTCGTTCCGCAGATCGAACATTCATGACGACTATCTATCTCAACGGCGCATTTCTTCCTCCCGAACAGGCCATGGTCTCGGTCATGGACCGCGGCTATCTGTTCGGCGATGGCGTGTATGAAGTGATCCCGGTCTACAACGGCAAGGCGTTCCGGCTCGATGCGCATCTCAAGCGCCTGCACAACAGCCTGGAAGCGATCCGTATCCGCGAGCCGATGAGTGTGGCCGAATGGCGTGCGATGATCGAAGGTCTTCTGCAACGCAACCCGGGTGCGGATCAGTACATCTATCTGCAAGTCACGCGCGGCGTGGCGCCCAAGCGCGATCACGCCTTCGACGATTCGCTGGTGCCGGCCGTGTTCGCCATGGTCAATCCGATTGCGCCGGCCGATCCGGCCGTGGCGCGCGACGGCATCAAGGCCATCACGCTGGACGATATCCGCTGGCACGCCTGCAACATCAAGGCGATCACCCTGCTGCCGAACGTGCTGCTGCGCCAGCAGGCCATCGACGCCGGCGCGGCCGAGGCGATTCTGATCCGCAACGGTTACGCCACCGAGGGCGCGGCCAGCAATCTGTTCATCGTCAAGCGCGGTCTACTGATCACGCCACCGAAAAGCGCGCAGCTGCTACCTGGCATCACCCGCGATGTCATTCTGGAACTGGCGGCACACAACGCCGTTCCCTACCGCGAAGCCGATATCAGCGAAGCGGATCTGCGCGAGGCCGACGAGGTCTGGATGACCAGTTCGACCAAGGAAATCCTCCCGGTCACGCTACTGGATGACAAACTTGTCGGCGAAGGCAAACCCGGCGCGGTGTATCGGCGCATGAGCGAACTGTATGGCGCCTACAAAGAACAAGTGCGCAGTGGCACAGCGGCATAGCCTTTGCGGACCAATCGATGACGACATCCAAATCACTGCTGCAATTCCCCTGCGATTTTCCCATCAAAGTTGTCGGTCATCACCATGCCGAGTTCGAGGCACAAGTGGTCGCGCTCGTGCGCGAGCACGCACCCGACCTCGGTGAGGGCGCGGTGCGCAGCCGTCCGAGCCAAGGCGACAAATACCTCGCCGTCACCGTGACCGTGCGCGCCACCAGTCAAGAACAACTCGACGCGATCTATCGCAAGCTATCGGGCTGGGATCGCGCCTTGATGGTGTTGTGATGGAGAAAAACGGCTCGAGTATCTTTTCCAGGCGCGGTGACTGAGTCAGCGAAGCTGTTGCGAAAGGGTACTGACCCTTTACTGGTCCGCACGCTTTTTCTGGGTCGCGTTGACTACGAACCGACCTGGCGCGCGATGCAGGATTTCACCGCCGCGCGCACCGCCGACACCGCCGACGAACTCTGGCTGTTGGAACACGCACCGATTTTCACCCTCGGCCTCAACGCCAAACCCGAACACCTGTTGAAACCCGGCGACATCCCGGTGCTACAGATCGATCGCGGCGGCCAAGTCACCTATCACGGCCCCGGCCAAGTCGTCGCCTATGTGTTACTGGATATCGCACGGCGACAGCTCGGCGTGCAACGCCTCGTGCAACTCATGGAACAGGCGGTCATCGATCTGCTCGCAGAGTTCGGCGTGCCTGCGCAGGGCCGTCGCGATGCGCCGGGCGTGTACGTCGAGGGCGCCAAGCTCGCCGCCGTGGGCCTGCGCGTGAAACGCGGGCGCAGTTATCACGGTCTGGCGTTGAATGTGGATATGGATCTGGAACCGTTCAGCCGCATCAATCCCTGCGGCTATCCGGGCATGCAGGTCACACAACTGCGTGACCTGGGGATATCCCTCGACATGGACGCGGTTTCCGCACGACTTGCATCGCACCTCACCCGGTTGCTGAGTTAAACTTCGCCCCCATGAACGATAGCGAATCCAAACATCAGCGCGGCGCGGCCAAGATGGCGCGCATCCCGATCAAGATCTCACCGACTGTCAAGCCGCAGCGCAAGCCGGCGTGGATACGCGCCAAGTCGCCCGCGCACCCGGAAGTACAACGGCTCAAACAGATCCTGCGCGATAATCGCCTGCACACGGTCTGCGAAGAGGCGTCCTGCCCGAACCTCGGCGAGTGCTTCGCGCACGGCACTGCGACCTTCATGATCATGGGTGACATCTGCACGCGACGTTGCCCGTTCTGCGATGTCGCGCACGGCCGCCCCGATCCGCTCGACACCGAGGAGCCGCAGAATCTGGCACGCACGATCGCGGCCATGGGACTGAAATATGTCGTCGTCACTTCGGTCGACCGCGATGATCTGCGCGACGGTGGCGCACAGCATTTCGTCGATTGCATTCTGGCGATTCGCGCACTCAATCCCAGCACCCGCATCGAAGTCTTGGTGCCGGACTTCCGTGGCCGCATGGAGCGCGCCTTGGAAATCTTCCGCGCCGCGCCGCCGGATGTGTTCAACCACAATCTGGAAACCGTGCCGCGCTTGTACAAAAAGGCGCGTCCGGGCGCCGACTACGCGTGGTCGTTGGAGTTGCTCAAACGCTTCAAGGCCGAACACCCGCACGTGCCGACCAAGTCCGGCATTATGTTGGGCCTGGGCGAAGAACTCAGCGAAGTGGAACAGGTGATGCGCGATCTGCGCGCACACGACTGCGAGATGCTGACGCTCGGCCAGTATTTACAGCCCAGCCTGAATCACCTGCCTGTCGATCGATACGTCACGCCGGAAGAATTCGCCCAGCTCGGCAAGCTCGGCGACGGGCTCGGCTTCCATCATGTTGCCAGCGGACCGATGGTGCGCTCCAGCTACCACGCCGATCAGCAAGCAGCCGGCGTTATCTAAACCGCAGCCTCTACCTATTCAGCCGAGAAAGAATCACGCATGATCACCGCCGTCGCCGCATTGAGCCGTCTGATCGAAGGCAACCAGCGCTTTGTCGCTGGCCTGCGCAGCATTGATACGATGCTCACCCACACCAAGCGCGCCCAGCTCGCGACGAAACAAGAACCCTTCGCCATTATCCTCGGCTGTTCGGATTCGCGTGTACCCGCGGAGCTTGTCTTCGATCAAGGATTGGGGGATCTATTCGTCATCCGCGTGGCCGGCAATATCGTCGCACCCTCGCAGGTTGGCAGCGTCGAATTCGCTGCGGCACAGTTCGAAACACGGTTGGTGGTTGTGATGGGACACTCACAGTGTGGTGCCGTCTGTGCCACGCTCGAAGAACTGCAGCATCCCGTCCCGGAGAAATCCCAGAACATTCGCGCTATCGTCGACCGTATCAGGCCGTCGGTCGAATGCCTGATACACACGGAGCTGCGGCACGACGAGGAAGCGCTGCTGCAACACGCCATCCGCGCCAACGTCCGCGCCGCAGCCGACCATCTGCGACACGGCTCCGCCTCGCTGGAAAAGCTGATCGCCGAAGATGGTTTGTTGGTGGTCGGTGCTGAGTACTCGCTGGAAACCGGTGTCGTCGATTTCTTCGACGGTCTACCCGAATCTTCTAAGCACGCACTGCCAGCACATGGCGTTCAACCGCCTGAGCGTCGCGCAATTCACACTGCCGCACTACAGTTATTCGCAGAGCCACTGATAATCTGTACCGCCGGCAGTAAACAAGAGCGGAACTCCAGACTGATCTTGCAGAGGGAATTATTCAAAGCGGAAGGCACTAAGTTAAGCGGACTATTATCCAATGTAGGGTGGGTTAGGCGCGTTATCCTCGCCGTAACCCATCAGCCGTGCCGACAGACACACCTAAAACAAACGCGTTGTGTTGCTTCGCAACGCTTGGTGGGTTACGCGAAAAACGCTCTTGTGCCCTTCAGGGTAAACCCACCCTACATTGAGCTTAGCTTAGTGCCATTCAATCAAAGCGTCCTTAGCATTTTTAAAATCACCGACGCTGCCTCTACAGCGCCGGTCGGTTGTGGCGTAGCGGGCGCGGACTGCGCCCATAACGACTCCAGCACCTCGCGAAACTCACCTCGCAACACCTGCTCATAGGCGATTGGCGCACAGCGGCCATGTGCATGCAGCCAATCAGCAAGACACGCTTCCTCAGGCCAATCGGGGCGTGGCATGTACAGCATCGGTGTGGCGTTGCAGGCGCACTCGGAAACCGTGCCGTAACCGAGCTTGCCCAGCAGCGCGTCCACCGATGCGAGCACATCGGTGAAACGCAGACCCAACGATTCGAAGCTGTGCATATCATCACGCTGAACACCCCAGGCAGCAGGGACGATCCAGGTGATCTCCGCGTCTTCAGGCCAGCCTTCCAGCGGCAAACGCAACTCGATGCCACCCGGCGCAATCAATACCAGACGCTGCGATTCGGATACATTCAAGCGCGCGCACAGCTCCGCGCGCACAGTGCGCCCCACGCGAGCCAGAGGACCAATGCGTTGCGCGTTGCGCAATTCCGGCATCGCCATCGACGGCGCCGGGCACAGAAATACCTGGGCGCTGTTGTAGGCAGCTTCCATCGCCGCGAGGATCGCAGGCGCTTCGGGGCGTTGCGCAAAATAATGCCGATAGATAACAGCCCAGTTCAGCGAACACAGCGCGATAGACGGTAATCCGATGCGCGCGGCGGCGGCCAGCGGCAGGTAGGGGATATTTGCCAGCAGCAGATCGGGCGCGAGTTCCTCTAGCAAACGCGCCGTCTCAGCAACACGCAACGCCCAAGCCGAATGGAAATCGGCGTATTCGGCGGCACTGCGCGCGAGATCGACCTCCAGCGCCGATCGCATTTGCATACCGAAGTCGCCACGCCAGTCGATGAGGTCGAATTCGCCGGGGATGCGATCATGCAGAAAAGCACGGGGGAGCGCCGTGAGTAATGTCAGCCGCACTTCCGGCATGCGGGTACGCAATGCACTCAACACCGCGGCAGTCTGCGCGCCATGACCGTAGCCATGCGCGCTGATAGCAACAGCGAGATGCATTTCGCTATGGGCTCCCGTGGCGACAGTGCGGCGGTATTATTTCAGCGCATAAACAGATTTCCAACGCCAGACACAGGCACCATCCGGTACGCGGATCTGCTCGCGACGCGGTATTAATCCTGGAGACTCCGCTTGATGGCAATGTACTCACGCAGATTCTCCCGCGCGCCCGCCTCTAACTCCACGAATTGGAAACCGATGATATAACCCTGGCCACCGAGATGATTGTAGCGCGCGACACAGCGTTCGCGGAGTTCGATTTCCCGGCCGCGAACTTGCAATGTGAAGGTGAGTTCGAGCGTCGCACCGATCTCGGCCGGAGACTCAAAGGAAACAGCCACGCCGTCTTGAGAGATATTGACCAGGCGTGCACGCACCAAAGCCCCGCTGCTGGTACGAATGCTCACCGGACGGGTGATGGGTACGCGCGGATAACGACGCAGATCTGCTCCAGCCATGTCCTCACCTCAACTGCCAACACAATTCAATCAAGTCGCAGACGACCACGTCAGGCGCGCAACCAACCATCGAGCGCAGTCAAGCGCTGCGGCGTGCCGATGTCCCACCAGCGCCCTTGATAGTGCATACCCTGCACGGCGTTACGTGTCATCGCCGCGCGCAGCAGCGGTGCCAACGGAAATTTCCCGGGCGCGCAGCCGGCAAACAGGCTCGCACGATACAGACCTATGCCGCTGAAGGTCAGCCGCATTCCATCGCTATCATGCACGCACCCGTTCTGCAGACAGAAATCCCCCGCCGAATGGTGTTCGGGATTATCGATCAGGACCAAATACGCCTCGCCCGTAAAATCGGCTGGCAGCGTTGCGTAGTCGAAGTCGGTCCAGATATCGCCATTGACCACCAGAAACGGGCCATCGCCCAACAACGGCAGCGCATGATGGATACCACCACCGGTCTCTAGCGCACCCTCGGGTTCGGCAGAATAGCGGATGCGTGCACCGAAGCGCGCGCCATCGCCGAGCGCCGCCTCGATCTGCGCACCGAGATGCGCATGATTGATGACGATGTCGGTGATACCGGCGCGCACCAGAGCGTCCAGGTGGTATTCGATCAGCGCCCGCCCGCCCGCGTGCAGCAGGGGTTTGGGGATAGTGTCGGTCAGTGGCCGCATACGTTCACCGCGACCGGCGGCGAGGATCATGGCTTTCATTTAGGGAATGCTTACAGCTGGAAACGACGCCTAGAGTAGCCGAGTCATTCGCGCCTGCCCAGCCTTGGAGCAACTCCCGCTCGCTTTCGCCAAAAACGGGGCGTATCGCTAGCCCCAACTGTGAACCGTCCAGCACATCCGGCACGCTGAAAGAAACCTGCATTGTCACAGCACCCAACGCGCGGACTCTCGTCATAATTTTTAGTCTGTTAGTGAATATTTACCAACAGTCCACAGCTACCGAACGCGCGTATAGACGTGGGTTTAATCCAAGACACTCCGTTGGCGAGACGGTTGTTTAGATCTTCACAACCCGTATTGACGCGTTGATTAGGCGCACGTTAGCGTGCAGTAGAGCCATCCCAAAGCACGATAAATTTCGGCTTTCGAGGTCGGTTTGATCCGCACCGAGCGGATCAACACACAACAAGCAGCTGAGGTGGACCATGAATCAGACCGCGAACGTCGACATCTTTTCAAAAATATTTTCACGTAACCGTCACAGTTCATTGGGACGCCTGGAACCCCAGCAAATCGCTCTGGGCATGCGCAAGGTGGACGCCTTAGGCCCCGGCACTGTCGTGTCTTCGGGACGCGAGATGCTGATGCTCTCGTCCAACAACTATCTGGGCCTTGCCAGCGACCCGCGCGTCGTGGAATGCGCCGCCCGCGCCGTGCAGACCTGGGGAGCCAGCACCAGTGGCTCGCGGCTGTTGAATGGAACCAACGAACTGCACATCGAGTTGGAGGAGCAACTGCGGGCGTTCAAGAATGTCGAGCAGGCCGTGGTCTTCTCCAGCGGGTACATGGCCAACCTCGGTGTCCTGAGCGCACTGATGACGGAAGACGATGTCGTCATCATCGATAAACTCGCGCATGCCAGCATTATCGATGGCTGTAAGCTGGCCGGCACGCAGGTACGCAGCTTCAAACACCAGGATCTGGAATCGTTGGAGTCCGTTCTGGCCTCCATCGAACCGGAGCGCTCCAAGCTGGTGGTCGTGGATGGCGTGTATAGCATGGATGGCGATTTCGCCAAGCTGCCCGATATCATCCGCATCTCGCACCGGCACGGCGCCAGGGTGATGGTGGATGATGCGCATGGCACGGGCGTGGCCGGCCCCACTGGCCGGGGCAGCGCCGAACATTTCGGCATCGACGAGCCGGATATCATCACCGGGACGCTGAGCAAGGCCTTCGGCTGCTACGGCGGATTCGTCGGCGCCAAACAAGAGATCATTGATTTCATCAAAATGTCGTCGCGCTCCTTCATTTATTCGACCAGTTTATGTCCCTCCGCTACCGCCGCGGTCCTGCAGGCACTCACAATCGCCCGCGAGGAACCGCAGCGCCGCGAAAACCTCTGGCGCTGCACCGAGTATCTACTGCGCGAACTCAAGACGCTGGGCTTTGATACGGGCGCCAGCGAGACGCCCATCATTCCGATCATTCTCAAAGATCAGAACCGGATGTTCGATCTGGTGGCGGCACTGGATGCGAACAATATCTTCGTCAGCCCGGTGGTCTACCCGGCCTGCCCGAAGAACAAGCCGCGGGTGCGACTGAGCCTGATGGCGGATCACACCCTCGCAGACATGGACCGGCTGCTGGATGTATTGAGTGTCGAAGGCCGGCGCCTCGGTCTGTTGATGCTCAATTGAGGCCGTAGCCATCATGCAACCGACGAATGTTTCAGAACGCCTGGAGGCTATCCGCTACTACCTGCGCGAGGCCGCGCAGCAAGCGGGTCGCACCGCGGAGCAGATTCGCCTGATCGGGGTATCCAAGACCAAACCGCCCCAGGCCGTTGCGGCGGCCCTGGCAGCGGGGCTCTGCGATTTCGGAGAAAACACGTTGCAGGACGCCAGGACCAAGATCCCGCAGTTCGTCCAGACGCCCGCACAATGGCATTTTCTCGGTCATCTGCAGTCAAACAAAGCCAAACCGATCGCCCAGAATTTTCACTGGGTGCACTCCATCGACAATCTGGCTGGCGCGGAACAACTGAATCGTTCCGCGCTGCAGCATGGCCGCGTCATCAATGGTCTGTTGCAGGTCAACATCAGCCACGACCCCGCCAAGTTCGGTATCGAGCCGGAGCAATTGTTCCCCCTCATGGAACAATTGCTAAGCGCGGACTTGAAAGGCATACGACTGCGCGGACTGATGACCATCGGCCGCGCGAGCGAGACTGGTGACGAACTCCGCAGAACCTTCGCCGGGCTCAGAGAACTGGCCGAGCGCTGCCGGCAACGCTTCGATTTGGCACAGTTCGACGAACTGTCGATGGGGATGAGTGGCGATTACCGATACGCGGTACTGGAAGGCGCAACCATGGTCAGGGTGGGCACGGCCATCTTCGGCGCTCGAGACTACCCAGCAGGCGCGACAAACAGATTCATACAGGAGGACGCGCGATGAAAGCAACCGCCGAACAGACCGCACGCTACAACTACAACCATACCGCCTGGTTCTACCAGCCATTGGCGGCCCTGTATTCGGCCGGTCTGATCAAAGCGTCCAAAGTCGCGCAGGTCGCACATATGCAACCGGGAGAACGGGTCCTCTATGCTGGCGTTGGCACGGGCGAGGATGCGCTGGAGGCTGCGCGCAAGGGTTTACGGCTGACCTGTATCGATCTCTCGCCCGCCATGCTGGAGCGTACCCGACACAAGATCGAGCAGCAGCATCTCCCATCTGTTATCCGGCCCGAATTCATCTGCGGCGACATTATGCAGCACGACCGACCCGAGCGTTACGACATCATCTGCGCCAACTATTTTCTGAATGTCTTCGCCGAACCGCTGATGGTCAATGTACTCGCGCACCTGACCACCCTGCTCAAGCCGGGCGGTCGACTGATGATCGCCGATTTTTCGTTGCCGCACGGGAACTGGCTGCAAAAGGGACTGCACACACTCTACTACCGGATTGCCAATACGTTCTACTGGAGTCTATCCGGAAACGATCTGCACCCTATCTACGACTATCCGAAGTATTTTGCACAAGCTGGAATAGTAACGACCGCCACAGAACACTTCCCGCTGCTCAAATATGGGCCGGCGTGGTATTGGTCAGTGACGGGCACGAAGCCAGGTCTGACCTGAACAACGCTTGCTGCCGCCAACGCGGCAGCAAACATTGACATGGGACTACGGCTGGATTTGCGATGCTGCCAGCCTCAGACAGGGGCGACAGCCCCGAGGAAGCTCTCATCCAGGGGATCTGGAATACACGGAGCCAAGCCTTGGCGTAACAGGCGCTTGTCCAGTGTCATGCGAAACAGGCGAATCATATTGCTGACCGGGCACACCTGTTCGAATGCCATCAAAATCAGCTGGGCGCGGTTGGTAACGTCGAACTTCTTGAACACCCGCCCCAGATAGAGCTTCACGCTCTGCTGCGACAAGCACAGTTCGTCGGCGATCTCCTTGGTCGACAGCCCCTTCAATACCAGCTGAAAGACATCGACTTCGCGCCGCGACAACGTACTACCCAAGGTTTCGATTTTACGTTGGATGATCGCCTCGATCATCTCCTCCAGTTCGACGGCACTGCGCGCGAACTCCGATAACACCGCACGTTCTGCCCAGATCTCGCCCGCGCGCACGCTGCGCAATGCGCGTCGCACCTGCTCGCCGGACATGTTTTCGTTGAGATAACCGTCGGCACCGGCACGAACGATGCGATGCAGGAAGGCACGCTCCATCTCTTGGCCGAACACCAGGATGCGGACAGCCGGTGCGACCTGCTTGAAGCGCGCAAAAAAACCGGCCATGGGTTGGGCGACTGCGCGATGATGGACTAACAGCACATCGGGGCGGCACCACCAGGAATTTGTCCCAGCAGCCGTCTCCGGGTTTGACGCAGGCACTGATGACATTGGCTGGCTCGGTGGAAAGTAGATGGCTGAGCCCTTCCACATAGTGATCCAGATCGGCGAGGATAAAGATACGATTGCGGCCACTGTCGTCAACGGATTCCCTGCTTCATCGCTCTTCCATGTCATAGTTATTGTTTGTCATTAAGGAAGCCTCCGGACATGCACAGCTGCTAGCAATTACTGTAACGACTTTGTTACCGACTTCACTATATGTCCAACGCGAGACGACGCCAGTGGACGCAGGGCGATGCGCGGCACTAGACGAACGTCCAGTCGCGTTTCCGGCAGCAGATGTGCCGCAAGAGGTTGTATCACGACAGAATACTATCAGTGTCTGCTAATACTTTCTGCCTGTACCGGCGGACGGACACACGCGTCGACCACACTGCGTAGACAGCCGCCTGCGGCAAACGTTCGATCACGTCTGCGCGAGCGCATCCAAACCGGCGAGTTGCGGATAACGCGATGCCACATCGACCACATAACCCAGCGTGCGCGGGATATCGGCGAGATAACCGGGCTTACCGTCACGACGATACAGGCGCGCGAAAATGCCGGCCGCCTTGAGATGCCGCTGCACGCCCATCCAATCAAACCATTGCAGAAACCGTTTCTCGTCGGACTGATCGGCACGCAACACGCCGGACTGCACCGCGAGTTCGCAATAGCCGAGCGCCCAATCCTCGACCTGCGCGCGCGGCCAATCGATGTAGCAATCGCGCAGCAACGACACCAGATCGTAGGTCACCGGACCGATGACGGCATCCTGAAAATCGAGTATGCCGGGGTTGTGCCTTGGCGTGACCATGAGATTGCGCGAATGATAATCGCGGTGCACGCAGACCTGCGGCTGTTCCAGCGCGGACTCCGCGAGCAGATCGAAGCAGCGATCCAACATCGACGTCTGCGCGGCATCCAGCGTCAGCCCCAAGTGTTTACCCACCAGCCAATCGCGGAACAGCTCCATCTCGCGCAACAACATCGGCTTGTCATACGCGGGCAGCTCGCCGGCCTGCGGCCCCTGCGCCTGAATCACCAACAGCGCACCCAGAGCGTCGCCGTACAAACGCGGTGCCGTCTCGGCATTCAGCGCACGCAGGTAATGTTCATCGCCGAGATCGGACAACAGATAGAAACCGCGCTCGACATCGGCGGCCACCACCCGCGGCACATTCAGGCCCATGTCGAGCAACAGCGCATCGACCTTGAGGAACGGCCCCATATCCTCCTTGTCCGGCGGCGCATCCATGACGATGTAGCTGGCGTCGGCGGTGCGGGCGCGGAAATAACGGCGGAAGCTGGCATCGGCCGAGGCCGGACGGATATCGAGGGCCGCAAAGGCCGGTTCGGCCTGCAACCAGGCGGTGATTTGTTCAAGACGTTCAGGCACGCGTGGATTCCGGATAAGTGCGACGCGCCAGTATAGCCGAGGCACAGCGCCAATGACTTCGCCAAATACCTCGCCGTTTACCCCGCTGTGGACCAGAAAGTCATTGAAGGATAAGCCGTGCTGTGCGATTTTACGGGGCGCCCGCCGGGCAGGCCATGACGACGCCTCGCAAGGAAAATCACTGTGAATGAACGCTCTCTGCTCGCCGCCCTGATCGCGGGCCTGATCCTGCCGCCCACCGCGCTTGCGCAAGACGCCGCGGGATTCCCCTGGCAGTGCCGGCAGGATGCGCAAGGCGGTTGGCAATGCAGTGCAGCAGCACCCAACAGTGTTCCGGCCGCGGCGCCCGCCGGCCCTGCAGAGATACCTCCAGCGCCGGCAGCGACACCCTTGGCAACCCCAACACAACCGGCAGAGACAGCCGCTCCCGTCGCGCCCTCACCTACCCAGGCCACGCCACCCGCGGCACCCACAGCCACCCCGGTTACGCCGGCTAAAGTTGCGCCGGAAAAAACGGCAGCGCCCACAAGAACTCCCGCGCCGGTAGACACAGCAGCACCCTTACCAACGGCACCGAGCCCCAGCGTTTCCGCGCCCGAGAACGCGCCGTCGCCAATGCCATCAACAGTGCCAGTGCCGTCGCCACCCGTACCGTCCCCGACTGAGCCACAGCCCGTCGCGCGCACCGAACCGCAACCGATCACAGAAAGCGACCGTTACGACCCCTGGGCGTTGTGCGCCGCCACCGAATCCCCCGAGCTGCCCGCAGTCGACCTGACCGAAACGAATCTGACGGCCGACGATGCCAACACCGAACCGGGGCCGGTCTATATCCTGACCGGCAATGCCGTGGTCGAACGCCCAGGCAGTCGTGTGCAGGCCGATCGCATCCGCTACGACGAGGCAAAACAGCAGGTCAATGCCGACGGCAATGTGCAGTTCGATCAGGCCGATCTGCGCGTGACCGGCAGCCAGGCCACCTTGCTCCTCGACAGCGACCAGGGCGATATCAGTGACGTGCGCTATGCCGTGCCCAGCCGCCATGCGCGCGGCGCGGCCGTGAGTGCACATCAGGAGAACAAATCGCTGCGCAGCTTCGAGCAGGCCACCTACACCACCTGCGACGAAAACAGCGAGGCTTGGCGGCTGAATGCACGCACCGTCACCTTGAAACATGATGAAGGCTTCGGTACGGCGCGGCATGTATGGCTGGAACTCGCCGATATGCCGGTGCTGTATACGCCGTATATCAGCTTTCCGATCGACGACCGCCGCAAGAGCGGTCTGCTGGTGCCGCGCATCGGCAGCTCGGACAATACCGGCGCCGAACTGGCGCTGCCGTATTACTGGAACATCGCCCCGCACCGCGACGCTACCATCACGCCACGGCTGATGAGCGAGCGTGGCGTGCAGTTGCAAAGCGAATTCCGCTATCTGAATCCGACCAACAGCGGCGAGATCGGCCTGGAATATCTGCCCTCGGACGACGATTACGACAACGAAGACCGCTCGTTGTTCAGCATCAACCATAGCGGCCGCCCGCTGGAGCGCCTGCGCACCAGCCTCCGTTCGGCGCGCATGTCTCGGACGATCAGTATTTCGAGGATCTCAGCACCAGCCTGGCTGTCAGCAGTACCACACATCTAGAACGGCGCGGCCAGGCCGCTTATAACGGCGATGGCTGGGATCTGACCGGGCGCGTGCAGGACTTCCAAACCATCGACAGCACCATTCCGGATATCCAGCATCCCTACCGGCGTCTGCCGCAGGTGTTGTTCAGCGCCAATCCGCTCACCCAACCCTATGGCCTGAACCTGACCCTCGACAGTGAGGCGGTGCAGTTCGATCACGACGAAAAACTCACCGGCACACGCCTGGATCTGCTGCCCAAGGTGAGCCTGCCGCTGGGCGCGGCGGCCTGGTATGTGACCCCGGCGGTGGGCGCGCGTTACACCCAATACAACCTGGATGACGCCCGCGGCTTCGGCTTTGACAGCAGCCCGAATCGCACCACGCCCATCGCCAGCCTCGACAGTGGCCTGTTTTTCGAACGCAACACCACCGTGTTCGGCACGGGGCTGATGCAGACCCTGGAACCCCGCGCGTTCTATCTGTACGTCCCGCACGACGACCAGACCGATCTGCCGGTGTTCGACACCGGCTTGACCGATTTCAGCTTTCAGCAATTGTTCGCGGACAACCGCTTCAATGGTGCGGACCGCATGGGCGATGCCGATCAGCTGACCCTGGCCGCCACCAGCCGCTGGCTGGACCCGGCCACCGGCACCCAGCACGTCAGTTTCAGCCTCGGCGAGATCCTCTATTTCCGCGATCGCGAGGTCACCCTGCCTGGCAAACCCGTGGCGGACCAGAGCAGTTCGAATCTGGTCAGTGAGCTGGATGTGCGCCTGTCGCAGACCTGGAAAACCGTCGCCGGACTGGAATGGGATCCGAACGAAACCAAGACCGAACGCAGCAGCATCCGCGTGCAATACCAGCCGGATGAACGTCATTTGTTCAACGTCGCCTACCGCTACCGCAGCGGCGACCTGGAGCAGATCGACACCTCGGCGCTGTGGCACTTCACGCCGCGCTGGCACGGCGTCATGCGCTGGAATTATTCCCTGCCCGACAGCACCTTGCTGGAAGCCTTCGGCGGCGTGGAATACGAAAGCTGCTGCTGGATCGTGCGCGTGGTGGGACGCAGCTATATCGGCGATACCGATACCGACCCGCAGGCCGAACGCAACGACGCCATCCTCCTGCAACTCGAACTCAAGGGCCTGACCAGCCTCGGCGACCCGATCGAGTCGCTGCTGGAAGATGGTATCCTTGGCTACTCACGTAATTGATCAGGTCCACTGCCGTGCTGAAAAATGCTATCGAAATGCTATCCCGCTCCGTGTTGCTCCTGGCCGCGCTGACCGGCTCTATGGGCGCACTCGCCGCTGAACCCCTCAACCGCATCGTCGCCGTCGTCAACGATGACGTGGTGCTGGCCAGTGAGTTCGAGGCCAAGCTGAACATCGTGCGCGAGCAACTGCGCGCCCAGAACACCGAGTTGCCGCCCGAAAACGTGCTCCGGCAACAGGTGCTCGACCGCGTCATCCTCGATCAGCTGCAGCTGCAACTGGCGGTCAGCAACAACATTCAGGTCGATGACGAGACACTCGCCAGCAATCTGCGCAACATCGCCCAGCAGAACAACATGAGCCTGGAGCAGTTCCGCGCGACGCTGGAGGGCGAGGGTCACGACTTCAATGCCTTCCGCGAAGAGATCCGCAACCAGATCACCATCGCGCGTCTGCATCAGCAAATGGTCGGCAGCCGCATCAACGTCACCGAACAGGAAATCGATACGCTGCTGGCCAACGAGAAAACCTGGGGCGGCGCCGAAAAGGAATATCACCTCGGCCACATTCTGATTCCCGTGCCGGACGGCGCCTCGCCGGAACAGAATCGCGCCGCGCAGAAACAAGCCGAAGATACCGTGGCCGCCCTGCGCGGCGGTGCGGATTTCGCAAAAACCGCGGTCGCGGTTTCCGCCGGCCAGACCGCGCTGCAAGGTGGCGATTTGGGCTGGCGCAAGGCCGGACAACTGCCGACCGTCATGGCGGAAGTCGTCAACAATATCCAGGCCGGTGAGATCGCCGATCCGGTGCGTGCCGCCGGCGGTTTCCACATCGTCAAACTGCTGGAAGTGCGCGGCGAAGGCCGGCAGGTTATTACGCAGACGCATGCCCGGCACATTCTGCTCACCGCCGATGAACTGTTGCCCGAAGCGGAAGTCCCCAGCCGCCTGGAGCAATTGCGTGAGCGTCTGGTCGGCGGTGAAGACTTCGCCGCGCTGGCACGCGCGCACTCCAAGGACAAGGTGTCGGCCTCCAAAGGTGGCGATCTCGGCTGGACCAATCCCGGCGATCTGGTGCCGCAATTCGAGGAAGCAATGAATGCCTTGAAGATCGACGAAATCAGCCAGCCCGTCGAGACGCGTTTCGGTTGGCACATCATTCAGGTGCTGGAACGTCGCGAGCATGACAGTACCGACGAACTCAAACGCAATCAGGCCCGCGAACTCATCCGCAAGCGCAAAACCGACGAAGAACTCGCACTGTGGATGCGGCGCCTGCGTGACGAGGCGTATGTCGAATACCGCACAGAAGAGTAAGCGGATTATTCATATCCGACAGACCCCGCCGCGCCTGCTGCTATGAATCACATACCGCGCTTGGCCATCACGGCCGGCGAACCGGCCGGCATCGGTCCCGATCTGTGCATACAGCTCGCCGCGCGCGATTATCCTGCCGAGTTGGTCGTCATCGCCGATACCGAAATGCTCGCGCAACGCGCCGCGCAACTTGGCATCAGCATCAACTTGATAGCGTTCGATCCCGACCGCCCGGCGCAAACGCATCGCCAAGGCCAACTCATCGTGCAGGCGGTTGCAACCGACGCGCCGGTGCACGCCGGCCGGTTGAATTCCGCCAATGCGCGCTATGTACTGAACTGTCTGGATGTCGCCGTGGACGGTTGCCGCAGCGGACAATTCGACGCCTTGGTCACCGGCCCGGTGCACAAGGGCATCATCAACGATGCCGGCATTCCCTTCAGCGGCCACACCGAATACCTCGCCGAGCGTTGCGCAACACCGCACGTGGTCATGATGCTCGCCACGGAAGGTCTGCGCGTGGCCTTGGCCACCACGCATCTGCCGATCGCGGCCGTCAGCAGCTGCCATCACAGCGGCGTCGCTGACGACAACGCTACAGATTCTGATCCACGACCTGCGCACGCGCTTCGGCATTGCACGACCGCGCATCCTGGTGTGCGGTCTCAATCCGCATGCCGGCGAAGGCGGCCATCTCGGCCGCGAAGAAATCGACGTCATCGCACCGGTGCTGGAAGCATTGCGTGGCGCGGATGCCGAACTGCTCGGACCGCTGCCGGCCGATACGCTGTTCACGCCGAAATATCTCGATCACGCCGATGCCGTGTTGGCGATGTATCACGACCAGGGTCTGCCGGTCCTGAAGTACAAAGGCTTCGGTCGCGCCGTGAACATCACGCTCGGCCTGCCGATCATCCGCACTTCAGTCGACCACGGCACCGCGCTGGATCTCGCCGGCAGCGGCCGCGCCGACATTGGCAGCCTGGAAACCGCGCTGGAGGTTGCGCTCGATATGCTACGACGCAGCGCGCCCGCATGAGCCATATTCCGCGCAAACGCTTCGGCCAGAATTTCCTGCACGATGCGAACATCATTCACAAGATCATCGCCGCGATTGCACCGCAGGCCGGCCAGGATCTGCTCGAGATCGGCCCTGGCCAAGGCGCGATCACGATACCGCTGCTGAAACGCTGCCATCGCCTGCAGGCGGTCGAGCTCGATCGCGATCTGCTGGCGCCGCTCGCACACGCCGCCGCCGACGCCGGTGAATTGATCTTGCACAACCGCGATGCGCTGCGCACGGATTTCTGTGCCCTGCGGCTTGGCGAACAGCGACTGCGCGTCATCGGCAATCTGCCGTACAACATTTCGACACCGCTGTTGTTCCATCTGCTCGATCAAGCCGACTGTATCGAAGACATGCACTTCATGCTGCAAAAAGAAGTCGTCGAACGCATGGCGGCGGCGCCCGGCACGGAGCACTACGGACGGCTCTCGGTGATGTTGCAATACCGCTGCGAAGTCATGCCCTTGTTCAGTATCGGGCCGGGCGCGTTCCGTCCGCCACCGAAAGTGGAATCGGCATTCGTGCGCCTGCTCCCGCACCGCACGCTCCCGATCACCGTGCGCGACGAGACGTTGTTCGCCCGTGTCGTGCAACTGGCCTTTGGCCAACGCCGCAAGACCTTGCGCAATACACTCAAAGGTCTGCTCGACGACACCGACTACGCCGCGCTCGGGATCAATCCGCAGATTCGCGCCGAACAACTCGATCTGGCGAGTTTCGCGCAGCTTGCCGATCGTGCCGCGCTGAAATCAGCGGGAATATGACCGAACGCAGGTATTGGCCGAGCGGTACGCTGTACCTGCAGGGCATCCACTGGCTATGCTTAACATGGGAACCGATAAGGGAGAGACCCGTATGGAAAACTACCGACATATTCTGTTAGCCCTGGATTTCGGGCCTGGCCACGAGCAGGTGGTCGCGCGCGCTACGAGGCTCGCCCAGGCCGAGCATGCGCGCTTCAGTCTGGTCCACGTCGTGGAATTTCTACACGTCGATCTGGCCAACGAGTTGGTATTGCCCCAGGACGTGGCGCTGGAAAGTCAGATCATGGCGACGGCACGACGCAAGCTGGCGCGCATCGCCAGTGACATCGGTAGTTTGGAATCCATTGGACAATGGGTGGAGTTAGGCTCGACCAAACAGGAAATCCTCCGCATCGCGGAACAGGAGCAGGTCGATCTGATCGTCATCGGCAGCCACGGCCGGCATGGGCTGGGACGCTTATTAGGTTCGACGGCAAACGCCGTACTGCACGGCGCACCCTGCGACGTGCTGGCAGTGCGTATCCGCCCTGAGTGAGCCGCTAGGGCTGTAGACCCGGCAACAACGACGCCGCGACGTGCAACGCCGTCGGCAGATTCATGGTTACAAGCACCCCCAATCCCACGAGCAGCGCCAACAGCACCAGCGGGTCAGGCTTGCGATTTCGGTAAACAGGTTTCATGGCTCCCTCCCGGATAATGGGCAGTCCGTTCCGGGCAACCATGCAAACACCGGGCCGGTTCCACGCGTGACTGAATTGTCTTCAGTCTGCGCGTACGGCCCCACGCCCTACCGCGATGGGCTTCAAATCTCCCGCGTGACCGGCATCACAAAGCCGGCAATAGAGCCTCAGGCAATTTTCAGATTTGCGCGGTAGGCCCTATCCAACCAGCATCGCGGCAGTGCCTCTCCCGAGGGAAATGCCAGGTCGGTCTTGGCAAACGTCGCCAGATCCTGGAGTTCCTCGCCGGCATGGATGCGCCCGCGAACCGCGTCCGCGCAGGGATCAAACAACTCGGCTAATTCGGCGACCTCGACCAGGTCACCGCTCGGCTTGTGTCTCAAGTACATGGCGCTCCCCTCCTATTCGTCTACCCCGAATCCGGCCCTGTCCACCAGATTCACCGGAACTCAGACCGCGTGGATTGGTCTATAAGATAACTATAGTTCGTCGGACCAGCAGTTCGGGACAGGTTTTATTCAACCGAGGATGACGACATGTTGACACTGCCCTCGCGCGCCGTGCAGGCGCTCGGTCAAAGCATCTGGTATGACAACATCCAGCGTGATCTGCTGCGATCGGGTGCTTTGGCACGCATGATCGCCGAGCAGGGGCTGGCCGGCCTGACCAGCAATCCGAGTATTTTCGAGCAAGCCATCACCGGCAGCCGCGACTATGACGACGCATTGGCCGCCGCCCGGCGCGCCCGGCCACGCGCTACCGCCCAAGATCTGTTTTACGACATGGCCATCGACGATATCCGTGCAGCCGCCGATCTGTTTGCGCCGCTCTATCACGAGACCGGCGGGCGCGATGGGCTGGTCAGTCTGGAGGTTTCGCCCGACCTCGCCTACGACGCCGAGGCCACCATCGCCGAAGCCGAGGCCTTGTTCAAGCGTGTCGCTCGACCCAATCTGCTGATCAAAGTGCCGGCCACGCAACCCGGTCTGCAAGCCATTGAGGCGCTCATCGACCGCGGCATCAACGTCAACGTCACTCTGCTGTTTTCCATCGCGCGTTATGAATCCGTCGTTGACGCCTATCTGCTCGGCCTGGAGGCGCGTCTGCGGCGTGGCCAGCCACTGAGCGAATATCCGCTCGGTCGCCAGTTTCTTCGTCAGCCGGGTCGATGTGCTGATCGATCGGCAACTGCAATCGCTCATTGCCCAATCCAATCCCGAACTCACGGCGCGCGCGCAGGCACTGCTCGGACAGATCGCCATCGCCAATGGCAAGCTGGCCTACCAGCGCTTTCAGAATCTGTTCAACAGTCCACGCTTTACACCGCTCGCCGAGGCCGGCGCACACACGCAACGCCTGCTGTGGGCCAGCACCAGCACCAAGAACCCCGCCTATAACGATCTGCATTATGTCGAGACCCTGATCGGCGCGGACACCATCAATACTCTGCCCCCGGCGACATTCATCGCCTTCAATGACCATGGCGAGGTCGCCGCCACACTCGACACTCACCTCGACACCGCGCTGCGGCAGTTGGCGGAACTGGAAGCACTGGGCATCGATCTCGGTGCCGCCACCCGTCAATTGGAACGCGACGGCGTCGATGCCTTCGCCAAGTCCTATCACACGCTGCTGCAGGCCATCGATGCCAAATTCGGTCAACAGGCACAGGGCGCGCGTTAGCAGCGCGGTGAGAGGCCTCGCCTTTTCGCGCTGAATACCCCACCATACGAACTGGTTCTTCGAACAATAGAGTGATCATGCCCCACACCGGGATTTGCGCGCACCCGTTTCAGGTCTATCCGAATCTCGACGCGCTGTCCGCGGCGGCCGCGGAGCGCTGGATCGCACTGTGCAAGACGGCGATTGCCGAACGCGGCGCATTCCACATCGCGCTGGCGGGCGGTTCGACACCCAAGCGTCTTTATCAATTGCTGGCACGGCCAGAGCAGCGCGCGCGTATCGACTGGTCGCGAGTGCATATTTATTTCGGCGATGAACGCGCCGTGCCGCCCACGCATGCCGACAGTAATTTTCGTATGGCGCAGGAAGCGCTGCTCGCGCATATCGACATCCCGACAGAGAACGTACAGCGCATGGATGCCACAGCCGAGCATATCGAACAGGATGCCGCGAACTATGCCGCGCTGCTGCGTAAGCAACTTACCTGCGATGCGGCGGGCATGCCGGTGTTCGATCTGATTCTGCTCGGCATGGGCGCGGACGGTCACACCTGTTCGTTGTTTCCGGACAGCCCCATCCTGCAGGAGCGCACGCATCCCGTCGGCAGCGTCTACGTCGAGCGTTTACAAAGTTGGCGGCTGTCGTTGACCTATCCGGTACTGAATGCGGCGCGGCAGCTGCTGTTCCTGGTTGCCGGCAGCGACAAAGCACCGATGTTGCAGCGCATCTGGCAGGGCGGGACGCACGCAGACACTGTTCCGGTGCAGAACATACAGCCACGCGGCCATGTCGACTGGTATCTGGACGCCGCCGCTGCCGCAGAACTGCATTCATGAGTGATGCCCGCGTTCTTGCCGCCGACGTCGGCGGTACGCACACCCGCGTCATGCTGGCCGAGAGCGATGGAGCGCGTTACAGACCGTTGCGCGAACAGCATTACGTCAGCGCCGATTGGCCGGATCTGCTGCCTATTCTCGAAAATTTTCTCGTCGATGTATCGCCGCGCCCAACGCAGGCCTGTCTGGCGATTGCCGGTCCGATCAGCGACAACGGCGGCGCGCAGCAGGCTCAGCTCACCAACTTGCCCTGGACACTCGACAGCGCGCATCTCGCGCAGCGCCTCGGCATTGCGCGCCTGGCCCTCATCAACGACTTTGCCGCCATCGGCCATGGCATCGCCGCGCTCAGTGCAGCCGATTTGCTGACCCTGCAAGCGGGCGAGCCGCAGCCCCACGCACCACGCGCCATCCTCGGCGCCGGCACCGGTCTGGGTCAGGCGCTGCTGGTGTGGCGCGCGGGTCATTACGACGTTTTACCCACCGAGGGCGGTCACGTGGATTTCGCCCCGCAGAACGATCAGCAAGTACACCTGCTCAACAGTCTGCGCACCGAGTTCGGCCATGTGTCCTGCGAGCGGCTGTGTTCGGGGGCTGGACTTGCTTACATCTACCGCTTCCTGCAAATACGCCGCGGTCTCGCCATTCCCGACGCGATCGCTGCCGCTTATGACCACGGCGACCCCGCCGCCGCCATCAGCCAGGCCGCCTTGGCCGGCAGCGACGCACTCGCCCGCGAGTCCCTGGATGAATTCGTGCGAATTTATGGCGCGCAGGCCGGCAATCTCGCCTTGGCCTGTCTGCCGTTCGGCGGTCTGTATATCGCCGGCGGCATCGCACCGAAGATCCTACCGGCCATGACCGACGGCGAATTTCTGCGAACTTTCAACGCCAAGGGGCGCATGGAGAAACTCACCCGTCAGGTGCCGCTGCACCTTGTCGTCCATCCCGCGCCGGGGTTGCTCGGTGCCTGCCTGTATGCGGGACGCTGTTCGTAGGCGCCTATTACCGGGGGTGTTTGCGGGATTTTGAATCGGCCACCACAACCAGCGTATCCTATGCACATATGAACGCCGCAACGAGCCGCACATGAGCACCCCTTCGCAGTACGATATCAAAATCAGCGTGGAAACCACGTACGTGGAAAACCAATCCGTACCGGATCAGCAGCGCTATGTCTTCGCCTATACCATCACCATCCGCAACACCGGCGAGGTGCCGGCGAAACTGCTGACCCGACACTGGATCATCACCGACAGCAACGGCAAGACCCAAGAGGTCCGCGGTGACGGCGTGGTTGGCGAGCAACCCCACCTGCAACCCGGCGAAGCCTTCCGCTACACCAGCGGTACGCTGCTGGAAACGGCCGTCGGCAGCATGCGCGGCAGCTACCAAATGATCGCCGATGACGGTGTCGAGTTCGACGCCGAAGTCCCTGCCTTTACTCTGGCCGTTCCGCGCGTCTTGCACTGACCGCACGCCGTGGCCGTCTACGCAATCGGCGATATCCAGGGCTGTTACCGCGAACTGCAACACCTGTTGGATTTTCTGCACTTCGAGCCGACGCAAGACCGGCTGTGGTTCGCCGGCGACCTCGTCAACCGCGGTCCGAATTCGCTGGAGACACTGCGCTTCGTGCGCAGTCTGGGCGATGCCGCGCTCACCGTCCTCGGCAATCACGATCTACATCTGCTCGCGGCGGCCGACGACCCCGCGCGCATCAAGAAGCGCGACACCTTGCATCCGATTCTTGATGCGCCCGATCGCGACGAACTATTGAACTGGCTCCGCCAACAGCCGCTGCTGCATCACGATACGCAACTGGGTTTCACGCTGGTACATGCCGGACTGCCGCCGCAGTGGGATCTCGCTCAGGCACAGGCCTGTGCGCAGGAAGTTGAACGCGTTTTACGCAGCGATAACCATGCCGATTATTTTGCACACATGTATGGGGATGAGCCGAATATCTGGTCTGACGATCTACACGGTTGGGCGCGCCTGCGCTTCATCACCAATTGCCTGACCCGCCTGCGTTATTGTGACAGCGATGGTCGCATGGCCCTCGCCTTCAAAGGTGCACCCGGCAGCCAACCCGCGGGACTCCAGCCCTGGTTTTCGCTGCCACACCGCCGCAGTCGCGAACTCAAGATTCTATTCGGCCACTGGTCGACACTGGGCCTGCGCGACGACCCCGGCATCTATCCGCTCGACAGCGGCTGTCTCTGGGGTGGACAACTCACAGCGTTGCGTCTGGACACCGACCCACGCTGGCTGCGCGTCCCGTGTGCGGGCATCCGCACACCCGGGGACGCTTAACGCGAAGAAACAGCGCGTTGGATGCCGTCCCTGTCTGCCGCTTAGAACGGCCACCACCAACGTTTTTGCGTCTTCTCACCCGCGCCGTCGCCGCCATCATCCGTTTGATGAATGCGGTCTTGATCGCGATCCTGGTCACGATCGCGCAGCTGATCGCCGCCATCACCATCATTAAGTCGATCACGATCCTGATCGCGGTTCTGCAACTGATCAGCGCCCGAACCATCCTTCAACTGATCCCGGTCACGGTCCTGATCACGATCTTGGTCACGCATCGGCTCACGGTCGGTATCGCCACGCGTGGCCTTCTGTTTTTCCTTCGACTTACCCTCGCCGTCGCCCTCGCGATACTGTTCACGTTCTTCATAGCGCTGCTGCATCTCCTGCGGCGCGCCCTGGCTCTGGCCCATGCCGTAGCCGCCGCCACCCATGGACGACCCGCCACCACCGCTGCCACTGCCACCACCGCCGCCACCACCCGCAGCGATGACCGGCCCGGCCAATACGATGGCCGTGACGGCCGCCAAGGTCCGATTAAATGCTCTGCGTCTCATGTCATATGCTCCTGCGTTGTACTCGGTAAACTGAAATCCGCCTGTTTACGAACTGAGTACAGTCTAGTGCGGCGTCCTGAATTGAACCTGAAAATCCGCGCGGCGCGATCGCTCCTCTCAGGGCGACGCAGGTGCAGCCTGAGCCTGGTGATTTTCCAACCAGCGGAGAAATTCTTCGCGCGGCATGGGGCGGGCGAAATGATAGCCCTGAAGATAATCAACGCCGAGTTCGCGTAACGCCTCTGCCGCTGCCGCGTCCTCGACACCCTCGGCCACCGTGTGCAAACCGAGTGCTCTGGCGATGTGAATAATGGCCTGCACCAGACTCAGCCCGGCGGGTTCATGGATACGGCGCACGAAAGAGATATCGATCTTCAACTCGTCGGCATGAATCTCGTGCAGCTGCGACAGTGACGAGTAACCCGTTCCGAAATCATCGATGGCGATTTTGAAACCCGCGGCCTTCAGTTCGTGCAGCCGTTCGGCGGCATGCTCCACATCGCGCAGCGCCACGCTCTCGGTGATTTCCCACATGATTTCATCACTGGGAATGCCGCGACGCGCCAGTTCTGCGAGCGCCTGTTCGGTGAACGAGGGAATGAACAATTGCCGCTTGGAGACATTCACGGAGAAACGCAGCTTATGTTTGGCGGCACGACAGTGCTCCTGCATCGCCAGACTGGCCTGCCACACCTGTCCGCCCAGTTCGCGAATCAGACCGATATTCTCCGCAATCGGGATAAAGGTCGCGGGTGAAATCCAGCCGAGTTCATCATCGTGCCAGCGCGCCAGCACCTCAACGCCGATACACGCGTCGCTGCGCGCGCAGACGATGGGTTGAAACCATGCCTGTATCTGCCCCGCATTGATCGCCGTCGCCAGACGATTCTGAACGTAGAGTTCTTTCTTGCCGATGCCCTTGGTGGTCATGTCGCCAAAGAAACAACTCTGATTGCGGCCCTGCGCCTTGGCATAGAACATGGCGCGATCGGCCTGCGAGAACAGAACTTCGCTGTTCTCCGCATCATCGGGATAGATGGCCGCACCGAGACTGAAGGTCATGCGCATTTCCACACCATCGAGCAACAGCGGTTGTTGGATGACAGCGCTGATCTTGTGTGTCACCTCGCGAATATCCTGCTCGTTCGGCATACCGGGCAGCAGTAGCACGAATTCGTCGCCGCCCCAGCGCGCCAGCGTGTCGCCCGCGCGCAATTCCCCACGCAGCAGATTCGCAAATGCCACCAGCAGGCGGTCGCCGGCCTTGTGGCCGAGCGTGTCGTTGACGTTCTTGAAATGATCGATATCGATGAAGCACACGCAGACCTTGTCGCCGCTCCGCGTGGCCATGCGCAAGGCAATCTTGAGGCGATCTTCGAGCAGCACACGGTTGGGCAAGCCCGTGAGCGCGTCGTGCAACGCCATATGGCTGACCTGTTTTTCGTGCAGATAGGACTGGGTAATGTCGCGCAACACGCCGCGGATACCGGAAATCTCACCGCGCTCGTCGTGAAAACCCAGGAAGCGGCATTCGATCCAGCTCTGTTGCTCGGGATTCGGTCCCGCCAGTCGCACGCGGAACTGCAGATGATTCTTTTCCCCTGAGCGCAACACCGCGCACTGTGCATGCAACGCCGAGGCATCGGCCGGGTGAATGAATTCGAGCAGATTGCGTCCGACGGCATTGTCGCAATGCGCAAGCTTGTTCCAACCTGGGCTGGCATGCCGGATCAGGCCGTCGCAATCCAGCTCCAGAACGGCCTCTTCGAGCAGCGCCAGTGTTTCAAGATAGCTAGCCTGTTCGCGTTCGCGTGCCTCTACCGCCTGCACCAGTTCGCTGATGGCATCCGTGAGGTTGTTGATTTCATCCTGGCGGCTGCGTGCGGCAGCCAGATGCTGCTGTACGACGGCCTGCGGCGCCTGGTCGGCGTAGGCATCCAGCGCCTGATCGACGGACTCCAGCCGGCGCACGGTGCGCGTCAGCCACTGCCCCAGGGCCAGCCACAGCAACAGGGTGATGAAGCCGAGCGCACCCAGCAGCCAATACATGAATTCGCGGAACGGCAGAATGTCATGCAACTCGCGGTAGGCCAGCAGCACCGGGCGTCGCCCCTCCGTGCCGGGCCATTCCAGACGGGCCTGGACCATCTGCTGTGTGCCGATGCTGACGACCTGCGCGGCATCGCCGGCCAGTGCATCCGGATAATCATCGCGGGACACCGCAACGACTTGATCCTCCCAGCGCACGGCCAGCGAGAACTCGGGAATGACCAGGGCCTTGAGGGTCGCATTATCCAGCGGCTTGAGCATAAGCAGCGTGCCCTGACCTTCTGTGCCGAGCCACACCGGCTCGCGATAGACGCGATACAGCTCCCCTAAGCCACTGGAAAAATGCCAATCGCTGTGTGCAATCGTCTCCGCATCCAACGTGTGCGCAATGGCGCCGTAGCGGAACAGAATGCGTCCATCGCCGTCCATGATCAGCAGGGTGGGAAATTCGAGAAAGATGCGCTGGGCGTTTAGAAATGCCGTCAGCTTGGGCCAGAGTTTGGCGTCCTGCCGTTCCAGGATGCGCGCGAATTCCAGACGCACGCGCAGCTGGTCGGCCGACGCCTTCCAGGTATATTCGATGCGTCGGATCTGATCGCCGTAATAGGCTTCCAGGGCGACGAATTTCTGCGTTATCTCACGATCACGAAAGGCCTCATAACCATTGATGCCGAGCACCCCGAGGCCGGCCGCGGCGATCAACATCACCAGGAAGATATGTGCCACCGCCTGGCCGCGCAGGGCGCCCAGCCAGGATCGCAACTTGCCCCTGCCGGTGCGGACCAATTCAGTCTGCCTTTACCCAGCGGTCGTCGATCAAACTGCGGACATCGGCATTGCCGGGCAGCTTGATACCCACCGCCTGCATAAAGTCCCGGGTGGCCTGGATCTCGTCATCAGGGAAAGTGCCGTCGCCACTGTAGAGCGGTGACAACCGCGTCAGTGCGTCGATCAGGTCGGCGCGCTGACCGGCATCGCTGACCTGCAACTGTTCGACGATGGCCGCGGGCGTCGCCGCACGCGTCCAACTCAAGGAGCGCCGCAGCATGTTCACCATCGCCCGGACCCGCTGCGGGTTGGCCTTGATGCGTTCCGGCGTGGTCACGACCACCGCGCGCAGATGATTCTTGCCGACGATCCGCACCGGGTTGTGCGGGTCGTTGAGGCTGGCCAGGGTCCGGCCGATCCCGGCGCGGACCAGGCTGCCCGAATTGGGTTCCTCGCAGAACACCGCATCCACGGCATCCGCCGCCAAGGCGCCGTATACGCCCTCGTAGGTCTGGGCGATCGGCGCCCAACGCAGCTGATTGGGTGCCACGCCGTACGCAGACACCCATTGTTCCGCGATGAGTTGCAGATAGGTCTTGGTGGTGGCGCTGCCGGCCGGCACACCCAAGGTGCGGCCACGCAGATCGCTGATGCTGCGGATCGAATCGGCCAGATCCTCGCGCACGACAATCGCATACGGCGGTGCGCCGCTGCTCAGCCGCGCAATCGCCACCACGGACTTGCCCTGTTCGAGAAATTTCGGCAACACCGGGAATCCCACCCCGGCGAATTCGGCGTTGCCGGCCAGCATGTCCTCGAGCGCAAACACGCCGCTGGGGTGATAGCGGATGCCGAGATTGCAATCGAGTCTGCCGGTCGATACCGAGTTTGGGGATCAGTTCCACGGGAAAAAACGGCATCAGCAAGGGGCCGGGAATATTGATGCGGCAGGTGCTCGGTTCCACCGCCGCCACGCGCCGCATGCCGCTGCAGGCCAACAGGGCAGTCAGCGTCTTCAAGGCGGTACGGCGGGACGGGTTGAAAATCTCTAGGTCGTATCGGGTTTTAGCCATGCACAGAGCATGGCAGCCGCTTCCGGCAAGATCAAGCCTGCGCGTGGGTTGCCACGCCGGCTCGGCGTTCCAAGGTCACAAAGCTGTAGCTGAACGGATTGCGTTCGTCCGCGGCCTGCGTGCTGCACGCGACTTCCTGCCAGGTCGCATCAGCCAAAGGCGGGAACCAGGCATCGCCGTCGAACTCGGCTTCGATGCGCGTGAGATAGATGCGCTGCGCACGCGGCAGCAGTTCGGCATACAACTGCGCGCCACCGATCACCATCACCTCATCGACATCACCGGCCGCGGCCAACGCCGCCTCGACCGAGGCGACGACCGTGCAGCCTGGTGCGCTGAAATCCGGATTGCGGCTGATGACGATGTTATGCCGCCCCGGCAGCGGCCGGCCGATGGACTCGTAGGTCTTGCGGCCCATGAGGATCGGCTTGCCCAGCGTGAGGCTTTGAAATGCTGGAGATCGGCCGGCAGATGCCAGGGCAGCGCGTTGCCGCGGCCGATGAGGCGATTACGGTCCATGGCGACGATGAGGGAGATCATGCGGATTCGGGATTCGGATTCGGGATTCGGTCATGAGTGTAGGCCGGATTCAGGCTGCAGCACCGCGTCCGACACCCTTGCTTCGTACACCGCCACCGGCGCCTTGATGTGCGGATGATGCTGATAGTCGAGCAGTTCGAAATCCTCGAAGCGGAAGGCAAACAAATCTTTCACCTCGGGATTGATGCGCAGCGTCGGCAGCGCGAAAGGTTCGCGCGACAATTGCAGATCGGTCTGTTCCAGATGATTCGACATACAGATGCGCGTCGCCGAGCGTGTGCACGAACTCGCCGGGCTGCAACCCAACCACCTGCGCGATCATCAACGTGAGCAGCGCATAGGAGGCGATGTTGAACGGCACGCCCAGGAAGATATCGGCGCTGCGTTGATACAGCTGGCAGGACAGCTTGCCATCCGCCACATAGAACTGGAAGAAGGCATGACACGGCGGCAACGCCATCTTGTCGATCTCGCCGACATTCCAGGCACTGACGATGATGCGCCGCGAATCCGGGTTGTTGCGTAATTGGTCGAGCACCTGCGCGATCTGGTCGATGTGGCGTCCATCCGCGGTCGGCCAGGAGCGCCACTGCGATCCGTACACAGGCCCGAGATCACCGTTCTCATCGGCCCACTCGTCCCAGATACTGACTTTGTTATCGCGCAGGTATTGGATGTTGGTATCGCCGCGCAGAAACCACAGCAGCTCGTGGATGATCGAACGCAGATGCAATTTCTTGGTGGTCACCAGCGGGAAGCCCTGCGCCAGATCGAAGCGCATCTGATAACCGAACACGCTCAGCGTGCCGGTGCCGGTGCGATCTTCTTTGCGCACGCCCGTGATCGCGCACATGGCGCATGAGATCGAGATATTGTTTCACGCCTTCACCGTTCGTCGACTCAACAGCAACAACACGATACCGAACACGATCATCGGCGTCGACAGTACTTGCCCCATGGTCACCCAATCGAGCGCCAGATAGCCGAGTTGCGCATCCGGCACACGCACGAATTCCACACTGAAACGGAATACGCCGTAGCCAATCAGGAACAGGCCGGACACCGCCATGGTCGGACGTGGCCGGCGCGAATACAGCCACAGGATCACGAACAACACCAGGCCCTCGAGCGCGGCCTCGTAGAGCATCGACGGATGGCGCGGCGCGCTGTAACCCTCGATGCGCCCGTCGCAGAATTCGGCGAAGCGCGCGCACGGCAACTGCATCGCCCACGGCACGTCGGACACGCGCCCCCACAGTTCGGCGTTGATGAAATTGCCGATGCGCCCCGCGCCCAGACCGATCGGCACCAGCGGCGCGATAAAATCCGTGACTTGGAAAAAGGTGCGCCGGGTATGCCGTCCGTACAACCACATCGCCGTCAACACACCGAGCAGACCACCGTGGAACGACATGCCGCCCTGCCAGATCTTCAGCAGCATCAGCGGATCATTGAGGAACATCCCGAAGTTGTAGAACAACACATAGCCGATGCGCCCGCCGAGGATCACGCCAAGCGCGCCGTAGAAGATCAGATCGCCGATCTCCTGCTCACGCCAGCCGCTGTCCGGACGCTTGGCGCGCACACTGCCCAGCCACCAGGCGCTGGCGAAGGCGATCGAGATACATCAGGCCGTACCAGTGCACGGCGAAATTGCCGATGCGCAGCGCGGCGGGATCGATGTCGGGATAGGTCAGCATGCTGTAGTTCTACTCAATCTATGAAAAACCTTTTGGCCACGGAACACACGGAAAGCACGGACAAAATATCTCTTGTAAAAACGGTACTACGACGGATGGGTCGGTAATGCGGGTGGCTAATCGGAAACCCGCCCCATCACACATGAATCATGTCCGTGCTTTCCGTGTGTTCCGTGGCCAACAAGAATTTGGTTTGCCTACGCGACGGCCTTTGCGGTAAACGCTTATCGGCTCAGGCCGGCAACACCCGGCAATACAGCGCCTTCAGATATTCCGTCTCCGGAATCGCCGCATGCACGGGATGATCCGCGCCCTGACGACCACGATCCAGTATCTGTACGCTGCGATCAAGATGCCGCGCCGCCGACAGCACCGCTTGTTGCAGCGTCGCCGGCTCCAGATGATACGAGCACGATGCGCTGACCAGGATACCGTCTTTCGCCAGCACCTGCATCGCCTGCTGATTGATGCGATGGTAGGCCTCGATACCGGCCTTGACGTCTTTTTTGCGTTTAATGAAGGCCGGCGGATCGATCACCACGACATCGAAATGTTCGCGCGCCTCACGCAGTTCGCGCAGCACGTCAAAGGCATCACCCTTGCGCGTCTGCACACGCGCCTGCAACCCGTTGAGCTCGGCATTGACCGCGACCTGCGTCAACGCGTCCTGCGAGGCGTCCACACACACCACTTCGTTCGCACCCGCGGCCGCGGCCTGCACGCCCCAGCCGCCGACATAGCAAAACAGATCCAATACGCGCAGACCCTTCACATAGCGCGCCAGCCGTGCGCGGTTCTCGCGCTGATCATAAAACCAACCGGTCTTCTGCCCGCCCTGCACGGAAACGCGGAAGCGCACGCCGTTCTCTTCCAGGTCAATCTGATCGGGCACCGTGCCGATGACCTCGACATAGTTTTGCAGCCCTTCCATGACGCGAATCGGACTGTCGTTGCGCAACAGAATACCGATGGGCTTGAACACCTTCTGCAAGGCATCGATGACCTCATCGCGCACCTGCTCCATGCCGGCGGTGGTGAACTGCACCACCAGCACATCGCCATAACGATCGACGATCAGACCCGGCAGGGCGTCGCCTTCACCGTGCACGACACGGTAATAGGGCAGGCCGTAGAGGCGTTCGCGCAATGCCAGCGCGACATTGAGCCGATGCACCAGCAGCGAACGACCGAGCACATGCGCAGGGTCGCGGCTGACCAGACGCGCGCAGATCAACGAGTGCGGATTCACATAACCGCTGCCCAAGGCCTTGCCGTTGGCGGCCTCGATCATCACCGGCTGACCGGGCGCGAATCCGGTCAGCGGCGTGCGTGCGGTATCGACCTCATTGCTGTACACCCACAAATGCCCGGCGCGCAGGCGACGCTCTTCGTTCTTCTTCAGGCGCAGCGGCGCAAGTACAGTGGATGTGGCTTCAGGTTGGTTCACGGGATCGCTCCGGTCAATGGCCGGGCATTGTAGCATCACTGCACGGCGAGTAATTTTCTGGCCGACCACAGCGCCATATTATCCCGATCACCGCGGTAATCCTGGCTGTATTCAGCCTGCTCGCGCGGTAGTGGTTTAGGCCATTGGTCGTAAAACAGCACCAGATAGCCATCGGGATTCTTCCGTGCCCATTGCAGAACCCGCCGCGGGTTCGGCGGAATCTCTTTGAGCGGCCGTTTCAGGCGGCCGAGGAACTGAAACTGATCGTGGTACTTCCCGACATACGCAACCCGGTGTCGCGCCTTCTGCAGGGCCGCAATGCGCGCACTCATCTCATGCAGATCGTAGGCCGGTGCCGCCACGTGCAACACCGACAGATGCAGACCGACGATCACCAACACACCGGCCAGCGCCAGCGCCTGCACCGCCGCCGTGAGTGTCGATGGCCGCCACCGCCACCACAGCACGGCCGCCAACAAAAACGGGAGCGCCCATAACGGGTCGAGCGCGGCCGCCCAATGCACGCGCTTGCCCAAATCGGTCACGGCGGCGAGCCCGAACACGCCCGCCGGCAATGCCAGCAACAGCGCCGCCAGCACTTGCCGACGCGGCCGCCATTCGTGCTCCAGCCCCGCCAACGCATACGCACCCAGCAGCGCCAGTGGCGGGAACATCGGCAGCAGATATTTGTGCTGCTTGCCGCTGATGACGCTCATGATCAACAGCACCGGCACGGCCCAGCACAACAACAGGCGGATGCTGCGTTTCAATTCGATGCGGCGCAGGGCTCGCCACAGCGGCGGCCACAGCGTCCAGGGCAGTAACAGCACCGGCAGCCACGGCAGATACCAGTAGAAGGGTGCCTTGTGCGCGAACGAGTCGACCACACGCTCGGCGGTCTGCCCCCAGAAAATGGCATTGCGGTAGGCCTCGCCGCCGGCCTGCGCCGCGGGCATGGCCCAGGCCAGCGCGATCAACGCGCCCAGCAACAACGCGGCGACGATGCCACCGTACCAGCACACCCAGCCTTTCAGACGCGCACGATCCACCCACAGATGACCGAGCAAGGCCACCGGCAATACCTGCACCAGAATCACCGGCCCCTTGCTGAGCAGGCCGAGGCCGATGGCCACGCCGACGATCAACCAACCGGTGCCGAGTCCGGAAGCGGCGCGCAGCAGACCGAGCACCGCCAACAGCGTGCAGAACACGATCAACAGATCGAACTGGGTCAGCGTGCCGAATCCGGCCACGAACAGACAGCCGAACAACAGCCACGGCGCGAGTACCGCCGCCGTCGGCCGATCCGGCCATAAACGGCGTGCGAGCAGCGCGGTCAATCCGAGACAACCCAAACCGATCAGCGGCGCCACCAAGCGCGGCCAGATTTCATTCACCCCGAACACCCACCAACCGGCCTGCATCAGCCAGAACAACAGTGGCGGTTTGTGACTGTAGGGCGCACCGTTGTGATACGGCACCAGAAAATCGCCGCGCACCCACATTTCCCAGGCAACACCGACGTAACGCGTCTCATCCACCGGCAACAGCGGACGCGTCAGCAACGCGACAACCATCAGCACGGTCCAGGCAGCAATCAGTAACCAGAAGGAAAAACGCGGGGAAATCGGGGTTGTCATGGCCGGCTATTTTGGGCCAGGACGGTGACGAAGGGAAATCTAATCGTCGACACCCATCTCCCGTTCCAGCTGTTCGTCGAAATGCCGTCCGTGGCGGAACTTGCGGAACAGGTAGATGCCCAGTACGCCGGAGACCAGAAACAGCGTCACGCCCAAGCCAATGCGCAGCACTGGATCAAGACTGATGCCGCTGCCGATCAGCGCGAACACCAAGGTCTGCGGGATATAGCCGAGCGCCGAACCGAGCACGAACGGCAGCGCTCGTACACTGGTCACACCGGCCGCCAGATTGGTCACCAGATTGCTGCCCGCCGGCAGCAGCCTTATCAGCACCGTCATGCTCAGGGTGTTGTCGTGGATGAAGCCGTCGAGGCGACGGATACGTTCGGAGAAGCGCGCCGCCACCAGTGACCGTCCGAACCAGCGCGCGAAGAAAAAGGTGATGAGACAGCCACCCACGGTTGCGGCCACACCGAACAACGCCCCGAACGCGACATCGAAGGCATACCCGGCCAGGAAGGCGATCACTTGGCGCGGCACACCGATCGCCGTCGCCAGCGCACCCATCCCCAAAAACAGCAACTCTCCGGTCATGCCCTGGCCACGCACTTCGCTGTCGATCCAGGCCCTGTCGAGCATCGAACTCAACTGCGTGACTTCGAACAGGTAGGCCACGCCGACCAGGATGACAATCAGCAAGAGGTCTTTGAGGAAGATGCGCGGCTTGGGGGCGGACATAACTATTGCAGCTCGTCGACCACCGGTCGCTTGGCACGCCGCTGCAACCAGCCCACGCCAAACAGATCGACGATACCCACCCACAAGCGATTGTGCAGACCGTATTTGCTGACGCCGCGTTCGCGATGCCGATGCCGCACCTCGACCGAACGCACCTGGCCACCGGCACGCAGCACCAGCGCCGGCAGGAAACGGTGCATGTGATCGAAGTACGGCAGATCCAGAAACATCTCGCGCTGAAACAGCTTCAGGCCACAGCCGGTATCCGGCGTGCTGTCTTTGAGCAGTGTGCTGCGCACGGCGTTGGCGACCTTCGACGAGAAACGTTTCAACCAGGTGTCGCGGCGCGTCTTGCGCCAGCCCGCAATCAGCTTGAGTTCCAACGGACAATCGGGCGCCTGTATCACCGCCATCAAATCCGGTATATCGGCCGGATCGTTTTGACCGTCACCATCGAGCGTGACGATCCACGGCGCACGCGCCGCCTGTCACCCCGCTGCGCACCGCCGTACTCTGACCACAACTCTCGGCATGGCGCAGCACGCGCAGACGCGGATAGGTGTTGCGCGCCGCGCCGAGCACGCGCGCCGATGCATCGTCGCTGCCGTCGTCGACATAGATCACCTCATAGTCGTAACGACCTTCGAGCGCCGCATGGATCTCCTCCAGCAGCGGCAGAATATTGTCCTGTTCGTTCTTGACCGGGATGACGACGGATAGATCCATATTGATTCTGCGAAAAAACCACGGGGGAATGCTGTGGAAGACAGTATATTGCCAACCCGCTATAGTCGACTAATCCCATCGACAAAGCGCAGCGACACACCATGACAAACGTCAGTGACTATACCAATCACCTGGCCCGTGAGACCAGCCCTTATCTGCTGCAGCATGCCCACAATCCGGTGGATTGGCACCCCTGGGGCGCGAGGCACTGAGCCAAGGCGCGTCGGGAAAACAAACCCATCCTGCTGTCGGTCGGTTATTCCGCCTGTCATTGGTGCCATGTCATGGCGCATGAGTGCTTCGAGGATGCCGAGGTCGCGGCGGTCATGAACGCATTGTTCGTGAACATCAAGGTCGACCGCGAGGAGCGCCCCGATCTGGACAAGATTTATCAAACCGCGCATTCGCTGCTCACCCAGCGCAACGGTGGCTGGCCACTGACCATGTTCCTCACCCCCGACGGCCAGATCCCGTTTTTCGGTGGCACCTATTTTCCCAAGGAACCCCGCTACAACCTGCCCGGTTTTGTCGAACTCATGCAGCGCGTGGCGGGCTTCTATCGCGAGCGCCAAACCGACATCGCCGAACAGAACGAGGCGCTGCTCAACGCACTGAACACGATCGCCGCACCCACCCATGCGCCGGGCAAGCCCGATGCACTGCCGCTGGACGTAGCGCGCAACCAGCTCGAAAAACAGTTCGACGCCACCCACGGCGGTTTCGGCCGCGCGCCCAAGTTTCCGCATCCGACCAGCCTGGAACGGCTGCTGCGGCATTGGTCCGGGTCTCGCGACAGCGCGCAGCCCGACACACAGGCCTTGCACATGGCGACTTTCACGCTGGAGCGCATGGCACTCGGCGGCGTCTACGATCAACTCGGCGGCGGCTTTTGCCGGTATTCGGTCGACGATTATTGGATGATCCCGCACTTCGAAAAAATGCTCTACGACAATGGCCCGCTGCTGGCGCTGTATGCCCAAGCGTATGCGGCGACCGACCATCCGCTGTTTGCACGCATCGCGCACGAGACGGCCGCTTGGGTGATGCGCGAGATGCAAGCACCGGAAGGCGGCTTCTATTCGACGCTGGATGCCGATTCCGAGGGCGAGGAAGGCAAGTTCTACGCCTGGACACGCGCCGAAGTGCGCGCGCTATTGGGTGATGAATACGAGTTGTTCGCGCGCCGTTTCGGTCTGGATCGCGAGCCGAATTTCGAAGGCAAATATCACTTGCATGTATTCACGGCGCTGGCCGATCTGGCGCGTGAATTCTCCACCAGTGAAGCGGCAATCAACCAACGCCTGGAGTCGGCACGCGCCCGTCTGTTTGCCGTGCGCGGTCAACGCATCTGGCCCGGGCGTGACGAAAAGATTCTGACCTCGTGGAACGGCCTGATGATCCGCGGCCTGGCCATCGCCGCACGCCACCTGGATCGGCCGGACTACGCGGCGTCTGCCACCCGCGCACTGGATTTCATTCGCGCTACGCTCTGGCGCGACGGCCGTCTGCTCGCGACCTACAAAGACGGCAAGGCCCATCTCAACGCCTATCTCGACGACTATGTGTTTCTCATCGACGGCATTCTGGAACTGTTGCAGGTGCGTTGGCGCGACGGCGATCTCGCCTTCGCCATGGAACTCGCCGACGTCGTGCTGGCGCATTTTCAGGATCCCAACGGCGGCTTCTTCTTCACCGCCGATGATCATGAGACGCTGATTCAACGCCCCAAGCCGGTATCCGACGATGCCCTGCCCTCGGGCAATGGCTGTGCGGCGACGGTGCTCGGTCGACTCGGACATCTACTCGGCGAGATGCGTTATGTGGATGCCGCCGAACGCACGCTGCACACGCTCTGGCCGGTCATCGAACAGAACGCCTATGCCTGCACGGCATTGCTGCTCGCCACTGAAGAGTTCTTGTTTCCCGGACAGACGGTCGTGCTGCGCGGCAGCGGCGCGACGCTCGCAGCGTGGCAGCGACACTGCGCACAAGCCTATGCACCGCGACGACTGACACTGAGCATCCCCAATGACGCCACCGATCTGCCGGGCATTCTGGGTGAGCGCCGCGCACAGGGCGAGGCCGTCGCGTATGTCTGCACCGGCACACGCTGCGCACCCCCGGTGGATAATCTTGACGCCCTGGATAAACTTCTTTTCCCGGATAAGCCTCTTTCGTAGAAACGACTCTGATCGCACACAATGACCGGTTGGCTGTAACACCCACCGAACGCATCGGTGTATGCTAATTCCGGGCGGCCGGCATGGCCGTAATAACCAACGCGTCAGAGGAGAGACAGCATGAGCTTCATCAAAGAGTTCAAAGAATTCGCCATGAAGGGCAACGTGGTCGACATGGCCGTCGGTATCATCATCGGCGTGGCCTTCGGCAAGATCGTGTCGTCGTTCGTCGGTGACGTGATCATGCCACCCCTGGGCCTGCTGATCGGCGGCGTGGACTTCAGCGACTTGGCCATCACGCTGAAGGCAGCCAGCGAAGGTGTCGCCGCGGTCACCCTTGAATTACGGCAAATTCATCCAGACCGTGTTCGACTTCACCATCGTGGCGCTGGCCATCTTCATCGCCGTCAAAGTCATGAACAAACTGAAGAAGGCCGAAGAGGCCGCACCGCCCGCCGGAGCCGAGCGCAGAAGAGAAACTACTGACTGAGATTCGCGATCTGCTCAAACAGAAACAGTGAGGCCGTCCTGCAGGAGTAGCCTTGGCCGCGAACGGTTCATGCTGCCGCAAGGTCGCGGCTCTGGCCGCTCCTACACGATGTGGTCAGCGAAATTCTAGCGCTGCTCCTGCCGTTCGATCTCTTCGCGCTGTGCGGCGGCCGCATCGTCCAACGTCTGTTGTACGCCTTCGGCCTTCTCCAGCGCCTTCACCTGATCGCTGAAGACATTGTCTTCCGGAACTCCGCTGCCCACTGCGGCCGTATCGCGCATCTGTTCCTGCGCATCCTGCCCTTCCTGCGAACATCCCACGATCGCCAACGGCACAACCAGCGAGATTATCAGCCAACTCTGTTTCCGCATTATCGTGCTCCCGTATCGCTTCGCCTCTGCCGATGCAGCGCGCCAGCCTGTGGCAGAGCATAACCGGCCATCACACAATATCAAGCCATAGTGATCCACACGGTGACTCACACTGTATCGAGCAATATCCCAGCTGTGCCGAGTTTTCGCAGCGCCTCAAGCGCCTGCACCTCGATCTGACGGATGCGTTCGCGCGTGACACCCTGCTGACGTGCAATCTGCTCAAGCGTACATTCGTCCCGCACGCCGATGCCAAAGCGCAGGCGCAGAATATTGGCCTGGCGCTTGGGTATACTGTCGAGCAACTCATTCACGACGCGCCGCAGATCGTGATCGAATTGCGCGTGCTCAGGCTCAGGTGCGACCGTTGTGGTGAGGCGATCAATTCGGGAGAGATCGTCAGTACCCTCGACGGGCGCATCGAGTTGCACCGGTGCCGCCAGTGTCACAAGCCCTTCCTGCACGGCAGCCACGGTGATTCCCAGGTGACGCGCCGTCTCATGGTGAGCCACACGTCGACCCTGTGTGCGTTCCAAATAGTCGGTCGCGCGCATCACCTGACGCGCCGCCCAGTACTGCGCAACCGATGGCCGCACATCTCGACCCTGGCGTGCAATGGCATACACCATGGCGCGACGTACCCACCACAGCGCATAGGTTGAAACCCGCGTACCGTGCTCCGGATCGAAACGCTCGATGGCACGCAACAGTCCCAGATTACCTTCTTGGACCAAATCCAGAAACGCCAATGGGCTGTTGCGATATTGACGTGCCAATGCCGCTACCAGGCGCTGATTGGCCTGTACCAGACAGGCGGTGGCAGCGTTGATGCGCCGCATACGGCGAGTCATGAGCGCGAGACAGCGCTGAACATCCGCGCACTCGAAGGCCTTGGCACGCAAAGCGGTAGCAATCTTAGACATGCATTCGCTCCGCAACCGCAGGGGCTGGAGCGCACCCTGTATCATAGCGGCCTGATTACGCGCTACGCCCTCCGCCAGCGCATCCACGCACGTCGCCAGTAGCAGGGCGCACTCGGCACTGGTATGCGTCTGAGTCGGGGTCTGGGGCAATACACACCGCGCGAGTAGCCGTGGCGATTCGTCGCTTGCCAATTCTTCACGACAGATCTCCAGGAGCAATCGCGCCGCCGTCGGACAGGCGCTCACCGCATGATTGAAACCGCGCTGTGCACGATCGATGGTACGTGCCCAAAGCAATTGCTGCTCTGGCGGCGACGGCGACAGATTGGCAAGACTGCTCAGATAGTGGTCGGTGGCGTCCCTGGAGGACATAGGCAGCATCTCCCTGATGTGTCGTAAGCTTCCTGCTCGATACGCGGCACGCTTGAATGTTATTACACGCTAGATGTTCGACGAGCGTGTTCCGCGCTATCGGCACGACTCAATCGCCGTACGCACTGTGTTAAGGTTGCGCGCGATGGACCTTTCACCGTTTCGTGCAGTCGGGTTTACCCCGCTGGCGAGCGGCACTTCCGCGACAGCGGTACGGCACGGATTCCCCCTCACGGCACCGGACACAGCCACATTCAGTGCGGCTGTGCTATGCTGCTAAGCTATTGTTTCGCAAACGATATAATAACACACGACGTGTTTATAGATACACGTTATGTGTATTACTAACACACACATATAGTGGCGTCAAGCATGGCGGAGGATACACGCAGCGATTTGCTGCGCCAGGTGCTGGATCGGCTCAAGTCCCTGGAGGGCTTGCGCAGTGACGTGGAGCTGGCCGAACCGCTCGCCACCAACCGGCGCAACATCGCCGCCTGGAAAGAACGTGGCACCCTCCCCTGGGACCGCCTCTACGACTACTGTCAGCGTCGGCAGATTTCTCTGGAATGGCTGCTCAATGGCCGCGGCGCGAGTCATGTTACCCAGTTGGTCGCCGAACCCGGCGCGGTGTACAAGCTCGATACCGACCAGGATGTGCTGTATCGGATCGCCGCGGACATCTACCGCGCCCTGCGCCAATCGGATACCGAACTCAGTCCGGAAAAATTCGCGCAGGTCATGCGCCTGCTGCACCGCGACATGCTCGACAGCCGCGGCCAGCAGATTGCCTACGAGAAGATTCTTGAAGTGGTGAAGCTGGCCGGTTGATGCACGGTCTGTCGTTATGCGCGACAGACCGTATGAACTCAGTGTTTGGTCATCTTGTCCATGTACGCAACGATGAATGCCGATACGACGAAAGTCATGTGCAGAATCACGTACCACATGAGCTTATTGTCGGGGATCTGGTGCGCGTTGACGAAGATGCGTAACAGGTGGATCGAAGAGATGGCGACGATCGAGGCGGCCACCTTCAATTTGAGCGAGCCGGCATCCAGTTTTCCCAGCCAGTTAAGCTTCTCGGTGCCTTCCTTGATATTCATTTCGGACACGAAATTCTCATAACCCGAGAACATCACCATCACCAGCAGGCTGCCAACCAGCGACAGATCGACCAGCGCAAGAATGGTGAGCACCAAATCGGACTCGCTCATCTCCAGCATTTTCGGCAAGAGATGGACGAGTTCCTGAAAGAATTTAATGCCCAGCGCCAGCAACGCGACACTCAAGACCGAGAAAGACGGGTGCCAGCAGCCAACGGCTGGCGTACAGGGTATTTTCCATGAAACGTTCGAACATGATGTGGATAAACCTGAGAAATTAACTGGGCGCGTATTGTTTCACCAAGCCTGCGCCGGGTAAACCACAATACCCCCATGCCTGTCCGCTCTACAGTGCGCGCGGCAATTCAGGCATAATCGCCGGCCATTGCAATCCCGCCCGCCAGCCGGCGGCGACAGTCTGAACGGGCCTACTTCCCGAGGTCAAATAACTCCATGCATGCTCTGCTTCAACGCCGCTTCGGCGCCGTGTATCTGTTATCCATAGCGGTCGTTTTTATCGCTGCGGCAACCCGCCTGGCGCTGCTGTTGCATTCACCGACCGACAGCCTGAGTGGGAGCGACCTCGCCGGCGCCTTCGGCATCGGCCTGGCCTACGATATGATCACCGCCAGTTATTTTGCGATCCCGCTGATCTTGTACTTATTGCTGTTACCCGAACGCGCCTACCGTAGCCGAACACACCGTGTACTTATATCACTTGGCTTTGTGGCGCTGCTGTATCTGCTGCTGTTCGTTGCCGTTTCTGAATGGGTGTTCTGGGACGAGTTCGAAAGCCGCTTCAATTTCATTGCTGTGGATTATCTGGTCTATACCAACGAAGTGCTCGGCAATATCTGGGAGTCTTATCCAGTCCCGACATTACTCACTGCGATCGGCGTCGTAACGTTGGTCGTCTTCCTGCTGCTGCGCCGCACTTGCGCGCCAGCGGCCCTGCAACCCGTCTGCGGCAACGTCTGGGCGAGGCGGCATTGCTGCTCGCCGTACCGGCGCTGACAACCCTCGGCGTCGATGCCTCGCAGGCGAACTTCTCCAGCAACCGCTACGCCAACGAACTGGCCGGCAACGGCATCTACAGCTTCTTCGCCGCGTACCGCAATAACGAAATCGACTACGCCCGCTACTATGCGCTGCAAAACAATGAACGCGTGTTCCAACACTTGCGCGCCCTGGTCGCCGAGCCGGACACGCACTTCACCAGCACCGACACACACGATATCACGCGCACGATTACCGGCCGCGGTCCGGAGAAACGCCTGAACGTTGTGCTCATCACCGTGGAAAGTCTCAGCGCAGAATTTCTCGGCGCGTACGGCAGTGACCGTAAAATTTCACCGCATCTCGACGCCCTGGCACGTGAAAGCCTGTTTTTCACGCATGTGTACGCTACCGGCACCCGTACCGACCGCGGCCTGGAATCCATCGCCTTGTCAGTGCCGCCGACGGCTGGACGCTCACTGATAAAACGCCCACACAACGAAAATCTGTTCTCGCTGGGCCAAGTCTTCCGCGAACAGGGTTACCGCACCGAATTTCTCTACGGCGGTTACGGCTACTTCGACAACATGAATTATTTCTTCGAGAATAACGGCTTCAAGGTTGTCGACCGCAATAACATCGCCCCGGAAGACATTCATTTCGCCAACACCTGGGGCGTCGCCGATGAGGATCTGTTCACCCAGACGCTCAAGGAAGTCGACGCCGCACATGCCGCCCACGAACCGTTTTTCGGACTGGTGATGACGACCTCCAATCATCGCCCCTATACCTACCCGGACGGTCGCATCGACATCCCCTCGCCGGGCGGCCGCGACGGCGTGGTGAAATACACCGACTATGCCATTAATGATTTCATCGAGCGCGCGCGCGGCAAGCCCTGGTTCGACGATACGGTGTTCGTGGTCATCGCCGATCATTGCGCCAAGAGCGCCGGCAAAGAGGCGTTGACCGTCGCGCAGTATCACATTCCCTTGTTGATCTACTCGCCGAAACACATCGCGCCGGGCACGGTCGACCGCCTGGTCAGCCAAATCGACCTTGCACCGACGCTCTTGGGGCTGCTCAATTTCAGCTACCAGAGCCAGTTCTTCGGCCGTGATGTACTCGCGCCGCATCAGGCAGACGCTGGCCGCGCCTTGCTCGGTAATTATCAGAAACTGGGCTATCTGAAGGACGGTGAACTGGTGGTGCTCTCACCGCGCCAGCAAATAGAGAGCTACCAGATCGGTGCCCACGATGTGCAGTCGCTGATGACGACTGCGGACCCAGCGCGGGTCGACGATGCCATCGCTTACTATCAGGGCGCCAGCTTGCTATTCCAGCAGCACGGCACCCAGGTGCACTGATCGCTGCTGGAAAATCCTGTTTATTGACCCTGTTTGGGCGCGGTCGCTGGCCGCGAACAATACGCCGCATAATTGGTACGCGGCCAGCGGCGTCGCCTGTACTTGCCTGGTGAACTCACGCTGGCGTATGGTGCCCGCATGAACCGTCACTACTCACCCATCGATCATTTGCTGATCAACTTCGACCAGGCCCTGCGCACGGTCTTCGGCCGCCCACTGGGCACCGGCCGTAACGATCCCAGTACTGCTGTCAATGAAGTCATCGACGCAGACACCGGCGCAGCGGCACTCAGCGACCACGAGCGCGCAGAGTCCGCGCGCCTCATGCGCATCAACCACACCGGCGAAGTCTGCGCGCAGGCGTTGTATCAGGGGCAGGCACTGACCGCTCGCCTGGACAACGTCCGCGACAGCATGGAACAAGCCGCGCAGGAAGAGAACGATCACCTGGCCTGGTGCGAACAGCGCGTGCACGCACTGGGTAGTCACACCAGCGTATTGAATCCGCTGTTCTACGCGGGTTCTTTTGCACTCGGCGCAGTGGCCGGTGTGATCGGCGACAAATGGAGCCTCGGCTTCGTCGCGGAGACTGAACGCCAAGTGGTCAATCACCTCGACGAACATCTCACGCGCATCGCCCCGCACGACCACAAGAGCCGCGCCATCCTCGAACAAATGAAAGTCGACGAACTGCATCACGGCACCACCGCATTGGAAGCCGGTGGCGCGGAACTGCCCAGCCCGGTCAAACAACTGATGCAGGCGATGTCGAAGGTAATGACGGGGACGACGTATTGGGTTTGAAGGGGGCAGCCGGGGATGGGCGCATTAGCCATTGAGACACGTCCGCTGGCCCAGCATATCGAGTTCACTGACGATGACCTGATCGTATCGCACGCAAACCGCCAGGGTCTGGTTGGATAGATCTACGCCGAAGCCGTTAGATTCCTCTTGAATGCCAATCCATGCCACATGACTCACCATTTCATTGATATCAAAATGTAACGGAAGAATCTCAGGGATGAGTCACGCATATCGTGAACTGTTCGTTTGTTTCGCAATCGTTCGCATTTCCAGTCCGCGCGCAATTGAAGCGACAGTATGTGTGCGTACCACAGACTCAGGAAACCGGCCATGGAACCTGTCTCCTTTTCCTGCATTTAGTATTTATTTTTCAGCATTGACTATTGTCAATTGTACTTCCCATCGGTTCGATTAGAATCCCCCGCCTTTGCACTCCTGCAACACTGACTCGTCAATACGAGATTCTTTACCAAAGGCGCGCTCCCCATGTTTGATGTAATCAGTATCCGTGACTGCAACTCGATTGCGGCATCTCATAAATTTGTTTCTTCCGCTGTGGCATTGGCCGTTTCGCTGGCGATGGCCCCGAGCACGGGCGCGGCCGCGGTGATCGGTTATCTCGGCAATTTCGATGTGATCAACGACACTGGCAGCATGGCGCACGGTTTCGAAATCGAACTGGAAGGCCTGCACAGCAGCGACATCACCGACACCTTCGGCGGTGAGGGGCGCGGTTTCCCGAGCGGTCGTGGTTTCGATCCGCTTACCAGTGTCGAACGCTATGGCGCGCCAACCATTACGGAGTATTCCAACGGCTCGACGTTTGGCACAAAGATCACATATCTGGGGCTTTATGATGCTGCAAGTCAGCTTTGGGACTTTGGCACGCCCAGTGGCACGTTCATCACGCCCGGTGACAATTGCTGGTCGGGTGGTGGTGTGGGCTATAACGCCGATACGCCATGCGATCACTTCGGAGTCGGGACGACGGTCAATGCAACCAAGACCACGTACAGCTGGTTGATCGAAACCGCAGAGGCGGGTGTATTGACCAACGGTGTAGTCAATCTCCCTGCGCCTGCGTGGAACGTGTCGCCGGAGCCCCGTTGCGGGTGATCCGCCTATCGTCGCGGCGCAGATTCAGGCGCCTGCGCCGGAAAACGAAGCGCAGTTCGGTGAAGCGATTTGGGTGAAGGTGTTCACGAGCGAGTTCGAAGACCCGATCGGTTTGGAGGAACTGGTAGGCGATAACGACAAGGTTCAGCAGGCAGTCACCGAAGTGGAGTGGCAGTTACTGCAGACCGATCCGGGCAACCCGGATGCCGGTCAACTGGAGAGCGGTTATGGCGCGCCGGTGGGGCCGAATGCCGCGTCGATCATGCGTCGTTATGAGTTCTACCACTATGCCGGCGAGTACGACCCGGAAACTCATGAGGCTAAAGTGTTCTTTAGCGATTCGCATCCGGAGGATTTCGAAATCGGCACTTACATCGGCGCGCAAAATGCGGCCGCCAATCTGGCAGCTGATGCGGCCGTGGTACCCGTGCCGCACGCCGTATGGCTATTCGGCTCCGGATTGCTTGGGTTGATCGGCGCAGCGCGGCGCAAGACAGCGTAACTTCATATTTCAAAAGTGAGCCCCGTATGAAAAACGAAAGTATCTTATCTTCAAGACTGGTCGCGTTTGCGGCTGTTATGGCAGTCAGCGGGACAGTTTGGGCGACCACACCCATACAAGTCGGGGCAAGCGGCAAAACATACGCATCTAGCGTGGTGCAATGCGCCGCCGACCCAACCACAGGCACGTTATCGCCGGTAGTAGAAGCGGGTCTCTTCAACCCGACAACCAAGCTGCGCGGCACTGTGTCGCTCAACGGCGCCCTTGTGGCAAACGTCACCAGCGTTAATCCGTCCACCGATGTCTGGCTCGCCGATGGCAACAACACGGTCGTTGTGGCGCTCAATAAAAAGACCGCTGATAGCTATGCATTTACCGTACAACCAGGCATGTGCGCCCTTCCAGACACCTCTGGCAATACGTTCAGCGCCGACGGCACACTGGAATACGCCGCCAGCGGGAAGTCATACGCTACAGTGACACCCGGTTGCGCCTGGAATCCAGCACCGGTCAGGCGCAACCCTATGTACACTTGGTCGATAATGGTAATTACCTGCTCAATGTTTCCGTCAATGGCGTAGCGCTGACACAGCTAAGCGCAACCCGGCCCCATACGCCCGTCTTTCTGAACGCTGGCCAGAATGTTATTTCAGCAGCCAATGGCTTCGTATCCATTGACTATTATGTTCGCGACGGTGGTGTTGGTACCTGCACACTACCGTAGCATGCAACGCGCCAACATAGGGGCATAACATCATTGCCCCTATGCTGTCGTTACTACTAAGTTAAGCAGAATTTATTGTGTTACCCAATGGCGTCGAACTAGTGCATAGCACAGATATTCGTTCGGCCCTTCCAACCAGACTAAATGGAACCCCTATGAAAATCGCGGTACCGTTTTTGTTGTTCTCAACGCTTTTTTCAGGCGCCGCCACTGCGACGACCGTTACCTTTTTCGACAGTTCCCAGGTTGCAACACTTGTTGAGTCGGGGACTACGTCCGACACCATCAGCAGCAATGGTTATCTGTTCACTTATACACGGGACAAGTTGTTTACCGGCGGGACAGGAGATATCACAGGCCGCTATGTGAGAGTGCCCTGGCCTGAAGGCGTAGAAGCGCAAGCCGTCACCACAACCCCAACCAGCAAGGCGCAAATAGTCCTGAAACGGGTTGATGGAAATGTGTTCGACATTACCGCGTTCACTGCCAAATTGCTTGCCAATACGTGGGGCGCGGGCGGCGCAATTGAAGTGATGCCACTGCTCGACGGTGAAGACGGCTATTCAGATCCCATCGCCTTCAATGCATCGGGAAGCTACAGCCAATCATTCTCGTACAATGCCTTGAGCACCCCGTCCACGACGTTACTGAAGGGCTTCGATGCTTACAAAATCAACTTGTACGTCGACTTCGCCTTGACGGGTCTCACGCTGGTGGACGCCAGCATCGCACCTGCCCCCATTCCTGCTTCGACATGGTTGCTGGGTAGCGGCCTGTTGGGGTTGATTGGCGTAGCCAGACGTAAAATAGCCTGACTTTTTATCTCAGACTCGATACTAGAGACCCCGCTTCAGCGGGGTCTTTTTTTGTCTGTAAGAATATCCGCTGTAAAGCGCAGAGTAGTCATCTATAAACAATAAGAACCGATCGGAGCGAGCCAATGGACAACGCGGCCCTGCCTATTAATACCTACCGCAAGCCTCGCTTCAGATTCCGTCCATAGAAGATCTCCGCCATCTCCCGTTGCAGGCGATCGCGGATTTGCTTTTCTTCCTTGGGCGCAAGCTCGTCGGCGCCGGTGCCGAACAGGTAGTTGTCCAGGTCGAACTCTTTCAGCAGCATCTTGGTGTGGAAGCTGTTTTCCTGATACACGTTCACGTCGATCATCTGGTATTTCTCGCGCGTGTCGCGGGACAGGTAGTTCTGGATGGAGCTGATCTTGTGGTCGATGAAGTGTTTCTTGCCGCTGACGTCGCGGGTAAAACCGCGCACGCGGTAGTCCATGATGACGATGTCGGACTCGAAGGTGTGAATCAAATAATTCAACGCGCGCAGCGGCGAGATGCGGCCGCAGGTGGACACGTCGATATCGGCGCGGAAGCTGCTGATGCCGTTGTCCGGGTGACTCTCCGGATAGGTGTGCACGGTGATGTGGCTCTTGTCCAAATGCGCGACCACCGAATCCGGCAGCGGGCCCGGGCCTTCGGTGTTGGACAGTTCCTCGGAGATGATCGGCTCTTCGGAAATCAGCATGGTGACGCTGGCGCCCTGCGGATCGTAATCCTGATGGGCGATGTTGAGGATGTTCGCGCCGATGATGTTGGACACCTCGGTGAGGATCTGCGTCAGGCGCTCGGCGTTGTACGCCTCGTCGATGTACTCGATGTATTCCTTGCGCTGGCGCTTGGTCTTGGCATAGCAAATATCATAGATATTGAAGCTCAACGACTTGGTCAGGTTGTTGAAACCGTGGAGTTTGAGCTTTTTCATCGACTGATTAACCATGGCAAAGACAATCCCGACCAGAACGCATGCTGGCCCTGCGTGACAAGCTGTTCAAAGAGATGAGGAAACCACCCCGACGAGTGGCGCGGGATTATCCCACATTTCCAGCGATGGGGGGATGGTAGATCATCTGCACCACGGTGCCGGCGGGGTCGGCGCAGTAGAAGCTGCGGGCGCCGTCGCGGTGGGTGCGCGGCGCGGCCTTGATGGTCACGCCGTGGGCGACCAGGAAATCGTGCCAGGCATCGACCTGGGCGGGACTCGGCAGGATAAAGCCGATATGGTCGAGGACTTGAGCGCCGCCAGCGGCCGCGCCGTCAGTGCGGCGATGCAGGGCCAGATTGTCCTGGCCGGCGCTGGTCAGATAGAGATTGTCGGGGTCGGGCCGCCATTCGACCTGCATGCCCAGCAGTTCCACATAAAAATGCTCGCTGGCAGCAAGATCATCCACAGTCAGGGCCACATGGCGCAGACCCAGGGTTGCTTCGGGGCGGTTCATAGCGTGTACCTGATGTGTGATTGACGTGTGCTTGGCCAGCGCCGCTCAGGGCGCCTCGACCACTTCGAAATCGTGGGTGATGGTGGCGGCCTTGGCCAACATCAGCGAGGCCGAGCAGTATTTCTCGGCCGACAGCTGCACCGCCCGCTCGACCTGCTTTTCGCTCAGGCCGCGGCCGCTGACGATGAAATGGACGTGAATCTTGGTGAACACCTTGGGCGCCTCCTCGGCACGCTCGGCCTCCAGCTCCACCACGCAATCCAGCACCGGCTGACGGGCGCGCTGAAGAATGTAGACCACATCGAACGCCGTGCAGCCGCCCATACCCAGCAGCAGCATCTCCATCGGTCGCGGACCCAGGTTACGGCCACCGCTCTCGGGCGGCCCGTCCATGACCACGGCATGGCCGCTGCCGGCCTCACCGATAAAGGTGGCGTCCTGGACCCATTTCACCCGCGCCTTCATGCGCCCTCCGCGCCCGTCTGAATTGTGCGAAGCCTATCACAGTTGCCCGACTCGCCGAATCCGGCCGGGGTGTTATAGTATTATGCATCTCGGCCGCTTGAACGGCCCAAGGCATAGGATTGCTATGACCCTTACCAAACTGAAAACCACCGGCAACCCGTCGATCGATCGCTTCCTGGAGCACTGTCACCGTCGGCGCTACCCGACCAAGAGCGTCATCATCTACGCCGGCGATGCGCCCGACGTGCTGTATTACATCGTCGAAGGCTCGGTCACCGTCCTGATCGAGGACGAGGACGGTCACGAGATCGTGCTTGCCTATCTCAACAAGGGCGACTTCTTCGGCGAGATGGGCCTGTTCGGCGAGAGCAGCAAACGCAGCGCCTGGGTGCGCACCCGCAGCGAATGCGAACTCGGCGAGATCAGCTACGGCCGCTTTCGGCAGATCGCCGAAGAAGATCCCGAGCATTCTGTTCGCGCTGGCCTCGCAGATGGCGGCACGTCTGCGCACCACCAGTCGCAAGGTCTCCGACCTGGCGTTCCTGGACGTCACCGGTCGCGTCGCCCGCACCCTGCTCGATCTCTGCAAACAACCCGATGCCATGACCCATCCCGACGGCATGCAGATCCGCGTCACCCGCCAGGAAATCGGCCGCATCGTCGGCTGCTCGCGCGAAATGGTCGGTCGTGTGTTGAAGACCCTGGAGGAACAGGAACTGATCCACGCGAAAGGCAAGACCATCGTGGTGTTCGGGACGCGTTGAGCGGACTTCCCGTTACTCGTAGACGACCCGGTAGCAGCGGCACTTGCGCCGCTGCTAGGGTTTCGGCCGCGAACCGGCAATAGTCCGAGCCGCTCGCGGGCAGAGCCCGCTCCTACAAGCGACACGCTCCGCTAAGCAAACAACTCCGCCAGCTTCTGCCCCGGATCGTCCGCCTTCATGAAGGACTCGCCGACCAGGAAGGCGTGGACGTTGTGATCGCGCATCAGCGCCACATCGGCCCGCGTGTGAATGCCGCTCTCGGTCACGATCAAGCGATCATCCGGAATCTGCTTGAGTAAATCCAAGGTCGTTTCCAGCCGCATCTCGAAGGTACGCAGATTGCGGTTGTTGATGCCGATCATGCGGCACGGCAGCCGCAGCGCACGTTCCAACTCATCCGCATCGTGCACCTCGACCAGCACATCCATGCCCAACTGCGCCGCCAGCGCAGCCAGCTCTGCCATCTGCGCATCGGCCAACGCCGAGACGATCAACAGAATGCAATCGGCGCCCAGCGCGCGCGCCTCGTAGACCTGGTAGGGATCGAGCATGAAATCCTTGCGCAACACCGGCAGCTCACAGGCCGCGCGCGCCTGCTGCAGATATTCATCGGCACCTTGAAAAAAGTCGACATCGGTCAGCACCGACAGACAGGTCGCACCGCCTTCGGCATAACTGCGCGCAATCGCCGGCGGATCGAAGTGTTCACGCAACACGCCCTTGCTCGGTGATGCCTTTTTGATTTCGGCGATGACGCCGGCCTGTCCTGCGGCGATACGCCGTTCCAGTGCCGCGACGAAACCGCGCGGCGCATCGGCCACCGCGGCTTGTTCACGGACTGCGCTCAACGGCACGCGCGCCGCACGCGCCGCGACCTCTTCGGCCTTGCGGGCGAGGATTTTCTGCAGAATGTCTGGGACGCCGCCTGTCATCATGAATCTGTTAATTGCAGAACCTGTTATCGCAGCGAAGCGCAAGCAATGCGGGCTGGCAGGCGAGGTCACTTGACCTACACACTGTTACTGACGCGCACCAGCGCGGCCAGTTTCTCACGCGCCGCGCCGCTGTCGATCACCGTCGCCGCTTTGGCGATACCGGCCGCCAACGAATCAACCAGATCGGCCGCATAGATGGCCGCACCCGCATTCAGCACGACGATGTCACGCGCCGGGCCAGGCTCGCCCGCCAGCACGCGCTGAATGATCGCCAGACTCTCGCGCGCGTCCGCCACTTTGAGCGCCGCCAGATCGCCACGGACAAAACCGAAATCTTCCGGCGCGATTTGATAACAGCGAATCGTACCGTCTTTGAGTTCCGCGACTTCAGTCGGCGCGGCGATACTGATCTCGTCCATGCCGTCCAGCGCATTCACGACCAACGCATGTTTGCTGCCCAGCTGTTTCAGCACTTCGGCGAGCGGCCGCACCCAATGCCTTGCTGAACACACCCAGCACCTGATGTGGCGCACTGGCCGGATTGGTCAGCGGGCCGAGCAGATTGAACAGTGTGCGCACACCCATCTCTTTGCGCGGACCGATCGCGTGCTTCATGGCGCTGTGATGCATGGGCGCGAACATGAAACCCACGCCGACTGCGTCGATGCATTTACGCACCTGTTCCGGTTGCAGATCGAGCTTCACACCGGCCGCCTCCAGCAGGTCGGCGCTGCCGGATTTACTGGAAACGGCGCGATTACCGTGTTTCGCCACACGGCCGCCCGCGGCAGCCACCACGAAGGTGCTGGCCGTGGAAATATTAAACGTGCTGCTGCCATCGCCGCCGGTGCCGACGATATCGACCAGATGCGGACCGCCGACATCGACATGTGCGGCCAGTTCGCGCATCACCTGCGCGGCCGCGGTCAGATTCGTCGACCGTCTCGCCCTTCATGCGCATGCCGATCAGAAAACCGCCGATCTGCGCCGGCGTCGCCTGGCCGGTCATGATGATGCGCATCACCTCGGTCATCTCCGCGTGACTGAGATCGCGACGTTCGGTGATCGCGCGTATGGCTGCCTGCATGTCCATCGTGGTTACTCTGTTTTATTTGGAACCGCCAAGACGCCAAGACAGATTTGTTGAAAATGCATATTGGATTTTTGAATAAGCATTCTTGGCGTCTTGGCGCCTTGGCGGTTCATATCGTTTTTATCTCGGCGACTTGGTGGTTAACGCTGTCCTTCCAGAAAATTGCGCAGCATGTCGTGACCGTGCTGGGTCAATATCGACTCGGGGTGAAACTGCACGCCTTCCACCGCCAGGGTCTTGTGGCGCACGCCCATGATCTCGTCGAGATTGCCGTGGGCATCTTGCGTCCAGGCGGTAATCTCCAGACAGTCGGGAATACTGTCCTTCTCGATCACCAGCGAGTGATAGCGTGTCGCCTCGAAGGGATTTTCCAGACCGTGGAACACACCGACGTTCTTGTGATGAATCATCGAGGTCTTGCCGTGCATGATCTCGCGGGCGTGCACGATCTTGCCGCCGAAGGCCTGGCCGATGCTCTGATGGCCGAGGCACACACCGAGGATCGGAATCTTGCCGGCGAACTCGCGGATCGTCGGCACCGACACGCCCGCCTCGTTGGGCGTGCACGGCCCCGGTGAAATCACGATGCGTTCCGGTTTAAGCGCGGCGATGTCGGCCAGCGTGATCTGATCGTTGCGCTCCACGCGCACATCCTGCCCCAGCTCGCCCAGATACTGGACCAGGTTGTAGGTGAAGGAGTCGTAATTATCGATCATCAGCAGCATATAGAAATCTATCCGTTTGTTTTTACTGGATATTAACCAGCCAAGCGGGGCGCGATAGCCGCTAATATACCCACTTTTTACGCTTACACCCATCCCGCCATGCGGCTTCGATGGCAAACGGCGCCGATGCATAATCGCCTGACGGAGCGACAAATAATATTTGGGAAATTTGTGACAACTCACACTTTCGGCGCGAGGAGATCATATATACTGCCGCCCCAGATGCCAGCCCCTGTGGAGCTCATGGATTCGACCACCGCAAACCCTTCCACACTCGCCACGGCGCCAGACCGTTTCGAGGCCCATGATCTGCATTGCGTCCGCCACGACCGCACCTTGTTCGCGGGTCTGAATTTCGCGCTCACGCGGGGCAGATTATCCAGATCGAGGGACCGAACGGCAGCGGCAAGACCAGCCTGCTGCGGATGCTCTGCGGCCTGCTGCAACCGGCGCAGGGCGAGGTGCGTTGGCGCGGGGTGGACATCCAGGCGCAACGCACGGAGTTCCTCGCCGACGTGGCGTACGTCGGGCATTTGCACGGCATCAAGGAAGATCTCAGCCCGCGTGAAAATCTGCGCATGGCCCAGGCGCTTGGCCGCACGCGCAACGACATCAGCCTGGATCAGGCGCTCGAACGCGTCGGCCTGTACGGATTTGAAGACCTGCCGTCACGTACCTTGTCGGCTGGCCAGCGCCGCCGCGTGGCCTTGGCGCGGCTGCTGGTGTTGGATGCGCGCGTGTGGGTGCTCGATGAACCGTTCACGGCATTGGATCGCACCGGCAAGGCACTCATCGAGTCCATGCTCGAAACGCACAGCCACAACGGCGGTATCGCGATCCTCACCACCCATCAACCGGTCGAACTCACGCAGTGCGCACTGCTGAGTCTGCAGCTCGCCGCCTGACCATGCCGATGCCGACGCTGCCTAACTTAGCCCTCGCCTGCACCGCGCTGCTGCGCCGCGACCTGACCCTGGCCTTGCGGCATCGTGGCGAGATGGCCAATCCGCTGCTGTTCTTTGTGTTGGTGGTGAGCCTGTTCCCGCTCGGCCTCGGTCCGGATTCGCACACCTTGCAGACCATCGCGCCGGGCGTGATCTGGGTCGCGGCGCTGCTGGCCGCACTGCTGTCATTGGAAGGTATTTTCCGCTCCGATTTCGAGGATGGCAGTCTCGAACAATTGCTGCTCAGCCCGCACCCGGCCGCGTTGCTGGTGTTGACCAAAGTCATCGCGCACTGGCTGGTGAGTGGACTACCGTTGATCCTGGTCGCGCCATTGCTGGGCGTGTTGCTGAATTTGCCCACGGCGGCGATGGGCGCACTGCTGGCCACGCTCGCACTCGGTACACCGGTATTGAGTCTGATCGGCGCGATCGGCGTCGCGCTCACGGTCGGACTGCGGCGCGGCGGCGTGTTGTTGTCGCTGCTGGTGCTGCCCCTGTATGTGCCGGTGCTGATCTTCGCCTCCAGCGCCGTCGCCGATGCCGGCATCGGACTGGCGATCACCGCGCAGTTGTATTTTCTCGGTGCGCTGCTGGCCTTGGCGCTGACCCTCGCGCCACTCGCCGCCGCCGCCGCCTTACGTATCAGTGTGAGTTGATAGGACAGACACGATGTGGACCTTCTTCCATAAACTGGCCTCGCCGAAATATTTCTACGACATCTCCGGGCGTCTGCTGCCGTGGTTCGCGACCGCGACTGTGCTGCTGCTGCTCGCCGGTCTGTACCAGGGCCTGTGGGTCGCGCCCGCCGATTATCAGCAGGGCGACAGTTATCGCATCATGTTCATCCATGTGCCGGCCGCGTGGATGTCGATGTTCGTCTATATGCTCATGGCCGGCGCCGGCGCCATCGGCCTGATCTGGAAGATCAAACTTGCCGATATCGTCGCCGCGAGCTGCGCACCGCTCGGCGCCTCGTTCACCTTTCTGGCGCTGGTCACCGGCTCGCTGTGGGGCAAACCGATGTGGGGCGCCTGGTGGGTGTGGGATGCGCGCCTGACCTCGGAACTTATTCTGCTGTTTCTGTACTTAGGTTATATCGCCTTGCAATCGGCCATCGACGACACGCGCACCGCGGCACGCGCCTCGACGGTGTTGGCGCTGGTCGGCGTGGTGAACATCCCCATCATTCATTACTCGGTGGTGTGGTGGAACACGCTGCATCAAGGCGCGACCGTCACCAAGATGGGCGCACCGTCGATCGCTACCTCGATGCTGATTCCGCTGCTGCTGATGGCGCTGGCTTTTAAATTGTATTTCTTCACCGTGGTGTTGCTGCGTGCGCGTAATGAAGTCTTGAAACGCGAGAGCGGCAGCGGCTGGGTACGTGATGTATTGGGCATTAAAGTGAGTAAGGTATGACACTCTCCGAATTTCTCAACATGGGCGGCTACGCGTTCTACGTCTGGACGTCGTACGCGCTGGCCGGCGTGATCCTGATCGCCAATGTCCTGATGCCGATGCTGAATGCGCGCAGGCAGCGCCGCGAGCTGATCGGTAAACTGCGTCGCGAGGGCCGCGTATGACACCGAAACGCAAACAACGTCTGATGTTCGTCGCCCTGATCGTGATTGGCATCGGTGCCGCCGTGGCGCTGGCGCTGTCGGCCTTCCAGGAAAACCTGCTGTACTTCTACACGCCGACACAGGTCGCCAATGGTGAAGCGCCCAAAGGCCGCGCCTTCCGTGTCGGTGGTTTGGTCGAAGCCGGCAGCGTCACGCGCGAGTCGGACGGGCTGACCGTGCATTTCACCGTCACCGACACCGCCAAGAGCATTCCCATTACCTACAAGGGCATCCTGCCCGATCTGTTCCGCGAGGGTCAGGGCATCGTCGCCATGGGCCGACTCGACGCCAACGATGCGTTCGTCGCCGATGAGGTGCTCGCCAAGCACGACGAGAACTACATGCCGCCGGAAGTCGGCGATGCAATCAAGAAGGCCGGCATGCACGTCAAACCCGGAGACAAACCATGATTCCAGAACTCGGCCATTTCGCCTTGATCCTGGCGCTGTGCCTGGCGCTCGCGCAAGGCATGCTGCCGCTGATCGGCGCGCAACGCGGCAATCTCAGTCTGATGGCGCTGGCGCGACCCGCCGCGCAAGGGCAGTTCGTCTTCTATCGCCATTTCGTTTCTATGTCTGACCTACAGCTTCGTCGTCAACGATTTCTCGGTGCTCTATGTCGCCTCGAATTCCAATACGGCATTGCCGCTGGAATATCGCATCGCGGCGGTATGGGGCGCGCACGAAGGTTCGTTGCTGTTGTGGGCCTGCATCCTCAGCGTCTGGACGCTCGCCGTGACGGTGTTCAGCCGCAGCCTGCCGCAGGTTATGGTCGCGCGCGTGATCGCGGTGATGGGCTTGATCAGCGTCGGCTTTCTGTTGTTCATGCTCGCCACCTCGAACCCGTTCGAACGCCTGTTCCCGGCCGCGCTCGAAGGTCGCGATTTGAATCCGCTGCTGCAAGATCCCGGCTTGGTGTTTCATCCACCGATGCTGTACATGGGCTATGTCGGCTTCTCGGTGGCCTTCTGCGTTTGCCATCGCCGCGCTGATCGGTGGCCATCTCGATGCCACGTGGGCGCGCTGGTCGCGGCCGTGGACGGTGGTCTCCTGGACCTGTCTGACCACCGGCATCGCGCTCGGCAGTTGGTGGGCCTATAACGAACTCGGTTGGGGCGGCTGGTGGTTTTGGGATCCGGTCGAGAACGCCTCGTTCATGCCGTGGCTGGTCGGCACAGCGTTGATCCATTCACTCGCCGTCACCGAGAAACGCGGTGCGTTCAAACCCTGGACCGTGCTGCTGGCGATCTTCGCCTTCTCGCTGTCACTGCTCGGTACCTTCCTGGTGCGCTCCGGCGTGCTGGTATCCGTGCACGCCTTCGCCACCGATCCCGGCCGCGGCATCTTCATCCTCGCCTTCCTGGTGATCGTCATCGGCAGCTCGCTGGCCTTGTATGCCTGGCGCGCACCGCGCGTGAAGAGTGGCGGCAGCTTCAGTGGCTTCTCGCGTGAGTCACTGCTGCTGCTCAACAACGTGATTCTGGTCGTCGCGGCGGTCAGCATGTTGCTCGGTACGTTGTATCCGCTGATCCTCGACGCGCTCGACCTGGGCAAGATTTCGGTCGGACCGCCCTACTTCGCCACGGTGTTCGTACCGTTGATGCTGCCGCTCGCCGTACTGATCGGCATCGGACCGTTGACGCGCTGGAAACAGGATGACGCGACCAGTGTGCTGCGCCGCGCCTTGCCCTTTATGGTCGGCGCGGCCGTCAGCAGCCTGGCCGTGCTCTATGCACTGACCGATCATATCAGCCTCATCACCGGATTGAGTACGGTCATCGGTGTGTGGGTGATCGTCAGCGCGCTGCGCGATCTGATCACGCGCGCGCGTAAAGGCCAGGGCGGCTGGCTCGGCCTGCCGCGCGCCTTCATCGGCATGACCACGGCGCACCTCGGCGTCGGCGTTTTCATTCTCGGCGTGACGCTCACCGGCGCCTACAACGTCGAGAAAGATTTGCGTATGGATCTCGGCACGACCGTTACCATCGCCGGTTATACCTTCACCTTCGATGGCGTCAAGCAAGTTGAGGGACCGAACTACACCGCCAACCAAGGTCTCATGCATGTCACGCGTGACGGCCAACCGATTGCCACCTTGCACCCGCAGAAGCGTACGTACCGCGTACAGACCATGCCGATGACCGAGGCGGCCATCGATGTCGGCCTGTTCCGTGATCTGTATGTCTCGCTGGGTGAGCCGATCGACAACGGCGCCTGGAGCGTGCGCGTCTATTACAAGCCGTTCATCCGCTGGATCTGGGCCGGCGCATTGCTGATGGCCTTGGGTGGCGTCTTCGCCGCCAGTGACCGCCGCTATTTCGTCCGCGTGCGCAAAACTCAGATCGCACCGAACGTCGCAGCGGCAAGGGCCTGAACGCATGACACGCTATCTCCTTCCCCTGGGTATTTTCGCTGCGCTGGTGGCGCTGCTGTTCGCCGGCCTGTATCTCGATCCGCGCGAAGTACCCTCGCCGCTGATCGACAAACCGGCACCGGCATTCACCTTGCCGCAATTGCATGCGCCGGAGAAAACCCTGTCGCGCCAGGACCTGCTGGGCAAGGTCTATCTGCTCAATGTGTGGGCCTCGTGGTGCGTCTCGTGCCGTGATGAACAGCCGGTACTGATGCAACTGGCGCAGACCAAGCAAGTGGAAATGGTCGGCTTCAATTACAAGGATCAACGCGATGAAGCCCTGCGTTGGCTGAAGATGTTTGGCGACCCGTATGTCACCAGCGTCTCCGATACCGATGGCCGCGTCGGCATCGATTGGGGCGTATATGGCGTGCCGGAAACCTTCGTCGTCGACCGCGAGGGCATCATCCGCTACAAACATATCGGACCCGTCACCCAAGCCGATCTCGATACGGTGCTATTGCCCAAGGTGCGTGAATTGCAGGGAGCATCGCAATGAATTTAATCACTAACACGCTACAACGATTGCTGTGCGCGTTCGCTGTCATTGCGCTGTTTACCGGAACCGTTCACGCCGCCAAGCTCGACGGCATCGATCTGCCGGATCAGCACGAACCGCGCTACAAGGCGCTCATCAATGAACTGCGCTGCCTGGTCTGCCAGAACGAGACGCTGGCCGACTCCAATGCCGAACTGGCCGTCGACCTGCGCCGTGAGATCCGCGGCATGCTGGTCGAGGGGAAAAGCGATGCGCAGATCACCGAATTCCTGGTCGCACGTTACGGCGACTATGTGCTCTACAATCCGCCGGTCAAACCCACCACGCTGATGCTGTGGTACGGACCGTTCGCACTGCTCGCGCTCGGCGTATTGATCGCGATCATCACCATCCGCCGTCGCGGACATACCGCACCGACGACACTCAGCGCCACCCAGCAACAGCAAGTACAGGAACTGCTGCGTCGGCAGGACGAGGAAAAGAATTCATGACGATGTGGATAGTGTTCGCGGCGATGCTGGTCATCGCCCTGCTCTTCGTGTTGCTGCCCTTGCTCAGACAACCGCGCGCGCATGGCCCAGAGCAGAACGCGCACAATGTCGATGCTGCTGCGCAAACGGCTGGCCGAACTTGAGAGCGATCTCGCCAATGGCGCGTTGAACGAGGCACAGTTCGCGCTGGCACGCGAAGATCTTGAGCGTGAACTGTTACAGGAACTCTCGGACACCGGCGGCACCGTGACCATGAATACATCGCCCAAGGCCGGCCGCCTCAGCGCGGCGATCGTCGTTATCGCGGTGCCGGCGCTGGCGTTAGGGCTGTATTACAAACTCGGCAGCTGGCGCATGCTGGATGACGCAACGCAGTCGGCCATGCAGCAATCCATGCCGACGGAGAGCACAGCCAACAGCGGCACACCGAATGTCGCCGCCGACGGCAGCACACCCGCCAACGACGGCATGGCGCCGGTCGATGAACTGGTCACCCGCCTGGAACAGAAACTCAAAGACGACCCCAGCAACGCGAAGGGCTGGTTGATGCTGGGCCGCAGTTACATCTATCTCAATCGCCCTGCCGATGCCGTGCGCGCCTATGCGCAAGCCGAAACATTGACGGCGTCGCCGGATGCACAACTCTACGCCGAATACGCGGAGGCGCTGGCGCTGGCCAATGGCGACCGTCTCGCCGGCGCACCGGAACGCCTGATCGAAAAGGCGCTGACGCTGCAGCCCGACCATCCCAACGCCCTGTGGCTGGCGGGCATGAACGCCTTCCAGAAGGCCGATTACCCGACCGCCGTGAAATACTGGGAGAGCCTGCAGAAGATCACCGAGCAAGACAATGAACAGGGTCGGATGCTCGCCGATTATCTCGCGCAGGCGCGCGCGGGAAATCCTATCGAAGATATCGTTCCGCCGAGCGCGCCAACAACCGGCGCGGACACTGCACCGGCACCCGCCGCGACCAGCAGCGGCGCTTCAATGAAGGTGCATGTGGCATTGGATCCTGCGCTCGCCGCAAAAGCCTCGCCCGACGATACGGTCTTCATTTTCGCCCGCGCCGCACAAGGCCCGCCGATGCCGCTGGCGATCGTGCGTCTACAGGTCAAAGACCTGCCGGCGGACGTCACGCTCGACGACTCACAGGCGATGATGCCGGCGATGAAACTGTCCAACTATGCCGAAGTGGTGGTGGGCGCGCGGATCTCCAAAGCGCGGTGATGCGATGCCGGCGAGCGGTGATTTGCAGGTACTCAGTGATGCGTTACAGACGCAGAGCACGGCGGCGGTGAGCCTGACAATCGATCAGGTCATACCTTAAGGAACTTCGGATTCAATTCTTGAACCCAGCATTGCGCGCGCAGGCAATAATCTGAAGTAGCCCGGTGAATCCGTAGCAATCCCGGATTACATCCGGGCTACATTACTGCACGCGCAATCACGGCCAGGGCTTACTTATGCGCGCCGTCCAGGCCTCGCTCGGCCATAGCCACGGCGCGGAAGATGGCGCGGCCTTTGTTCATGGTTTCGTCCCATTCGTTGCGCGGCACGGAATCGTAAACGATACCGGCGCCGGCTTGTATATGCAGCATGTTGTCTTTGATCACGGCGGTTCGAATCGCAATGGCGGTATCCAGATTACCGGACCAGGCGATATAGCCGACCGCGCCTGAATAAATGCCGCGTTTGACCGGTTCCAGTTCATCGATGATTTCCATGGCGCGTATTTTTGGCGCGCCGCTGACGGTGCCGGCGGGAAAGGTCGCCGCAGCACATCCAACGCACTCTTGCCGGCTTTCAGACGCCATCGACATTGGAGACGATGTGCATGACATGCGAATAGCGTTCGACGATCATTTTATCGGTCAGTTGCACCGTGCCGATTTCGGCGACGCGGCCGACATCGTTGCGGCCCAGATCGATCAGCATCAGGTGTTCGGCCAGTTCTTTGGGATCGGCCAGTAATCGCTGTTCCAGCGCCATATCCGGCTCAGCGTCGCACCGCGCGGCGCGTGCCGGCAATCGGGCGCACGGTGACGATATCGTCTTCGAGCCGCACCAGTATTTCCGGTGACGAGCCGACGATATGAAAATCGTCCAGATTCAGATAAAACATGTACGGCGATGGATTCAGGCAGCGCAGGGCGCGGTAGATATCCAGCGGCCGTGACGTGACCGGATATCGACATACGCTGCGACAACACCACTTGCATGATGTCGCCGTCGACGATGTAGTCCTTGCAGCGGGCGACCGCCTCCTCGAAACCTTCCTGGGTGAAACCGGAGATGAAATCGGCTTCGTTGACGCGACTGACACCCGGGTGCGTATAACGTGGCGCGGCCTGATGCAACAAATCATCCAGCACATCCAAGCGCGCCTGCGCCTGTGCCAAGGCATCGGACTGGGCCGGATCGGCATGCACGACCATGTACAGCTTGCCGCGCAGATTGTCGAACACGATCACTTCATCCGACACCATCAACAGGATGTCCGGATTCTTCAGCGGATCGGGTTTGCTGCACTTGGCCAGTTTCGGCTCGATATAACGAATCGTGTCGTAACCGAAATAGCCGACCAGACCGCCGTTGAAACGCGGCAACCCGTCGAGCTCGGCGACTTTGTAACGGGTTTGAAATTTCTCGATCCACGTTAGCGGATCGGCGACTTCATGCGACTCGATAATCTCGCCGTCATTCAACACGTCGATGCGCTGCCCGGTTACGCGCAGCACGGTGCGGCACGGCAAGCCGATGATGGAATAACGCCCCCACTTCTCGCCGCCCTGCACGGATTCGAACAGATAGGAATACGGCCCATTGGCCAGCTTCAGATAGGTACTCAGCGGCGTATCCAGATCGGCGAGCACCTCGCGCACGACCGGGATACGGTTGAAACCTTGTTTGGCTAATTCGGAAAAGACTACAGCATCCATGACATCACCCTTGTGAATCGAAATCGGAACGAACGACGACGTCGGCATTCAGCCGCGCCATCGTTGAACCATCCACTGTATCGATTCAATAAGAGTCATCGTCATCACGCACATAGTATCAAGCAACTGCTTCGAGCAGCGGCCGAAGTTCGGTCATTGCATCGATCACGGCATCCGGATTCGCATCGCGGATATCGACGCCATGGTTATAACCGTAACTCATGCACGCAATCTGAAAACCGGCGGCGCGCGCGGCCTTCACGTCACTGACCGAGTCACCGACCATCAGCGCATGTTCCGGTGCCACGCCGAAGAACTTTGCCGCATGCAGCAACGGCGCCGGATCGGGCTTCTTCTGCGGCAGCGTATCACCGCTGACGATGATCGAAAAGTCATCGGCCACACCCAGATCGCGCAACAGCGGCAGCGTGAACTGTGCCGCCTTGTTGGTCACGCAACCGAGTTTGTAGCCGGCGGCCTTGAAGTAATCCAAGCCCTCACGCACGCCGGGATACAACAGACTGCGCTTGGAGGTATTCTCGGCATAGAGGTCGAGGAAGATCGGCGCGGCCTTCTGGTAATCGGCCTCATCCGGCTCACCGTCCAACTGGCCGATCAGCGCGCGCCGCACCAGACGTTCGACGCCGTTGCCGACCCAGTTGCGTACCTTGGCCTCACCGTGCGGCGGACGACCCAGGGCTTTCATCATTTCATCGACACAGAACGTCAGGTCCGGCACGCTGTCCACCAGCGTGCCGTCCACGTCGATCAGAATCATTTGCGGTTTTTTTAACATGGAGTGAATCCGATACTCGTAACAAGCGCGTCCTTTCCTCAGCAAAGGAAAGGACGCAGGCGCGCTAATGCAGCAAGGCTTACTTGCCGACCTTCGCCAGTTCGTCGCGCATCGCCTTGACGACGCTGTCGTAGCGATACTTGTCGCCGTCTTTGCCGGCGTTGAAGATCGCCGAACCGGCGACGAAGGTATCGGCGCCTGCCGCAGCGATTTCGCGGATGTTGTCGACCTTCACACCGCCGTCGATTTCGAGACGGATGTTACGACCGGAGGCATCGATCAATTTGCGCGCCTGACGCAGCTTATCCAGCGTGGCCGGAATGAAGCTCTGACCACCGAAGCCCGGATTGACCGACATCAGCAACACCATGTCGACCTTGTCCAGTACATATTCCAAATAAGACAGCGGCGTGGCCGGGTTGAACACCAGACCCGCCTTGCAACCTTCCGCCTTGATCAGCTGCAAGGTACGGTCGATGTGCTCGGACGCTTCCGGGTGGAAGGTGATGTAGCTGGCACCGGCCTTGGCGAAATCGGGGATGATGCGGTCGACCGGTTTGACCATCAGATGCACGTCGATCTCGGCCTTCACGCCATGCTTGCGCAGCGCCTCGCAAACCAGCGGGCCGATGGTCAGATTGGGCACGTAATGGTTGTCCATTACGTCGAAGTGCACGATGTCGGCACCGGCCGCCAATACATTGTCGACCTCTTCGCCCAAGCGCGCGAAATCCGCCGAGAGGATGGAAGGGGCAATCTTGTAATCCGCCATGGTCTTGCTCTCCAAATCAATTACTGGTGGGCGTTGCTGGGAACTCGTGCGAGCGAGTAAAGTTGCGCAATGTACCGTATCGCGGTCGGATTTTCAGCCACCCGAATGGGTGGCGTGTTTCCACCAGCCGGCGCAGGGTTGCAGCTCACGCCCGGAAGATCGGAAGGAGGACCTGTCTATGTCGCTAAGATGCTTGAGTCTACTGGTTTTTTCGCTCGCACTGGGCGCTGCGTCGGTGTGTACGGCTTCGGATATGGACAAGGAAAAACGCTGGTCCGATCAGATTGTCGATGCATTACTGGTCGGCAATGCCGAATGGCTGGAGGCCGGCGGCCAGAAATTCCTCGGTATTTATACCGAAGATCAGAGCGGTGCGCCCAAGGGCGGCGCCATCATCCTGCACGGCATCGGCGTGCACCCCGACTGGCCGGACGTGGTCTACCCGCTGCGCAGTGAGCTGCCCAACTACGGCTGGGCGACACTGTCCATCCAGATGCCGATCCTGCCCAATGAGGCCACGCTGAAGGATTACATACCGCTGATGAAGGAAGCGGCACCGCGCATCCAAGCCGCGCTGGCGTTCCTGAAAGCCAAAGGCAACGAACCCATCGTGCTCATCGCCCACAGCCTCGGCGCCACCATGGCCGCGGCCGCGTTGACCGAAACCGGCGAT
>CAVTTB010000008.1:0-593769 GCA_963737555.1 uncultured Gammaproteobacteria bacterium
GCGCCGACACTGTATGGACTGCTCGGCCAAACGGTGCCGGCGTCGTTCCAGGGCCGGAGTCTGCTCGCACCGCGCACCACAGGCTGAACATGACATTCTTCGATGCGCGCAGCAACGATGCCCGTCAGATGCACGCCGATGTGTGCATTGTTGGCGCGGGTGCAGCAGGTATCGCACTGGCGCGCGAACTCATCGGTTCCGGACTGCGCGTCGCGTTGATCGAGAGTGGCGACTTCAAATACCGTCATCGCACCCAGTTCCTGTATCTCGGCCGCAATACCGGCAAGCGGAATTTCTCGACGGTGTTCTCGCGGTTTCGCGTCTTCGGCGGATCGACGACCCGCTGGGGCGGACAATGCCGGCCACTGGATCCGATCGATTTCGAGCACCGTGAGGCGATTCCCTACAGCGGCTGGCCGTTCGATTTCGCGCATATCGAACCGTTCTACCGGCGCGCCCAGGTGGTCTGCAATCTGGGGCCTTTCGATTACGAACGAGCTACCTGGAGCGCCGATCGCAGCGCCCCCGATAGCCGCGTGAATGAGTCGCTGACCACCAAAGTTTATCAGTTCAGTTATCCCGCGGATTTCAGCGCGGCCTACCGCCACGAACTCGAGCGCGCAGCCGATGTACAGGTGCAGCTCAATGCCAATCTGGTCGAGATCGTCCTGCAGGATCATGGAAATCAGGTTGATCACTTGGTCCTGGCAACCTTGAATGGCCGCAGAGTCTCGCTGCAGGCAAAGACCTATGTGCTTGCCTGCGGCGGCATCGAAAATGTCCGACTGCTGCTTGCCTCGAACCGGGTCGCGAACACCGGTATCGGTAACGCGCATGATCTGGTCGGCCGGTTTTTCATGGACCACCCGTATTTTTTTCCCGGCTACTTCAAGCCGCAATCACCGGACTTCAATGTCAACGACTTCGTCATACACGACTATGCGAGCGGTCGGCAGCGAGCAGCGCTCGCATCTGGCACTGTCACTGGACGAGGAAACACGACGCCGCGAGGGCCTCAACGGTGCCGCGCTGTATTTAGTTCGTCGTGATAAATACAAGACACAGCCTGAGTACATGTCGCGAGGCGGCCTGGCACTCAACCATCTGATCGACGTCCTGCGGCATCGGGAAAGTCCCATCTCGGTATCCGCCACGGATATCACTGACCTGCTGAGCGGATTCGGGGATGCGGCGAAGACCCTGGGACGACAGCTGGGCAGTCTCGCCCACCGGCACATGGTCCCCGGGATGCGCGTGGCATTAGAAGTGACACCCTGTCGTAACAGCCGTGTCGTGCTCAACGATCGGAAAGACCGCTTCGGCATGCCGCGCGTCGATGTCGACTGGCAACTCAATGAGCGCGATCGCTCGGGTTACTACCGACTCCTGGACGTGCTACGACGCGAGTTCGCGTCTCGAGAACTCGGTGAATTCATCACCCACGACAGCGTCGACGAAACCGGCTGGCCACTGGCCATGACCGGCGGCAAGCATCACATGGGCACCACGCGCATGCATGTCGATTCTAAACAGGGCGTCGTCGATCCCGATTGCCGCGTGCATGGCGTCGGCAATCTGTTTGTCGCCGGCAGTTCCGTGTTTCCGACTGGCGGCTATGCGAACCCGACGCTGACAATCGTCGCCTTGGCGATCCGCCTTGCGGATCATCTGAAAAGTGCATTCAAGACCGGTTCGTTTGGCTAGCAGACATCGGTCAGCGGCGCAGCGCGGACGCTACGTGCCAGCGCGTCATACTCACGGAGCAGACCAGCGGCCTCGAGTTCGTGCCCGCTGATACGCGACACCGCGCCGACCCGCTCGGGATCGTCCAACTGCCCCCTGGGGACTTGCAGTACCACACCCTCGATAGCTGACTCGCGTGTGCCGTGCGCGCTACGGGCGCCGGGACCGATCAGCATAGTGGACTCGTATTTCAGCAGTGATATTGCCGAGCGGTAGGCGGCTTGCGGCGCAAATCCCAGTTGAGCCGGTGCAACATAACTCTCTGCAACAAAGACGCGATTGCGGAGCCTGTCACGCTCCGTCATCGGCAATTTATGCACGACCTCATGTGGCAACCAGAATTCACCGCATTGCATCAGGCCATCGACACTGAATTCCGTATCTGAATTCTTCGCGTCGAGCAGTTCCACCCGTCGCGACATCAGTGCCGTGCACTGCTGCGCGTCGAGAAATTCGGTCAGTGCAGTCAGTGTCAGTCGATCGTCGTAGGGAAATCGCAGCCACTCGTCGGACTTCGTCAGCAGACACCAGTGCCCCTGACCATACTGGTGCAGCATCACGCGAAGGATCTCGTCGTCGGACCGATCACCTTGCTCGACGAGGTGTACCCGCGCATTCAAGTCTGCGAACGATTGCCACACGTCGATTGAACTTGCATTGACCGCCACCATAACCCGGTCGCCGCCCCTGCTCAGATACTGTCCGATGAGTGTGCGTGCCAGATGCGAGCAAGCGTCGGCAAACATGAAGACTCGGACTTCACCGGAGCTCACATCCGTCGGCAATGAATTTCCCAGTAACTTGGGTTGAGATGCAAGCAGGCGCGACGCCTGATACCGTCCGACGCGTTCGCTGCGCAGTTGCCGCAGGATGTGTTGCCGTTTATGCAGTGCTTTCACGATCTGTTTGCCGAAACGCCGGATGGATGAAAGTCGCGTGCGTGCAGGACGCCATCCTGTCCATGCCGTACGATCAAGATACTCGTAAAACACTTCCTGCTTGGCAAAGGGATAATCGGCATGCCAGGGTTTGGCGGCGGTGTGGTAATGGATGATGCAGGATGGTTGGCCAGTGACGGGTGCGGCAGACATCAGGTGACGCATCGTCAAATTCCAGCGCGCATCGAGGCGCAGCCAGTTACCTGCGAATACGGCATTCAGCGCCTCCTGATCGTGCCAGCGCAGCCACTCCGCGGCTTGCGCCAGATACACCATGGCACGCTGCATAATGAATTCGGCGCGCCATTTATCGAGGTTGATCAGCAGCACACCGGAATTGAATTGTTCGAGGTCGGCGGCCAAGCCAAGTTCTTGCCAGAGACGGAGGCCTTGTGCGGACGACACCCGGCGCGAATCCGCCGTCAGTTCCGGCACGGCGGCAGCGTAGTGATCATCGATATCAAGGTCCCAGAGCACGCCGATATCGCCGAGCACGACCAGGTCACAGTCGAGATAGATAACGCGGTTCAGCTCCGCGGGCAGTAACTCGGGAAGCAGCAGACGAAAATAGCTTGCCGCGGATACGTGATCATAGACGCGGATCGGCGCAGATTTCGATGCGAGTTCGATGTGGCCTACCGGCGTCCATTCGATGTGCAGGCGATCCGTGGGGACTGACGCCTGCAGGCGTTCCCTGGTCACAGCTGACAGCGCCTCGAACAGGATGTGCGCAACGACCGAGCGTCCGGCTCCGAGATTGTCTGTCAAGGAACGCAGCATTACCGCGAGGGGCATTGCATAGGCTTCATCGCAGGCGGCAGCGATGTGGATCGTTGCAGCGCCGGACAAGGACTCGTCTTCCGTGCGCAACTTGAAATCCCCCGCGTTCACAGCAATGGAGTTCGTAGCGTTTTCGGGCTTGAGCACAAGCCGACGCGTTGAATTGTCACCTGCACAAATCCGGTCTGCATGGCCCGACATTCTCTGACAGCCTTATTGTCTTTCGCCTGTCTCGGATATGCGGGCAGTATAACCGGCCATTTCGCGTGACACCCCTCAGAGAGTGCTGGAGAAGGCCGTCAGCCCTCGGCTACAACGCAGCGGTTGCGACCTTCGGCTTTGGCACGATAGAGCGCCCGGTCGGCGCGCTCGAATACGGCCTCCACGCTGTCGCCGGTGCGGAATTCAGTGATACCGCAGGAAATCGTAACGGGCACATCCTCGCCGCGAAAATGAAATCCGGTGACGGCGACGGCCTGACGTAATTTTTCGGCGACGTCCAGGATCGCCGGCTGCGCGGTACCCGTCATGAGCAAGACGAATTCCTCGCCGCCGTAGCGGGCGAGAAAATCGGTCTCGCGGATATTCTCAGCCAACGTGGCGGCAATCACCTTCAACACCTTGTCGCCGGCCTTGTGGCCATATTCATCGTTGATGCTTTTGAATTTGTCGACGTCCCAGACCAGCAACGCCAAGGGTGTGTTGAAACGTTTCCAGCGGGCGAGTTCTTGAATGGCGCGCTCTTGATAGGCAAGCCGGTTGGGAATACCGGTTAGCGCATCGGTCAGCGCCTGGTTGCGCTCTTGTTCGACGCGCACGCGCAGCTGCGCGGATTCCGACTCCATCTCGTGCAGGCGCTCGGTCAACTGCACGACTTGCGCCTCGACTTCCTGGTGGCGCTGCTCTTCGCCGCGCCGATGCTGGTCAACGTGAGTAATGATCGCATCGATACGCTGCTGCACTGCCTGCTTGAGGTGATCGAGACTCTCTGCGGCGCGCACGCTGTCTTCGATGCCGCGGACTTGTTCCTGTACGACATCATTCAGTTCACGGCCACTCTGGTACGCCTCGACACGCGCCGCTTCAGTGCCGCGCACCGAGGTATCTATATCCTGGAGCCGGTCGGTGAGCTGTTGGAGAAACGCCTCGATCTCCAGTTTTTCCGCCTGCAGGCGCGTGCGCATTTCTGCAATCAGTGTCGCCAGATCACGCAGCACGGCCTGCGCATCGAAGCCGGGTTTTTCCAAGCGATCCTTGAGCGCATCGACTTGCGCATCCAGCTCGACCGGCAAGTCCAAGCGTTCGAGCAGTTGCAGCAACAACTCGCCGCTGCTTTCGGTGAGCTGAATCACTGGCCGAACCGCTGGCCGGCAGTTCAATCTGAAAACCTTCGGCCAGCTGGCTGGCCAAGTGCTTGAGTTCCACTTCGCTGGCCGCGCGCAACGCCTGATTGCGCAGGCCACCGACGCGCTCTGGCGCATAACGTTGAAATTGATCCAGGACATGCAACAGAAAATCACGCGCACTGCCAAGTTCCACATCGGGCGCAGCGACTTGCGGCAGCGCTGCACTCTTTTCCGCATTTGAAGACTCTGTTACAGACGCACTGCGACCACGACCGAACAGCCGGTCGAGCAGGCCGCCACTGGAAACATTCGGTGTGTCGTTGTCAGCCCGCTCGGACAGCACTTCGTGAATCAATGCCGCGAATTCGGCAACCGCCGCGCTCAGTTCGCTGTCCTGTCCCGATTCGAGTTTTTTGCGCAGCGCCTTGACGCGGCGCGCATGGCCACGCGGCAGGTCTAATTTATCGAGCAGGAATTGCAGCGAACTCAACGGTCCGGGGGCCGTCGTCTTGGCGGTGCGCTTGGCGTCGAGTCGCACCAGGGATTCCGACATGGCCTCGATGCGTTGATGCAGCACGCGACTGTCGGCGCGGTCACGAATCGCGTCACGCAGAATCTTGAGATGACGGTCGAGCGTTTCGTCGAGGCCGTCGGCGGCCAGGGTCAGGCGGGAAATGGTCTTGCGCAGTAGATCATCGGCCTGGTTCCACTGACGTTCTTTGCCCTCCTGCTGTTCGAGGGCATCGTAATACTTGCGTTTCCAGGCCTCGGCCTGGCCGCTGTCGTCGTTCAGGGCCATGAAATATCCTCAGAATCGAGGATCGCGCCACAACGTGCGCGGATCGCTCGTGTCGAAGTTAATACAGATGCACGCCTTCCGGCAAGGTCAGTTCCATGCTCAGGGGCAGGTGATCGGAGACCGGGCAATCGAGCACCTGGACATTATTCACCTGCAAGGTCGGCGTCACCAGGATGTGATCGATGTTGCGGTTGGGTTGCCAACTGGGGAAGGTGTGCAGATCGTGCACGGGCTCGGTCATCAGCGTGCTGTTGATCAGGAATTCCATCTCGCGGCTGCGCGAATGGAAATTCAGATCACCCATCAGCACGACATTGCGGTGCTGGTTCACCAGTTCGGCGAGATAGGCCAACTGCGTCAAACGCGTGCGGCGTCCCAAGGCGAGATGCACGATGAACACGACCAATGCATTCTTGCCGTGCCCGAAGCGCAAGGCCAGCGTGCCGCGACCCGGGATCGGACCCGGCAATTTGTGCTCGACGATTTCCGTGCAGCGATAACGACTGAGCACACCGATCGCATGCTGCGCGATCGGGCCCATGCGGCGATTGGTCTGATCGTACCAGAACGGGAAATCGGCGCGGTCGGCGAGGTATTTGGTGAGGTTGATGAAGCCGCTGCGCAGACTGCCGGCGTCGACTTCCTGCAGGCCGACGATATCGTAGTCGCTGGAGAGCGTCGCGATGCGGTCGAGATTCTGGAAACGTTCGCCATGCGGCAAGACATGTTTCCAACTCTGGGTGAAATACTGCCGATAACGGCTGGTACTGATGCCCGTCTGGATGTTGTAGCTGAGCAGACGCAGGCGATTGCAGCCCGCGACCGGGGCTGCCGGCAAATCTTCTGCGGATAAAGCGTGATTCATATGGGACATACCAGGCTGCCGAGCTTTTCGGTCAATTTGAGGTTTTCGCGGTAATCCACCGGGCAGTCGATGATGGATACAGTGGTGTCGGCGATGGCCTTTTTCAAGGTCGGCATAAGATCTTCAGCGCGCTCGATGCGATAACCTTTCGCACCGAAAGCCTCGGCGTATTTGACGAAGTCCGGGTTGCCGAAGTGGACGTGCGAGGAGCGCTTGAAGTGATTCATCTGTTTCCAGTCGATCAAGCCGTAGCCACCGTCGTTCCAAATCAGGATGACGATCGCCAGCCCCAGCCGCATGGCGGTCTCGATCTCCTGTGAATTCATCAGGAACCCGCCGTCGCCGGTGACGGCCACCACGGCCCGGTCGGGATACACGAGCTTAGCGGCAATGGCTCCGGGAACTGCAATGCCCATGCTGGCGAAACCGTTGGAGATCAGACAGGTGTTCGGATACTCGCAACGGAACATGCGCGCCATCCACATTTTGTGCGCACCGACGTCGCAGATGACGACGTCTTCGAAGTTCAGCGCGGTGCGCAGATCCCAGATGATCTTCTGCGGCTTGACCGGAAAGCCCGTGTCTTGGGCATGCTGACTCATTTCTTCGACCAGCGCCTCGCGCAACGCGCGCAACGGCTGCCCCTGGTGCGGCGTGGCAAGTTCGGCGATGCGCATCAGGCTGTGCTTGATGTCGCCCCTCACGCTCACCTCGAGCATGTAGCTGGCATCGACCTCGGCCTGGCTGACATCGATGTGGATGATCTTACGGTCGCGGGTCGGATGCCACAGGTAGGGGTGATATTCGACGAGATCGTAGCCGACGCAGATCACTGACATCGGCGCGCGAGAAGCCGCAGCTTACATAATCGTTGGCCTGCAGGCCGGCACTGCCCAAGGCCAGCGGATTCTTGCCGAACGGCACCACACCCTTGGCCATGAAGGTGTTGGCGATGGGGATGTTGAGCGTGGCGGCGAAATCGGCCAAGTGCTTCCAGGCGCGCGCGCGGACCACGCCGTTACCGGCGAGGATGATGGGATTACGCGCCGAGGAGATCAGCTCGGCAGCCTGTTCTATACTTTCACGCGGCGGCTCCGGCAAGGCTGAACAACTCACTTGCAGCGGCACGTCATCGATGAGCATCTTGGCGATGTTCTCGGGAAATTCGATGAAGGTCGCGCCGGTCTTTTCGGTCTGCGCGAGTTTGAAGGCCTTGCGCACCACCTCGGGAATGATATTCGGCGTGAGCAGGCGTGAAGAATATTTGGTGATCGGCTGGAACATCAGCTCCAGATCCAATACCTGATGCGACTCTTTGTGCAGACGCGACGTGGATGCCTGTCCGGCGATGGCCACCAACGGCGCATGATCCATGTTGGCATCGGCGACGCCGGTGACCAGATTGGTCGCGCCCGGTCCGAGCGTGGCCAGACACACACCGGCACGGCCGGTGAGACGTCCGTAGACATCCGCCATGAACGCCGCACCCTGTTCGTGACGACAGGTGACAAACTTGATGGGTGAATCCAGCAACGCATCCATGAGATCGAGGTTTTCCTCGCCGGGCACACCAAAGATGTACTCGACGCCCTCGTTCTCCAGGCATTTGACGAACAGTTCTGCGGCTCTCATGAAATACTCAAATCAACCCAAGACGTTTTGCCGACTGCGAACAATGTCACGCCTCACGGCGCGGCAGTCTTGAGCGTGGCGCGCTCCTGTTCGATCAGTTTGTCAGCGGCTTTGAGCATGCCCTCGTGACTGCCGGCCTCGCTGGCCGAGGTACGGTACTTGCCGTTGATGACCAGCGTGGGTACACCGGTAATGCCGTAACGCTGGGTCATCTGTTTTGCACGGTTGATTTTTGCGGCAACGCCAAAGGAATTGTAGGCATCGCGGAATTTTTTATCGTCGACACCCTGAGCGACAAAGAATTTCGCCAGCGCATCGATATCCTCGATACGCTGCTTGTCTTCGTGGACGGCTTTGAACAAGGCCATGTGCGTCTTGTCGCTCACGCCCAGCATCTCGGCAACGTAATAGGCGCGCGCCAGCGGCTCCCAACTCTCTCTGAATATCACCGGGATGCGCACAAACACCACATCCTCCGGCTGCGCACTGACCCAGTTATCCAACAACGGCTCGAAATGATAACAATGCGAGCACCCGTACGAGAACATTTCCACAACCTCGATTTTTTTCGGGTCGCTGGTGGGTTGCGGTGCTGCCAGGGTCACATAGTCGACGCGCGTTGCGGCGTCTTCGGCCTGCACTGGCGCTCCGGCCAGGAAGGTCATGCTCAAAATCATCGCGCCCATCTGCATAAAACGTTTCATCATCGTTCCTCGTGATTGGTTAAACCAACAGACTCATTACAGCTCTCCGTAGGAATGCAGTCCGGAGAGAAACATATTCACACCCAGGAAGGCAAACAGGGTGACGAACAGACCGACAATCGCCCACCATGCCATCGGCGTGCCGCGCCAACCTTTGGTCAGGCGCATGTGCAACCAGGCCGCGTAATTCAACCAGACGATCAGCGCCCAGGTCTCTTTCGGATCCCAGGACCAGTAACCGCCCCAGGCCTCGGCCGCCCACAGCGCACCGAGGATGGTCGCGACTGTGAAAAAGGCAAAGCCCAGCGCGATGGACTTGTACATCACATCGTCGAGGATTTCCAACGCCGGCAGGCGGCTCTCGATCACCTGGCTGCCGCTGCGTTGATCCTGACGATGGCGAATCAGATAGGCGACGCCGACCATCGCCGCCAGCGCAAAGGCACCATAGCCGACAAAATTCGCCGGCACGTGAATCTTCATCCAATAACTCTTCAGCGCCGGCACCAGCGGCTGAATCTCATGCGCGCCGCGATCGAAGGTGTACCACAGCAGAAAACCGACAGCGGCGGAGATCACCAGCAGCACAAAGCCACCCAGCGCGCGGGTGTGATAGCGACCTTCATAGTACAGATACAGCAAGGCGGTGATGATGGAGAACAGGATAAAGACTTCGTACAGATTACTGACCGGGATGTGACCGACATCCGGGCTGATGAGATAGGACTCGCGCCAGCGCACCATCAGTCCAACCAGCCCCATCGTGGTCGCCGACCAGGTCATGGCCGCCGCCACCTTGCCAGTGAATTCCGAACGCGTCGCCAGCGCAAAAAAGTAAGCGGCTGTGGCCAGCACATACAAGGCACTCATCCACATGATCGCCGATTGGCTGGAGATCAGATATTTGAGGAAGAAGTTACTTTCGGCGTTGCTCAGGCTGGTGCCGTACAGCCCGATCGCCGCCAGACTCAGGCCGGCCACTGCCAGCGACAACGGGCGCATCGGCTTCCACGCCCAACCCAAACCGATCAGTGTCGGCGCCGTACCGGCCAGAATCGCGACCTCGAAGCCATCCATGAGATCGGCGTAATGCATATAGGTGTACACAGCACCGGCCAACACCAGCAACGCCCATAACCAATCGAAGCTATTCAACCGGCGCCACAGCGCCCGGTCATCGAACTGTTCCAGCATATTGTGTTGCGTTACCGACATGGCATTCACTCTATTGTTAGGGCGCAAGCACACGGCGCCGGACACACTTTAAACCCATCCACTGAACCAAACCTGAATGAGACACCCAACCAGCTTTGTTCGCGGCCAAAGGCCGCTCCTACTTCGTTGTTTTCGCTAATTGCCCATCCAACGCCTGGGCCAAGCGCTCGAATTCGATCTGGAAGTCACGCTGGTCGCGATTGCCCGCTCCGGCGAACAGCAGTTCGGTGCCGGCCGGCCCCTCGCGCAGCCAGAACCACAGCCGCCGGTGATTGATATAGAACATCACGAATACGCCGGCGGTCAGCAGTGCGAAACCCAGATAAACGACATTTTTGCCGGGCGCGCGCGCGATTTGCAACCCGGAAGCCTGGACATGCTCGAAGGCTTTAAGTTCCAGAAAAAACGGCGCCCCGTACTGCGGCAACGCGGCCAGTGCGTTGATCGCATCATTATAGAACTGACTCTCGCGTTCACTGATGCCGGCGCTGGTATCGACACCCTCGGCGCTCAACACATCGACGTACAAGGTGTTGAGGATATTGCGTAGAACCTTCAGATAGGCGTCCAACACCTGGGCGCGCTGTGCCTCCGGGACACTCTGTGTGACTTGGGCGTCGATGGCCTGGAAACCGCCGCGCGCGAACAGATCCACCAGCCGCTGCATGGTAGTGGCGACTTCCTGAACCAGATTCGGATTTTCCAGCTGCACCTCGCCGAAAGTGCGGCGCGTGGTCTCCAAGGCCAGCTCGGCTACACGCGCCTCGTTGCGCAGCAGCGCATTGAAGCGCATGAAGCGGCCTAACGAGCCCTTGGCATCCGCCGGCACATGCAGATAGAAAAACGGCTCCGCCACCGTGGCGCGCACGCCACTCAAATAATAGAGCCGGCCATCGAATTCGATCGGCGCCATGTAGTTTTCATATTCGCGTGCTTCGCCTTCGGCATTGCGCACCTTGAAGGTGAAATTCGGACCGTAATTGCGGAAGCGCTTTTCCGCGCCCTCTTCCGTGGGATTGATGTTGAACAAACGGAAATCGTCCAACTCCAGTGTCACCGGACCCTGCGGTGACTCGACCTTGAGCCGCTCGAACACGGCGCTTTTAACATCTTGTGTTTCGATCTGCGCACGCCCCAGACTCCAGGCAGACAGCTGCAGGCGGGTGCCGCCGTCGTTGAAGCTGGACTGATAGATGGCGTAACCCTTGTAGATCAGCGGATGATTCACCGCGATGGTGGTCGTCAGCGGCGGCTCATCGGGCGCGGTGATCACCAGATCGCTTTCGAAGGATTTGGGCTGGCCGGTCTCGTAGTGCTCGATGCGGAAATCCTTGAGTTCGATCTTGAACGGCAGCGGCTGCACCAGATAGCCGTCGCGCAATTGCAGAAAGGCGATGTTCGCCGTCGAGCCCTCCGGCACGGTGATGCTGCCGCGGAAGGACGGGTTCTGCACCGACAACCAGGATTCGCGCGGCACTTCGACGGCCGGGATGTCGCGGGTCTCGATTTTGATCTGCCCGCTCATCTCCTTGAGCTTGAGCGGCAGATTGCCATCGAGCAGGCCGCCGATGCAGATCACGACAATCGCAGTATGGGTGAACATATAGCCCAAGCGATTGGCGGTGCCGTTCATGGCCGCGATCACCTGATGATCGCCGTGATCCTTGCGGCGCACCCGATAACCCTTGGCGCGCGCAAACGCGGTCACGCGCTGCTCGACTTCGGCGGCGGACAGCGCCAAGGTCCATTCGCGGCGCACATGAAAGGCGCGCAGCGACGACTCCTGAACGTTCAGGCGGAAGCTGCGCATATCACGCAGCATGTGTGGCACGTTACGGTAGATACAGACGCTGGTGGAAATCACCAGAAAGGTCAGAATCAGCAAAAACCAGCCGGCGCTGTAGACATCGTAGAGACCCAGACTCTTGAAGGCCTCGAACCAGAACGGTCCGAATTTAACGATGTAATTCTGGTAGGCCTCGTTCTGCTTCAGCACGGTGCCGATGATCGAGGCCACCGCCACCGCCACCAGCAAGGTGATGGCGAGATTCATCGAGCCGAGGAACTCCAGCAACACGCCGGCTCGGGTCGGACTGCGCGCGGGATGGCGGGACGGAGTGTCGGCGGTGCTGGTCACGAAAGGCAAACCTTGTGCGGTAAAGAATCTGCGGCGGCCATTGTACACCGGCCCTAGACGAGGAGAGCGGAAGTCATTCCGGATACCGTGAATCTTTACCGATGGGGGTTGCAAGGGGGAGAGCGGAATCTCCCCCTTGCAGTGAGCCCGCGCAGGACTTGTCCGAGCAGGGCAGAATACGGCTCAGCCTGCGCAGAACTTGTTCGAGCAAGGCAGAATAAAAAGGGTGGCACAGAGGCCACCCTTGCAGTGTCGACAGGCGACAGGTCGTCAAGGTCTTAGCGCAGACCCTCGATGTAAGAGGCGACCGCCTGCATTTCGGCGTCGGTCATGCGTGCGGCGATGTTCTGCATCATCTTGCCGGCGTCATTGGCGCGCTCACCGGAACGGAAGGTCTTCAGCTGATTGACGGTGTAGGCGGCATGCTGTCCGGACAGACGCGGGAAATTGGCCAGCGGGTTACCCATGCCGTTCGGACCGTGACAGCCCATGCACGCGGCGACGCCGGTGGTCGCATTACCACCGCGAAACAGCTTTTCGCCGGCCGCGACCAGGGCCGGATCGGCCTTGCCTTCGGCCTGGGTCTGGCTGGTGAAAAACGCGGCGATATCGGCCATGTCCTGCTCGGACAGCGGCGCGGCCATCGGTGCCATCATGGCGTTATTGCGATCACCGGCCTTGAAATTGGCGAGCTGCTTGACCAGGTACGGGGCGTGCTGACCGGCCAGTTTCGGCCACTCCGGGTTGGCGCTATTGCCATCGGCACCGTGGCAAGCCGCGCAGGCGGCGGCCTTGGTCTTACCGGCGGCGGCATCGCCCGCGGCCAGGGACGTGGTCGCGGCAAGCGTCGCGGAAACGGAGAAAATTGCTGCTAAAACAAACCGGTTGCTCATAATGAAACCAACTCCTGTTGCCTTTTTTGCCCTTGGGGGCGGTTCGGAAAGTCGGCGCTGATTAGCGCGCCCTGCGGGAGGCCCCGTCCGGAGAGCCGCCATTTATACCAGCGCCCCTCCACCCATTCAATAGTACGGGCCTGCGAAATCTCGGGGAATGCATGACAATCCGCAGCTCAGCGGCGACAATGCGCCCCCATGCCGAACCCCTTTACGACTGCCGAATTCCTGAAAAGCGCCGCACGCCTCGACCATGCACCGCCGGATGACGGCCATGAGGCGGCCTTCGCTGGGCGCTCCAATGCAGGCAAGTCCAGCGCCCTGAACGCCATCAGCGGCCATAAAGGCCTGGCGCGGACCAGCAAAACCCCGGGGCGCACACAGCTGATCAACTTTTTTACCGTCACGCCCGAGGCGCGCCTGGTCGATCTGCCGGGTTATGGCTACGCCAAGGTGCCCCTGGAAGTTAAGGCCCAGTGGGAACGCCACCTGAACGCATACCTGGAACAGCGCACCTCACTGGCGGGTCTGATACTGCTCATGGATGTGCGTCATCCCCTGACCGATTTCGACTGCCAGATGCTGGCGTGGTGCCGACAAGCGGATCTACCGGTGCATGTGCTCCTGACCAAGGCGGACAAACTCAAACGCGGCGCGGCGCAGAACACACTGCTCACCGTGCGTCGCGAACTCGTTAAATTACACCCCCAGGCCAGTGTGCAATTGTTTTCGGCCGTAGATGGTACAGGTCTGGACGAGGCACGCGCGCAACTGTGCACGTGGTTACGGCTGGAATAAAAAAATTTCAGTGCGCAGATGCGTGGGAAAAAGGCAAAAAGAAACCCCGGTAATCAAGGGGGAAGTACCGGGGTCAACGTCACCTGACTTGGGGTAGCCAGGCTGCTAAAAGGGACTTCGCTCTAGGGAGGAAGAACGAAGTCCGTAAAACCATACTGCCGAACGCAGTCACACGATAAGACACTTCCAATTCAGTGAAGTTCCCACTGCCCACTACCTTCCAGCTCTGGAAGAAATCATAGCGCAATCGTTCGATTTTGTGTGCAAAAAATTGTTAAGAATTCTGTTGCAATCTAATGCTACGGCTCGAGCTTATGCACTTCATGTCGATTAACTTTTCAGCTCAGCAACTTGCCGGGACTTTCTGTTAATGTGCCTCATCCCAATTGCTGCCGATACCGATATCCACGTCCAACGGAACGCGCAGTTTTGCAGCATTTTGCATGCATTCCCGAACTCCGGCCTTGACTGCATCGAGCGCCGTTTCGTCAGCCTCGAACACCAATTCGTCGTGCACCTGCATGATCATCAGCGCCTGCACGCCGCTGTCGCGCAACCAGGCATCGGTACGGATCATGGCGCGTTTGATGATGTCCGCCGCCGTGCCCTGCATCGGCGCGTTAATCGCGGTGCGTTCCGCGGCATTGCGTTGTTGGACATTGCGCGCATTGATATCGGGTAAGTACAAGCGCCGACCGAAGACGGTCTCGACATAACCCAATTCATGGGCTTGCGCGCGCGTCTCGTCCATATACGTCTTCACACCCGGATACCGCGCAAAATACAGATCGACATATTCCTGCGCGGCACCGCGCTCGATGCCTAATTGTTTGGCAAGGCCGAACGCCGACATGCCATAGATCAATCCAAAGTTGATCGCTTTGGCGGAGCGGCGCTGATCACTGCTGACCTGCTCCGGCGCGACGCCGAATACCTCCGCGGCCGTGGCGCGATGAATATCCTGACCGGCGGCAAAGGCCTGCAACAATCCCTCGTCGCCTGACAGATGCGCCATGATGCGCAACTCGATTTGCGAATAGTCGGCCGCGACCAGCTTGTGACCCGGCGGTGCGATAAACGCCTGACGGATGCGCCGACCTTCTTCGGTGCGCACCGGAATATTTTGCAGATTCGGATCGGTCGACGACAAGCGCCCGGTCGCCGCAACCGCCTGGTGATACGAGGTGTGCACGCGCCCCGTGCGCGCATCGACCTGTTCGGGCAGACGGTCGGTGTAGGTCGATTTGAGTTTCGACAAGGAACGGTGATCGAGGATCAGCCGCGGCAACGGATAATCCGGCGCCAGTTCCGCAAGCACGTTTTCCGCCGTCGACGGCGCGCCTTTCGGCGTCTTGGCCAACACCGGCAGGCCCTGCTTCTCGTAGAGAATCTCCTGGATCTGTTTCGGTGAGCCAAGATTGAACGGTTGACCGGCGACGCGATGCGCTTCTTGTTCGATCTCATGCAAACGCGTGGCGAGTTCGCGGCTCTGCTGCGCCAACATCTTGGTATCGACCAGCACGCCGGTGCGCTCGATACGCGACAGGATCGGCACCAACGGCATCTCGATTTCGGTGAGCACGCGCACCAGCGCCGGCTCTTTTTCCAGCCGCGACCACAAGGCCTGATGCAATTGCAGCGTCACATCGGCATCTTCCGCCGCGTACACGCCGGCCTGTTCCACCGGCACCTGATTGAAGGTGAGTTGCTTGACGCCTTTGCCGGCCACCTCAGCAAAACTGATGGTCTTGTGACCGAGATATTTCAGCGCCAACGAATCCATATCGTGACGCGTCGCCGTGCTGTCGAGCACATAAGATTCGAGCATCGTGTCGAAGGCGATACCGGCCAGCGCGATATCGTGATTGGCCAGCACGTTCATGTCGTATTTCAGGTGTTGGCCCACTTTGCGGTGTTGCGCGCTTTCCAGCAGCGGTTTGAGTTGCGCCAGCACCGTGTCGCAATCAAGCTGATCCGGCGCGCCGGGATAATCGTGCGCCAGCGGCACATACGCCGCCGCACCCGGCTCGATGGCAAACGACACGCCGACGATGCGCGCCTGCATGTAATCGAGACTGGTGGTTTCGGTGTCGAAGGCGAACAGCTCGGCCTGTTCCAGGCGCGCGCGCCAGTCGTCCAACTGTGCCTGTGTAAAGACGATCTCGTAGGCACCTGCATCGGCCTGTTTCGGTGCAGCAACGTCCACAGCGGCAGACCCGCCGGCCGACTCATCCAGTTGCCGCAGCCATGAATTGAATTCCAACTGTTGATACAAGGCGCGCAACGCGGCCGTATCCGGTGCGCGCATGGCGAGTGCATCGACATTCTGATCGAGCGGCACGTCGCAGCGGATGGTCGCCAGCTCACGCGACAAGGTCAGTTGTTCGAGATTTTCGCGCAGACTCTCGCCGACCTTGCCCGGTATCTCATCAGCACGCGCGACGATGTCATCCAGCGAACCGAATTCGTTGAGCCATTTCGCCGCCGTTTTCGGGCCGACCTTGGGCACGCCGGGAATGTTGTCGCTGGTATCGCCGACCAACGCCAGATAGTCGATGATGCGCTCGGGCGGCACGCCGAATTTTTCGGTCACGCCCACTCTGTCCAGCGTGGTGTTGGACATGGTGTTGAGCAGCGTAATGTTGGCGTCGACCAACTGGGCCATATCCTTGTCGCCGGTCGAAATCACCACCGGCATCCCGCGCGCGGCGGCCTGGCGCGCCAGCGTGCCGATCACATCGTCGGCCTCCACGCCGCTCACCTGCAAAATCGGAAAACCCAGCGCCGCGACCAGCGCATGCAACGGTTCGATCTGCGCGACCAGATCATCCGGCATCGGCGGGCGGTTGGCCTTGTAGTGCTCGAACATATCGTCGCGGAAAGTGCGGCCCTTGGCGTCGAAGACCACGGCGATGTGCTCGGGCGCGTAATCGAGCAGGAGTCTGCGCAACATATTGGCGACGCCGTACACCGCGCCGGTCGGCTCGCCGCGCGAGTTGTTCAATGGCGGCATGGCGTGAAAGGCGCGATACAAATACGAAGAGCCGTCCACGAGGACCAGCGGGGTAACGGAGGAGTTCACCATGCGATGGGTTCTTAAGTTAACGGTCGTCAGCGATCAGGGGCTTGCATGCTATCATGCGCGCGCATCACGCCACCCGTGTACACGCCGGGTATGGATATTGCTTGGAAGCCCTTAATCCGGCCTTCCGGCCGAGTTTTCAGGTGAATCAACGATGGACGACCAAACCCGCAGTCAACATCCCGGCATGCAGCCGGTCAACGACAGCCAACTCACCCGCGAATCCTGGAAGATCTTCCAGATCATGGCGGAATTCGTCGAGGGCTTCGAACGACTGTCCCAGATCAAGCCCTCGGTGAGCATCTTCGGCTCGGCGCGCACGCCGCCGGAGAAACCGGAATACCAGCTCGCCGAACAAATTGCCCGACAATTGTCCGACGCGGGTTTCTCCGTGGTCAGCGGTGGCGGCCCCGGCATCATGGAGGCGGCCAACAAAGGCGCCCAGGCCGGCAAATCCCCCAGCATCGGCCTGAACATCATGTTGCCGCACGAACAGTCCGGCAACGGCTACCAGGACATCTCGCTCAACTTCCGCCACTTCTTCTCGCGCAAGGTCATGTTCGTGAAATATGCCTCGGCCTATGTGGTCCTGCCGGGCGGTTTCGGCACCCTGGACGAGATGGCCGAGATTCTCACCCTGGTGCAGACCGGCAAGACCCGCCGCATCCCCATCGTGCTGGTGTGCAAACCGTTCTGGGAAGGGCTCGTACAGTGGTTCGGCACCACGCTGGTAGACGCGGGCACCATCTCTCCGGATGATCTCCACTTGTTTTCGGTGGTGGATACCGCACAAGAGGTCGTCGATGCTATCTTTGAGCATTACGAGACCCGTGGCTTCGAGCCGTCGGCCCAAGAACAGGAAATGCTGCTGCAACTGTGAGCCCCATGAAAAAGACTCTGCTTGCCCTGTTGTCCCTCGGTTTAGTCGCCACGCCGCCGTTGATGGCACAAGAAGACGCCGCGCCGACGCCGCCCGATCAAACCGCGCCCACCGATGCGCCGCCACCGGCGCTGCCCAGCGACGAGCGCGAAGCGATGGAGCCCGAGGTCACCATCATCCGCCGCGAGGACCGCACCGTTGAGGAATACCGCATCAACGGTCAGCTCTATATGGTGAAGGTCACGCCCAGCAAAGGCTATCCCTACTACCTGGTCGACGCCGATGGCGACGGCAATCTGGAAACCCAACGCAATGAACTCGACCCGAAGATTCTGGTGCCGAGTTGGGTGATCTTGCGCTGGTAGCCCCCTGCTCCATGGAACATCGTAGGTTGGGGGAAGCGCAGCGAACCCCAACCTACATCACCTGCATTTTCTTCTCGCCCGTCGTAGTGAATAATCCACCCACCTGATTGTCGAACAACAACGCGGGACGCTACGTCCGTTTCGCAACGGAGGAGTTGACCGTATGAACATCCCCGCTGACGCCAAACCGCGCCCGCTCACCCCGCTCGGCATGTTGATCTGGTTAGCCATCGCCATCACCGGCGCGGGCGCCGTCGGCGGCATCGCGATACACCGTGGCGAGAGCATCAACAGCCTGTGGTTCATCGTCGCCGCCGTGTGCGTGTATGCCATCGGCTACCGTTTCTACAGCGCCTTCATCGCGGCGAAAGTGCTGGTCATCGACCCGACCCGCGCGACACCCGCCGAACGCTTCAACGACGGCCGCGATTTCGTGCCGACCAACAAGTGGATCGTGTTCGGCCATCACTTCGCCGCCATCGCCGGCCCCGGCCCGCTGATCGGCCCGACGCTGGCCGCGCAGTTCGGTTATCTGCCGGGCACGTTATGGATTCTGATCGGCGCGGTGCTCGGCGGTTGCGTGCAGGATTTCGTGATTCTGTTTTTCTCGACGCGTCGCAACGGCCGCTCGCTCGGCCAGATGGCGCGCGACGAACTCGGCCCCATCGGCGGCATCGCCGCACTGCTCGGCGTGATGACCATCATGATCATCCTGATCGCCGTGCTCGGCCTCGTGGTGGTCAACGCCATGAAGCACAGCCCGTGGGCGACCTCGACGGTCGCGGCAACCATTCCCATCGCGATCCTGATCGGCCTGTACATGCGCAATCTGCGCCCCGGCCGCGTGCTCGAAGGTTCGTTACTCGGCTTGGCGCTGCTGTTGTTCGCGGTGTGGGGCGGCGGCTGGATCGATCATCAGCCCGCGTTGCGCGGCTGGTTCGACTACGACGGCGCCGGATCTCGCGTTGATGGTGATCGGCTACGGCTTCGCCGCCGCGGTGTTGCCGGTGTGGTTGTTGCTCGCGCCGCGCGATTATCTGTCCACCTTCATGAAGCTCGGCACCATCATCGCGCTGGCGATTGCCATCATCATCCTGCGCCCCGACATCAAGATGCCGGCGCTCACGCAGTTCATCGACGGCACCGGCCCGATCTTCGGCGGCACGCTGTTCCCGTTCGTGTTCATCACCATCGCCTGCGGCGCGATCTCCGGTTTCCACGCGCTGATCTCCTCCGGCACCACGCCGAAGCTGCTGTCCAACGAGCGCGACATGCGCATGATCGGCTACGGCGGCATGATGATGGAATCCTTCGTCGCCATCATGGCGATGATCGCCGCCACCGTGCTCGATCCCGGCGTGTTCTTCGCCATCAACAGCCCGGCCGGCGTGGTCGGCGCCGATGCGGCCACGGCCGTGGCAACGATTTCGAGCTGGGGCTTTCCAGTCACCGTCGAGCAAATGGAAACGCTCGCGCGCGAGATGGGCGAGACAACACTGTTCGCGCGCACCGGCGGCGCACCCTCGCTCGCGGTCGGCATGGCCAGCATCTTCGCCACCGCCTTCGGCGCCGGCCTGCTGTCGATGTGGTATCACTTCGCCATCATGTTCGAGGCGCTGTTCATCCTCACCACGCTCGATGCCGGCACGCGCGTCGCGCGCTTCATGCTGCAGGACATGCTCGGCAATCTCTGGAAACCGTTGGGCCGCACCAGCTGGTATCCGGGCGTGTTGTTCACCAGCGCACTCGTCGTCTGCGGCTGGGGCTACTTCTTATACATGGGCACCATCGATCCGCTCGGCGGCATCAACAGCCTGTGGCCGTTGTTCGGCATTTCCAACCAGATGCTCGCCGCCATCGCGCTGTGCGTCGCGACTACCATCCTCATCAAATCCGGTAAGGCACGCTACGCCTGGGTCACTGTCGTCCCGCTCACCTGGTTGGTGATCATCACCTCGAGTGCCGCGTGGATAAAAATTTTCAGCCCCGAAGTCGGCATCGGCTTCATCGCCAAGGCCAACGACCTCGCCGCAAAACTCGCAGCCGGTGCGATCCCGCCCGAGAAGATCGCCCAGACCCAACAGATTATTTTCAATCAGCAGCTCGACGCATTGCTGACCATGCTGTTCCTCGTGCTCACCTGGGTGCTAGTGCTCGATACGCTGCGCGTGTGCCTGCGCATACTGCGTGGCCGCGCGCATCCGCCACTGTCAGAGGTACCGCATGAACCAACGCGGTTGGTCGAAGACTGGGTGCGGGATTGATGACCGATGCGCATACTGCAACGATTTTGGAATATCGTGCGTCGCCTGAGCGGTGACGATGCCTACGAGCGTTATTTGGAACATCGGCGCGAACATCATGCTGATGATAGAGGCCAACCGTTGTCGCGCCAGGCGTTCTTCAAGGCGGAGCAGGAACGGAAATGGAATGGGGTGAGGCGGTGTTGTTAGTTAGAATGTTGTGGCTAATACTACTGGCGATATAAGGCGAAGTACTGAAGTCTGTCGATTAGCCCAACCTAATCGAGTAGCCGCTTTAAGTCTGACTCTGACTTTAGATGGATGAACACGTCACTGCCGATTACGCCTAACTAGACACGTTTAAGCACGATTGGCGCGGATTATTTCTCCCATAATCTCTGATCCACCCTGTGTTGTTCCGCTATACCTGCCGTGGTTACCATAGTGACGCCCGATCACTCCCCAAATACGTCTGCCTCACCTTCGGGTTGCCTATCAGGTTCTGCGCGCTGGCTATCTAGTTATGGGAACTCATCTCGATGCTGACAGACTGAATTCTGCCTGTGCTGATCGCAGTGGTGTGCCGATGTATGGCACCACCGTCGGCCGAGACATCATCTGCGCCACGGCTTCACTTCCGATTAAGCATGCCGCTGACCATCTTCAAGACGCCAAAAACGAGCAAGCTCCACTGGTTATCTCAGTCATGCCGGGGCGCGCACCCCGTGTAGTTTCGTCTGGAAATTTAATCTTCAGGTATGCGATATCAGCGCCCGACTATGGCTCGGCTATTGAATGTCGGTTTAGTTAACATTTATTTTCAACATCGCTGTACCCACATACATTTCTTATAAATTCATAACACCATGTAAATAATGTATTTGTTTAAACATTCAGTCAAAGCACCACTTAGATCTACTGGCGAATTGTCGATATTTTTAACGTAATGTAGTTGGTGGATCACGCTCAAATATCCTTATCATACTGTTTTAACTATGATTTATTACGCTGGCATAGCGCTTGCTAAGGCTGAGTAACTTCAAAACCTAGGACTATGAAATGAAAAAACACCTAATTACCGCCATGCTTTCAGCGAGTTTACTGGTCTGGGGATGTGGCGCAGCCGCTTCGACAATCAAGTTTGTCGGACTTGGCACATCGATATTACAAGACGGGGATGAGGCCGGTTTATACGAGGTCAAAATTGACGGCGTGACCACCTTCGCCATGTGTGATGACTACGACACCCACATAGGCTCCAAATGGACGGCGGATCTCGTTACCTACAGCGACGTCCAGTCGGGTGCCGGTAAATTCAACGATGGGTCAGCGGCCGCGCTGACAAAATACAGCCAGATCGGCTGGCTCTTCAGCCAGATCGGCAGTGTCAGCGTCAATGACCAAGCGGACATCAACCAGGCGATCTGGAAAATTATGGGCGGCTCATTGTCCTTGTTCGACAGCGGTGCGATCGACTATTTCAATGACGCCCGTGACGGAACACACGACAATTTCAACTTCGCAAGTGTCATGAACATTTATACACCGAACCCGCTGCATGCCAGCCAGGAGTTGCTGGTCGCTGTCCGCACAGTGCCTGTCGTCCCGGCGACTGTCAGTGCAGTACCCGTTCCCGCGGCCGTATGGCTGCTCGGCTCTGGCCTGATTGGCATGGTATCGGTGATGCGACGCCGTACTTGCTGATTAACGCGCCCGTGTACGGACAATTGAATTGCCCGTACACGGGTTAGCTTTACAGATTTGTTTTCCCTTCGAAACGCCTCAACCTACGCCACCTTCTGCCGCCCCTCCAACTGGGCGTCATATCAAACACCTTCCTAACAACAACGGATTGCAGCAGACGCAGCCAGGGATTCATTTTGCTCAGCCACGGCATGCCCGCTGCGAACCACTTACTCTCCCAGATACGCCTGCCGCACCTTCGGATTGTCGATCAGGTTCTGCGCGCTGTCCGCGAGCGTGATGGCACCGCTTTCCATAACGTAACCGCGGCTGCATGTCTGTAGCGCGAGGTGTGCGTTTTGTTCGACCAGCAATAACGTCACGCCTTGTTCGGCGATAAAGCGGATAGTCTCGAAGATCTTCTGCACCATCAATGGGGCGAGGCCCATGCTGGGTTCGTCGAGCAGTAAAAGTTTGGGGCGGCTCATCAAGGCGCGACCGATGGCAAGCATTTGCTGTTCGCCGCCGGACAGCAGGCCCGCAGCTTGCGATTTACGCTCGGCGAGCCGCGGGAACATCGTCAGAACCATCTCTAAATCTTTACGTATCTCGGCGTGATCACGCCGCACATAGGCGCCCATGTCGAGATTCTCGGCCACGCTCAGGCGCGAGAATACGCCGCGCCCCTCCGGCACCAGGGCCACACCGTGACGCACGCTTGCATACACGGGTTTGTGCGTGAGCGTTGCGCCTTCGAAATGTACACTGCCACCCGCGGGCGGGAGCAGGCCGACGATGGCCTTGAGCAGCGAGGTCTTGCCCGCGCCGTTGGCACCGATCAGGCACACCTGTTCGCCCTGGCGCAGTTCCAGGTTCACCTGATGCACGGCGTGGATGTTGCCGTAGGCCACCGACAGATCGCGCACTTCGAGTTGATTCATGCTGCGCCACCCACTTCACCGCCTAAATAGGCGGCGATGACACGCGGATCATTCTGCACCTCACGCGGCACGCCTTCGGCGATCTTCTCGCCGAAGTCCAACACGGCGATGCGGTCGCACAGAGCCCATGACCAATTTCACATCATGTTCGATCAGCAAGATGGTGAGTTTGAGTTCATCACGCAGACCGCGGATGAGTTGCGTCAACGCCTGACGCTCAACCGGATTCATGCCGGCAGCGGGCTCATCCAAGGCCAACGCCAATGGATCGGTGGCCAGTGCGCGGGCGATTTCCAGACGGCGCTGATCGCCATAGGAAAGCTGTTTGGCGAGTGAGTGACGGTGCGCGGCAATGCCAACACGCTCCAGCAACGCCTGCGCACGGGCATGAATCGCCGCCTCTTCGTTGCGCGTGCGCGGCCCACGCAGCACGGCGCCGAGCACGCCGGCATGCGTGCGTGCGTGCCGGCCGACCATAACGTTTTCCAACGCGGTCATATTGGCGAACAGGCGGATATTCTGAAACGTCCGCGCCAAGCCACGCTGCAACACCTGATTGGGTTTGAGACCGCGCAAGGGTTGGCCGGCGAGATGTACCGCACCGGCGCTGGGCGTATACAGGCCGGTAAGCACATTGAACAAGGTGGTCTTACCGGCCCCGTTCGGGCCGATCAAACCAAAGATTTCACCTTGATTGACGCACAAGCTGACGCTGTTCAGCGCAGTGATGCCACCGAAGCGCTTGGCGATATTATCTACGATGAGTAACGGGGTATTCATCCAACAAGACCTTCATAAGGGCAGAATGCCCGCACATCATCTTGGATGCGTGCGTTTGTTGCGGGCCGGCCCGCTCCTACGGATTTCATTGCTTTACCGCTGCGTGTCATACACCGAATCTTTCTCATGTTCGGCGACATCGGGTTCGGCCACCAATTCGCGTTGACGCTGACGCGATGGCAGTAGACCGGCCGGGCGATACAGCATGACCAGGATCAGCGCGATGCCGAACAACAACATGCGCAAGTCCGCAGGATCGACGATGACCTCGCCGAGCACGGCGCGCTGCAGATCGCCCAGATAACGCAACGCCTCCGGCAACACGGTGAGCAGCACCGCGCCCAGGATCACGCCGGGAATATTGCCCATGCCGCCGAGCACGATCATGCACACGATCATGATCGACTCCATGAGATTGAAACTCTCCGGGCTGATGAAACCTTGAAAGCCGGCGAACAGCCCGCCCGCCACGCCACCAAAGGTCGCGCCCATGGCGAAGGCCAGCAATTTCATATTGCGCGTATTGATGCCCATCGCCTCGGCGGCGACTTCATCCTCGCGGATCGCCACCCAGGCGCGGCCGATGCGCGAATCCTGCAAGCGCAGACAGATGAAGATCACCGCCAGCGTCAGCAGCATGAACAGGTAATAGTATTGATGCGAGGAACTGAAACTGACGCCGAACACAGTATGCGTCGTGTCGAACAGGAAGCCGCCGATGTTGATCGGGTCGATCATGTTCACGCCTTGCGGGCCGTTGGTGATATTGATCGGTGCGTTGAGATTGTTGAGAAAGATGCGAATGATCTCGCCGAAGCCGAGCGTGACGATGGCGAGGTAATCACCGCGCAGGCGTAGCGTCGGCGTACCCAGCATGACACCAAAAGCGGCGGCGGTGGCCGCGCCCAAGGGCAACAACGCCCAGAACGGCAAATGCACTCCGAAGTGCGGTGAGGCCAACAGCGCGTAGAGATAGGCGCCGACCGCATAGAAGGCGATGTAACCCAGATCGAGCAGACCGGCATAGCCGACAACGATGTTCAGACCGAGCGCCAGCAGGATATACAGCAGCGTGAAATCCAACACCCGCACCCACGAGCGTCCCAGGCCCGCGTCCACCAGGAACGGCAGCGCGATCAGCAACGCGGCCAACAGCACGAAGCTCCACCAGGCGTTCCGTCGCGTGGGCCTAATCACGGCAGCTCACGCGCGCTCAACCACGCGCTCGCCCAACAGACCGGACGGCCGCAACACCAACACCAGGATCAAGACGAAGAAGGCGAATACATCCTGATAATGACTGCCGAGGAAACCACCCGTGATGTCGCCGATATACCCGGCACCGAGGCTTTCGATCACGCCCAGCAACAAACCGCCGAGCATCGCGCCGGCAAGATTGCCGATGCCACCGAGCACCGCGGCGGAAAACGCTTTCAACCCGAGCATGAAGCCCATGTAGTAATGCGCGAGGCCGTAGTAGGCGCTCACCATCACGCCGGCGACCGCCGCCAGCGCCGAACCAATGACAAAGGTCAGCGAGATGATGGTGTTGACGTTCACGCCCATGAGTCCGGCAATCTGCGGCGCCTGTGCCGTGGCGCGCATGGCACGGCCCAGGCGGGTGCGGTTCACTAAGGTCACCAGTACTGCCATTAAGGTGACTGAAGTACACAGGATGGCGATCTGCACATCGGTGATGGTCGCGCCGAGTACTTCGTGGCGACCTTGCGGCAGAATCGGCGGAAAGGAAACGTATTGCCGACCCCAGATCAGCATGGCGACGTTCTGTAATACGATGGACATGCCGATGGCGGTGATCAGTGGCGCGAGACGCGGCGCGTTCCGCAGCGGACGATAGGCCACGCGCTCGATCGCGAAGCCCAACGCCATGCACACCGGGATCGCCGCGAGCAGCCCGAACAATGCGATCACCACGCCCGGCAGATCCACACCCGCGCCGACCAGCGCGCCGATCACCGTCAATGCCACCATCGCGCCCATCATGGTGATCTCGCCGTGGGCGAAGTTAATCAGTTCGAGAATGCCGTAGACCATCGTATAGCCCAGCGCGACCAGCGCGTAGACGCTGCCGAGCACGAGGCCATTGATGAGTTGTTGAGTCAGGATGTCCATGGGAAATATATGTAGGGTGGGTTAGGCCAAAGGCCGTAACCCACCATGAGTCTGCGGTGGGTTACGCCGCTGCGCGGCTAACCCACCCTACATTAAGTCACTGCCCACTCTGTACCGTTTCGATCACCTGCCACGTACCGTTCGTGGATTTATACAAGGTCACGCTGCCACCCGCGACATCGCCCTTGGCATCGAAACGTAGGTGACCGGTCACACCTTGGTAATCCGTGTTGGGCAACTCCGCCAGGTATTTGCCCGGCTCGGCGGAATCGGCGCGGCGCATCGCCTCGACCATGACATACACGGCATCGTAGGCATACGGCGCGTAAGTCTGAATCTGGCCGTAACGCGCGGTGAACTTCTCCTTGAACGCCGTGCCGCCCGGCATGGATTCCAACGGCAGACCCGGCGAGGACGCCACCACGCCCTCGGCATCGGCGCCGGCGAGCTTGATGAACTCGGCAGTCTCCACGCCGTCGCCGCCGAGCAACTGCACGTTCAGACCCAGTTGTTTCATCTGCTTCGCCATCGGTCCGGCCTGTGCGTCCATGCCGCCATAGAACAGCAGTTGTGGGTTCTTGGCCTTGATGGAGGTGAGGATGGCGAGAAAATCGGTGGAGCGGTCCGAGGTGAATTCGTGGGCGACGATCTCGGCGCCGGCGGCCTTGGCGGCCTTCTCGAACTCATCGGCCAGACCCTGACCGTACGCGGTACGATCGTCGATGATGGCGATCTGCTTGGCGCCCAGCTGGGCGACGGCGTATTGACCGAGCACCTTGCCCTGCTGCTCGTCGTTGGTCATGACGCGAAACGCCGTCTTGAAACCCTGCGCGGTATAGGCGATGGCCGTGGCCGACGGCGATATCTGCGGAATGCCGGCGTCGTGATAAATCTTGGACGCGGGGATGGTCGCGCCGGAATTCAAATGCCCGATCACGCCGGCCACGCCGCCGTCGACCAGCTTTTGCGCGATGATGGTGGCGGTGCGTGGATCGGCCTGATCGTCTTCACTGAGCAATTGCAGACGCAGCGGCTTACCGCCCAGCATCACGCCCGCGGCGTTGATTTCATCGACCGCCAGTTGCGCGCCGTTGCTATTGTCCTTGCCCAGATGCGATTGCGGCCCGGTCAGTGGCGCCACCGAACCAATGCGCACCCGTGTTTCGTTGGCTGTGCTCGCGTCGTCTTGTTTGCCGCAACCGGCCAAACCAAGCGTCGTCACAAGCGCCGCAAGCATAATTCCGTGAGCTGTTTTCAATGGCTTCTCCCGCACTGTATTTACAGCGTTTTATACCATATTGCCGGTTCGGAACCTATCGCAAGCCCGCGCTCCCGGTGAAGCACGGCGTAAATGCGCGGCGACCCATCCGCCGTCAGCGGGCGACTACGCCCGCTTCAGCCAACGCGTGCGCAAGCGATGCGAGAAGTCGATTGTTGGCCGCTCCACCAACCGGTAACCCACCCAACCGTAGGTGATGACAGCGGCGAGCATGACAAACAATACAATGACATTGTCCAACCAACTGTCCGCTGACGCACCGGCCAGCAACCACACGCGACCGATTACCGACAACACCAGGATATGCGACAGGTAAACCGTATACGAAATATCGCCGACCAACTGCAACGACCTGGGTACCGGCAAGGATTTGCGCTGTTCAAGCAACGCCAGCGCAAGAACGAGCATCGCGTACAGACAACCCAGTACCCCGGCCCGCAGTATACTTGCATCATCTATTAGCAGGTCTGACGCATACGCCATCGGCAAGCCACCCAGCAGAACACCGGCAACGCCAACCCAGCCCAGCGCCACCGGCAAGCTCTTCAGGTAATGGCTGTGATACGCAATAGCCGCGAGCGCACCGAGGGTGAATTCAAGCGTGTAGGGATGCAGCATGACACGCAGACCCGGCGACAAGGCATGCACATCAACAGCCTGATTAACCGCCAATATGACTGCGGTCCAGACCATCAAAGCCGGCAGCAGTAGCCACTGTTTGAACAGCAGCAGGCCTGCGAATACGAGATAAAACCATAACTCATGGATCAGCGACCAACCCACCATCACCAACGGCAATTGTTCGCTCGGCAATAGCAGAAACGAAGCCAACAGCTGCGCCTGATTCCCCTCCGAGGAATTCACCCATTCGGGCTTTACCAGAAAAATCGCGAGCGTAATGAAATAATAAAACCAGTAGGTCGGGTAGATGCGGGTAATGCGGCTCCAGAGAAAGCGCGGCAATTCCCGGATGCCGCCGAAGCGGCCTTGGGTGACGGTGACCATGACAAACCCACTGATCACAAAAAATAAATCCACACCGGTCTCACCGAAACTGAGGAAATCCGGCAACAGTCGATCGCCTGAATATTTTCGCTCCACCAACAGCGCGTGAAAAGCGACCACCCCGAGGACCGCAATGCCTCTGAGCGCCTGGATCGAGCGTAATTTCACGGCTTAGACAAGCCTTGCCCGACAGGCCACCCGTGGCCTGCAATCACGCGTGAACGCGTTCGCATTCAAGAGGACGCCGAATTTCACCGACTCACCCGTATCGACGGGAACTCGTATTCCTCTTTGGGTACCGCCGGCACCGCCCCGGCTTCATGCCCTGCTTCATGCTCAGACGCAACCGCACCTCGGGTCAGAATCGCCTTGATGTCGGCGAGGTGCTTGTTGGTTTCATCCGCCGCGTCGATCAAATCATCGAGGCGGCTCTTGGTGCCGAAGATGGCGAAGGGCACGAAGAACCAGATGCCGGCGATCGCCGCCAGGCCGAGGAAGGTAATCACGCCCATAAAGTCACCGAAAAATCCCATGTTCGTTACCTGCTGAATGCTACCGCCCACAACGCTGACGCGGCGTGCCGGGGACGTACCGGCGCGCCGAGTCAGCTTGCATGAATACGGCGGGATTTTCCATCGGCTGTGTTGCCGCCTGAAGCGTAGCCATCTGTTAAAATGCTCCGATGGACGTCTCACATATCCTCGATCCGCTCAACGATGCCCAACGCCAGGCGGTATCCGCACCGGCTGGACCGGTGCTGGTGCTGGCCGGCGCCGGCAGCGGCAAGACCCGCGTGCTGGTGCATCGCATGGCCTGGCTGATCCAAGTCGAACAAGTGTCGCCCTTCGGCATCCTGGCGGTGACGTTCACCAACAAGGCCGCCAGCGAGATGCGTCATCGCACCGAGCAACTGCTCAATATGCCGGCCGGCGGCATGTGGGTGGGCACTTTTCATGGGCTGGCACATCGGCTGCTGCGCGCGCATTGGCGTGAGGCGAATCTGCCGCAGACGTTCCAAATTCTCGATTCCGACGATCAGCTGCGCGTGGTCAAACGCATCCACAAGTCCTTGGAACTGGACGAGGCGCGCTGGCCGCCCAAGCAGATGCAGTGGTTCATCAACGGCAAGAAAGAGGAAGGCCAGCGTCCGCACCATATCGAGCACTACAACGACCCGTATCTGAAACAGCAGATCCGCGTGTACGAGGCCTATGAAGAAGTGTGTCAGCGCACCGGCCTGGTCGACTTCGCCGAGATCCTGCTGCGCGCGCACGAGTTGTGGCTGAAAAATCCCGAACTGTTGCGCCATTACCAGCAGCGCTTCCAACATGTGCTGGTCGACGAGTTTCAGGACACCAACAGTATTCAATACGCCTGGCTGCGATTGCTCGCGGGTGCGCACGGACGGCTGTTCGCCGTCGGCGACGACGATCAGTCGATCTATGGCTGGCGCGGCGCGCGCATCGAAAACCTGCAACGCTTCTCCGAGGATTTCCCCGGCACCCTGGTACAACGTCTGGAACAGAACTACCGTTCCACCGCCACCATCCTCGCCGCCGCCAACGCGCTGATCGAAAACAACCAGGGACGCATGGGCAAAAACCTGTGGACCGAGGGCGAAAGCGGCACGCCGATCCAGCTCTATACAGCCTACAACGAATATGACGAAGCGCGTTTTGTCGTCGATCGTATCGCGCAACATACCGAACGCGGCAACGCGCGCTCGGACTGTGCCGTTTTGTACCGCTCCAACGCGCAATCGCGCGTCTTTGAAGAACAATTCATGCAGCGCGGCATTCCCTACCGCGTCTATGGCGGCCTGCGTTTCTTCGAGCGCGCTGAAATCAAAGACGCGCTCGGCTATCTTGCGTCTGGCGGCGAACCGCAATGACGATGCCTCGTTCGAGCGCATCATCAACCAGCCGCCGCGCGGCATCGGTGAACGCACCGTCGCCACCGTGCGCGAGTACGCCAAGCAGTTCGCCATCCCCATGAGCGAGGCCGCACAGCGCGTCGTCGATGAGAAGGCCTTGCCGGCACGCGCGGTCGGCGCGCTCGCTGAATTCATCTCGCTCATAGAAACACTCGCGGCGGGACTGACTGGCCTGGAACTGCACGAACAGGTCGAGCAAGCGGTTCAATCCGGCGGACTCATCGAACACTACAAAAAAGAAAAGGGTGAACGCGGTCAGGCGCGCATCGAGAACTTGGAGGAACTGATCAACGCCGCGCGTCAATATGAACCGGCCGAGCAGGACACTGAGGTCGAAATGGATCCGCTGTCTGCGTTCCTTACTCATGCGGCCCTAGAAGCCGGCGAAGGCCAGGCTGATATCTGGGAAGATTGCGTACAGCTGATGACGCTGCACTCGGCCAAGGGCCTGGAATTTCCGCTGGTGTTTTTGGTCGGCCTCGAAGAAGGGCTGTTCCCGCACAAAATGTCGATCGATGAACCTGGACGCCTGGAGGAGGAACGTCGCCTGTGCTACGTCGGCATCACCCGCGCGCGTCGCGATCTGGTGATGAGCTGCGCCGAACGCCGCCGTCTGCACGGCACGGAATCTTACGCGCTGCCGTCGCGGTTTCTGCGCGAGATTCCCAAGCAACTGATCGAGGAAGTGCGCCCGCAGGTACAGGTGTCACGCCCGCTGTACAGCACCGATCCACGCGGCCGCGCGCCCGCATCGATCGCCGGCGCAGAAACGGCTGGCGCACTGCAATTGGGTCAGCGCGTGCATCACGGAAAATTTGGCGAAGGTGTCGTTTTAAACTATGAAGGTCAAGGCTCGCACGCGCGCGTGCAAGTGAACTTCAAACACGCTGGCGCCAAGTGGCTGGTGCTGGCGTATGCGAATTTGGAGACGGTGTGAAGCGGGATACCTTGTCGGGTCAACAGGGCAGAACTAGAGGCAGTGAAAAACAGAATGCCCCTTAAGCGGGGCATTCTTGGTTTACCGCTTACTGCAGATGTTTAGAACTTCATTAACGCACCAGCAGACAACAGGTCTACGTCCTCGTCATCAAATTCGACAGCGTTCCCATTCGCCAACGATGCCGAATTGCTCGTTAAACATGTACTGGGCACCAATTCCATAGGGAGATCGGTACCGTCGTCGTCAAGCGCCGGTAAGAGCGCCTGTGCCATCGGCATCCCACATAATGAAACCGAGCTTGGCGAATACGCCGAACTGCTCATTGAGCGGCAGTGTACCCTTGGCATCGAGAATGAATCCGTCGACCTCGATCCCACGCTGAAGCTGCCCGGACGTCGAGGCAGTCATCTCGCCGAGGTCGGCCCAGGCGCCCTCAACGGCGAAGTTGTCCGACAGATCGTAACCGCCAAAGATCTTCCAACCGGTATCGCTGTCATCGCAAGTGGTAAAACCCAAAGCCCCTGCGCTGCCACACGCATCGATAGAAGCTTCACCGACACTCGCGCCCGCATAAAAACCATTCTCAGCCGCAACATTGCCGGCCAGACCCATACTCAACAGTAACGCACCGATCATCTTTGTCGTGTTCATCAGAATGCTCCTTTATGTCGTCATCTCTGAGACTGCACTCATGTGTTATGCAGCCATCTATACTATGCACCGATAACCTTAACGGCATTCAGCTTGCCGCACAACGCACAACTGTACAGTGCCAATACTGTCACAGGAACCCTCCCAGGAAGGATCTCCGACGCAATAGTTGCCTGTGACATCCTCCTGACGTCCTTTATAACCATGCGATGCTGATCAGAATTTAAAGACCGCACCACCTGTCCACAGTGTCACATCATCGCCGTCGACATCCTGGAATTGCTGCCACTCGGCACGCCCGCCGAACTGACTGGTGAACATATATTGAGCGCCCAGCCCGTAGCTCAGATCGCTGCCATCCTCGCTGTACCCAACAGCTGCGTTTGCGCCTTCCACATCCCAGAACAACACACCCAGCTTGGCGAAAACACTGAAGGCATCGCCGATCGGGAGCGAACCCTTGGCATCGATGAACATGCCATCATATTCGCCTGTAACAGTTATACCGGGAACCGCCACCGAGAAATCACCAAGATCCGCATAACCCGCTTCAACGGCGAAATACGGATTGATGTCGTAGCCGCCATAGGCTTTCCAGCCGGTATCGTCGTCATCGCAGCCAGCCACCGCCAATCCACTACACAAATCGATTGAAGACTGCCCAAAACTTGCGCCCACATAGGGGCCGCTTTCGGCTTGTGCGGCGCATATCCCCATGACAAACAAACCTGCGCCCATTACACCTGAAAAAACTTTCATCTTCATGATGCCTCCTCTTGTTTTGACTATGGATAACCTAATGACACACGCCCGTGCTACTGCGATTTTTCACTGCGCATTTTATGCTCGGTCTTCAGGACAACCAGATTGCCCGCATCGTGGCGCGATAATGTCGCAACGTTTGGCGTCGGACTCACCAGCGACTCGCGCGGCTTGCCGATGAAGTTACCCTGCGCGAAGTCGACACCGTATTCCTTGAGCAGCTGCAGCGTCTCGGCACTTTCGACATATTCGGCAATCGTCTGCTTACCGAGCGCATGTGCGACCTGATTCATGGATTGCACCATCGCCTGATCGACCGTTGACTGCGCCATGCTCTGCACGAAAGATCCGTCTATCTTCAGCTTGTCGACCGGTAAATGCTTCAGGTAGGTGAACGAGCTGAAGCCTGAACCGAAATCATCGAGCGCGAACTGACAGCCGATATCTTTGAGTGCGCCGATGAATCGAGTCGCCGCACTCAAGTTGGCGATTGCTGCGGTCTCCGTAATTTCGAAGGTCAGCAGCGAAGGATCCAGACCCGTTTCCTTGAGCAGTGTTTGAATAGTCGGCAGCAGAATGCTGTCTTCAAACGCCTTGCCTGAGAGGTTAATCGAGAAACGCATCTCGTTGCCATGTTCGCGCAGACTGGCAAGTTGACGAATGGCGCGCGCCACTATCCAGCGATCCACATTGTGGATCAGGCCGAAACGTTCCGCCGCCGGCATAAATCCGCCCGGCAGGATGATTTCGCCATCGGTACAGACCATGCGCACCAACACTTCATAATCCTGCACGTCGCCGCTGCTGACTGACATGATCGGCTGATAGACCAACAAGAAGCGATCATGCTCCAGCATTTCGCGCACACGCGCCGCCCACCCCATATCCTCGGCCATGCCGGCCTTGTCGCGGTCGTCGGGATTGTAGAGATGCACGCGATTGCGGCCTTGCGCCTTGGCCATGTTACAGGCCAGATCCGCATGCGACATGGCTTCGTCGGCCGAGACCACGCCCGCATCGATCAAAGAGGCGCCGATGCTCGAGGTGACGTTGAAATTTTTGCCTTCGTAATGGAATTTGTAGTTCTCAAACAGGGAGCGGAAGTTTTCCGCTACTTTGAGCACGTCCAGCACTTTGATGTTATAGACCAGCAGCGTGAATTCGTCACCGCCAAAACGCGCCAACAGATCGCCTTCGCGCACATGTGCGGACACCATATGGGTGATCTCGATGAGCAGCTGATCGCCGGCGGCATGACCCAAGGTATCGTTGATGTACTTGAACTGATCGAGATCGATGTAGAACACGGCGCAATCGGCACCGCTGCGCGCAACGCGCGCCACTGTGCGCTCCAGTTCCTGCTGAAAATAGTTGCGGTTGAACAGACCCGTCAACGAATCGTGCTCAGCCTGATAGGCGAGCTGTTTCTGAAAGGCCTTTTGTTCAGTGATATCGCGGGCCGTGCCACTGATATGTGCGATGCGCCCGTTATTGTCCATATGCGCCTTGGCATTGAAACTCAAGTGATGGTAGTTACCCTGACGATCGACATGCACGGTTTCGTATTGCACCAGCTCTTGGCCGTCTAGAATCGCCTGGAATGCCTGTACATCTTTATCCGCATGACTTGGCGCACGAAAATCCTGGAGATGTCGCCCGATCATTTCTTGCGGACTGAAGCCGTAGATACCCTGACACGCACTGTTCAGGTAGGTCCAGTGACCGGCCGGATCTGCGCTCCAGACCAGATCATGCGCAGTTTCAACCAAGTCGCGGTAGCGCGCCTCGGCCTTGAGCATTTTGTCTTCCGCCTGCTTGCGTTGGGTGATGTCGGCCACCAGACAGGTGTACATCGGTTCACCGCTGATATGCATCTCGCTGGCGCGCACCGACACCTGAATCGGCTGGCCATTACGATGCAGGGCGGCGGTTTCCTGCTCACCGCCAGCCACCGGCGGTACGTTCTTGGCATCGACCAATTCCGGCAGCAACCAGCTCAGAGGCTTGCCGCGAATCTCGGCGGCGAGAAAACCAAAGATTTTTTCGGCCGCGGCATTGAAGGTGTCGATCTGGCCGCGTTCGTTAACGACGATAATGCCTTCGGCCGCGTTATCCACAACCGCTCGCATGGTTGACTCTTGATCACCTAAACGGCGAAACAGCTTGCCCAAGGTCTGGGTCAGATAACCAATCTCATCGGTCGATTGTGGGCGCAGCCGCGCCAAATCGGCATGCGTAGAGGCACCACTACGGGAGAGTACGTCCTGCACCGGACGCAGCGACTGCACCATGCTTTTTATCGATAATGCTGTGACAGTAGTGGTCACCAGGGCCAATGCACCCCACAGCACCATCAATTCCGACACGAGTTCACCGCGGCTGACCCAATGAAAATGCATCAGTACCGAGTATGAAAGCAGCGGCAAAAAGCCACCGAGCAGCATGATTCTGGATTTGAGACTGACTTGGACCTGCTGCAAGCCGAGGTGGGAGACCAGTTCGCCTAATTGATCCAGCGCGATCAGATACGTTGGCAAGCCGACCAATACCGAGACAGCAATTTGAAGTAACAACATATTAATGAGACGCATCGGCGGGATCGCACCAAACCCGCCCGCCTCACTGGCCAGGAGCAGTACTGGCGTTACCAGCGCATACAGCAAAAACATGCCCCAATATTCACGGCTGAAACGTCCCAGCCGCTGATGCAGGTGCCCTGGTGCGTTGCCGCCCTGAGGATGCTGAGCCAACCAGTGGATGAAAGGTCGCAGATAGGCGCGGAATTTCAGCCAATTCCAGCCCAGCAACACCACCAGCACCGCGGGCAGAACCCCGGCGCGCAGGGCATTGCTGAGACTTTGGGCATCGACCAACCCGAATAACCAGGCACTGCTTAGACCGACGAGGGGCGTCAGTGCAAAGCCCACTGCGATCCAGAGCGTGAATCGATGGCGTAAGTATTGGAGATCGTTACCGGTCATGTCTCACCCGACCCTGATCCCTGAGTCCCCAGTTGTTTGAAGGAGCATACTTTTAAACTTAAATATTCATAAAAATCATCTAATTATCGATCTATCTGAAGGCATGCCGACAATATAATGGCATAACAAAACATATTTGCAAGTTATAGATACTCGGCACGAGCTGGATACGGGGTCGACTCGAAATCGACCACGCATCCTCTTATCCTTGCACGGGCGATACTCGCCATCGTTTTTAGAACGGTGTAGCGCAGCTATGCAGTTGCGCGGCAGGCACGCCGCGCGCTGCAAAATAGCGTTCAGATTGGGCCAACATGTTTTCTGGCCCGGCGATGTAGAAATCAAACGCCGCGACATCAAAGTGTGGCTCGGCGATCGCCGCCAGCGCCGTCGCCAACAGCTCGTGGGCTTCAGGCGTATCCGAGTAGATGGCGGACTCTGCGCGCAGATGCGTGTAATGGAAATTTTCCAATGCGTCGGCCCAGGCACGGCAGCGATTGTGCATGTACGGAAATTCTCCCTGTGTGTGCACCCAGAACAGATAAAGGTTCTCCGCCACATCGAGCGCCATGGCATGTTCGACGAGACTTTTAATGGGTGCAAAGCCGGTATCGAACGCCACGAAAATTACCGGATGCTGTGATTGCACGTCGAGCGTGAAATCACCAACCGGCCCCACGACCTCGATCTGCTGATTCAATCCGATCCCCGCAAATAATTTTTTCGCGAAGGCATCTCCGTCACGCATCTGGATATGAAATTCAAGCTGATGTTCATCGCAGGGACAACTGGCAATGGCGTAGTCGGCGCTTTGCTCGCCACTTTCCAGACGCACCGACTGGCCGGCAAGGAAGCGCAGTCGTGCCCCTTCCGCGGGCCGCAGAGACAAGATGGCGATATCATCGGCTACACGCTGCACCGAACCAACGCGTGTCAGCATCCGTTGCATCTGGAGTTCTGCTGCGGACAGCGTCTCATCCACTTCCAGGGTCACATCGGTCACGGCCGTGTGGCAACACATCAGCGTGCAACCCTGGGCGCGCTCATTCTCGCTGAAGCGATAGCGCGGCTTGCGCACCAGTTTGACGATGCCGCTTTTAAGCTTTGCGACACAGCGCCCACAGGAGCCGTCGCTGCAACCATAGTTCAACGTCAACCCCGCGCGCAGAGCAGAATCGAGAAGGCTGTCTTTCCCCTGCACGAAAAATTCATGACCGCTGGGCTCAAGATGCACCTGCGCCGCCATTACCCGCAGCAGCATATCGGTCGCGTATAACTCGCCTTCTTCATCGCCGTTCGCCTGCAACTGTGCGACGCCTGCATCCAGCCAGTCACTCAAGGCGTTGATATCGGCATGCGCCGGTGCGGCAGATGCAGCTGCCAGCTTATGCAGATATTCATGCAGCTGTTGAAAAAAGGTGTCATAACGCCGCATACGGTAATTAGCTGTGCCTAACTCATGACTGAGCGCGGCGATACGTGTCGCGAGCACCTCCGCATCGGGCAAGCCCTCCTGATCGCGCACCACACGACTCAAAGCGCGCTCGATGATGTGATCGGCGCGCTCGATCATTGCGCTGTCTTCTATTTTTGTCTGCGGATAAACGCGCAAGAGTTCGGTGAGGTCTAATTGCCCCTCGAACGTGGATAGCTCGCCGGCCTGTATCTGTTTCTGGAGTGTTGTGCGTTTGACACCCACCAAACGCGCGGCGCGTGAGAGCGTCATGAGTCGTGCCATAGGTTGCCACCTCCCGCGGCGCCGCAAAAAATCCAAAAGCCACAACAAATGTTGTCAGCAATTATTCCGGCAAGGCATCCAAGCGTCGATTGAGCTCCGCGACAAGTCGCCCGGCGGCTTCCCGTTCCGCCTCATCAAGCGCTTGAGATTGATCTTCGATGATATCCAACGCCTCAAGCAGACTCGCACGCGAGTTCAGTTGCTCGAAAGCCTGGGCAAGCTCTTGTAACCACAGATTCATAACACACCATAGACCTTAGGTTCTTGACGCGGCTCGGACAATTTGCCCATGGAACCACTCCACGCAAAACCATGAACGATAGTGACGACATAACGCAATTCGGACAGTCTCGTCGAGTCCTAAAGCGCGGTCAAGCAACATATCGAACCGGCCCAGTTATACGGCCTGGCGCTCAAGGTTATCATCGATGATTTTGCGCATACCCGCCGACTTCAGGTTGACCTCAATGGGTCGCGAGCCACCCAGATAGGCGGACAACGTCACCATCGGCACCTTCTGTTTGTCGACGAGCGGATACATGCTACAGGTCTCGCAGGCACGCAACTTCGGCTGACTACCCGCCGGCACCTTGTTGCCCACCGGGCGCCTGCGCAATGTCGTGCAGTTGGAGGTCGCCATATAGGCCTGCTGGGGTATGCAAAAAAACATCATATCTTTTGTCATGGTTGATCTCTCCAAAAGTCATTGAAAAATTCGTTGTGCGGTCCTGATGGTCTGGCCACTATTCAATTTGCGCGCTCGGTTTTGCGCTCACATCCGACTGTACTGGCTGCTCCGCCTCGATCTTGGGGAGATCGCCAGGATGCAGCTCGCCAAAGCCGCCGCCGAGACAGCGCGAGAAGGCCAGCGCGCCCGCCCGCTGTGGCGTTATGTCAGTGTTAAAACGCAGACTGGCGGCAAAGTTGATGACCCCCAGCGTCGCGGCATTGATGTAATTAATCCCGCCATGCTGATCAATCACCTCGCTCGGCTCCATACGGCTACTCATGTCACCGAACGCCTGGGCCGCAAGATCACGCGCATCACCACACAGACTCCGATCCTGCTGTTTACCGCCGCCTATACCGCGCATTTGATCGGCCTGCTGCTCGGCTGGACAAGGCGACTGCGAATAGCCCACCTTGCCGTCTGCATCCGTGCAGCGAAACACCCGCGCCTGCGCCGCATCGACGAGCATCATGCTCAATACACTCACTATAAATACCCCTTGATCCATACGCATCGCATGTCCGCCTTTTCCTTGGCCTATTCAACTGTCACCGATTTCGCCAAATTGCGCGGCTGATCGACATCGGTGCCTCTCAACACAGCTACGTGATACGCCAGCAACTGCAGCGGCACGGTAAACACAATCGGTGCAATGCAGTCGTCCGTTGGCGCGACCGGCAACACGGTTACGCCATCCGCTGCCATCATGCCTGCTTCGGCATCGGCGAATACAAACAGCTCACCACCACGCGCACTGACTTCCTGGAGGTTGGACTTCAACTTCTCCAGCAAATCATTATTCGGTGCCACGACGATTACCGGCATATCCGCATCGACCAGCGCCAGAGGTCCATGCTTGAGTTCTCCCGCCGGATACGCCTCGGCGTGGATATAAGAAATCTCCTTGAGCTTGAGCGCGCCTTCCATCGCCACCGGATATTGCGGCCCGCGCCCAAGGAACAAGGCATGATGTTTATCGGCGAACCGCTCCGCCAACTCACGGATCTGTGGGTTCAATTGCAAAGCGTGCTCAACCTTACCCGGCAACGAAACCAGTTGCTGAACCAACTTGGTCTCCTGCTGCTTCGTTCATGCCGTGGCGACGGCCCAACACGATCACCAGCAGCAATAATGAAACGAGTTGCGTGGTAAAGGCCTTGGTCGAGGCCACGCCAATTTCGGGGCCGGCACGCGTCATCAACACCAGTTCCGATTCGCGCACCAGCGAACTCTCCGGCACGTTACAGATCGCCAGCGAATGCCCGAAACCCAGGCGCTTGGCCTCTTGCAGACCGGCCAGCGTGTCCGCGGTCTCGCCCGATTGCGACAACGTCACGATCAGTGAATTCTTGCGCACCACCGGGCGACGATAACGAAATTCGCTTGCGACCTCGACGCTGCACGGAATTCCGGCAATCGATTCCAACCAGTACCGGCCGATCATACCGGCGTGATAACTGGTACCGCAGGCGATGATGTGCACGCCCTGCACCTTGTCGAAAATTTGTGCGGCATCCGGACCGAAGCTCTGTTCCAGCACCCGATTGTCGGCAATGCGGCCTTCGAGGCAGTCGCCGATGGCGCGCGGCTGCTCGAAAATTTCTTTGAGCATGTAATGCCGATATTCGCCGCGCTCGACCGCATCCGCGGTCAACTCCGACAGTCGTTCGATGCGCTTCGCGGGCGCGCCGCTGCGATCGAAGATCTGGCAGCCATCCGTCGTTAAAACAGCGACATCCCCGTCTTCCAGGAACATGAAGCGTTGCGTGACCGGTAACAGTGCCGCGACATCCGAGGCAATGAAGTTTTCTCCAATGCCAAGACCGATCACCAACGGACTGCCGCGGCGCGCCACCACCAAACGCCCCGGCTCGGTCTTGGACACCACACCCAGTGCGTAAGCGCCGTGCAATTCCTCGACCGCTGCCTGCACCGCAGCAAGCAGGTCTTTGCCTTGCTCAAGATGGTGATAGACCTGATGCACGATCACCTCGGTATCGGTCTCCGAGGTGAAGACAAAGCCCTGCTCGCGCTGGCGTGTGCGCAGCGCTTCGTGATTCTCGATAATGCCGTTATGCACGACCGCCACGGTGTCGCGGCAGATATGCGGATGCGCGTTGGCGACAGTGGGTTTGCCATGCGTCGCCCAGCGGGTGTGCGCAACGCCCAGATAACCTGGCAGCGGGTCTTGTTGCTGCAGCGCGCTCAACTCACTCACCTTGCCGGTGGCGCGCAGGCGCGCAAGCTTGCCGGCGGCGTCGAGCACGACCATGCCGGCCGAGTCATAGCCGCGGTATTCCAGACGTCGCAGCCCTTCGAGCAGGATGGGCGCTACATCACGCTGAGCAATTGCTCCGACAATGCCACACATGTTTTATTACTCCGAGTACTGTGGGATTCAGGATTCAGGATTCGGGATTCAGCAAACCCAAACCCGCCCATGCCCTGAATCCTGAATCCTGAATCCTATTTCTTCTTCACCGGCCGTTTCCAGCCGACACGCGTTTCCTGTTTGGCGCGACTGATCGTCAACTCACCCGGTGGTGCGTTGCGCGTCAGCGTCGTACCCGCCCCCAGCGTTGCACCGGCACCCACGGTTACCGGCGCGACCAACTGCGTATCCGAGCCGATGAAGACATCGTCTTCGATGATCGTGCGGTGTTTGTTGGCACCGTCGTAATTGCAGGTGATGGTGCCGGCGCCGACATTCACACGTGCGCCGATGGTGGTATCGCCGATGTAGCTGAGGTGATTTACCTTGGAGCCAACGCCGATATCCGATTTCTTGACCTCGACGAAATTACCGACGTGCACGTCGTTCGCCAGGCGCGTCTCGGGGCGGATGCGCGCGAACGGACCGATGCGCGCGTTCACACCGATGGTTGCATCTTCAATCACACAGTGCGCCTGGATAATCGTGTCGTCGCCAATCACCGCGTTGCGGATCACGCAACCGGGGCCGATGCTGACGCGGTTGCCGATCTTCAACTCGCCTTCGAGCACCACATTCACATCGATGACGACATCCTGTCCGTGTTCGAGGCGACCGCGCAGATCGAAGCGCGCGGGATCGCGCAGGGTGACACCGGCCTGCATGAGTTGCTGCGCCTGCCGGCCTTGGTAAACACGCTCCAATTCGGCCAGTTGGGCAAGGGTGTTCACACCCATGATTTCGGAAACTACCGCCGGCGCTACGGTGTTGATGCTGACACCCTCGGCGGCGGCCTGTGCGATCACATCGGTCAGATAATATTCGCCCTGGGCATTGTTGTTGCCGAGCGCGCCGACCCAGCGCTTCAGTGCGCCGGCACTGGCGGCCATGAAACCGGTATTGATTTCGCGCAGAGCGAGTTGCTCGGGCCGCGCATCTTTCTGCTCGACTATGCCGATGACGCGGCCCGCTTTTTCACTCGCGCCGTCGCGCACGATGCGCCCGTAGCCAGTCGGGTCGGTCAGTTCGGCGGTCAGCAGTCCGAAGCAGTCATTGCCTGTTACCGCTAACAGGCGTCGCAGCGTATCCGCATCGATCAGGGGTACATCGCCATACAACACCAGCACCTGATCGCTGTCACTGATACCCGGTAATGCTTGGGCCACCGCATGTCCGGTGCCCAGTTGCTGCGCCTGCTCCACCCATGACACCTGGCGCGCGACCAGTTGCTGGCGCACCCGTTCTCCACCGTGCCCGTACACCACTTGAATCTGCCCGGCGCCGAGTGATTCAGCGGCATCGATGACATGTTCCAACAAAGGCTTGCCCGCCAAGCGATGCAGCACCTTGGGCAGTGCCGAGCGCATGCGTGTCCCTTGGCCGGCGGCGAGGATGATAATGCTTAAAGCCATGAGTACGTCCTGTCTCCTGGAGCAGGATTGAGTTTTTGTTCTTGTATTCAGTTGACTAACAATGCGGCAGGAGCCGCCAAAGACAGTCCCAACGAGACGCATATCATACCATCCCGCAGGGGGGCTTGGCGTGGCGGGATGTTATCTGGGTTATCAATTGGGACCAAAAACCGCAGGCCGAGCGCGGCATTCCAGGCGACGAATCAGTGCATCCCCGGCGGGAGACCGGCTTCGCGCAATTCATCGGGGCTGGCATCCCGCACCGACAGTATCTCGATGCGGAACAGCACCGTCTTCCCCGCGAAGGGGTGGTTGCAATCGACCGTCAGCTGACCATTTTCGATGCGGGTGACGATAAAGGTGCGCGCTTCACCATGCTCGCCCTGCATTTCCACCTCGGCACCGAGATGGCGAAATTCGGGGGGTACGTTCTCAAGATCATCGGTGAAGGTCAGGTTGGGATCGTGCGCACCGAAGCCCTCGGCAGGATCGAGACTCACCTCGACCACGTCGCCCGCACCTTTGCCTTCCAGGGCGCGCTCGACCTTCTCGAACATCTCGCTATACCCGCCATGCAGATAGCTGACCGGCACATCGTTCTGTTCCAGCAACACACCCTCGGTATCGCTGATGCGATAGGTGAGCGAAACCAGTTTTCTCGGGGCGATGCGTTCAGACATGGGATGGTTCCGCTGAGAGAAATCGTAACCTGGGTTGCGCGTAGCGAACGGTCGCTTCCGGCGCCTTCATTTGTGGGCGGTAAACGTCATCGCTACAGCAGAGGGCACTAGCGCAAGAACACCGTCACGCACCGCGGGGTTCCCACACACGAACCCTTAAACTTCACGCGTCAGGACGTGTGCCCTTTGCGCAATTTCTGAATCGTCCGCAACTGAGCGACTGCCTCTGCCAGTTCAGACTGGGCCTTGGCGTAATCGATATCGGACTGGTTGTCGGACAGCAACTTCTCGGCACGTTCCTTCGCCGCCAGTGCCGCCGCCTCGTCGAGATCCTTGGCGCGCAACGCGGTGTCGGACAGCACGGTGATGACATGCGGCTGCACTTCCAGCATGCCGCCGGAGACGTAGAAGGTTTGTTCCTTGCCGTCGTCGGTCTGCACGCGCACTTCACCGGGCTTCAGCCGGGTCAGCATCGGCGTGTGCCGCGGCGCGATACCGACCTCGCCCATTTCGGCCGGCGCGAATACCATCGTGGCCGCGCCGGAGAAGATGGCGGATTCGGCGCTAACGATGTCGACGTGAATTGTCATGGCCATACTGTAAATCCGTTGTGAGCAAAGTCGGCGAATGGAATTCAGGATTCAGGGGAAGAACGTCTTACCCGAATCCCGAATGCCGAATTAAAGCGTCTTGGCTTTTTCGACCGCTTCTTCGATGGTGCCAACCATGTAGAAGGCCTGCTCCGGCAGGTGGTCGTATTCGCCGTTGACGATACCCTGGAAGCCGCGGATGGTGTCTTTCAGCGAGCAGTACTTGCCCGGTGCACCGGTGAAGGCCTCGGCGACGAAGAACGGCTGCGACAGGAAGCGCTGGATCTTACGGGCGCGGCCGACGACGCGCTTGTCTTCATCAGACAGTTCGTCCATACCCAGAATCGCGATGATGTCTTTCAGTTCTTTGTAACGCTGCAAGGTACCCTGCACGGCACGCGCGGTGTCGTAGTGCTCGTTGCCGACGGTCAGCGGATCGAGCTGACGGCTGGTGGAATCCAAGGGATCCACGGCCGGGTAGATACCCAGCTCGGCGATGTTACGCGACAACACCAGGGTCGCATCCAAATGCGCGAAGGTCGTGGCCGGTGACGGATCGGTCAAGTCGTCGGCGGGCACGTACACGGCCTGGATGGACGTGATGGAACCGGTCTTGGTGGAGGTGATGCGTTCCTGCAGGACGCCCATTTCCTCGGCCAGGGTCGGCTGATAACCCACCGCCGACGGCATACGGCCGAGCAGCGCGGACACCTCGGTACCGGCCAGGGTGTAACGGTAGATGTTGTCGACGAAGAACAGCACGTCGCGGCCTTCGTCGCGGAAATGCTCGGCCATGGTCAAGCCGGTCAACGCGACGCGCAGACGGCAGCCGGGCGGCTCGTTCATCTGGCCGTAGACCAGCGCCACCTTGTCGATGACGCCGCCTTCCTTCATCTCATGATAGAAGTCGTTACCTTCGCGGGTACGCTCGCCGACGCCGGCGAACACGGAGTAACCTGAGTGGGCGACAGCGATGTTGCGGATCAACTCCATCAACGTGACGGTCTTGCCCACGCCGGCGCCACCGAACAGACCGACCTTGCCGCCCTTGGCGAACGGACAGATCAAGTCGATGACCTTGATGCCGGTTTCGAGAATCTCGATACCCGCAGCTTGCTCGGCAAAGGTCGGCGGCTTGCGGTGAATCGCCGAAGTGGTCTCGGCACCGATCGGGCCCGCATCATCCACGGGCTCGCCGAGCACGTTCATGATGCGACCCAAGGTCATCTTGCCGACCGGCACGGAGATCGGGGCGCCGGTGCTGGCGACGTTGAGGCCGCGCTTCAAACCGTCGGTGGATCCCATGGCGATGGCGCGCACAATGCCGTCGCCCAGCTGCTGCTGCACTTCCAGGGTCAATCCGCCCTCGTCGACAGTGAGCGCATCATAGACCTTCGGGACCGCGTTACGCGGAAACTCCACGTCGACCACGGCGCCGATGATTTCAACTATGTTGCCCGAACTCATGATGCTGTCCTCTTTAACTTTTGAATCTCTGTCGTCACGATCGACATGCGCAGCGCTAAACAAATCAATCTGCATTGCATACGACCCTTCGAATAATCGTTCCACTTGTAGGTGCGGGCTTCGCCCGCGCCTACATCAATCTCTAGACCGCTGCGGCGCCGCCGACGATTTCCGAAATCTCCTGGGTAATCGCCGCCTGCCGCGCCTTGTTGTAGATCAGCTGCAGTTCGTTGATCAGGTCGCCCGCGTTGTCCGTCGCCGACTTCATGGCCACCATCCGCGCCGCCTGTTCGCTGGCGATGTTTTCGACCGCGCCCTGATAGACCAAGGATTCAATGTAGCGGGTCAGCAGCGCCGTCATCACCGGCTTGGCTTCCGGTTCGTACAGATAATCCCAGTGATGCTTCATACGCTCATCCGAGTCCGGAACGATCGGCAATAGCTGATCGACACGCGGCTTCTGGGCCATGGTGTTCACGAAATGGGTGTAGCCCAGATATAGACGATCGATCTTACCGGCGTCATAGGCATCCAACATGACCTTCACGCTGCCGATCATGTCACTGATAGCCGGCGCATCGCCCAAGTGTGTCGCCTGCGCCACCACGCGGCCACCGACACGCTTGAAGAACTGGGTGGCCTTGGAGCCAAAGGCGGCGACATCGATCTCGTAGCCTTGCTGCTTCCAATCTTTCATGTGCGCGATCACGGCCTTGAACATGTTCGTGTTCAAGCCGCCGCACAAACCGCGGTCGGTCGCGATCACGATGATGCCAACGCGCTTAGTCGGCCGTTCGACCAGATACGGATGCTTGTATTCCGGGTGCGCCATGGCCATATGGGCCACCACGCTCCGCATCTTTTCGGCGTAAGGCCGTGAAGCATGCATGCGATCCTGAGCCCTACGCATCTTACTCGCCGCGACCATTTCCATGGCTTTGGTGATCTTCTGCGTACTCTTGATGCTCTTGATCTTGGTGCGTATCTCTTTTGCGCCAGCCATATCAGTGTCCAGGATTCGGGGACCGGGATTCGGGATTCGGGGAAATCATGCTGAATCCCGAATGCCGAATGCCGAATCCCAAGATTGTTACCAGGCCCCGTTGGCCTTGAAGTCCTCAATGACTTTGCGCATACCCGCCGCAATCTCGTCGTTGAAGTCGGCGGTGTCATTGATCGAGGCAATCAGCGCACCATGGTTGGACTTGGCATAGGCGTGCATGGCGGCCTCGAAGTCGACAACCTTCTTGATATCGACATCGTCGAGGAAGCCTTCGTTGGCCGCGAACAACGACAGCGCCATATCGGCCACCGTCAGCGGCGCGTACTGCTTCTGCTTCATCAACTCGGTGACGCGCTGACCGCGGTCCAGCTGCTTGCGGGTGGTCTCGTCGAGATCCGAGGCGAACTGGGCGAACGCCGCCAACTCACGATACTGCGCCAGCGCCAAACGCACACCGCCGCCGAGCTTCTTGATGATCTTGGTCTGCGCCGCGCCACCGACACGCGACACCGACAGACCGGCGTTGATGGCGGGACGGATACCGGCGTTGAACAGATCGGATTCCAGGAAGATCTGACCGTCGGTAATCGAAATCACGTTGGTGGGCACGAAGGCCGACACGTCGCCGGCCTGGGTCTCGATGATCGGCAGCGCGGTCAATGAACCGGTCTTGCCCTTCACCTGACCGTTGGTGCGCTTCTCGACTTCGTCGGCATTGATGCGCGAGGCGCGCTCCAACAAACGCGAATGCAGATAGAACACATCACCCGGATAGGCTTCGCGGCCCGGCGGACGACGCAGCAACAAGGATACCTGACGGTAGGCCCAGGCCTGCTTGGTCAGATCGTCATACACGATCAGGGCATCTTCGCCCTTGTCGCGGAAATACTCGCCCATCGCGCAACCGGCGTAGGGGGCGATGTACTGCATGGCGGCAGAATCAGCCGCGGCGGCCGCGACGATGATGGTGTGGGCCAGCGCGCCGTGCTCTTCGAGCTTGCGCACCACGGCGGCGATCGAGGAATTCTTCTGCCCGATCGCGACGTAGACGCACTTAACGCCGGTACCCTTCTGATTGATGATGGCGTCGATCGCGACCGCGGACTTGCCGGTCTGACGGTCGCCGATGATCAGTTCGCGCTGACCGCGGCCGACCGGCACCATTGCGTCGATGGCCTTCAGACCGGTCTGCACCGGCTGGTCTACCGACTTACGCGCGATAACGCCGGGGGCAATCTTTTCAATCGGCGAAAGCAGCGAGGTATTGATCGGGCCCTTGCCGTCGATCGGGCTGCCGAGCGCGTCGACCACGCGTCCGAGCAGCGCTTCACCGACCGGCACTTCCAGAATCTTGCCGGTGCACTTGACCGAATCGCCCTCGGTAATGTGCTTGTACTCGCCGAGAATCACCGCGCCGACCGAGTCGCGCTCCAGATTCAGCGCCATGCCGTAGACATCGCCGGGGAACTCGATCATCTCGCCGGACATCACATCGGCCAAGCCGTGGATGCGGGCGATACCGTCGGTCAGTGACACCACCGTACCTTCGGTGCGCGCCTCGGCGACAGTCTGGAATTTCTCGATGCGGCTTTTGATCAGCTCGCTGATTTCAGTGGGATTGAGTTGCATAAACTTTCCTCATCAATGATTCAGAGCTGTACCCAAGCGGGTCAGCTTGCCGCGCACCGAACCGTCGATTACCAGGTCGCCCGCACGCACCACCGCACCGCCCATCAGGGTCGGATCGGTGAGATATTCCATTTGCACATCGCGGCCAAAGCGCTGTTTGAGCGCCGCGGCGATGGTCTGCTTCTGCGCGTCGGTGGCCGGGAACGCGGTGATCAGTTGCGCTTGGATGGCGCCTTCGGCTTCGTTCTTGAACTGCTCATAGAGTCCGAAGATCTCCGGCAGCAGGACCAAGCGACGCCGCTCCGCCAGCAGACGCAGCATATTGCGGCCATCATCATTAAGACGGTCGCCGCAGATGTCGACGAACAGTTCGGCCAATTGCGTCGGCGTGACCCGCGGGTTGTCCAGCAGCTTGCGCATACCGGCGTCCGCGGCCACGACCGCCGCCACATCCGAGCATCTCAGACCAGGCCGGTATGGCCTGATTCTGTTGCGCCAGCTTGAAGGCCGCCTGGGCGTAGGGTCGTGCGATTGTGGTGGATTCCGCCATCTGCTTGCACCTAGATCTGCGCGGCCAGCTTATTCAGCAGGTCGTCGTGCGTGTAAGCGTCGACTTCGCGCTCGAGAATTTTGCTGGCACCGGCGATGGCGATAGACACCACCTGAGCGCGCAGACCTTCCTTCGCACGATTGAACTCTTGACCGATCTCGGCGCGTGCCGCCACCAGGATGCGCTCGCCTTCGCCTTTGGCATCGGTCTTCGCCTCGTCGACGATTTCCGCCGCGCGCTTTTCCGCCTTGGCGATGATTTCCTGTGCCTGCTGCTTGGCCTCGTGCAGGACTTCAGCTGCGCGCTTCTGCGCCAGCTCCTGCTCGTGCTTGCCGCGCTCGCCAGCGGCCAGACCATCGGCGATCTGCTTCTTGCGGGCTTCCAGCGCCTGCATGATCGGCGGCCACACGAACTTCATGCAGAACCACACGAAGAAGAAGAACGTGATCGATTGACCAATCAATGTCGCGTTGATATTCATGCCTGTACCTCGTGAAGAATCCGGGACAATGGCTGTCCGTTCGCGCCTGGATTAACCACCCACCACAGCGAACAGAACATACATGGCCAGACCGACCGCGATCATCGGCACGGCGTCGACCAGACCCATCACGATGAAGAACTGGGTACGCAGCATCGGAATCAGTTCCGGCTGACGCGCGGCGCCTTCCAGGAAACGACCGCCGAGAATACCAATGCCGACTGCGGCGCCGAGCGCGCCCAGGCCCATCATCAGAGCGCCGGCGATGTACAGCAGTGCATTTGCCATTTCCATGTTTCTCTCCTAGCTAAAGAGTAAAGATTGAGTAAAAAACCGAAATCAGTGATGTTCCTGGTGCGCCATGTCCAGATACACAATGGTCAGCGTCATGAAGATGAACGCCTGCAAGGTGATGATGAGGATGTGGAAGATCGCCCAGCCGAGTTGCAGCAGGCCGCCAAAGGAGCCCATCGCCCAGACCGGTGCCGTACATAATGGCGATCAGGATGAAGATCATTTCACCGGCGTACATGTTGCCGAACAGTCGCAGCGCCAGTGAAACGGGCTTGGCGATCAGCGTCACACCTTCGAGCAGCAGATTGATCGGCATAAACACGACCTGCACGACCTTGTTCTTGGATTGGAACGGCATCAACGTCAGCTCGCCGACGAAACCACCCACGCCCTTGATCTTGATGCTGTAATAGAGCACCAGCGCGAACACCGACAGCGCCATGCCGAAGGTGGCGTTGGGATCGGTGCTCGGGACGACCTTCATAAACGGCACGCCCAGACTCGTCGCCAGATGCGGGAACCAGTCGACCGGGACCAGATCCATCACAGTTCATCAGGAAAATCCACAGGAAGATGGTCAGCGCCAGCGGTGCGACCAGGGGATTCCTGCCGCTGAAGGAGCCGCGCACGGAGTCGTCGATGAAATCCACAATCCACTCGACAAAGTTCTGCGCGCCGCTGGGCACACCGGAGGTCACCGATTTAGCGACGCTGCGGAACAACCAGAGAAACAGCACGCCGAGCAGCAGCGAGAAACCCAGCGTATCGACATTGATCGCCCAGAAACCCATCTCCTTGGCTTGTTCGGCGGTATGTGCGAAACCCCAGTGGGTGCCGCCATTGCCGTCCGGCAACTGACCGAAGGTGAGGTTTTGCAGGTGATGGCGGATGTATTCCGCAGAGGTATGGGCTTCGCCAGACATTGACTAGGTGTTCCCGCTCGTTAATCCAGAAATTATCCAGGCCATTTGCCCGGCTATAAATGCCACCAACAGCGGTAAGGGCGATAACTGCAACGCGCCTAAACCGATTGCGAGCAAGCCGCCGACGACAACGTAGCGCTCGATGGTGGAAAAATAAAATGTTCGCAGGTGCCGCTGCACGTCCGCATGCAGGTGGCGTTTCCCCTGACGCATTCGCCACGCCAACAACAGGCTGTTGGACAACGCTATTGCCGCCCCAAACAGCGCTGCCAGGGCCGCCGGCATTCCCTCGGAGATATACCCCGCGCCAGCCGCCAAAACAGCGACTATCGCCTGGATACTCAGAATCGTACGCATGCCGCGAAAATCTCAGCGCAGGTCCGGCGAACAGTAAGTTCGAGCCAGTGGCCTGTTGGCGCGTAGCGATTGATATCGGTCATGCAACTTGCCCGAACATGACCGGCCTTGCGTGCCGGCGCGCATTATAGGGACTACAGGGCGACAGGGTCAATGATGGGGTGATAAAGCGAGGTTATAGCCTCATTTGACGTGAAATATAGGCGACTCAGTGATCACCAGCATGGTGCATTCGCTCGAGAATCCCGTCCAACTCATCCAGGCTGTTATAGCTGATCACCAGCTTGCCCTTACCGCCACGACCCTGCTCCAGGTTCACCTTGGCACCGAGGTAACCCGCCAATTCCTCTTCCAGTCGGCGAATATCCGGATCGACACGCTTGGGAGCCACCGGCGGCTTCGCCGCATCACTCTGCAAATGCTTAACCAACCGCTCGGTTTCCCGCACCGACAAGCCCTTGGTCGCCACTTGGCGTGCCGCCTGGGTCTGAGCGCCGCCAGTCAGCGCCAACAGCGCACGGGCATGGCCCATTTCCAACTGGCCGGCCTCGACCAGCGCCTTGACCTCGTCGGTCAAGTCCAAAAGACGCAGCAGATTGGAGACGGCGGCGCGCGAGCGCCCGACGGCATCGGCGGCCTCCTGATGGGTCAGTTCGAATTCCTGGATCAAGCGCTGCAGGGCGCGCGATTCTTCCAGCGGATTGAGATTCTCACGCTGAATATTCTCGATCAGCGACATGGCGATGGCGGCGCGGTCCGGCACCTCACGAATGACGGCGGGGATATCCTGCAGACCGGCCAGTTGCGCGGCACGCCAACGACGTTCGCCGGCAATGATCTCGTAGCGACCCTGGCCGATGGGTCGCACCACGATCGGCTGCACCACACCCTGCGCCGTGATGGAATCGGCCAGATCCTGCAGCGATTCCTGGTGCATATCCTGTCGCGGCTGGTATTTACCGCGCTGGATCAGGTCGACCGGGAGTTTGCGCAGACTGCCGTCGATGGGCTCGGCCGCCGGTGCGCCGGCCTGCACGACCGCTGCCGGCGCAGTCGTTGAAACCGCCGGTGCCGACTTCGCGGCACCGCCCAACAGCGCGTTGAGTCCGCGCCCCAATCCTCGTTTCTTTGTCGTCATGGGTGCTAAGGATACCTGCCAAGACGCCAACGGCGCCAAGAATAATTGTTTGGACCGCCAAGGCACGAAGAAAAGCTTTGTGAACCGCCAAGGCGCCAAGACGCCAAGTAAGAACAGAATTGATGTAAAACAGCGCTGATTCAGGTGCTGCTGGATCCTGAATCAGCGCTGTTGTTACTCAAGACTGTTTTCTTGGCGTCTTGGCGCCTTGGCGGTTCCAGAAACTTGTTGCCCTTAGCGTCTTGGCGGTTCAGAAAATCACGACACCGCCACCGCCTGCGTGCGTTCCTGTTCGCGTCGCACCAGTTCGCCGGCCAGCGCCAGATAGGCGATCGCGCCGCGTGAGGCCTTGTCGTACTTGAGCACCGGCATGCCGTGGCTGGGCGCCTCGGCCAGGCGCACATTGCGCGGGACGATGGTGCGGTAGACCTTGTCACCGAAGTGTTCGAGGAGTTGATCGGAGACCTGCGTGGCGAGATTGTTGCGCGCGTCGAACATGGTACGCAGCAGGCCTTCGATTTCCAGGCTCGGATTCACCGATTGTTGAATCTGCTCCACCGTATCGACCAGCGCGGACAAGCCCTCCAACGCATAGTATTCGCACTGCATCGGGATCAGCACGCCTTGCGCGGCGGTCAGCGCATTGATGGTGAGCATATTCAGAGAGGGCGGGCAATCGATGAGGATGTAATCGTAACGATCCTGAACATGGTCGAGCGCGGCGCGCAGCCGCTGTCCACCGTCGTCGGCGCGCAGCAGTTCGACTTCAGCGGCGGTGAGATCGCTGTTGCCGGGCAGCACGTCATAACCGGCCGCTTCACTGCTGATGATGGCCTGCCCGATGTCGATCTCGCCGAGCAGCACGTCGCAACTGGAGTATTCGACCTCGTGCTTATCGACACCGCTGCCCATGGTGGCGTTGCCCTGCGGATCAAGATCGATCAGCAACACGCGTCGACGGGTCAGCGCCAGCGCCGCGGCGAGGTTGATGCAGGAGGTGGTCTTGCCGACCCCGCCTTTCTGATTGGTAACAGCGATGATGCGTCCCATGATGTGACTGCGCCGCGTGTCTGTGGTTTCGGGCCGAGAGTGTAACCCGGGAGGGACGTAACGGCGAACAGTCAATGGTTAGCTGGGGCGCAATTGCAGCAAATGCCGCTGCGCATCCAGGCCCGGCACGGTGAGGGTGTGCGCGGCCACCACCACGCCTGGCTCAGCCAGCGACTCGACCTCGGCCAGCGGATAGATACCCTTCATGGCCAGGATGCGCCCGTCGGCCGCACACAAACGCGCGCAGTGTTTGTGCATCTCATCCAACGATGAAAATGCGCGACTGATGATCGTGTCGAAGAGCGCCTCGGGCTGATAGTCCTCGATGCGCACATGCTCGGCGGTGGCGTTGGCAAGCCCGAGATCGACGATGGACTGGCGGACGAAGCGCAACTTTTTATTGCTCGAATCCAGCAGCACAACCTGCCAGTCGGGTCGAGCGATGGCCAACACCAGGCCCGGCAGCCCGGCGCCGGTGCCGACATCCAACACCCGCGGACCCTTGATATACGGCAGCACGACCAGACAGTCGAGGATGTGGCGTGGCAGCATATCCTGCGGCTTGCGCACCGAAGTCAGATTGTAGACGCGGTTCCATTTGACCAGCAGCGCGACATACTCCATCAGCTTTGCACGCGCCGACGCCTCCAGCTCTAAACCGGCTTCGGTAATGCCCCGTGCGAGGATTTGTTCCAGTTCCATGGTCGTTCGCCTGTATGAGCCCGCGCACTCGTAGGTTGCGCCCGTTGTTATGCGTGTCGCTATCAGGCGCGCAAGCGCGCTGCGCCGCCTTTCTTGAGATGCACCAACAACAATGAGATCGCCGCTGGCGTTACGCCGGGAATGCGCGCCGCCTGACCCAGTGTCTGCGGTCGCTGCGTGCGGAATTTTTCGCGAACCTCGGTCGATAGACCCTGCACCTGATCATAGTCGAGATTCAGCGGTAACAACTGTTCTTCGTGGCGGCGATGGCGTTCGATCTCGAGCTGCTGGCGCTCGATATAGCCGGAATATTTCACCTGCACCTCGACCTGCTCGGCGACGCGCGCATCCGTCACGCCCGGGCCGACCTCGGGTGCCGCGGTCAATGCCGCGTAATCCAGCTCGGGACGCCGCAGCAGATCGACGGCACGTTGCTCGCGTGTCAGCGGCGCGCCGAGTCGCGCCTCGAGCGACAGCGCTGCAGCGCTGCCGGGGCGGATACAAATCTCGCGCAGGCGTTGCTGCTCGCGTTCAATGGCCTCGCGATGTTCACTGAACACGCGCCAGCGCTGTTCGTCGACGAGCCCGAGTTCATGACCGTAGGGTGTCAGCCGCAGATCGGCGTTGTCTTCGCGCAGCAGCAGGCGATATTCGGCACGGCTGGTGAACATGCGATACGGCTCGCTCGTACCGCGCGTGATCAGATCGTCGATCAACACACCGAGATAGGCCTCGTCGCGGCGCGGCCACCACGGCGCCTGGCCTTGCGCCTTGCGCGCGGCATTGAGACCGGCGAGCAGACCTTGCGCGGCCGCCTCTTCATAGCCGGTGGTGCCGTTGATCTGGCCGGCGAAGAACAGACCTTCGATGACCTTGGTCTCCAGCGAATACTGCAAATCGCGCGGATCGAAATAGTCGTACTCGATGGCGTAACCCGGTCGCGTGATGTGCGCGTTTTCAAAACCCTGATGGAGCGCACCAGTTCCAGCTGCACATCGAAGGGCAGGCTGGTGGAGATGCCGTTCGGATAGATCTCGTGGGTGTTCAAGCCTTCGGGCTCGACAAAAATCTGGTGCGCATCTTTGCCGGCAAAGCGGTGCACCTTGTCTTCGATGGACGGACAATAGCGTGGGCCGATGCCTTCGATCACACCGGTATACATCGGCGAACGGTCCAGGCCGCCGCGAATGATTTCGTGCGTGCGCGCGTTGGTATGCGTGATATGGCAATCGACTTGACGCGGATGCTCGGCGGCCTTGCCGAGATAGGAAAACACCGGCACGGGATCATCGCCGGGCTGCGCCTGCATGACACTGTAATCGAGGCTGCGGCCGTCGATGCGCGGCGGCGTGCCGGTCTTCAGACGATCGACGCGCAACGGCAGTTCGCGCAGGCGTTGTGCGAGCGCGTTGGCCGGCGGATCGCCGGCACGGCCGCCTTCGTAATTCGACAGGCCGATATGAATGAGTCCGCCGAGGAAGGTGCCGGTGGTCAACACCACGCAGGGCGCTGCAAAACGCAGACCCATTTGCGTCACCACACCGGTGACGCGCTCGCCTTCGACAACCAGATCGCTGACCGCTTGCTGGAAGATGCGCAGATTCGGCTGGTTCTCCAGCGCGGCGCGCACCGCGCGCTTGTATAAAGCGCGGTCGGCCTGGGCGCGGGTGGCGCGCACCGCCGGACCCTTGCTGGCGTTGAGGATGCGGAACTGAATACCGGCGCGGTCGGTCGCATGAGCCATGAGCCCGCCGAGCGCGTCGATCTCCTTGACCAGATGGCCCTTGCCGATGCCGCCGATGGCCGGATTGCAGCTCATCTGACCGAGGGTTTCGATGTTGTGGGTCAGCAGCAGGGTGTTGACAGCCCATGCGCGCCGCGGCCAACGCGGCCTCGGTGCCGGCATGGCCACCGCCGACGACGATCACATCGAAATGGTCCTGAAACTGCATGAGTGTGTGCCCCGGAAGGCGCAATATGGGCTGGGAACTATACGCCAGCACGGCCTGGATTGACCAGAAAATGACCAGTACCCGGTGCCGTGCGCGCCAACGCAAGCAGGACAAGCGATATGCCCAGTACGCTCGACCCGGTTATTCAACAGGCCGGCCGCATCATCCTCGGCAAGGAACACCAGCTGCGTCTGGCCCTGGCCTGTCTGCTGGCCCGCGGCCATCTGCTCATCGAGGACCTGCCCGGGGTCGGCAAGACCACACTCGCCCATGTGCTGGCGGGCAGTCTCGGCCTCGACTATCAGCGCATCCAGTTCACCAGCGACCTGCTGCCCGCGGACATCCTCGGCGTCTCCGTGTTCGACCGCGGCAGCGGCAGCTTCCAGTTCCACCCCGGCCCTGTGTTCGCCCAATTGATCCTGGCCGACGAGATCAACCGCGCCACGCCCAAGAGTCAGAGCGCCTTGCTGGAGGCCATGGAGGAACGCCAGGTCACGATCGAGGGCACGACCCGCAAACTGCCGGAGCCGTTCTTCGTCATCGCCACCCAGAACCCCAGCGATCAGATCGGCACCTTCCCGCTGCCCGAATCGCAACTCGATCGGTTTCTGATGCGCCTCGAGCTCGGCTACCCGGATGCCGCCGCCGAGCGCGAGCTGCTCGGCGGGCGCGACCGCCGCGCCCTGCTCGCCGACCTCCAGCCGGCACTGACGCCGGCTCGATTACTGACCTTGCAGACCGAGGTCGAGGCGGTCCACACCAGTCCCGCCCTGCTCGATTATGTGCAAGGTCTGCTCGCCCGATCACGGCAATCCGACCGCTTCGTCGCCGGCCTGTCCCCGCGCGCCGGTCTCGGCCTGCTGCGAGCCGCCCGCGCCTGGGCCTTCCTGGACGGCCGCGATTATCTGCTCCCCGAGGACATTCAGGTGGTCCTGCCCGCCGTGGTCGGCCACCGGTTGCGCAATCGGGACGGCCTGGGGGTGGACGATGCGGCTGCTCGGCTACTCGAACTGCCTATCCCATGAATCCAGTATAAACAGTCTATTGAACTATTATTCATGGCTAAAGTGAATTTTAGAGTTATCTCTTGATTTAATGACGCCGCCGAAATGAGCCGTTATGCCGCCCTGATCGCCCCGCTCAAACGCCCCTGGTCGGCGTTTTTCGCCAACCGCACTGGACGGGTCACCGGTAGTGCCTGGACCGAACTCGGCGCCCGGCGGGTGTTCATTCTGCCGACTCGGGCCGGGCTGGGCTTCGCCGCCTTGCTGATGGTCTTGCTGCTTGGGGCAATCAACTACAACAACAATCTGATCTTCGCCCTGACCTTCCTGCTCGCCGGGCTTGGGCTGGTGACCATGCTGCACACCTATCGGAATCTGGTGCACTTGGAATTCCAGGCGGGCCAGGGTCACCCCGGCTTCGCGGGCGAACGGATCGGCTTCCAGATCTGGCTGCGACCCGGCGACGGACGGCCGTGTCAGGCGGTTGAACTGCGCACGGAGGCGAGTCACTCCACTGTCCTGGATGTCGGCGCGGCGGCCACCTCCGCAGGACTGTACCGCGTGGCTGTCCAACGCGGGCGTTTGCCGCTCGGGCAGGTGACGGTGGCCACGCAGTATCCGCTTGGCCTGTACCGGGCTTGGTCGCGACTCGATTTCACCCACGCCGAGCCAGTCTACCCCGCCCCGGCGGCGCCGGGTCTGCCGCCGCCGCGACCGGCAGGCGACGGTCACGGCGAGGTTGGCAATGTGGGTGCGGGGCAGGACGATTACCGCGGCCTGCGTCCCTATCACCCCGGCGATTCGATGCGGCGGGTGGACTGGAAGGCGCTGGCGCGGGAGCAGGGGCTGCTGACCAAGGAGTTCGCCACCGCGCAGACCCCGGAAGACTGGCTCGATTTCGCCGCCACGCCCGAAGTCGACGTCGAGGCCCGGCTGCGGCGGCTGTGCCGCTGGGTGCTGGATGCCGAACGCGGCAGGGGCCGTTATGGTTTGCGCCTGCCGGGACTAATGATCGCTCCCGCGCGCGGCACGGCCCACCGCGACCGTTGCCTGCTGGCCCTGGCCGATTTCGGTAGCTCCGCATGAGCGCAACGGAAACGTGGCAGCCACCGCCGCGGCAAGCCTGGGCACTGGCTGCGCTGCTCGCGCTCAGCGCCGCGCCGCATCTGCTGCGCCTGCCGTCCGCACTCACGGCGATCTGGCTGCTCGCAGTGGGCTGGCGGCTGAGTCTGATGCTGCGCGGTCAGCCGCTGCCGCCGCAATTGCTGCGCCTGTTGCTGACACTGACAACCGGGCTGGCGCTGTATCTGCAGTTCGGCACCGTGCTCGGCCGCGAGGCCGGCAGTGCCCTGCTGGTGATGATGGCCGGCCTCAAATTGTTGGAGCTGAAGCGGCGCCGCGATGCGCTGGTGCTGGTGCTGCTCGGCTATCTGCTGATCGCCGTGCAGTTCATGTTTTCCCGTTCGCCCACAGCGGTACTCTATGCACTGATCGCGACGCTGCTCATCACCAGTGTTTGGATCGGCCTCAACCAGCGGCAGGGGGCGCGTGCTTGGCGCAGCGATCTCGCACTCGCGGGACGCCTGCTCGCACAGGCCGTGCCGCTGATGCTGATTCTGTTCGTGCTGTTTCCACGCCTGCCGGGGCCATTGTGGTCGCTGCCGAGCGATGCGCATGCGCGCAGCGGACTCAGTGGCGAGATGGAACCCGGCCGCATCAGCGACCTGGCCTTGTCCGAAGCAGTCGCGTTCCGCGCCGATTTCAGCGGGCCGTTACCAGCCCCGGCGCAACGCTACTGGCGCGGGCCGGTGTTCGAGTTCACCGACGGTCGGCGCTGGTGGGGCGCGGGCGATCAAGCCGCTGTCGACCGTGCGACACCACCGTTGCAGACCCAAGGCATTGCCTATCGGTATGTGCTCACCCTGGAACCCAGCGGCATGCCCTGGTTGCCTGCCTTGGAAATGGCGACGACCGTACCGGCTGATGTCATCCGTCTACCTACCTTGGAATTGAAGGCGCGCCGCGCTGTGGATACGCTGCGACGCGATGCGTTCATCGCCTTTACGGATTACCGTATGGGCACGACAGATGCCGCTACACTGACGCGCAACTTGCGCCTGCCAACCACGCTCAGTGCTCGCGTGCGGCAACTCGCGCAGTCCTGGCGTGCTGCCTCACGCAACCAGCGTGATGTCGTCGATCACGCGCTGCGCCACTTCAACACCGAAGCCTTCGTCTACACCTTGACGCCGCCGTTGCTCGGCCGCGATCCGATGGACGAGTTCCTGTTCGAAAGCCGCCGCGGTTTCTGTGAACACTATGCCTCCGCCTTCACCCTGCTGATGCGCGCAGCCGGTATTCCGGCGCGTGTGGTCACCGGCTATCAGGGCGGCGAAGTGAATCCGGTCGGCGGTTATCTGATCGTGCGCCAGTCCGATGCCCATGCTTGGGCCGAGGTGTGGCTCACGGAGGCCGGCTGGGTGCGCATCGATCCCACGGCCGCGGTCGCACCGGAACGCATCGAGTATCGCATCGATCTGGATTTGGCCCGCGCGGGTGATGCCGTGCGATTTCAATTGGACGATGACCATGCACTGGTGCAGAGCTTACGGCGCGCACGCTTCGCCCTGGATGCGCTCAACAACGGCTGGAATCAATGGGTGCTCAGTTACGGCGCCGAACGCCAACGTGATCTGTTTGCTGGCTGGGGTCTGCGCGATATGAGTTGGCGCGAACTCGCCTGGGCGTTGTTGTTCGGTGTCGGCGCGACGCTCGGTGTACTGGCGCTGCTGTTGCTGCGTCGTCCGCGTCCGCCTATCGATGCGGCCGCGCGACTGTATGCACGCTTTCGCCGCCGCCTTGTGCGTTACGGCATCGCTACAGTGCCGCAGGAAGGCCCGCGCGATTTGCTCGCACGCATAGAACAGGCGCAATTGCCAGTGCAAGCATCGGCACGGCGCATCATCGCGTTGTATATAGCGCTGCGCTACGCACCTCAGCCGGATACGCTGCTGCTGAAGGAGCTGCGCCGCGCGGTGCGGGCCTTCTGAGATGCTGTGCTATGACTTGGCTGCGGGTTGATGGGGTCGCTGCAAGGCCGCTTCGACCTGATCGCGCGTGGCTTTGCCCACCAGAGTTTCGATCAGGGCCAGCGCGAAATCCATCGCAGTACCCGGACCGCGCGAGGTGATGATGTTGCCGTCCTGCACCACTGCGTCTTCACGATAAGACAGGCCCGGTATCTTGAGCGCATCGAGCACACCGGGAAAACTGGTGGCCTTGCGGTTGTCGAGGAGGCCTGCGCTCGCCAGCACCTTGGGCGCCGCACAAATGGCGGCTACATAACGGCCGGTGTTCGCCGCCTGGGTGAGCATGGCGTGCAGCCGCGCATCCGCGTTCAGATGATCCGCGCCCGGCAGGCCGCCGGGCAGGACGATCATATCGAAATCGCGCTCGGCGACCTTATCCAGAGGTGGTATCGGGGATCAGCACTGTGCCGCGCGCGGCGCGCACCGGTTGCGCATCCAGACCGGCGGTGATCACTTCGATGCCGGCGCGGCGCAGCAGATCGATGATGGTGACAGCTTCTAACTCTTCACAACCCTGCGCTAGGGGGACAAGGACGCTCGCCATAGTGAATCCCTCTCTTGCTGTCGCTGCACCAAGCGGCTGACGGGGACGATTTTAACACCGTGCGCGGCAAGACGTGGCAACTCTTGCTTGAGCAAGGCCAGCGTCGCCGGGTGCGGATGCCCGATGCCCAGCGCGCTGCCGTTGCGCTTGGCCAACTCCACCAATCGCGCGAATTCTCGACGTACGCCGGCGGGTGACAACTCGGCATCCAGAAACACATCGCGCGATACGCTCGGCACTTGGTTTTCATAGGCGAGTTGGCGCGCCACGGTGTATTTGGTGGTGCGACTGTCGACGAAAAACAGACGCCGATCCGATTGCATGCCGCGCATCAACCACAGCATGTGGCCGGGATGACGGGTGATCAGACTGCCCATGTGATTGTTGATGCCGCTGACATGCGGCACTTGAGCGAGGTCCGCGCGCACGGTGTCCAGAAATTCGCGCTCGCTCATGTCGAGGGTCACGCCGCCGCTGTCGAGCCGTAACGACTCAACCGTCTGCATCGGCAGATGCAACATGACTTCTTTATTGCGCGCATGCGCCTGATTGGCCAATTCGCGCGTGTAGGGTGCGTAGGGGAGAAAGGCACAGGCCACCGGCCCGGGGAGTTGCAGCACTTGACGGCCGGCATCACGCCGACTGCCCATGTCGTCAATGATGAAGGCGACTTCGGGGACTGCGCCGGCCGTCGCATTCGGCGGAGGGGGTAATACTGCGCCGGCGTGTACCGCGTTGGCTAATACAGCGCTGCCGAGCAGTGCGAGGGTGGCGCCGCGCAACCGCCGCCACGTCAACCATGGCGTGCGGCGGACGACGCCGGCGATCACCGCACGCGTTCCTGCTGGATGGCGAGGCCCTTGAGCAGATTCAGCGCTTCGTACAATTGGTAATCGCTACGCGCTAACGACTCGTCAACCTCTTTACTGTCCTTGTTATCCTTGTCTGACTTGGGTTCATCTATAGATTGCTCTTTCGGATTTATCCTTACCCGTATCCTTGTCCGATTTCTCGTTGCCGTTCTGTAAATGCCGTGACAGATCGGCTTCTTTGATCCCCTCGAGCGCTTGCCCCTCAACATTCTCGGCAACCCGCACATTTTCCAACTCGATATCCGGCACGATACCCTCGGCCTGGATGGAGCGGCCATTGGGCGTGAAATAACGCGCGGTGGTGAGCTTCACCGCAGTATCGTTGCTCAACGGTACGATGGTCTGCACCGAGCCTTTGCCGAAGGTACGTTCACCGACGATGATGGCGCGCTTGTGATCCTGCAAGGCACCGGCGACGATCTCGGAGGCCGAGGCCGAACCCTGATTCACCAGCACCACCAGCGGCGCGCCGGTGATGACATCGTCAGGCGTAGCATTGAAGCGCAAACGCGAGTCGGCAATGCGGCCTTCGGTGTAGACGATCAGACCCTTTTCAAGAAACGCATCAGATACCGCCACGGCGCCGTTGAGCACGCCGCCGGGATTGTTGCGCAGATCCAGCACCAGACCGCGCAGCTTCTCGTCTTTCTTCATCTCTTTCTTCAGCGCACTGATGGCCTCGACCAGATTGTCCGCCGTGGTGGCCTGGAACTGTGAGATACGCACATAGCCGAAGCCGGTCTCGAGCATGCGCTGCTTGACGCTCTTGACCTTGATGATGGCGCGGGTGATGGTGAGTTTGAGCGGCGCTTCCTGGCCTTCGCGCACGATGGTCAGAATGATGTCTGTGCCCGGCTTGCCGCGCATACGATTGACCGCGTCGTTGAGAGCCATGCCTTTAACCGGTGTTTCATCGAGTCGGATGATGAGGTCGCCGGCCTTGACGCCAGCGCGCTGCGCCGGGGTGTCGTCGATGGGTGAGATCACCTTGACGAAGCCGTCTTCCATGCCGACTTCGATACCTAAGCCGCCGAATTCACCGGAGGTGCCGACCTGCAGTTCCTTGAACTGTTCTTTGTCGAGATACGCTGAATGTGGATCCAGCCCGGACAGCATGCCGCGGATGGCGTTCTCCAGAAGCACTTTGTCTTCGACCGGCTCGACGTAATCCGCCTTGATGCGCGCGAACACGTCGCTGAAGCTGCGCAGCTCGTCCAGAGGCAAGACGGCCTGCGGCGTATCGCGCTCGGCGAAAACGGCATGGCCTATGCTGAGCGACACGCCCAGGACCAGACCCGTGGATAACAGGGCGAATTTCTGCGTTTGGGGCTTCATGGGACTTCCATTTTCCGGACGCGGCCGGCCTCACTGCAAATGACCTTTCGATTATCGGCCGCATCCGGCCGGACTTATGGAGCGGGCAACAACATAGCACAGCACATCAAACCTGGGAACGCGTTCAGCGTTTTGCCTGCGCGGCATCCGGCGTGCCCGCACACCAGTTCTGTGGGTTTTGCGGTTCGCCTTTGTGACGCAGTTCAAAATACACGCCGCTGCGATCCATGCCGCCGGTATCGCCCACACTGGCAACCACATCGCCCGGCGCGACCCGCTCACCGACAGCCTTGTATAAGGCCTGGTTGTGACCATACAGGGTCATGTATTCATCGCCGTGATCGATGATGATTAAAAGTCCAAACCCACGTAGCCAGTCGGCGAAGACAACCCGTCCATGGGCCACGGCACGCACATCCCGATTGGCCGAGGCGGCGATGAAGGCGCCGCGCCAACGCAGGTCGCCGACCTCGCGACGATCGCCAAAACCAGCCGCCAACTTGCCCGTGACGGGCCAAGGCAGCTTACGTTTGAGCTTTGCGAACGGTCGGCGCGGCGCATCATCCTTCGACACGTCTTTTGGTTTGACCTCGGCCAAGGCCCGCTGCAGATCTTTGATCAATTGACCAAGCCGCTTCTCGTCCTTCTGCATCTGCGACAGTTCGCCGCCTTTAGCCCGAATCTCCGTTTGCAGCGCTCCAAGCAGCGATGTACGCCGCTGCCGCTCTTCGTCCAGGACAGCGACCTCGGCCGCCTGACGCTCCTGAATCTCAGCTAAGGTCGCGCGCTGCGCATCGATCTGCTGCTGCAAGTCATCGATTTCCGTCAAGGTGGCTTCGAACGCTTGAATGCGCGTAAGGCGCGCCTGATTGAGATAGCGGTAATACACCAGCATGCGCCCGAACCGCGCCGGGTCTTCCTGATTGAGCGCCAGCTTGACCTGCTCTTGCCGCCCGAGCAGGTACGCCGCACGCAATTGCTTGGCCAGCTCGCGTCGCTCGAGTTCCAGCTTGGCAATGCTCTCGGCATAGCGCCCCTGCAGTGCTTCGAGCTGTTGCTCACCCGCGCGCACTTGTGCCTCGACCTCGCGCACGCCGGCATTGAGTTTGCCGATGCGCTGTTCGACTTCACGGACTTCCTGGGCGAGATCGGATTCCTGCGCACGCGAGGCTTTCAGCTGCGCTTGCAGCGCGTCGATGCGGGTGCGCAGTTCGCTGAGTTCGGCGCCGGCTTGCCGGGGATCTTTCTGGGTGTCTTTCGGCTCGGCGGCCTGTGCCGCGAGCGCCAGCCAGCACAGGCCAGCGCAGCAGATTGAGACGCCGAGGTGCGGAGAGCGGCCAGACGCCACGTGGTGCCTAAGCCGACTCTGCTGTGATCGCGTGCAGCTCAACCAGCGAGGTTCCGCTCATTTCATTCGGTTTCGGCAAGCCCATGAGATCGAGCAGGGTTGGCGCGATATCGCAGAGTGCGCCTTGACCCTTGAATTCTGCGGCACGCCCGATATAGACCAACGGCACCAGATTGGTGGTGTGTGCGGTATGCGCTTGGCCCGTATCATCGCCCTGCATCTTCTCGGCGTTACCGTGGTCGGCGGTCACCAGCATTTCACCGCCGGCCCGCAACAGCGCCTGCTCCACCCGCCCCAAGCAGACATCGAGGGCTTCGATGGCCTTGACGGCGGCAGCGAAGCTGCCGGTGTGGCCGACCATATCCGGATTGGCGTAGTTGCAGACAATGACGTCGTATTTACCCGCTTCGATGGCCTCGACCAACCGATCGGTCACTGCGCCGGCGCTCATCTCCGGCTGGAGATCGTACGTTGCGACCTGCGGTGAGGGCACCAAGATGCGGTCTTCGCCGTCGAAGGGTTCTTCCAGACCGCCATTGAAAAAGAACGTGACGTGCGCGTACTTCTCGGTTTCCGCCAAGCGCAACTGGCGCATGCCCAAGCGCGCCAGATAAGCGCCGAGCACGTTCTGTAAGCGCTCCGCCGGGAAGGCCACCGGGATATCGAATTCCGAATTGTATTCGGTGAGACTGACGAAGCGTCCCAGTCGCGGTATCACGGCGCGCTCGAAGCCATCGAAATCGGGCTCGATAAACGGCCGGGTGATCTGCCGGGCACGGTCGGAACGGTAATTCATGAACACCAGCACATCGCCGTCTTCGACCTGCACCGGGGACTCGCCCGGCGGCACAATAGCCGTGGCTTGCACGAATTCGTCGCCCTCGTCGCGGGCGTAGGCCATGTCCAGCCCTTCCAGCGCGGTAGTGGCCTGGAAAGCCGCCTTACCTTGGGTGATCAGATCATAGGCCGCCTGGATGCGTGGCCAGCGGTGGTCGCGATCCATGGCGTAGTAGCGACCGATAATGGAGGCAAAACGCCCGCCGCCATATTCCTTGAACTTCTCTTCCATCAATTGGATCGAGGCGGTGGCGCTGCGTGGCGGCGTGTCGCGTCCGTCCAAAAATGCATGCAGGTAAACCCGCTTGACGCCGCGCTTGATGGCCAATTCGACCATGGCGTGAATATGTTCTTCGTGACTGTGTACGCCACCGGTGGAAAGCAGACCGAGGATGTGGATGGCGCGATCGTTGGCAATCGCCTGGTCAGCCGCATCGGTCAGCGTCTGATTGTTGAAGAATGAACCGGTCTTGATGGAACGGCTGACCCGGGTGAATTCCTGATACACCACGCGCCCGGAGCCCAGATTGAGATGACCAACCTCGGAATTGCCCATCTGGTCACCGGGCAAACCCACGGCAGCACCCGAGGTACGAATCAGGGTGTGTGGATAGCGGTTCCAGAGTCGATCCCAAACCGGCTTATGCGCGGCGGCAATGGCGTTGTAATGGGTATCTTCCGAATAACCCCAACCGTCCAGGATAAGCAGGACCACGGGCTTTGGGATCGCAGGCATGGGCGTGTTCAACAGTTCCTTAATGATTTAGAATAAGTCTAACGAATTTCGTCGCATCCCGCCACTCGCACACAGCACGCTTCGATGCAGGTCCGCGAGTAATCACCGCACAACGATTTTGCTGAAATGCGACGTTGCTTGGTTGTTCAGACGGTTTATTATTGTATAGTGTTTTAATGATGAAAAGCAGTATGAAAAATATTGAAGTGCCGTATACGACCTACCTACCCTGTTCCCTGTGCCGTATTCTTCCTGAGGCTAAGCCGATGAGTGTAAATGTAATCAGTGAAGATTTGATTACCCAAGACGACGACATCGAGCGCGCCTCCCGCTCGCTCAAGGCCATGTCGCATCCGTTACGGCTGAAAATCCTCTGTACGCTGGGAGATCAGGAAATCAGTGTTCAGGACATTGTCGAACACGTCGGCACTTCGCAGAGCAACATCTCTCAGCACCTGGCCATTCTGCGTGACAAGGGCATCCTGGCCTCGCGCAAGGATGCCAACCGGGTGTACTACCGCGTCGGCGACTCCCGCACCCTGCGCCTGATTGGTATGATGCGCGACGTGTTCTGCTCGCGCCAATAATGCCCGCTCGTTGCTTATAACACCGCCGCCGACTACCGGCCGCTCATATTTGTTGAGGCGGCCGCATCGCCATTAACTCGTTAATACAATCACCGCATCATGAACACTACTCACCGCTTAATTGAATTCGTCGGCAATCATTGGGGCCTCGCGTTAGCCTTCTTGGGCATCACGATCCTGATCATTTACAACGAACTGCGCCGCCGATTGGCTGGCACCCAGCAGTTGGGGCCGCACGCCGCCACACTGGCCATGAACGCAGAAGCTACGGTCATTCTGGATGTACGCGAAGACAGCGAGTACAAGCAGGGGCATATCGCCAACGCCGTACATATTCCACTGGGTCAACTCGCGAAACGCCTCACCGAACTCGACAAATACCGCGAACGCCCGCTAATCGCGTATTGCCGTACCGGCAACCGCTCAAACAATGCCGCACAGCTACTGCACAAGCACGGCTTCACCACCGTCCACAATCTGGCCGGCGGTATTGTCGCCTGGCAAAACGCAAATTTGCCCGTCACCAAGAAATAACGTCATGCCCACCGTCGTGATGTACAGTACCGGCTTCTGTCCCTACTGCGTGCGCGCACGTATGCTGCTGGATCGTAAGCGCGTGATTTATACCGACATCCGCGTCGATCTTGAGCCTGAGCTACGCGCCGAAATGATCCAGCGCAGCGGCCGCACCAGCGTACCGCAGATCTTTATCGACGATTTCCACGTCGGTGGTTGTGACGATATGTATGCCCTGGAGCAGCAAGGTCGGCTGGACCCTTTGCTGTGCATGCCCGAGTGAATACCCCGACTCTGCTTCTGGCATAATACCCCGCCAGTACCCCACGCCGGCGGCGCCACGGCGCCCGTCCATCATTCAAAAATACGGAATAGACACCATGCCAGAAGAAAACGCCCCACAGGCCAACCAGAAACAGTTTTCCATCCAGAAGATTTATGTGAAAGACATGTCCTTCGAGACACCCAATTCACCGGCGATCTTCACCCAGGATTGGAAACCGGAAATCAACCTGGAATTGAACTCCCTGGGCAGAAAGCTTGCCGACGGCGTGCATGAAGTCGTTCTGTCGCTGACGGTTACCGCCAAGCTCGGCGACACAACGGCCTATCTGGTCGAGGTAAAACAGGCGGGTATCTTCACCGTGCAGGGCTTTGACGAGGCCGAGCTCGCCCCCATGCTCGGCGCCTTCTGCCCTGGCACGTTGTATCCCTACGCCCGTGAAACCGTGACAGACTTGGTCGCGCGCGGTGGCTTCCCGCAACTGGTACTCGCCCCGATCAACTTCGACGCCATGTACGCTCAGCAGATCCAGAGTGTCCAGGCGCAGGTCACCGATCCCAATCAGCCCCAGCACTGATCTGGCAGAACGCATGACAACACCTCGCCCCATCGCGGTCCTCGGCGCCGGCTCCTGGGGCACGGCGTTGGCCATCCTGCTCGCGCGCAACGGCCACAGCGTCCGCTTGTGGGGCAACGACCCTACCGAGATGGCACAGTTGGCCAGCGCGCGTTGCAACACGCGCTACCTACCCGATGCACCGTTTCCCGAATGTCTTGCCATCCATGCTGATCTCGACGCCGCGCTCGCCGATCAGGCCGATGTGCTGGTGGTGGTGCCGAGTCACGCCTTTCGCTCCGTACTGACGACGCTCGCACCGAAACTCGCCCCGGGCACGCCATTGGCGTGGGCGACCAAAGGTCTGGAAATGGCCTCCGGCAAGCTGCTGCATCAAGTCGCCGAAGAAGTCCTGCCGGCCGGTACAGCGCACGCCGTCATCTCCGGCCCGACCTTCGCCCGCGAAGTCGCCGCTGGACTGCCGACCGCCGCCACGGTTGCAGGCAACACGCCCGCTGTCGCGAAACATTTCGCCGGATTATTGCGCGGCGCCACGTTCCGCGCCTACACCAGTGAAGACCGCATCGGCCTCGAACTCGGCGGCGCGCTGAAGAACGTGTTGGCGATTGCCGCCGGCATCTCCGACGGCCTGGGCTTCGGCGCCAACAGCCGCGCCGCATTAATCACGCGCGGACTGGCCGAGATGATTCGTCTTGGCGAAGCGCTCGGCGGTCAACGCGAAACCTTCATGGGTTTGGCTGGCGTCGGTGATCTGGTGCTGACCTGCACCGACGACCAATCGCGCAACCGGCGCATGGGTCTGGCGCTCGGACGCGGCCAATCGCGCGAGCAAGCGCACCAGGCTATCGATCAAGTGGTGGAGGGCGTCGACACCGCGCGCGAGATTCACAAACTGGGCAAACAATACGGCGTCGAGTTACCGATCAGCGAGCAGGTCTATCAAGTGATCTACAACGGCCTCGATCCGCGCGCGGCCGTGCACACACTGTTGACGCGGGAGCCGAAGGCGGAAACTGCGTAATTTGATTCACCCCGAAGTAGGCAATTCAGCCGCCGCCCGAAAATCCCGACTGCCGCCATGCCTCATACACCACAACAGCCACGCTGTTGGATAGATTGAGACTGCGCACATTCGGTCGCATGGGTAAACGCAACACCTGTTCCGGCGGTAACGAGGCCAGCAACTCCGCCGGCAGACCCCGCGTCTCCGGTCCAAACATAAACGCATCGCCGGCCTGATATTGCCACTTGGTCATACCGATGCGTACCGCGCGTGGACAGCGCGAACAAGCGTCGCGGTTGCACATCGCGCGTGAACGCCTCCAGATCCGGATATTCACGCACCTCGGCCCACTCGTGATAATCCAGACCGGCACGCTTGAGCTTGCTGTCTTCCAGCTCGAATCCCAGCGGATGAATCAGATGCAGATGGCTGCCGGTGTTCGCGCAAAGGCGTATGATGTTGCCGGTGTTGGGCGGTATCTCCGGCTGAAACAGGACGACATGAAACATAGTCAAAACCGCCACGAAATCCACGAAGAGTCCCCATCATACCTGTTTGTGGATTTCGCGGATTTCGTGGCGATCATTCCTGAGCATGCACATGACGACTGAAGACCGGAACAAGTTGGCGATCACCTTCTGCGGCATGACCTTCAGCTCCCCGTTGGTGCTGTTGTCGGGCTGCGTCGGATTCGGCGAGGAATACACCCGTATCGCCGGCTTCTCCAACCGCGACGTCGGCGCGATCTGCCTGAAGGGCACCACTGAAAAACCGCGCCTGGGCAATCCCGCGCACCGTGTCTACGAAACCCCCGACGGCATGCTCAACGCCATCGGCCTGCAGAATCCCGGCGTCGACAAAGTGGTCGACGAGATCCTGCCGACGCTGGATTTCACCGAGACGCGCTTCATCGCCAACGTCTCCGGCTCGACCGTCGAGGAATACTTCAACGTCACCAAGCGCTTCGACGATTCACCCATCGACGCCATCGAGATCAATATCTCCTGCCCGAACGTGAAGGAGGGCGGGGTGGCCTTCGGCAATGACCCGGACATGTCGGCGCGCGTGGTCGAGGCCTGCCGCAAGGCGACCAACAAACCGCTGATCACCAAGCTGTCGCCCAACCAGACCGACATCGCCCTGAATGCGCGCCGCTGCATCGAGGCCGGCACCGATGGCTTTGCGGTCATCAACACGCTGATGGGCATGGCCATCGACATCGAGACCCGCCGCCCGGTGATCGGCAACAACCAGGGCGGGCTGTCCGGCCCGGCCATCAAACCGATCGCGCTCCTGAAAGTGCAGCAGGTCGCCCAGGTGTGCCGCGCGCATAAGATCCCGATCATCGGTCAGGGCGGTGTGACCACGGTGAACGACGCCATCGAATTCCTCATCGCCGGCGCCACCGCCGTCGGCGTGGGTACGGCGCTGTTTTACGATCCGTTGGTGTGTCCGAAGCTCAACACTGGGATCATCGATTACCTGAACCGGCATCATCTTCAATAACGTCACCCAATTGACTGACACACTCCAATTACATGGCCAAACCAGCGCCCAGCCCCCAGCGGGCGCCTGCGGCGCCTGACCACCGATATCCCTGCCAGTTCGTAATTCATTGTTCTGAAATAATTAATCTGTAATAAAACAGCGTTCCCCGTTCCTGGTCCGAACCTTGCTTTGCCCAACTCACACCCCTCGAGCTGGGAGTTTTGGCTATGTACGGAAAACATTTCGGTCTGGCGTCCGCGCCGTTCCGCATCACCCCTGACACGCGCCGGTTCTATCCTGGCGCGCAGCGTGGGGCCGTACTCGATGCGCTCGCCTATGCCGTCGAACGCGGCGAAGGCATCGTCAAACTCAGCGGCGAAGTCGGCAGCGGCAAGACCATGCTGTGCCGCATGCTCGCCGACCGGCTGTCCGCCAGCGTCGACGTGGTCTACCTCGCCAATCCCAGCCTGAAGCGCGAAGACGTCCTGCATGCCATCGCCCTCGACCTGAAGCTGCCCACGACCGGCGGACGCCTGGAGGTACTCCAGTCCCTGCAAACCTATCTGTTCCAGCGCCATGCCGAGGGCCGCCGGGTGACGGTGTTCGTCGAAGAGGCGCAGGGCATGGAGTTGGATGCCCTGGAGGAAATCCGTTTACTGTCCAATCTGGAAACCCGCGAAGACAAACTGTTGCAGATCGTCCTGTTCGGCCAGCCCGAACTCGACGATCATCTGGCCGTCCATGAAGTGCGCCAGTTGCGCGACCGCATTACCCACAGCTTCACCTTACCGCCGCTGAACCTGACCGATATCCGCGATTACATTCCGTTTCGGCTGCGCGCCGCCGGCTATCAGGGCGGCGATCCGTTCACACCGTTTGCCTATCGATTGTTGGCGCGCGCCTCCAAGGGGCTCATCCGGCGCATTCATATCCTGGCCGACAAGGCACTGCTGGCGGCCTACGCCGACGGTGCCCGACAGGTGAATCTACGGCATATGCGCCGCGCCCTGGCGGACAGCGAATTCGCACCGCATCGGTTTACGCTGCCGCGTCTGGCCTTTGCCGCCACGGCGGGCATCGCGCTGATCACGGCCGGCACCGTCGTGGGATCGCTGCTGTCGCAGGGCAACGCACCCGCACTGCCAAGCATCGCTGAATTGACCAAGATTCAACCGGCGGCCGGATCGCCAACGCCTGCACGCGCGAACACGCTGCCGACTAGCGTACCGGCAACGGAAACGGCGCCGTGGGTATCCAGCGTCGACGCACCGCGCGCGGACACTTCGCAGTTTCTTCAGCGCGTAGCCGCCGCCCGTGACTGGCTGAACACCGAATCCACTGCGCGCTTCACCATCCAAATCATGACCAGCGACGATGCTCGTCGCGCGCCACTGGATCGTTTTCTGCTTGACCCGACGCTGCAGGCACATCTCGACCAGGTCTACATCGCGCCCGCGCAAATCAACGGCGCACAGCGTTGGTCGGTGTTGTACGGCAGTTATGACAACTACGACGCCGCACACAAGGCACTGAATGAAATTCCCGTCGCGCTAAAGGCCCGTGGCCCGTATCTGCGCTCCCTAACGGCTGTGAAAAAGGAGGCGAGCAGCCAATGGCTGTTCGCGCAACAGGACTTATGAAACATTCTCGCTACCCGTTTAGGTTACTCGCCCTGCTCGTCGGGGTGATCGCATTGATCGGCTGCGCGCCGACGCCGCAACGTCCCGATCCAGGTCACGTCTCGATTCCGAACACGAACACGGCGGATATCCCGGCACCGGTGCAGCGCGTGCCGGTGCTCGAACCGCCGCGCCCGACCGCCGCACTGGAAACCTACAGCGTGGTGGTCACCGATGTGCCGGTGCGCGACATGTTGTTCGCCCTGGCGCGTGACGCCAAGCTCAATGTCGATGTACACCCGAGCGTCAGCGGCAACGTCACCCTGAACGCCATCGACCAGACCTTGCCGCAAATCCTTGACCGTATCGCGCGCCAAGTGGATGTGCGCTTTACCCAAGAGGGCGACACCCTGCAAGTGGAACCCGATGCGCCGTTCCTGCGCAATTACAAAATCGATTACGTGAACATGGCACGCGACAACACCAGCAGCGTCAGCGTGGCCACACAGATCGCGACCACCGGCGCGGCGGCAGTCGGTGATAGCGGCGGCGCGAGTGGCACCAACAACTCCACCACCTCGGTTACCAGCACTTCCAATCAACGCTTCTGGGGTACGCTGGAGCGCAATGTGCGCGCCATTCTCGGCGACGTCGTCGGGACCGATGCCACGGAAGGTTCGGCCGCGGTGATCGTCAATGCCGAATCCGGCATCCTCAGCGTGCGCGCCACCACCCGGGAACATCAGCAGATCCAGACCTTCATCGATCAAGTGCAAGTGAACGCACAGCGGCAGGTGTTGATCGAGGCCACCGTGGTCGAGGTCAAGCTCAACGACGATTATCAATTGGGCGTGGACTGGAGCCTGATCGCCAGCGGCGCAGGCTGGAGCGTCAATCAGTCGCTGCTCGGCACCAATTTCAGCAAAGATCCCTTTTCGCTGCTGACCTACGCCGATCCGGACACCTCACTCGGCGACACCAGCACCACCGTCGGCATGCTGCGTCAATTCGGCGATATAAAGGTGTTGTCCAGCCCCAAGATCATGGCCATCAACAACCAGACCGCGCTGCTGAAAGTGGTCGACAACCTGGTGTATTTCACCATCGAAGCGGAAACCACCACCTCCGCCACCGGCCCCGCCACCACCACCTATACCAGTGTCGTACACACTGTGCCGGTCGGTTTCGTCATGAGCGTGACGCCGCAGATCAACGATACCGACACGGTGATCCTGAATATCCGCCCGACCATCTCGCGGGTGATCAGCTTCGTGCAAGATCCAAATCCCTCGCTGGGTGAGGTCGGCAGCAGCGTGCCGCAGATCCAGGTGCGCGAAATGGATTCGCTGCTGCGCATCAATTCCGGCCAGACCGCCGTGCTCGGCGGCTTGATCCAGGACGGTGTGGACCTGAACCGCGCTGGCACACCCGTGTTGTCGGAATTGCCGGGCATCGGCGACGCCTTCAGCTACCGCAGCAACAAGGTGAACAAGACCGAGCTGGTGATCTTCCTGCGCCCGCGGGTGATTCGCGACGCCAGCATCAGCGGCGAACTGGCCGACTATCAGCACTATCTACCCGATGATCGGGAACCGCTGTCTGCCGAACCCCAGCGACTGACGCAACCGCTACCTCTCCTGGGAGGCGGCACATGAGTCTGTTGATGGATGCGCTGAAGCAGGCAGAACACGCCAAGCACAGCCCCGAGCCACCGCCGCCCGCCGCCCCGCCGGCGGCGTTGGCGCCTGTGGCTGCCGCGCATGCAGACTTGGCGGAGCTCAGCCTGACGCCTGTCGAAGACAGTGCATCCATCGAACTCACAACGCCCGACGTGCCGATGGAGCCGGAGGCCGCCCCGCAACTGCGGCTTGCGACACCGCCGGAGCCGAAAGCGGAACCGGATGCGGCGCCAAGCACAGCGCCACCCGAAGCCAACGTAATGCCCAGCACGCCCGTGCAGGTCAAACAGGAACCGGCCGATGTCGGCGACCACCACAACAGTCCGGCCGCGGCTGCACGCATTCTGGCGACCAGTGCCGCACAGCAAACCGCGCTGCGTCGCCGCAACCTGATCGGCATCATCAGCCTGGTTGGACTCGTCGCGGGCGCGGTCGGCAGTTATTACTACTACGCGACACTCGCGCAGCAAACGCCCTATCTGGGATTGCCGCAGCCGCCGGCCATCGATGCGGCGAGCATGCTCGATGGCAGTGTCGATGTCGCGCCAGACACAGCACCGAACACAGATCCAGACACAGATCCAAACGCAGCGCTGCTCACAGCAACAGAAACCGCCGTGCCGGCTGTCGCGGCGACGGAGGCTACCGTGCTGCCCGAGCAAACACCCTGGCAGGAAGGTCTACCTCCGGTGGAGGCGCGCAGCACCCAGGACTGGGAACCCGCGCCGGTCGATCCGCGCGTACTGCGTGGCGAACAACCCGCGCCGGTCGCAGAGATCGCTGAAGAAATGGCTGAGCCCGCGGCCACGATCACCATCACCCGCAGCACCCAACCGAACCAGGTCAACCTCGACCTGCAGACGGCCTATAGCGATTTTCAAACCGGCCGCCTGGCGCAGGCCGAGCAAGGCTATCGCCAAGTGCTGGCCCGCGACGCCCATAACCGCGACGCCCACATGGGCCTGGCGGCCATCGCTGTGCGCAACGGTCAACTAGCGTCAGCGCGCGAACACTATCGCGCCGTCTTGCAGCGCAACCCCAAAGACCTCACCGCACAGGCCGCGCTGACGGATCTGCTGCAGAACCGCCCGGCCGATTCGGAAAGCCAACTCAAACTCATGCTGACGGAGCAACCACAATCCGCGCAGCTGCACTTCGCGCTCGCCAATCTGTACGCCGAACAACAGCGCTGGCCCTATGCCCAACAAGCGTATTTCGAAGCGCAGCGTCTGGCGCCTGAGCATCCCGATTATGCGTTCAATCTCGCCGTCAGCCTGGAGCACTTAGGTCAACCGCAGCTGGCGTTGGAGTATTACCGGCGCGCCATCCAATTTGCCGGTCCGCACAACGCCCAGTTCGATCTGAATGCCGCACGGCAGCGCATCGAAACCCTTACGGCGCAGGCGCAACCATGAGCGTACCGGCCGCCAAGCCGCCGCGTCGCATCGGCGACATCCTGATCGAGCAAGGTGTTCTCAGCCAGGATCAGTTGCGCATCGCGCTCACCGAACAGAAAAAGAGCGGTGATCAACTCGGCCGCATCATCGTCACGCCTGGGCTTCACCACCGAGGCCATTGTCCGCGATGCGCTGTCCGAGGCCTTGGGCCAGGAGAGCGTCGATCTGCACAAGGTCGTCGTCGATCCTGAAGCACTCAAAATGGTGCCGAAAGAAGTCGCGCGCCGCTACCGCGTGTTGCCGATTGCGATCGATACCAGCAAGCATCTGCTCACCGTGGCCATGGCCGACACCAGCAACGTGGTGGCGCTTGGATCAATTGCGCGCCATCCTCGGCGGCCGCGTCGATGTGCATCCGCTGCTGGCGGGCGAATCCGAAATCGAATCCGCCATCGACCAGTTCTACGGTTATGAACTGTCGGTGGACGGCATCCTGCGTGAAATCGAAACCGGCCAAGCCGATTTCAGCAATCTCGCCAGCGATAACGAAGAGTACAGTCAACCGCTGGTGCGCCTGGTCGACGCCATGCTGTCGGATGCCGTGAAAGCGCACGCCTCGGACATACACTTCGAACCCGAACAAGGCTTTCTGCGCGTACGCTACCGCGTCGACGGCGTGCTGCGCCAAGTGCGCAGCCTGCACAAGAATTACTGGTCGGCCATCGCCGTGCGTCTCAAGGTGATGTCGGGCATGAACATCGCCGAGACCCGCGCGCCGCAGGATGGCCGCATTTCGCTGACCTTGTATGGCCGGCAGATCGACTTCCGCGTGTCGGTGCAGCCGACCACCTGGGGCGAAAACATCGTGCTGCGTATTCTCGATCGCAGCAAAGGCATCGTCCCACTCGACAAACTCGGCCTGCCCGACGATACCTTATCGCTGCTCAAGCTGATGATGGCGCGCCCCGAAGGCATCATCCTGGTGACCGGACCGACCGGCAGCGGCAAGACCACCACGCTGTATTCGATGCTCACCTATGTCAGCAGCGAGTCGGTGAACATCATGACGCTGGAAGATCCGGTCGAATATCCGATGAGCCTGATTCGTCAGAGCTCGGTCAACGAAGCCGCCAAGATGGATTTCTCCAGCGGCATCCGCTCGATGATGCGCCAGGACCCGGACATCATTCTGGTCGGCGAAATACGCGATGAAGACACCGCCGACATGGCCTTGCGCGCCGCCATGACCGGGCATCAGGTGTACTCCACACTGCATACCAACTCCGCCATCGGCTCGATACCGCGATTGCTCGATCTCGGCATCGTGCCCGACATGCTGTCGGGCAACATCATCGGCATCGTCGCCCAGCGGCTGATCCGCAAGGTCTGCATGCAGTGTCGTGAGGCCGCACCGGCCACCGACTTCGAACGCAAGCTGTTGCGTCAGCCGGCGGATATCGAAATCACGCTGTATCACGCGCGCGGCTGCGATCAATGCAATCACAGCGGTTACCGCGGTCGCATCTCGGTGATGGAGCTGCTGAAGATGGATGCCGACATGGATGAACTGGTGGCGCGCCGCGCCACCCGCAGCGAGCTGCAGAAACTGGCGCTGTCCAAGGGTTTCAAACCGCTCAGCGAAGACGGCATGCGTCGCGTGATGGAAGGTGTCACCACACTCGATGAAGTTTCACGCGTCATCGATCTCACGGATCGACTGGTCTGAGTATGGCCACCTTCGAATACAAAGCCATCAACGACACCGGCAAGATCGTGCTCGGCCGCATCGACGCCAGCAACGACTCCGATCTGGAGATGCGCCTGGGACGCATGGGTTTGGAAATGATCCGCTGCTGGCCGGCGCGCCAAGGTGGCTGGAGCAGTAGAGGCGGTAAGGTCGGACGTCAGGAACTCATTACCTTTTGTTTTCATCTCGAACAACTGACCCGCGCCGGCGTACCGATACTGGAAGGCCTCGGCGATCTGCGTGACAGCGTCAGCAATCCACGCTTCCGTGAAGTCATCGCCGCCTTGATCGAAGACATCGAGGGCGGCAAGACCTTGTCCGAAGCGCTGGCGCGCTTCCCGCTCATCTTCAGCCGCGTGTTCCACAATCTGATCCGCGCCGGCGAACACAGCGGCATGTTGCCGGAGATTCTGCGCAATCTGACCGAATCCTTGAAGTGGCAGGACGAACTCGCCGCGCACACCAAAAAAATCGTCATGTATCCGGCCTTCGTCGGCACCGTGGTCATGGGCGTGATGTTTTTCATGATGATCTATCTGGTGCCGCAGCTGACCAGCTTCATCGCCTCGGTCGGTCAGGAACTGCCGTTCCATACGCGCGCGCTGATCGTGGTGTCCAATTTTGTTATCAACTTCTGGTATCTGATCCTGATCACGCCGCCGGCACTGTTCTTCGGCATCCGCTATCTCGCGCAGGTGAATGCGCAGGCGCGCTACCGTTTGGATAGCTTCAAGCTGCGTGTCTGGCCGGTCGGTCCGATCTACGCCAAGATTCTGATGTCGCGCTTCGCCAGTAATTTCGCGTTGATGTTCGGCGCCGGCATCACCGTGTTGGAGAGCCTGCGCATCTCCGAACAGCTGGTCGACAACAAGGTCGTCGAAGAGGCGCTGCAACGTGTGCAGCGGCAGATCAGTGATGGCGTCGGACTCACCAGCGCGTTTGAAAATACCGGCCTGTTTCCACCCTTGGTGGTGCGCATGCTGCGCGTCGGCGAGAACACCGGCGCACTGGACAAGGCGCTGGAGAACATCAGCTATTTCTACAACCGCGACGTCAAGGAATCGATCGAGAAGGTGCAGGCACTGATCGAGCCGGCGATGACCGTGATCCTCGGCGTGATGCTGGGCTGGGTGATGCTCTCGGTGCTCGGTCCGATCTACGACATTCTAGGGAAGATCACCTGACATGCTGTGCCAGATTTTCTATGTCACCAGCACCAGCCTGACGGCCTACCACTACGATGGCCGCGCGCTGACGCGCATGGACGGCTTCGTCGCGGCCGACGCCGGGCTGGCCGATTTCGACCCCTATCTGCAGCATTTCGGGCAATTGCCAACCTATGTGCTGACCGACATGGTGGAAGAAGATTTCCGCATCGACAGTGTCGCGCACACGCAAGGTCGTGACCGTCGTGCGCTGCTGGAACGCCATGCGGCGCGCGTCTATCGCGGCACGGAATATCGCCACGCCCAGGTACTCGGCCGCGATCCAAACAACAAGCGTAAGGACAACGTGTTGTTCAGCGGTCTGCTGAACCCCGAATCCGCCGACCTGTGGCTGGATGCGATGCGCCATTACCGGGTTCCCGTCGCCGGCATTTACTCGTTGCCGTTGCTCAGCGCCGCGCTGGTGAAAAAAATCTGGGACAAGCGCAAGGACGTGCTGCTCATCACCCACAACGCTGCCAGCGGTCTGCGTCAATCGTTCTTCAGCGCCGGTCAGCTGCGTTTCAGCCGCCTGACGCCGGTACCCGAACACTTGGCGATCAGCGACTATGCGCAGTTTATGCATACCGAGATCGGCAAGACCAAGCGCTACCTGTCAAACCTGCATTTGCTGGGTCGGGACGTCATCCTCGATGTGTGCATGCTCAGTGGTGGTGCTCGACTGGAACAATTGGAACAGCTGCGCGAATCCGAATCGCTGACCCATTATCATTTGCTGTCGCTGCAGGATGTGGCCGCACGTCTGCGCTACCGCAATCCCAATAGCGATTATCTATGCGACGGCCTCTATGCGTTCATGGCTGCGTGCAATCGCATGCCCAATCACTACGCCACCCCCGTGCGGCGCTTCCACTACCAGATGCACCGCGCCCGTCAGGCACTGGCCGGGCTGTGTGTCGTGGCCAGTGTCGCTGGTCTGCTGTGGGCGGGCACTCAAGTTGTGGATGCGCAGCTGTACCAACAGGAAATCGCCAAGACCACACAACTGCTGAGCGACGCCGAAACCCGCTACGGCGAGATTCAGGCACGCCTGCCGCAGACCGACGTCGCACCGGAAGATATGCGTCTCGCCGTCGCGGCCGCCGCGCAGTTGCAACAGCAACGTCACAACCCACACACGGTGCTCGCGCACCTCGGTCAGGCCTTACAGAGCCAGCCCAGTCTGCAGATCAAACAGATCGACTGGTTCGTCAGCGCCGACCGCCGTGCCACCGAGACCACGCTCGCCGCCGATGAAACACCAACAGAAGCGGTCGTTGAGTACGACGAGAACGGCAATCCCGTCGGCGGCGACGGCACGGACGGCACCACGACCTACCAGATCGGCATCGTGCAGGGACGCGTGCTGCCGTTCGCCGGCAACTTCAGTCGCGCGCACCAAGATATCGATGACCTGCTCGTGCGCTTACGCAACACCCGCGGCGTGATCGCCGCCGAGGCGCTGGAACTGCCGCTCAACACCGCGACCAGTGGCCGCGTGCTGGGCAGCATCGGCGACGACACCAGCAGCGCGCAGGAAGCGCCGTTCACGCTGCGTCTGGTGTTGGGAGACGAGCATGTCTGACGCCAAGACCATCTATACCGAACTGCGTCAGCCGCTGTTGCGCGCAGGTGCGGTGCTGGGCATTTTGCTGGTGGTAATGGCCGCGGCCAGTGGCTACAACGCCCACATGAGCCAGGCACGCCAGTCTGCCGAACAGCATTTCCAAGGCACGGTGCAGGAATATCGCACGGCTCTCGAATCGGAACAGATCCTACGCACTGAGACCGAACGTTTTACCCAACTGCGTGCGCAAGGTTTCGTCGGACCGGAACCGCGCCTGCGCTGGATTGAAAACGTGCGCGAGTCCGCAGCGAAAGCAGATCTGCTGACCATCCGCTATGAACTCGAACCGCGCACCGCTCACATGAGCAGCGTGGCGACCGGCAGCTTCCAATTGTTCGCCAGCCTGATGCGCTTGGAGCTGGAGCTGCGCCACGAAGGCGACCTGTTTACTTTTCTGAATCTGTTGGAGGCCCGCCACAGCGGACTGTTCGAGTTGTCGGCGTGCTCGCTGCGCCCAGCCCGCGAGGAAGCCGAAATTAAATTGCAGGAAGCCAACATCAATGTCACTTGCGAGTTGCGCTGGTTCAGCCTCGATGCCGCGGATGCCGCGCCGGTGGAGGAAGCGCAATGAACGCGCCCACAGTTCGAACAGGCCGCCGCGCACTGCTGCTGGGTTTGCTACTGTGTCCCGCGCTCGTCGGCAGCGTGCTGGCCGACGACCTCGGTCGCTTGTTCACCAGCGCAGCAGAGCGCGCGCGCATCGATGCCGTGCGTTCCGGTAAACAGCCTCTAGCGGAGGCCACGGCGAGCGTTCCCGCCACCGACCGCGTCGTGATCAACGGCACGCTGCGCGGCAGTGACGGCAAGCGCCTGGTCTGGCTCAATGGCACGCCCGTCAAACCCGGCAGCCGCCGTGACATGACCTTGCTGCACGATGGCCGCGTGCAACTGACGTGGCAGGATGGCGCAAAGATCCTGAAACCCGGCCAGGGTGTCGACCAGGCCTCCGGCAAGATCTTCGATAACGTCACGCCGGTGCCGGCGCCTGTTGCAAGCGCTGCGGCTGAGATCACTAAACCGCAGGCTGAGGCCGTTGCTCCCGCCGCGACCACCGGGCCAGCGGCAACCGCCGGCGCAAGCGCAAAAACGGCGGCGGCGGAAACCGCGCCCGCCGTCGAGTCCAAGGCCAAGTAACCATGAACCGGCGCGCGCGCAACCCAGCACCCACCGATCAACGCGGCGCGGCCATCATGGTCATGCTGCTGATCCTGATCCTCGGCGCCGCTTCATTTCTGCTGACCAAGCTCGGCAAAGGCGATGCGCGGCAGCCCGGCAATCTCACAACCACCACCGACATCGGCGCGATCACCGGCGCGTTGATCGGCTATGCGACCATCAACGGCTTCTGTCTGCCGTGTCCCGACACCAACAACGATGGCCAGGCGGAAGCGACTTGCGGTCCGGGTGCGCCGGTGGCCGGCACTCTGCCGTGGGTCACGCTGGGCCTTGGCGCGCTCGACAGCTGGGGGCATCGTCTGCGCTACGTGGTGGACCCGGATTTCACCGGCGTCGGCGCCTGCGCTATTACCCAATCCATGCAGAGTGATATCACTGTGCAGACGCGCAACGCCGCCGGCGTCTTGTTCGATCTGTTGACGGCAGCCACTAATCCGCCTGCAGTGGTGATTGCGCATGGTGCCAATGGCTACGGCGCCGTCAATGAAATCGGACGCCTTACCGTTACCTCCGGCCAGTCATATCGACGAAGAGACCAATCGCAGCGCGACCACCGACCTCGTGCAACGCGTCGCAAGCGATGACGCCGCCATCACCGGCGGTCCCTTCGACGATCTGCTCGGCTGGGTCGATATGACCCGATATAAGACCCAACTGGTCAATGCCAATAATGGCGTGGCATTGCCGCCGTGAGCGTCAGGATGCGCGAGATGCAAACTTTATATAGGAACAGGCACCGCGGTTTCACACTGATCGAAATGGCCGTGGTGCTGGTCATCGTCGGCCTGCTGCTCGGCGGCATGCTGGTGCCGCTGGCTACGCAGATGGAAACCGACCGGCGCAAGGAAACCACCGCCACGCTGGAATCGATCCGCGAGGCGTTGATTGGCTTTGCGGTGATCAATGGTCGGCTGCCCTGCCCGGACACCAACGACGACGGCGTCGCGGAGCCGGCCTGCAACACCGGCGCGAATCAACGAAATTCGGCAGGCCTGCCATTTGCGACACTCGGCGTGTGCTGCGCACCGACGCCTGGGGCAATACCTGGACCTATGCGGTCAACGGTGCGTACACCCAGACGCTCACCCTACCGCCGCCGGCTGTCACAACAGGACCATGGCGATATAGAGGTACGTGCCACCGCCAACTGCGCGGGCACTCAACGTCGGCGAACTGCTGCCGGCGCTGGTGCTGTCGAACGCCAGGACCAACAACCTCGGCACCCTCGAACCGGAGAATCGGGACGCCGACCGCTGCTTCGTCGATGCCGGCTACAGCCAATGAACAACGGCTTCGACGATCTGGTCGTGTGGATCCCGACCGGCGTGTTGTACAACCGCCTGGTGGCCGCCGGCACAGTCACAGGGCCATAGACGAGCGCAGCCCCCGTAGCCTGGGTTGAACGCAGTGAAACCCGGGTTTCGCTACCGCTCCACCCAGGCTACGGCTGCGACGATGGCGTCGGTGGCCGTCGAAAAAATCGCGTAAGTGTAAGATTTAATATTTTATTCAAGTTGCCTCGGGCGGGCGCCGTTAAAGCCACTACAGGAACTCGGCGCTGGGCCGGCCACAGATCAACTGACTACTTTAGAAAATTGGAAGAAGGGAGCTAAGGACTATGAACAAACGTCAATCCGGTTTCACCCTGGTGGAAATCGCCATCGTGCTGGTCATCATCGGCCTGCTGCTCGGCGGCGTGCTGAAGGGCCAGGAGATGATCGCCAACTCGCGCTTCAAGAGTTTGCAGAGCGATATCGAGGCCTACAGGGCTGCCTTCTACACTTTCCAGGATCGCTTCGGCGCGCTGCCCGGCGATTTCGCGCAGGCCAACACCCGCTTGAATCCGGCGGCCACCAACGGCATCACCCCAGTCGGCACGATTTCTGGTGCTACCTGTGCCACGGCCGGTGAAGAATCCTGCCTCGTCTGGCAACACCTGCGCTATGCCAACCTGATTCCAGGCGACCCGACGCTCGCCGGCACTGCCGCCAACCCGACCCATGCCTATGGCGCCACGAGTTTTGGCATGTGGACTGGCGTCTTTGCTGGCCGCACCGGCGTATGGCTGTCGATGGAAGATATCCCCGCCGACGCCGCTGCGCGTTACGACCGTGAAATGGATGACGGCAACGGCGCTACCGGCTCGGTGGTCACCTCCAACGCAGCCGCCTACCCGGCGGCGCCGTCCACCGCGGCCATCGATCTGCGCATCAACATCATGTAAGCGCCCGCACTCCACGGCACAGTACGGCCCGCCCCTGGCGGGCCGTTTGCTTTTACGCCACCGTTAGATGCGGCACGAAGAGATCCCACTCCGGTCGGGCTGCAAACTTCACCTAGCCACATCACAAAAAATCCCCACCGAAACAAGACCCCACGCCGCACTTGGCCCAGCCCTTGCTTACACCTCAGGAAAGCGTGTTCGGCGTCAAAGCCCGGACGCATTGCCCATGAGGATCGCAGCGCGGTATGCAGCAGCAAATCAATCTCTTTCAGCCGGTGTTTCGCCGCGAGGCCAAGGTGTTCTCGGCGCGCACACTGGCGCAGGTGTTGATCCTGGCGTTGGTGCTGATCGTCGCTGGCGTGGCCCTGCTGCAACTGCAATTGGGCCGACACACCGCGACCCGCACCTTGCTGGATGGGCAATACCGCGCGCTGGAATCACAACTCGGCAAACTGGAGGCACAGGCTGATAGCGGCCAGCTCGCCGAGCTCGATGCGCGCATCAAGACGCTTGGAAACTCAGCTCACCGACGGCAGCGCCGAACTCGGCGAAATCCAGCAACAAGTGGTCGCCCGCAGCCGCGGCTTCGCGCCGGTGTTCACGGCCTTGGCACGTCATCCGCTGCAGGGCTTATGGCTGACCGGCATCCAGTTGCGCGACGACAGCCTGGAATTGACCGGCACGACCCTCGATCCTGAATTGTTGCCGCGCTACCTCGCGCAACTCAGCGCCGATACCGATCTGGCGCCGTGGTCGCTGACCACCGTGCAAATGGAGCGCAGCACCGAAATACCAGGCCAGGTGCAGTTCACGCTCAGCTCCAGCGAACGTGAGCCGACAGCGGCGGAGGGCAGCGCACAATGAACGCCCAACTCACCGCACTCGGCACCCGCATCGATGCGTTCAGTCTGCGCGAACGCGGCATCCTGCTGGCAGTCGCCTTGCTGGTGCTGTACGCCATCAGCAATCAATTGTTCATCGCACCAACGCTGCAACAGCTCTAGCAGCAGACGCGTACCGAGATCACCGATCTGCAAACCAAACTGACGGCACTGCAAGCACGCGCTGGACTGTTGGGGCAGAACAACCAGGATCCGCTGGCGCAGCGCAATGCGCGCATCACTGAACTGGAAACCCAACTCGCTGCGCAGGATGCGCAATTCGAAGCGCAACTCGGTCGGCTGGTGCGGCCGCAACAGGCGGCGCCCTTGCTGCGCGATGTCTTGGCACAAGCCCCCGGCCTGCGCTTATTGAATCTGGACTCGACACCGGGCGAGCCGCTGTTGCCCGACAGCACGCGTACCGCGCGCATCGTGCGTTACGACTTGGAACTGCGCGTGGAGGGCGGCTATCTGGCCGCGCTCGATTATCTGCAACGCCTGGAGCAACTGCCCTGGACGCTGTTCTGGGAAGGCGTGTCGCTGAAGGTGGCCGAGTATCCGCGCAGCGAGATTCAATTGACGGTGTATACGCTGGGGCAACAGCCATGAATGCGCTATTGCCACCAGGTCTGTTGCTGGTTCTATCGCTGGCGATGCACAGCGCCACGGCCGCGACGCTCAGCGATCCGACCCAGCCCAGCGGCACGCCGAGCGCGGACACGTCAGTGGCTGGAGCGGGCAGCTGGAAACTCAGCGCCACGCGCATCACGCCGGCGAAACGTGTCGCGGTCATCAATGGACAACAGGTCGCCGAAGGCGGCCTGATCGGAACGGCGCGCGTACTGCGCGTCAGTCATGCCCAAGTCAAACTCGATGCGCAGGGAGAGATTGTGACCCTGCGCCTGCTGCAGTCAGAGGTGAAAAAAACGCGATGAACACACGCAAGGATTACGCGATGAAACATCTGGTGATATCAGCCTTGGTACTCGCACTGTGCGGTTGCCAGACGGCTGGCATGCGCGATGGCAATACCTCGCCAAGACTGTCCAGTATCGATAACGCCCTGAAGGATGCGCAGAGTGCGCAACCGACTGACGCGAACACACCACCAGCGGCCGTCGCCGCGGCCTTGCTGCCGCCGGTGACGATGAACCTGCCGCCGGCCGCGCTACCGACGGAGCCGCGTTTCGATGTCGCGGTCAATCACGTACCGGCACAGCAATTCTTCATGGGGCTGGTCGATGGCACGGCCTACAACATGGTGGTGCATCCCGAGGTCGGCGGCGAGATTTCGCTGAATCTCAAAAACGTCACCGTCAACGAAGTCATGAGCACCGTGAACAGCGTGTACGGCTATGAATTCAGCCGCAACGGTTCGGTGTTCGAGGTGTTGCCGGCGCGGTTGCGTTCGACCATCTTCAAAGTCGATTATCTGAATATGCGGCGCCTGGGCAGTTCCAACACCCGTGTCAGCTCCGGACAGATCACCCAGAACAGCAATAGCGATTCCGGCAGCGACTCCGGCAGCAATGCCGATGGATCAAATTCTGGTAGTGGCACAACGAGCAACAACGGCTCCGGGACCAGCAATACCGTCTCCGGCAGCGAGGTCAACACCGAATCCGAGGCCGACTTCTGGCGCGATCTGAAAAACTCCTTGGAGTTACTCCTCGGCACCGAAGGCGACCAACGCGTGGTCGTGAATCCGCAGGCGGGTATTGTCATCGTTCGCGCCATGCCCGGCGAACTGCGCGAGGTGGGTGAATATTTAAGCACCTTGCAGAACTCCGTGCAGCGCCAAGTGGTGCTCGAAGCCAAGATCATCGAAGTGGAACTCAACGACGGTTTCCAGGCCGGCATCAACTGGGCGGCGCTGGGCGAACCCGATGAAGGCGAGACCATCGTCGTCGGTCAGATCGGCGGCGGCACACTGCTCAACCGCAACGGACGCGCTAATGGCAGCAACAACAGCGGCACCATCAATCCGATCTTCCCGAATGTGCCGGACTCCTTCCAAGTCAGTCCGTTCGGCGGCATGTTCGGCATCGCAGCCAATCTCAATGACTTCGTCGCGCTGATCGAACTGCTCAAGACACAAGGTAATGTGCAGGTGCTGTCCAGCCCGCGCGTGTCCACGGTCAACAATCAGAAGGCGGTCATCAAGGTCGGCACCGACGAATTCTTCGTCACCGACATCGATACCGATACCGACACCACCAACGGTACCTCGAATCAATCCGTCGATGTGCAGCTCACACCGTTCTTCTCCGGTGTAGCCCTGGACGTGATCCCGCAGATCAACGATCAGGACGAGGTGATCCTGCATATCCACCCGACCATCTCCGAGGTCACCGAGCAGAACAAGGAAATCAGTCTGAACACCGATGACACCCTCACGGTGCCGCTGGCGCGTTCGACCATCCGCGAATCCGATGCCGTCGTGCGCGCACGCAGCGGCCAGGTCATCGTCATCGGCGGTCTGATGAAGGATTCGCGCCGCGACGACCAGGCAAAGACGCCGTTCCTCGGCGACCTGCCGGGCGTCGGCGCCGCCTTCCGCCACAAACGCGAACTGTCCACCAAGAGCGAGCTGGTGATTCTGCTGCGGCCCGTGGTGATCTCGGGCTCGCAGGGCTGGAACGATCAACTGCAAGGCGTCAATCAGCGCCTCGACACCCTGCAAGGCACCGGCTCCACGCCACGCTGATCGGACACCGACGCCATGTATCTGGAACATTTCGGACTGCAGGCCTTACCGTTCGGTATTACACCGGACACCGGCTTCTATTTCGATTCGCCCAGCCACCAGGAAGCACTCAACATTCTGTTGCTGGCCTTGCGCAATGGCGAAGGTTTTCTGAAAGTGACCGGCGAGGTCGGCACCGGCAAGACCTTATTGTGCCGGCGTCTGCTGCATCTGCTGGATGACGAATTCGTCACCGCCTACATCCCGAATCCGATCCTGACCGCAACCGCGCTGCGCATGGCGCTGGCCGATGAACTCGGCATCAGCTTCACCCGCAATCTCGGTCAGCACCGTCTGCTGAAACTCATCAATGAACGGCTCATCGAACTCAACGCCGCCGGCAAACGCGTGGTGCTGTTGCTGGACGAAGCGCAGGCACTGCCTGATGAAAGTCTCGAAGCGCTGCGCCTGCTGACCAATCTCGAAACCGAAAAGGACAAATTGCTGCTGGTGGTGTTGTTCGGCCAGCCTGAATTGGACACGCGTCTGGCGCAGAAGAAATTCCGCCAACTGCGTCAGCGCATCATCTTCGCGCATCAATTACGCCCGCTCAGCATGAGCGAAGCGAGCACCTATCTGTGCCACCGCCTGACCATCGCCGGCGGCGCCGGTCGCGAACATTTCAGTAGCGCCGCGCTGCGTGCGCTCACCAAGGCCAGCCGCGGCATTCCGCGCCTGCTGAATATTCTCGGCCATAAAGCCTTGATGGCCGCATTCGGTCAGGGCGCCGCGCAGGTCCATGCGCGACATGTGCAGCAGGCCATCACCGACACCCCCGATACCGATAGCGGCGCAACGCAGCGTTCGCGCTGGCCGCAGTGGATTTTCGGCACGCTCGGCGCACTCGGCACGGCCGCGACGCTGGCGGGTGTCAGTCTTATGTTGATCGGGGGTTAAGGTATGAGTCTCGTCAACCAGATGTTGCAGGATTTGGAACAGCGCCGCGCGCAATTGCCGCGCGGCGACAGCCTGCGCGGGCTGCATGCCGCGCCGCCGGCAACGACACCACACAGCACACTCTGGCCGACGCTGTTGATCAGCGCCGCCTTGGGTGGCGTCGCGTATGGGTGGTGGCTGACGTTCGCGGAACCGGGCCTGCAACCGGGTTTCGTCGCACCGCCCGTCGCCGCCCATGACAGTAAACCAGTCGCGTCTGTGCCGGCACAAACGTGGGTCGTTGCAACGTCCGAGGTAGCCGATACGCCTGGACCGTCCGCGCCGGAAGTCGATGCGGAATGGGACAAGACCTGGGAGCCGCGCACCGCGCAAGCCGTGTCGGTGGCGGCGCTGGAGGAAGCGGTGCCCGAGGATTACGTGCAGCTTGCGGCCGAAACGCCGCCGACACCGTCCACCATCGAACCACCCGCGCCAAAGCCGGCGCCGTCCACGACACAGACCGTGCTCGCACAGGACGTCAAGTAACAGCGCACGCGGCACGCCTTCAATGCACAAGACTCTGCGTGAGCCGAGTCCAACCGAACATGCCGCGCAGCACTATGCCGATGCGCTGACCGCGCTGCGCAGTGGCGATACCTCGCGCGCTGAAACTCAACTGCGCGCGGCACTCGATCAACTTCCCGCACATACACAAGCGGCCGAGACGCTGGTCGCCCTGTTATTGCAACAAGGGCGCGCACAGGACGCCGAAGCCATTCTCGCCACTGCGGTTGCCGCAGCACCGCACGCACCGCAGCTGCTGATATTGCATGCACGCGTGCTCGCGGAGGCCGGTCGCGATAACGAAGCGGTTGCGCTTTTGCAGTCGCCGATCTTATCCAACGATGCGGATTCGCAAGCCTTGCTGGGCGCCTTGCAACAACGTCTCGGCAATGACACGCAAGCCGCCGACGCCTATCGCCAAGCCTTGACCCGTGCACCGCAACGCGGCGCCTGGTGGCTGGGTCTGGCGATCAGCCTGGAACGCAGTCAACAGCCGGTCGCCGCATTGGAAGCCTACCGTCGCGCCTTGGCCGACGCCACCCTCGATGCGCAAGTGACCGGCTATGTGCGCGGTCGCATTGTCGCGCTCGACAACAGCCAAGGTTGAGACGACGACATGCCCGCCCCCAAACGCGTTCGCATCGGTGACCTGCTGGTCGAACACAAGATCATCTCCGAGGCGCAATTGCAGGCGGCGCTCGCCGATCAGAAAAAGAGCGGCCGCAAGCTCGGCCGCGTGCTGATCGAAAACGGTTTCGTCAAAGAAGACATGTTGCTGGAACTGCTGTCGCGCCAGCTGGCCATTCCGTTCATCGATCTCACCAGTTTCGAACTCAATCCGGAACAGGTGCAGAAACTCCCCGAGACTTACGCCCGGCGCTATCGCGCCATCGTGTTGAAGGGCACCGTCGATGGCGGTCTGTTGCTGGGCATGGGCGATCCCACCGACATCTTTGCCTATGACGAGCTGGTGCGGATTCTAAAATCACCGGTGCAGCTTGCGGTGGTCAAGGAATCCGACCTGCTGCATTGCATCGACCGTTTCTATCAGCATGGCGCACAACTCAAGAGCCTCGCCAGTGAAGTCGGCCAGGATCTCGCCGACAGCGCCTTCGACCTCGGCCAACTCGGTATCGACAGCACCCAGAGCGATGCGCCGGTGGTGCGTCTGCTGCAGACGCTGTTCGAGGATGCCGTGCGCGGCAATGTCTCGGACATTCACATCGAGCCCGAAGAAGATGGCCTGCGCATCCGTCGCCGCATCGACGGTGTGCTCTACGAACAGATAATGGACGAACGGCGCATCGCCGGTGCGTTGGTGTCGCGCCTGAAGCTGATGGCCGGCGCGGACATTTCGGAAAAACGTCTGCCGCAGGACGGTCGCTTCAGCCTGCGCGTGCACGACCGCAGCATCGATGTGCGTCTCGCCACCATGCCGACGCAGAATGGCGAATCGGTGGTGATGCGTCTGCTCAATGCCGAGGCCCAGCGGTTTTCCCTGGAGCAGCTGGGTATGCCGCCGGCGCTGCTGGAACGTTTCCGCCATGCGATCAAACGACCGCACGGTCTGATCCTCGTCACCGGACCGACCGGCAGCGGCAAGACCACCACGCTGTATGCGGCGCTGACCGAACTCAACAAGCCGCAGAAGAAAATCATCACCGTCGAAGACCCGGTGGAAATCCGCCTGCCGCGTATCAACCAAGTGCAGGTGCACGCGAAGATCGGCCTGGATTTCGCGCGCGTGCTGCGCACCACCTTGCGCCTCGATCCGGACATCATCCTGGTCGGCGAAATCCGCGATGCCGAGACCGGCGAGATTGCCCTGCGCGCGTCCATGACCGGTCACTTGGTGTTGTCGACACTGCACACCAACGACGCCGCCAGCACCGCGTTGCGTCTGATCGACATGGGTCTGGAACCGTATCTGGTCGCCTCCACCGTGCAGGCCATCGTCGCGCAACGGCTGGTGCGGCGCGTCTGCGACAAATGTCGCAGCGAATCCCAGCCCGATGCCGGCCAGCAGGCGTGGCTGCGCGGCGCACTCGGTGAAGAGGCCGCGCAGGCGACGTTCTATGCCGGCAGCGGTTGCAATCAGTGCAATCACACCGGCTTCCGCGGTCGCATCGGCGTGTATGAATTATTGGAAATGGACGCGACCTTGATCGACTGCCTGCGCCGCAACGATCAAGGCGGCTTTGAACGCGCCGCGCGCGCCCAGCCCGGCTATCGACCCTTGGTGCAACACGCCCTGGAACTTGCGCGCGGTGGTGTCACCACAGTGGGCGAGGCGATGAGTCTGGCGGGTTGGCTGGAATGAGGGCGTAACGCGACATGGCGGTCTTCGAATACAAGGCGAGAGGTCCACGCGGCGACGCGATCAACGGCAATATGGATGCCGTCAACGCCGATGGCGTGGCCGCGCGTCTGATCGAGGGCGGCTTGACGCCGATCGACATCCAGCCGGCGCGCGCCAAACGCAATCTCAGCAACGATCTGAACGCCTACTTCCCACAGTCGGTGAAGCTGTTCGATCTGATTCAGTTCAGCCGCCAGATGTACAGCCTGACGCGCGCCGGCGTGCCGATACTCAGTGCGCTCTCAGGGCTGACCGCCACCACCCGCAACCGCACATTTTCCGGCACGCTCGGCGAGATCCGCCAAAGCCTGGAGGCCGGCCACGACCTGGCCAGCGCGCTCAATCAGCATCCCAAGGTGTTCTCGCCGTTTTATGTGGCGATGATCCGCGTCGGCGAGACCAGCGGCAAGTTGCAGGCTATTTTCCAGCAATTGGCCTATTACCTGGAGCGCGAAAAAACCACCCGCGATCAGATCAAGAAGGCGCTGCGTTATCCGAGCTTCGTGCTCACAGTGATCGTCGTGGCGATTTTCATTGTCATGCGCTTTGTGATTCCACCGTTCAGTAAATTCTTCGCCAACTTCGGCGCCGAACTGCCGTGGCAGACACGCGGCCTGATTGCGCTGTCGGATTTCTTCGTCAACAACGGTATCTGGTTGTTCGGTGGCACGGCACTGGTCGTCTTCGGCGTCATTCATTACGTGCGTACCGAGGAAGGTCGCTACCGCTGGGACAAACTCAAATTACGCCTGCCGTTGGCTGGCCCGGTGATTTATCGCGCGACACTGGCGCGCTTCACGCGTCTGTTTGCCATGGCCCAATCGGCCGGCGTGCCGCTCATCACGGGCTTGAGCGTGGTCGCGCGCGCGCTGGACAACCGCTATATCGAAGAGCGCATTCTGACCATGCGCAACGGCATCGAACGCGGCGAGTCGATCGCCCGCACCGCGGCCGGCTCGGGCATTTTCGATCCGCTGTCTTTGCAGATGATGGCGGTGGGTGAGGAGGCCGGCACCCTCGACGAATTGCTGGGTGAGGTCGCCACCTATTACGACCAGGAAGTCGAATACAGCATCAACAAGCTCAGCTCGGCCATCGAGCCGATTCTGACCTTCGTCGTCGCCGTTTTTGTGCTGATCCTGGCCATGGCCATCTTCCTGCCGCTGTGGGACATCAGCCGGGTTGCCCTACATCGCGGCTAGTAAGGTAAGCCTATGTAATGAATTTGTTTAAGTTCCAAAATTGCAGGTCGATAACCAACCAGAACCCGATATCGGGGATGGCTCAACGTGCGGGATGCACAACCCCGCTATTATGGAGATTGCGGAAATGAACAAGCAGACTGGTTTTACCTTGATTGAATTGGTGATGGTCATCGTGATCATCGGCATCCTGGCCGCCATGGCGGTGCCGCGGTTCTATGATGCGTCGACCGATGCCCTGAATGCGGCCGAAGGCCGGCACTGTTAGTGCGGTGCGTTCCGCGCATGCCATCGCTATCGCCGAACTGAAGACGCAATCCGACCGTGACCGAATTGGCCGCCCGCGTCACCGTCAACGGCGCCAGCCGCCAGTGCCGTCGGCTACGGGTGTGACGGTCACCATCAATGGCGACACCTACACCGTGCTGACCTACACCGATCCCACCTGCTCCAGCACCACCGCCGCCGTGGGTAACGTGGTCGGCTGCGTAGGCAACATTACCCCGTAATCCACGACGGTCACGCCCGCAGGGGTCACAAGGGGCGGGCACAGAGCCCGCCCCTTTGCGTTGGTGAATAACGGATGCCGATGAAGCGCAGGATGCACATTTCAAAACAGCACGGCTTCACCCTGGTCGAGCTGGTGATGGTGATCGTCATCATCGGCATCCTCGCGGCCATGGCCGCGCCGCGCATGTCGCTCACCGATTCCAGTGTGCACGCCCAGGCCGCGCAGATCGCACGCGATATCCGCCATGTGCAGATGCTGGCGATGAACCAGGGCCGCACGCTCACCTTCGCATCACTCGGTGGCAGTTACCGCTGCACCGACAGCACCAGCACGATCATCACCGACCCGGCGACGCAGCAGCCGTTCACGTTCACCCTCAGCAACGGTGTAACCCTCACCGCCAGCCAGCGTCAGCTTCGACAGCTTGGGTCGACCGGTCAGCGCGGGTGTCTTGCGCAGCACGGCGGTTGACTACACGGCCAGCGGTGGTGGACAGAGCGCGGCACTTTCAGTGAGCCCGGTAACGGGCTTCGTGACGGTGACGCCATGAACCGGCGCGCAATAACTTGTAGCTATCCGAAGCAACGCGGCTTCACCTTGGTCGAGATGGTCATGGTGATTGTGATTCTCGGTATCGCCAGCGTCGCGCTCATGGATCAGTTCGTCAACACCTCGAAAAGCTATCTCATCAACGAGCGCTTGCAGACTGCCACGCAACTCGCCCAGGAATGCGCCGAGCACATCCTGGCGACGCGACGCGGGCAAGATTATGCAACGGCGATAGTCGCCACTTGTCCGACCCTACCGGCCAGCTATACCACAGCGGGTTATGCGCGCACCGTCAGTTACGGCGCGGCGCCGGCCGCCTGTGTGACCGCGCCGTGTACGCAGGTCGATGTGGTGGTGACGCACAGCGCCAGTGCCACGGAACAGGCGCGCATTGTGTTCATGCTGGGGAGTTATTGAGCATGGCACAGCGATTCAAACTTCCGGCGACCATATCCAGCTTGACCCGCCGCCCGATGGAAAAGCGGCAAGGCGGTTTTACCCTGATCGAAATGGTCATGGTCCTGGTGATACTCGGCATCCTCGGCGTCACGCTGTCCTCGCTGTTGAGCACCGGGGTGGGCGCCTTCATGGCCGGCAACGAGGTCGTGGATACGATGTCGAAGCTGCGATCGTCCAGCGAACGCATCGCGCGCGAGCTGCGCACGGTGCGGCGCGACCCGACCACACCGGCGAATTTCGATTTTCTCTCGCGCACCGCCACCAGCACGCAATTTCGCCGCCTGGAAAGCGATGACGTGACCGTGACCACGGTGACCATCGACAGCAGCGGCACGAATCTGCGCATCGCCTACAACACACCGGCCGGCACGTTTACGCTCAGCGATCAGGTCGGCAGTTTCACGCTCGGCTATCTGCAACAGGATGGCGTGACTGCCGCCACCAGCAATGCCAACGTCGCCTTCGTCGATATCGAGCTCAGTCTGACGGACAGCAACGGCAACAGTTATCCACAGCGCACCCGTGTCGCTTTGAGAAACCGGCAATGAACCTCGCTGCGTCTACGAATGCGATGTTCATGTCATGCCCGCGTCGGCAACACGGTGCCAGCACGTTGGTGGCAACGGTGTTCCTGTTGCTGGTCGTCGCGCTGTTCGGCGGCATCGGTCTGCGGCTGGCGAGTACCGATATCACCGACACGGCCGTGCAGAACGACGGCGTCGAGGCGCTGTTTCTGGCCGAGAGCGGGTTGGAGCGGGCGATGCAACGACTCGCAGCGGGCACCACTTGCACGGCGCTGACACCGGATGCCGCGCAGACACTCGGACGTGGAGATTTCCAGATCCAGTCTGCCAGTATCGTCGGCTCACTGTGCCGCGTACGCGTGCTCGGGCGGGTAATGCTGAATGGCGCGATGCGTGCGCAACGATTGATCGAAGGCGATCTATCTGTCTCCAGCGGTGGTTGGGCCGTGGGGCTCAATCGCACCATCGTGCACTGGAACGGCAGTGCCTGGACGACCGCCGGCTTCACCAACAGCACGCCCGCCGGCCGCGATCTTTTCGCGGTGTACTGCCTGACCGCCAGCGATTGCTGGGCTGTCGGCGAGAACGGCACCATCGTACGCGGCAACGGCAGCAGCTGGACCACCGCCGGCTTCACCAACGGCGCGCCAGGTGGCGAGGATCTGTTCGGTGTGCACTGCCCCGACACGACCACCTGCTGGGCGGTCGGCCAGAACGGCACCATCGTTCGCTGGAGCAGCGGCAGCAACAGCTGGACCAACATCACTGGCGCCGCGAATGGCGCACCCAACAACCGCGATCTCAATGCCGTGTACTGCTTGTCGGCAACGAGCTGCTGGGCCGTCGGCGAGCGTGACAGCGGCGATGGCACCATCGTGCGCCTGGTCGGCAGCAACTGGACGACCTCCGGCTTCACCAACAACACGCCCAACGCGCATTTACGCGGCGTCGCCTGTCCTGCGGCCAACCTCTGCTGGGCGGTCGGCAACACTTCGAGCGGCGCGGAAACCATCGTCCGCTGGAACGGTGCCTGGGGGGATATGCCGTCCTATGCGGGCGTGCCGAATGTCCGCCTGAACGCGGTGCACTGTATCAATACCAGCAGCTGCTGGGCGGTCGGCAATACGCAGCAGCAGCCGCGGCACGATCATTTTCGGCAACGGCGCCAGCTGGACGGCTGCTGGCATCACAAACAACAGCCCTAACCAGACACTCAACGCCGTGCATTGCAGCCCCGGCGGAGACTGCTGGGCAGTCGGCAATGGCGGCGCCAGCGCGCGCCTGTCGGGCTCCACTTGGTCGACGGTCGCCATGCCCACCACGGAGAATCTGCGCGGCGTGTCCTTTCCCAGCGGTTCCGGTGGCGGCGGCAGCGGATTGCGCGTCTGGCGCGAGATCATTCCGTAGTAAACGAAACTTGGGGCGTGCGGCACGCACTGCTAGTATCCAACCAACATGAACACATGGATATGTCTATGAACTGGTCATTCTTATCGTTCGGCAAGACGCGCGCGCGTGGTATGCATACGGCGGTCGTGGTGCGCAGCGACGGTGTCGCCATGGCGCACGTCGACACCACCGCGGCGCGGCCGCGCCTGCAGCACTGTCAGTTCCGCGCCGCCAGTGAGGCGCAACTCGCCGAGACTTTGTCGACACTCGGCCGCCAACAGAATCTTGCCAAGGCCGAATGCCACACGGTGATGCCGCTCGGCAGTTACAGCCTGCTGCTGATCGAAGCGCCCGATGTGCCCGCCAATGAATTGCGCGCCGCGGTGCGCTGGCGGATCCGCGAGCTGATCGACTTCCACGTTGATGATGCGGTGCTGGATGTGTTCGATGCACCGGCCAGCGGTGCGCGCACCACGAAGACGCATCTGTATGTCGTGGTCAGCCGCAGCAACGACGTCAAGCAGCTCGCCGATCAGTTGCAAGATGCCGGTATCGGCCTGGGCGTGATCGATATACCGGAGTTGGCTTTGCGCAATGTCGCGGCGCAATTGCCGGAAGATGCACAAGGCGTGGCGTTGTTGTACTTCGGCGCTGAGCGCGGCCTGATCGCCTTGTGCCGTAATCAGACGCTGTATCTTGCACGCACCTTGGATATTGGTCAGACACGTTTGCAAGAGGCCGTGGCCGACGGGCAGACCGAGGCCTTGTTCGATGCGCTGGCCTTGGAAGTGCAACGCTCTCTGGATTATTACGATCGCACCTTTCAGCAGGCGGCGATCAGTCATCTGCTGATCGCGCCACTTGCCGAACCCGTACCGGGTTTGGTCGAGGGCCTGCGCGCCAATCTCGGTCTGCAGGCACGCATGCTGGAACTCAGTGAAGTGGTCGACGGCGCGGAGAAGGTTTCCGCCGAGCAGGCTGCGCAGTGTCTGTTGGCGATCGGCGCGGCGTTGCGCAGTGAGAGTAAAGCCCTGTAAGAGCCCACATCGGGGGCGATTGAAACAATCCCGTCATTGCGAGCGAAGCGCGGCAATCCGCAAAACGCGGACACAACCGTTTGAACGCAGAAGTGCGGCGTCGAGGCTGACGCGCGCGTAGAATCCCTGTCGGGCTTCGATTATGGGTACCTTGACCGCTTCGGGTGGCGAAGGCATCCTCGACAATGCACGAATCAATCGTCCGCGCCCGCATCGTCCATCCCCAGGTCTTTGATCTTGCGCGTGAGCGTGTTGCGCCCCCAGCCGAGCAGACGCGCGGCATCCTGGCGCCGTCCACCGGTATGCTTCAAGGCGGTTTCGATCATGATGCGTTCGAACACCGGCGTGGCGCGATCCAACAAACCGGTTTCACCGCGCCCGAGTTCCTGATCGGCCCAGCGCTGTAAGGCCTGCTCCCAATTGCCCGCACCACCCGCCTGTTCCGGCAGCGTCTCGCTCAACTCCGGCGGCAGATCGGCCATGTGTATCTCGCGGCTGGCGGCCATCACGGTCAACCAGCGACACAGATTTTCCAGCTGCCGCACATTGCCCGGCCAGTTGAATTGCGACAGGTAGGTCGCCACCTCGGCGCGTATGGTTCTTGGGTTCGACATTGAGTTCCTGTGCGGCGCGATCGAGAAAGAAACGCAGCAGCGGTGGAATATCCTCACGGCGTTCGCGCAGCGGCGGGATATGTACGCGGATGACATTGAGTCGATGATAAAGATCTTCGCGGAAGCGTCCTTCCTTGACCAGCGCTTCCAGGTTCTGATGCGTCGCGGCGATGATGCGCACGTCGACCTTGATCGGCGTATGGCCACCGACACGGTAGAACTCGCCGTCGGCCAGCACCCGCAGCAGACGCGTTTGCAATTCGGCCGGCATGTCGCCGATCTCATCGAGGAACAGACTGCCGCCGTCGGCCTGCTCGAAACGTCCGATGCGCCGGTTTTGCGCGCCGGTGAAGGCGCCGCGTTCGTGGCCGAATAATTCGGACTCTAAAAGATCGCGCGGAATCGCCGCCATGTTCAGCGCAATGAACGGTGCGTCTTTGCGCGGACTGTGACGATGCAGCGCGCGCGCGACCAGTTCCTTGCCGGTGCCGGATTCGCCGTTGATGAGCACGGTAATGTTGGAGCGCGACAGACGGCCGATGGCGCGGAACACCTCCTGCATCGCCGGCGCCTCGCCGATGATCTCCGGCATTTGCGTCGAGGCTGGCCTGGCCGCTATCGCCCTTGTTGCCGACGGTGATGTTCGACGGCGCGTTGCACCAGTGCCACGGCCTCATCGACATCGAAGGGCTTGGGCAGATATTCGAAGGCGCCGCCCTGATACGCGGCCACCGCGCTGTCGAGATCGGAATGCGCGGTCATGATGATGACCGGCAGATCGGGATAGCGTGCGTGAATATCGCCCAGCAAGTCGAGACCGTTGATGCCCGGCATGCGAATATCGGTGATCAGCGCATCGGGGCGCGCACGCTCCAAAGCATCCAACACGCCCGTCGCGCCGGAAAAACTCGACACTTCCATGTCGGCCTGTTTCAGCGCCTTTTCCAGCACCCAGCGAATGGAGCGATCATCATCGATCACCCAGATCTTATCGCCCTTGGTCATGAGTCGTCTCCAGCGGTAACAGATATTGTGAATTCGGTGTGGCCCGGCCGACTGCTGCATTCGATAGTGCCGCCGTGCACGTTGACCAGGGATTGCGCGATCGACAGTCCCAGACCCGTGCCCTCGGCATGTCCGGTCACCATCGGATAGAAAATCGTTTCCAGCATCTCGTCTGGAATACCCGGGCCGTTGTCGATGACATCGACACGCACCACCAGCTTGTGACGCTTCTGGCCGATGGTGATTTGCCGCTGCGCGCGCGTGCGCAGAATGATCTGACCTTTTCCCTGCAATGCCTGCGCGGCATTGCGCACGATATTGAGCAATGCCTGTATGAGTTGCTCCGGATCGGCGCGGAAATCCGGAATGCTGGGGTCGTAGTCGCGAATCAGCGTCAGTTCGGCGTGTTCTTCGGCCGCCACCAGATTACGCACATGCTCGACGATCTGATGGATATTGCAGGTCCGCATCTGCGGAAGCTGGTTCGGCCCCAGCATGCGATTGACCAAGCCGCGCAGACGATCCGCCTCGCCGATGATGATGCGCGTATATTCCTTCAGGTCTTCATCAACCAGCTCGCGCTCCAGCAGTTGTGCCGCGCCGCGCAGGCCGCCGAGTGGGTTCTTGATCTCGTGCGCCAGGCCGCGCACCAGTTGGCGGGCGACTTGGTGCTGCTCCAATAAATTTTCCTCGCGCGCGATGCGCAGGTGCCGATCCAGCTGTGTCAGCTCGACCACGATCTCAGTCCCGCTCGGGCTGATCGATGGGCGTGACCACGCAGTCGACTGTGATCTCGCGGCCGCCCGGCAGGTGCAGATGCAGTTCGTGTTCGGTGTAGGGCTGGTTACCCTCGATGGCGCAGCGCAAGCGCTCGGACAAGGTCGTCGCCCCCGGCAATAGATCGAGCACGCCATGTCCGCTGGCCTGGCGCAGACTCACCGCCAGCAAATTTTCGCCGGCGGGATTCAAGTAGGTAAGTCGCAGCGACCGGTCGAACACCAGGACGGCCGTGTTCAGGCCCTCCAGGATGCGGCCATCCCGACTCTCCACTTTCATCTGTAGTGCATCCATAACGGGTTCATAGCAAGAAGCAAACCAGGGCTCGGGCGATTCCGCGTGGCGCCCGCACAGTTTTGGGTAAAGCGCAAATACATTCATTTAAAACAGTGAGATACAGCACGGCAACCGCCCTGAATAAACCGACGAACAGAAGACCACCGCCCCAGGAATGGACGGTCGATGCTCTATTATAGTGCGCAGGGCTCTATTTTGGTTTGGGTTTGGGCGTCGGCTGGGCGCGGTTGGGCGCCAGGACGGATTGGCGGTGCATATGCACCGAGATGGTTTCACTGCTCATCAGAACATCGCCGCGGACATCGACAATCTGACCTTGGAGGGTGTGGCTGCCTCGATCGACGTTTTCCAAGGTCACGCTGGTGTCCTCCTGCAGCGCCACTTGGGCTTGACCATCGAGCAGCACGACCAGGCGATGGCCCAGGTCGGTCTGCAAGGGCGGCTCTGCCGCGAAGGTCACGACCAGCTTGCCGGTGTTGTCCCAGATACTTTCATCGGCGGCCGGCGTCACCAGGGCGAACCGCGCATAGGCCGCCGGCTCGGCAACGGCTTCGGGGCGCGGCGTTATGGGCGGCAGGCTGGGGGCTTGATAGGTCTGCGGTGGCGCAATATGCACCTCTTCCGCACCCTCCTGCGGCACATCACTGAAGTGCACCGCACCGTCGGCATCGACCCATTTGTAGACACCGGCCGACACCAAAGCCGGAAGCAACGCCGAGCAAGACCGCTGAAATTAATCTGTGCATGGATCAAACATAAGCCTCGAACTTCAGCGATGCAACCCTGCGCTTGTACTTTGCAACTGTGATCACATCTCGCGATCACACACCCCAATGCACAACGCCCCCAAATGGGGGCGTTGTAGGTCATAACCAGCCTAAACGATTACAGGCTGTAGTACATGTCGAACTCGACCGGGTGTGTGGTCATGCGGATGCGCGTGACATCGTGCATTTTCAGCGCGATGTAACTGTCGATCACGTCATCGGTGAATACGCCGCCGGCCTTGAGGAACTTGCGATCCTTGTCCAGGGCTTCCAGGGCCTGATCCAGCGAGTGACAGACCTGCGGGATCTTCTTCTCTTCTTCCGGCGGCAGATCGTACAGATCCTTGTCCATCGCCTCACCCGGATGGATCTTGTTCTGAATGCCGTCCAGGCCGGCCATCATCATGGCGGAGAAGGCCAGATACGGATTGGCGGTCGAATCCGGGAAACGCACTTCGATACGACGGCCCTTCGGATTCGGCACGTGCGGAATACGGATCGACGCGGAACGGTTACGCGCGGAATAGGCCAGCATGACCGGGGCTTCAAAACCCGGGACCAGACGCTTGTACGAGTTGGTACCGGGATTGGTGAAGGCATTCAGTGCGCGGGCATGTTTGATGATGCCGCCGATGTAAAACAGGGCGATGTCGGACAGGCCACCGTACTTGGTACCGGAGAAAATGTTCTTGCCGGCCTTGCCCAACGACATATGCACGTGCATGCCGCTGCCGTTGTCGCCAACGATCGGCTTGGGCATGAAGGTGGCGGTTTTGCCATAGGCATGGGCGACGTTCTGGATCACATATTTCAGGATCTGGACCTCATCGGCCTTTTTCACCAGCGTACCGAAGCCGACACCGATTTCGCACTGACCGGCGGTGGCCACTTCATGGTGGTGCACTTCGACGACCAGACCCATTTCTTCCAGGGCCAGACACATGGCGCCACGCAGATCGTGCAGCGCATCGACCGGCGGCACCGGGAAATAACCACCCTTCACGGTCGGGCGATGACCCATGTTGCCGTCTTCATAGACGCGCTCGGTGTTCCAGGATGCCTCGTTGGAATCGACCTTGCAGAACGAGCCGCTGATGGTGGAGCCCCAGCGCACGTCGTCGAAAACGAAGAATTCATTTTCCGGACCGAAGTAGGCGGTATCGGCAATGCCGGTGGACTTGAGGTAAGCCTCGGCGCGCATCGCCAGCGACCGCGGATCGCGCTCGTAGCCCTTCATGGTGTTGGGTTCGAGGATGTTGCAGCGGATGATCAGGGTCGGTTCGTCGGAGAACGGGTCCATGACAGCGGTATCGGTATCCGGCATCAAGACCATGTCGGATTCATTGATGCCCTTCCAACCGGCGATACTGGAACCGTCGAACATCTTGCCGTCCTTGAAAAAGCCGGCGTCCACCATGGCGGTCGGCACAGTGACGTGCTGCTCCTTGCCCTTGGTGTCGGTAAAACGAAGGTCAACGAATTTGACTGCGTTGTCCTTCATCGTCTTTTGTACCTTGGCTGCTGTCATCGTCTCTCTCCGCTTGATTTAAGTTTTAACAAGCTGCATCTGGCGATCCCTGTCTGCGGATCACATCAAGCAGCAAATAAATATCGTGTCCATTATGGAGCACGAAATATGCCACAGAAAAATCTATATAAATATCAGTCTACTAATTCAGCGCTATCGGTGTCCCTGCGCAAGCTTGCCAGTTAATGGTGCGCCGCATCGCCAGATCGCACATCTATGGTGCGCTAGTGATAGCGCAACTTCACCTCGCCGATCACTGCGACGGCAGCAGCACGCTGCTGGAACTCACGCGTCAGTGCCACGGCCGCCGCCCGGTCGGGCGCCCATTCTAGTGGCAGAACCAGCTCCAGGTGAATCTTCCCGTCCAAATAATGCAGGGTGATGTCTTCGATCGCCCTGGCCGCCGGCAGTTCCGCCCAATGAACCTGCAGACTCGCCAGCAGTTCCTCCCGCAGCGGCAGCTGATCACAGGGCGAACAGGTCTCATCGTCCTCGGGGTCGATATGCACGGTGACGTCCGCCACCGCTTCGATCTCGTCGATCAACTCGCCGCGCACCTTTTCACCGATGCGGTGGCCCTCGGACACGCTGAGTGTGGGATCGACCTGGATATGCACATCGACCAGCGCGTCGCCGCCGCTCTTGCGGGTGCGCAGCATATGCACATGCTGCACGCCACCGACTTGGCGGATCTGCCCGCGGATCCGCTCGACCTCCTCGGCATCCAGCGCAGTATCGATCAGTTCACGGACACTCTGCCAGATCAAATCAGCGCTGATTTTGATAATCATCAAGGCCACGCCAACAGCCGCCAGCGCATCGAGGTAGGGCAAGCCCGCCAAGGTTCCGGCCACGCCGATCACCACGATGATCGAAGAAATGGCATCACTGCGGTGATCCCATGCGTTGCCGCGCAGCATATTCGAACGGAGTCGGCGCGCCGCCTCGATGGTGTAGCGATACAACAGTTCCTTGGCCAACACCGAGACAGCCGCGATGATCAAGGCGACCAACTCCGGCGTCATCAACCGTTCTGGATTGAATAGGCGCTGACCCGCATCGTAGGCGATTCCCAGTGCGAAGGCGCCGAGGATGGCGCCTTGCACGATACCGAACACAGTTTCGATGCGACCATGGCCGTATGGATGATCTTCATCGGCATCGCGGGTCGCATGCTTGGCCGCGAACAACAACAGAAAATCGCTGGCCAGATCTGAAAGTGAATGCAGGCCGTCGGCGATCAATGCCTGCGAATGCGCCAGATAACCGAAGCTCAATTTGATCGCTGCCAGCAGCGCATTGATCAAGGCGCCGACGATCGTGACGTGGCGAATCTCGTTATAGCGCCGCTTACCCGCGCCATTATTCATCACCGCCTCGGATGCGTTCGGTAATGCCATGCCTCAGGCCTCTCGTTCCGCAACCTGCACGGTGATGGTGATCTCGCGGCCATGCTTGACGATGTCGGATACGCTATGCCCATTGATGCGACACCAGGTCGGGATGTCGTGCAGCGCACCCGGATCGGTGCATAGCACATGCAGGCGATCGCCCGGCTGCAATTTCTTCACGGCGTCCTGCGTGCGGATCACCGGCAGCGGGCATAGCAGATTACGCGCGTCGAGTTCATGTTCGCTCATAAATACCAGGCCTGCGGCACATCGTCGGCCGTCAGCGGCGCAACCTCAACCACCCGACTGTCACCTTGTTTGATCGGTGATCAGCACCTGTACACGTTCGACATCACGCCCCTTACCGAAGCGACACACCAAGCGTGCGGCGAGTTCCAGATCGCTGGCATCCGGCGTGCCGTCGATCAGCGCCAGCGGGCCATCGTAATTCACGGCGCGCAGATGCACGAACTGTTTGCGATAACCTTCGAGAAAATTGTTCTCGCCTTCTTCGCGGCCGATGATCATTTTGAAATGCGGGCGCGGACGCAAATGTCGGCCGACTTTGAGCAACATGATGTCGTCCAACTCATAGCGACGCTCACCGCGCCCCTGCCAGAGATCGGCGAGCTTATTGGCGTATTGTTCGTCGGTGAGGAAACAGCAGCCACCCGCCGGCTGTGCATATTCGACGAAATCCATATTGCTTGGCCAACGCCATTTGCGGTTTGCGCGAACGGCCACTGAAAGCAAACATACGCTCGCGGTCGATCCAACCTTCACGTTCGGGCAATGTCGCGGGGAGTTTCTGCGCGCACAGCGGCCGCACCAGGCGATCCTCGGCACCGGATTCGCGCGCCACCACCGGCATGGTGTCCTTGCGTTGCGACATCGGCCGTTGGCCGACCACTTCGCCGGTGATGATGAAATCGAAACCGTTCGCGTCGATCCATTCCAGCGCCTTGTGCACCATGAAGATCTTGCAGTCCAGGCAGGGATTGAGGTTGGCGCCGTAGCCGTGCTTGGGGTTGAGCACGACATCTTTATATTCTTCGATGACGTCGACGATGTGCAGTTTGATACCGAGCTGCTCGGCGACCCACAGCGCGTTGTTGCGTTTGGGCTTGGCGGCGTCCTGGCGGCGAATGGCGTGGGTGTGCCCCTCCACGCAGAAACCGGTGAAGAAATTGATGCCCTCGACGCGGATGCCCTGATCCAGCATCGCCTTGGTTGCGAGCATGGAATCCAGGCCGCCGGAGATCAGCGCTACCGCCTTGCGTTGTTCGGACATGCCACCTACCCGGGAGAAAGGGCGCTCATTCTAGCCCAATTCGCCGAGCACGGCAGCGTGACACTGGCCGTTGGTATCGGTGGTCTTTAGTGCGGTTTTTGCTGGGCTGGCCGCCGGCATGATCGGGGTGGCATCGGTGCAGGCACGCAGCTGTTGCCGGGCGCCCTGACTGCCGGTATCGGCCCACAATTCGAGACTTTGCAGCGGTGTCAGCACCGGCGCGCCGTCCAGTGCACGCATCGCCTGCAACACATCCATCAGCACCACAAAGCCCTGGCAGAGCTGCTGATACATGGCTGCCCCGGCATGTCGCAGGCGCTCGCCGAGCTGCCCGTAGGCGCCCCGGCCCAATTCGACATAATACGAGACCCGCACCAAACGACGTTCCGCACGCTGTGGGTACAGACCCGAGAATAGTAGGCACTGGTCGCCAACATCGCGTAACTGTGATTCCTGTAACTGGCCAGCTGCCGCGCTGCCGCGCAGATAATCCATGGCCAACACCCGGTCGGCGAGATCGGGGCGCGCCGCAAAGCGCATCAGCAAAAACACCAGATAACTCTCCAGCGTTTCATCCAAATGACGTGTGGACGCCGCTTCCGCCGCGCTGACCAGCGCGTGCCATTGTGCGGTAGACGTCGGTTCCAGGATCAGTTGCGTCATGGGAATCCTCCTGCCTTGTATGATCTTAGCGGCGCCCATCAAGGGCGGCTTGATGCACTGTGGCCATGCAGATTCCACACCAAGCTCGCGGCCTGATGTTCGACTAACCCCTGGTCGTCGCGGCGATTGCTGCTAGAATCTCCGGCCATCGGTCGTCCCGGCGGCCGCATAAGTGCAAATACCCAACACACGCTTTGGAGGAGTACACCATGAAAAACACGCTACGGATTGCCCTGAGTGCCGCCCTGTTGTGGAGCACCGCCAGCCAAGCCGAAGTTTTCCTCGGCGCCGGCATCGGCCAGTCTGACATCGATGATTCGGCCCATGGCGTCAGTCTCGACGAGACCGACGATGCCTGGAAGCTCTATGGCGGCATGATGGTCACCGAGAATTTCGGCTTCGAGGCCGGCTGGACCGATCTGGGCGATGGCAGCTCGGGTGCGGTCGACACCGAGACCGAGGCCTTTTATGCCGCCGGTGTGGCCGCGTTCCCGATCGTCGAGAATTTCTCCATCTACGGCAAGATCGGCGTTGCACTCTGGGATCAGGATATCAACACCACCAGCTACGACGGTGCGGACCTGATGTACGGTATCGGTGCCAAGTATAACTTCATGGACCAGTTCCATGCCCGCCTCGAATGGGAGCAGTACGACGCCGACCTACAAGCCAGTGCGATCTCGGTCGGTCTCGGTCTGCAGTTCTAAATTCAGCCTTGCTCGAGCAAGTTCTGCGCAGGCTGACTGTCAGGGGAGAGCGTTCCGACGCTCTCCCCTGACAACCCCTCATCGGTACGGTGTCTCGCCCGAGAGCAAAAGTGATCCTGCCACCGGTATCGCCCGCTTACCTCACGCCCATCGACCCGCTATACTCCCCGCTCCATTAGCTTAAGCAGTTGATTCATGTCGATGTCTGCGCAAACTCCGGTCGCCGCCAGCGCGCGCGACATCAGCACCTTTCAGGGCCTGATCCTGGCCTTGCAGGAATATTGGGCCGCCCAAGGCTGCGTGATCCTGCAGCCGCTCGATTTGGAAGTCGGCGCCGGCACCTTTCACCCCGCGACCTTCTTGCGCTCGATCGGTCCCGAACCCTGGCGCGCTGCCTATGTGCAGCCCTCGCGCCGACCGACCGATGGCCGCTATGGCGAGAATCCGAATCGCCTGCAGCACTACTATCAGTTTCAGGTGATCCTCAAACCGTCGCCACTCGACATCCAGGAGCTCTATCTCGGTTCGCTGCGCCAGCTCGGCATCGATCCGCTGGTGCATGACATCCGCTTCGTCGAGGACAACTGGGAATCGCCGACGCTGGGCGCCTGGGGTCTCGGCTGGGAGATCTGGCTGAACGGTATGGAAGTCACCCAGTTCACCTATTTCCAGCAGGTCGGCGGCCTCGACTGCCGGCCGGTCACCGGCGAGATCACCTACGGCCTGGAACGCATCGCCATGTACCTGCAAGGCGTGGAGAGCGTGTTCGACCTGGTGTGGACGCGCGGCCCGCAGGGCAATGTCACCTACGGCGATGTGTTCCATCAGAACGAGGTCGAGATGTCGGCCTTCAATTTCGAACATGCGCCGGTCGAGGAGCTGTTCCACTGGTTCGATGTCTGCGAGCAGCAGAGTCAGAAGCTGATCGAGGCCGGCCTGCCGCTGCCGGCGTATGAAATGGTGTTGAAGGCCTCGCACACCTTCAATCTGCTGGATGCGCGCAGCGCGATCTCGGTCACCGAACGGCAGCGCTTCATTCTGCGCGTGCGCACGCTGGCGCGCGCCTGCGCCCAGGCCTATTTCAACGCCCGCGAGGCCTTGGGCTTTCCCGATGTGCAAGCAGGAGGGCGCGGCATGAGCGAGAGTCCGCGACCTGCTGATCGAAATCGGCACCGAGGAATTGCCGCCCAAGGCGCTGCTGCGTCTGAGCCAGGCCTTCACCGACGGCGTGCGCAAAGGTTTGGAACAGGCCGGTCTCACCTTCGGTACTGTGCACAGCTATGCCGCGCCGCGGCGTCTGGCGATCTGGATCGAACAACTCGCTACCGCACAGGCCGATCGCGAACAGATTCGTCGCGGTCCGGCGCTGACCGCCGCCTTCGACGGTGAGGGCAATCCGACACCCGGCGCGCAAGGTTTCGCGCGTTCCTGTGGCGTCACGATGGAACAGTTGGAGCGGCTGGAAACCGACAAGGGCGCTTGGCTGATCTATCGTGTCATGGAACGCGGCCGCGCAACCGGGGAACTGATTCCGGACATCGTCACGCAGGCACTCCATCAACTGCCGATTCCCAAACGCATGCGCTGGGGCGCCGGCACAGCGGAGTTCGTGCGTCCGGTGCACTGGATCGTGCTGCTGTTCGGCGATGCGGTCATCGATGCGGAGATCCTGAGTGTGAAGAGCGGCCGCGAGACGCGTGGTCACCGCTTCCATCACCCGCAGACCATCTATATCGGTGAGCCGGCCGCGTATGCGCCGCTGCTGGAAACCGAAGGCCGGGTGATGGCCGATTTCGCCACGCGCCGCGAGGCGATTCGTGGCCAGGTCATCGAGGCCGGTGTCGCCGCCGGTGGCCGCGCCCTGATCGCTGACGATCTGCTCGATGAAGTCACCGCGCTGGTCGAATGGCCGGTCGCCGTGGTCGGTGATTTCGAGACACGCTTTCTCGACGTGCCGTCCGAGGCGTTGATCTCGACCATGCAGGACAACCAGAAATATTTTCCGGTGGTCGATGCGCAGGGCAAACTGCTGCCGCACTTCATCACCATTTCCAACATCGTCAGCCGCGATCCAATTCAAGTGAAGGCCGGCAACGAGCGCGTGGTGCGCCCGCGCCTGAGCGACGCCGCGTTCTTCTGGGATCAGGATCGCAAGCAGCGCCTCGAAAACCGCATCGACAAACTCGGCACGATGGTGTTCCAGACCAAGCTCGGCACGCTGCTCGACAAGCAGAAGCGTGTCGCAGCACTCGCCGGTCATATCGCCACGGCCATCGGCGCCGATAAACAGCTGGCCGAGCGCGCGGCGATGCTGGCGAAATGCGATTTGCTCACCCACATGGTGTTCGAGTTCCCCGAACTACAGGGCGTGATGGGCCGCTATTATGCGCAGCACGACGGCGAACCGGCCGAGGTCGCGCAGGCGCTCGATGAACAGTATCGGCCGCGCTTCGCTGGCGATGCGCTGCCTGCATCCGCCACCGGCCAAGCGCTGGCGATTGCCGATCGTCTGGACACGCTGGTCGGTATCTTCGCCATCGGTCAGCCGCCCACCGGCGACAAGGATCCCTTCGCGTTGCGCCGCGCCGCGCTGGGTATGTTGCGGATCCTCATCGAGACCAAGCATGATCTCGATCTCGCCGAGCTGCTCACGACTGCTGCAGCCGGTTTCCCTGCCGCACTCAATGCGAGCGCCGCCGTCGACGGCGTGTTCGACTTTATAATGGAACGCCTGCGCGCGTATTACACCGATGCCGGCATCACGCCGGATGTGTTCGACGCCGTGCACGCGCAGCGCCCGACCCGACCGCTGGATTTCCACGCGCGTCTGTACGCGGTCACGGAATTCCGCGCACTGCCGGAAGCGGAGAGTCTTGCCGCCGCCAATAAACGTATCGGCAATATCCTGCGCAAGACCGAAGAGAAAATTCCTGACACGGTCGATGCCGCTCGGCTCATCGATACGGCGGAACTGGATCTGGCCAAGGCGCTGGACGAGTTGCGCGACGGCGTGAGTGCGCAGTTCGATCATGGCGACTACACCGCGGGCCTGCGTCGGCTGGCCGCGTTGCGCGAACCGGTCGATCGTTTCTTCGATAACGTCATGGTGATGGCCGATGACGCCGCCTACGCGCCAATCGGCTCGCCCTGTTGCAGCAACTGCAGGGGCTGTTCCTGCGCGTGGCCGATCTTTCCCGCTTGCAGAGTTGAATGCGATGACCGAGCACGATTCCTATCAGGCCATGTTGAACGCCGTGCAGGCGTTTCACGACAAGCATGATTTCAAGAACACCGGCGGCGAGGAGCTGACCTATCGCGTCGCACTGATGGCCGAGGAACTCGGCGAGATTTCCTCGTGCGTCACCAAGGGTAAGGACAAAGCCAAGCTTGCCGAGGAATGTGCCGATCTGTTCATCCTGCTGATCGGCACTGCCATCGCCCAGGATTTCGATCTGAAGCAGTCGTTCTGGGACAAGATGGACATGTTGATGAAGCGTGAATCACGCATGGTCAACGGCCGCATCCGCGTGTCCGAATTCCGCGATATGGATTGAAACACAATGGCCACGGAAAATACGGACATCACTGAATTAAAAAACCTATGTGCGCCAATGACCGCAAATGCGTTTCTGTTCGAATGCACTCTGTGGGCAATGCTTCTGCCTTTCATCAAGTCCGCGTGTTCCGTGGCTAAGAAATTCACCCCATGCGTCTCGTGATCCTCGACCGTGACGGCGTCATCAATGAAGACTCCGACGCCTACATCAAATCGCCGGAGGAATGGGTACCCATCCCCGGCAGTCTCGAAGCCATCGCGCGTTTAAACCGTGCCGATTACCGCGTCGTGGTCGCGACCAATCAATCCGGCGTGGCGCGCGGTCTGTTTACGATGGATACCTTGAACCGTATTCATGAAAAGATGCATCGGGCGCTCGCGGAACTCGGCGGAAATGTCGACGCCATTTTTTTCTGCCCGCACGCGCCTGACGATCACTGCGATTGCCGCAAACCTAAACCGGGTTTGTTCCAGGAGATTGAGCAGCGCTTGGGGGTTTCGTTGGACAACGTTCCGGCCATTGGTGATTCCCTGCGCGATCTGCAGGCGGCACTCGCGGTAGGTGCGCAACCGCTGTTGGTTCTGACTGGAAAAGGCTTGATCACCCAAGCCACGCTGGCTGGCGCAACCGATGTGCCCGTATTCGAGAATCTGGCGGCGGCAGTCGATGCCTTGCTGGAGAACGAAGACATACCATGAACGCACAGTCCGCTACCGCGGTCGGGTTGATTCGATCCAGCCTGTTCTCGATCGTCTTTGTTACGACCATTCCCATCTTCGCGCTGCTGACGGTGCTGTGCTTTCCTTTTCCATTCAAGATTCGTTATGCCATCGCTTCGCGCTGGGCACTCCTCAACTTGTGGTGGCTCAAGCGCAGTTGTGGGTTGAGTTATCGTGTCAGCGGCGCGGAACATATTCCGCGCGATACGGCCATCATCTTCTGCAAACATCAATCGACGTGGGAAACTCTGGCGTTGCAGGCAATTTTTCCGCCGCAGGTTTGGGTGATGAAACGTGAACTGTTGTGGGTGCCGTTCTTCGGTTGGGCATTGGCGATGCTGGGTTCCATCGCCATCGATCGTAAAGCTGGGCGCAAAGCGATCGATCAATTAATCACGCAAGGACGGCAACGCTTAGAGGATGGGCGTTGGGTAGTCGTTTTCCCTGAGGGAACACGTATCGCACCGGGACAAAGAGGTCGTTATCGCATCGGCGGTGCAGTGCTCGCCGAACAGAGCGGACATCCCATCGTGCCGGTCGCGCATAATGCGGGAGAATTTTGGCCCAAGCGTGGATTCCTGAAGCGTCCCGGTGAAATTCAAGTCGTCATCGGTCCACCGATACAAACTCAAGGCCGTTCAGCGGCGGAAATATTGGCGTTGGCCGAAACCTGGATCGAGACAGAAATGGTGAAAATTACTACACCAACACGTTCATGAAATGCTTTATTGACCCAACTTTTTAGGCGCTACTGAAACATCTCTCTACACGTCCAGATTCGCCACGGCCAGCGCATTAGTCTCGATAAATTCGCGACGCGGTTCGACCTGATCACCCATGAGCGTCGTGAAGATCTCGTCAGCCGCGACAGCATCTTCGATCCGCACGCGCAACAAACGGCGCGTCTCGGCATTCATGGTCGTTTCCCACAATTGGTCGGGGTTCATTTCACCCAGGCCTTTGTAACGCTGGATATGTTGTCCACGACGCGCCTGTTCGAGCAACCATTCGATGGCCTGTTTAAAGCTGGCGATCTCCTGCTTACGTTCACCCCGCATGACATACGCACCTGCGCCCAGCAGCCCATCCAGCTGCCGGCCGAATTCGGTCATGCGCTGATATTCGCCCGAGGCGAAAAATTCGCTCGACAGGCGCTGCTCAGCCGCGATGATGCCGTGGGTACGTTTGACTAGGTTGGCGATAAAACCTTCCTGCTCGGATTGCAGCGCGACCAGAATCTCGAATTTCTGGCCGGGGGGAAGCGCACTATTGGCTCGCTGCTCCAGTTCACTAAACCAATCCACGACTTTGGCTGCATCATGCGATACAGACGCATCCAGGGTTGGCATGTACACCAGCTTATCCAAAATGACCGGGTCATAACGCCGACTCAAGCGCTTGATGCCGGCCATCACCGCCATGTAGCGCTCGGCGAGCTGCTCCAGCGCGGTTCCGGTGATGGCCGGCGTGTCCGCATTTACATGCAAGCGGGCGTCTTCCAGGGCATTGCTCAGGAGATAGGCATTCAGCGCACCATCGTCCTTAACATATTGTTCTTGCTTGCCTTTTTTTATTTTATAGAGCGGGGGCTGGGCGATGTAAATGTAACCCCGTTCAATCAATTCATGCATCTGCCGGTAGAAGAAGGTCAGCAACAGGGTGCGGATATGCGAACCATCCACGTCCGCGTCGGTCATGATGATGATGCGGTGATAGCGTAGTTTGTCGGCGTTGAATTCTTCGCGGCCAATGCCACAACCCAAGGCCGTGATGAGCGTGCCGACTTCGGCCGACGACAGCATTTTATCGAAGCGGGCCTTTTCCACATTCAGGATCTTACCCTTCAGCGGCAAAATGGCCTGGGTGCGTCGATCACGACCCTGTTTGGCCGAGCCACCGGCGGAATCACCCTCGACCAGAAACAGTTCGGATAAGGCCGGATCCCGTTCCTGACAGTCCGCCAATTTGCCAGGCAGCCCCGCGATGTCCAATGCGCCCTTTCGGCGGGTCATCTCGCGTGCCTTGCGGGCCGCTTCACGGGCGCGCGCCGCGTCGACGATCTTGGAAGTTATGCCCTTGGCCTCGCTGGGATTTTCCAGCAGAAACTCCTGGAGTTTCTCAGCCACGGTAGACTCAACAGTACCTTTGACCTCGGATGAAACCAGTTTGTCCTTGGTCTGAGACGAAAACTTAGGATCCGGCACCTTGACGGAGAGAACTGCGGTCAAACCTTCGCGCGCATCATCACCCGTGGGCGCCACCTTACTCTTCTTTATGATGCCTTCATGTTCCATGTATTGGTTCAGGGTGCGGGTGAGTGCCGCACGGAAGCCTGCCAAGTGCGCCCCGCCATCACGCTGCGGTATGTTATTGGTAAAACAGAAAATATTTTCCTGGTAGGAGTCATTCCACTGGAACGCAACCTCCACGCCTATGTTGTCACGATCGGTATTAAAATAGAAAACCGTTGGATGCAGAGGGGTTTTATTTCTGTTCAGATGCTCAACAAACGCACGGATACCGCCCTGATACTCGAAAAGGTCCGACTTATCGGTCCGTTCATCCTTAAGGCTTATCCGTACACCAGAATTCAGGAAGGACAGTTCACGTAGCCGCTTTGCCAGTAAGTCGTAATGAAATTCAATATTCGTGAAGATCGTGGAACTGGGCTTGAAGCGGATTTCCGTACCGGTCGCGTCGGTCGCACCAATCTCAGCCAGGGGTGACTGCGGCTCGCCAAGCCGATATTCCTGATACCAAATCTTGCCATCGCGGCGAATGGTCAGTTTAAGGTCTTCCGATAAGGCGTTAACCACGGAGACGCCCACACCATGCAGACCGCCGGACACTTTATACGAATTGTCGTCGAATTTACCGCCCGCATGTAGGACGGTCAGGATAACTTCTGCCGCTGACACACCCTCTTCGGGATGTATATCAACCGGGACACCGCGCCCATCGTCCGTTACGGTCACAGATTCGTCGCTGTGAATTGTAACGGTGATGGTCTTGCAGTAACCGGCCAGCGCTTCGTCGATAGAATTATCGACAACCTCGAACACCATATGGTGGAGGCCCGTGCCATCATCGGTATCACCAATGTACATTCCAGGGCGTTTGCGAACCGCGTCTAGTCCGCGCAACACCTTGATATTGGAAGAGTCGTATGTGGGCTTGTCGCTCATTTTTATATTCCCTCGGCAAGAGCAGGATCAGTATATCACTTCCTCAACGTGGCCGTGTTCCACGTGAAACTGTCGCCGCCGGGGCCAGATTTTATGGTCAATGGAGTCAACATCTATGGCTGTCAGAAAGACCTGAGTACCCAACTGATATAGGTGCTGCAACACATACGCCCTGCGATCGCTATCGAGTTCAGACGCCAAGTCATCGATAAGAAAGATGCATGGTTGCGCTTTTTTGTCCTGGTAAACCCGTGCCTGGGCTAGCATCAATGCGGCCACGAGTTGTTTTTGTTGTCCACGTGAAACTCTCTCTTGCGCAGGCTGCCCCTCCAGTAGCGGCACCAAATCGGCTCGGTGTGGCCCGATACGTGTAAATCCTTGTCGACGATCACCCTCAAGACTTTCAATCAGCGCTTCCGCATAATGAAATTTTCGTGGCCAACCAGGACGATAGTCCCATTGAATCTCACCAACATCTAGGAGGTCAGAAACGTAATGAGACAACGCTGCCAGCAGATGAACGATATAGTCGCGTCGCTGCTGGTCTAATAACGCTGACGAAGTAACTAATTCGTTATCCCACATCGTGATTTCTTGTGGTGAGGATTTGGATCTCAGGGCTGCGTTTCGCTGCCGCAAGGCCCGACTATAGCGCTGCCAAACTGGGAAAAAAGTGGGTTCCACGTGAAACACGCCCCAATCCAGAAAGCGGCGTCGATGCCGCGGTCCGCCTTCAATTACTTGGTGGCTGTCTGGTGTCAGAAGCTGGAAAGGGAAACTCGCGATCAATTCTGCTAGATGCTGAATGGTGCGGCCCGCCATTCGAACGCGTAGGGTCGTTTTTTCACGCTGTACGCCGACTGGAATTACTACACCAAACTGGTCTGTTGCCTGACCAGCAACGAGGAGTGACTCTGCTCCTGAACGAATTACGCTGGAGGGATGAGACGACCTAAAGGACTGAGCGCGGCCAAGGAAATACACCGCTTCAAGTAAACTGGTTTTACCTGCACCATTTCGACCAGTGATCAAATTGAGCTGCGGGGAAAATTCCAGCTCAGCCGCCGCAATATTTCGGAAATCGCGAATGGTGAGCTGCTTAAGACTCATTCGTACACCCTGCTGCGGTTTATAAACGCATGGGCATGACCACATATTTACAATGACCAGACCCACCTTCCTCAATCAGGCAGCTACTATTTGCGTCAGACAGTAGTATACGAACGTCGTCTCCGGGCAGCGCAGCCAAGGCGTCAAGTAGGTAGGTCACATTAAAGCCAATTTCTAGCGCCTCACCACCATATTGGATTTCAAGTTCTTCCTCTGCTTCTTCCTGCTCAGGATTATGCGCCTGTATTTTAAGAATATTTTCATCGAGAGTCAGGCGTATTCCACGATACTTTTCGTTGGACAGGATTGAGGTGCGAGCCAACGCTTGGCGCAGACGGGCCCGATCAGCCTGGATCTGTTTATCGCCACCTTTGGGCATGACGCGCTTGTAATCAGGAAAACGGCCATCGATTAATTTGGAGGTAAACCGAATCTCAGGGGTACTGATTCGTATGTGGTTACCACCGAGCTGGATCTCGACCTCGCCTTCATTGCTCTCCAATAAGCGCAACAATTCCTGCACACCCTTTCTCGGTACGATTACCTGCTGACCATCGGTAACACCAGTTTTTGCTGATAACTCACACATAGCCAGTCGATGACCATCAGTCGCAACGCTGCGGATGCCTTTTTTATCCAACTCCAACATAAGACCATTGAGGTAATAACGAACGTCCTGTTGTGCCATCGAAAAATGTGTTCGCTCAATCAATTCTTTAAGGTCTTTTTGTGGAAATACAAATGCTTGAACGCTTTTAAGCTCATCAACCACCGGGAAATCGGATGCAGGCAATGTTGCCAACGTGAAGCGACTCTTGCCTGAGCGGACCAACGCGCGTTCCTTATCAACAGCAATTTCGAGCCAGGCTTCATCCGGCAACGTCCTGCAGATATCCAGCAGTTTGCGTGCAGGGAGCGTTATTTCTCCCTCGGTCTCCACATCCAAACCAACCTTTGCAACCAACTCCACTTCCAAATCAGTGGCCGTCAATGTCAAACCCAGTTTAGTAGCTTGAATCAGAATATTGCCCAGTACAGGCAGTGTCTGACGACGTTCAACAACGCCAATAATCTGCTGAAGGGGTTTCAGAAAGGCTTCCCGCTGGATTTTAAATTTCATGGGTTATCCTAGATTCGCGTTTGTTACTTTATTAAATAGATTTATATATATTTTATAAACTGTAACTACTATTAGTGCGCGACCGATCTGTGGATATGAATATATTACACAATTAAATCAGTATCCTGTTTATCGGGTGAACTGCTGTACAAGAACACTTATACCTGTGTATGAAATGTGGATAAGTATTGCGCATACTCAATGTATATTTTCATCCACACCTTTCCCACATCATGTTGTAAGAGTTCTTAACAGGTTGTAATAATCCTCTTTGACGCGGGCATCAGCCTCGCGCAATTCTGCGATTTTACGACACGCGTGTAAAACCGTCGTATGATCACGTCCGCCAAAGGAATCACCGATTTCAGGCAGACTGTGACTGGTCAATTCTTTAGCCAAAGACATAGCGATTTGTCGTGGTCGCGCAATTGAGCGACTTCGACGTGCCGAAAGCAGATCAGCAATGCGCATCTTGTAGTAATCGGCAACGGTCTTTTGAATATTCTCAATAGAAACCAGTTTATCTTGCAAGGCAAGTAAATCTCGCAGGGCTTCTTTAGCGAACTCCACTGTAATTGGCCGACCTGTAAATCGTGAGCTTGCAACAACGCGGCGTAGCGCACCTTCAAGCTCACGGATGTTGGACTGAATACGTTTTGCGATGAAGAAGGCAACCTCATTGGGAAGATCAACCTGTGTTTGAGCGGCTTTCGACATCAGTATCGCGACCCGGGTTTCAAGTTCAGGGGGCTCTATGGCAACGGTCAATCCCCATCCAAAGCGCGATTTTAACCGTTCTTCCAGGCCTTTAACTTCCTTCGGGTAGCGGTCACAGGTAAGAATTACCTGTTGCTGTCCCTCCAAAAGCGCATTGAAGGTATGAAAGAATTCCTCTTGCGAACGCTCTTTACCGGCGAAAAATTGGATATCGTCAATGAGTAAAGCGTCTACCGACCGGTAATAGCGTTTGAATTCATTGATGGCGTTGTGCTGAAGTGCTTTGACCATGTCAGCAACAAATCGCTCGGAGTGCAGATACACAACGCGCGCCTCAGGCTTACTGGCCATAATGAGGTTACCGACGGCGTGCATCAGATGTGTTTTGCCTAGCCCGACACCGCCGTATATGAATAACGGGTTATAAGCACCACCGGGATTTTCGCCGACCTGGGTAGAAGCGGCACGCGCCAATTGATTGGATTTACCCTCAACGAAGTTCTCAAAGGTGAATGTCGCATTCAGTGTATGACTTCCAGCTGAACTGCGGCGCGCGGCGGGACGCTCGCTCTCGCGGCTGAAGCGGGTTTCCGTCTCAGCGGCACTTGTGGGCACTGGTGTAGCGGCACGGCGCGTACCGACTTCGAGCGCGATTCGCGGCGTCGGTGTAGCCGCAATATCTTGAACTGCCTGTTGAATTTTATCGAAAAAATTCTCTCTGACCCAGTCCAGGACGAACCTGTTTGGTGCCAGCAGGCGCAAGCAGTTGTCCTCTACAACGGCATGCAGCGGGCGTACCCAGGTGTTGAACTGCTGTTCAGGCAGTTCGGACTCCAGGCGCTCTAGACATTTTTTCCACAAAGTGGCACTCAACGCTCCAAATCTCCAGAACGGGCCGCGCTCGATGTACGGGGACGTAGCAGTCTATACATACCGTGGCGAGTTATCCACAAGCCAAAAGCCCATTTTGATTGACACCCGTTCATGGCAGCCGCTAACATTGCGCGTTCACTGCTGTGCGTCCAGTGCGGCAACCAAACAATGAGTTACGGTCATGAAAAGAACGTTCCAGCCCAGTAATCTTCATCGTAAGCGTACGCATGGCTTTCGTGCGCGCATGCGTACCAAAAATGGCCGTTTGGTCATCAAGGCGCGTCGTGCAAAGGGACGAGCTCGCCTGACCGTATAGTTTGCCGCGACTTGGAACAGAGTCCGGCTAGCTTCACCCGACGTGCGCGGCTAACCCGGCCCGCGGAGTTCCGGCGGGTATTCGCCGAAGCTGGGCGCAGTGCCAGTCGGAATCTCACATTGCTCACGGCACCCAACGGTTTGAGTTATCCGCGGCTGGGCCTGGCGATATCAAAAAAGGCGGCATCGCTTGCCGTGGTGCGCAACAGAATCAAGCGCATCATCCGAGAAACCTTTCGCCAGCAACAAGAAGGCATGGGTGGATGGGATATCGTAGTCATGGCCAAGGCGCCAGCCGCGACCGCCTCGCGTAAAGCGCTACGGGCAGAACTGGAAGAGCACTGGAACCGACTCAGACAACGCCCATGCGCAGCATCCTCACCCTGATTATCCGCGGCTACCGCTATATCTTAAGTCCCTGGCTAGGCCAGCATTGCCGGTTCTACCCAACCTGCTCATGCTACGCCCTGACGGCTATCGAGCGATTCGGTAGCTGGCGAGGTTTGATTCTTGCGATTCGCCGTATCGGCCGTTGCCACCCGTGGCATGCCGGCGGCATCGATCCTGTCCCCGATTCACTGCCACGTTGTAACCATCATGGATAACCAGCGTCTACTCCTATTCATTGCACTGTCGTTCGTGTCCCTGATGCTGTGGGAGGCCTGGCAGCGCGATTATTACAGCCCGGCACCCACGACGACAGAACAGGCGGCGGCACCGGCGACGGCGCCCAGCGCACCCGCAGCAGACCTCCCGGCCGCCTCACCGGGCGGCGCCCCTGCGGCGCAAATTCAGAGTGATGCACTTGTAGCGACGGCCGCGCGGGTACACGTGAGGACAGATGTGCTCGATGTTTTGATCGACACGCAAGGTGGCGACCTGCGCCAGGCCGATCTGACTCGGTTTCCTAAAGACTCCAAAACCCCTGATGTCCCGGTGCGCCTGCTCAACGAGCAAATGCCGGAGCTATTCATTATCCAATCCGGCCTGCGAACGCAGACTGGTACCGAGCCGACGCACCATGTCGTGTTCACCAGCGATCAGAATGAATATCGGCTCACCCCAGGCCAAGAGATGCTGGAAGTGCCGCTGGTGTGGCGCAGTCCGGAAGGCGTGACGGTCACTAAGCGCTACCGCTTTCGCCCGGGTTCCTATGTCGTGGAACTCGTTCAAGACGTTACTAATCAGAGCGGCGCGGATTGGAGCGGACACCAATATCGCCAGCTGCAGCGTTCCGAAGGCATCAAAGACGCCAACAGTAAATTTATCTACACCTACACCGGTGGCGTGATCTATAGCCCCGAGGAAAAATACGAAAAAATTAAGTTCGAAGACATGACTGATACCAATCTGGCCCGCGATATAAAAGACGGCTGGGCGGCGATGATTCAGCATTACTTCCTCGGCGCACTCATTCCCGCAGCGGGTGAGGTCAATCATTACTACACGCGTGTCATCGACGGTAATCGGTATGTGCTGGGTCTGGTCGGCCCAACACTTACCATCCCAAATGGTGGAAGCCAAGCCTTCAGCAGTCGGGTTTTCATTGGCCCCAAGCTGCAAGACCAATTAGCTACAGTCGCCCCCGGCCTCGAATTGACCGTTGATTACGGCATGCTCACCGTCATCGCCAAACCGATTTTCTGGCTGGTTGAAAAGATCCATGATTTCGTCGGCAACTGGGGCTGGTCGATCATCCTGCTGACGCTGATCATCAAGCTGGCCTTCTACAAACTTTCCGAAACCAGTTACCGCTCCATGGCGCAGATGCGCAAGATGGCGCCGCGTCTGCAGGCGCTCAAAGAACGTTACGGCGACGATCGCCAGAAACTCAATCAAGCCATGATGGACATGTATCGCACCGAGAAGATCAATCCTCTCGGTGGCTGTCTGCCCATCGTCATTCAGATACCCGTATTCATCTCGCTGTACTGGGTGCTGCTTGAAAGTGTCGAGATGCGCCAAGCGCCGTTCATCTTGTGGCTCACCGACCTTTCGGCAAAAGATCCGTATTTTGTGCTGCCATTGATCATGGGCGTAACCATGTTCATACAGCAGAAGCTCAACCCGGCGCCGTTGGATCCGATGCAGGCCAAGGTGATGATGCTGCTGCCGTTCATCTTCACCGTGTTCTTTGCCTTCTTCCCCTCGGGTCTGGTGCTGTACTGGGTGACCAACAATGTGTTGTCCATCGCCCAACAATGGGTCATCACCAAACGCGTCGAGCAAGGCGGCAAGTAACCCGCGCCGACCGCTAGCATGGCGGAGTCTCTAATTGATAACGACACCATCGCCGCGATCGCCACACCGCCCGGTCGTGGCGGTGTCGGCATCGTGCGCATCTCCGGTAACGCAGCACCACAGATCGCACAACAACTGCTCGGAATGCTGCCGACACCACGGCATGCACAACTGCAGCATTTTCACCGACGCGCAGGGCGATCAGATCGACCATGGTCTAGCGTTGTATTTTCCCGCACCACATTCTTTCACCGGCGAACATGTTCTGGAACTGCAGGGACACGGCGGACCAGTGGTGATGGACCTGTTGCTCGCGCGCGTCTTGCAACTCGGCGCGCGCCTGGCGCGGCCTGGCGAATTCTCGGAACGCGCCTTTCTCAACGACAAGCTGGATCTAGCGCAGGCCGAAGCGATAGCCGATCTCATTGATGCAGGTACTGCACAAGCAGCGCGCGCCGCCGTGCGTTCACTGCAAGGTGAATTCTCGCAACGTGTGCATGCGCTGATCGAGGCATTGATCCAACTGCGCATGTACGTCGAAGCCGCCATCGACTTTCCCGAAGAGGAGGTCGATTTTCTCAATGACGGCGAGATTCAACAGCAACTGCGTGCACTCGAAGAGCAGTTCCGCAATTGCGCGACAGCGCCCAGCAAGGACGGATTTTGCGAGAAGGCATGACGGTGGTGATCGCCGGTCAGCCGAATGCCGGCAAGTCCAGTCTGCTCAACGCGCTCGCCGGCCATGAGGCCGCCATCGTCACCCCCATCGCCGGCACCACCCGCGATGTGCTGCGTGAACATATTCAAATCGACGGTATGCCGTTGCATATCATCGATACGGCCGGCCTGCGCGAGAGTGCGGATGCCGTCGAACAGGAAGGCATGAAGCGCGCCTGGCGCGCCATCGAAACCGCCGACCGTTTATTGTTGGTCATCGACGACACCCACGGTTTCAGTGACGCTGATCAAGCCATTCTCGACCGCTTGCCGCAACAGTTACCGCACACACTCATCCACAACAAGATCGATCTCAGTGGTCACGCGCCTAGCAGTGCGACGGATGTAGGCAATGAACGCCTGTATCTTTCCGCGCACCAAGACACCGGCATCGATGCGCTGCGCGCCCATCTCAAACACTGCATGGGTTTCTCTGGTGCAAGCGAACACGGCTTCACCGCGCGCCGTCGGCACCTGGATGCGCTGGCGCGTGCCTGGGATCACGTCGAGGAAGGCAGGATGCAGCTGGAGCAGCAGCGCGCTGGCGAATTGCTCGCCGAAGAACTGCATGAGGCGCAGCATGGCGTTGAACGAGATCACCGGTGAGTTTTCCAGCGACGACTTGCTGGGAAAAATATTTTCGAGTTTTTGCATCGGCAAGTAAGCCAACGCAACGTACGGGCGTTTTTATTCGTCGGACCTAAGTGCAGCTGCAGTGAATGCAACGGCGATCGCTCCGAACAACCAAGTCAGTGCTGGCGCAGTGCCCAACATGAGTGGCGCATACCCATCCAATCCATAAATCAGTGCCGCGGCAATCGCGAATCCGGCAGCGAGCGTGGCGGAGACGCTGCGACGATTGGCCATGCGCAACTCACGCCGCAGCTTTTTCAAATCTTCGGATGTCCACTCCACGCGCAGACGGCCATTGGCGGCCTGATCCAAGACCTGATGTAACAACTGTGGAATCTCAGGCAGCGTTTCGGTCCACACCGGCACGTTGGCGCGTAGATTGCGCACAAAGGCGCGCGGGCCGACTTGTTCGCTCATCCAGCGCTCCAGGAACGGCTTGGCGGTCTGCCACAGATCCAGATCGGGATAGAGTTGACGGCCGAGACCTTCGATGTTGAGCAGGGTTTTTTGCAGCAGCACCAACTGCGGCTGTACTTCCATATTGAAGCGGCGTGCGGTCTGAAAAAGGCGCAGCAGCAGATGACCGAAGGAGATATCTTTCAACGGCCGTTCGAATATAGGTTCGCAGACAGTGCGGATGGCCGATTCGAATTCATCGACACGGGTGCTGGCCGGCACCCATTCGGATTCGACATGTAGCTCGGCGACGCGTCGATAATCGCGACGGAAGAAGGCCAGGAAATTTTCCGCCAGATAACGTTGGTCGCCCGGACTCAGGGTGCCCATGATGCCGAAGTCGACGGCCAGATAGCGCGCATCCGCGCCGACGAAGATATTGCCGGGATGCATATCGGCATGGAAGAAATTATGGCGGAATACCTGCGTGAAGAAGATTTCCACACCGCGTTCGGCAAGTAGCTTCAGGTCGATACCTTGTGCACGCAGCTCGGCGACATTGCTGATGGGCACGCCGCTGATGCGTTCCATCACCATGACCTCGCGACGGCATTGCGGCCAATACACCTCCGGCACATAGAGCATTTTCGAGCCGCTGAAATTGCGCCGCAGCTGCGAGGCGTTGGCCGCCTCACGCAGCAGATCCAGCTCATCGAGGAGTGTGGTCTCGAATTCGTGAATCACTTCCACCGGACGCAGTCGGCGCCCCTCGCGCCAGTAGCGTTCGGCGAGACCGGCGATGTAATACAACAGTGACAGATCACGTTGTATGACACGCAGAATATTCGGCCGTACGACTTTGACCACGACATCTTTACCGTCATGCAGACGGGCGGTATGAACTTGTGCGATCGAGGCGGAGGCCAGTGGTGTTTCGTCGAACTCAGCGAAGATCTCGCCTATAGGTTGACCATATGCTTTTTCAATCAGCGCACGCGCCTGCGCGCCGGGGAACGGTTGCACCTGATCTTGCAGGCGTGCGAGTTCGATGGCGATGTCGTCGGGCAACAGATCGCGCCGTGTCGATAGAATCTGGCCGAACTTGACGAAGATCGGTCCGAGTTGTTCCAGCGCGCGGCGAATGCGTACGGCGCGCGGCGCATGGGTGCGACCGAACCAATTCCAGGGGGCGAGAAAATACAGAAAACGTACCGGGCGGAACAGATGCGTCGCGAAGACGATTTCATCCAGACCATTGCGCAGCAGAACGATGTTGATATGCAGAACACGTAACAATTGCGAGGGTCGGATCATGCGCGGTCCTTGCCGGCCAGTGCGGTATCGAGACGCCGCAGGCGCGCCTCCAGGCGATCGACGTCACTGCGCAGGGTATCGACGCTGTCCAGGAAGGCCGTGACTTCATGGCGATTCACCAACAGGCCGGCCTCTTCGATCAGATATTCGCGGACATCCTCTTCCATCGTGTGTGCAGCATGCTGCGCCTGCGTACCGATGCTACGGGCTGCGCGTCCAGCCTGATGCGCGACATCGTCACCGGCGACGCGCGCCAGCAATTCTTCCCAATCCAAACGCAGTGCGCGCAAAATATCCTGGAAGGTTTGGCCGGTGGTGGTATCGCCGCGTAGCTCCGCACCACCGGCGAACAACTCGTCACTGGGCGCATCGCTCAAGGCTAAGCGCAGCAGTGAGAATGGCGCGCCGCGCAATAAGGTGTCCGGCTCGTCCTCGTAGTGACTCAACACCTGCACACCCTGTGCATGGGGAAGAAAATACAGACGTATACCCACACCGAGCAGTTCCACGGCAATGACTTTATCCGCCAGTTCACCGAGGCGCGCACGCACCTCCGGGTCCAGCGCCAACGCGCTGTTGCAGGCGGTCTCCACGGCGGCGGCCAACCAGGTCGGCGTGCTCATCGGTGACTGCTCCACAAGTTGCTGCATGGATAGACGTGATTCATCGTCTTCGACGACCAGGGTGCGCGCGAGCTTATCGTGCCAAGCCTGATGGCGCTTATCCCAGATCATCCAGAAAAAGCCGAGACCGAGCGGCAGCGCCGAGAGGCCATAGCCGAGCAAACGTACCAGCACTTGCCAAAGGCGCGGCCGTCCGCCATCGCGCGCATCGACGATGCGGCAGCCGAGTAGCAATTTCCCCGGCGTGCCTTGAAACAACCACCACAGCACGACAATGCCCGGTACAGCCAGCAGCAACAAGAGCGTACTGGCGGATTGGATGATGGCCTCGGCGTCCGGGTATTCAAGCATAATCAGCCAGCCGATGAGGCTGGAGATGAAACTCAGCAACAGCAGATCGAGCAGCACCGCTGCCAGGCGCCGCGGCAAATTAAGGTAGGGCGTGTAGGCTTTGGGGCTCAATATTTGAAACCGCGATGCAGGGCAACGATGCCGCCGCTCAGATTGTGATAACTGCAATCCTCGAAGCCGGCGGTCTCCATCATGGCGCGCAGCGTGTTCTGGTCCGGATGCATGCGAATGGATTCGGCGAGGTATTTATAACTTTCCGCATCGTTGGCGATCAGCTTGCCCATCAATGGCAACAGCTTGAAGGAATACAGATCGTACAGCGGCGCGAGGCCAGGCAGCGTTGGTTTGGAGAATTCCAACACCAGCAGGCGCCCGCCCGGCTTGAGCACGCGATACATCGAGCGCAGTGCAGCATCCTTGTCGGTGACATTGCGCAGGCCGAAGGCGATCGTGATGCAGTCGAAATAGCTATCCGGAAACGGCAGGCATTCAGCATTGGCCTGGACGAAGCGTACATTCCCGGCGATGCCCTCATCCAGCAGTCGTGCGCGACCGTGCTCAAGCATCGCGGCGTTGATATCCGCCAACACCACTTCGCCCTCCGTGCCGACGATACGCGCCAAGCGTGCAGCGAGATCACCCGTGCCGCCGGCGAGATCGAGCACGCGACTGCCTTTGCGCACACCGGACAGCTCGATGGCGAAACGTTTCCACAACCGATGAATGCCCAACGACATCACATCGTTCATGACGTCGTACTTGCCGGCCACCGAATCGAACACCGCACCGACCCGGCGCACCTTCTCGTTCCAGCCGACTTGCTCGAAGCCGAAGTGGGTGGTCTTGTCAGTCATGTTTGGATTCCAAAATTATTGGCCACGGAACACACGGAGGGCACGGACGTTATAAAGGTTGATTTCGAATGATTCGACGAAGGTCCGATCAGTCTTCGGAGGGTGACATGCGCTCTGGCAACAATGCTTATTGATCATGTCCGTGCCCTCCGTGTGTTCCGTGGCAAAAATTAATTCGCCACTGGCTCTTTGCGCTTGTGGCCGACCTTGTCGAGTTTCGCCAGGTAATCCGCCCAGTATTGTTCCTGGTGTTTGCCCAGATCATACAGGGTATCCCAGGAATAAATGCCGGTGTTGTGGTTGTCGTCGAAGAACAATTGAATGGCGTAATTGCCGACGGCCACCAGGTTGTCGATGTTCACGTCTTCCTTGCCGAGTTGTAAGGTGCCCTGCCCAGGACCGTGGCCTTGCACTTCGGCCGAAGGTGAATTCACGCGCAGATATTCGGCCGGCAGATTGAAGCGCTCGCCATCCTCGAAAGCGATTTCCAGGATGCGGGACTTCTTGTGCAGGTTGATTTCGGTGGGACGGATGCTCATAACGTGTTCCTCTAAAGAATATACCGGCTCAGATCTTCATCACCGGCCAGTCCGGCAAGTTGTTGGTCTACATAGGCGGCGTCGATGGTGAGCGACGTGCCATTTTGATCGGCGGCGCCGAAGGAAATATTTTCCAGCATACGTTCCAGCACAGTGTGCAGGCGGCGCGCGCCGATATTTTCGGTGCGTTCGTTGACCTCAAAGGCCACCTCGGCAAGACGCGCCACGCCATCGGCCGCGAATTCCAGATGCACGCCTTCGGTCGCCAGCAGCGCGCTGTATTGTTCGGTCAGGCTGGCATCGGGCTCGGTGAGGATGCGTACGAAGTCTTCGACATTCAGTGCATCGAGCTCCACACGAATCGGCAACCGACCTTGCAATTCGGGGATCAGATCCGACGGCTTGGACAGATGAAATGCCCCCGAAGCGATGAACAGGATGTGGTCGGTCTTGACCATGCCGTGTTTGGTCGACACTGTGCTGCCCTCGACCAACGGCAGCAGGTCGCGCTGCACGCCTTCGCGCGACACATCCGGGCCGCGTGTTTCGGAGCGCGATGTGACCTTGTCCATCTCGTCGATGAAGACAATGCCGTTTTGCTCGACGGCGTGCAGCGCGCGCAGCTTGAGGTCTTCATCGTTGACCAGTTTGGCGGCTTCTTCATCGACCAGCAATTTCAACGCCTCTTGCACGCGCAACTTACGGCGTTTGGTGCGTGCGCCGCCAAGATTCTGAAACAGGCCTTGCAACTGGCTGGTCATCTCTTCCATGCCGGGCGGCGCCATGATCTCTACGCCGATCGGCGTGGCCGAGACTTCCAACTCGATCTCTCGATCATCCAGTTTGCCTTCGCGCAGCATCTTGCGGAATTTCTGCCGTGTCTCTGAACCGTCTGCTTCGGCGCTCTCCGTCTCAGCGAAGCCGATGGGGCGCGGGCGTGGCAACAGCGCATCGAGCACGCGCTCTTCGGCGGCATCCTCGGCGCGATGACGTACCTTGGCCATTTCCTGTTCGCGGGTCATCTTGATGGCGACATCGACCAGATCGCGAATGATGGATTCCACATCGCGACCGACATAACCGACCTCGGTGAATTTGGTCGCCTCCACTTTGATGAACGGCGCGTTGGCGAGCTTGGCCAGCCGGCGCGCGATTTCGGTTTTGCCCACGCCGGTCGGACCGATCATCAGAATGTTCTTCGGCGTGATTTCATTGCGCAGCTCGCCTTCGACCTGCATGCGCCGCCAGCGGTTGCGCAGCGCAATGGCCACGGCACGCTTGGCGGCCGCTTGGCCGATGATGTGCTTGTCGAGTTCCTGGACAATCTCGCGGGGGGTCATTTCGGTCATGGCTGGTACCGGCTCACGTAGGTTGGGTGGCGCGTAGCGAAACCCAACAGGGGGTGCATCAAATGTTGGGTTCCGGCGCTGCGCGTCTGCACCCAACCTCCGAGTCTACGGAGCATTTAATTCCTCAATCGTCAGATTGCGATTCGTATAGATGCAGATATCGGCGGCGATGTTGAGGCTGCGCTCGACGATGTCGCGCGCCGACAGCTCGGTGTTCTCCAGCAATGCGCGCGCGGCTGATTGGGCGAACGGTCCGCCGGAACCGATGGCGATAATGCCCTGTTCGGGTTCCACCACATCGCCGTTGCCGGTGATGATCAGCGAGGTGTCTTTGTCCGCCACCGCCAGCAGCGCTTCCAGCCGGCGCAGCATGCGGTCGGTGCGCCAGTCCTTGGCCAGTTCCACGGCGGAACGGGTCAGGTTGCCGCGATGCTTTTCCAGCTTGGCCTCGAAGCGTTCGAACAGGGTGAAGGCGTCCGCGGTGCCACCGGCGAAACCGGCCAGGATCTGATCCTGGAACAGTCGGCGCACCTTGCGCGCATTGCCCTTGAGCACGGTATTGCCCAAGGTGACCTGGCCGTCGCCGCCGATGACCACGCTGTTACCGCGCCGGACTGAAAGTATGGTGGTGCCGTCGAACTGTTTCACTGTGCCATCTCGTCCGCAAACAGGCGCCCGATTCTACACCATCGCCCCAGATGGCAGCAGCAGGAAACGCCGGGGATTTACGGGCTTAGGCCCGCATTGATGAATGTCTGATTGAGGAGAGTGGAGCACCGAAAAGGGGTCAGAGTCCATTTTCACACACCACAGTTTAGGTTAGCCGCTAGGCTGATGAAAAAGGGCTCTGACCCCTTCCCTTTTCGAAATTACTTGGCGCGCCGCTTGGCGCGCGGGTGCGCGCGGTCGTAGACCTCGGCCAAGTGCTGGAAATCCAAGTGGGTATAGATCTGGGTGGTGCTGATGTCGGCATGGCCGAGCAGCTCCTGCACGGCGCGCAGGTCGCCGCTGGATTCCAGCAGATGACTGGCAAACGAGTGGCGCAGACGGTGTGGATGGACGCGACCGTCCAGGCCCTGCCGGCGCGCCCACACATCCAGGCGCAGTTGCACGGCGCGCGGCGAGAGTCTCAGGCCGTTGCGGCTGAGGAAGACGGCCAGCTCAGCGGAACCCGGCGGCAGCAAATCAGCACGGATGGCGAGCCAGGTCTGCAGCGCGGCCTGCGCCTTGCGCCCGACCGGGACCACCCGGGTCTTGCGGCCTTTGCCGGTGACCGTGACCAGACCGCCGGCCAGATCCAGCGCCGGCAGGTCCAGGCCGGTCAGTTCGGCCAGGCGCAGGCCCGAGGAATAGAGCAGTTCCATGAGTGCGCGATCGCGCACCGCCAACGCGTCATGGGCGGAGGCGTCGAAGACGTCCGCATCCAGCAGCCGTTCCATCTGATCCACATCGAGCACGGTCGGCAGCTTGCGCTCGCTCTTGGGGGCGCGGATGTCTTGGGCCGGGTTGTGGCCGACGCGTCCCTCGCGCAGTAGGTACTCGAACAAGCCGCGCACCGCCGATAGCCGCCGTTGGATGCTCTTGCCGCCCAAGCCCAGGCGATGACAGCTGGCGGCGAAGGCACGGACGGCATGGGCGTTGAGCGCGGGCCAATCGCTGAGTTGCTGCTGGTCGCAGAACGCGACCAGGGTGTTTAAATCACGGCGGTAAGCCGCGTGTGTATGCGAGGACAAGTGTCGTTGCTGAACCAGCTGGTTCAGATAACGGTCGAGGTCTGCGTGGGCGTCCGGATTCACACCAGATTCACGCCGTCGGCGCGGGATCCAGATACGGCGTCATCGCGCAGGCGATCAATTCACCCAGACAACGCAGAAACAGCGTGTCCATGGCCGGATGAAAACGGTGATCGTCGTGACTGCCGATGGCGAGCATGCCGAGTTCGGCCTCGACACCGAGCGGAATCAAGGCCGTCGAGGCGACCGCCTCGGCCTGATCGCCGAACAGAAACGCCAGCTGTTCCGGCTTGAGCTCACCGCACAGCGGGCGCATCGCGCGGAAGAACGGCGCGAAGGACGCCAGCGCGGCATCGCTGGCGTCCAGCGGCAGGGTGCAGGTGTCGGTGCTGAAATCCTTGGGCAACTGCGCCAGGCGCAACGCCACCACATCGGCCTTGAAGTCGTCGCGCAGATGGCCGTGCACGCGTTCGATGACATCGTCGAGACTGTCGGCGCGCATCAGCGCCAGCGTCAGCAGATGCAGGTTGCGATGCAGCACGTCGTTGTCGCGCCCGACTTGCACCAGTTCCATCAGCTTGCGTTTGTATTGCTGATTCTGATCACGCAACACGGCCACCTGGCGTTCGATCAGCGATACCGCCGGTCCCGCCGCATGCGGTATGCGCATGTTGGCGACCAGCGGCAGATGATCGTTGAAGAATTCCGGATGTTCGCGCAGATACTGTTCGACCTGTTCGGCGGACAGCGCGGTGACGTTGGAGTTGGAGCCCAGGGTTTGCGTAGTCATAGTTGTATCTGCCCTTCAAAGACGCGGGTCGCCGGACCCGTCATGTACAGCGGTTGTCCGACGCCAGCCCAGCTTATCATAAGATCGCCGCCTGGCAGGCTGACGCGCACCTCGGATCCAAGCACCTCTTGAATCTGTCCGACCACCGCCGCTGCACAGGCACCGCTGCCACAGGCCAGGGTCTCGCCGGCGCCGCGTTCGAACACGCGCAGCCGGATATGATTGCGCGTGATGATCTGCATGAAGCCGACATTAACGCGTTGCGGAAAACGCGGGTGTGATTCAATGCGCGGCCCGAGTGTAGCGACCGGCGCCGTCGCGACATCGGTGACCGTCAGCACCGCGTGTGGATTGCCCATCGACACTGCACCGATCTCTACGCTTTCACTGTTCACATTGAGCACATAGCGCTGCGCCTGTGCCGGCGCGTCGAACGGAATCTCTGCCGGCAACAGCCGCGGCACGCCCATATTCACCCTGACCTGACCGTCGTCGAGCAACACCAGTTCCAGTCGCCCGCTGGCGGTTTCCACCGGGATCACGTGTTTATCAGTCAGGCCTTCCTCGAAGACGAAGCGCGCGAAACAGCGCGCGCCGTTGCCGCACTGTTCGACCTCGCCGCCGTCGGCGTTGAAGATGCGATAACGGAAATCGACGGAATCTCGCGGCACTCTGCGGTTTTTCGACCAGTAGGATCTGATCGCAACCGACGCCGTGACGTCGATCGGCCAGATGCCGTACCTGCTCGGGCGTGAGCGTAAACCGACTGGCGCACACCGTCGATGACGACGAAGTCGTTGCCCAGGCCGTGCATCTTGGTGAATTTGAGAAGCATGGCGGTCAGTCTGCCTGAAACGGCGGGTGCGACAAAGTGTGCCGCCGCCTAGTCGCCGGCGACCCCGTATCATTTATTGGCCGTATTTCTTTTCCAAGTCGTCGGCCATTTTATCCAGCTCTTCCTCCGACATGTTTTCCATCTCCTGCATCGTCTTGCCGGTCACGCTCTGGAGCTGGGCGTCGCCTTGACTGCGGTGGGTTTCCATCTGTTGCTGATAGTGCGCGGTATACATGGTCATGACTTCCGCATCGGATTTGCCGTCAGCCGCCGTGCCCAGCGTCTTGCGCATGTCGCTTATCGATTTTGCCTGGGCTTGGTCCACGGCCGCTTTGTTCTGCTGCATGCGCGCATTGATCATCTCAATCACATCGTCGTCGGATTTGCCGGTGGTGTCGATGCCTTCCTTTTGCAGGGTTTCCCGCGCCGCTGACGCCGTGTTCTTTTTGTCGACGGCCGCCTGACGATCGGCGTCCGCCTTGGCCGCCGCCGCTGCCCGTGCCTCGCCCGCGGCATCCCAATCGGCATGGACAGGTATGGACAGGCTCATCAAAACCAACAGTGCAGGAACAAATCTCATGGTGTCCTCCGAAGTGAATGCATAGGGCGTCGGGAGTATGCGTGAAAACACGGCAGGAGTGAATGCGCAGGGATTTGACCGGGCTCATTGTGCATCGAACAATCTTCCCCTCGCCACGCCAGCGTCACTCGTGCACGGTGTTTGCACTGGCGAGGGAGTATGTTGCGATGGTGAGGGCTTAATAGTGCAGGATTTCAGAGTGGCGGCAGGGCGCTTGGCCCTTCATCACCTGTGCATGATCTGTATGACCTTTGAGGAAGATCGTTTATCCTTCTCAAGACTTTAGAGGCTTTCCCATGTCACAGAAAATATTGGCGGCGACGGTGGCCCTGTTGGTGCTGGCGGGGTGTTCGCCCGAGCCGGAGCAGATCGCGCAATCCAAGCCGACGGCGCAAGTTGCACAAACCAAGCAGACGGCGCAGAGCGCGCACATTCCCATGCAGGCCCACGTCGATCGCTTTCTTGCCGAAGGGCCGGAACCGACCTTGCAGAAAATGCGGCCGCTGGATTACTGGCTGCATTACAAGGTGATGCAGGCCACCGGCATCGAAAAGGAGCTCGGTGGCGAGGCGCAGGCTGTCGCGGCGCTGCAGGCTCTGGGCGATACCTACGAACGCAAGTTGCGCGGCGCCGAGGCGGATTTGCCGAAGATGATCCCGGCGGCGTTCACCGGCGAAGGCATGTCCAGCGGCTTCGTGGGCATGGGCATGGGCGGATTTCTCGGCCTGATGACCGGCGGCACGCTTAGCAGCGCGGTGAGATCCATGTCCGATGAACGCCTGGCCGAACTGGTCAAGGACGGGCCGATCAAATTCGATAACAAGGATGGGAAGGCCGAGTTTCATTTCGGCGAAGACGGTTCGCTGGCCCAGTCGATGGAGTTCGAGGTCAACGAACGCGGACTCAACGGCAAGGTGAAGCTGAAGGTGAAGATGGATGCCTGCCCTGATCCGGAGGGCAAGGTCGTGGTCACGGTCGACGTCGACTCGCAGATGAGCGTCAGCGGCAAGCCCGGCACCGGTGGCTATGTCCGTTCGCAGTTCAAGTACGAGCGTTACCTGGACGACGATGCCCACCTGATCGATAGCGACGATGGGAGCGCATCGAACCTGCGGATCCAGATGGGTGGCTTCGAGAATTACCAAGGCCAGAGCGTGGACATCACCACGGGCCACGAGCGCGGGGGCAAGCCCATCTTCGCCCATCACGAGGAAAAGGGTTTCAGCATCTTCAGGCCCGATGAAGTCGAGCGTACGAAAGAGCTGCTGCGCGGGACCGAGTTTCTGCAGACCCTGATCGCCGAGGTCATGTTGCGCGGGCTGGGATCCGGTGCGCCCTGGGAAGGCGGTCGCTGCATCGACCTGAAGGTCACCAGCAGTCCCGGCAAGCGCAAGGGCATCAAGCCGAACACCGCATTCGACATCGAGGCGATACCGCGCTCCAAGGACGACGGTGCGCCGGCCGGCGGCACCGTGACCGCCACCCTCAGCGGCGGCGCCAGCCTGCAGCCCGCCAGCGGCAAGGTGCCGGCCGACGCGAAGTACGGCTATGCCGGACCGGACAAGAAGAACGAATCCGCCAGCATCGCCTTCGAATCGCGCAGCAAGCGCGGGGTCGGCAAGGCGACGCTCGAGTTCGACACCAAGACCGCGCGCGCCTATCGCGCCGAAGGCGGACTGGACGATTTTCATGGCACCGGCACCATCTGCGACCTATCGCAACCCTTCACCATCAGTGGCGGCGGCAACACGGTGACGTTCTCGCCGTCCAGCGAGCAGGGCGGTTCCTACAGCTACCAGGGCAACATGAGCGGGATCGGCGTCTACGGCAGCGGCACCTACTCCGCATCCGCCGACGAGAATGGCGGCAAGATCACCGCCTCCGGCAACGGCTGCGTGAAGACGCCGATGGGTACGCACTGCAACGGCGGGACCGAGCGCTACACGCTGACGCCGCTGGAGTCCTGCGAATAGGCGCGCGGGAGAGCAGGGTCATGTCCAACATCCCATGTGCAGTAGCGTCCATTCTCACACCGCAGTTGTTAATTGTTATCGGAGTACGGGAAGAATAGCGGACGGGTTCAGCAGGTACCAGCTCAGCCGAGGGGTTTACGTACGCCGCAAGACCAGAAAGTCGCGATAGATGCAGCGGTCCATGATCACCTCGATGCCGGCTGCCTGCGCACGCCGTGCTTCGACCTCGTTGATGACGCCATCCTGCAACCACAGCCGCGGCAGTTTGAGTGCAATGCAGGCATCGACAATGGGCGCGATCTCCTTGGGGTTGCGGAACACGTTCACGAGATCGACAGGTTCGGGAAGTGCGTACAGATCCGGATAGGCGCGCTCACCCAATACCGTGTCGACAGCGGGCCGTATCGGAATGATGCGATAACCGAAATCCCTGCATCGCCTGCGCTACCTGAAAGCTGGGCCGGTTCGGCCGTGGCGACAGGCCGACGACGGCGATGGTTTTGATTTCATCGAGCAGGGCGCGGATGCGTTCGGGGGATGGATTACAGAAATGACTCATGGCGATGGCCTGTGCCCATAAGCGATGAGATGTCGATCCCCCAGATTCTCGACCCGCAGCCAATCGATCCCGACCAGATGCAACTGTACCGCTATCTCCTCGGTCCGATACGCAGCCAACAGCGAGTTGTGAAAATCCGTGCGCAGGATCTCAGGTTCGTCGTTGGCGTAGGTTTCGACCAATGCAGCGACGTCATTGCGTGAGGTCGGTCGGCGCAGGTCCATGACGAACACCGGCGCACCCGGCACGGCATAGCGCAGTACGCTCAGCCATAACACCTGGGGGTCGTGCAGGTGATGCAGCAGGCTGTTGGAGATCACCGCGTCATAGTGCTTGCGTGGCAACAGGACGCCCGGTAGATAGCCTTTGATGAGTTCGATGCGTTGATCGAGTTGCGCGGCGCGCAGATCTTCGCGACCGATGGCCAGCATCGCCGGTGCGGCGTCGATGCCGTGGATAAGCGTGTCGGGAAATGCTTGCGCGAAGCGTCGGCAGATATCGCCCGGGCCGCAACCGAGATCCAATACAAAGCCGTCGCCGCTCCAATCTGCGAAACAGGCGCGGAATTGCGCGATGAACTGGTTGTGCGGCTGCTCGAAATCCGCGCGTGCATAGGCCAGCGCCTGCGCGGGATCGTCCATCAACTCGGGTTCAGGGATGCGGTCCATGGTTTGGTCATCACCAATCGTGTGTCCCGTCCTACAGGAGCGGGCTTGTCCACGAACACGTCCGTATCATCGAGTAGGATGGGTGCAGGCGCGTCGCGCCGTAACCCATCGTTCGTGATGGGTTACGCTTCGCTCCACCCATCCTACCGGCCGAAATCCTACCTACATCAAACGGAGCGCCTGGTATAGAAAGTCATCAGGGCAATACCCGTTCGCCGCGCCACAGATCGTCCAGCGTCTCGCGTTCGCGCACGACATGCAGGTGTTTGCCGTCGACCATGATCTCCGCGGCGCGCGGACGCGAGTTGTAATTAGAGCTCATCGAAAATCCGTAGGCACCGGCGGAACGCACGGCGAGCAGGTCGCCGGGTTCGAGCGCGAGTTCGCGATCCTTGCCGAGGAAGTCGCCGGTCTCGCACACCGGACCGACGAGGTCATAGACGCGCGGCGTTTTATCCAGGCGCGGCTGCACCGGAATGATCGCCTGCCAGGCGTTGTACAGTGCCGGGCGCAGCAGGTCGTTCATGGCCGCGTCGATGATGGCGAAATCTTTATGCTCGGTGTGCTTGAGGTATTCAACACGCGTGAGCAGCACGCCGGCATTGCCGACGATGGCGCGACCGGGCTCCAACAATATTTCTACATCGCGTTCGCCCGAAGGCGGCGAGGATCGGTGCGAGATAATCGCGTGGCTCCGGCGGTTGCTCGTCGCGGTAACGGATGCCCAGACCGCCGCCAAGGTCGAGGTGCTTGATGTTGATGCCGCGCGTGGCGAGTCGGTCCAGCAGCGCGAGCACGCGCGTGAGTGCATCGACGAACGGCGTGACGTGCGTGAGCTGCGAACCGATATGGCAGTCGACGCCGATGATCTCCAGATGCGGCAGTGTCGCGGCGCGCGCGTACACCGCTTCGGCAATGGCGATGTCGATGCCGAATTTATTTTCTTTGAGGCCGGTGGAGATGTAAGGATGGGTGCCGGCATCCACATCGGGGTTCACGCGCAGCGACACCGGCGCGCGCTTGCCGAGCGTTGCGGCAACCTCGTTCAAGCGTTCCAACTCGGGCTCGGATTCGACATTGAAACAGCGGATGCCGACGTCGAGTGCGCGGCGCATTTCCGCGGCGGTCTTGCCGACACCGGAGAACACGATCTTGCCGGGTTCGCCGCCGGCCTTGAGCACGCGTTCGAGTTCGCCACCGGAAACGATATCGAAACCGGAGCCGAGCCGAGCGAACAGATTAAGGATCGCCAGCGTGGAATTGGCCTTGACCGCGTAACAGATCAGATGCGGACGTCCGGCCAGCGCGTTGTCGAAGGCACGCCAATGGCGTTCCAGCGTCGCGCGGGAATACACATAGGTCGGCGTGCCGTGCTGCGCGGCGATGTCGGCGAGCGGCACGTCTTCGGCGCACAAGTGGCCGTCGTGGTAATTGAAATAATCCATGCGGCTTACTTCTGATTGTCGGCGCGGTCGGGCAGGTACAGCGGGCCTTTATTGCCGCAGCCGCCGGACAACAGCACGCCGGCGGACAACAGGCCGAGCAACAAGAGTGTGGATAAGCGAAGTCGAGACATGAGCGTTACACCCGGTGGAAGTGCGCGCGACATTAACGCAAAGCCTCGGCGGACGCAAAGCACGCGCGGCTGGCGCTGCGCGGTGCGGCTCCGGTAGGATGCCGGCATGAACACACCCACGCTCGAATGCCTCGTTATAGAACCGCCGGTCGCGGCCACCGCCACTGTCATCTGGCTGCACGGACTGGGTGCCGATGGCCACGACTTCGAATCGTTGGTGCCGGAACTGGGGCAGCTTGAACGCGGGGTACGGTTTATTCTGCCGCATGCGCCGGAACGCCCGGTGACCATCAACGGCGGTTATGTCATGCGTGCCTGGTACGACATCCGTCGTCCGGATCTGCGCGTCGATACCGACACGGCGGGCATCCGCGCCTCGGTGGCGGCGGTCGTGGCGCTGATCGATGCGGAGATCGCACGCGGCATCGCGCCGGAACGCATCGTGCTCGCCGGATTTTCGCAGGGCGGCGCCATTGTGCTGCACGCGGGACTGACGTATCCGCAACGTCTGGGTGGAATCCTGGCGCTGTCGACCTATCTGGCCATGCCGGAGGCGTTAGCGGCGGAGATCAGCGCGGCCAATCGCACGACGCCGGTGTTCATCGGCCACGGCACGGAAGACACCATCGCCGTGTACGCGCTGGCGGAGGACACCCGCACACGCCTGCAGGCGCTGGGCGGTTCGGTCGACGTTGCATACCTACCGTATGCCGCACAGCGTGTGCATGGAGGAAGTCGCGGATATCCGCGCGTGGTTGCAGGGGATTCTGGCGTAGCGTTCGGGCGTAGCGTTCACCGGGTTTGATATGCATCAACGACAGCCCGGTGCGTGGCTGGGATACTCCGGCGCACTCCCTGCACCGTCAGGAGGGAAGCCTGCGTGGAATTATCACTGAGCCGTTTCTGCATTCTGCTGTCGTTGCTGCTGGTCGCCAGCCTGTCCCAGGCGGCGTCTCCCGATGGCGCACACTTGTACGCGCAAAACTGCGCGGTCTGCCATGGCGAAACCGGTACCGGCGGTGTCGGCATACCGCTGGCGTTGCCGGCGTTTCTCGCCAGCGTCGATGACGCCTACTTGCGCGAGACCATTCAACGCGGTCGCCCAGGCCGCATCATGCCGGCGTTTACACGTCTGGACGCGGTCGAGATCGACGCCATCATCGGCCATCTGCGCAGCTGGCAGAAAGATAAGCTTACACCGACGTTCGCCAAGACAGCGATCGTCGGCGATGCCGTGAAGGGCGCAACGCTGTATGCACAGCGGTGCGCGGCATGTCATGGCGATCACGGTCAAGGCGGTCATGGCACGGGCGTTACTTTCTCGCGTCCGCGCGATCTGCCGATCATTGCCCCGGCGTTGAACAATCCCGGCTTCCTCGCTTCCGCTACTGATGCGCTTATCAAGGCGACATTGATGAACGGTCGCGAGGGCACGCCGATGGTGTCGTTCCTCAAACAGGGATTGTCCGAGTCGGATATCGATAACGTGGTCAGCTATGTGCGCAGCTTCGCCACCACCGCGACAGCACAACCAGCCACTACCGCTGTGGAAGCCGAGCCGGCGATGCTGGTCATGGAATCACCCTACAGTCTGGAAGAAACCGTCGAGTCGGTGAAGCGCGCCGCCGTGGGCAAAAATTTCCGGCTGATTCGCGACCAGATTCTGGAAGACGGCTTGTTTCCGGCCGAGCAGCAGAACACCCGGCAAGTGATGGTGTACTTCTGCAATTTCAATTTTCTCAACGATGCCCTGGCGCTGGACCCGCGCGTCGGCCTGTTCCTGCCCTGCCGCGTCACCGTGATAGAACATGAGGGCAAGGTGCTGGTGATGAGTATCAACCCCAAACGTCTTAGCCATTTATTCAACAACGCCGAATTGGATCGTGCCTGCGACGAGATGCACAAACTGTACGCAGAGATTCTCGAAGAGGCGACGCTATGAAGCGCTGGCTACTTAGCTTGTTGGTGCTGCTGGCCTGTACGCTGAGCGTTGGCGCGCAGGCTGAAGATATGCTGATGGTGCGTTCACATGCGCTGTTCGAAGAGAGCATGTCGGCCTTGCAGGAGGCAATTTCCGCACAGGGTTACACCCTGTCGCGGGTACAGCGGGTGGACATCGGACTGAGTGAGTCTGGCTTCAAGACCGATAAATATCGCGCCGTGTTTTTCGGCAAACCAGAAGAGATCCGCATGCTCAGCGCGCGTTACCCCGAGTTGATTCCCTATATGCCATTACAGATCGTCATCTTTGCCGAGGGTGATGAAACGTTACTGGTTGCCGCCAACCCGATGCACTTGCGCGCGGACTATGCCGATGCCGAACTCGGCGCGGTGTTTGCCCGTTGGGAACAGGATATGCGGACGATTATGGAGCAGGTGCGGAAGGTGGAATAATGCGCGGCGGTGCAATCTCAGCGCCACCAAGGCGTTAATTCAGAGTTCGTTGAGTGCCTGATTCAGGCGCGCCTCGATGCGCTTCTTATAGTTTAAGAAATGCACGGTCTGCAGCCCTTGCGTTGCGTCGATACCGAGCAAGCCGCGGGCAAGATCGATGTCGGTAATGTAAATCGGGTAGGTCTGACCGCTGCTGCGCTTGCTCAGTACATAGCGAGCAACCTCTGTGAATAAACGGTCGCCATGTTCGAGCGTGGAAAACTCCTGCTCATTACAGTACATGGTCAGCACGGTGCGGTTCTGTTCGAGCATATCGCCGATCACTTGCACGCCAAAATAACTGCTCGACTGCTTGAACGGGTTGATGTTCTGCCGTTCCAGCCTGGCTTTGCCGCCGGTGCGCTGGAGGATCTGGTAATACTCGATCTCATCACTGACGGCGTCTTGCCCGGTTTCGTTAGCCAGAAAATCGCGACGATGCTGCACCTTTTCCAGGAAGCGCTGGAATTGTGTGAGCAAGGTGAGGTTGTCATGGAAGGCGACTTGCTGCGAGAACAATGAGCCCTTCTCGTCCAGAACATACACCAAGGCCTGGTCGCCATTTACCTGATAGAACAACTGCACGCAGCCGGCGCGGTTAAGTCTGAAAATCGCCGGCAACGGCGTCTCGGTCAGCGTGAATTGATCGGTACTGATCGGGCTGAATTCGTCCTGCGGCGAACCCAGGTGCGTGAGCAGCGTCGTCAGGTTGGAAAATTTTTCGTAGCGTGGCACATCATTTTCCGGCTGCAGCACGAAGTACTGCTGGCCGACCCGTAATACATAGCGACCACGCCCACGCCCAGCGCCGCCATAGAACCAGGCAATGACATCGCGGAATACGGCATCGACACGGTGCGCGATGGGGGCGCCGCGAGTCGATGAAAAGCTGAAGCAAGAAATGGGTTGTGGCCTGTGTTCAGCATTCAGCGGTGACCAAGCCAGGTAATCACAGACTGCATCGAGCAGCGCCGTTTCGCCGGCATAGCGGAACGTCAACACCTCTTGCCAAGTCGTGATGGCGATCATTTCGAAGGTCAGCGCGAGGTTTTCCCACAGACCGCCGTAACTCAAGGCATCGGTGCGGCTGCTGACCAGGTGCATGCCGTCGCGCGTCAGTCCGGACATCGGATCGACACCGAGATTGATGAACAGTGCCGCCTGGCGGATCCGTGCCGGCTGCGAAAGCTCGGCTATTTCCGCATCCTGTAGCTGTCCATCGGGGAACAGTTGCTGCAAACAATCGACAACCGAGCGTAATTCCCAATTGCTCACGTCACAATCGTCGGGATGCAGACTGATCATGCAGGAGAACGGATTCAGCAGACGGTTGAAGTGACACCAGGCCAGGATTTCGATGAGGTTGTGCGCACGTTTCAGCGCCTTCTCGCCTTGCGTGTCGCCCGTGCGTACATCGCCACGGTACAACACCCAGCCCGGTTCGAGGCCGCGCACTTGATGCAGCGACAGACGTTCCTCGATCAGGTCATCGGAGATCCCGGGATTGACCAGGTCGATCTTGCCGGCCTTGCGTTCGAAGGCGGCATACAGCCGGCGTCCGAGCAGATTGAGTTCGGTCGGATCTATGGCGTGGTTGCTGGCATGTTTGCGCGCGAAGTTGGACAGCGCGCGATAGCTTTGGGTGAGGGCTTCGACCAGTCCCTGTCGCTCCTCCATCACGCGATGAATCTTCCAGGTGTTGCGTGAATCGAGCATCAGCAGATGTGCCTGCGTCCAACTCCATTCGTTGACCAGCTCACGCATGGTCTCGCGCCGCCAGGTGATGTTGCCGGCGCGATCCGGCCGGCTCATGCGCTCGTTGACCTTGAAGTAAAAACAACGCCGCGCCAGCTCTAGACGATTCAGTTCGCCCTGCTCGAGGAGATACTCCTCGACGCGGCTGCACATCAGCCGGTAGGGATCGAGTGTATCCAGCGAGCCCTCGCCACTCCACACGGCAGCCTTATAGCGCACGCTGAGCATTTGCGGGTGTGGGTATTCGTGAGCGTAGCTTTCCATGAGCAGAATCTTGAGCACCGATTTATACGGTGAAGAGACCGCCTTATAGAGCTGCCAGAGCGTGGCGCCGAAAAACTCGCTGGCCGGCAGTTCGCTCAGCCCGCCAAAATCGACGGTGTCATTCGGACCGACGAAACGCCTACGTTTGAGGTCGGCGGCGTACTGATCGTAATTCGCTTCTTGTTCCGGCGGGACCAGCCACCAGAGCGGATAGCGCCCAGCCACCAGCAGGCCGGTGCGATAAAACTCGTCGAGCAGCAAATGATGCTGCGCGCTGCCGCTGCTTTCTTCGGAGAGCGAGAGCATTTCACCGCGGCGGAAGGCCTCGTCGCTCATGACGAAGAAATGCACCTCCATGCCGAGCGTGGCGGCCCAGGATTCGATGCCTTCAGCCTTGCGTGACAAGGCCTGCTGTTCTTCGCTGTCCAGGTCGGGCCGAATGCACAGCCAGAAATCGAAGTCGCTGCTGTCGGAGTAGGCGATGGTGCCACTGGAGCCCATCAGATACAGGGCATGGACGTCGAAGCGGCGTTGCGCGCGGCGCTGATAGCTGAATCCCTTGGACAGGCGCCGGCCGGCTTCGATGGAACGATTGCTCGGGGTGTAATCGGCGATACCGGCCGGTGTCTTGCTCGACAGATAGCCGGGCAGCAAGGGGTGGTTGATGTGGAACAGCAGCGGCAACAGCTCGAAAAATATCTGTTGCCGGTCGCGCAGACTCTGATAGACGCGTTTTAGACGGTCATTGTTGAGCGCCATAAAGCGACGTTTGACCGTGCGCAAATCCATGCTGTCGAACGCGGCCGGTGCGTCTGCGTCTTTAACCAATTTCATAGCAACTCATTACCACGACAGTCGGCAGCAGGTGGGGCATCTGTCGATGCGCGGGGGCGATCTGTCATTGAACTAGAGCGCGACCGCTGGGTGACCGTCGCGTGACGCACGGGCCTGGTCAAGGGCCGTTTGGGCGCGGCGCAGTAAGGTGCTGGTATTATCGGTCTTCTGACATTCGACCACACCGAAGGCCGTCCAAGCGGTGTTGCCATCCTGGAATTCACGGCCGAGACGGTCGTTGAGTTTTTCCGTCAGCGCGAGGGCATCATCGCGGCGGGTTTCGGGCAAGACCATGATGAACTCATGATTCTCGCTGCTGCTGATCACGTCGGCCCAGCGCAACTGATCTTTGAGAATCTGGCTGATGCGTAACAGCATAGAATCTTCGGCAGCCGTGCCGTAGACATCCATGACGATGACCGACAACGGGCTGTTGTAGCGACGGCAGCGCGAGACCTGGGGTTCCAAGGCCACCATTAGACCACGGCGGTTGAGCAGGCCGGTCACCGGGTCATGCAGTGTCTGGGCTTCCAGTTCTGCCTGTAGTTGCTCGCGCTCCGCGTGCAGATGTTCGACTTCGCTGACATCGCGCAGCAGACGCGCGCGTACCGCGGTCGCGCCCGGCGGCAGGCGCAGATCCTGGGCGGTGAAATAGCCGTGGTGGTCACCCGCACCGAGGTAGGCGAAGGTGTCGCTGCCGGTGAGCAGCATTTGTACGGGATTGCCGGTGAGATCAGCGGCACGGCAACCGATCAGGGTGTCGAACGCATTACCGATCAGGGTGCGCAGGGCCGCATTGGTGGCGACGACCCGATCCTGGGCGTCGAACAACATGACCGGGTCCAGGCCGTTGTCGATCAGGGCCAGGGCTTGTTCCAATGCAAGGGTGTCCTTCATGCGTATTCCTCTATAGCTATAGCGGTGACGTTGCACGCCGGCGGATGCCGATGCGATCTGCGTCACGCTTTATAGCGACGGGAACCGCCGGGTCTTTAGAGTCCGATTCAGGGAGGAATCCTTGCGTTGACAAGCAATTACCGTCGTGCCGGCGCCAGTATTATGACGTGATCAATCCTATGTGCTCAATCCTGGGTACGTTCGTATTCATCGGCCCGGCGCGCATCGCCACGCACCTGCTCTGCCGGATAGCGGGAGGCGTTGAGGTGGATCTTGTCGTTGGCCGCGGCAATCAGATCGACGTCCAATTTGTCAGCGATACGAATCAGGTAAATGAGGATATCGGCCAGTTCCAGGCGCACCTCGGCGTGCTTGGCTGGGGCCAGTGACTGGCTGGCGGCCTCGGTGAGCCACTGGAAGTGCTCGACCAGCTCGGCGGCTTCGGCGATCAGTGCCATGGACAGATTTTTCGGCGAGTGGAACTGGTCCCAATCGCGGTCGGCGGCAAACCGAGCCAGGCGAGCCCGCAGTTGTTCCAGGCTGTCGCCTTGGGGTGGTTGCAGATGTTCGTTCATTGGCGTTGTGCACCTGCTGTTCAAAGTCGCTGCAAACCGGCCGCTACCTAAGCCGTGGATGCGTATTGCGTCGGAGAGTAAGGGTCGGGCCTTAGCGTGCCCAGAACAAGGATATGCCCAAACGCCAACAACTTAAAATCGCGGTTACTCACGGACTCGTGCTGCCGATGCTGCTGCTTTGCGCCATGAGCCAGGCCGCCGAAGTGCGCGGCGTGGTGTCCGTCGAGCAGGCCGGGATGTTTAACGATCGGGGTGAGGCGGTCAGGAGCCTGCCGGTGAGTGTGGCCTTGTATCCCGCTGAGGGCCAAAAACTGGCGCGAGCGGCTGCAGTGGAACACGTGATCAGCGTGGCGGGCAGTCGGATTGCACCGTTGTATCTGGCCTTCCCCCGCGGTGATCGGGTGCGCTTTGAAAATCAGGATGACGTCTATCATCAATTGTTCACGCACTCGAAGACGCAGCCGATCGAGCTGCGTTTGGATCGAAGTGGTCTTGGCCGTAGCGCTGCGATTACCTTGAATGAGGTCGATGATTTGCATTGGTTCTGTCATATCCATGCCAAGAGCTATGCGCGCATCGATGTGCTGGATACACCGCTGGTGCGCATGGTGAGTCCCGGCGAAACCTTTGAATTCCGGGATCTGCCGGCTGGTAAATGGCGCTTGCGCGTGGCCGCCCCGGGTGCCGAAACGCGCATCATCGAGGCAGAGGCATTGACGGCACCGCCCCCTTTGCAGATCCGTTTGGCCGTGAAAGGTTTCAACCAGAATATGCGGGGAGCCATGCCACCACAGGTGGTGGCGGTCGAGCAGTTGTTCCCGAGTCAGCCGGGATTTTGAAGCGATGAATATTGGCCCATGAATATCGGACAGAAAAACGCGTTGTTCATTATGGTACTGGTGTTGCTGGTGCTGAGCAGCGTGACGGCGGCTGGATTATTCCTGATTCAAAATCACGTACACGCTGAGATCGAAAACGACCTTGCGCGCGCGCAGCGGGTGTTTGTCGAGGCGCAAAAACACGCCTTCGAGCGCATGGTCACGACGGCGCGCGGCGCGAGTCGCGAACCGAGTCTGTTGGCGGCGGCCTCCACCGGCGATGCGGCGACCGTGCGGGGCATGCTGGAAGATCTGTATCCGCGCCCGGGTATCGATTTGCTGGCGGTGTACTTGGGCAACAGCGCCGACTCGGCTATTGCCGAGGGCAGCAAGCCGCATTTCACTTCACCGCAAGTGTTGGCCTCCGAGCCGCTACAGGCGCTGCTCAAGCAAATCGCGGCGGGTGCACCGGTTGCCTATGGCAATGCCCTGATATTCGATACCTTCCTACGGCTGGCAGCGATCCCCATTCAAAGTACCGTTGGCAGCGGCGCCATCGGCGTGCTGGTGACCGGCGAAGAAATCAATCAAGCGGCGGTGAACACCTACAAGGAATTGGTGCGTTCCGAAGTTGCACTGTTCTCCGGCAATGTCGTGCTCGGCAGTACGCTGCCGGCCGGGAGTCTCGACGTGCAACAGTTGCAGTATTCGAATGACTCGCGGGCGCCGATCAAGTTCGATGCCGGCGGTGAAGCGTTTATCGGTCATGTCTACCCCGTGATGGGCGCAGACACCAAGACCGTCGTGGCGCATGTGCTGCTGGCGCATTCCAGCGCCAGTTATTGGGAGCCCTACGTGCGTTTGGGCAATTCTGCGCTGATCATTTCAGCGCTGATCCTGCTGGTCGCGCTGCTGATTGGTATCGGCGTCAGTCGCGCCACGCTGACCAAGCCGATCATGGCGCTGGCCGAAGCGACCCGGCATATCGCCGCCGGCAACCTGACCTATCAGGTACAGGTGCGCCGCGACGACGAGTTGGGTCAATTGGCGAATTCCTTCAACGGCATGCTCGCCGATCTCAGCACCTCGCAGGCGGAACTGGAGCGTAATCGACAGCGTTTCCACGATTTCGCCGAGAGTTCCTCGGACTGGTTATGGGAGACCGACCACCTGGGGCGGTTCATCTACGTGTCCTCCGGCGTGACCGAAACCCTGGAAATGACTCCCGAAGATTTTGTCGGCCGTACCCTGGCGCAGATCTTTGCGCATGACGACCTGAGCGAAGTCATGGCACGGCTCCAGTGTGGCGCCAGCAAGTGTTATCCGTTCAAGGAACTCGAATGCAATGTCACGCTCGCGGACGGTTCACGCCGTTTTCTGCGGCTCAACGCTATGCCGGTGACGGAAGAGGGTGTGATGCACGGTTATCGCGGCACCACCCGCGACGCCTCGAAAGCCAAGCAGGATGAAGAACGCTTGGTCGTGCTGGCCAATCAGGATCAACTGACCGGGCTGGGCAATCGGCGCCGTTTCATTATCGATCTGGCCCACGAGGTCCGTCACGCGCAGTCGCGTAATCGTACCGGTGCGCTGATACTGATCGACCTGGATCACCTCAAGATGGTCAACGACACCGCCGGTCACGCCGTCGGCGACGAGTTGATTGTGCAGATCTCCGGTGTGCTCAAACGTTTATCGCGCGATGAGGATCTGGTGGCGCGGGTGAGTGGTGACGAATTCGCCATGGCATTCCCGGAGATGAGCGCGGAGCAGGCGCGCGACAAGGCCCGCGCCATCTTGGAGGCGATCGCGGAGTGCCGGCCGTTGCACCGAGGGCAGGCCCTGAATGTGTCTGCAAGTATTGGCTTAGTGTTATTCCCCGAGCAAGGCCGCGATGCCGTGGAACTGATGGCCAAGGCCGATACCGCGATGTATGCGGCCAAGGATGCCGGGCGCAATCGCGCCAAGCTGTTTGTCGAAGGCGACATGTCCCGCGAGCGTATGGGTACGCAGCTGGCTTGGAAGTCGCGCATCGTCGAGGCACTGGATAACGATTCGCTGGAGCTGGCGTTCCAGCCCATTGCTGCGTTGATCGACGGTGAAGTACATCATTTCGAGACCCTGGTGCGCATGCGCGACCGCGACGGCAGCACGCTGATGCCCGGTAATTTCATCCCCACCGCAGAGCAGTTCGGACTGATTGGCAAGGTCGATCGCGCCATAGTGCGCAAGGCGCTGCGCTACCTCGCCGGCCTGCCACAAGAGCTGTCCGGCGTCGGTATCTCCATCAATCTGTCGGGCATGTCGGTGGGTGACGATGAGGTGTTCAATCTGATCGAATCGGAATTGCAGGCGACCGGCATTGATCCGCAGCGCATCACCTTCGAGGTCACCGAAACCGCCGCCTGCGAACAGATGGCCAAGGCCGCCGAATTCATCACCCGGATCCGCCAGCTAGGCTGTCAGATTTCGCTGGACGATTTCGGTGTGGGCTTCTCCTCGTTCTCCTATCTGAAGAACCTGCGCGTCGATATCTCTGAAAATCGACGGCAGCTTTATCCGCGACATCACCAAGAGCCGCGACGATCAATTGTTTGTGAAGGCACTCGTGGACGTGTCGCGCGGCATGGGTATCCGCACCGTTGCCGAGTTCGTCGAGAACGCCGCGACGGTGGAGATGTTGCGGCGCCTGGGCGTGGATTATGTGCAGGGCTACTACGTGGGTCGGCCGGCCAAGGCCATCAGCAAATTCAAACTCGGCAACCCGACAGACGCGGATGCCGCACGTGCCATCGCAGGTTAAGTGTCCGCTAAGCGTGCCCGCGCCCGCGCAATCGCCGCGCGTACCTGCGTCGGCGCCGTGCCCCCCAGATGATCGCGCGCCGCCACCGAACCTTCCAGGGTCAGCGCCGCAAACACATCCGCGGTGATCACGGCGGAAAATGTCTGTAATTCCGCCAGCGACAATTGCGACAAATCTTTGCCCAGTTCAATGCCACGTTTGACCGCCTTGCCGACGATTTCATGCGCATCGCGGAACGCCACATCTTTGCGCACCAGATAATCGGCCAGATCGGTGGCGGTGGAAAACCCCGCCAGGGCCGCTTCACGCAGGCGTTCACGCCGTGGCTGCACGGCCGGCATCATGTCGGCGAACACCCGCAGGCTACCCTTGACGGTGTCGATGGCATCGAACAGCGGTTCCTTGTCTTCCTGATTGTCCTTGTTGTAGGCCAGCGGCTGGCCTTTCATCAGCGTGAGCAAGGCCACCAGATGACCGTTGACGCGGCCGGTTTTGCCGCGCACCAGCTCCGGCACATCGGGATTTTTCTTCTGTGGCATGATCGAAGAACCGGTGCAGAAGCGGTCTGGCAGATCGATGAAGCCGAACTGCGCTGAGGTCCACAGGATCAGCTCTTCGGAGAAGCGCGACAGATGCATCATCAACATCGCGGCGAAGGCGCAGAACTCGATGGCGAAGTCGCGATCGCTGACTGCATCCAGAGAGTTTTCCGCCGGCCTGTCGAAGCCGAGCAGTGCGGCGGTGTAGGCGCGATCGATCGGATACGTCGTCCCGGCCAAGGCGGCCGCGCCCAGCGGCATGACGTTCATGCGCGTGCGCAGATCGCGCAGCCGGCCGTGATCGCGGTCGAGATTCTCGAACCAGGCCAGCATGTGATGGCCAAAGGTGACCGGCATGGCGACCTGCAGATGGGTGAAGCCGGGCATGATGCTGTCGGCCTCGCGCTCGGCCAGATCCAGCAGGCCGTGTTGCAGGCGGCGCAGCTCGGCGGCGATCAGGTCGATCTCGTCACGCAGATACAGGCGGATGTCGGTGGCGACCTGATCATTGCGCGAGCGCCCGGTGTGCAGTTTTTTGCCGGCCACGCCGATACGTTCGGTGAGCCGCGCCTCGATGTTCATGTGTACATCTTCCAGGGCGATCGACCACTCGAATGTGCCGTTTTCGATTTCGCCGCGGATCGCGGTCAGCCCGTCGATGATGGCGGTGCATTCGGCCTCGTTCAGCACACCTACTTGGGTGAGCATGCGTGCGTGGGCGATGGAGCCGGCGATATCGTAGGCGTACAGGCGTTTGTCGAAGCTCACCGAGGCGGTGAAGGCCTGGACGAAGGCATCGGTGGATTCGCTGAAGCGGCCGCCCCAGAGCGTATGGCCCGTAGGTGTGCTGCCGGATTTATCGCTGGACATGGTCGGTTCCGTCTATCTAATGATGTGCGTGGCGGCCAAGTATAACCAAATACCTGCTTGTACAAGGACAAAGGAATGTCGAAACTGCACCCAATGACTGAGACACGCGTACGCTCCAACGCGACAGCGGCCCTCGCCGAGGGCTTCTTCCTGCCGAATTTTTGCGCCATCCGCCTGGTGTTCGCGGTGGTGGTGGTGGCCGAGTTGCTGGCCTTCATCCTGGTGCTGGCCGCGCCCTGGCCTGATATCAAAGGGGGCGGCGACAAATGGAGCGAACTGGGCCTGGTGTCGCTGTTCGTGCAATGGGTGGCGCTGGTCAGTGCCGGCGTACTGTGCGCGCTACGGCCTTGGCTGATGCGCATGAGCACCGTGGCGGCGACCTTGGTGAGCTATCTGTCGCTGCTGTTGGTGACGGTCGCGATCAGCGAACTCACTTTCCGCCTGGCGGATCGCCTGGATCTCCTCCAGCCGTTACCGGACCACGGCGGATTTCTGCTGCGCAATCTCGCTATCAGCGCGCTGTTGAGCGGCATGGTGCTGCGCTATTTCTATGTGCGCCATCAATGGGCGGAACAAGTGACGGCCGAGGCGCAAGCCCGCGTCCAGGCCTTGCAGGCGCGCATCCGGCCGCATTTCCTGTTCAATAGTTTGAACACCATCGCCGCGCTGACCGCCAGCAATCCGCGTCTGGCCGAAGATGTCGTGCAGGATCTCGCCGAGCTGTTCCGCGTGACCATGCGCGACATGCGTGAACGCGTGACCCTGGAACAGGAAATAAATTTCACGCGCAGTTATCTGCGCATCGAGACCCAGCGTCTGGGTGATCGCCTGCACGTGGATTGGACACTGAAGAATCTGCCCATGCAGGCGCCGGTGCCGGCCCTGATCCTGCAGCCGTTGGTCGAAAACGCGGTGTATCACGGCATCGAGCCGCGCGCCGGCGGCGGTCGCGTGCACATCCTCGGCACCTACAATCGCGGCGTGCTCAGGCTGGAAGTGCGCAATCCACTGCCGGAGACGGCGACCGCGAACGACAGTGCGCACGCATCCGAACGGCAATCGCATGGCGCTGGATAACATTCGCGAACGTCTGCAACTCGCCTATGGACCCGAGGCGCGTTTGGAAATGGATCAGCGTGAAGGCCTGTACCGCGTGCGCGTGTTGTTTCCGCTGTCCGATGTAGGGACAACACCGACATGAAGGTGCTGCTGGTCGATGATGAAACGCTGGCACGGGAACGCCTGCGGCGGCTGCTGGCAGAGGTTCCCGATTGCGAAGTGTGTGGCGAGGCCGCTGATGGTCAATCGGCGTTGCACGGCTGCGAGCAACTCCAGCCCGATGTGGTGTTGATGGACATCCGCATGCCCGGCATGGATGGCCTGGAGGCGGCCCGGCATCTGGCCGGGCTCGCCGACCCGCCGGCGGTGATTTTTACCACCGCTTTCGGCGATCACGCCCTCGAAGCCTTCGAGGCCTGCGCCGTCGATTATCTATTGAAACCGATACGCGCCGAGCGCCTCGCCGCCGCATTGGGCAATGCGCGACGCCTGACGCGTGCCCAGGCCGCGCAGTTGGGCAGCGACACCGGCGGTGTGCGCAGCCATATCTGCGTGCGCGTGCGCGGCAATCTGCAATTGATACCGGTCAGTGATATCCGCTTTTTCCGCGCCGACCATAAATACGTCACCGTGCGCACCGGCGATGCCGAATATCTGATCGAGGAGCCGCTGAAAGACTTGGAAGATGAGTTCACGGCGCGGTTCCTGCGCATCCACCGCAATGCCCTGGTGGCAGCGGACTTCATCGTCGGGCTGGAAAAGGACGCCGCGGGCCAGTGCGTGGTGGTGCTCGGCGGCATCGACGAGCGTCTGGAAGTCAGCCGCCGCCATCAGCCCGAGGTGCGCGCGCGGTTGAAGGCGTAGGCCGGGGTCGGTATCCTCGCAGCCTGCATCCAGTTGGCCGTATCTATAACTGGACGCCCCCACAACGGTCATCACGGTACTGCCCACCATGTCGTCAGCTGTCTTGCGTATCGCCACCCGTAAAAGCGCCCTCGCCTTGTGGCAGGCCGAGCATGTCCGCCAGGGTCTGCAATTGCACAACCCCGGCTTACAGGTCGAACTGGTCAGCATGACCACCCGCGGCGATCAAATTCTCGACAGCCCGTTGGCCAAAGTCGGCGGCAAGGGCCTGTTCGTCAAGGAACTGGAACAGGCCATGCTGGAAGACCGCGCCGACATCGCGGTGCATTCCATGAAAGACGTGCCGGTGGAGTTGCCCGACGGCTTGGAACTGGCCGTGATCCTCGAACGCGAGGACCCGCGCGACGCCTTCGTCGCGAATAACTTCGCCACGCTCGACGACTTGCCGCAGGGCGCGCGCGTCGGCACGTCCAGTCTGCGCCGCCAGTGCCAATTGCGCGCGCGGCGGCCCGACCTGGTGATGAGCGATCTGCGCGGTAACGTGAATACGCGCCTGGCCAAGCTCGATCAAGGCGAATACGACGCCATCATTCTCGCCTGCGCCGGTCTCAAGCGCCTGGGTTTCGCGGCGCGCATTCGTGAGGAACTGGGCCCGGAGATTATTCTGCCGGCGATCGGCCAGGGCGCCATCGGTATCGAATGCCGCCGCGGCGACGCGGCGATTCAGGCGCTGATCGCACCGCTGGCGCATGCCACCACGACCCAGCCGTCTGCGCGCCGAACGCGCCTTCAATCACCGTCTCAACGGCGGCTGTCAGGTGCCCATCGCGGGTTATGCGGAACTCGAACACGGTGTGATCGTGCTGCGCGGTCTGGTCGGCAGCCCGGACGGCTCGCAACTGATTCACGGTGTCATCAGCGGTCGGCCCGAGGATGCCGAGGAACTCGGTCAGGTGTTGGCCGAGGATCTGCTCAGTCGCGGTGCGGGTGCCATCCTCGACGCGCTGTACGCGGCGGACTGAACGCCTAATGCCTGCATCCGCCACGTCCGGCGTCTTGAGCGGTCGCGGTATTCTGGTGACGCGGCCAGCGCTGCAGGCCGACACGCTCTGCACAGCGATCGAGGCCGCCGGTGGCCGGGCGGTGCGCTTTCCCGTCATGGAAATTCGTCCGGCTGTCGATCCGCGAGTGGTGCAGGCGGGACTGGCGCGACTCGGTGATTACAACCTCGCGATCTTCGTCAGCGCCAACGCTGTGCAATTCACCCTGGAGGCCATGGCCACCAACGCCTGGCCAACGGCCGTGAAGATCGCCGCGATTGGCGCTGCCACGGCGCGCGCCGTGACCCGGCATGGGCTGAAGGTCGATATAGCGCCAGAACGCGATTTTACCAGTGAGGCGTTGTTGGACCTGCCCGCGCTGCAGGCGGTGCGCGATCAGCGCATCCTGATTCTGCGCGGTGACGGTGGCCGGGACACCCTGCGCGATAGCTTGCGCGCGCGCGGCGCACAGGTGGACTATCTGGAAGTCTATCGTCGCGATAGCGTCACGACCGATCCGGCCGCGTTGCTGAAAGACTGGCAAAGCGGCGCAATTGACGCCGTTTTAATCAGCAGCAGTGAAAGTTTACAGAAGCTGTTGGCGATCATTGGTACACTCGGTCTAGAGCTGCTCAATGCGACGACCCTGGTCGTCGGCAATGCACGCACACAGGAGCGCGCGCGTTCGCTGGGTGTGACCGGCGCGATCCTGGTCGCTCATGATGCGACCGATGCGGCGCTGCTCGATGCTCTGTGCACGCATTACGCGAAAGCGCCGCCGCGATAACGGGCGGCGACAGATTTGAAACCTGTCGTCGGCTATAGCAACGGAAGACTCCAGAATCATGAGCGACGAACAAAATTTACAGACACCCGCCGAGCTTCCGGCGCCGGTGAATGCAAGCGCCACGGAAACCGCGCCACCCCCGGTGCGCCGCTCGTTTGCCCAACCCCTCGCACTGCTCGCCTTGGCGGCGGCGATCGGTACTGCTGTCGGCGGATATTTCATCTGGCACGAAGTCCAACGACTCAATGACTGGCAGCAACAGGTGCTGGGGCAGGTCGATACGCGCACGCAAGCGCTCGACCAGCGTTTGCAGAGCTTCAAGGACCGATTGGATAACGACCTCGCCGCGAGTGAGCGCACGCGCCGCGGTATTGATGACGAACAGCGCAAACTCGCCACCGCACAAACGGCGCTGGAGGATGCACTCGGCGTGCTGCGCGCACAGATCGGTCGCAGTCAGGACGAATGGGTGCTGGCCGAGGCGCAATACCTGCTGCGCATCGCCAATCAGCGCGCACAACTGCAACGCGACACGCTGACGGCCGCCGAGGCCTTGCGCAGCGCCGATCAGCGACTGCAGACACTCGCCGATCCCGGTTTAAATGCCGTGCGTGAACAGATCGCCCGCGAAGTTGCCGCGCTGGAAGCCGTTGCGCAGCCCGATCTCGCCGGTATTACCTTGACGCTCGACAGTCTGGCGGCACAGGTCGCGCAGTGGCCGCTCAAGGATCGACATGCACCGCGCAGTCTGGCTGCCACCGGCACGGAAAATGTCCCTGCTGCCGCGAATGACTGGCGCAGTCGCGTGGAAGCCGTCGTGGCGAATATCTGGGAGGCGCTGCGTTCACTGGTGGTGGTGCGTCGCAACGATGCGCCGGTCGCGCCGATGCTTGCCCCCGAGCAGGAATTTTTTCTACATGAAAATCTGCGCCTGCAATTGAACATTGCACGGCTGGCCGCTCTGCAAGGCGATACCGCCAGCTATCGGTCCAGCCTGAAGGCCGCTGTCGCCTGGGTGCAAACACATTTCGCGGACGATGCACCGACCGTGCTCGCTGCGCAGGCGGAACTGCAACGTCTGGCAGGACTCGATGTGCATCCTGAGATGCCGGATATCAGCGCCTCGTTGCGCTTGCTGCGGCAACAGACGAACAGCACCGCTGCCGCCGGGGCCGCGCCATGAAGTTGTTGGTCTACCTGCTGATCACGCTCACGGTCGCCGTTGTGCTGGGCCTGACGATGGTGCAGGAGCCGGGCTATGTGCTGATCGGTTACGGCGACTGGACGCTGGAGACCACCTTGTCGTTGTTGATATTCACGCTGTTCGCAGGCTTCGCGACGGTGTATCTGCTGTTGCGTTTTCTCACCGGTCTGCGTCGCGCGCCGCAGCGGTTGCGGGAATGGGAACAGAGGCGCAAGGCTGTGCGCACGCGCAACACGCTCACGCACGGACTCATCGAGCTCGCCGAAGGCAATTGGAGCGGCGCCGAAAAACGACTGCTCAAATATGCCGACGAGAGCGACACGCCGCTGCTGAATTATCTGGCCGCGGCGCGCGCTGCCCAGCAACAGGGCGCGCATGACCGTCGCGATCAGTATCTGCGACTGGCGCATCAGGGTACGCCAGCCGCCGACATCGCCGTGGGACTCACCCAGGCTGAGTTGCAGATTGCCCATCGGCAGATGGAGCAGGCACTCGCCACCTTGACCCGTCTGCGGGGTCTCGCACCACGGCATGCGCAGGTGTTGAAGATGCTCGCGCACCTCTACGAGCGTCTACAGGATTGGGAGCAGTTGCGCGCCTTGCTGCCCGAGTTGCGCAAACGCAAAGTGCTGGCCGTGGAGGCCGCCGATGCATTGGAGGCGCGTTTGCACAGTGAACTGCTGGCACGCGCGGCGCGCGGTCTCGATGCGACGGTGCTGCACGGTGCCTGGGGCCATGTGCCGCGGCGGCTGACGCATAATGTCGATCTGGTGCTGGCCTATGCGACGCAATTGCATCGTCTGGCGCAGGATGACGAGGCCGAGTCACTGTTGCGCAGTGCGTTGAAAAAGAATCTGGATGATCGATTGGTGGATTTGTACGGCCGTCTGCAATCCAATGTGCGTCAGCAACTGGCGACGGCGGAAGGTTGGTTGCACGATCATGAGCGCAATCCAGCATTGTTGTTGGCCTTGGGCCGACTGGCCATGCGCAACAGTCTGTGGGGCAAGGCCCGCGAATACTTTGAGGCCAGCATCGGTGCGACACCGTCGGTGGAGGCCTATCAATTGTTGGGCAGTCTCGCCGAACAGTTGAACGACAACGCGCTCATGACCTACTGCTATCGCAAGGGCATGCTGCTGGCGACCGGCGCGCAGGCGGCCTTGGTGGCGTCGTATGCGCCCGAGACAGAGACAGTGGGCAGCCTGTAGCCTGGGTTGAACGCAGTGAAACCCGGGTTTCGCTAACGCTCAACCCAGGCTACGGTTAATCATCGCCACTCCCGGTTTCAGCTTATCCCCGCCGCCTCGCCGCGCACGTCGGCACCAAATTCAAACGCATCCGAAAACATCTGGTCGAGCGGTAAGTCGTGCGCGATGAAACATGCGCGTGCGGCATCGCACATCGCCGGTGGACCGCTCATGTAGACGTCGTAACCGCGAAGATCAGGATAGTCGCGCGCGACCGCATCCATCACCAGACCGGTCTCGCCAGACCAATGATCGTCGACGGAAGGTTCGGACAACACCGGCGTGTAGCGGAAGTTCGGATGCTGCGCCAGCCAGCCTTGAATCAAGTCCTGCATATACAAATCCTGGCGCGTGCGTACGCCCCAGAACAGATGCAGCGGGCGCTCGATGCCAATGTAAAAGGCATGTTCCAGCATGCCCTTGAGCGGCGCGAAGCCGGTGCCGCCGCCCATCAGTATCATCGGTCGTGGTGAGTCTTCGCGCAGGTAATAGGTGCCCAAGGGTCCCTCGATGCGCAGCATGGCCTTGGGTTTCATCTCCTCGAAGACCGTGTGTGTAAACTGTCCGCCGGGGATCAGGCGAATGTGCAGTTCGATAAAGGCATCGTCGTGGGGCGCATTGGCGATCGAGAAGGCGCGTCGCCGGCCATCCTTGAGCAGGATCTCGATATACTGCCCAGCCATGAACTGCATGCGCTCGCTGTCCGGCAGTTTCAGCCGCAGACGCATGATGTCGTGGGTTAGCACTTCAAGATCCTGTACGCGTGCGGGCAGATTCTTGATCGGAATATCGCCGGCACGGACGAGTTCGCGGGTTTCGATGACCAGATCGGTCTCCGGCCTGGCTTGGCAGACGAGAATCTTGTTAGCGGCGATATCGTACGGCTCCAAGCCCGGCGGCAGATCGCCGTCGTAGCCGATGCGACCCGCGCGCAGCGTCGCCATGCAGGTACCGCAGCGACCGACGCGGCAGCCATAGGGCAGCGTCACGCCGTGGCGCAGCGCGGCGGCGAGAACGGTTTCGCCGGGCTCGACGCTGAACTGACGTCCGCTGGGGTGCAGATGGACTTGAAACGGCATGGATAGACTGCTGACGGAAGGATAAGGGCGGCGATTGTCGCTGATTTGGCCGGGGAGATAAACCGATGAAGCCTGTGTCTATGTCCCAAACACCCCCCGTGGTGATCGTGGGGTGCGGTTATGTGGGCCAGCGTTTGGCGCGGCAGTTGCGCGCCGAAGGGTGTGCCGTGACGGGCTTGGTGCGCACGTGCGGAGTCCGTCGCTGCATTGCAGGCGCTGGGTGCCGTTACCGTGCAGGTGGACTTGGATGCTGCGGCCGAGCTGCCGGTATTTGCCGACTACGGGCACAGAACTTTATTACTTTGCCCCGCCACCTGCGGAGGGCGATACCGATCCGCGCCTGCGCCGGGTACTCGCGGCGCTCACCGCCGCTTTACCGCAGCGCATTGTGTACATCAGCACCAGCGGTGTCTATGGCGATTGCGCCGGTGCCTGGGTCGATGAGACGTATCCGCTCAATCCGAGCACACCGCGCGCGCACCGCCGCGCCGATGCCGAAGCCGCGCTGCACGCGTGGAGCGCCGCCACCGGCGTACCGGTGGTAATCCTGCGCGTGCCGGGTATTTACGGTCCCGGGAAATTGCCTTTGGAGCGGCTGCGCAAAGGTCTGCCATTGTTGTCAGAAGCGGATTCGCCGTATACCAATCGCATTCATGTCGACGATCTCATCACCGTTTGCCGTGCCGCCATGCAGCGTGGCCAACCGGGTGCAGCCTATAACGTCAGCGATGGCCAGCCCTCCAATATGACCGATTACTTCAATCGCATCGCCGACTTCACCGGCCTGCCGCGTCCACCCTTGATAAGCCGGGATGAGATCGACCAACTCAGCCCCGGCATGCGCGGCTTCATGGAAGAATCGAAACGCTTGGATAATCGGCGGATGCGTGAAGAGCTTGGCGTGGAATTGCGCTACCCGACGCTGGAGGCTGGGTTGGCGGCGTGCCTGGCGGCAACCGGATGGGACTGATTGATCTGCGGTTGCGCTATACATCCGGCTTTGCAAGTTACTGACGAATGCACCATGGTCGGCGGCAGCGGCGACTGTTCAATCGAACGGCTTGAATGTCGCTACATGACTCCAGGTTACTCGCTATAGCTGAATAGCCAGCATAAATCTAAGGACGATGTTATGAGTATTGCATCCCTCTCATGACAGCAGCGCTTCGCTGTGGTGGTGATGAGTGCCTCTCAGGGCTTCGCCTGGTCGGCGGGTTCACCTGTCCACACGCTGAATGAACTGAAGGTCAACGGCCCATTTTATCAGCGCATGGTGCAAGCGCAAGAATCTGATCGCCGACATTCTCCCGCCGCCGAATACATCATCGAAGCCTAGTTGGTGAGTATGCAACGTTACAGCGCGGCGCCGGGCGAGATCACCGCCTTGGATGGACAGCTGTCACAAACTAAGGCGAAACCATATCGGATCTGACGTCATGAACTTCCGGCGCGACCAGTGAACGTAATGCCTACCGGACGGTCGTGGGCGATGCCGGTACGGGCCGTTTCGTGCAGACGGACGGTATGCACTATTCCGACGAGCTGACCATCGGCCGCGCCGCGGGAGGCGTCGGCGATTATCAGCTCAGCGGCGGCTCGCTGGGTGCATACAGCATCGTACTTGGCGATCAGGCCGGAAGCCACGGAACGTTCACCAAGGCGGGCGGGCCGACCTTCAGCACGCTCGATTTCGAGCAACTGATTGTCGGCAGAAACGGCTCCGGTCGATTCATCCTGGACAATGGCGGTGAGATGTATGTGCAGCCACACCAGACGATCATCCTGGGCGAGCAGGCGGGCAGCGAGGGCGTCTTTGAACAGCTCAATAGCTTTGTCACTACGTATGATTAGTAACGGCGTGGCGGATCATCATCGGTGAAGGCGGTCGGGGTGTTTATCGGCAGCAGTTTGGGCGTCACGCTGTGCGCGAAACGGTGATCGGACATCTCGCCGGGAGCGAGGGCACCTATGAGCTTTCGGGCAGCGTTACGGATTGGTCAGGCGTTACCTTCCAAGCCGAATACTGGGCGGATAGAACTATCGTTGGCGATGCAGGAACCGGTCGCTTCATACAGACGAATGGCAACCACGGATCGATGGATCTCATAATCGGCAGGTCAAGCGGCGGCATCGGGGACTATCAACTGAGTGGCGGTTCACTGGGCACCGATAATCTGATCCTCGGCCAGGCAGGCGGCAGCCAAGGCACATTCAATTTCAACGGCGGTGATCTCTGGGCCTGGAATCTGATCCTTGGGGATGAGGCCGGCAGTCAGGGCGTCTTCAACTTCAATTTCCCAGGCGGGCAGTTCGATGTTGCCAATCTGCTCATTGGCAGGAACGGACGTGGGTCCTTCATCTACGAAGGCATCAATACCGCGTATTCCAATCCGGACATGCGTGTCGTCATCGGCGAGCAGGCCGGCAGCGAGGGCGTGTTCGAGCAGCGCAGCGGTCATTTGCTCGCAGGCTGGGGAAGCCAGCCGCTCATCGTTGGCGAGGCGGGGCGCGGTGTTTATCGCCAGATGAATGACTCCCTTCACGCCCGTAATGAGACGATCATCGGCCATCTGGCGGGGAGCGAAGGCACCTACGAACTCTCCGGCTACGGTATCGATTCCGAGACAGGCAACCCCTCCTACGGTCCCAACTATGATGCGCGGCGCACTGTCGTCGGTGATGCGGGCACAGGCCACGTCCTGCATCTCTCCGGCGGATTCTATTCCAATGATCTGATCATCGGCCGTGCGGCCGGTGGTGTCGGTGATTATCAATTCAGTGGTGAGAATCTGTTCGCCGACAATCTCATTCTTGGTGACATGGCAGGCAGTCAGGGCGCCTTCCACTGGAGCGATGGACAGCTCGATGTGTACAACCTGCGTGTCGGACGTGGTGGATCAGGCACCTTTATACAGAACACGGGCCCGGGCAATGGCCTCTATCTGCAGCCCGATCAGACGCTCGTGATCGGCGAACAGGCCGGAAGCGACGGTGTGTTCGAACAGCGCAGCGGCGATGTGGTGGCGCACGGCTCGCGTGTGATCGTGGGCGATGCCGGGCACGGCACCTATCGGCAACTGGACGGGCTGCACGACAGCAATGAAGTCGTGATTGCGCATCTGTCCGGCAGCGAAGGCCGTTACGAACTGGCCGGTGACAATGCGGGATTGCATACCCTGCAGCGTACCGTCATCGGCGACGACGGCGTTGGGCAATTCGTGCACAGCGCCGGCTGGCACGACACGCAGGAACTTGTGCTCGGTCGCGGTACCAGCACCCATGCCGCAACGGGTCGCTACGAAATGAGCGGCATGTACTCGAGTCTGAATACCGCGCGCACGGTCGTGGGCGCCAATGGAGCGGGCCGCTTCATTCAGTCGGATGGTGGGCACTACACCCAGGACCTGATCATCGGCCAGGCGGAGGGATCGAACGGCGAATATGAGCTGCGCGGCGGCAATCTGGAATCGCAGACGACGCGCATCGGCGCGACCTCTGACGCTTCCGGGGCCATGAAGGTGATCGGCGGGACCGCCTATTGGTGGAATCACGGCAATGTGTACGTGGGCGCAGAGATGTTCACTCCCGCGGACACCGGGGCAGCGCTGCTGGAGCTGCAGGACGGCGCCATGATGCGCGCCGATGCCGTCATCGTGGGTGAAACCGGTGCGATTCGCGGCAATGGCTTCATCGATGCCGACGTCACCAACAATGGTGTGTTGGCGTCCGGCATGAGTGCTGGCCAATTGGACATTATCGGCAACTACATGCAGCTGGCCGAAGGCACCCTTTCCATCGAGATCGGCGGGCACAATCCCGGCGTGGATCAGGATTATCTGTATATCTTCGGTAATGCGAATCTGGCGGGCGCGCTCAACGTGAGCCTGCTCGACGGTTATCAGTTCAGCCTCGGCGAGAGGTTCGACATCCTCTACGCCAACATGGTCTTCGGCAATTTCGACAGCCTGCTGTTCCCGATCTTCAATGGCATGACATTCGATATCGCCTACAACCTGAACATGGTGCAGCTCACGGTGGTCAATGCGGTGCCGGTGCCGGCCGCAGCATGGCTGCTCGGGAGCGGTGTTGTTGCCTTGGCGGGAGTGGCGCGTCGCCGTAAAGCGGCCTGATTCTGAATGTGACGGCAAGGGGCGCCACGGCGCCCCTTTGTGTTTCAGTCGATGCCCAAATCTTTCCAGATCGCATCGATGCGTTGCTTGACCGTCGTCACGCATGGCTGATCGGCCTGCCCCACTCGCGCGTGGTCTCGCCCTTCCATTTGTTGGTCGCATCGAAACCGATTTTGCCGCCGAGTCCCGATACAGGCGAGGCGAAGTCCAGATAGTCGATGGGCGTGTTCTCGACGAGGGTGGTGTCGCGCACCGGGTCCATGCGCGTGGTCATGGCCCAGATCACATCTTTCCAGTCGCGCACGTTCACATCATCATCGGTGACGATGACGAACTTGGTGTACATGAACTGGCGCAGGAAACTCCACACGCCGAACATCACGCGCTTGGCGTGACCCGGATATTGTTTCTTCATACTCACGCAGGCGACGCGATACGAGCAGCCTTCTGGCGGCAGATAGAAATCGGTGATCTCTGGAAATTGCTTTTGCAGGATCGGCACGAACACTTCGTTGAGTGCGACGCCGAGGATGGCGGGTTCATCCGGCGGGCGGCCGGTGTAGGTGCTGTGATAGATCGGCTCGCGGCGATGGGTGATGCGTTCGATGGTGAACACCGGGAAGCGGTCGACTTCGTTGTAGTAACCGGTGTGATCGCCGAACGGACCTTCGTCGGCTTCTTCGCCCGGATAGATGAAACCTTCGAGCACGATCTCGGCGCTGGCCGGGACTTGCAGATCGTGCGCGATGCACTTGGTCAGTTCGGTTTTCGAACCGCGCAATAATCCGGCAAAGGCGTATTCGGACAAAGTATCCGGCACGGGTGTGACCGCACCGAGTATCGTCGCCGGATCGGCGCCGAGTGCAACCGCGACCGGAAATGGTTCACCGGGATGCTCCAGTTGCCAATCACGATAATCCAACGCGCCGCCGCGATGCGCGAGCCAGCGCATGATGACTTTGTTGCGGCCAATCACTTGTTGACGGTAGATGCCGAGGTTCTGCCGTTCCTTGTGCGGGCCGCGCGTGCATACCAGCGCCCAGGTAATCAGCGGACCGGCATCTTCTGGCCAACAGGTTTGAATCGGGAATTTGGCGAGATCGACGTTATCGCCTTCGAGTATCACGTCTTGGCACGGCGCGCCCTTGATCATCTTCGGCGCCATGTCCAACACTTTCCTGAACACAGGCAATTTATCCCACGCGTCCTTCATGCCCTTGGGCGGCTCCGGTTCTTTCAGAAACGCGAGCAGCTTACCGACCTCACGTAGGGCATCAACGGAGTCTTCACCCATGCCCATAGCGACGCGTTTCGGCGTGCCGAATAAATTACCCAGCACCGGGACGCTATGACCTTTGGGGTTTTCGAACAGTAATGCCGGACCTTCCGCGCGCAAGGTGCGATCACAGATCTCGGTCATTTCCAGATACGGATCGACTTCATGTGTAATGCGTTTCAACTCACCCTGCTGTTCGAGTTGTGCAATGAAGTCGCGCAGGTCGCGATATTTCATAGCGCAAACTCCGCAACAACCGGGCGTGTGATCCGAGGGGCGTTCCCAGGCGCGCGGCACTTTGTCGATGCTGCACGAAGTACACACATCACGCAGTGCGTTGCTTACTAAAATGTGATCAATGCGCAAACCACGATTGCGGCGAAAGGCATTCATGCGGTAGTCCCACCAGGAGAAACTATTTTCTGCTTGCTCGAAGTGACGGAAGCTGTCACAAAGACCGAGATCGAGCAAGCGTTGAAAGGCGGCTCGCTCGGCCGGTGAACATAAAACGCTGTCCTTCCAGGCGACGGGATCGTGCACGTCAGCATCGGCAGGTGCGATATTGAAGTCACCGACGACGACCAGTTTGGGATGTTGTTGCAGTTCTGATTTCAGCCAGTCGGCGAGTTTGTTCAGCCAATTGAGTTTGTATTGATATTTATCCGATTCGATGGATTCTCCGTTGGGCACATATAGATTGATCAGCCGCACATCGCCATAGGTGGCAGCGAGTACGCGGCGCTGCGGGTCTTCCAGGCCAGGATATGTCGGTGATGATGTCACTGCCGTGCGTGCGACTCAAAATCGCCACGCCGTTGTAGGTTTTCTGTCCGGAAAATAGGGCGTGATAACCGGCGGCGAGCAGGTCCGTTTCCGGAAAGACATCGTCTGTGGTTTTGGTTTCTTGCAGCGCCAGCAAATCCGGCTGCGCGCTCTCCAGCCATTGCAGCACCTGCGGCAGACGCACGCGCAAGGAGTTCACGTTCCAGGTGGCGATTTTCATGGTTGATCTTTTAAAAGTGTTTTAGCCACGGACCACACGGAAAACACGGACAAAACTGTTTCGCCACTAATGAATGCGAAAATATCGCCAACAGCTTCGCGTACTTTGCGAGTTTCATGGCATCGCCTTGTCCGTGTTTTCCGTGTGGTCCGTGGCAAGCAAGGGCTTTACGCCGCCAGTCCGGAATGCCTGAGCAACGCATCGATGGTCGGTTCGCGGCCGCGGAAGTCGATGAACAGTTCCATGGGTTCACGCGAACCGCCGCGTTCCAGAATGCTGGTGAGGAATCGCAATCCGGTTTCGCGATCGAAGATGCCACGCTCTTCGAAGGCGGCGAAGGCATCGGCTGACAGCACTTCGGCCCATTTGTAGCTGTAATAGCCCGCCGCATAACCGCCGGCGAAGATGTGCGAGAAACTGTGCGGGAAACGATTGAACGACGGTGGCCGTAACACCGCGACTTGTTGGCGTACTGCGTCGAGCGTTTCGTAGATGCGCCCGCCCTTGGCCGGGTCGTAATCGCGGTGGATGCGGAAGTCGAAGATGGAGAATTCCAGCTGCCGCACCATTTGCATGGCGGACTGGAAATTGCGCGCCGCCTGCATGCGTTCGTAGAGTTGCTGTGGTAGTGGCTCGCCGGTTTTGAAATGCCCGGCGATGAGATCCAGCGCCTCGCGTTCCCAGCACCAGTTCTCCATGAACTGACTCGGCAATTCCACCGCATCCCAGGCCACGCCGCTGATGCCAGACACGCCGGCGTAATCCACTTGCGTAAGCATGTGATGCAGGCCATGACCGAATTCATGAAACAGGGTGATGACTTCATCGTGGGTGAACTGCGCCGGTTCATTGCCGATGGGTGGCGAGAAGTTGCAGGTGAGATACGCCACCGGTGTCTGCACACCGCCGACGGTCAGGCGTCGCGCAATGCAATCGTCCATCCAGGCGCCGCCACGTTTGTGCGGGCGCGCATACAGATCAAGATAGAAACAGCCGCGCAGCTGCCCTGCCCCGTCACGGATTTCATAGAAGCGCACGTCGGGATGCCAGGTGTCGATGCCCTGAACTTCGGTGATTTGCAATCCATAGAGACGATTGACCACGGCGAACATGCCGGTGACAACGCGCGTCTCGGGAAAGTACGGCTTCAATTCTTCCTGCGAAATGGCGTATTTGTGCTGACGCAATTTTTCCGAGTAATACGGAATGTCCCAGGATTCGAGTTCTTGCGCATCGTGTTGCTCGCGGGCGAAGCTGCGCACCTCGTCCAGATCGGCGCGTGCGCCGGGCAGTGAACGCTCGGCGAGATCGGTGAGAAATTGCATCACTTGATCGGTGTTCTGCGCCATTTTGGTTTCGATGGAACGTTCGGCATAGTTGTTGAAGCCGAGCAGTTGCGCCGTCTCGTGACGCAAGGCCAGAATCTGTTCCATGATCGGGCCGTTGTCCCACTGTCCGGCATGGGGGCCTTCATCGGAGGCGCGCGTCACATAGGCGGTATACAGCTCGCGGCGCAGCGCGCGGTCGTCGGCATAGGTAAGGACCGGGCCATACGATGGGTATTCGAGATTGAACAACCAGCCGTCCAGTTTCTCGCGTTCGGCGGTTTGCCTGGCCAGTGCGATGGCGCTGTCGGGCATGCCGTTCAGACGCTCGCGGTCGGTGATGTTTAATTTCCACGCGTTGGTGGCATCGAGCAGGTTCTCTTCGTACTTGGCTTGCAGCGAGGACAGTTCCTGCATCACCGCTTTGTAGCGTTCGCGTTGCGCGGGCGCGAGCGCGATGCCGGACAAACGGAAATCGCGCAGGGCATTGTCGATGATCTTGCGTTGCGCGGTGTCGAGCCGCGCATACTCGGGGCCGTCGGCGATTTGTTTGTAGGCCTGATACAAGGTCTCGTTCTGGCCCATCTCGGTACCGTATTCCGAGAGCTTGGGCAGGCAGGCGTTGTAGGCCGCGCGCAGCGCCTCGGAATTCACCACAGAATTCAGGTGGCCGACCGGCGACCAGGCGCGCGACAGTTTGTCTTCGACGTCTTCGATGGGTTGGACCAGATTCGCCCAGGTATAGGCGGTGTTTTCCGCCAGCACGCGCGCGACGCTGGCGCGGCACTCGGCGAGCAGCGCGTCGAGGGCCGGCTCGACGTGCTCGGGCTGGATCTTGGAAAACGGCGGCAGGCCGGTCAGGCCGAGCAGCGGGTTGTCACTCATGGAAATCCTCACAAAATAATTCGGCGCAGGTGCCGAGGACGCTTTGACTGTACTCTAGCATGCGTTCGCAAGGCCGGCCAAAGCCCGGTGGCGGCGCCTGGAAATGCCCGCAAGCATTCCTGACTGTTGTGCATAAGGCGGCTCGCATGTTCTGCCAGCAGGCGCACATGCTTAACTTACACACGGGTCTCGTGAATCTGCGATAGCTTGATTGAGCCTGCTAGAATGCGGAGTATTCCGCAACAGGAGCGCACATGACCAAACACTACGATCTCATCGCCATCGGCGCGGGCAGCGGTGGCTTATCGGTGGCCGAGCGCGCTGCACGTTACGGCGCGAAATGTGCGGTGATAGAGCATGGACCGCTGGGCGGTACGTGCGTGAATGTCGGTTGCGTACCCAAGAAGGTCATGTGGTTCGGCGCCGGGCTGGCGCATGCGCTGGAGGATGCCGCCGGTTACGGCTTCAGTCTCGGTGCGCACAGTTTCGATTGGGCGGTGCTCAAACAGGCGCGCGATCGTTATGTGCAAAACATCAACAGTTGGTATCACACCTATCTGGCCGATTCCAACATCGACGAGATTGTCGGCAGCGCACGCTTTATCGATGCGCACACGGTCGAGGTCGCCGGCGTACGCTATAGCGCCGATCACATCGTCATCGCCGTGGGCGGTTATCCCACGTTGCCTGACTTGCCCGGCGCCGACTTGGGCATCACCTCGGACGGCTTCTTTGCGTTGACGGAACTGCCGCGCCGCGTGGCGGTGGTCGGCTCCGGCTATATCGCCGTGGAATTGGCGGGTGTGCTGAATGCGCTGGGCGCCGATGTCACGCTGCTGCTGCGGCGCGAGACGCTGTTGCGCGGCTTCGATGCCATGTTGCGCGAGAGTCTGATGGAAGAGATGCTCAATGCGGGCATTAATATTCTCGCGGGCACTCAGGTCGTGTCCGTGGATCGGCAATAGTGACGGCTCGCTGTGCATCGCGTGCAGCAACGGGCAGCGCTTGGAAGGCTTCGACCAGCTGATCTGGGCGATCGGCCGCACCCCGGCGACGGCCAATCTGAATCTGGCGGCGGCCGGCGTCGAGACCGACGCGGCCGGTTTTATCCCCAGCAATTCCTACGAGGAAACCAATGTTCCGGGGATCTATGCGGTCGGCGATGTGAACGGCAAGGTCGCCCTGACCCCGGTGGCGATTGCCGCCGCGCGCCGCCTGGCGGACCGGGTGTTCGGCGGCATGGCGGATCGGCATCTGTCTTATGAGACCATTCCCACCGTGGTGTTCAGTCATCCGCCCATCGGCACCGTTGGCCTCACCGAAGAACAGGCGCGCGAGCGTCACGGTGAGGCCGTGAAGATCTACAGCACCCGCTTCACGCCCATGTACCACGCGATCAGCGGGCGCCGCGAGCAGACCGCCATGAAACTCGTGACGGTCGGCGCGCAGGAGAAAGTGGTTGGCTGCCATATCATTGGTGTGGGTGCCGACGAGATGTTGCAGGGTTTTGCTGTGGCTATCCGCATGGGCGCGACCAAGCGCGACCTGGACGATACCGTCGCCCTGCACCCGACCAGCGCCGAAGAGCTGGTGACGCTGAGGTAACCGGACTGACCGGCCAACAGGCGGGTCGCCGTTATTTGCCCACCCCAATAGATTAGGACCAGCGCAGATATGCCTATCCGCCCCTTCGAATCCAAACATCCGCGAATCGCCGAGTCGGCTTATATCGACCTGATGGCCACGGTCATCGGCGCTGTCGAGATCGGCGCGGACGCCTCGCTGTGGCCGAACGTGGTTGCGCGTGGCGATATCCATTCCATAAAAATTGGAGATAACACCAATATTCAGGATGGGTCTGTTCTTCATGTCTCCCATGATTCTGAGTTCGCCCCGGGTGGGTTTCCCCTGGTGGTCGGTCGGGGTGTGACGGTGGGGCACATGGTCGTACTGCATGGTTGTACGATCGAAGATAACTGTCTGATTGGTATGGGCTCGATCGTGATGGACGGGGCGCTGGTCCAGGCCGGGTCGATGCTCGGCGCGGGCAGTTTAGTGGCTCCGGGTAAGACTGTAGAGAGCGGATATCTTTGGTATGGCCGCCCGGCACGAAGGATCCGGCCACTGACCGCCGACGAACAGCGTTACTTGATCTACTCCGCGGAACACTATGTCAGACTGAAAAATCGTCATCGCTTTGACGCTTAAGCTTGGTTATACTCGTGATGAGGTTCTGCCAGACGGCGTAATGTCAGTCTGTCAGAGTCGAATCTATAACAACCAATAACAATCTGTGCCGGAACAATTGTTCGCTGGCGAGGTAACACCCTATGAATCTCTTCATTGGTAATCTGCCCAGCAAAGTCACTGAACGAGAATTATCCGCGCTACTCCACATGCCAGAGCATGAGGCGCAGAAGCGGTTACGTATCTTTAAGAAGGCCGATCGTGCGGGTCGCACCCTGAGGTTCGGGATTGTCCATGTGGATAACGCGACCGATCTGCGTAAATTCCTCGATCGTAATCGGAGTGCAGAGCTGCTCGGTCAGCCGCTGGATGTGCGCGAATACATGCCGCGTGCGATTGGCAATGAACGCCGCGCGGTGGACTGGCGCACGCGTTCGTGGCCGCATGCAGAACGTCGAGCGTCCGAGCGGCGCGCGAATAGCTAGTCGCTACCTGCTGCCGACTTAAGCTTTGCGCAATTGCGCAATCACCGGCCCTGTCGCGGGCCGGATGCCCCGCCAGATCCAGAAAGACTCCGCTGCCTGTTCGACTAACATACCCAGGCCGTCGCGTGCCTGGTGAGCACCGTGCTCCAGCGCCCAACGTACGAATGCCGTCGGTTCCGTCGCATACATCATGTCGTAGGCCCAAGTCTTCGCGCCGACCACGGCCGTGGGTAGTGGCGGTACTTCGCCGGCCAATCCCGCTGCGGTGCCGTTGATGATCAGATCGAACGGGGCTGGCGCGAGTGCGTCGAAGCCGCCGCCCGAGATCGGGCCGAGATCTTTGAAGAGCGCCGCGAGTTCGACCGCCTTGTGTGCGGTCCGATTCGCAATGATCAATTCAGCCGGCTGTTCAGCGAGCAGCGGTTCGATCACGCCGCGTACTGCGCCGCCGGCACCGACTAACAGAATACGCAGATTCTTCAGCGCGAGACCGTGATTATCCCGCAGGTCGCGTACTAGGCCGACGCCGTCGGTGGTATCACCGTGCAGTGTATTTTGTTCATCCCACCACAGTGTGTTCACCGCACCCGCGCGTTCGGCGCGCGCCGTGCGCACGTCGGCCAGGGCCCAGGCCTCCTGCTTGAACGGCACAGTGACGTTGAGGCCACGCCCTCCTTCAGCATGAAAGGCGGAAACCGCCGCCTTGAAATCATCCAAGGCAACCAGGATGGCGTCATAGCGCAGGCGTTGTTCCGTTTGCGCCGCGAATTGGGCGTGAATCTGCGGTGATTTGCTGTGGGCGATGGGATTGCCCATCACCGCATAGCGGTCGAGTGTATCGGCGTGGTTCATGGCGATGGCTGTCGAGCGCTAGCGCGGTGCGCTGCCGGCGGCATCACGCAACCACTGGGCAGCCTGTTTGGCGTAATACGTCAGGATCCCATCGGCGCCGGCGCGTTTGAAGGCCAGCAGGGATTCCATCACCACCGCGCGTTCGTCCAGCCAACCGTTTTGACTCGCGGCCTTGAGCATCGCGTATTCACCGCTGACTTGATAAACGAAGGTCGGTGCGCCGAATTGATCTTTTACGCGGCGCACGATATCGAGATACGGCATACCCGGTTTCACCATAACCATGTCGGCGCCTTCATCGAGATCTAACGAGACTTCCCAGAGTGCCTCATCGCTGTTGGCGGGGTCCATCTGATAACTGTATTTATTGCCGCCGGCGAGATTGCTCGCTGAACCGACCGCATCGCGGAACGGGCCGTAGAAGCTCGACGCATATTTCGCCGCATAAGCGAGGATGCGTGTGTTGCGATGGCCAGCCCGTTCCAGTGCCGCGCGTATCTGGCCGATGCGGCCGTCCATCATGTCTGACGGCGCGACGATATCAGCGCCAGCAGCGGCATGCGAGAGCGCTTGTTTGACGAGCACTTCAGTGGTCTCGTCGTTGAGCACATAACCGCCCGCATCGATCAGGCCGTCTTGGCCGTGGGTAGTAAACGGATCGAGCGCGACGTCGGTGATGACACCGAGATCGGGAAATTTTTCTTTCAGTGCCCGCACTGCCCGTTGCGCGAGCCCATCAGGATTGTAGGCTTCACGCGCATCTTCGCTCTTGCACGACAGTGGGGTGACGGGAAACAGTGCGACGGCCGGTATGCCGAGGGCCACAAGTTCAGCAGCCTCTTTCAGCAACTCATCGATACTCAGTCGTTCGACGCCGGGCATGGAAGCCACCGCTTCGCGCTGACCGCTGCCTTCGAGCACGAAGACGGGATAGATCAGATCATCGACCGTCAGGTGATGTTCGCGCATCAGTCGCCGTGAGAACGTGTCGCGACGCATACGGCGCATGCGTACCTGTGGAAATCCGCCACGGCCAGTCTCGAAATCGCGCACAGTTGACTCCCGTTAATGTCATCGCGAGTTTGAAGTGTAACTGGTCCGCTAGGGGTGCGTCATGTAGATAGGCTAGTATGGAACGCATAACCGGTGCCGGAGCATTTTCCAGTGGACCTCGTACCTGACCCTGTTAGATGGCTGCAGAGCGAGGCCGATTTTTCCTTGGTGGCCTGGTATGCCTCGCCGCTGACACAGATGCAGGCGACGGCATTACAGACGCAGGCACGGCGGCGTCTGCAGCAGGCAATGACAGGCAGGACGAGTGCTCTGGTGCCGCGCCTCGCTGATGTGATCGCAGGGTTTTGGTTAGGGCGAGATGTGAGTCACGATTACCGCAGCCTGATGGCGACCCTGCCCGAAACGCAGCGGGCAACGGTTGAGTTGGTGTACGGCCAACTGTTGATGAGCTGTAAACGCAGCGCTGCAATGCTGCATTTAGAGCGTGGTTTCGAGCTCGCGACAGCGGCGCTGGCGCCCGCGGCCTATTTTGTTTTACTGAGGCGACACACCTTGCTGTCTTATTTGGTGTTGACGTCCGCCGGCGTGCCGCCGCAGACCCTGGGAGATTTGCTGCAAGAGGCGCGGGTGATTCAGCGTTTGAGCGTCGGGCGTGGTGTGCGGCGTGGCGCGAATAATCCGCACGACGATACCCTCGGTTGAGCCGTGGTTGTCGCGTTAGTGGCGCAGCGCGGCGACGTTTCGACGCATTGTGCCTGAGATTGGTGCGCTGAGGGTGCGCGCTGATCTCAAGCCAATCTAACTAAGTAACTATATTTCAATAGGTTATCTGGCGCTGGCGCGGTTGGCACAGGCCCTGCATTGTGTAAAGCGAGGCCGGCATAAACCGGCGGCTCAAGAAAACCGAGCCCCGGCCGCTGACTTCACCAGAGACGCAGATGATGAGTCTACTGTGGCATGAGTCCGGGCGGGGTCGAACCCAAACGAACAAACCATGCCGGATTGTTGATGACATGGTGCGTAGGTCCGCGAGCCGGAACTCCTGAAGTGTCACACAGTCCTAGAGGTGATACCGCTGGTTCAACCAAGCGGGCTCATGCCACAGATGACGTGCCGCTGTTATCTGCTCGACTCCTCCGACGCTGAAAAGCGTTTTTCAGCCCCGCCCATAAAGCGGGGCTCTTTTTTTGTGTCACGGCAGCACGGGCGGTAACTGTTTGGTGAGGCCCTGTTTTTCCGCGCTGGCTGTACCCGCCAAGGCGAAACCCAACAGCGTACCGTCGCCCGCTTTGAACAAGGCGCGGATGCCCTCCCCTTCGGCCTGGATATCCCAAGCGCCAACACTGTTCACAGCAGGCGGAGAGATCACCAAGGGGCACGCGGGCGTTTTAACAACGACGGGCATGGCCGGATAACTGACCGGTGTGGCGACGCCGGCCAGGGTTTTGGCCAGCGCGCGCGCACTGTGCATCAGAGGCATAACGTACGGCAGCACCAAGCCGTCGATTTCCGCGCAATCACCCAGTGCATAAATGTCCGGATCCGATGTCGCCAACTGGCGGTCGGTGACGATGCCGCGATTTACCGTCAGTCCAGCGCTCATGGCCAGTTGTGTGCGCGGTCGCAGACCCACGGCACTCAGTACAACATCGGCCACGACATGCGAGCCATCACTGAAGCCGATACGCAAACCATCCGTCGTTTTGTCCACTGTGCTAGCCGAGACACCGAAGTGCCAATGTATGCCTAGATTGCCAAGCGCACTGCGTAAGTTTTCGCCTACCGCTTCGGGCACTAATCGACCCAACGGATGAGTGGCGATGTCAATTACCGAGACTTTGTAGCCGCCGGTTGCAAGATCGTTGGCAAACTCGCAACCGATCAGTCCAGCTCCGAGAATGGCAACACGGTGTTTGCCTTCGAGGGCGCTGCGAAATTTCGCGTAATCGTATAGATCATTAACACTGAGGACGACATCAACCGCATCACCCTGTAGTGGCAAGCGGATGGGATCGGCACCCAATGCCAACACCAGTTTTTCATAGGGCAGTTCACGGTCGCCAAGACACACGCATTTATTACCACGGTCAATCGCAGTAATTTCCGTGTGGGCGAGAATATCTGCATGAAGTTGTAGCGCCATCTGCTCTGCGCTGGCATTCGCCAGCGATGCCACGGATTTCCCCTGTGCAAAGGCATTCGACAGCACCGGCTTCGAGTAGAAGTCAGCGGCATCTGCCGAGACCAGCAGCAACGGCGTATCCGGTGCGAGCTTGCGGAATTCCCGGGCGACGGTGTAACCCGCCAGCCCGGTTCCGATGATCACGATGGGTTTCATGTGCGTGACCGTTACCCGGCTTCGACCATTTCGAAATCTTCCTTGCCGATGCCGCACTCGGGACACACCCAGTTATCCGGGATGTCCGCCCAGGCGGTGCCCGGCGCGATACCTTCTTCAGGCAAACCGAGTGCTTCGTCGTAGATGAACCCACAGACAATACATTCCCATTTCTTCATGTCTTTATCCTCAATGTTGATAGCGCGTAAGTGTTGAAAGCAATCCGTGTTAACCGCCGATCCTGTCCAGGGTTTCGCGGTAATGATTTGCATGACGTTCCTCGACCTTGGCAAGCGCCGCGAACTTTTTGGCGGCCTTGACCAGGGTGGCGTGGAACTGCTCGGCGTGCTCGCGCGATTCCGCGATCTGCTCGTCGAATTCACGTACCGCATCGCTGCGTTGTTCCTGTTCGGCCAGATGCCGGAACTGCGGGTACATCTCGGTGTACTCGTAGGTCTCGCCGGCGATTGCGAATTCCAGGCACTTGGCCGGGGTCAGCTGGGCGGCCGGCATGAGCAGATCCAAGTGTCCCCAGGCATGCTGTATTTCCTGGGCAGCGGTGGCCTCGAAGACCTTGGCGGTTTCAATATCGCCCTGAGCACGGCAGAGCTTGGCGAAGTACAGGTACTTGATATGGGCCATGGACTCACCGGCCAAAGCGGCTTCGATATTTTTAATCGTGACAGAGTCTTGCGTGTTCATCTGTATCCCTCCAGGGGGTGGTTGCTGGTGACGGGTACAGATTAGGGTAGAGTCTTTGATTGATCTAATTGATTATCTATATAATGTTTATAGTTATTAACTATAATTGTCAGACCGGTTGTATTCCACTCAACCCGCAATCGAGTATCGCCTGACGCAGGGCCTCGATTGCCTGCGGACGCGGAAAACTGACCCGCCAAGTGAGTGCGACCCGACGTTGTGGTTCCGGCGCGTCGAAGCGGCGGATGGTGACCAGCCGTTGCGCATAGCGATCGGCACCGGCGGCCGTGGCGGGCAGCACGGTGATGCCCATGCCGCTGGCCACCATATGGCGAATGGTTTCAAGCGAAGTGCCTTCTACCGTTTGCATCTGTGATTGGTTGTCGACGCGATGTGCACACGCGGGACAGGCATCGAGTATCTGCGTGCGGAAACAATGTCCACTGCCGAGCATGAGCAAGGTTTCCCGTGCCAGGTCGTCAGCATGGATAAGTGTCTTCTCGGTCAAGGGATGGCTGCTCGGCATCAGTACCACAAACGGCTCATCGTACAACGGTAACGTAACCAAGCCGGGCTCTTCGAATGGCAAGGCGACCAGTGCCGCATCCAACTCGCCTTGGCGCAGGCGCTCGCGCAGCCGAGATGTAAAGTTCTCTTCGATGACCAGCGGCATCTGCGGTGCGCGATCATGCAAGGCAGGGATCAGGTGCGGAAACAGATATGGACCGATGGTGTAGATGGCGCCGACACGCAATGGCCCGGCGAGTTGGTCGCGTCCGCCAGTGGCCAGTAGTTTGATTGTGTCGACTTCCTCGATCACGCGCTGGGCTTGCTCGACGATAAGCGCGCCGATAGACGTGAGCGAGATATCCTGTTTGCGGCGTTCGAACAATTGCACGCCGAGACCCGCTTCAAGTTTCTTGATGGCGACACTCAAGGTGGGTTGGCTGACATGGCACTGCTCGGCAGCGCGACCGAAATGGCGTTGCTGTGCCAAGGCAAGCAGATAGCGCAGTTCGGTTAGCGTCATTTCAATCGGTGCTGCACTTGTAGTTTAGCCAGTCGCGCGGACGCAGGAAAATATCGTAGAGCCGCACTTCGGCTGTACCCGGTGCAGGATGCCAGTCGTAACGCCAGCTCACCTGCGGCGGTAAGGACATCAGGATCGATTCCGTGCGTCCACCCGATTGCAGGCCGAACAAAGTGCCGCGATCGTAAACCAGATTGAATTCGACATATCGACCGCGCCGATAGCATTGGAATTCGCGTTCACGATTACCATAGGGCAGGTCTTTGCGACGTGCAACGATGGGCAGATATGCCGGCAGATAATGATCGCCGACGCTACGTAGAAAGGCGAAGCTTTGCTCGAAGCCATCGCTATTGAGATCGTCGAAAAAAAGTCCGCCGATGCCACGCGGTTCATCACGATGCTTCAGGTAGAAATACTCATCGCACCATTTTTTATAGCGCGGATATACATCGTCGCCGAATGCCTGAACAGGCATCACGCGCGATACGATGCCAATGTGCGGCGTCATCTTCAAAACCGTAATAGGGCGTCAGATCAAAACCACCACCGAACCACCACACTGGATCAGCATCCGGCTTGCGTGCGATGAAGAAGCGCACATTGGCGTGTGAGGTGGGTGCATAAGGATTGTGTGGGTGTACTACCAGCGACACGCCCATCGCTTCGAAATCGCGGCCGGCGAGTTCAGGACGGTGTGCGGTGGCAGACGGCGGTAGGCCCTTACCGTAGACCTTAGAAAAATTGATGCCGGCTTTTTCAAAGACAGCACCCCCTTCCAATACACGCGAGCGCCCGCCGCCACCGCCGGGGCGCTCCCAGCTGTCTTCGCGGAAGGGTGTGCCATCGAGTGCACCGAGGGCATCGCAGATGCGGTCTTGTAGTGCGAGCAGATACTGCTCTACAGCGTTGGTGTCGAGTTCCGACATGGTGTCCCTGGCTGCGTAGTTTGGTGTGCAGCAGATGATACACCAGTCGGAAGATTCCGCGATTAGGCCGCGGGGACTTGGGTTTCCAAAGTTACCCGGTTGCGCCCAAGGTGTTTGGATTGATAGAGCGCGCCGTCGGCTCGCCCGATGAGCGTTTCCGGTGTGTCGCCCGCCTTGAAGGTGGCGATGCCGAGAGAGAGTGTGACGCCACCGATGGGCTGTTGTGTATCGGTGCGACGTAAGCGCTGGCTTTGCACGCGAGCGCGCAGCGATTCGGCCACAGCCAGTGCGCCGCGCAGTGGCGTGTTCGGTAGCAGGACGGCGAATTCCTCGCCACCGAAACGGGCGACCAGGTCTTGACCCTTGAGTGAATCCTTGAGGATATTAGAGACAAAGCGCAGCAATTTATCGCCAATCAAATGGCCGTGGTTATCATTGAAGTGTTTGAAGTGATCGATGTCGGCCATGATCAGACATACGTCGTTTCCGGTTTCACGGGCCACTTCGATCTGTTCTAGAATCGCGCTATCGAAGGCTTTGCGATTGGCCAGTCCGGTAAGTGCATCGGTCGACGCTTCGTAACGCGCCTCTTCAAGTTGATGGCGCAGCTCATCGAGTTCGTGGTTGGTTTTTTCCAGCTGTTGTTCCAGCTGGCGATTCGAGTCCAGCATTTGGTTCGTTTCACCCATGAATTCATTGACCAGGCTGCGAAACTCACCGGTACTGAGATCTTTTGACATGCGCGCGTTATAGTCTTCGAGCACCTGACTGTAATGATTGGCTTGTCCGCCTGATGTCGCAAGCTGCTGGAGCACGGAGGCAACCAGGCTGCGTACCTCGGTGCGCATCTGCTCGGCGATCTTTTCCTCGGTATTGCGGAAGAACTGATCGTAGAGTTCATCGCTGAACGCGGCGCTGATGGAGCGTGTGCTGGTGAGTGCGTGGTCGACCGATTCTTTCAGTGGCTGATTGCGGCCACTGACGAAGTCATACCAGACGGTGTAGTGCTTTGGGTTGGCCGGTATGCCATTACGCGACATCAACGGTAATGCCAGACGAATGAATTCGGCGGCTTGGTCGGCGGTCTCGTGGTATTCCATGTCTCTTCTTGCTCCTTCCACCAGGGCACCTAATTCGCGGTCCCTGTGTGGCGCTCTTGTCGGTTATTTGTTTTAGGCACGCGTCGATATACCGGCGTTAACGGCACCCGGCCGTTATTACTGCAGGAGCTATGCCAGGAATTGTGACGGATTACCCGTTTCGCAGAACCTTGTCAGTTCGGGCGTCGCGGATTTCGCTGGGACGGATGCGGGCACCGAGTGGCCCGGGCAGGAGATAATCGATGGCGTCGTCGAAGTAACGGCGCAGTTGCAAGGCCGTGTGCGCGGGTTTGCGGCCGCGGGGATTGGCGCTGGTGGAGACCAGGGCGCCACCATAAGCGCGGCACAGCGCGGCACATCCGGCATGTGCGGTTACACGCACAGCCAGACTGTCATGGCGGCCGCGCAACCAGACCGGCACCTCCGGGCGTGCCGGCAGCAGCCAGGTTACCGGACCCGGCCAGGTGGCAAAGATTTTCCGCCGCAACGACGCGGACACGGGCTCGAGAAAATGTTCGACTTGATTGAAATCGGCGGCGATCAGAATCAGTCCGGCTTCGAGAGGGCGTTGCTTGAGTGCGAGCAAACGCATCACCGCCGGCGCGTTGAGCGGATCGCAGCCCAGGCCATATACCGCTTCGGTCGGATAGGCGATGACGGCGCCGTCGCGTAATAGCTGTGCGGCGCGGCGCAGGTGCCAGGGTTGGGTGGGGATGCGTGACGCCGCCGGCTCAGGCTTCGTCATCACCCGCGGACTCGTACGGTTCGCTGAAATTGCATTCGGTTCGTGGACAGACCTTTTCTGTGCCGCGACGCTTGGTGGTCTTCAGTGTCAGGATCGGCCACGCGCAGCTCGGACAGGGCTCGTTGATCGGCTCGTTCCACACCGCGTACTTGCAGGTCGGATAGGTCGAGCAGGAGAAGAAGATTTTACCGGCGCGCGATTTGCGCTTGAGCATCGTGCCTTGGTGGCATTCCGGACAGGTCACGCCGGTGTCGGCCGGTTGTTCCAGCGATTCAATGTGCTTGCAGGCGGGGTAGGCGCTGCAGCCGATGAACTTGCCGTACTTGCCCTGACGGATCAGCAGATCGGAATCGCATTTTGGGCATTTGCGATCAGGTACCTTCTCCGGTTCGCCGCTGCCACCCTGCTCGTCATCGAGATTGCGCGTGTAATCGCATTCCGGATAGCCGCTGCAGCCGACGAAACGACCGCGTCGACCGAGCTTGGTGTTGAGCGGCTTGCCACACTTCGGGCAGTTCTCTTCCATCGCTTCGGTGGTGACGTCCTGGCGCGAGACGCTGGATTCCTTGTCGATGACGAGTGACTGGAAGGGGCCCCAGAAACTTTTCAGCAAGGGTATCCATTCGCGTTCGCCGCGCGCGACTTCGTCGAGGTCGTCTTCGAGCGAGGCGGTGAAGGTGTAGTCGACGTACTGGGTGAAATGCTGGGTCAGGAATTTACTGACCACGCGGCCGACGTCGGTGGGTTGGAAGCGGCGTTTCTCCAGCGTGACGTATTCGCGTGCGGTCAACGTGGAGATGATGCTGGCATAGGTCGACGGTCGGCCGATGCCGTGTTCTTCCAGCGTCTTGACCAGGCTCGCTTCGGTGTAGCGTGGCGGTGGCTCGGTGAAATGCTGTTCAGGACGAATTTTCAGCAGCTTGATCACATCGCCTTTTTTCATCGGCGGTAACAGCGACTCATCGCCCTCGCCCTTGCTGTCGTCGAGGCTTTCCTGATAGACCGACATGAAGCCCGCATGTGCGATGGTCGAGCCGGTGGCACGCAACACATTGCCTTCGCCGCAGTGGAATTCCACGCCGACGGTGTCGATGGTGGCATGCACCATTTGGCAGGCGATGGTGCGTTTCCAGATCAGGTCATAGAGTTTGAATTGGTCGGCGGTCAGGTGCGCCTTGATATCGTCCGGTATTTGTTCGGCCACCGTGGGACGCACGGCCTCGTGCGCTTCTTGGGCATTCTTGGCCTTGGTTTTATAGGTGCGCGGCGCGTCTGGAAGATTGTCCTTACCGTAGCGCGCGGCGATCAGCGCGCGAATTTCTTCGATGGCATCATTGGCAAGATTCACCGAGTCGGTACGCATGTAGGTAATTAAACCGGCCGCGCCGCCGCCGACGTCGATACCTTCATAGAGTTGCTGCGCCACGCGCATGGTGCGGCTGGCGGAGAAGCCCAGTTTGCGCGAGGCTTCTTGCTGCAAGGTCGAGGTCGTGAACGGCGCGGAAGGATTGCGCTTGCGCTGTTTCTTTTCGACGCTGGCGACGGTGAGTTGCCCAGCGGCGGCTAGCGTGAGTTCTTGTTCAACGGCGTGCGCTTTGTCTTCTTTGACGATGTCGAATTGGGCGAGCTTCTTGCCGTGCAATTCGCTGAGCTTGGCGATAAAGCCTTGTTCATCTTTTTGTAAGTCGGCCTCGATGGTCCAATATTCACGCGCCTTGAAGGCTTCGATCTCCTCCTCGCGCTCGACGATCATGCGCAATGCCGGGCTTTGCACGCGGCCGGCGGACAGGCCGCGACGCACTTTCTTCCACAGCAGCGGCGACAGATTGAAGCCGACCAGATAATCCAGTGCGCGACGTGCCTGCTGCGCGTTGACCAGATCCATGGACAATTCGCGCGGGTTTTCGACCGCTTCATTGACGGCGCGTTTGGTGATCTCGTGGAACGCCACGCGATGCACGGGTTTGTCTTTGAGCAGTTTCTTCTGCAACAGAATTTCGTACAGATGCCAGGAAATGGCCTCGCCTTCGCGATCCGGATCGGTCGCCAGATACAGGCTGTCGGAGCCCTTCATCGCCTTGACGATGGTGTCGACATGCTTGGCATTCTTGTCGATCAACTGATATTTCATGGCGAAGTCGTTGTCGGGATCGACGGCGCCGCCCTTGGGCACCAGATCGCGCACATGGCCATAGGAGGCCATCACCTCGAAATCCTTGCCCAGGTATTTCTTGATGGTTTTGGCCTTGGCCGGGGATTCGACGATGACCAGATGTTTGCTCATGGGCTCTTCAGGGTGGGGTTGTTGCGCGACGAATCAGCGAAACTCAGCGCGTAGGGTCCGTGCATGGTGTTTATACGAAGCCGTTTAGAGTCGGTCTGTATGGGCTTGCGCGCGGGAGGTCAGTGCAGGGTGCCGGCGACGTTATCGAACACCAGATCTTCCATCCAGGCGTAAGCCGCTTCCTGGCCGGGTTCGTTGAACAGCACCATGAGTAATACCCATTTGAGCTGTTCGATGTCGACATCATTCGCGTCCAGCGCCAGAACCCGGTCAATGACCAGCTCGCGACTGCTCGGGGTCAGTATGCCCATTTGCTCCAGGAACATCAGGAAGCCGCGGCTTTCCAGATCCAAAAACTCCATTTCCCGGTCGGTGTAGTGGCGGATGCTGTGAGCGGCGGGGTGAATCGGCACGCCCGCTTCACGTTGCGAGGCCAGGCCATCCATCCAATCGAAGGCCTTGTTCACTTCGCTGGGCGGGAAGCCTGCTTCGAGCAATTCCACCTGCAGGGATTCGCGGTCGGGGCGGCCCTCGATCTCCTCGTCCATATAATAGTTTTCAAAGAGATACATCAGCACATCCAACACACTTTCTTTCATTTCAGCCTCGCGATTCGGTGCGGACATAACGCCCGCCGGCCTGAGAAACAACCCGGCCATCCAGCTCTAGGATCAGCAGCATGGAGGAAACCGCTGCGGCCGTCAATCCACTGCGGGCCACCAATTGGTCGACCGAGATAGTATCGAATCCCATGTAATCAAGAAGTTGCATTTGATCCGGGGAGAGCATGCCGGGTTCCGGCGGGCAAGGCAGAGATGCTTTCTGCGACCGTTTCTATGCGCACACCGAGTTCTTCGAGGATATCCGCAGCGGTTTCGACCAGCTTGGCGCCTTGGCGGATCAGGGCATGACAGCCGCGCGCCAGAGGATTGTGGATCGAGCCGGGAATGGCGAAGACCTCGCGGCCCTGTTCCACCGCATGCCGGGCGGTGGTCAATGAACCGGAGCGGGGTGCTGCCTCGACCACCAACGTACCCAGGCTCAGGCCACTGATAATGCGGTTGCGGCGCGGGAAATTTTCCGGACGCGGGCCGGTGCCGATCGGGAACTCCGTGACCAGCGCGCCGCCGCGGCTGACGATTTCATGCGCCAGTTCGCGGTGGCGGGCGGGGTAGACCCGATCCAATCCAGTGCCCATGACGGCGACGGTTATGCCGCCGCTGTCAGGGCGCCAGCGTGACAGGCGGCGTCGATACCCAAGGCCAAACCACTGGTGATGGTCAGCCCGACACCTGCCAGGTGCGCCGCAAACGCGCGCGCGGTTTCTTGGCCGCCGGCACTGGGATTGCGGCTGCCGACCATGGCGAGCTGCGGTGTATGCAGCGCCTCGATGCTGCCATGAACATAGAGTAAAGGTGGTGGGTCGGGGATTTGCCGCAGCAGTTCGGGATATTCCGCCGTGTTGAGCCGCAGGATGTGGTTGTCATCCTGCTCGGCCCACGCAAGATCCCGGTCGACCGCCTCCCAATCCGGCGCACGCAGATAGCGACGAGTCGCCTCCGGTAAATTGCTGTGGGCCTGCAGGCTGTCCAGCAACTGATCCGGGTCGGCTATGCTGTTCGAGCAGCCGGGCGAAACTGACCGGCCCGATACCGGGCGTGCCGAGTACGGCCAGCCATTCCCGCAGGGTCTGACGTTCCTCTACGCTACTGATCATAAACAAAAAGACGCGGCACCCTCACGGGTGCCGCGCCATGGTGTCGGATCAATGCGCGAGTTAAGGTGTGGTGATGTAATCGTGCACATGAATAGGCCGGGTCGCTTCCATGACTAACCCATAACTGACCTTCTCGAAGGTACGGAACAACATGACCAACCCGGCATCCTCGTCCGGTAGCGTGACCATGTCGTTGGGTGCGGGCGTGACCTTGTCCTTTACTTCCTGTCCCGCTTGCTGGATACGCAATACATGTCCGACCTCCATGCCCTCGCGGGTGCCGCGATTTACCGCCACGATCTGATAGCGACCGATCTGGCTCACGCCATCGAGTACCGCCAGGATCCGGCCTTTAATATCCGTGGCCGGCGGGTGCGGTAGGAAGCTGGCATGGACCTCGTCCTGGCCGATGGCTTTCAGACGGTCGCCGATGCCAATTTCACGGGTGGTGCGTTCCAGTACCAGTGTGGCCGGCTCGCCGAACTTCTGCACCGTCGATTCACCCAGATAGATGGCTTGGATACCCAGCATTTCCTGGGTATCTGGATCGATCAGCTTGTCGCCCGGCCTGTACAGGTTATAGCGGCTCGAGGTGGTATCGGTGATGCCGCGGACATAAACGCGGTTACCAGCCCCGGCCACTAAATGCTCATCGGCACTCTCTACGACATAAGGTGCGGACTCCAGCTCGCCTTCACCGACCACCAAGGGCTGGGAGAGGAACTGCTTGATCGCATCGATGGGGATGGTCGGGATGGCGCGATCCAGGCGCTCTTCACGGGCCGATGGCGACAGCTTGATCGTCTGCGTGGCCGCGATTGACACGCAGTTGCGGCTTCCCGTCCACATAGACTAGGCTGATGACGTCGCCGGGGTAGATCAGATGCGGATTCGCGATCTGCGGGTTGACCTGCCAAACTTCCGGCCACAGCCACGGCTCGCGCAGAAAGCGCCCGGAGATATCCCACAGCGTATCGCCCTTGACGACGACATAGCTGTCGGGATGATTGGGGTTGAGGGCGATTTCGCCGGCTTGCACCGAGGTGGCGAGCAGTGAAGCGAAAACCAGTCCAAGAATTTTGTTGGCCATATACGTCCCTTTGCAGCGTTATTGCGAGATTTGGCTGCGCAGTGGTGCCTCGCAGCGCCACCCCGTGCGGTCTTGTTCAATAACCTTATCTCACAAATTGTGGAAAGTCGGGTTTGAATTCCATTATTATCGCTACGTTAGCGTAGCTACTTTAGCAATATATGTTAGCGCATGGAAAGCGTTTGTGACCGACAGCACATGGCCAAGCTTGAAATACTCCATTTTCCCGATCCGCGGCTGCGTACCGTAGCCAAGCCCGTGCCCGTCGTTGGCGCCGAAATCCGGCGTTTGATCGACGCCATGTTCGAGACCATGTACGACGCGCCCGGTATCGGCCTGGCCGCGACTCAGGTCAACGTCCACCAGCGTTTGCTGGTGCTGGATGTGAGCGAGGACAAGGATCAGCCGCAGGTCTTCATTAATCCGGAAATCCTGTCGCGCGATGGCGTCGAGGAGATGGAGGAAGGTTGCCTGTCGGTGCCGGGCGTTTACGATAAGGTGCAGCGCGCCGAGCGTATCAGGGTGCGAGCCCTGGATCGTGACGGCAATTCCTTCGAGCTGGAAGCCGATGGCTTGCTGGCGGTGTGTATCCAGCATGAGATTGATCATCTCGACGGAAAACTGTTCGTCGACTACCTGTCGAGCCTGAAGCGTCAGCGCATCAAAAAGAGATTGGAGAAGGCGCGCCGCCACGGCGATCCCGATCCCGTCGCCGAGCACGGCGAGCCCGCCCTCTAAGCGGCGTACGCCGTCGATCGGCACTGCCAATTTTGCGGCTGCCGGGTACAATCCGGATTGTTGCCCGTAGTTCGCCAGGAAACCGCGTCACCATGAGGATCATCTTTGCCGGCACGCCGGAATTTGCCGTGCCCACGCTACGCGTCCTGTTGGCGAGCGCGCATACGGTCGTCGCCGTTTACACCCAGCCGGATCGACCTGCCGGTCGTGGCCGCAAGCTGCGCGCCAGTCCGGTTAAAGAACTCGCGCTCGCGCATGATATTCCCGTTGAGCAACCCCTCTCGCTTAAGACTGCCGAGGCGCAGGCGGTGCTAGCCAGTTACGCGCCCGACCTGATGGTGGTGGTGGCCTATGGGCTGATCCTGCCGCAGGCCGTGCTCGATCAGCCACGCCACGGCTGTGTGAACGTGCACGCTTCTTTGCTGCCGAGATGGCGCGGTGCCGCACCGATACAACGCGCGATCCTTGCCGGTGACCCGGAGACCGGCGTGACCTTGATGCGCATGGAGGCGGGTCTCGACACCGGGCCAATGCTGGCAAAAGTTCGCTGTCCGATCGAGCCGAATGATACCGCTGCCGATCTTCATGATCGTCTGGCAGCCATGGGCGGCGACCTGCTCGGCGCGCAATTGGAAGCCCTCTTGAACGATGGCGTGCGCGCCGAGCGCCAAGACGACAGCCTCGCGACCTATGCCGCCAAGCTCGACAAGGCCGAGGCTGAAATTGATTGGACGCGCCCGGCCGCCGAGGTGTTGCGCCGAGTCAATGCCTTCAACCCGTGGCCAGTCGCACAGAGCGGGTTTCGCGGTCAGGCGCTGCGCATCTGGCGCGCCGCTGTCGTGCCGGGTCAGGGCGCGCCCGGCACCGTTATGGCCGCCGGCCGCGACGGCGTTGATGTCGCGTGCGGCACAGAGTGCCTGCGGTTGTTGGAAGTGCAATTGCCGGGCGGTCGGCGCATCAGCGCGGCTGATTTCAGCAACAGTCAGAATCCGCAAGGCGAGCGACTCGCGCCGCTCAGCCCATGATGCAGGCGACCGCCAACGCCCGCGCCTTAGCTGGTGATGTTGTAACTCAGGTGTTGCGCGACGGCCGCTCGCTGAGTCAGGTCCCTCCCGCATTACCTCGATCAGGCCGCCGACGCGGATCGTGCCTTGGTGCAGGAACTCGCCTATGGCGTGCTGCGCTGGCGATATCGATTGGAGGCGTTGCTGCGGCAATTGCTGAAACAACCCTTAAAGCGTAAAGACCAGGACGTCGTCAGCCTGTTACTGGTTGGCTTGTACCAGCTCACCTACACCGATATTCCGGCACATGCGGCGGTGCATGAAAGCGTCGAGGCCGTGCGCGCGACCGGCAAGCGTTGGGCGGTGTCACTGGCCAATGCGGTGTTGCGCAGCTATCAGCGGCAGCGCGCAGAGCTGGAAACGGCGGCGGATAAGCAGCCAGCGGATCGTTATGCCCATCCCGAGTGGCTGGTCGAACAATTGCGCGCGGATTGGCCAGACGACTGGGAGCGCATTCTCGCGGCCAATAATCAGCGGCCACCATTTGTGCTGCGGGTCAATGCGCGCCACCGGTTGCTGTCAGACTATTGCGCCGTCTTGGCTGCGGCTGGGATGGCGCATACGCTGCTGCCGTGGACCGAGCAGGGCCTGTGTCTTGAGCGCCCCGTGGCGGTGGAGCGTCTACCGGGTTTTGCTGCCGGCGAGGTATCGGTGCAGGATGCCGCCGCGCAGTTGGCGGCGCCCTTGTTGGCCGCGACAACCGCAATGCGCGTGCTGGATGTGTGTGCCGCACCGGGCGGTAAGGCGGCGCATATAGTGGAGCGCACGCCGGGTGTCGAATTGGTAGCCGTGGATATCGATGCGAGCCGCGCCGCTCGGATCGAGGAGAATTTCCAGCGTCTGGGCGTGTCGGCACAGGTGCTGGTCGGTGACGCGGCGCACCCGGAGAATTGGTGGGATAAGCGCCCTTTCCAGCGTATCTTGCTCGATGCGCCCTGCTCCGCCAGCGGCGTGATTCGGCGCCATCCCGATATCAAGTCGCTGCGCCGCGCCAAGGATATCGATGCGCTCTCAGCCACCCAGGCGCGGCTATTGGATGCCGTGTGGCCCTTGCTGGAAGTGGGTGGTCTGTTGTTATATGCGACCTGTTCGGTGTTGCGGCGCGAAAACTCAGACCAGATCGAGGCGTTCCTGCACCGTCATGCGGATGCGCAAGCCGTTCCGCTGGAGGTTAACTGGGGTCGGCCCATGCCGCATGGCCGGCAAATCCTGCCCGGTGATACAGATGAGCATGCTGCCGCTGTAGGTATGGATGGTTTCTTTTACGCGAGCCTGATCAAGTTGCCGTGAACACGACTGAGCGCATGCGCACCCTAGGAACACAGATCAGCCGTCGGCATGCAGTCGCCTGGCTGGTGCTGTTTGGCTGGCTGGCACTCTGGGTGCCCGGCACCGTAGCCGCTGAAGATGCTTATTTCAGCGTGCGCGATGCGCGGGCTGTGCTCAAAGACGACGTCTATCTACTGGACGCGAATATTGTCTATCGATTCAGCGACGCGGCCTTGGAGGCCTTGCACAACGGCATCCCGCTGGTGCTTGAAATGCAGATTAAGGTCGGCCGGAAACGTGATTGGCTGTGGACCGATACCGTTGCGGCACTCAGTCGGCGGTTCCGACTGCAATACCACGCCCTGTCGGATCGCTATGTCATCCACAATCTCAACACCGACCAGCGTCAGAGCTTCGCGACACTCGACGATGCCCTGCATGGGTTGGGACTGGTGCGTGGCTTTCCGATGCTGGATGGCAAAACTGCTGCACGCCGGTGCCGAGTATCGGGCGAGCGTGCGCGCCGTCCTGCTGGTCGAGGAATTGCCGACGCCGATGCGTCTGTGGGCGTATGTCTCCGACCAATGGCGCCATGACAGTTCCTGGTATACATGGCAACTGCAACCATGAAGCGATACGGACGCGGCATCTGGCCGATGTTTGCGTTGTTTCTGCTGTTGCTGGTGTCGCTGAAGTTCATGAGCGATGCCACGCACAACTCCGAGCAGTTCGGGCGCTTGTATTCCTTGCTGCTGCTGACCAACGCCCTTGGCCTGGTGGTTCTGATCGGGCTGATCGGAACCAATCTCTATTGGTTGTTGATGCAATACCGACGCCGTGCGGCCGGCGCGCGCCTGACGTCACGTCTGGTATTGATGTTCGTGGTCCTCGCCGTGGTGCCGGTATCGGTGGTCTATTATTTCTCGTTGCAGTTCCTGCAGCGCGGCATCGACAGCTGGTTCAACGTGCAGATCGAGGCGTCGTTGGAAGATGCCATGGAATTGAGTCAGTCGGCTTTCGATGTACGGCTGCGCGATTTGCTGCATCTGACCAAGGGTCTGGCGGGTGAGCTGACCGAAGTGCCCTCCGCGCTCGCGCCGCTGAGTTTGTACGATCTGCGGGTGCGTTCAGGCGCGAGCGAGCTCACGCTGATTGGGTCGAACGGCCGCATCATTGCCTCCAGTTCGCTTGAGTCGACGAGTATTATTCCGGACCGACCGGCCGACGCCGTGTTGCTGCAAGTGCGTCAAGGGCAGGCGTATGTGGGGCTGGATCCTGTCGGTGAGGATTTGCATATTCGCTCGGTGGTGCCGGTGCCGACCGGCGGGCCGAGTGCCGAGCCGCGCATTCTGCAGGCGCTGTTCGCCGTACCTGAACGTCTCAATGCCAAGGCCGGGCGTGTTCAGGAGGCCTTTGCCCGCTACAAGGAGTTGGCCTATCTGCGGGTGCCGCTCAAACACAGTTACACCTTGACCCTGTCGCTGGTCCTGCTGCTCAGTCTGCTGTCAGCGGTGTGGGGCGCGTTCTACGCGGCGCGGCGGTTGGTGGCGCCGATCCGCGATCTCGCCGAAGGCACGCGCGCGGTGGCGGATGGCGATTACAGCCAGCAATTGCCGGTGACCGGGCATGACGAACTGGGCTTCCTGGTGCAGTCATTCAATGTCATGACGCGGCGGTTGTCCTATACCCGCGATGAAGCCGATCGCAGTCAGCAGCAGGTCGAAGGTCAGCGCACCTATCTGGCGGCCTTGCTGGCCAACATTTCTTCGGGCGTCATCAGTCTCGCGCCGGATTTGCAGATACGCATGATTAACGATGCCGCCGCGAGAATTCTCGGATTGACGCCACAGGAGTGTGCCGAAGCGAATCTTGAGACGATGGCTGAGCTGCATCATTTTCTGCAGCCGTTACTGCTGATTGTTCAGGAGCATCGGCGCTTGCAGGACGTGCAATGGACCGAAGAGGTGATTTTATTCGGCAGCCGTGGCCGGCAAGTCATGATCTGCCGGGCGACCACCTTGCCCGGTGATGAGGCGCATACCGGTGGTTTGGTGTTGGTGTTGGACGATATCACCGCGTTGATACAGGCGCAGCGTGATGCCGCCTGGGGCGAAGTGGCGCGCCGTTTGGCGCACGAAATCAAGAACCCGTTGACGCCGATTCAACTGTCGGCTGAACGTCTGCGGCGTAAATTTCTCGACCGCATGGCCCCGGAAGACGCGGAGATTCTCGACCGCTCGACGCACACCATCGTGCAACAAGTCGAGACCATGAAGGAAATGGTCAATGCCTTCTCCGAATATGCGCGCGCACCGCAGATCCAACTGCAGGTGCTCGATCTCAATCGACTGGCGCGTGAAGTGCTCGATCTCTACCGCGGTGGACATCGGCAGTACAGCATCAGCATCGATCTCGATCCTTCCTGTCCACAGGTGGAGGCCGATGCCGGTCGCCTGCGCCAGTTGTTGCATAATCTGATTAAAAACGCCATTGAGGCGACCGCTACGGAAGGTGGCGAGGTGGCGCCAGCGCAGATCAAATTCACGACGCGCGTGGGCAGCGAAGAAGAGCGGCCGTATGTCGAACTCTCGATTACCGACAATGGACCTGGGTTCAGCGCCGAAATGCTCGATAAACTGTTCGAGCCCTATGTCACCACCAAAACCAAGGGTACCGGTCTGGGCATGGCGATCGTCAAAAAGATCGTCGAAGAACATGGCGGGATCATCGTTGCGGAAAACGCCCCTGAAGGTGGCGCGGTCGTGCGGATTCGCTTGCGCTTGGCTGAGATCGCCAAGAACGTGCAATATTCGGCGCATTAAGGTTTATACTCGAACGAACGCCGATGCTTCGTACTGAATAAACACACAGACGCTTAAAATCTTATGGCGGCAGCCTACATATTGGTCGTAGACGACGAGCCCGACATCCGCTCGCTGGTCAAAGAGATCCTCGAAGAAGAAGGTTACGAGGTTGGCGTCGCCGAAGATGGCGAGGCGGCGCGGCGTGCGCGGCGCGACCGTCGCCCCGATCTGATACTGCTGGATATCTGGATGCAGGATGTCGATGGCATCACCCTGCTGCGCGAGTGGGGTGAAGGCGGCGCGCTGCCCTGCCCGGTGATCGTGATGTCAGGCCACGGTACGGTGGAGACGGCCGTCGAGGCGACGCGTCTGGGCGCCTACGATTTTATCGAGAAACCGATTTCACTCGCCAAGCTGCTGCTGACGGTCGAGCGCGCCTTGGAGGCCGACAAGCTGGCGCGGGAAAATACCGGCCTCAAACGCCTTGAGGCCACGGTGCCCGAACCCATCGGACGCAGCGATACGATGCAGCGACTGCGCGAACAGGCGCGGCGCATCGCCCAGCACAGCAGCTGGGTGTTGATCACCGGCGAGCCGGGCACTGGAAAAAAGACCTTCGCACATTATCTGCACGCGCAAAGTCCGCGCCGCCAAGGGCCGTTTGTCGAAGTCGGCGTGGGTTCAATGTCGCCGCACACCTCGGCGGTTGAGTTGTTCGGCAGCGAAGAAGGCGGGCGTCTCAACTACGGCCGTTTTGAGCAGGCCAACGGCGGCACGCTGTATCTCGATGATATCGCCGATATGGACTTGCAGACACAGGCGCGCCTGTTGTCGGTGCTGGAGACGCGTTCGTTTCTGCGCATGGGCGGCAGCGAGCCGGTGCGTGTGGATGTGCGCATCATCGCCGCGACGCACCGCGACCTGGCGCAGGCCGTGGCTGCGGGCCGTTTCCGTGAGGATCTCTATTACCATCTCAATGTGGTGCCCTTACAGATCCCCGTGCTGGCACAGCACCGCGACGATATCCCCGATCTGCTGAATTATTACGCCGACTTCTTCGTCACGCGCGAGGGCCTGCCTTACCGGCATTTCTCCGTGGGCGCACAGAATCGCCTGCGTAATCACGCCTGGCCGGGCAATGTCCGCGAATTGAAAAATCTTGTGCAGCGCTTGTTGATCCTCGGCGCGGGTGATGAGATTGCGGCACAGGAAGTCGATATGGCCATCGGTACGCAGGTAGCCACGCAGGCGGTCAGCGGTACGCCCGCGGTGCCCTACGATCTGCCGCTGCGTGAGGCACGCGAGCAGTTTGAGAAGGCCTATCTTGAACATCAGTTGCAAGAGGTGGGTGGCAGTGTCGGCAAGCTCGCCAAGCGTGTTGGTATGGAACGCACCCATCTTTACCGCAAACTCAAATCGCTGGGCATCGAAGCCAAGGTCAAGTAGCCCGTAGCGTTCGGCGGTATATTCAGGTGACGGCATAACCCCAATCCGTGGTAATGCGCGAGCTGCATAAGAGTTGCGGGACTTTATTAGGTGTACGCACCCTTGTCAGACACGCCTCGCACTCGATGTGCTTATCTGTCCGGAGCAGCGGGTGACGGTTTGTGCAATGCCTGAACGAACATCCCGGCGTGTTACAAGTATTGGATTTGCGGCGGGCAGGGTGCACTGCGACGGACCAGGATGCTATGACCATCATTGATAATTTCGAGAAGCTGTTGGCAGCCGGCCAGGATAATGCGTTATTGCGCTACAGCCTGGGTAACGAATATGCCAAGGTGGGCAATGCGGCAACGGCTGTGGCCCATCTGCGCCGTGCGCTGGAACATGATGGCGACTACTCGGCCGCCTGGAAGTTACTGGGTAAAATGCTCACTGAGACTGGCGATGTAACCGCGGCGATAGATGCCTACCGCACGGGTATCGCTGTGGCGGAACGTAAGGGCGATAAACAGGCGGCAAAGGAAATGCAGGTGTTCATGCGGCGATTGGAAAAGCTGCAAACGCCGCCCGTGGGTGACTAGATCGCGCGACGTTGCCGAGATGCGCTAGTAAATTTTTGTTGAGCCGGTCGGTCGAGTACGAAAGCGGCGGTAGCTCCACTGATACTGCTCCGGGTAAGCACGCACAAAGGTCTCCACGCCTCGATTCATGGCCGCAGCAGCGATCGCTGGGTCGGCGTCGGCAATCCCCTCGGGTGCCGGAATAAAATGCAGGCGGTATCCTTGCGTTCCGGGCAGACGCTCGCAGAAACCGAACATGACCGCCGCACCGGTTTTCCGCGCTAAGCGACTCAGCAACAGCATGCTGTTGGCCGGAATGCCGAAAAATGGCGCGAATACCCCGCCACTGTCCCCGGGGTCCTGGTCCGGCAGAATGCCAATGACACCACCCTGGCTGAGTGCTTCGTAGAGACGACGCACACCACTGGCGTCGGTGGGTACCAACTGTGCGCCACACCGTTCGCGCCCGCGACGGATCAGGCTGTCGAGCGCGGCGATGCGTGGTGGGCGATACAGCGTGGTGATGCCCCAGCGCACCGCGCAATAATGGCCACCCATTTCCCAGCTACCCAGATGCGGCGTCGCCATGATGACCCCTTTGCCGGCGCGGACGGCGCTGTCGACCGCCTCGGCATTGTCCGCTGCGCCAATCAGGGTATGAAGTTTCTCGGCAGACCAGTACCACATGGGCCCCGCCTCGAGTGCGGTTTTCCCGGTTTCGATCAGGCTGGTGCGCAACAGGCGTTGTCGTTCCTGCGCCGAGCGGTCGGGAAAACACACGGCCAGATTAACGGCGCTGATACGGCGTAGCGAATTGGGCGTGTGAACCAGCACCCAGCCCAGCAGTGCCCCAAGCTGTCGGTTCCAACTCAAAGGCAGGGCTGCGAAGATCCGTAGCAGTGCGGTGATCAGGGCTGCGCGCATAGATTGTCTTGGCGTACAAAATTAAGGCTATATTGAGTCTATCGTCGGCTTTCTCGGCTAAGAAAAGCGGATAATCGATCAATAATCCCCACATAAATTGCATCGGTTGTGGATAATTGAAATTTCATTTGATGCGCCCCCATTGCGCGATGCTACTCCACCATCTATTCATGTGGATGCGCATTTAATGAGGGTAAGTCGACATTATCAGCGGAATTTTCATCCATGAGTGGGCGTAAAGTCGACAATAATGCGTTGAAAAGCGTTTTGTTGTGGGATTCTTCCTGGCTCAGAAGGGCTTTCATATGCTGACGCTGAGTCGGCATGCGGAAGCAGGCGGGGCAATTGTCGCGGATGACTGGCAACTGCGCCGCTTCGCTGAAGGCGCGCAACTGGCGCTCCCGCACATACACGAGCGGGCGGATGATGCGCACATCACGGGCATCGTTGAGGTAGTGCGCCTTCATCGTCTGCAGCCGGCCGCCGTGAAAGGCGGACATCAAAAAGCTTTCGGCCAGATCATCGAGGTGTTGGCCGAGCGCCAATACATTGTAGCCCTCGGTTCGCGCGGTGGCGTACATCGCCCCACGCTTCATGCGCGCACACCAACTGCAGTATGAATTACCGCGCATATGCGTCTTGGCGCGTTCCATGATTGGCTGTTGGACATAGTGGTGAGGGACGCCCAGTTCGTGTAAGTAAGCCTGCAGCGGCGAGGGATCGAAACCCTCAACGAGTGGATCGATGGTAATCGCGCCGATCTCAAAGCGGATGGGCGCATGCAGTTGCATATGCCGCAGGACGTGCAGCATCGAGAGTGAGTCTTTCCCGCCCGATAGCCCAAAGCAGGATGCGGTCACCCGCGCGGATCATGGCGTAATCACCAATAGCCCGGCCGACGGGGCGCAGCAAGGATTTTGGCGGCTGTACCCACTGTGTTGTATATGTAGACATGCGTTGGTCTGGTCTGAAAGTGTTTCGGCGCGCATCATGACCCGTACGCGGGGCGCTGAAAAGCCCAACTATACGGGTACAAGTATGAGGGAGGGAGGTGGTCGTGCCTGATTCTGCAAGTGTTAAGGGGATTTCACCTGAGGAGGCTTGGGATTTGGTGCAAAAAAATCCGCGGGCTCTCCTGATCGATGTGCGCTCCAACATGGAATATCTCTTTGTCGGTCATCCGGCCGGGGCCATCCACGTACCCTGGATCGATGAGCCGGAGTGGAACATCAACCCGCATTTCGTCCAGCAAATCCGGCAACTGCTGCTCGGCGGGGTGTGTGGTGCCGATAGCGGTGCTCAATTGTGCGCCCATTATCCTCATATGCCGCAGCGGCAAGCGCTCTCTGGAGGCAGGCAAGCTCCTGGTAACCAATGGATTTAGCGAAATTTATAATATCACCGAGGGGTTCGAGGGTGAGTTGGATTCTCATCATCACCGCAGCAGTGTTGGGGGTTGGCGTTTCCGCGGCCTCCCCTGGGAACAGTGCTAGCGTCTCCGTACCGATGCGTGATTTAGAGGCTGTAGGTACTTAACGCGTTGACTCTGCTGTACGCGGCGGAATATATTGCAGGACCGGTGCAGTGCTCCGGGTAAAGATTTTGCACGCGAGACAGCGTCGATATGAGGCGATCTGCGCTGAACCTTGAGATGCGGACATCAACAAACGTCACCCGTGGGACTTAACAGGTGTTTTTCAGTGCTGCCGAAACAACACAGTTCGTCCACTAGCCAAATAATCGCAGTATTAGGAGGAGGATTTTATGTCTGACGCAATGCAGAGTGGCCAGATGGACCAATGGCTGAATCAGAAGCTGGACGAATTGCTACCGAGCAAACTGGCGGCGATCGAAGCCAGCAGGACGCCGTCATTGGCGATCATCGCCACCAAGGGTACGTTGGACTGGGCCTATCCCCCGTTCATCCTGGCCTCCACCGCGGCGGCCCTGGGTTGGGAAGCCAGCATCTTCTTCACCTTCTACGGCTTGCTGTTGCTGAAGAAGGAAATTCCTTCCGAAGTCAGCCCGCTGGGCAACCCGGCGATGCCGATGAAAATGCCGTTCGGTCCGAAGTGGTTCCAGGATTTCACCTGGCCGATGCCGAACCTGCTGATGGCCGGCGTACCCGGTTTCGAAAAGGTCGCGACGAGCCTGATGAAGCAGACTTTCAAGAACAAGGGCGTCGCCACGGTCGGCGAGCTGCGCGACCTGTGCATCGAAGCGGAAGTGAAGATGTACGCCTGCCAGATGACGGTGGATGTGTTCGGCTTCAGCCACGATGAATTCATCGGCGGCGTGGACTATGTCGGTGCCACCTACTTCTTGCCGATCGGCAAGGATGCGGACGTCTGCTTGTTCATTTAAGCGCGTTAGCCGGGCATAAAAAAACAGGGCTCAATCGGGCCCTGTTTTTTTACCCCCAAAAACGCTACTTCCTGATCCGAGAAAAAAACTACCCGGTGTATTTCACCGGGCTCGACGCCATTTCGAGGCTGGAAGGCGATCTGAATTCCCTCCCTGGACAACATCCGGGTAGCCGTGCGCATGATCCTCCCCGAACTGCGCACACTTTTCCCGTCTAGTGTTTATCCTTACACTCCAGTTGCCTGATAATTTCAAGCTCACAGAAGCCAGACGGATGATGGCACTTAGACATAAGTCCATGCTGTCGGTACACAGATCGAAAATTTGTAAGCATTTCCCTACCTGCGCGTCTTGTTACGTATCTTGGGTCGGAAAACGTGGAGCATAGGTATGCAAGGGTTCTATCCAGAAATTCAACCGTATGTGCGTCACACCCTGAGAGTTGATAACACCCACCAACTCTACGTAGAGGAGTCTGGCAACCCGCAGGGCATCCCTGTTGTGTTTTTGCACGGCGGTCCCGGTGCGGGCAGTGAACCGTTCCAGCGACGTTTTTTCGATCCGCAGCGATATCGCATCGTTTTATTCGATCAGCGCGGGTGCGGGCAGTCGACGCCGCATGCCGAACTCGCCGACAACAACACGGAGAATTTGGTCGCCGATATCGAGCGCATTCGCAATGCATCTCGGCATTGAGCGCTGGCTGGTGTTCGGGGGGTCCTGGGGGTCGACGTTGGGCTTGGTGTACGCTGAGGCACATCCCGAGTGCGTGATGGGCCTCGTACTGCGGGGCATATTTCTCTGTCGCCCGCGTGATATCAACTGGTTTTACCAGGATGGCGCCTCATTCCTGTTTCCAGATTATTGGGCAGATTACCTCGCGCCGATTCCGCCTGCCGAGCGCGGCAGTATGGTCGACGCCTATTACGAACGCCTAACGGGTGAGGATGAAGTCACGCGCATGGCCGCCGCCAAGGCCTGGTCGTTATGGGAAGGGCGGACGGCAACGCTCTTGCCACGTCAGTCGGTGATCGAACACTTTGCCAACCCGTTCACGGCGCTCAGCCTCGCGCGGATTGAATGCCATTACTTCATCAACAACAGTTTTCTGGAACCGGATCAGATACTCGCCCGAGCCGATCGACTCAAGGGCATTCCCGGTGTCATTGTTCACGGCCGCTACGATGTCGTATGTCCGGTTGAGCAGGCCTTCGCCTTGCACCAAGCCTGGCCCGAGGCTCAACTCGAAGTCATTGCGGATGCGGGCCATTCCGCGACTGAGCCGGGCATCGTAGATGCGCTGGTGCGTGCCACCGACGCCTTTGCCGAGCGCCTCACGTGATTGGATTGCTGCAGCGCGTGATCGAAGCGCGTGTGGTGATCGGCGGAAACAGCGTTGGCGTCATCGGCCGTGGCCTGTTGGTGTTGGTTGGCGTTGAACGCGGTGATGCCGAGGCGCAGGCCGATCGATTATTGGAGCGCCTCCTCGGCTATCGCGTGTTTCCTGATACCGAGGGAAGAATGAATCTGAGCGTGAGTGACATCGGCGGCGGTCTACTGCTGGTGCCGCAGTTCACACTGGCGGCGGATACGGATAAAGGCATGCGCCCGAGCTTTACACCCGCCGCTGCTCCGGAGCAAGGAAAGCGGTTGTTCGACTATTTGGTCGCCCGTGCACGTGCGCACCATGACGATGTCGCGACGGGATGTTTCGGCGCAGACATGCAGGTTAGCCTGATCAACGATGGGCCGGTAACGTTCTGGTTGCAGGGCAAGTGACAGGCGTAGTTGCCCTGCAATATTGGCAGTGCTAAAACGGCAGCCGCTTAATTCAGTAGAACCGGTGCACCGTCAGCGCCGCATCTTCGACGACGGTTGCAACACCAGCCGGTGGCTGCCGTGTCAATACACTGTTCGATGATTTACCGCGTTATCCGCGGATTACTTTTCTCACAAGGCCGCTGAAAATAACAGGTCAACGCACTGGTCAGTGTGGTCAGCAGCCAGAACAGAAAGAACCCAACGGTATAGGCGCCCAGCCGACTCATCTCGGCATAGTCCGTGTACATGAGCAGATGCTGGGGATCGAAGGCGGTGAAAAACAAGATAGTCGCCACACCCGAGGTGAGGAACGATGGCCAGAGGATGGCGATGAAGCGCTGTATTAATGGGATCTCGTTCATGATGACAAGCCTTCCCCGTTTTATTAGTTAATGAGTGTTCGGCTGCAGCAGCGCCTGCTGTTGGTCGGGCAGCGTAAGACGCCCCGACAAACGCCAGTCGCTGGCGCTCGGTTCGAGTTGCAGTTGCCAGCGACCCGCCGCGGCGCGTTCCAGCGCAGCCGACCATGTCGCCGTGACCATCACTGTTCAAGGTCAGCGTGCGATCAAGATTCGGGCGCGTGGGATGGATCATACGCAGCACCATGTCCTTCTGGTCGCGCGCGTCCAGCGGTCCCTCAAGCGTCAGACTGATGCGTTGAGTGCTCGTGTCGACACGTAGCAGTCCGGATAATCCCAGTGTCTGCGCGCGTCGCTCACGATCGAGTGTCTGGTTGATGGCGAGCCCCTGCTTGTAATAATCGTCGGCAACCAATCCATCCGGATCATGTGCGGCGATGATCAAGGTGGCGATGCTGGCAATCACCGCTGTCAGCGGCAGGGCGATGATGAACCAGGGCCAGAACTGGCGATACCAGGGCTGAATATGCGCGAATTTGTCCATCAGTGTCCTCCGGCGGCAGGGCCGATGAAGCGTCCTGTCTGTGTGGTCGTTAAGGTAGCGTCGTCCTGCGCTGTGAGCGTAAAGGCGATTTCGTTGCTCGGGCGATCGAGATTGATCGGATCGATGCGCACCCGTACCGGAAGGCTGCGCACTTCGGCAGACCCGACTTCTATGATGTCGGAATCTATGTCGAGTTGCAGACCTGGAAATCCACTTACGGACAGCTGAAAACGATGCGCGCGCTCATCCATGTTGATCAGTTTCAGTGTGTATACGTTCTCGACCAAGCCCATGTCGGTTTCGCGATAAAGCATGTTTCGGTCGCGGATAATGTCCAGCTCGATGGGCATGCGTTGGCTGATGGCGTAGATCAGGCCGCCGGTCAGCGCCAGCAGGAACAGGGCATAGATGACGATGCGCGTGCGGAACACGTGTGTGATCTTGCCCTCTAGGGCATTTTCCGTGGTATAGCGGATCAGCCCCTTGGGGTAATTCATCTTGTCCATGACTTGATCGCAGACATCCACGCAGGCGGCGCAGCCGATGCATTGGTATTGCAAGCCTTTGCGGATGTCGATACCGGTCGGACAGACCTGTACGCACAGCGTGCAGTCGATGCAGTCGCCCATGCTCGCTGCGCGGTGATCGACGTCGCGCTTACGCGAGCCGCGCGGCTCTCCGCGTTTCTCGTCGTAGGAGATGATCAACGTGTCGCGATCGAACATGGCGCTCTGGAAACGCGCGTAGGGACACATGTAGATGCATACCTGCTCACGCATCCAGCCGGCGTTGCCGTAGGTGGCAAAGCCATAGAAGATTATCCAGAAGGTTTCCCAGGGGCCGAGCGTCAGCGCGAATAACGAGCCCCATAATTCAATGATCGGTGTGAAGTAACCGACGAAGGTAAAGCCGGTCCAGGCCGACAGCAGCAGCCACAAGGTGTGCTTGGTGGCCTTGATGCGGAATTTATTTGCGTTCAGCCCGCTCTTGTCGAGCTTCATTTGTTTGCTGCGGTCACCTTCGACCTTGCGTTCGATCCACAGAAACAATTCGGTCCACACGGTTTGCGGGCAGGCGTAACCACACCACAATCGACCGGCCAAGTGCGGTGAAGAAGAACAGCGTCAGCGCGGCGATCACCAACAGCCAGGCGAGGTAGATAAAGTCCTGCGGCCAGAAGGTCAGGCCGAAGATGTAGAACTTGCGTGCCGGCAGATCGAACAGCACGGCCTGATGATCGCCCCAGCGCAGCCACGGCAGAATGTAATACAGCCCCAGCAGCAGACTGACACCGAGCACGCGCAGGCCGGCAAAAATGCCGTGAACTTCGCGCGGATAAATCTTCTGATGCTTGGCGTAAAGCTCGTCTTCGAGCGCTGGCGCTGACGCGGAATGATGGGCGGTTTGTTGCGGAGTTTCGGACACGATGGAGTCTGAATGCCTAGTTAAACTGGAATGGATGTGTTGCGCGACGACGGAAAGGGCGCGGCATTTGAAGCACGGGATTGAAACACCCGTGCTTCAAGTATAGCGCGCGCCGGGCTACTTGGCCGATAGGCTATACACGTACGCCGCGAGCAGATGCGCTTTATGTTCGCCGAGGAATTCGCGGTGAGCCGGCATCTTGCCGTTGCGGCCTTGGGCGATGGTCTGCTGGATCACGCCAGGTGACGCGCCGTATAGCCAGACATTGTCGGTCAGATTCGGCGCACCCAGCGCGACGTTGCCTTTGCCATCGATGCCGTGACAGGCCACACACATCGTCTCGAAGCGTGCCTTGCCGGCGCTGGCCTTGGCGGCATCGGCCTCACGGCCACTGAGTTGTATGACATACGCGGTGACTTCCGCGACGCCTGCATCACCCAAGGCATCCTTCCAGGCCGGCATCACGCCCTGACGACCGTCCAGAATGCTGGCCTTGATGGCATCGGGCTCGCCGCCGTACAACCAGTCGTTATCGGACAGATTGGGGAAGCCCGGACTGCCGTGCGCGTCCGAACCGTGGCAGGTTGCGCAATAGTTCAAGAACAAACGCTCTCCGACTTTCAATGCCTGATCATCCGCGGCCAGCGCGACAATATCTTTTTGCGCATAGGCGGCAAAGATCGGATCGAATTTCTCGGCAGCTTGTTGCATCTCACTGTCGTACTGCCCTTCCTGCGTCCACTTCCAGGCGCCAGCGAACTTCCCGAGACCGGGATAGAGCGCGAGATATATCAGACCAAACACCAGTGTGATGTGGAACATCCACAGCCACCAACGCGGTAAGCGGGTTGTTGTATTCCTGTAAGGTTTCATCCCAGGTATGACCGGTGACCGCACCGCTGGCAGCTTCGCCGGTCTGTTTCTTACTGGTCCAGGCAATCAGCCACCAACAGGCCAAGATGTTGGCGAGGGTGATTAGGATTACCCACCAGTTCCAGAACTCACTGGAAAACACAAAATCATTCATGACCAGTATCCTTTTTGAAATCCTTCTGCGTGCCCGTGTTGTCAGGGATGCCGTCTTCGACAAAAGGTAGATTGGCCGCTTCGTCGAAGGCCTGTTTGCGCTTGCTGCTCCAGGCCCAGATCCACACGCCAATGAATGTCACGAACATCACTACCGTAATAATCGAGCGTAGGGTTGTGAGATCCATGTGGCTTACCTCTGGCTCTTGATCACGGTACCGAGGTTTTGCAGGTACGCGATCAAGGCATCCAGTTCGGTTTTACCGGCAACGGCGGCTTGCGCGCCGGCGATGTCGGCGTCGGTGTACGGAACGCCGAGCGTGCGCAAGGTCTCCATTTTCTTCGGGGTCAGTACGCCATCCAACGTGTTTTCCGCCAGCCAGGGGAAACCGGGCATGTTGGATTCGGGTACCACATCACGCGCATTGATCAGATGCACACGGTGCCAGTCGTCCGAATAACGACCGCCAACACGCGCCAGATCGGGACCGGTGCGCTTGGAGCCCCACTGGAACGGATGGTCATAGACGAACTCACCGGCCACCGAGTAGTGACCGTAGCGTTCGGTTTCGGCGCGGAACGGCCGGATCATCTGTGAATGGCAGATGTAGCAACCTTCACGGACATAGATATCGCGACCTTCCAGTTCCAGGGCGGTGCGCGGCATCAGACCTTCGACCGGCTCGGTGGTGCTCTTCAAGAAAAACAACGGCACGATCTCGACCAAGCCCGCGACGCTGATCACCAGCACGATCAACAATGCCATCAGGCCGACATTTTTTTCTACGACTTCATGACTCATACGGATGTCTCCTCAGGCGGCCTGCGCGATGGTGGCTTCAACAGCACGCTGGCCAGAGATGGTCTTGATCACGTTGTAGGCCATGATCAGCATGCCGGACAGGAACACGACACCACCCAGGAAGCGCACGAAATAGAACGGATACATGCGTTCCAGCGACTCGACGAAGCTGTAGGTCAGCGTGCCGTCGGCGTTCACCGCGCGCCACATCAGACCCTGCATCACGCCGGCGATCCACATGGAGGAGATGTACAGCACCACGCCGATGGTGGAGACCCAGAAGTGCACATCGATGAGCTTGACGCTGTACATCTGTTCGCGGCCGAACATGCGCGGGATCAGGAAGTACATCGCGCCGATCGACACCATCGCCACCCAGCCCAGCGCGCCGGAGTGCACATGGCCGATGGTCCAGTCGGTGTAGTGCGACAGCGCGTTCACGGTCTTGATGGACATCATCGGACCTTCGAAGGTCGACATGCCGTAGAACGACAGCGAGACGATCAGGAACTTCAGAATCGGATCGGTGCGCAATTTATGCCAGGCACCCGACAGGGTCATCATGCCGTTGATCATGCCGCCCCAGCTCGGCGCCAGCAGGATCAGCGAAAACACCATGCCCAAGGTCTGCGTCCAGTCCGGCAGCGCGGTGTAATGCAGATGATGCGGACCGGCCCACATATAGGTGGAGATCAGCGCCCAGAAGTGCACCACCGACAGGCGATAGGAATACACCGGTCGATTGGCCTGCTTCGGAATGAAGTAATACATCATGCCGAGGAAGCCGGCAGTCAGGAAAAAGCCGACTGCATTGTGGCCATACCACCACTGCACCATCGCATCGATGGCGCCGGGATAAGCCGAATAGGATTTGGTCATCGACACCGGTAATGCGGCACTGTTGACCAGGTGCAGCACGGCAATGGTGAGAATGAACGCACCGTAGAACCAGTTGGCGACATAGATGTGTTTGGTGCGGCGTTTGAGAATCGTGCCGAAGAACACAATCGCGTAGGACACCCACACCAGCGTGATCAGAATATCGATCGGCCATTCCAGCTCGGCGTATTCCTTGCCGCTGGTCATGCCGAGCGGCAGGCTCACGGCCGCCGCAACGATAACCAGCTGCCAGCCCCAGAAGGTGAAGGCGGCAAGACCGTCGGAGAACAGACGTGCCTGGCAGGTGCGCTGCACGACGTAATACGACGTCGCGAACAACGCCGATCCGCCGAAGGCGAAGATCACCGCGTTGGTATGCAGCGGGCGCAGGCGGCTGTAAGTCAGAAAGGGCAGGTCGAAATTCAGCGCCGGCCAGACCAGTTGTGCGGCGATGATCACGCCGACCAGCATGCCGACAATGCCCCACACGATGGTCATGATCGAGAATTGGCGCACGACCTTGTAGTTGTATGTAGATGATGTAGCCATTGAGGACCTCTCGCGGTGCCTACCGTGATGCGGCAGAAGAAATTGAATCCGACTGAACCCAGAAGCACGCTCCGACACCGGGCCCGTGAGGGCAGATAGCAAAGTGACACTTCATCTCTGACGCGTTAGCGGACGTCTGTACGGGCGGTGCTACTGTGCGGAAGGGAGGGCGGGTCGACAATGACCCAAATCAAAGAAGGTTAATATTCGCAAATAGCGCAATCAGCCGTGTTGGCCATCGCCCTGTTGTACTTGGGCGCGGGTTTCGCTATGGGCCATGCGCTGGAGGCCGTCCATGTCTTCGATCACCACATGTTTGCGATCGACGCTGAGCAGGCCTTCGGCCTGAAAGCGTGAGAACAACCGGCTGACCGTTTCGACGGCCAGGCCCAGGTAGTTGGCGATGTCGGTGCGTGACATGCTCAGATGAAATTCGCGGGCCGAAAAATTGCGTTCGGTGAAGCGCTTGGAAATGCGCAGCAGCAACGAGGCCAGGCGTTCCTCGGCGGTCTTCTTGCCCAGCCAGATCATCAGATCCTGATCTTCGAGAATCTCCCGGCTCATGATCCGCAGCAACTGGCGTTGCAGTCCGGGGATCTTGGCGCCCAGATCCTGCAAGCGGTTGAACGGGATCTCGCACACGCTGGTGGTTTCGAGTGCCCGCGCATTGCAGTTGTGCGTGTCGGTGGTGATGGCATCCAGTCCGACCAGCTCGCTGGGCAGATGGAAGCCAGTGACCTGCTCCTGCCCATCATCGGTGGTGGTGAATGTTTTTAGCGAGCCGGAGCGGATCGCGTAGATCGAGGTGAAGGTGTCGCCGGATTGGAACAGGTGTTCACCACGTTGCAGCGGACGCCGGCGCTTGATGATGCGCTCCAGTTCATCCATATCGGTATGATTGAGTTCCAGCGGCAGGCACAACTGGTGCAGGCTGCAACTCTCGCAGGCGACTTGCATACTGCTTAGGTTGATGACACGGGAGTCCATGGTGCTCACACTGCGTCTCCGTTAGGCGCCTGACAGGTGCTATGTCAGGCCTGATCATTGGAGCAGAACCCTTGAGCTAAATCAATTAAAGTATAAATAAGTCACAATACAACCGGAATCAAGGCTAGGGGTGGCGAAGGGTGCTGTGCGACTGGGGAAGACCGATTTATGCAAAGTGGTTCTCTCAGCGCCAATTTTCCGTTAGGATTCCGGTTGCTAGCCTTAGTTGACAGCGGCAACGGAGCGACGCCCGCAGGGCGGCGGGTCCGTGTTCACCCATAAATCCATTTCCAGCCCAGATTCCGGCGCGTGTTGAGTGATCCGACCATGACGCAACGACAGGCCGAGGTTCGACGCGACACGCTCGAGACCCGCATTTCCGTCAAGATCAACCTGGATGGTACCGGCCAGTCGCGGTTCCAGACCGGCGTGCCGTTCCTTGAGCACATGCTCGATCAGGTGGCCCGCCACGGCTTGATCGACCTGGATATCCAGGCCGAGGGCGATTTACATATCGATGCCCATCACACCGTCGAGGACGTCGGCATCAGCCTCGGACAGGCCTTCTGCAAAGCGCTCGGGGACAAGAAAGGTATTCGCCGCTACGGCCATGCCTATGTGCCCTTGGACGAGGCGCTGTCGCGGGTGGTGATCGACTTCTCCGGGCGTCCGGGTCTGGATTATCACGTCCAGTATCCGCGCGCGCGCATCGGCGATTTCGACGTGGATCTGCTGCGCGAATTCTTCCAGGGCTTCGTCAACCATGCCCCGGCCACGCTGCACATCGACAGCCTGCGCGGGGTGAATGCCCATCACATCGCCGAGACCATTTTCAAGGCGTTCGGCCGCGCACTGCGTATGGCCGCCGAGGCTGATCCGCGCATGCAGGGCCAAGTGCCATCCACGAAGGGGAGCCTCTGACCGGGCTGTCTGATTCCTTGCCATGGGCATTGTTAATTATTCACTGAATGGGTACAGACTCGACGTCTACCCGCAAATCGCGCTTCTATGACCTCGGTAGCCATCATCGATTACGGCATGGGTAACCTGCATTCCATCGGCAAGGCGGTGGAGCATGTGGCGGGTGACCTGCGCGTGATGGTGACGGCGGACGCCGCCACCATACGCCGTGCCGATCGGGTGATTTTCCCGGGTGTCGGCGCTATACGCCACTGCATGCAGGAACTGCAACGCTTAGGGCTGGATGATGTGATCCGCGAAGTCGCCGGGCAGAAACCGCTGTTGGGCGTGTGTCTGGGCATGCAGGCGCTACTGCAGTTTTCGGAGGAGAATGGCGGCACGCCGGCCTTGGGCCTGTTCGCCGGTCAAGTGCGGCGCTTCCCCGACGGGTTGCGCGACTCGCCCAGCGGCGAACGGCTGAAGATCCCGCATATGGGCTGGAATCAGGTGCAGCAGCGGCCGCACCCGTTATGGGCCGGCATCCCCCAGGACAGCCGCTTTTATTTCGTGCACAGCTATTATGTGCAGCCTGAACAGTCGGCGGAGTCGGCGGGCACCACGGATTACGGTATTAGCTTCACTTCCGCCGTGGCCCGCGACGGCATTTTCGCCGTGCAGTTCCACCCGGAAAAAAGCCAGCACTACGGTTTGCAATTACTGGCAAATTTCATCAAATGGAATGGTCAGCATTAAACTGACAGCGTGGATCGTCCTTCCGGCGACCCGGACTTAAGCACAGAGGAACGGCTTATGTTGTTGATACCCGCCATCGATCTGAAAGACGGCAAGTGCGTGCGTCTGCGCCAGGGGCGTATGGATGACGCGACGGTATTCTCCGACGATCCCGTGGAGGTCGCCCGCCGCTGGGTGGACGCCGGCGCGCGGCGTCTGCACATCGTCGATCTGAACGGTGCGTTTGCCGGCCAGCCGGTCAATGCCGATGCCATTGGGCTGATCGCTGAGGCTTTTCCCGATCTGCCCTTGCAGGTCGGCGGCGGCATCCGCGACGAAGACACCGTGCAGGCCTATCTCGATATCGGCGTGAATTTCGTCATCATCGGCACCAAGGCCGTGAGCGCGCCGCATTTCATCAATGATCTGTGCATGGAGTTTCCCGGCCACATCATCGTCGGCCTGGATGCGAAAGACGGTAAAGTGGCGATCGATGGCTGGTCGAAACTGTCGCATCACAATGTGCAGGAACTCGCGCAGCGCTTCGAGCGCGATGGCGTCGCCGCGATTGTTTACACCGACATCGGCCGCGACGGCATGATGAACGGCGTGAATGTCGAAGCCACCCTCGAACTGGCGCGTTCGGTCACCATCCCGATCATCGCCTCGGGCGGTGTCAGCAGCATGGCCGATATCAAGGCGCTGCGTGCCGTCGAAGGCGAGGGCATTATGGGCGCCATCATCGGCCGCGCCTTGTATGAAGGCACGATCGATCTGGCCGAGGCACAGAAAACCCTCGACGCGATGGCCGGGAACTGAGCGGCATGCTCGCCAAACGCATTATTCCCTGTCTCGATGTGGATGCCGGCCGCGTCGTCAAAGGCGTGCAGTTCGTCGAGATCCGCGACGCCGGCGATCCGGTGGAAGTCGCGCGCCGCTACGACGAACAGGGCGCCGATGAAATCACCTTTCTCGATATCACCGCCAGCTCCGATGACCGCGAGACCATGGTGCATGTCGTCGAACAGGTCGCCAGTGAGGTGTTCATCCCGCTCACCGTCGGTGGTGGTATCCGCGCGCTGCCCGACATTCGCCGCATGCTCAACGCCGGCGCCGACAAGGTCGCGATCAATACCGCGGCGGTGAACCGACCGGAGTTCGTGCGCGAGGCCGCCGAAAAATTCGGCTCGCAATGCATTGTGGTGGCCATCGACGCCAAGCGCGTGAGTAAAGACGGCGAGGCCAATCGCTGGGAAATCTTCACCCACGGCGGCCGCAAGCCGACCGGACTCGATGCCGTGGCATGGGCGCGGCGCATGGTGGAATACGGTGCCGGTGAAATCCTTCTGACCAGCATGGATCGCGACGGCACCAAAGACGGCTTTGACCTGGCGCTGACCCGCGCCGTGAGCGACGCCGTGGAGGTGCCGGTGATCGCCTCGGGCGGCGTCGGCAATCTCGATCATCTGGTCGCCGGCGTGCGCGAAGGCGGCGCCGATGCCGTGCTCGCCGCGAGCATTTTTCACTTCGGCACCTACACCATCGAACAGGCCAAGCGCCACATGGCCGCCGCCGGCGTCGAAGTGCGGCTGTAGTGCAGCGTGCAGAATCAAACCATGAACGACACTTGGCTGAATGACATCAAATGGACCGATGACGGCCTGCTGCCGGTGATCGCGCAGGATGCGGCCAGCGGCGACGTACTGATGTTCGCCTGGATGAACCGCGAGGCGTTGGCGTTGACGGTAGCAGGAAGGCCGTGCGGTGTACTGGTCGCGCTCGCGCAATAAATTGTGGCGCAAGGGCGAGGAGTCCGGTCACGTGCAGCGGGTGCTGGAACTCCGTCTGGACTGCGACAAAGATGTGCTGCTGCTGAAAATCGAACAAGTCGGCGGCATCGCCTGCCATACTGGGCGGCGCAGCTGTTTCTTTCATCGGCTGGAGGGTCAGCAGTGGCAGGCGGTAGAGCCGGTGCTGAAAGACCCGGATACGATCTACAAGTGATATGACCATGGCCGAGCAACCTGTGAACGATATTCTGCAAGAACTCGCCGCCGTGTTGGAAGCGCGCAAGGGCGCCGATCCGGACAGTTCCTATGTCGCCAAGCTGTACAGCAAAGGCCTGGATGCGATCCTGAAGAAGATCGGCGAGGAGGCGACGGAAACCATTCTGGCCGCCAAAGACGGCGATAAAGAGCATTTGGTTTATGAAACGGCGGATCTGTGGTTTCATACCCTGGTAATGTTGGCGCAACAAGGGCTTGGACCGGAGCTTGTGTTGCAGGAATTGGCGCGTCGTTTCGGACTTTCCGGATTGGACGAGAAGGCCGCGCGTAAACCGTAACCGGTATATTTTGCGACGCCGCAATCGTGCGGTTGGAGGATGTTATGGGCATCGGTGGTATCAGCATTTGGCAGCTCTTGATCATTCTCGCATCGTGCTGGTCTTGTTCGGCGCGAAGCGCCTGCGCAACGTGGGGGCTGATCTGGGGCGGCGGTGAAAGGCTTCAAGTCGGCCGTCAAAGACGGCGAAGATCAGGCGAGGCGAAGGAACGATCGGCAAAGCCGAGGCCGGACCATCGATGGCGAAGTGACTGTCCAAAGAGAAAGATAAGGTCTGAGCGCATGCACGCTGGCCGGAAGACGCGTCACGCGGCGTTCGACGATCCCTGGCTATTGTTGCCTTCTCATGTTGACATAGGTTTCTCCGACTGATCCTGCTGGTGATCGTGGTCCTGCTGGTGGTCGGGCCAGAGCGCCTGCCGAAGCTGGCGCGTACCGCCGGTCTTGTATCTGGGGCGCGCGCGGCGCATGGTCGCGACGGTGAAGGCCGATGTGCAGCGCGAACTCGCCGCCGAGGAACTCAAGCAGACACTGCAGAAACAGGTCGAATCCGCGGGTTTGCACGACATCATCGAAGAAACCCGGATGCCGCGACAGCGGCGGAGCAGTTGTTCAAACCCGAGACGCGGCGGCGCTGAAGTCCACTACGCCCACCGCGCCCGCTGTCAGCGGCACCCGCACTGTCGGCACGCGTCGGATTCCCAGCATGGCGGCGACTGACCCGCAGCCCGGCGGAACCACGGGCGAAGCCGAGCAACCGTTCCTCTCGCATCTGATGGAGTTGCGCGACCGGTTGTTGCGCATGATTGTCGCGATCGTGCTGGTTTCGCTGGTGCTGCTGCCGTTCGCCAATCACGCTGTTCTCCGCGCTCGCTGGCCCGCTGCTGCGGCACATGCCGGAGAACAGTTCCATGATCGCCACGGCGGTGGCCTCGCCGTTCTGATTCCGATCAAGCTGGCGCTGGTGTCTGGCGGTGTTCATCTGCGTGCCCTTATCTGCTGTATCAACTCTGGGGCTTCATCGCGCCGGGTCTGTATCGCCACGAACGGCGCATGGCCTTGCCGTTGCTGGTATCGAGCACGCTGCTGTTCTATCTGGGCGGCGCGTTCGCCTATTTCGTGGTGTTCCCACTGATGTTCGCCTTTCTGACCGCGAGCGCGCCGGAAGGCGTCACGGTCATGACCGACATCAGCAATTATCTGGATTTCGTGCTGACGCTTGTTTTTCGCCTTCGGCGCCGCCTTCGAGGTGCCGGTGGCGACGTTCGTGTTGGTGCGGCTGGGTATGACCACACCCGAGGCGTTGGCCGAGAAGCGGCCGTATATGATCGTCGGCGCCTTCGTCATCGGCTGCCATCCTTACGCCGCCCGATGCGGTGACGCAGACCTTGTTGGCAGTGCCGATGTGGATGTTGTTCGAACTCGGCGTGTTGATGGCGCGGTTGTTTGTGAAGCGTAAGGACGAGATAGAAACGGAACACTCAAGCGACGGATCGGACAGTGCAGGACGAGCTGGATGCGGAACTCAACCGTATTGAAGAGCAGGAACATCCGGGTTCGCGCTGAGCACTCAAGTCGATGGAGACAGATTTGATATCTGTCTCCCGGCGCATCAGGCCTTGCTCGCCCGCACCGGAATGCCGTAACGCATGCGCGTGCCATGCTCCAGTGACATGAGGATTTCCTCGGCGGCCAGGTCGGCGGGGAAAAAGACGCCCGAAATCTTGGCGCCGTGAATGCTGGCCCCCATGAGTTTGGCCTCGCTCAGGTCCACGCCGCGCAGGTCGGTCTGGCGGAAATAGCTGTCGCTGAGATCGAGAGCCTTGGCGATGAGCCCGCGCAGATCGAGGCCGCGGAAATCACAGCCGGTCAGGTCGCAGTTTTCACCGGCTTGGTGCCGGGTATTGAATTCGGCGATCTTGCCGTCGCGCAGCAACTGATACAGCGGATCGGCTTTGATGGCTGGCATCTGCTCGTTCATATGCATTCCCCTGGTTGGAGCATCCTTCTCAAGTGTACTACCACGCCGGCGTGCTGCCTCAGGCCGGCTGTGCCCTGCCGCCCTGGAGCCACAGATAAAATACCGGTACTAGGAATAGCGACACCACCAGCGAGAACGTTAAACCATAGACCATCGTCTGGGCCAGGGGTTGCAGCATTTCCGCGCCCTCGCCGAGTCCGAGCGACAGCGGCAGCAGGCCGACCACGGTGGTCAGCGTGGTCATCAGGATCGGCCGCAGCCGCAACTCGCCGGCGCGGGCCATGGCCTGCCGGATCGGCAGTCCCTGTTGCTCGCAGCAGCTCGATGTATTCCACCAGCACGATGGCATTGTTGACCACGATGCCGGACAGCATGATCAGAGCCCAGCCACACCGGCATGGACACCGGCGTACCCAGCAGCGGCAAGATCAGCCCGGGTCCGATCATGGCGAAGGGCACGCTGAGTAGAATGACCAGCGGATTGCGCAGCGATTCGTACTGCACGGCCATGACCACGAACACCAGGAACAGTGCCAGCGCGAGCAGCAGTCCGGCCAGCTGACGGCCCTCCTGCAAGGTTTGAACGAACCGGCATCGTAGAGGCGGTAACCATCCGGCAAGTCGATCTTTGCCAGGCGCTCCAAGGCGACCGGAATGATTTCGCTGAGCGCCCGGCTGCCGTCCGGCGAGGCGTTGATTTCCACCATGCGTTGTTGCATGTCGCGCAATATTTCACTGGGTGTTGCCAGCAGCTTGATGCGTGCCACGTCGCTCAGATGTACTGCCGGGCGGGTATCGCTGGGCGCGAACAGCAGCAGGCTTTGCAAATCGTTGAGCGTGCGCAGCGACGGCTGCGGCAACTTCACGCGAATATCGAACTGTTGATCACCGTCGAGAAAATCGCCCGCGATCTCGCCATCGAGCGCAAAGCGCAATGCATTGCCGATGTTGGTCACCGAAAGTGCCAGTTGCGCTGCGCGCTCACGGTCGATCTGCACCGAGAGTTCATTGTGTATCTCTTCACCAGACCAAGACAGACTGCGCACACCCGGTACGTCACTCAGGATGTCGGCGGCCTGCGCGCCCAGGCGTGTTAAGCGTATCCAGATCGCTGCCCTGAATGCGGAAGGTGATCTCGTCATCGCCGGAGCCCACGCGCAGACCGCGTATACCCAACGAGCGCAGCAGCACCTTGTAACCCACCAGTTGCAGCTTGCCTCGATCTCACCGGTCCATGCTGTTCAATCCAGTCATCTGAAGACAAGGTGCGTTGATCCAGTGGTTTCAACTGCACCTGCAGCGTGGCAACACTCGGGAGTTCGCGGGCAGCTGCGGCCAAAGATGAAACCTCCGGTGGTGGTAAACACCGAGGCGACATCGGCGTTGCGCGCGGAACAGTTTTTCCAGGCGCTGCGCGACCGCGTCCATGGTCTCCATCGCGGTGCCCGGATCGCCGCTGACACGCACATTGATGCTGCCGTCATCCAGGCTGGGCAGGAAAATCTGCTTGTCGGCCATGAACAGTGTCAGGCTGACCGCCAGCAACGCACTGAATCCCAGCAGCATGAAGCACCTGCAGCAGGCGGCGCGCCGTCAAGCGTGTGAGCACGCGGCGCATACGCGGATTGCAGCCCCCGCATGCGGCGTTCGAAATGCCGTCGCCAGGCGCTGTTGGTGGTGGACGCACTGCGTAAACGCACGCCCCAGGCCGGCACCAGCGTGAGCGCCACCAGCATCGCGGCGAAGATCGCCGCCGACACGGTGATGATGAGTTCGCGGAACAGCAGGCCGGTCAGTCCGCCGATCATCAGAAACGGCACAACCGCGGCGAGATTGGTGGTGGTGGAGGCGACGATGGGACTGTTGACCTCGGCGGCGGCATTGAGTCCGGCATGCAGGGCATCTTCACCGGCCTGCTGATGGCGGTGAATGTTTTCCAGCATGACGATGGCGCTGTCCACCAGCATGCCAATGCCGACCGCCAGCCCACCCAGGCTCATGATGTTCAGTGTCAGGCCGGAGAATTCCATGACGAACAGTGTGAGTGCGATGGCGATGGGAATGGCGCTGCCGATGACCAGGGTGCGGCGCAGATCGCCGAGGAAAAGAAATACCACCGCCATCGCCAGACCCGCACCGCTGAGGCCGGCCAGCAGCGCATTGTTGATGGCATAGCGCACGTAAACCGATTGGTTGGAAACGGTATGTAATTCGATGTCGTCCGGCAGTAAGTTATTTTCCTGCAGCCAGGTCAAACGTGCCTGCACCGCATCGACCACGGCGACAGTGTTCGCCTCCGGTTGCTTCTGAATCGACATCTTCACGCCGGTGATACCGTTGAAGCGCACGCGCAGGCGCTCGTCTTCATGCGTATCGCGAACCTCGGCGAGTTCCTCCAAGGGCAAACTGTTGCCGCCGTGCATCATGACCGGCAGTTTGCGGATCTCCTCGACGGTGAGAAAGCGACCGGCGGTGCGGCTGCTATATTCGCGCGTGCCGGTACGCAGTTTGCCCGCGGGTAAATCGCGGTTCGCATCGCGCAACACCGCGACCAGATCATCGCTGCTCATGCCGTAGGCCGCCAGACGGTTCATATCCGGCAGGATCTGAATCTCGCGCAACAGCCCACCACCGACTTCGGTAGAGGCGACGCCCGGCAGATTGATGAACCACTTCGCCAGCGTGTAATCAACCAGGCTGCGCAACTCGACCGGATCGCGTCGATTCGAGCTGACGACAAACTCCATGACGGGGATCTGTTGCGGATCGATCTTATAAATGCTCGGCGGATCGATGGTGCTGGGTAATTCGCGTTGGGCGCGGTCGAGCCGGGTACTGGCATCGCGCAGCGCGATATCAACATCGGTGCCATAGGGGAACGATAAATCGACTGAGCTCTCGCCGTCTTTGCTCGTCGAAGTCATGGCGATGACATTTTCAGTGATCGCCAGTTGCTCTTCCAGATGCCGCGTTACTTGATCTTCCATGATCCGCGCCGGAACACCGGGATCGAGCACGCGCACGCGTACTTCGGGATAGACGATATTAGGCAGCAGATCGACCGGCAGGCGCAGCGAAAAAAAGAATCCCAGCACCACCAGCGCCAGGGTGATCATGGTGGCGCCGACCGGATGCCGGATGGACCAGGCCGCCAAGCCACCGCCGTGTGCATACTCGAGCGGTACCCGGTTTGGTTCCTGGTCCGTTGCGTGGGGCAGGTTCATGGTGCGACGCCGGTGTCCTCGACGATCTGCACCGGCATGCCGGGGGTGAGTTCGATGAAGCCGCGCGTGACCACGCGATCGCCGTCCTGCAAACCGTCGAGAATTTCGATATGTTCACCCAGTGAAGTGCCGCTACTCACGTTGCGGCGCTGCGCGATCGATGCGGCATCGACGACGAATACATATTCACCGCTAGGGTCCTGACGCAAGGCATTCAGCGGAACACTGCGACGGGTTTTGCTTTCGCCGGGCAAATAGACGCGCGCCAACTGACCGGCCTGCGCACCGGCGGGCACCGGTGCGAGTTCGACTTCGACAATGCCCTGACGCGTATCTGCGGCAACCGTGGGATGGATGCGCGTGATATGGCCCGCGTAACGCGGTGCGCCGAGCGCGTCGATGCTCACTTCCACGACGGCGCCGGTAGTGAGTGTCGGCAGCACCAATTCGGATACGCCGACGTCGATCATCAACGACTGTGGATCGGCCAGCGTCAGCAGATGCGCGAAACGCTGCACCACATCACCGGGTTCGACCAGGCGTTCGGTGACCACCGCGTCGAACGGTGCGCTGATCGTGGTGTAACCCATGCGCGTTTTCAGCAGTGAGACCTCGGCGGCGGCAACGCGGGCCTCGGTTTCGGCGCGCAGTTGTTCGTCCGCCGACACCAGCTTGCGGTCGGTGAGGCGCTGAATGCGTTGCAGATTCAATTCGGTCTGACGGTTCAGGGCTTCGGCTTTGCGCAGCTCCGCGCTGAGCAAGCGATCATCGAGACGCGCAACCATCGTGCCGGCTGCAACCGCATCGCCTTCATATACCGGCAATGCCTCGATGCGGCCTTCCTCCTGGCTATATAGTTTCACGGTGCGGCGTGCGCGTAGTGTGCCTGAACGTACCAAAGGCTGCGCCAACGCCGTGCTATCGACCGTGGCGACACTTACGACCACCGCTTTGTCCGAGGCGGGCTTCGCGCTCTGCGCGGTGTCGCCGGATTCGCCGCAGGCGGCGAGCGAAGCCAGCAAGATGCGCGAGCGCAAGTCGGCGCAGTGCGTGAGTATGATGAGTGGGCAGACGCAATTTCATGGCGTGATGGTAGCAGCAACTGCGTGTGGACGGCAGCTGTGGCAGGCTACTCCTACGGTGGGCAACGAACGCGTCTGCAATGCCCTAGACACGGTAGAGAATATTCAAAATTTCATCGAAGTCCACCGCGGCGGCAGCCACCGCCGCATCGACGACCTCGGGGGTCAGGCCGGCGGCTGTCCACATCGCCGGTGCGATGTTATCGATCATGGCGCGTTCCGGCAGGTCGGCGAGCACCTGTGGATTCGTGTAGTCACCGAAGGGATCGTACTTTGCGGCGCCACGATTGTGGGCAATCGACTCGACCTGATGCGCGATATGGTTGGCGATCTGCACCAGACTGGTCTCCAGCGGCGCGTCTTGCGGCGGTTCGTTGCAATGATGGTGAGCGACGGCGCTGCACAAAGCCGTTGGCAATTGCCACAGCGTCAGCAGTTCATAACCGACTTCGGCGTGATCGAAACCCAGTTCCGCGCGTTCTGCGGTACACACATCCTCGCCGCGTACGGTCCGTTGCAGGATCATCGCGGCGCTCTCTGGCAAAAGGCTGAAAATCAGCAGTCGGCCGACATCGTGCAACAGTCCGGCGATGAACAATCGTTCACCGTGCAGCACGCGCGCGCGCTTGGCCAGAAAGCGCGCCAGCAGGGCGCAATACACGGAGTGGCGCCAGAAGTCGAGCATATCGAAGCGCTCGCTCTCCAGGCCGCCGAACACGTCCATGGCTGCCATGGCCAGGCTCAGATTGCGCAGTTCGGCGATACCGACCAGATTGATCGCGCGGGTGAGCGTGTCGACGCGCCCGGGAAAACCGTAGTAGGCGCTGTTCACCAACTTCAGCAGGCGGATGGTCAGCGCGGGATCTTGGGATACCAACTCCGCGAACTCGCCCATCTCCGCATGCGGGTTGCCGGCGAGTTGTTGAATGCGCAAACAGATCTCGGGCAACGACAGCAGTTGCACGTTATCGTGGACGAGGTCATGGGCGTGCATGAGTGCTCCGGGCCGCGGGTCTGCATGCCATTGTACGCAAATATGCGCATCGGGAAGCGGCCAATGCCGTTCCGTGATACGGAATATTCAGGGCCTAATCCACATATGACCCGTGCTGATGAATCGGTTCACCGTGCGGGGTGCCGAACACCAGCATCAGGCGCAGCGCCGACTCGGCGTGTATTGGCACCGATGTGGCGCCGTGACTGAACCAGGCCATGCCGGCCTCAAGGCGTTCGCCGTTGATGCGCGCCTCGCCCGAGACGACATAGGCGAGTGCATGTTCACCAGCTTGCATCGGCAGCGTGTGTTCGCCATCGCTTTCCAAGTGCAGATCGTAATAGCGGATCGGCGTATGCAGACGCAATGGCGAACCCGGCCCCACTACGGTGCGCAGTCGTCCGTGTGGCAGGATTTCTTCGGGAAAATCTTGTGCATCGACTTGTTGGTATTCCGGGTCGATCCGTTTCAGTCGTTGCGGCAGGTTGATCCACAATTGAATGCCGCGCGTGTTGCCCATGTCCGCGGGCATCTCGGAATGCACAATGCCGCGCCCGGCGGTGAAGCGTTGTGCGCCCTGTGGCCCCACCGTCGAGGTGTTGCCGAGGTTGTCTGCATGTTGCATGGCGCCTTCGAAAAGATAGGTGATCGCTTCGAAGCCGCGGTGCGGGTGCTCGGGAAAACCGGCCCCCGCGCCGATGTCGAAGTGATCCCAGAGCACGAACGGATCGAAGTTCATGAAGCGCGGGATCGGAAACAAGCGACGTACCTCGGCACCATCGCCTTCCATGGTCGCCGTTGCGGTGCGAATGAAGCTGTCTTGATTCATGGTCAGGACTCCCTCTGTGATGGCGGCAATAACGGCGATGTGCGACCAGGTTGCATATGTCTAACGCGGCTCGGCATCTTCTCCACCGCACCTACCCACAACACCTGTCTTGGGATCATTCGTGGAGTATGGAAGGATTATGTATGATCGAAATGAAAATAAAAGCGGATCAACCCGAGCATACATTGGTACCTATCAATAGGCGTATAACCATGGCATCACCCCGGATTGGCATTGGAGCAATGGCACGCACTGCAGTCCGCGGTGGACGCCGGTGTTGCCGCGCCGCCGATGGGTGGGCGCCATGAAGCATGCGCAACGCTGTCCCTGCGGTTCCGGGCGTGCGCTGGCCGAGTGCTGCGGTCCGGCATTGTCTGGCCAATGTATGCCCGACACTGCCGAGGCGCTGATGCGCTCGCGGTTTACGGCCTTCGTGCGCGGGGACGTGGGTTATCTGTTAAGCACGTGGCATCCGCGCACCCGCCCGGTGATGCTGGATCTGACGGATCAACCGGCGTGGGAGCGGTTGGAAATTGTGCGCAGCCACGCGGGTATGAACTCGGACAGCGAAGGCCAGGTGGAGTTCATCGCCCACTTTCGCAGCGATAGCGGCGCCGGGCGATTGCACGAGTCGAGCCAATTCGTGCGCGAGCAGGGCCAGTGGCTGTACCTGGATGGCGTGCAGCCGGCAGCGGTTGCAGACAAGCCGGGCCGCAACACAATTTGCCCCTGCGGCAGTGGCCGCAAATTCAAACACTGTTGTGGCCGGTGAGGCGACATGACTGGAATATACATGTCGGGAATATATGGGTTTGGTGGGTGCGCTATGCTCGTAGGGTCGAAATGGAGCATTCAGAAGGAGGATCTATCATGCACAAGCTGCAGAAGAAAAGTCAGCGTCGGACTGCTGGTCGCAGGCCTGAGTTGTGGCGCTTTCGCCGCCGATGAACCTGCCCTGGTGACCTATCAGGCACTCACGCTCGAAACCGCCCAGGCACTCGCCGAGGCGACAGTAGAGGCCTGTCGCAAGGGGGGATTCCAGATTGCCGTTGCCGTGGTCGATCGGGCCGGTGTGCCACAGGTTATTCTCAGAGATCGCTATGCGGGCGCGCATACCCCGGATACGGCAACGCGCAAGGCCTGGACGGCGGCGAGTTTCCGCACCGACACGTTAGCGATGGCCGAAACGACGCAGGCCGGCAAGACGCAATCCGGTGCGCGCAGCGTTACCCATGCGTTGATGATCGGCGGTGGCGTGCCGATCGAGGTCGACGGCAGTCTGGTCGGCGCTGTGGGGGTGTCGGGCGCGCCGGAAGGCGAACAGGATGATGCCTGTGCGCGAAGTGGATTGGTGGCCATCGAAGAGCGATTGCTGCACTAGCGCGATCCGCTCGCCCGAACTTAAGGCGCTTGGAGCACCTGGAGCAGTTGCTCCTGGTCGGTGCCGGCGGCGAGCGCCGAGCGGATCTTGTTAAACGCCTCGGCGGCGAGTTTGGGGTTGGTGCCGTACGGCGTCATCTTGCCGTACTTCCACCCGGCCGCCTTGAGCGCACGCACCTTGAATTCGTTGGCACTCACGCCCGCGCCGCCAAGCGCAAGCAAGTGCCGCCTCGATTTTCAGATGCGGGGGTTTTTCACCGCCAATGCGCGAAAAATCGTCTTCGTGTACTTCAGCGATCGTTGTATCCATGGGTGCGGCCTTGTCGCTATTGGGGAGAGCCAAGGGCCCGGCCGGAGGCAGGGCGGTACTGTTTTATGTTCGGCCTTGGGACGCGATTCTTAAGCCGACAAAACACCCTTTTCGGCATAAATATTCTCCTGCATTCACCTAAGGCATGGGCGGATTCTCGGTAGGGCCGGCGACGCTTGCTAGAATCCGCGCAGACATATCGTCTTATGGAATTTTTCAACTATGAAAATCAGCATCATCAGCGGCAGTCACCGGCACAACTCGCAAAGTGAGAAGGTGGCCAGACACATTGTTAAAAGTTTGCAACAACATGCGCTGTGCGACGCGTCGTGGCTGTTCAGTCTGGCCGGCAACCCGCTGCCGTTGTGGGACCAGGGCATCTGGGACGGCGACCCGGACTGGACGGCGCGCCTGGCGCCGATCTCCAAAGAACTGCATGAGAGCGACGCCTTCGTCATCGTCGCCCCGGAATACCACGGTCAGGTGCCGGCCGGGCTGAAGAATTTTTTCCTGCTGTGGGGCAAGGGCGAGCTCGCCCACAAACCCGCGCTGATTGTTACCGTGTCGTCGGCCGATGGTGGCTCTTACCCGGTCGCTGAGCTGCGTATGAGCAGTTACAAGAACAACCGCATCTGCTATATCCCCGAACAGATCATTGTACGTAACGTCGAGAAGGTGCTGAACGATGATCCCGCGCAGAACAATGAAGCTGCCGACACCTATTTCCGTGACCGTATCCGCTATGCGCTGACGCTGTTGAGGGAATATGCCGTGGCACTGCGCCAAGTGCGCGCCAGTCCGGCGAGTGATCGCTCGGTGTATAAAAATGGGATGTGAGCGCGTTCGCTGTAGGATGCGTTCGGCGGGCTAAACGCAGCAGCTAATGTCCTGGAGTAAGGGTTGTAAGCGGCGGAGGTTATATGTCACGCACAGCAGCAGCATATCTGGACACACACACGGCTAGCGCCATGTCACTGTGCATCGATCGGGCGCGTTCGATCTGCGGCGGTATTGCGCTGCTGGTATGTCTGTCGGCGTCGCCGGTTGCCGCTGATACCACGCCGTTACAGTATCGAGAACAGACCCTCGATTTAGGCGACCAGCAGGTCGTCGTGCGGATTCCGCAGGGCTTCAAGCTGGAACTGCTGACTGCTGGTCTGAACGCGCCGCGGCTGCTGACCTTCGCCGCCAATGGCGATCTGTTCATCGGCTCGCGCTCCGGCCGGGTGTATCGTCTTACGCCACCGTATACGTCGCCGCAGGTGTTGGTGAAGTTGCCGGACTATCCGCACAGTGTCGCGTTGCGCACGCATGAAATCCTTATCGCCCAGACCGACGGACTGTATCGAGCGCCCTATCAGCCGGGGCAGGCGACACTCGATCCCGATGCAGTGAAGCTGTATGCCGAACTGCCCGGCGGTGGCGGCCATAGCAGTCGCAGCGTCGCCATCGGCCCGGATGGGCGCGTGTATGTGAGTCTCGGCATCAGCGGCAATTGCAGCGACCAATATCTCGGTGAGCCGTATGCGTTCACCGATCGGCGCGGCGGTGTACTGGTGCTGGACGAGTCAGGTGACACGCCGGCATGGAAAACCTATGGCAGTGGTCTGCGCAATCCGGTCGGCTTTGCCTGGCATCCGCGTACGGCGGAATTGTATGCGAGCAACAACGGCCCCGATCACCAGGGTTTCGAGCTGCCGCCGGAATACTTCAGCCGCATCACGCCGGGTTCGTTTCACGGCATGCCCTGGTTTCAATTCGATGGCGCGCGTGTGCAGCGCGATGACTGTATCGACCGCACGCCGCCGCGTCCGCGCAGTGATGTGACACCGCCAGTCGCGACCTTTCCCGCGCGCAATGCGCCGATGGGCGTGGCCTTTGTGCCCGCCGGTGCGCTGCACAAAGACTTGGAATTCGATGCCGTCGTGGCGTTGCGTGGCTCATGGGGTACACAGCCCAGCGGCAGCAGTCTGGGTGCGGCGGCGTCACGGCGCCCGCCGAAACTGGTGGTGGTGCGTTTCAAAGACGGTCAAGCACAACGCGTCGATGACCTGGTGACAGGCTTTCAGTTGCGCAACGGTGAACGCTGGGCGCGCCCCGTCGGTGTCGCCGTCGGTCCGGACGGTGCGCTGTACTTCACCAGCGACAGCGATGTGAATGGCTTGTTTCGCCTGGTGCCGGTTCGCTGATTCAGGCGATGTCCCATAAGCCCAATCCGCTCACGATCATCAAGCCCAATCCGATCCAGCGTTTGAAGTGCTGATCGTTGCGTGTGATGGCGTCATGCGCCTTCAGCCCGAGCACATGGCCGATGGCGGCCACCGGCAGCAGCATCAGCGCGGTCAGTAAATGCAGATCGACGCCGACAGCGGCAAATGTACTCATCTTGATCGCGACGAGAATAAACCAGAGCACGAACAGCGTATCGCGCAATTGCGTCTTGGCGACGTTGCGCATGTACACGGCGACCATCAGCGGCGCGCCGGTGAGCGAGGTGCCGGCGACGTAACCGCCGAGGATCAGCAGCAGCTTGTCGACCCAATCATGGCGGCTGTGAATCGCCCAGTTCATTACCCAGATGAAAGCGTAGAACAGCGTGATCGAGTAGATGAAAATCAACAACCAACGGTTCGGCAGGTTGAGCAGGCCGAATACGCCGACCAGGGCGGCGGGAATAATGTACAGCGACGAGCGGCGCAGATAGGCCCAGTCGACATTGTTCAGCCGCGTGCGCAGGGTAAGGCCGGAAAAGAACAGCAAATGCGAGCCGATGATCGGCAGCCACAGCAGCGGTTGATTATCGATGAACAGCAGCAGCGGCAGGCCCAAGGCCGCACCACCGAATCCCAGTCCGGTGCGCACGAAACCTGTCCACAGAAAGATCAGGCCGATCAACAGGGTTTGCAATAGGTCGAAGTGCAACAACATAAGCGCTCATCCACGGTGGTGGCGGACTATACACCGGATCTACACCGGGTGCCGGGCTTGGCAACGTCGTGCATTTAGCCAAGAATGCGCGCCTATGTTGAATGCTGAACGTGCGCGCTGGAATCCCGATTTTGCACAGACCTCGCCGCTGTTTGAGCCCTTGCGTGCCTGGGCACCGGCGTTCGCGCATTACACGCAGGACTGGCCCGATCTGGATGTTTATCAGCGACTACTGGCCGCGCAGCCCGAGCCCATCCTGACCCGCGGTGGCCAGTTGTTGAAAATCGTCGCGCAAGATGGTCGTCCGCAACGCTTCGAGGAACATTACGCGCCGCGCGTGTACATGACCGGCGAGCTGCAAACGCGCCGCGAAAACTGGCACGACTTTTTTCAGTTTTTGAGCTGGCTGATGTTCCCCAAGACCAAGGCGGTGATCAACGCCTTGCATGTGCCGCATGCCGAGGCGCGTATCGCCGCGGCGAGCGATCTGGGCCGACGCTCGCCGCTGGAGAATATGTTGTCGCTGTTCGATGAGGGTGGCGCGGTGGTCATCGCCAGCGATCCCGCATTGTTGCAGTTGATCCGCGACTTTCAGTGGCAGACCTTGTTCTGGGAACGCCGCGCCGACCTCGCGCAAAGCCTACGCTGCATCAGCTTCGGCCATGCCGTGTATGAAAAGGCGCTGCATCCGTATGTCGGCATGACCGCCAATGCCATTCTGCTGGAGGTCGAGCCTGGACTGCTCAGGCAGTCGATGGAGGCTTTGCTGCCGGCGCTCGATGAGCGTTTGGCCGCGCTGTTCACGCACGGTGCGGCATATACTCGGCCGCGCGATCTGCAACCGTTTCCGATTCTCGGCATGCCCGGTTGGGATCCGGCCAATGCGGATGCGGACTACTACACTAATACGCAGTATTTCCGCTTGGGGCGGCGGCGCGCGGATCGGTGCAGCCAACCTGAAATCCTTTCCCGCTGAAGTCGCAAGGACGGAATCGCTCACGATGTGTGCACTAGAACGGTGCCGATCATTCCCGGTATGCTCTGTCATCAGGCAGAGATACAGCGCTTCGGCGTTCGACCCGAACCTAATCGTATGATTTGATTCATGTGCCCCCGCGTGGCACGAAGGCTGCTCAGGTAATGTCAAAAATGCACCAATTTATCGTGGTGCCGGAAGATGTTGGGACAGGTGCCGCAGGGCGCATAGGCAAACCATGGCGATAGATTGCAGCCAGTATCCGCTCACGGGCGGTTTTGATGAATTGCTCTCAGCGCCGGGTGCGCCGCGTTCGGGCGCGGAAGGTTTGTGCAATTTCTTTTCCGGGCTGCCTAAAGGCGAACTCGAGGAACGTCATCGCGCCGTGGATGCCGCCATCATGGCGGCGGGTATCACCTTCACGGTGTATTCCGAGGCCGGCAACATCGATCGGGCCTGGCCCTTCGATGTGGTGCCGCGCATCATCGAAAAACGCGAATGGGAACGCATCGAGGCTGGGCTGAAGCAACGCTTGCAGGCCCTCAATCTGTGTATTCACGATCTGTATCACGCGCAGCGCATCGTCAAGGACAAGGTGCTGCCGGCGGAGGTATTGGCGGATTCGCGCAACTTCCGCAGTGCCTGCGTCGGCGCCATGCCGCGCTATGGTGTGTGGGCGCACATCTGCGGGACCGATTTGGTGCGCGATGGTGACGGCACGGTGTATGTGCTGGAAGACAATCTGCGCGTGCCGTCTGGCGTGTCCTACATGCTGGAAAATCGCCAGCTCATGAAACGGCTGTTTCCGGAACTGTTCGCGCGCTACGACATCCTGCCGGTCGACGATTACACCACCCAGCTCTATGACATGCTGGCCTCGTTGTCGCCGCGCCCCGGCGATCGCCCGGAAATCGCCGTGCTCACGCCGGGTGTCTACAACTCGGCCTATTTCGAGCATTCCTATCTCGCCCAACAAATGGGCGCGCATCTGGTGGAAGGCCCCGATCTGGTGGTGCTGGACGATGATTGTGTGTACATGCGCACCATCGAAGGGCTGACCCGGCTGGATGTCATTTACCGGCGCATCGACGACGATTTTCTCGATCCCGAAGTGTTCCGGCCCGATTCGGCGTTGGGCGTGCCGGGCCTGATGCGTGCCTGGCGCAAGGGCAATATCGGTATCGCCAACGCACCCGGTGCGGGTGTGGCCGACGACAAGGTGGTGTATGCCTTTGTGCCGCAGATGATCCGTTATTATCTGGATGAAGATCCGATCCTGCCCAACGTGCCGAGTTATCTGTGCATGTATGAAAAGGATCGCGACTACGTGCTGGCCAATCTGTCTAAGCTGGTGGTGAAACCGGCCAACGAATCCGGCGGTTACGGCATGCTGGTCGGCCCCAAATCCACGGCCGAAGAGTGCGCGAAATTCGCCGAGCTGATCCGCGCCAATCCGCGCAATTACATGGCCCAGCCGACCTTGTCGCTGTCCACGGTGCCGACCTTGTGTGACGGTATCCTGGAACCGCGGCATGTCGATCTGCGGCCGTTCGTCCTGCAAGCGAAGGATTCATATGTGACGCGCGGCGGATTGACCCGCGTGGCATTGAAGCGCGGTTCACTGGTAGTCAATTCCTCACAGGGCGGCGGCAGTAAAGACACCTGGATCGTACAGGACAGTTGGTGATGCTGGCTCGCGTTGCGGAGAACCTCTATTGGATGGCGCGCTACCTGGAACGCGCGGAAGATACTGCGCGGCTGATCAACGCCACCACCATCATGCTGATCGACATGCCGCGCGGTGCCAGTGTCGGCTGGGAAGCGCTGCTCACCGTGGCCGGATTGGATGAGGAGTTCAAAAAGCACTACGACGAAGCCACCGAAACCGCGGTCATGAGTTTTCTGATCCAGGACGAACGCAACCCCTCGTCGATCTTCGCCTGCATTCGCATGGCGCGGGAAAACACCCGCAGTTTCCGCGAAGTGCTACCGCGCGAATCCTGGGAGTGGGTGAACGAGTTGTACCTGTATGCCAAGGCGCATATGAACCAGGCCTTGGATAGACGCAAACGCTTAGAGGTGCTGACAGAAATCATCCGCCGCCGGCAGGCGGTGGTGGGTCTGTTGTCGGGCACCATGAGTCGCGACGAGGCATTTCAGTTCCTGCGCCTGGGCCGTAACGTCGAGCGCGCCGATATGACCAGCCGCGTGCTGGACGTGAGTTATGCGCTCAATCTGCCGCGCGAAGGCAGTCAGTATTACGATTTGATCTGGATGAGCGCGTTGAAGGCGTTGTCCGCCTACCAGATGTACCGCCGTCATGTCAGCATCCGTGCCCAGGGCTCCAAGGTATTGGCCTTTCTGCTCAGCGACCCGAAGTTTCCGCGCAGCGTGCGTCACTGTCTCAACGAAATGCGCGCGGCTCTGGACGAATTGCCGGGCGATAAACCGCTGCGTACCTTGCGCGGCATTCAGTCCGGTCTGGACAATGCGGATTTTCGCGCCCTGGCGAAAGCCGGGCTGCACGACTATTGCGATACCCTGCAGGCGGGCCTGGCCGAGTTGAGCGGCGATATCGCAGACACCTATTTCCGCGCCGCCAATGCGCAGCCGACGGTGGCTCAAGACCTGTTCGGTCAGGCATGAACATGCGCACCTCGCTCGATTTCCCGCGTTATGGCGACAAGTTGAACTCCAGTCGGTTCGAGGACTATCTCGGTTTGCTGCTGGACGAGCGCGATCGCATCGGACTGACCGAACTCATCCGCCAGATCGACGCGCTGATGATCACCGTCGAGCCCGGTCATTCGGTGGCCTATGTTGCCGAGCTGTGCCTGATGACGCCCTACCATTATCTGGTCACGCTGGAGTCGGAGTCGCATTACACACACATCCTGCGCATCGACATGAGTGCGCCGGATATCCTGGTGCGCGAAGTCAAAGACCCGAATACGCGCGGCATTTTCCGCAGTCTCAACGAGGTCTACCCCATCGGCGCGGTCAAACCCAACTCGCGCTATATGGGTGAGGTGTTGCGCGTCACCGATGCGCATGCCGTGGTCGACCTGCAGAAAGCGCGCGACATCCGTTTTTTCAATCAGGATCAGATCCGCAAACTGGAACTGCCGGGCAACATGGCGGTGGTCAAGCCCAGTCCCTACACCCACAACATCGTTGCTTATTGGGAACGTCCGGAGGATGGCATACGCGTCTATGCGCTGGGCTGGAGCAGCATCCGTGATGACATGCAGAGTGCTTATGAAAGCGCCAAACAGACCCAGGAAAGGCTCGGCATCGACAAGCTGCTGTTGCCCATCGATCATTTGGCCACCCGCATCTACAGCCAGAACCGTGAGGCTGCGATTCTCGAATACCTGACTCTGTCGAGTTATTACTACTGGGGTTCCTACGATATCGCCGATCAGAACTCCTCGACCAATGTCACCAAGAGCGTGCATTTCGCCAACGAACTGGAATGCCCGGCCAAGGTTTTCACCGCCGCCAACCATCCGTATTTTATGAATCACCTGCTGACCGAGTCACCCACCGAGGCCTTCGTGCGCAACTTCGGCCCGCGCCTGCACCACATCGCCGTGGCCGTACGCGATAGCGAAACACTCGATGGAAACCATGCGGCGCTCGCCAACATCGACTATGTGGTGCAGTCGCTGCGTGACTGTGGTCAGAAATTTCTGCTCGATGTCATCGGTTCCAAGGAGGAGGGTCTGAAGCAGATATTCTCCAGCGCCTCAGAGTATTCCTCGCTGATCATCGAATACGTCCAGCGCTTCGGCGATTTCCAAGGTTTCTTCACCAAAGACAATGTCGCCGAGCTCACCCACGCCGCCGGCGTGGACGAGAGTCTCAAGGCGCTGCAGGAAGCGGCACAGTCCTGAGTGGTCGTAGCACCGGCAGGGCAGTATTGGTAAGCTGGGTCACGGAAGTACACAAAGCACTCGACCTAATTACACGTCGTGGTGGATGCCAGCCAATCAACCCGGTGAAAAAGTCATGACCGAGCCTAACGCGACACTCCAGATCGACGGCAAAACTATCGAGCTTCCCACCCTGAAGGGCAGCCTCGGTCCAGATGTCATTGACACCCGCACACTCGGCAATCAGGGTTACTTCACCTACGACCCCGGATTCCTGTCCACTGCAAGTTGCACGTCCAGCATCACCTATATCGACGGCGACGAGGGCCTGCTCTACTACCGCGGCTACCCCATCGAACAACTCGCCGAAAAGTCGGATTTCCTGGAGACCGCCTATCTGCTTTGGCATGGCGAACTGCCCAACACCGAACAAAAGCACGGATTCGATGCACTGGTCACGCGGCACACGATGTTGCATGACCAGATGCTCTCCTTGTACAAGGGCTTTCGTCGCGATGCGCATCCGATGGCGGTTATGGTCTCCATCATCGGCGCGATGGCGGCCTTCTACCCGGAAAGCTCGGATGTCACCGATCCCGAACAACGCGAAATTTCGATGTTCCGTCTGCTCGCCAAGGTGCCGACCGTGGCGGCCTGGTCCTACAAATACAACAAGGGCGAGCCGTTCGTCTATCCACAGAACCGGATGAGTTACGCCGAGAATTTCCTGTACATGCTGCATGCCAACCCGTGCGAGGAGTATGTGCCGAGTCCGATTCTGGCGCGTGCATTGGATCGCATCTTCATCCTGCATGCCGACCACGAGCAGAACGCCTCGACCTCCACGGTGCGCATGGCCGGCTCCAGCTATGCCAACCCGTTCGCCTGTATCGCGGCGGGCACCGCCTGCTTGTGGGGGCCGCTGCATGGCGGCGCCAACGAGTCCGTATTGGCGATGCTGGCGGAAATCGGCGACAGCTCGCGCATCGGCGAGTTCGTCAATCGCGCCAAGGACAAGAGCTCCAATTATCGCCTGATGGGCTTCGGTCACCGCGTCTACAAGAACATGGATCCGCGCGCCGCGATCATGCGCCAGACCTGCCATGAAGTGCTCGACGAACTCGGCCTGCACGACGACCCGCTGTTCAAGATGGCGCTCGAACTGGAAAAGATCGCGCTGGAAGACGAGTACTTCATCAAGAAGAAGCTGTACCCCAACGTCGACTTCTATTCAGGCATCGTCCTGCGCGCGCTGGGCATACCCACCTCCATGTTCACCGCCATCTTCGCCCTGGCGCGCACCGCCGGCTGGATCGCGCAGTGGAACGAAATGATCGTCAGCCCCGCGCACAAGATCGCGCGTCCACGCCAACTCTACTCCGGCCCGCAGCGCCGTGAGTTCGTGCCGATCAGCGGGCGCTGAACTGACGGATGGATTGGGCGTGAGTCAGGGAGGCAGCAGGAAGGCCGTGCAATGGGTAAGCAATAAACAATAGGGAATCGGCCATGTGGCTCCGTGCAGGATGTGATATTACCTTTGACGTGAGCATCGATACGCCATTTATCCTCATGCTTCGTCCGCGTAGCGGGATACACCAATGGGTGGCGCGCGAGTCGTATACTTTGAAGCCCAGTGTGCTTGCGGTTGAATATACCGATAATTACGGCAATCTTTGCCAGCGGTTAGTCGCTGCACCCGGCGAGTTTTCCATACGCACGTCCGCAGATATCCTGACAGCCGACGGCGTCAACGTTTGTCCTGGCGCGCCTTTCGAGGATGTGCAGAACTTGCCTGACGCAGTCCTCACCTATCTCTTGCCCTCGCGCTATTGCGAGTCGGACAGATTTATAGACATCGGTCAGGAAATCGTGGCTGGCGTAGCACCGGGCTACGATCAAGTGGCCGCCATAGAAAGCGTGGATTCGTGACAATATCCGTTTCAATCCGGCGTCCATATACTTCCAGTTATCTGCCGTTGAGGTCAATCAGCAGCGCGAGGGGGTGTGCCGTGACTTGGCGCATCTGGGCATAGCGCTATGCCGAGGTTTGTGTATCCCGGCACGTATGGTTGTCGGTTATTTGCATGAACTTGTGCCCATGGATTTTCATGCCTGGTTCGAAGCTTACGTGGGTGGTCGCTGGTATCCTTTCGATGCAACCCAGTCTCACCCCAGAGGCGGACGCATCACCGTGGCCTATGGGCGTGATGCGGCCGACGTGGCCATATTCAACCAGTTTGGCCCAGCACTGTATCCCCGGGAAATGTCGGTTGCTGCGCAGCATTCCTCCAAGTCCAATCCGCTGGGCGAGGACTTCAACTACGCCGAAGCTTTCAAGACGCTCGACCTGGAGGCGGTGAAGAAGGATCTCCGTGAACTGATGACCCAGTCGCAGGACTGGTGGCCGGCGGACTTCGGCCACTACGGACCGTTGTTCATTCGCATGGCTTGGCACAGCGCCGGCACCTACCGCACGGGCGATGGCCGCGGCGGTGCCGGAACCGGCAACCAGCGTTTTGCGCCCATCAACAGTTGGCCCGACAACGTCAACCTCGACAAGGCGCGCCGGCTGATCTGGCCGATCAAGCAGAAGTATGGCCGCAAGATTTCCTGGGCCGACCTGATCATTCTCACCGGCAACGTCGCGCTGGAATCGATGGGCTTCAAGACCTTCGGCTTCGGCGGCGGGCGCGAGGATATCTGGGAACCGGAAAAGGACATCTACTGGGGTGCCGAGAAACAGTGGCTGGAGGACCAGCGCTACTCCGGCGCGGAACGGTGCGAAACATTACAGCTGATGAAGATGAAAGGACAAGTCGTAATATCGTAGAGGAGGGGTCGACCGGAGCTCCGGTGCATGTCGATCTGCTGGATTCGGCGCCGGATTAAATGTGATGCGGAGACTGCGAATTCAACATCTGACGGAATATCTGTTTCCAACCCAGGTGACACTCAACCCGCACCGGCTCTTGCTGCGCCCACGTGAAGGGCATGACGTGCGTATCGAGTCTTCCAAGTTGACGATCACGCCTGCGCACAATATCAAATGGCAGCGTGACGTGTTCGATAACTCCCTGGCGGTCGTTAACTTCCTGGAGAGATCGGATAAGCTGATTATCGACAGTGAAGTCGTTATCCAGCATTACGATCAAGCGCCGTTCGACTTTCTGCTCGAAGAGTATGCGGTGAATTATCCTTTCGATTATGCGCTGGGCGAACAAGTCGATCTGGCGGCTTTCCAGCAGCCGGGATTCTCCGGCGAGCAACGCATTATAAAGGACTGGCTGCAACAGCTTGGGTTGACCGGCATGAAAACGTTTGCTTTGCTGGTGACGATGAATCAGGCGATCAGCAACCAGCTTCATTATCAAACACGAGATGAAGCGGGTGTCCAGTCGCCCGCGCAGACGCTAGCTCAACGTAGCGGAACCTGCCGCGATTACGCCACGCTGTTCATCGAGGCGTGTCGCAGCCTCGGCTTGGCCAGTCGTTTTGTCAGCGGCTATTTACATGCCCCAGCGACAGAGGCGGGCAATGCGACTACCCATGCCTGGGCGGAGATCTACCTGCCAGGCACGGGGTGGAAGGGCTTCGATCCAACGGCGGGTGAAGTTACCGGCAACAATCATATTGCGGTGGCGGTTGCGCGAGACCCCGAAACAGTGCCGCCAGTGTCTGGCAGTTTCATAGGGACTGACGCGGCAACGCCAACGATGCGGGTGAATGTGCAAGTCAACTTGCTGGTCTGAAAGGTGAGATGGGGACGAAGCCCAATTTCGCATTCTCGTGGTATGCGTTAACGCCGGCGCAAGTCCAACGTATGCGGGAATTCGCCCGGCGGTTCCTCAGGCGGCGGTGCCATCGGCCCGGGGGGTGAGCCGCCGGGATAGAAGCGCGCCAATGGCGTGAGCGCGGGCGGCGGGGTGAAGCTGCCCGGTGTATGGCCAAAATCCTGGAAGCGCGAGTGACGGCGCGTCTCGGCTTCATAGGCATTGACCGGGAAGCGTTCGTAGCTGCGGCCACCGGGATGCACAACGCGATAGGTGCAGCCGCCGATGGCGCGGCCATTCCAGGTGTCGATCAGATCGAACACCAGCGGCGTGTGGATGCCGATGGTCGGATGCAGGGCGGACGGCGGTTGCCAGGCGCGATAGCGCACGCCGGCCACGTATTCACCGTGTACACCGGTAGCACGCAGCGGCACGCGGCGGCCGTTGCAGGCCAAGACATAACGATTGTCAGTGAGGCCGGTGACTTTGACTTGCAGGCGCTCCACGGAGGAATCGACATAGCGCGCCGTGCCCTGGCTGGTACTTTCTTCGCCGAGCACATGCCAAGGTTCGATGGCGGTGCGCAGTTCGATTTCTATATCGCCGAGTTGTAGCGTGCCGTAACGCGGGAAACGGAATTCGAGGAACGGCGCGAACCAATCCAGATCGAAGGGAAAACCGTTCGCCTGCAAATCTTCGATCACGTCTTTGAGATCGGCCCACAGATAATGCGGCAGCATGTGCCGGTCATGCAGCAGCGTGCCCCAGCGTACCAGCGGTTTGCTGTACGGCGTATCCCAGAAGCGCGCCACCAGTGCGCGCAGCAACAGCATCTGCGCGAGACTCATGCGCGCATGCGGCGGCATTTCGAAGGCGCGAAATTCGAGCAGGCCTAAGCGTCCGCTGGCACTGTCGGGCGAATACAATTTGTCGATGCAGAATTCCGAACGGTGGGTATTGCCGGTGAGATCGGTGAGCAGATTGCGCAACAGACGATCCACCAGCCACGGCTGCGGCACCAGACCTTGCGGCATCTGTTGAAAGGCGATTTCCAGTTCGTATAGCCGTTCGCTGCGGCCCTCATCGACGCGCGGCGCCTGACTGGTCGGACCAATGAACAGGCCCGAGAACAGATAGGAAAGGGCCGGGTGATGTTGCCAGTACGTGATCAGGCTGGCCAGCAGATCGGGACGGCGCAGAAACGGGCTGTCGGACGCCGTGGCGCCGCCGAAGGTGACATGGTTGCCGCCGCCGGTGCCGGAGTGTCGACCGTCGAGCATGAATTTTTCGGCACTCAATCGCGATAGGCGCGCCTCTTCATACAAGATTGTCGTCGTGTCGACCAATTGCGCCCAGTTATGCGCAGGATGGATGTTGACCTCGATCACGCCCGGGTCGGGCGTCACCATCAGTTTCTCCAGGCGGTTGTCGTTCGGCGGCGTGTAGCCTTCGATGCATACCGGTAATTTGAGTGTGCCAGCGGTGGCTTCGACAGCGGCGAGCACATCCAGGTATTGCTCCAGTGTCGTCACCGGCGGCATGAAGATGTACAGACAACCCTTGCGTGCCTCGACGCACAGTGCCGTGTGTGGCACCTCCACCGGCTGTTCATCGGGTGTGGGCTGCGGATGAATTTCCGGATGCACCGGCAGGTTCTGCACATGCGTGCTATAGCGCGCGGCGACTTCACCGTGAAAATTGGCCAGCGGCAGTTGCGGTGCGAAGGGGTCGGTTTCGATCCAAGGGGCGCGCTGTTCTTCTGCCACCCAGGGCAGCGAGGCGAGCGGCAGGCGCAGGCCCATGGGTGAATCGCCGGCGGACAGATAGATGCGGTCATGGCGCAGCTGCCACAGCGCGCTATGCCAGTGGCCCGTGCTCGCGTCCGCGTGCCACGCCATCGGCAGAATATAACCTACCGGTGTGTTTAAACCGTGCGCGAGTTTGTCGGCCAGACTTTGGCGTTCCAGCGGGTCATCTAGATTGGCCTTGGCCGGGTCCAGGTTGACCGGTAATTCGGCTTCTTGCTTGAGATAATTGATCGCGTCTTCGTAGGCCGGTTGGACGTAACGTGCTTCCAGTCCGAGGTGCGTAGCCAAGGCTTGCGCAAAACGGCGGGCATCAATCACGCTGCGCCCATAATTTTTACCGGCTTCTGCCAACAGTGTCTCGTCGTGCCAGACCGGCTGGCCGTCGCGACGCCAATATAGGCCCAGCGCCCAACGTGGCAGCGGCTCGCCCGGATACCACTTGCCTTGACCGGTGTGCAGCAGCGCGCCATGGGTGAGGCGTGCCTTCAAACGGCGCACTAACACCTCGGCACGTTCGCGTTTGTGCATTCCTAGTGCATCGATGTTCCACTCCGCCGCATCCATTTCGTCGACCGAAACGAAGGTCGGTTCGCCGCCATGCGTCAGTCGCACGTCCATGGCGTCGAGTTTTTCATCGACGGCTTGCCCCAGCGCCAGAATGTTCTGCCACGCCTCGTCACTGTAAGGCAGCGTTACGCGTGGGTCTTGGCGCACACGGGTGACGGTATTGCTGAAGCTGAATTCGACTTCGCATTTATCGGTCATACCGTCGATCGGCGCAGCGCTGGAAGGCTGTGGTGTGCAGGCCAGCGGGATATGTCCTTCGCCGGCGAATAATCCGGAGGTCGGATCGAGGCCGATCCAGCCCGCGCCGGGCAGATAGACTTCGGCCCAGGCGTGCAGATCGGTAAAGTCTTTGTCCGTACCCGCCGGGCCTTCAAGTGGTTTTTCATCGGCGGTCAATTGCACAAGATAACCGGAGACGAAACGCGCGGCTAAGCCGAGATGACGCAGAATCTGCACCAGCAACCAAGCGCTGTCACGACACGAACCGAGGGCTTTTCCCAGGGTTTCCTCGCAGCTTTGGATGCCGACTTCCATGCGTACGGTGTAGGCGATGTCGTGTTGCAGACGCTGATTCAGCGCGACCAGAAAATCATTGCAGTGAATGCGTTTGCGCTCGACCTTGGCCAGCCAAACGCTGAGCAAGGGGCCGGCGGTTTCGGTTTCGAGATAGGGTGTCAATTCCCTGCGCAAGGCCGCATCGTAGTCGAATGGCCAATGCTCGGCACTCTCTTCGATGAAGTAGTCGAAGGGATTGATCACCGTCATGTCGGCAATCAGTTCGACATCGACACTGAACTCGCGGGTCTTCTCGGGAAACACCAGTCGCGCGAGATAATTTCCGAACGGATCCTGCTGCCAATTGATGAAGTGGTTGTCGGGACTGATCTTCAGTGTGTAGGCGACGATGGGTGTGCGACTGTGCGGTGCGGGACGCAGGCGCACGATATGCGGACCGAGATTGATGCTGCGATCGAATTTATAGGAGGTGATATGACGCAGGGCGACGTGGATGCTCATGATGGGCCAGTATAGTGAGGACTGCTTGCAGTCATGCAAGCGCTGCGCCAGTGTCGGTTCGCGGCTTCGTAGATCGGATTTACCCTGAAAGGCACACGAGCGCAGCGTAATCCGACCTACGAGGCTGTCCGCCGACGTTCGTATCCGATGAGGGGTTGCAAGGGGAGAGATGGGACATCTTTCCCCTTGCAGTCAGCCCGCGCAGGACTCTGTCCGAGCAGGGCGGAATCACACTCAGCTCTGCATTTGTCCGGTGGTGTCTTTCTGTACCAGTTGGATGGGCTGCGTCTGCTCTTCCCACTCGAACGGGGGCAGGCCGTTCAGGGCCTGCCGCAGTCCTTCGTTCCAGGCATCGCCGAGCGCGCGGTAATAGGGGTGATCTTCCGCCAGTGACAGGCGGCGACCGCCATCCAGTGCGTCGGTGGTGTAGATCAGCAATTCCACCGGTGGACCGACGGTGAGATTGGAGCGGATCGTCGAGTTGATCGAGACCAGCGCGCAGCGCGCCGCCTGCTCCAGCGGGGTATCGTTGCGGATAACCCGGTCGAGGATGGGCTTGCCGTATTTGGTTTCGCCGATTTGCAAGAATGGATGTGAGCTGGATTCGTGGATATGGTTGCCCTGCGGATAGATCAGGTAGATTTCCGGCGGCTGTCCCGCGATCTGCCCGCCAAAGATGAAACTGGCTTCGAAATTGGTATTGGCGGTGTCGCGCGCGGTCTGATTGCGCTGCAGATTCGTGGATACAACGCCCACATAGTCGACCGCCTCGGCCATGCTCTGCACCGTCGACAGACAAACCTTGGCACCGTTGCCGCAGTCGTTGCGCAGTTGTTGGACCACGCCCTGGGTCGTGGCGAGGTTGCCGGACGATAGCAAGACGAACATGCGCTCGCCGGATTGCACGAAGGTATGCATCTTGGAATACGTGCTGACGTGATCGATTCCGGCGTTGGTCAGGGAATCGGACGCGAACACCAGGCCGTGCTCGGTTTTGATGGCTACACAATACGTCATGAGGTCACGTGTTTCATCGGATCGTCACCCATCCTGCCCGGATTCGTCGGCTGACTCAAGCGGCAATATTCATGCCCCAACCTGGCGCATGGCTCATGTAGTTCAATGTATTGAAGAACACGCGGCGCTTGCGGCGATTGTACCGCATTATCTCGATGACATAGGTGCTCTATACCTCGCACGATGCCCCGGATATGTGCATTATACGGACACCCCGTGTTCGCAGAGGCAGGCCGCGCGCAGCGTAGGCCCGGAATCACGTTGCTCGGATTCAGGTGGTTGCTGGGTTACTCACTGCGATCACACCCGTGCATGTTCCGCGAGATACGCGCGCCAGCTACCGAGCGCGGTGACGTCGGTGGCCGCCTGCGTCGCATGTTCCTCGCATAAGAAGCCGCACACCCAGCGCCCGTCTTCGAGTTCCAGCTTGCCGATGCCCAGCGGTGATGGGATGGCCGCGACGAAACTGCCGAAGTGTTCAACCGGTACATCCCAGATTTCGACTTCGATGCGCGCGCCGCGTGCCGCGCGCACCAGTCCTGGACGTTGTGGTGTACCGCCGGGCAAGGCATACAGCCGATAGCCCGGCGCCGTGCGGGTGCGCGCCAGCAACTGGCTGCCACGTTCGGTGAGTTGATGATTGAGCGGCAGTCCGCTCATGTGTGCGCCGCACACGGCGACTTGCACAGTAGTTTTCGGCACGTGGGTGTTGCCACGCATGCGCAGGCAGTGCGACTCCCGTTGCGCCCAGGGTATAGGCATGCGCCTGTTGCCAGGTGTTGGCTATTTCCAGCAAGGCGTTATCCTGAAACGCCGGCGCGCACAGCGTGATACCGAACGGCAGACCATCATTGCGGAATCCCGCTGGGACGGCGACTGCACATAGATCAAGCAGGTTCATGAAGTTGGTGTAATAGCCGAGGTTGCTGTTGAGCTTGACCGGCTCGTTATTCACCGCATCGATGCGATAAATCGTCCCCGCCGTAGGCGTGAGTATGACATCGACCTGCGACCAAATGGCCTCGCTGGCGCGTTTGAGTGCGGCGAGTTTATAGCTGGCTGTAAAGGCATCGAGCGCACTGGGCTGGCGGCCGCCGCTGATGATCTCGCGGGTGACGGGGAATAGGCTGTCAGGCCGCTGCTCTATCATGTCACGAATGGCGAGGTAGCGTTCCGCCACCCACGGGCCTTCGTACAACAGTCGCGCCGCCTGCAAGAATGAACCGAGATCAATCTCACGGACATCGGCGCCGAGTGCAGCGCATCTGTGCGACGCTGGCCGCGAACAGTCGCGCATACTCCGCATCGCCGAAGAACTCCAACTGATCGGCGCGCGGCACGCCGCAGCGCATGCCCTGGGTTGGCAGCTGCGTCTCGATACAAGCGGGTTTGCGCCGCGCGAAGGGTTCCTGGGCGTCGAAATGTGCAAGCACGTCCAGCACAGAGCGTGCGTCCGCGGCGCAGAGTGCGAACACCGATACGCAATCGAGACTGCGGCACGCCGGCACCACGCCGCCGGTACTCACCAATCCGCGCGTGGGTTTGACGCCGACGAGATTGTTGAACGCCGCCGGTACGCGACCGGACCCGGCGGTATCGGTGCCGAGCGAAAAACTCACTTGGCCGACGGCGACGCTGACCGCCGAACCGGCACTTGATCCGCCAGAGATGTACTCAGCGTTGAAGGCATTGTGACAGGCACCGTAGGGCGAGCGCGTGCCGACCAGTCCGGTGGCGAATTGATCCAGGTTGGTTTTACCGATGGGAATCGCACCGGCGTCGATCAGGCGTTGCACCGTATACGCGGATTGCTGCGGCGTGTAGGCATAATCGGGACACGCGGCGGTGGTCGGTGTACCGGCCAGATCAATATTGTCTTTGATGGCGAAGGGGATGCCATATAGCGGAAGAGCTTGGGATCGAGTTCGCTCAGCGCGCTCGGCATAGGCAAGCAGCCGTTCGCGCGGCAGCACGTTGATCCAGGCGTGACGGTCCGGTTGCGCCGCGATGCGCGCCAGCACGAGTTCGATGACATCGCGCGGTGTGAATGTACCTATGGCATAGCCGCTGCGAAGCGCGGCGATATCCAGGCTTTGGTTTGCATCGATCACAGTTCTACCTCAAACGTCACTTAATAATTTGTACGACGCGTAGCCCGGATGAAGGCACGCAGGCCGCAATCCGGGGAATTGGTTCGCCATTGTCTCCCGGATTACGCTGCGCTTCATCCGGGCTACGTGTTCACTACGGGTTCACGCATCTGGCCGCAGAATAATCAGCGCCTGTCCCGCCGATACCGAACTGCCCGGCGCGCAGAGGATCTCTTCGACCACGCCCGCAGCGTCGGACTCGATGGCGATTTCCATTTTCATGGCCTCGACCACGATCAATGTCTGGCCATCGCTGACGCGTTCGCCCGCTTTGACGTCCACCGTCCAGACGCTGCCCGTGACCGACGCGGCGATGGCGATGCAACCCTCCGGGATGGCAAGACCGGCATCGGCGCTGGCCGCATCACCGGCCGGATCGGCGCTGTAATGCGCCTGTCCGGTGGCGATCCAACGTTCGCGTTCGGCATCGAAGGCGGTCTGCTGGTTGTGTTTGAACGTCGTGATCGAAGTTTTATTTTCGACGAGAAAGCGGTTGTACGCGGCGAGATCGAGTTCTGTCTCTTCGATGCGCAGTTTGAATTTCCCCAACGGGAAATCCTCGCGCATCTGCAAAAGTTCATCGGCACTGACGGGATAGAAACGGATCTGATCGAAGAAGCGCAGCAGCCAGCGTTTGCCCTCGGTGAAGTCGGCGGTCTGATGATGGCGATTCCACATCTGAATGGTGCGACCGACGAACTGATAGCCGCCCGGGCCTTCCATGCCGTACACGCACATATACGCGCCACCGATGCCGACCGCATTTTCCGGCGTCCAGGTGCGCGCGGGATTGTACTTGGTCGTCACCAGACGGTGGCGCGGGTCCATCGGCGTGGCGACCGGCGCACCGAGATAGACATCGCCCAGACCCATGACCAGATAGCTGGCGTTGAAGACGATGTCTTTTACCTGCTCGATGGTATCGAGGCCATTGATGCGGCGGATGAACTCGATGTTGCTCGGACACCAGGGCGCATCTTTGCGCACCGACTGCATGTATTTATCGATGGCCAGTCGCGTGGATGGATCATCCCAGGACAACGGCAGGTGCACGATGCGGCTGGGCACGCGCATCTCGGTAATCGCCGGCAGTTCATCTTCGGCGGCGCGCAAGCTGTTCAGTAACGACGCTTGGGAAATCACCGTGCTGTCGTAATGCACTTGCAGCGAACGGATGCCGGGCGTGAGATCGACGATGCCGGGCAGTTGCGCGGCCTGCAGCCATTGCATCAGCGCATGCGCGCGAAAACGCAGATTGAGATCCAATTCCAATGGGCCATATTCGACCAGGATGTTTTTGTCGCCGGCTTGACGGTAGGTCACGGCGACACGCGCAGCATCCTCGGCCTGTTGCGCGAGTATCGGTGTGGCGGTGAAGCCCGGAACCAAGGGTTTGAATGGCTCGGGCGTGTTCGATGTGAGTGTCGCAATGGCTTGGTTCTGCGTCTGCTCCAAGCGGTTGGCATCCGCGACAGCGATGCAGTGAAAGCGCACGCGATCGCCCGGCTTGAGTTGGCCGATCTTCCACAGTTCCGCCTGCACGATGGTCGCCGGACAGACGAAGCCACCGAGGCTGGGGCCATCCGGACCGAGGATCACCGGCATATCGCCGGTGAAGTCGATGCTGCCTATCGCGTAGGCATTGTCATGAATGTTCGACGGATGCAGGCCGGCCTCGCCGCCGTCGCGGCGCGCCCATTGTGGTTTCGGTCCGATCAAACGCACGCCGGTGCGACTGGAGTTGTAATGCACCTCCCAGTCGGTGGCGAAGAAGGTCGCGATGTCGTCGGCGGTGAAAAAATCCGGCGCGCCGTGCGGGCCGTAGAGCACGCCAATGTCCCAGTGCGACGCGTACTGTGGAATAAGTCTCGGGCGGAAGTGCGGCGGCAGATGTGTGCGTGGCTGGTTGCATTGCCAGATGCAGCACATCGCCGCTGCGCAGTGTACGGCCACCGTGACCGCCGAATAGACCCAGCGTGAACGTCGCCGTGCTGCCCATATACGCAGGTGCTTCGAAACCACCCCGTACGGCGAGGTAGCTGCGCATGCCCGCGCCGCTGACGGCGCGCAGTTTGAGTGTCTGTCCGGCGCGTACAGTGATCGGCTGCCAATAGTCGATTGCCGTGCCATCGAGTTCCGCGCGCATCTGTGCGCCAGTCAACGCGATGACCGTATCGGTGTTGAAGCGTAGCGTCGGGCCATTGAGCGTGAGTTCCAGCGCCGTTGTGCCTTCGGCATTGCCGACAATGCGGTTGGCAAGACGGAAGGCGAGGTGATCCATCGGTCCCGACGGTGGCACGCCGATGTCCCAGTACCCGACGCGGCCGGGCCAGTCCTGCAAGGTCGATTGGGTGCCGGGTTGCAGCACGTCGACGGTCGTCGGTTTGTATATGAAGCTATCGAGATGACGTGTGTACTGGCGGCCCTGTTGAAAAACCTCGTCGGCCAATACCTGACGCAGATAATCAAGGTTGGTTTCTATGCCCTGTACGTGCGTTGTCGAGAGCGCGGATTGCAATTGTGCCAATGCCTCGTGGCGGTTGTCGGCATGGCTGATGAGTTTCGCCAGCATCGGATCGTAATTCGGCGGAACCTCGAGGCCGGTCTCCACCCAGGTATCGACACGCAGCGTATCCGGAAAGGCGATCTCGGTCAGCAGACCACTGGAGGGTTGGAAATGTTTATTGGGGTCTTCCGCATACAGGCGTACTTGGATGGAATGACCGCGCGGCGCGGCGACGAAATCGGCAAGCTCAGGCGCGGTGCCCGCGGCGGTGGCTACCATCCATTCCACCAGATCCACGCCGGTGATCTGTTCGGTCACGCCGTGTTCGACCTGCAGCCGTGTGTTCACTTCCAAAAAATAGAATTGATCGGTGTCGGCATCGACGACGAATTCCACCGTGCCGGCAGAACGGTAGTGCACGGCGCGGCCCATGCGCACCGCCGCCTCGGCGAGCGCGGCACGGGTGCTGTCCGGGAGATTCGGCGCCGGTGTTTCTTCAATGACTTTCTGATTGCGCCGTTGCACCGAGCAATCGCGCTCGCCCAGCGCAACGACATTACCCGCGCCGTCACCGAAGATCTGCACCTCGATATGACGCGCACGTTGCACGTATTTCTCTAGAAAGATGCCACCTTGGCCGAAGCTCGAGAGTGCCAGACGCTCGACCGAGTGATACGCCGCGTCCAGTTGCGCTGCATCCCAGCACAACTGCATGCCGATGCCGCCACCGCCGGCGGTGCTCTTGAGCATGACCGGGAAGCCGATACGCGCGGCTTCACTGTGCGCCTGCGCCAGATCGACGAGCAGGCCGCTGCCGGGCAGCAGGGGGACGTTGTTTTGTTGCGCGAGTTCACGCGCCGTGTGTTTCAGACCGAAGTCGCGCATCTGCTGTGGCGTCGGGCCGATAAAGGCGATGCCGTTTTTCTCGCAGGCCTCGGCGAAGGCGGCGTTCTCACTCAAAAATCCGTAGCCGGGATGAATCGCCTGCGCACCGGTCGCGTGCGCCACGTCGAGGATCTTCTGTTGATCGAGATAGCTTTGTGCCGCTGGTGCCGGACCAATGCACACGGCCTGATCGGCCTGCCGGACATGCAAGCGAATGCCGATCGGCCTCGGAATAAACGGCAACCGATTGGATGCCGAGCCGCTTGAGGGTGCGGATGATGCGGCAGGCGATGGCGCCGCGATTGGCAATCAGAACTTTGTCGAACATGAGCGTTGCACCGCGGGTCGTCCCGCGCTGTGTTGGGCCGCTGCGGGTCGTCCCGCGGGGCCTATGTTTATCTGGTTTACTCTCCGTCCCAGATGATCAACTGCGCCGGCGTTGGGTTGTAGGCATTGCACGGGTTATTGACCTGCGGACAATTGGAGATCAGTACATAGAGATCCATCTCGGCGCGCAGTTCCACATATTTGCCCGGCGCCGAGATGCCGTCTTCAAAAGTCAGGCCGCCGCTCGGTGTCACCGGCACGTTCATAAAGAAATTCACATTACTGACCAGATCGCGTTTGGTCATGTCGGTGTCCGATTCGGCGAGAGCGAGCAGATAATTATCGCGACAACTGTGCATGAAGCGCTTCTCCAACGCATAACGCACGGTGTTGCTCTCCGAGGCGCAGGCGCCGCCCAGCGTATCGTGACGGCCGCAGGTATCGGCGACGATGGTCAGCATGACATTGCCATCATTCGACAGCAGTTGGCTGCCGGTGGTGAGGTAGATGTTGCCTTGCGCACGCAAGGTGTCAACGGCGCTGTAACGCTCTGCGGTATCGTGCGCGTTGTAGAAAAGTGTATCCACGGCCTGATTGCCTTCCAGGTCGAGGATGCGCAGTACTTGGCCTTTCTTTACCAGATGCAGCCACGGCTCGCCCGCCGGCAGTTCGTAGTTGTAGACGGCGTTGGCCGGATTGAGTTTGCTTTCTGTCAGTGCGTGGTTCATAGATTGGTACTCATCAACGGAACAACACTTCGGTGTTGTAGAAGCCGCGCTGATTTTCCGGGCGGAAGTTGCGGCAGTAATCGTCGGCATCCGCTGTGCCGGAGCGCCAGGCGGTGAGCGCGACTCGTTTCGGTGCGTACTCCGGATTCGGGTCGAGCGGGTGTGGCGCGGTCGACAGTACCACCAGCGTGTTCATTTCGAAACGCAGGTCGACATAGTCGCCGGCCTTCGAGTTATTTGGTTGGAACAGCAGATTACCGGCTTCATCGGCGCTGACCTTGCTGAAGAAATTCACATTGGCGATCAGATCACGCTTGCCCAAACCGTATTTACCGAGTTCGACGAGCAGGCCGTCGCGACCGTTGCGGAACATGCCGTTGCGATGTTCCTGGAAGCGGTGCGTGCCATATTTCTGTGCGATCAGCTTGGCATCGGCGACACCGCAGATCGTATCGTGCCAGCCGCAGGTGTCTTCAGTAATGGAGCACAACACGCGACCCATGTCCGAATAACAGACGAAGCCACGGGTGAGATAGGCCGTATGCTGGGCCTTCAAGGTGTCGGCCATATTGTAGCGTTCGAGCTTCTCTTCCTGATTGAAAAACAGCGCGGACACATTGGCGCCGCCTTTGGTGTCGGTGAGTCGCAGGGTCGTGCCACGCTTCATGATGCCCGACCAATGGCCGCCGCCGGGGACGAATTCTTCCCACACGACCAGCGACGGGTCGAGGCCGTCGCGGCGTGTTGCGGGTGTTGGGTCTGTCATGCTGTGAATCTCCTCGCGATGTATCTCATGCGTGATGCTCCTTCGCAAAGAGTATGCCACGCACGGCATGACGCAAAATCAGGCGATTACGCACCGAGTTCAGGCATGTTGCGCCCAATAAGCGCACCACGATGTGGCTTGAGTGTGCCAATGCGCACTGAATTAGTGCTTTAGGATGAGGCGTCGGCAGTGACGCGCAGCGTGCAAATACGGAGTGAGTATTTGCGCGCCGTTGTGATTCCCGCCTGCATTACAGAGGTTTAGAACCCGCAGTCACGGTGTCATCGGCACCTGGATGTGTCACCCACAACAAGCGGCACACTCCTTGCTGAACAGTTCTAGCAAAGTGCATCTAGGGTTCCGGTTCGATTGACGAATGCTGGTCCGAGAGATGCCGTCCGGAAACACCTCCGGATACACGGCGGGACAAAAGCCCGGGAGGCCATCAAGCGGAACGCGCAGCGACTCCGTGGCAGCCCTGGTTGCCGCCAATCGCAAGCCGTATCCGCAACGTCTTATTTGTAGATGACATTCGAGGAGATATGCAATGCGATCATTCATCCGTCACTTATCCACCCTAGGCCTCGCGGCTGTACTCAGTACCGCACTCGTTCCGGCGGCCTTCGCCAAGGACAGTTTCAAAGTCGCCTGGTCCATTTATGTCGGTTGGATGCCCTGGGATTACGCCGCCAAAGAAGGCATCGTCAAGAAGTGGGCCGATAAATACGGCATCGACATCGAAGTCGTACAGATCAATGACTATATCGAGTCCATCAATCAGTACACCGCCGGGGCTATGACGGTTGCGTCATGACCAACATGGATGCGCTGACCATTCCCGCAGCGGGCGGCGTGGATTCCACCGCGCTGATCGTCGGCGATTTTTCCAACGGCAATGACGGCGTGGTGATGAAGGGCAGCAGCGATCTGGCCGCGATCAAAGGTCAGAAGGTCAATCTGGTCGAGTTGTCGGTGTCGCATTATCTGCTGGCGCGCGCCTTGGACAGCGTCAATCTGAAAGAGCGTGATCTGACTGTGGTGAATACCTCGGATGCCGATATGGTCGCCGCCGCATCCATCGGCCGATGTCACCAGCCTGGTGACCTGGAAGCCGCAGTTGTCCGAAATCATGGGCAACGGTGAAAGATGCCAATTTGGTGTTCGATTCCAGCAAGATCCCCGGCGAGATCATCGATCTGATGGTGGTCAACAGCGACACGCTGGAAAAGCACCCGGAACTCGGCAAGGCGCTGGTCGGTGCCTGGTATGAAACGATGAGCATCATGTCCAAGGATGATGCGAAGGGTAAAGCTGCGCGTGAATTCATGGCCAAGGCCTCGGGTACGGATCTGGCCGGCTATGAAGGCCAGATGACGACCACCAAGTTGTTCTTCACGCCGGCCGACGCGCTGGGCTTCACCACCAGCACGGCCTTGGTCGACACCATGAAAATGGTGGCGGCTTTTCCTTTGATCACGGCCTGCTCGGCGAAGGCGCCAAGAGTGCCGAGGCCGTCGGTATGAGTTTCCCGGGTGGCAAAACGCTGGGCGATAGCGCCAACGTCAAGCTGCGCTTCGACGAGACCTATATGCAGATGGCGGCGGACGGCAAGCTCTGAACAATGTGCAAAAACCGTCATTGCGAGCGTAGCGCGGCAATCTCCTGAGATTGACGGTACTTTCGGAGATTGCTTCGCTACGTTCGCAATGACGGAATCGTGGGTGGCAGCCAAGAAGGTTTTTCCTCATGCGACGTCTGTATGAATCTGCGGCCGGATCGAAGCAGTCGCCTGTTGCTTGGCATCCTACCGTTCGTGGCGATGCTGATCGTCTATCTGCTGGCCTCGAACCTGCGCTTGACGGAGAACCCCAACGATAAAATGCTGCCGGCGATTGCGACGTTTGCCGACAGCGTTGCACAACTCGCCTTTCACGAAGACAAACGGACAGGCAACGTCATTCTGTGGACGGACACAGCCGCCAGTCTGCAACGTCTGAGTATCGGCTTGGCACTGGCGGCTTTGGGTGGGTTGGTATTCGGGATTCTTACCGGCGTGCTGCCTTATGCCCGTGCGGCGTTGTCGCCGTTGATCGCCGCGTTGTCGATGATCCCGCCGTTGGCGATTTTACCAATCCTGTTCATCATCTTTGGTCTGGGTGAATTATCCAAAGTCGTATTGATCGTGATCGGCGTCGCGCCATTTGTTATGCGTGACATCGGCATGCGTGTCGGCGAGCTGCCGGCGGAGCAGTTGATCAAGGTACAGACATTGGGCGCCTCGACCTGGCAAACCATTCTGCGCGTGGTGTTGCCGCAGATGTTGCCGCGGTTGATCGACGCGGTGCGTCTGTCGCTGGGGCCGGCGTGGTTATTTCTGATTGCAGCCGAGGCGATTGCCGCGACGGATGGACTGGGTTATCGCATCTTCCTGGTGCGACGCTATCTGGCCATGGATGTGATCTTGCCGTATGTCGTGTGGATTACCCTGTTGGCCTTTGCTATGGACATGCTCTTACGCCTGTTGAGCCGCAAAGCCTTTCCCTGGTATCAGAAGCGCATGAGATCATGATCTCAGTGCGCAAATTATGGAAGGAATACGGCGATCAGGTCGTGCTGGAAAATGTCAGCCTCGAGGTGAAAGAGCGCGAATTCGTCACCGTCGTCGGCGCCTCCGGCTGTGGCAAGTCGACCTTCCTGCGCATGTTGCTGGGGCAGGAAACACCGTCACGCGGTGAGTTTCTCATCGACGGCAAGCCCTTGCCCGACGAGCCGGGCCCGGATCGCGGTATCGTCTTTCAGCGCTATTCAGTGTTCCCGCACCTGACCGTGCTGGAGAATGTCATGCTCGGCCTGGAATTGGAACGCGCGCCATTGCTAGGCAAGTTGTTCGGCCGAAAGCGCGGTGAAGTACGCGAGCGCGCGATGGCCATGCTGGATGAGGTCGGTCTGCATCATGCGCGTGATAAATACGCGACCGAGTTGTCCGGCGGCATGCAACAGCGTCTGTCGATTGCGCAGTCGGTGATCAAGCAGCCACGCATTTTGTTGCTCGACGAACCCTTCGGCGCACTCGATCCGGGCATCTCCGCGGATATGCACAAGTTGATCCTGCGGCTGTGGGAAGAACATCGCATGACCATTTTCATGGTCACGCACGATATCAAAGAGGGTTTTGAACTCGGCACGCGTCTGCTGGTGTTCGACAAGGTGCGCCTCGATGCGCAGGCACCCAACGCCTTCGGCGCGACCATCACCTATGACATTCCGCTGCATGTCACCAGCCACAAGGTGCTGGAGGAGTTGGAGAACGCGAAGATGCAGACCGAACGATTCACCGATGGATTGGTGGCGGCGTGACACGAGCTGGTGCGGCAGGAAATAATGAGTGAAACACAGCTTCACATGAGACGAACGCCATCAGGCTGTGCCTGAGGGCCGGCAATCCAGGGGGGGGGTGACATCGAAGATGGCGCGCCCGACAGGATTCGAACCTGTGACCCCCGCCTTCGGAGGGCGGTACTCTATCCAGCTGAGCTACGGGCGCGTATGCAGGACTAATACGCTGCATAGCTTACAGGCTGGTGGCGTCGCCGTCCACGACAGGGGCTGGTGGGCGTTACAGCAAACATATTGATTTTCTGGATGCTTGGGCCGTCCAGGTGTTGGTTGGGTGACTGTATGCACGGCCCTCTAATGGCCCGGTGCGGTCTTGGCCTTGGCGGCGCGGTTGGCGCGCTGTTTCGAGGTGTAGCTACACACAGTGGCCGAGGCGTGCGTATGCTGCGGCTATCCGTGGCGTTGGGCAGTATCGGCTTTGGGAGTTACCTGGTGCACAGTGCGCTCTGAATCCTTGATCGAGTCAGTGCCGGGTTGGCGCGGTGAGTTGCAACTGACACTCGCGCGCCAGGGCGAGCGCACCGTGGTGGCACAGCGTCGTCACCTTGGTCCGCTGAATATCCAGCGCGCGTTTTATCCGGAAGCGGATGTCGCGCATATCTATTTGTTGCATCCGCCGGGTGGCGTCGTCGGTGGTGATGAGCTGTTTATTGATATCGAGGTGCAAACAGGCGCGCACGCCCTAATCACCACACCGGCATCGGGCAAGCTCTACCGTAGCGACGGCCGACAAGCGCGTGTGCAGCAAGTGCTACGGGTGGCGAGTGACGCCACGCTGGAATGGCTGCCGCAGGAGACGCTGGTGTATGCCGGCGCGCAGGCGCAGATGACGACGCGCGTGGAATTGCAAACCGGCAGTCGCTTTATTGGCTGGGAAATGCTTTGTTTAGGTCGGCCCGCCTGTGACGAGACGTTTGCGCAAGGCCAGCTGCTGCAGCGCTTTGAATTGTGGCGCGACAATAAACCGATCTGGCTGGAGCGTGCGCGCTTCGAGGGCGGTGCGTCCAGCTTAACTGCAGACTGGGGGTTGCGGCATAAACCGCTGGCCGCAACTTTGGTTGCAACCATCAATGATGCAGCGTTGGTCGAGCGTATCCGCGAGACATGCACGCTGGAAGCGGAATCTGATGCGAACGCGTGTTTTTCCGTGACGCAGTTAGATGATGTATTGGTCTGTCGCTATCTCGGCACGCAGGCGCAACAGGCGCAAGCCTGTCTCGGCCGTGCCTGGGCCGAGATCCGCCGCTGTCTGTTAGGGCGTGAACCCTGCGCACCGCGCATTTGGAATACATAGAAAAGTAATCAACGAGGTAAAGGCATGGAACTGTCACCCCGCGAGAAAGACAAGCTGCTGTTGTTCACCGCCGCGCTGTTGGCCGAGCGTCGCAAGGCGCGTGGCGTGAAACTCAATTACCCGGAGGCGATGGCCTATATCAGCGCCGCGATTCTGGAAGGCGCGCGCGACGGTAGAACAGTCGCCGAACTGATGGGTTACGGGGCGACGCTGCTGTCGCGTGAGGACGTGATGGAGGGAATTCCGGAAATGATTCCCGAGGTGCAGGTGGAAGCGACGTTTCCGGATGGCACCAAGCTGGTGACGGTGCACAACCCGATCGTCTGAGGATAGATCGTGAACCGCCAAGACGCCAAGGGCGCCAAGAAAAGAATGTTTGAACCGCCAAGGCGCCAAGACGCCAAGAAAACCATGAGTTATGCGAAAACCAAATGCACAGTTGCATACAGCAGATCAACAAATACCGATATCTTGGTTTTACCCTAATTTGGGTTTTCTTGGCATCTTGGCGGTTCAAACAGTTTTTTGGCATCTCGGCGGTTAACCGTAAACAACATAGGAGCCGAACATGATCCCAGGTGAAATCATTACCGCTGACGGCGCTATCGAAATCAACGTCGGGCGTGCCACCATCAAGCTGACGGTGGCCAACACCGGCGACCGGCCGATTCAGGTCGGTTCGCATTATCACTTTTACGAAACCAATGCGGCGCTCAGTTTCGAACGCGAACAGGCGCGGGGTTATCGACTCAACATCGCCGCCGGTACCGCCGTGCGCTTCGAGCCGGGGCAGAGCCGTGAGGTGGAGTTGGTCGCCTATGCGGGCGAGCGTGTGGTGTATGGGTTCAATGGAAAAATCATGGGCCCCTTGGAGGTGGATTTATGAGCAGCATCGATCGGCGTGCCTATGCGGAAATGTACGGACCGACCGTCGGTGATCGCGTGCGCCTCGGCGATACCGAACTCTTCATTCAAGTCGAAGAGGACCGCACGATCTACGGCGAAGAGGTGAAGTTCGGCGGCGGCAAGGTGATCCGCGACGGCATGGGCCAGAGTCAGCGCGTGTCCGCCGAGGTAGTGGATACAGTGATCACCAACGCGTTGATCCTCGATCATTGGGGCATCGTCAAGGCCGATGTCGGGATTAAAGACGGTCGCATCGCGGCCATCGGTAAGGCCGGTAATCCCGACGTGCAGCCGGGCGTCGACATTGTCATCGGTCCTGGTACTGAAGTCATCGCCGGCGAAGGCCAGATACTCACCGCTGGCGCAATCGACGCGCACATCCATTTTATCTGCCCGCAGCAAGTCGAAGACGCCATGATGTCCGGCGTCACGACCATGCTCGGCGGTGGCACGGGACCGGCGGCCGGCACCAACGCGACGACGTGTACCCCAGGACCGTGGTATCTGCACCGCATGTATCAGGCGGTCGAGGAACTGCCGATTAATTTTGGTTTCATGGGCAAGGGTAATGCGAGTCTGCCGGCAGCGCTGGAAGAACAGCTCGCCGCCGGTGCGATGGGCTTGAAGCTGCACGAAGATTGGGGCACCACGCCTGCGGCCATCGATAATTGTCTGAGTGTCGCGGAACGCTACGATGTGCAAGTGGCGATTCATACCGATACGCTGAACGAATCCGGCTTCGTCGAAGACACGCTGGCCGCGTTCAAGGGCCGCGCCATTCATACCTATCACACCGAAGGCGCTGGCGGCGGACATGCGCCGGACATCATCAAGGCCTGCGGCGAGGCCAATGTGTTGCCGTCGTCGACCAACCCGACGCGGCCCTATACCGTGAACACGATCGATGAACATCTCGACATGCTCATGGTCTGCCATCACCTCGATCCGAACATCGCCGAGGATGTGGCCTTCGCCGAATCGCGTATCCGTCGCGAGACCATCGCCGCCGAAGATATCCTGCACGACCTCGGCGCGTTCTCGATGATCTCGTCGGATTCGCAAGCGATGGGTCGCATCGGCGAGGTGATCACACGCACCTGGCAGACGGCGCACAAGATGAAGGTGCAGCGCGGTGCCTTGAAGAACGATCCGGCCACGCATGATAACTTTCGAGCCAAGCGCTATATCGCCAAGTACACCATCAACCCGGCCATCACCCACGGCATCGCGCATGAAGTCGGTTCCATCGAGGTCGGCAAGCTCGCCGATCTGGTGTTGTGGAAGCCGGCTTTCTTCGGTGCCAAGCCGTCGATGATCATCAAGGGCGGCATGATCGTCGCCGCGCCGATGGGCGATCCGAATGCATCGATCCCGACGCCGCAGCCGGTGCATTATCGACCGATGTTCGGCGCGCTCGGCGGCGCGCGCGCGGCGACCAGCGTGAGTTTCGTCTCGCAGGTCGCGCTGGAGAATGGGCTGGCCGACGCTGCTCGGTCTTAATAAACGTCTGGTCGCCGTGCAAGGCTGTCGCACCGTGCGCAAGAAGGATCTCATTCACAACGATTACCAACCGAAGATGGAAGTCGATCCGCAAACGTATGCAGTGCGCGCCGATGGCGAGTTGCTGGTGTGCGAGCCGGCCCAGGTGTTGCCACTGGCGCAGCGTTATTTCCTGTTCTGAGTGGATTGTTGGATGAACCGCCAAAACACAAAAAACAATGTGAACCGCCAAGACGCCAAGGCGCCAAGATTAATGAATGTAGTCGGCAAGGTTGAGAATGTTACCTATGGTTGGGCGATTCAGCTGCCATATCCAGTCCAACGCAAACCCTTGAAATCGGTTTTTCTTGGCGGCCTTGGCGTCTTGGCGGTTCAACACGGAATCACCATGCTTGAAATAACCGAGATTCTCGATGCGCCGCAGTCGGCCGATGCCGTGCTGACGCTGCCGTTCGGCGATCGGCAGCGCAGTCGTTTGCGCACGCAGTTGGATTCGCGGCGAAGAGGTCGGCTTGATGCTGCCGCGCGGTCATGTGCTGCGCGGTGGTGATTGTTTGCGCGCCAGTGACGGTCGGATCATCGAGATACACGCGGCGGCGGAAGCCGTATCCACTGCACGCAGCGACGATGCGCAGTTGTTGGCGCGCGCGGCCTATCACTTGGGTAATCGGCATATGCCGTTGCAGGTCGGCGCCGGTTGGCTGCGTTATCGCCACGATCATGTGTTGGACGAGATGGTCAAAGGCTTAGGTCTAGCGGTGCAGACCGAGCAAGCGCCCTTTGAACCCGAGTCCGGCGCCTATCACGGCGGTCATCATCCGCTGTTGCAACTGCATGGCCACTGAAGCTTGCGCCGATCTCGCCTTGTTGAGACTCATGCAGCTGGTGAGTCCGGCATTGCCGGTGGGCGCGTATGCGTATTCGCAGGGTCTGGAACAAGCGGTGCATCTGGAATGGATCACCAACGAGGCGCAAGCGGCGGAGTGGATCGCCGGCGTGTTGGAAAATGGTTTGGCGCGTGTCGATGCGCCGGTGCTGGTGCGCTTGCATGCGGCGTGGTCGGCGCAGGATTTGGAGCAGGTCGCGTATTGGAATCAGTTTCTGTACGCCTGTCGCGAATCGGCGGAACTGCAAGCGGAAGATCGCACCCTCGCGCGGGCGCTGACGCGCTTGCTGGTCGATCTCGGCGTGACCGAGGCAAAGCCGTTTGCGACACAAGAGCGCAGCACCTTTGCGACCTTGTTTGCGCTGGCCGCGGTGCATTGGAAGATACCGGCCGTGCAATGTGTGCAAGGTTATCTCTGGTCATGGGCCGAAAACCAAGTGGCCGCCGCGATCAAGCTTGTGCCGTTGGGACAGACCGCCGGTCAGCGAATATTGCTGCGCCTCGGCGAACGCATTCCGCAGCTCGCGCAACAGGCGCTCGACCTTCGACGACGATGACATCGGCCAAGTCATGCAGGGACTGGCGATGGCGAGCGCCTGGCACGAAACGCAGTATTCGCGGTTGTTCCGGTCGTGATGATTGGATCTGTTGAACCACCAAGACAAAAAACTATATGAACCGCCAAGACGCCAAGGCGCCAAGAAAACCGATTTAAGGGTTTACGTTGGACTGGATATGCCAGCTGAATCGCCCGACCATGGTAACAAGCTCAACCATGCCGACTACATTCATTAATCTTGGCGCCTTGGCGTCTTGGCGGTTCAACCAAGGTTTTCTTGGCGGCCTTGGCGCCTTGGCGGTTCAAAATTTCTTTTAGTGTTCACAGGAAGGACGACAGCATGAGCGACAAACAGACACTACGCATGGGTGTGGGCGGACCGGTCGGTTCGGGCAAGACGGCGCTGGTGGCGGCGCTGTGCAAGGCAATGCGCGATGACTACAACATTGCCGTGGTCACCAACGATATTTACACCCGCGAGGATGCGCAGTTTCTCACTCAGCATGAGGCGCTGGCGGCGGATCGCATCATCGGTGTCGAGACCGGCGGTTGTCCGCATACCGCCATCCGCGAAGATGCGTCGATGAATCTCACCGCCGTCGATGAGTTGTGTCGGCGTTTCCCCGGTCTGGATATGGTCATCGTCGAGAGCGGTGGCGACAACTTGAGCGCGACCTTCAGCCCGGAGTTGTCCGATCTCACCTTATATGTGATCGATGTGGCCGCGGGCGATAAGATCCCGCGCAAAGGCGGCCCGGGCATTACCAAATCCGATCTGTTGATCATCAACAAGATCGATCTCGCGCCCCATGTAGGTGCATCGTTGGAGGTCATGGACCGCGATGCGAGGAAAATGCGCGGCGAGCGGCCGTTTGTATTCACCAATATGAAGACCGGCGAAGGCTTGGATACCGTTATCGACTTCATTCGCCATCACGGCATGCTGTAATTCGCACGAATTACCCGTAATCACGACGACAGTTGCCGCGTATCTATCGGCGCGCGCAACCCTGCCGAAGAATTTTCCCGCAGTAAGTCATGCAGCGTGCCCAATTGGAGCGCATGCACCAGAAGATAGCACCACGAGGGTGCGTAATATTTGTTGCGCAATCACAACGCTAGTGGCGAAAACCCAATAACCAGCTGATTTTCAGTAATCTTTCAGGCAGATACCCGATTGGCACGCGGCTTGCTGATAGCTCATCAGCAACATCTTCTGTTTGGGATGTACTACCTGCGGAAAGTCCTGAACCGATTTCGCCGCATTACCGGTAGAGACGTTGCGCAAGGTTATTAGTTTCATCCACAGCAACATGAATATTTTTAGGAGCGAATTGAATCATGAAAAAGCTGAGTCTCTTTAGCGTAAGTCCCCTCGCGTTGGCAATCTCTCTGACGAGTGCAACTGCTTTCGCGCCCATCGCCGCCCAGGCCGCCGAGAGCAGCGCGTCGGGTAACATCGGTGTGCATTCTGAATACTTGCTGCGTGGTATCGGCCGCGAGAACGACGATACCGCCGTCCAGGGTGGTTTCGACTACAGCCATAGCAGCGGCTTCTATGCCGGATACTGGGGTTCCAATCTGGGTTACTCCTATGACAAAAATGTGGGTACCGATCCCGGCGGCAACGGCTTCGAGAACGACTTGTACGCCGGCTTCGCCGGTGCCGCCGGTGATCTCAGCTACAAGCTGGGTCTGATCCAGTACTACTACATCAACGTCGACGACTCCGATCTGACCGAATTCCTGGCCAATGTCGGCTATGCCGGGTTCACCATGCAGGCACAGTACCTGCTCAATGACGGCGTGTGGGGCAACTCGGGCGATATCTACTGGACTCTCGGTTACAGCCTGCCGCTGCCGAGCGACTTCACCCTGGCCGCCTCACTGGGCTGGTACACCTACAACGACGACGACAACACCGACATGTGCGGTGCCACGCCGGGCAACCTTTGCACCACCGAAGACACTGCCTACCGTCACCTGAATCTGACGCTGTCCCATCCGATCGCCGACACCGGTGCGAACATGTACGTGCAGTACACCAACGCCGGCGAGAACCGTACTGGTTTCGACGACTACGACGACAGAGTCATCTTCGGCGTGACCTACGGCTTCGGTCTGTAAGAGCAGCAACCGGGTAACAACCTCAGTGCGTAGCAGGGGGCGGTTTCGCCGCCCCCTGATTTTAAGGAAGTGATGATCGCGCCGGTCCGCGTCGTTTTGCGCAGGCAGAAGGAGGGTCATATCAATGTCAACGGATGCATGCAGTTCGCCTCCCCAGTTTCGTTCCTCTGTGTCGTCGCATGGCGTGATGGCCTGAAGGAAATTCCCCAACGCATTTTCGAACTGATCCGTGTGCTCAAGCAGATGCTGCGCCCTGGCCGTCGGCCGTCACGAGAAGTCTTCCAGAAAAATTGCATTACCCTTCAGTTCTATCACGGGCATATTCCCGACGATCTCGATCTGAGCCTCGTCGACAAAGACCAGGACGAGCCGCGCGGCGACCTTGCGTTTGAACGGCAGCGGGATCATTTCATGTCGAATCCCGCCGACTTCCAGGAAGCCATCGGCTATCGTGTTCGGCAGCGGCGGTAGTTCCGGTAATGCGCCTACTTCGAAAAGCGTCAGCACCGCTTCCTGACTCCAGCCCGTCCCGGCGCTTTTTCCGGGTGCCCCGGAAGATTTGTGAATGTACGCGTGCGAAAAATGGACGCTGACAATGCCGTCCGCTTCATCGATGCGGCTTATGCGGGAATCGTAGAGTTCGAGTGCGCTTGCCAATGTGGCGGCCTCTCATGTTTGCACAGAAATAAGTCCGTTCCCTTTTTAGTTCCTGGAAGGATAATCCGTGGTCTGTCCCATAACACTCTTGGACGATAGCCTCACCCGACCATCTGCACGACTGAATAAAGCACCAACCCCACCAACCCGCCCACCAGCGTGCCGTTGATGCGTACGTATTGGAGGTCGCGGCCGATCTGCAATTCGATCTTGCGCGAGGTGTCCTCCGCGTCCCAGCCGACGACGGTGTCGGTGATGAGCTTCGCGACTTCGCCGCGGTATTGCGCCACGACATCGGCGATCGCGCCGATCAGCCAGCGGTCGGCCTTTTCGAGCAGCGCGGCGTCGGCCAGCAGGTTCCGCCCCATGGATTGCAGGCCGCGCGAAATCGCGCGCGGGCCCTCGCCCTGTTCCTGGCGCTCCGCCGACGCGATGATCGAGCGCTTGATGTCCGACCAGAGCGAGGCCGAGAATTCGCGCACGACCGGATGCGCCAGCATCTCTTCCTTGAACACCTCGGCGCGCGCCGCGGCGCCGGGCGAAGTCTTTAGATGCTCGATGAACCGCTCCAGCGCGGCATCGAAACGCAGCCGCAGCGGATGCTCGGGATCGCGACCCACCTCTTCGAGTGTGTGCTGGATGCCGGTCACGATCCGATCATGGATTCTGTTGTCGATCTTCCCGGGAATCCACCACGGACTCTCGGCGCGCACGCGCTCGCGGATCAGCTCCTCGTTCGCGGCCACCGCGTTGGCGACCGCGCGCAGCCCTTCGTCCAGAAGGGCTTGATGCCGCCGGTTCTCGGTGAACAGTGCCAGCATGCCACCGAGCAGAGGCGCCACCTGGATCTTGCGCGCGCCGGAGATGAGGGCGCGGTCGATGAGTGCCTGCACGTCCTTGTCCTTCAGCACCTGCGCCGCGCCGGCCAGGCCATGCGCCACGCTGTTCGACAAGCGATCGGCATGCGCGGGCTCGCTGATCCAGCGGGCCGCGCGCTCGGCCAGACGCAAGCCTTCGAGCCGTTGCGCGATGACAGCGGGCCCGAAGAAATTCCGTTCGACGAAATTTCCGAGACTGTGTGCGATACGGTCCTTGCGCCGCGCGATGATGGCCGTATGCGGGATGGGAATGCCGAGCGGATGGCGGAACAAGGCCGTGACCGCGAACCAGTCCGCCAGCCCGCCGACCATCGCCGCCTCGGCCGTGGCGCGCACATAACCGAGCCAGGGGTAGGCGTGTTCGCCATAGAGCGCCGCGCCGAAAATCACCGCGGCGAGGACCAGCAGGCCCGTCGCGCGACGCTTCATGTTGTCGAGCCGTTTGCGCTTCCCGGGGTCTTCCGTCACGAGCGGCATGGGTGTGTTCATGTATCTACTGTAGCCGGCTTCGACCAGCGCTTCGAGGCATTGTCACCCATCTATTGCGGAGAGCGCGGAGCGAATGTGCCATGCCTGGCACGCCGATGACGAGCCGGCCCACCATCCGCATGCGGCAAACTACGGCACTTTGGCGCGCGCGTGTGCCGCCATGGCGCGTTGCAGGTTGGCCCTGGCGTTCCGATCGTCGGGGTTGAGTCGCAGCGCCTCGTTCAGTGCAGCGATGGCTTTGTCCCATTCGGCGAGCTGCATATAGGTGAAACCAAGATTGTTGTGAGCGTTCGCCAGCTGAGGTTCCATGGCGATGCCGGTGCGCAGCGTCTCGACCGCTTGCGCGTGCTCGCCCCTCATTCCCAGCGTCGCTCCGAGATCGACGTACGCGCGCGCGAAATCGGGCTTGATCCGCAATGTGTGCCGGAATGCCGTTTCCGCTTCCTTGAGTTGTCGCTGCTGTAGCAGGGCCACCCCATGGTTGTAATACAGCAGCGGGTCTTCCGTACCGGACACGGCCGCTTTTTGCAGTTCCGCTTGTGCCTCATCATGCCGGCCGAGCTTGGTGAGCGCGTCAACCAGTCCGCTGCGCGCGTGGATGTGCTGTGGCTCGAGACGCAAGGCGGTGCGGTACGCGTCAACTGCCGCTGCGGGCTGGCCGAGGAAGCGGTAGGCATGACCGAGTTCGGCATGCGCCTCGACCAAAGTCGGGTCGATGGCGATGGACTCCTTGAGCAACGGCATGGCCTGCGCGAATGCGTTCTGCTTGTACAGACGCACCGCGTCGTTACGCAACGCCGCGGCCAGCGAATTCACTTCGTTTCTGTCATGGCCTTCGGCGTAGATGGCCAGCCAGGCGGCGCGTGTCTGCGCATCGAGGCCGGCCGCACCGCCCGAGAAATCGAAGTTGCGCATCAACCGCAGTACACGCGCCGTCTGATCGTCGAACTCGTCGGTCTTGCCGCCATTCATGATCGAACGCACGTGGTCTGGAGGGTGGAACGCGCCGAACGTATGCGCGAGCTCATGCGATATCATCTGTTCTTGCAGAATGTATAGGCCTTGGCGTTCTACGCAATTCATGGAAATGATCGCCACGTTGCTGAAAGCGCGCGCCTCCGCCAGTCGTTTTTTGCAGGGCAAATCCACGAACGCAAGCCGCAGGTCTGCGCCGCCCTGCGGGATATCCGCATCCAACGTGTCCAGTGCGTAAGGATCGTCCGCATGCTCGAGCGTTGCCCCCCATTCGACCGCGTCGGCCGCCTCGAACCGGATAGCGAAGCGCCGCTCATACACGTCCGACACCACGCGCAGCGTTTCTCGCGCATAGCGGTCCCAGTCCGGCTGCGCCGCGGTCACGGAGCGGTGGCCGACGAGGCGGACCTTGACCGTACGCGTCGTCGGCTGCCCGTCCGCTTCGGATTCGACTTCGACTGGCGCGAGGGCAGTCGTTGCCGACGACGGCGTGGCCGGCAGAGAGAACGCCAGGCAGCACACTGCGATCGCCAGCACGCCGACCCAGCTCCTGGAGTTAGTTATTTTTATTGTCATCGTCGGCACCGTTCAGCGGGTTCGTTTTTGATAGATAAATCTGTACCTGTTATCGGCTCTTCTTCGTTATTTGCTCTTTAGAGGAATCCCGTATTCAGCAAACTTGGTCTTGATTTCGGCCTCATAACCTTCCTTCGGTTCCAATTCCGCAGCTCTAAACAAGTCCCGCTTTGCCTGAGTCTTGTCGCCGAGCGCCTCATAAGCTAACGCTCTTCGATAAAGCGCATAACCGTAGTCAGGCTGCTTCGGGATGCCAAGCGTATACGCCTCGATTGCTTCGGCATAACGACCCGCAGCGTGAAGCGTCTGGCCTGTGTGATAGTAAACGGCCATGCCCGGTCCGGTACCGGGGCCATCCTCGTCGTAGTTCAGCGCATCCTTGAGTACAGCCAAAGCCGAATCGTATTGCCTCAACTCCCTGTGATATGCGGCAAGCCGGATAAGCGGCCAGACGTCTTTCGGTGGCGCCAGTTGTAAAGACGTCTTTTGATCTTCTAGAGCTCGATCAGGCTGCTTGAGATTGAAATGGCATTCCGCTCTGATTTGAAGAGCAAACGCGCGCGCAGGATCGCGCAGTGGTCTCTGCAAACACTTCGAAAGCAGATCAATTGCGGCGTCATAGTTTTCAGCGTCATATGAATTGATGCCCGTTTGGCAGTCGTCTGCGGGTGCTGGTGTGGTCGCCGGCATGGCGGACAACGTACTGCAAGAGCAGAGAAGGAGGGCGGCAATGGTCTTGAGAACGGTCTTGGCGTTCGTTGTGTTTGTGAGTTTTGGCATAGCAGCGTTACTACTCTCGCGTCGACTGTTTTGGATATTTTGTGCCAGGATACTTGAGGATCTTTTTTGGTCAGAGTAAAAACCGTTCGCCGTCGTCTTCAATTCCGATTTTTTACTCTGACCCCAAATATCATGTCCCGGTTTTTGGAAGAATTAGGCGTCTCTGCTGTGGGACTTTAGGAAGGACTGAGTTTCATGTACTAACCGCTCCTGTAATTTGCCGTTAGGTGATGGCTGCTCCAGTATACGTTTCACTGAAAATCGAGCAGGCCGCAGAGTAGGCTTATTGCCGTTGAAATACAGCTGCCATAGCGTCTCGTGAAGCCTGCCAAGAAAAACCAGCAGCTGCTGCATCTCGCGGATATTCGTCTTGGCGAACAGCTCGCTGATTTCAGTGCGGCTTGTTACGCCGCGGTGTGCAAATACCTTGTGGCGCAGCGGTCGGTATTTGTCTTCGTAGATTCTGCGGCGGTCGGCAACATGACGTTTCAGTCTTCGGAAGTCTTTTCTCGTTGGCTCGTAGACTGTCTTGAGATATTCAGGCAGCCACTCGTCCGCATTCGCGCTCCCCTTGCGTTTGCGCTGAGCAAGCGCCTCCTTGGAGAAGATATCCAGATTCGAATGGGCGATGGAAAGTAGCCTGCTGACGCTGTGATTTTTGGGGTCGGGGTCAAAGACGCGACCAAGAGCCACAAGGGTCGACATTTGTAGCGCGCCCAACGCGGTATTCCAGAAGAGTGGCGCTTGATTCAGCAGGCGTACGATGGCCTTGTCGGTAGCCGCAACCGCGTGAGTTGCTTCCCAAGCGTAGAAAAACTGAATCGCGCTCTCTGCCTCAGTTCGGAAGAGTTCAAGTTGTGTCTCAAATTCGATGGCGGGTGAAGACATGTTTTGGAGCGCCTGACGATTGAGTTTAGGGGCGCGTCGAAAGCGCAGTATGCGAAGTGTCCCAGTGAGCGATGTGAGCGACTTGGACGATCAGTGTGAATCAGTACCTTAGCCCTTTAGCTGCTCGGGATAGCTGTAGAAGTAATGCTGGGCATCGTCTGTAGAGGTGGCATTGGTTCGCCACGCCTCCTGCCCTGATTTGGCGTTAACCGCATGTTCAAGAACTGAAAGTCGGATGTCAAGCCAAGACGATTGAACGTTAACACGTTCAGAGAGGGAATCGAAAACAGCGTCAAGGCCAGCAGCTAGGCAGTAAGTAATCGTGGCGGTGCTGAAGTAGAGAAGCCATCCGATATGAGAGGAGCCAAAGTAGAGAAGGGCAATAGGGCATACAACTAAGTACAAGTTGCTCGCCCATACAAGCTTCGTTATTCGAGTTTGGTAGTGCGTCAGCTTCTTCTTTTCCATGTAAGTCGCCTGTGGGAACTATGTTGATGTCTACGTACAAGGTAATGGGCTGGTTAAAAGCGCAGTTTCTGACCAGCCCGCTTGGCCGCCATGTTAGGCATGACGATCTAAAAGCAGTAATGAGGCATTAAGCAATTTTGGATAGCAGGTAACTGACCCAGCCGCTTACTCCCAGCCCGTGGAATGTTTCCAGTACTGATGTAAACACAAGCTTTCTCTTATGTTGCATATTTCTACCCTCCTTCACGGACTCGTCCGCCGTGCTTGGCATTGCTAACGAAACTACAAAGTACTTCACCATCATCAATGCAAGTAGGGCTAAGAGTAAAACTGCTGTCATAGGAGTTGCACCTACACTACTTCCCGCTAGCCAAAATAGCCTATTGCCTCCCTACAGTTTGAGGTCCCAATAATCCATCGATCTTATATGTATCAGGCATCTAATATCCTTTATTGGACCTGTTGCCGTAAAGGGCATGTCCGCAATAACACCCCAGAGCGTACAGCGCTAACAATATTCCGCTCGTTGGCTCGTCGTGTTGACCTCTGTTCTGCACACCCTCTGTGCATGCACGATCATCGACCCTACTTTATGCACCAACTGAATTCACTGATACCCTGCTTGTCCACGTACCGCCACCAATAACTCACTGTAATTCCACACCTAAGCCAATCTGGCACACCCATTGCTCTACCTCACCTGTCCCGAGACATCGCAGTGCGCGTCTCCGGACGAATTGATCCGCACAGGGCCGTGCGGATGAACACCCCCACGACATCGTTCCTATTCGACTGCGCTCGCCGTGTGCGGGCCGACGGGCTGCCGCATCCGCGGTGGTTGCGGGGGTGTGTGTCCGTGCGAAGGGTGTCGGTGTTGGGGTGCATGAATTCGGGAGCTGTGTCTTTGGTTTCAATCATCCTTATGGAGAACCGTTATGCTCGAAACACTCATCAAAGTCGATCTGAACAAGTCGCCGGAGGAGCAGTCCGACGTCCTGCACAACCGCTGGCACCCCGACATCCCGATGGTGGCGATGGTCAAGCCGGGCGCTGAATTCCGGGTGGAATGCATCGACTGGACGGGTGGGCAGATCGAGAACGACGACAGCGCCAACGATATCCGCGATGTGGATCTGACCAAGGTGCATTACTTGAGCGGGCCGATCGGCGTGGAAGGCGCGGAGCCGGGCGATCTGCTGGTCGTGGACATTCTCGATGTCGGCACGCTGGCCGGATCGGAATGGGGTTTCACCGGTCTGTTCGCCAAGGAGAACGGCGGCGGTTTTCTCACCGAACATTATCCCGAGGCGCGCAAGGCGTGCTGGGATTTCAGCGGCATCTACGCCAGTTCGCGGCATATTCCCAATGTCAGTTTCCCGGGCATCATGCATCCCGGTCTGATCGGCTGTCTGCCGTCGAAGGAATTGCTGGCCGAATGGAACAAGCGCGAGTCCGCGTTGGTGGCGACCGATCCGGATCGTGTGCCGCCGTTGGCCGCGTTGCCGTATGCGCCGACCGCGGTGATGGGACAGATGAAGGGCGCCGCCGCCGAGGCCGCCGCGAAAGAGGCCGCGCGCACCGTGCCGCCACGCGAACACGGCGGCAACTGCGACATCAAGGATCTCACCAAAGGCTCGAAAGTCTATTTCCCCGTGTATGTGAAAGGCGCCGGTCTGTCGATGGGCGATATCCACTTTTCGCAGGGCGACGGTGAGATCACCTTCTGCGGCGCGATCGAGATGGCCGGCTATCTGGATATCCGCGTGAATCTGATCAAGGGCGGCGTGAAGAAATACGGCGTCACCAATCCGATCTTCAAGCCGAGTAATCTGAGTCCGAAGTTCGACGATTACCTGATCTTCGAGGGCATCTCGGTCGACGAGGACGGCAAGCAGTATTACCTGGATGCGCATGTCGCCTACCGTCGCGCCTGTCTGAACGCCATCGAGTACATGAAGAAGTTCGGCTACACCGGCGAACAGGCCTACGCGATTCTCGGCACCGCGCCGGTGCAGGGGCATATCAGCGGCATCGTCGATATCCCGAATGCCTGCGCAACGCTGTGGTTGCCGACCGGCATCTTCGACTTCGATATCCGACCCAATGCCGAGGGTCCGGTCATCGCGGTCAAGCCGGGTAAGGATCTGGCGGTGACGAAGTAGCTATGGTCCGAAATGTGAATGGGGACAGACTTAAGTCTGTCCCCTTCCCTGCGGTAGAGGAGAACCACCATGCCGATGTACGACTATCAGTGTTGCGGGTGCGGCGCGTTCAGCGCGCTGCGCCCGTTGAGCGAGTACCGCGATCCCATGCAATGCCCGACCTGCGGCGGCGAAGCGTCACGCGTCATCAGTGCGCCGAACCTGGCCATCATGACGCCAGGCAACCGCACGGCCTGGGAACGCAACGAACGCAGCGCACATGAACCGCGCCGCGGGAGTTGTTCGAGTGGCACCTGCGGCCACACGCATCATTCCGCCAAGACCGGCGCTGCGTCCACGCCCGCACCCATCAAAAAACCCGCTACACAAACGCGACCCTGGATGTTGGGTCACTGATCCCGGTATCGACTCTTCCCGGCATCGACTCCTGGCGTCGACCACACCTGCGGGCGTCCTGTCCGCAGGTTTCATTTTTTCCGCGTAGATAATTCCTGGTTAACCTGTCATCGCGAGCGAAGCAGTGACGGTTTGCGTGAGATATCGGCATTACCTATTGATGTTTGCGTAATCACATGACACTGCGTAGCCCGGATGGAGCGAAGCGTAATCCGGGGAAATAGCGGTTACCCCGGATTCCGGCCTGACGGCCTGCATCCGGGCTACGGGTGCTGTCAGGCAATTATGAACGCTCAAAAATTGCGTGGCAGTAAGGCCGCTCCTACAGGTGCTCCCACTATATAAGTCTCGATAAGAAGAAATTGATTCATGCGATTTACAAACACCGTTCAGACTTGTTCGTGTCTGTAAAGGTATGTCATGCCCTATCGCGATGCTTGAAATAAAACCTATGCACCACGAGATTGCAGGAATCGTTATTAGCGGCAGGCAATGCGATATCCAAAACGTGCACCGTTATTGCGTGCCGAATGCGATGTAAGAGTGCAGTCGCGTAGAGACAAAACATTTATCCAATTATTTCGCCTGTTTTTCGCGCGATAACAAATGCTGTTTGCGCTCGTTATTCGTGCATGATCTAAGAAATATTCCTCTTGAACGACACATGGCACACCCGTTGCAAAGTCACTCCTCAACGTGTCTGTGCATGCATCCGTGCAGTACACGCGGCGATCCAAGTATCCGACCACTATCGTTAGCAAGAGGAATGTCGAATGAAGATGCAACAAGGCAAGGGTCTGTGGCAGCGCACGCTGTCCATGATGAAGGCGACCACACTCGGCGCAAGTATTGCGCTGGCATCCGGAGCCGCAAGCGCAGCACCGGCGACGGCGGATGTGAGTAAAACCGGTTTGGCGGTAACGGACACCACAGTGAAGGTCGGCATTCTGCATTCGCTCACCGGCACCATGGCGATCAGCGAGACCGGTTCGGTCGAGGCGGAGAAGCTGGCCATCGACCAGATCAATGCGTCGGGCGGTATCCTCGGGCGTCAGATCGAAGTCATCACCGAAGACGGCGGCTCGGATTGGCCGACGTTTGCCGAGAAGGCGCGCAAGTTGCTGGTGCAGGACAAGGTGGCAACGGTGTTCGGCTGCTGGACATCGGCGTCGCGCAAGGCGGCGTTGCCGGTGTTCGAGAAAGAGAATGGTCTGCTCTATTACCCGACCTTCTACGAAGGGCTTGAGCAATCCAAGAACGTGATCTACACCGGTCAGGAAGCGACGCAGCAGATTCTCGACGGTCTCAACTGGGTTGCCAAAGAGAAGGGCGCCAAGACCTTCTATCTGATCGGCTCCGATTACATCTGGCCGCGTACTTCGATGAAGATCGCCCGTAAACATATCGAGAACGTGCTCGGTGGCAAGGTGCTCGGCGAGGAATATGCACCGCTCGGTCATACGCAGTTCGGTTCCATCATCAACAAGATCCGCCTGAAGAAACCCGATGTGATTTACGCCGCCGTAGTCGGTGGCTCTAACGTCGCCTGGTTCAAGCAGTTGAAGGCCGCCGGTATCACCAGCGACAAACAGACGCTGCTGACGATTTCGGTGACGGAAGACGAAGTGTTGGGTATCGGCGGTGAAAACCTGGTCGGCTTCTATTCCATCATGAAGTACTTCCAGAGCCTGACCAACGACAACAACGTCAAGTTCGTGAAGGAGTTCAAGGCCAAGTGGGGTGACGACAGCGTGATCGGCGACGTGACGCAGGCCGCCTACCTCGGTCCGTGGTTGTGGAAGGCAGCGGTCGAGAAGGCTGGCAGCTTCGATGTCGACAAAGTCGTCGCCGCATCGCCGGGTATCGAGTTGACCACGGCACCGGAAGGCTACGTCAAGGTGCATGAGAATCATCACTTGTGGTCGAAGGCACGTGTCGGTCAATGGCAAGCGGATGGTCAAGCGAAGATTGTGTACGAGTCGGCATTGATTGAGCCGAACCCGTTCCCGGAAGGTTACCAGTAACCAGTAGGAGGTGGCCGGCGCAGTCGGGCGCGTGGGGCGCCCGGCTGCGGACGGACAAGCGGCTACGAACAAGTAATTCACGAACAGTAATTGAATCGTTTTGAAGGGGCGCCTGCGCAGGCGCATACCAGCGAAGTAGCAGATTAATTAGTAGGAGTTGCAGCATGGGCGGCTACACATTTGCAGAGCTCGGTTCGATCTTTGTGATGCAGGGGTTCGCAGGACTCAGTCTGTTCAGCGTCCTGCTCTTGATGGCCTTGGGGTTGGCCATTATTTTCGGTCAGATGGGCGTGATCAATATGGCGCATGGCGAGTTCATGACCATCGGCGCCTATACGACAGTGATGTTCTCCGTGTTGACGGAGAAATTTATGCCTGGGTTTATCGGCTACTATTTCCCGTTCGCGATTCTGGTGTCGTTCCTGATCGCGTTCGCCATCGGCTATCTGTCAGAGTTTCTGCTGATACGCCATCTCTACAAACGACCTCTGGATACGCTGCTGGCGACCTGGGGTCTGAGTCTGATCATGCAGCAGACCTTCCGCTCCGCATTTGGCGCGCGTGAAGTCAGCGCCACGTTGCCGGAGTGGCTGTTGGGTTCCTACGCGCCGACCGAGGGCATCGACATTCCGTTGAATGGTTTGTTCGTGATGGGCCTGACGGTGTTCGTCACCCTGGGTGTGTTCTGGTTTATGTATAAATCACGCTGGGGATTGCGCGTGCGTGCAACGGTGCAGAATCGCATCATGGCCGGTGCGGTCGGCATCAATACCGGCAAGGTGGATCGCGTCACCTTCGCGCTGGGCTGTGGTATCGCGGGGATCGCGGGTTCTGCATTCACCACCATCGCCTCGACCGGGCCGACCACCGGCACGCTGTATATCGTCGACACGTTCCTGGTGGTGGTGTTCGGCGGCGCGGCCAGTTTGTTCGGCACGATCGCCTCGGCGTTCTCCATCGCTCAAGCGCAATCGATCATGGAATTCTTCCTGACCGGCTCCATGGCCAAAGTCATAACCCTGTTGACCATCATCGGCATTCTGATGCTGCGTCCGGAAGGGTTGTTCTCCATCAAGGTCCGCAAGTAATACCGGGGAGTCGAGACGATGAACGCGATCTACAAAAATGTGTTGGGCGGCAAGCAGGGCGCGATCGGCCTCGCGCTGCTGGCGGCGCTGATCTTCCTGGTGCTGCCGATGTTCCTGGATATCTTCCGTCTCAATCTGGTCGGCAAGTACCTGACCTACGCCTTCGCGGCGGTGAGTCTGGTGATGCTGTGGGGCTACGGTGGCATTCTCAGTCTTGGCCAAGGCGTGTTCTTCGGCTTGGGCGGCTACTGCATGGCGATGTTCCTGAAGCTGGAGGCCTCCTCGCCGGAGAACACGGCGATTCAATCCACGCCGGGCATTCCGGATTTCATGGACTGGAATCAGCTCACCCAGATACCGTGGTTCTGGGAACCCTTCAACAGTTTCGGTTTCACTTTGTTTGCCGTGATCGCGGTGCCGGGACTGCTTGCCTACATCATCGGTGTGGCGATGTTCAAGCGCCGCGTGGGTGGTGTGTATTTCTCCATCATCACCCAGGCGGTCGCGGCGATCCTCACCATTCTGATCGTGGGTCAGCAGGGTCTGACCGGCGGCATCAACGGCATCACCGATCTGAAGACGCTGCATGGCTGGGATATCCGTACCGATTCGGCCAAGCTGTTTTTGTACTACCTCAATGGTGCCTTGCTGATCGGTGTGATCCTGCTGTCGCGTTTCATTTTGTCCAGCAAGCTCGGTCGTCTGATGCTGGCGATGCGCGACAAAGAGGATCGCGTGCGCTTCTCCGGCTATGACGTATCCAACTTCAAGATCTTCATGTTCTGCACCGCGGCGGCCATTTCTGCGATCGGCGGGGCGATGTTCACCTTGCAGGTCGGCTTCATGTCGCCGTCTTTCGTCGGCATCGTGCCATCCATCGAGATGGTGATCTTCGCCGCCGTCGGTGGACGCATGTCGCTGATCGGCGCGGTCTATGGCGCACTCATCGTCAACTATGGAAAAACCGTGTTCTCCGAGACTTTCCCGGAGCTGTGGTTGTTCCTGATGGGCGGTTTGTTTATCGCCGTCGTGATGTTCTTCCCCAATGGCTTGGCGGGTCTGTACGAGAAGTATTCGAAACCGGCATTGATCAAGCTCAAGAGCATGTTGCGCAAACCCGCGCCGCCGGCCGAACCGGTCGCGAATGTCGACGCGACGCCGGCGCGTGAAGCGGCTTGAGAGTGATTTGGATGAACCGCCAAGACGCCAAGGGCGCCAAGAAATTATGTGAACCGCCAAGGCGCCAAGACGCCAAGAGAACCAATGTTATTGAAAAACCAAATCGGCTTTTACATTGAATGTCTCTTGGCGTTCTTGGCGCCTTGGCGGTTCAGAACAGGTTTCTTGGCGCCCTTGGCGTCTTGGCGGTTCAAAGAAGTATGCCAGTACGGAGATTCAAACCATGAGCAGTGAAACAGACTTTACGCTGGCAATCGAAGACTTGACCGTGTCGTTCGATGGCTTCAAGGCGGTCGATGGCCTCAATCTCTACATCGATCGTAATGAACTGCGCGTGGTGATCGGTCCGAACGGCGCCGGTAAGACCACGGTGTTGGATCTGATCTGCGGTAAGACCAAGGCGACCGGCGGTTCGATCAAGTTCAAGAACAAGGAGCTGACCACGCTCTCCGAACATCAGATCGTGCGCGCCGGTGTCGGCCGCAAGTTCCAGACGCCGTCGATCTACGAGAATCTCAGCGTCTACGAAAATCTGGAAATTTCCTATCCGGCCAATCGCGGTGTGTGGGGTTGTCTGGCCTTCAAGCGCACCGCCGCGATCGATCAGCGTATCCGCGAAATCGCTGGCGAGATCTTTCTGCAGGACGCGCTGGACATGGAAGCGGGCCTGCTCAGCCACGGGCAGAAGCAATGGCTGGAGATCGGCATGCTGCTGATTCAGGATCCGGAACTGTTGATGCTCGACGAACCGGTGGCAGGCATGAGCGTGAAAGAACGCGAACAGACCGCCGAACTGTTGAACCGCATCTGCAAGGGCCGTTCGGTGGTCGTCATCGAGCACGATATGGAATTCGTCAAGAACATCGCCCACAAGGTGACCGTGCTGCACCAGGGCAAGATCCTCGCCGAGGGCAGTATGGACAAGGTCCAGAACGATCCCAAAGTCATCGAAGTCTATCTCGGCCACTGAGCGCCCGGAGATCACGCAATGTTGAATGTATCCGATCTGCATGTGAGTTACGGCCAAAGTGAAGTCATTCACGGCATCAACTTCACGGCCAATAAAAACGAAACCCTGGCGATCATGGGCCGCAACGGCATGGGCAAGACCACGCTGTTCAAATCGCTGATGGGCATCCTGCCGTTGGGCAAGGGCAGCATCAATCTCGATGGCGCCGAGGTCGGCGGCAAGGAAAGTTATCAGCGCGTGAACAGCGGCATCGCCTATGTGCCGCAGGGACGCATGATTTTTCCGGCGCTGACCGTGCAGGAGAATATCGAGACCGGCCTGGAGAAATCCAAGGACAAGCGCATCCCCGACGACATCTTCGCGCTGTTTCCGGTGCTGTGGGAAATGCGCAAACGCAAGGGTGGCAATCTGTCCGGCGGTCAGCAGCAACAGCTTGCCATTGCGCGCGCACTGGTCACCGAACCCAAAGTGCTGCTGCTGGACGAGCCGACCGAGGGCATTCAGCCGTCCATCATCAAGGACATTGCCAATGTGCTGAACGAGATCCGCAAGCTGCGCGAGATCACCATCATCGTCTCCGAGCAGGTGTTGTCGTTCACGCTGGCCATCGCCGATCGGCTGATCGTCATCGACAAGGGGCGCTTCATCCACGAAGACCTGCGTGCGAACGTCGATACCGCGAAGATCAGCAAGTATCTGTCGGTGTGATGCATTATTATTTGAACCGCCAAGACGCCAAGGGCGCCAAGAAACATGTTTGAACCGCCAAGGCGCCAAGACGCCAAGAAAAGCCTTATTAATGTGAAAACGCTACGTTCGGCGTAGGCAGACCAATGAAGACTTCGGTTCACGCCAAGCCTGCGTTTTACATGAATCAGGCTTCTCTTGGCGTCTTGGCGCCTTGGCGGTTCCCACAGTCTTTCTTGGCGCCCTTGGCGTCTTGGCGGTTCAATCTTTCGTTACAACTGAGGCATGAAGAGAACATGAGACACGGTGACATTTCCTCCAGCAAAGACTGCGCCGGCGTAGCGGTGGTCAACTACAAGATGCCGCGGCTGCACACCAAGGCCGAGGTGTTGGATAACGCGCGCAAGATCGCCGACATGATCGTCGGCATGAAGCAGGGTCTGCCGGGCATGGATCTGGTGATTTTTCCTGAATACAGCACGCACGGGATCATGTACGACGCCGAGGAGATGTACGCGACTGCATCCACGGTGCCGGGTGAAGAGACAGATATCTTCGCCGAGGCCTGCCGCAAGGCCAAGACCTGGGGCGTGTTCTCGCTCACCGGCGAACGTCATGAGGAACATCCCAACAAGGCACCGTACAACACGCTGATTCTGATGAACGATCAGGGCGAGATCGTGCAGAAGTACCGCAAGATCATGCCTTGGTGTCCCATTGAAGGTTGGTATCCGGGTGACAAGACTTATGTCTCAGAAGGCCCGAAGGGTCTGATGATCAGCCTGATCATTTGCGACGACGGTAATTATCCGGAGATCTGGCGTGACTGTGCGATGCGCGGCGCGGAATTGATCGTGCGTTGCCAGGGCTATATGTATCCGTCCAAGGACCAGCAAGTGCTGGTCGCCAAGGCAATGGCCTTCATGAACAACTCCTACGTCGCGGTGGCCAACGCCTCCGGCTTCGATGGTGTGTATTCCTATTTTGGTCATTCGGCCATCATCGGTTTTGACGGGCGTACTTTTGGCGAAACCGGTGAGGAGGACTACGGCATTCAGTACGCTGAGTTGTCGGTATCCGCGATTCGCGATGCGCGTCGCAATGGCCAATCACAGAACCATTTGTTCAAGCTGCTGCACCGCGGTTACACGGGCATGATCAATTCCGGCGACGGCGATCGCGGCGTGGCGGAGTGTCCCTACGAGTTTTATCGAACCTGGATTGCCGATCCCGCGCAGGCGCGGGCCAATGTCGAGGCCATCACGCGCCCGACCATCGGTACGGATGAGTGCCCGATTGACGGCATTCCCAATCAGAAGACCGCTGTGCACCGCTAAGTCGGGAGTGTATCGGTGGTTGGTGCTGAAGTAGGGACGGCTCTGAATGCCCGCTTTCGCGGGCATGAGGATTATCAAATTGTATCAGTGCTTGCTTAAGCGAGTACGTCGAGCAATGTGCCAAGGGTCTCGTTGGCCTGGTCGATGACCTTGGCGGATATTTCCACCTGCATCGCGTGCTGTTTGAGGGCCACTAGCGCCTCGGTTGCGGAATTCGGATCGGTCGCCGTAGCCTGTCCGGCACTGGCGAGGCTGGCGGCGCTTTCACGCATACCCTGCATGCCCTTCTGTACACCCATCAGGCCCAATGCGGCGGTGGAATCAATATTCATAATCGTGGCTTCCCGAGTTAGGTAAAGCGGCTAGGCAAACACATCGAGCAAAGCGCCGACGGCGCGACTACCGTTCGCTTCAGCACGGCTCTCGGCTGCTGTTGTCGGCTCTACCCGGCTGGTTGGATTATCTGCGGACCCGCTACGAGTTTGCGGGCTACGTTCCTGGGGTTCGTGTTCAATCTTGCGTTCGACAGGCCGCCCCGCCGCCTGCGGCGTATCCTCGCGGCGCGTCTCCTGAGCCGAGGCTTCGGAGCGGTTTGGCGCAATGATGGGCCGACTCGATTCATGGCTGGGCGGCTGCAAGGGGCGCGGGGCCTCAGGCGTCAGCACGGCTGTCGGTACTGCAGTGGGTGCGATATTCATGGCAGTTAACCTGCTGTAACTATTGCTAGTTTCAGTGCGCTGCCAGGGTCCATCACCGAGCGGGAACGTTCCGATGTGCGCAAATCAGGTTCCTTCACCTTATATAACGACAGCAGGCCGCGTGTTCTTGAGTGGCGGGGCTCCGCGATCACCGCACCAGCGACACCGCAAAGGTGCGCCATTTCCGTGAACTGGCTTTGCCGCTATACTCCCCGCCCGGAACGTAGGCCGCAGGTCGGCGCCATTCAGATTCAAAGCAACGGAGAATTTCCACCGTGAGTCATCAAGAAAAATCCTTATTTACCACTTTCGCCGCGGTGTTGGGTTTCCTCGTGGTCCTGGCAATCGCGTTCTACTTCGTTGCGCAGACGGTGGTCGGCGGTAGCAAAGTCGCACCAGGCGATGATTCGCAGGCGACCCAGACGGCTGACGAAAATATCAAACCGGTCGGCAGTGTTGTCGTCGCCGGTGAATCCAGTGCCGGTGCTGCGGCCGCCGGTCCGCGTGCCGGGGCCGATGTGTTCAACGGTTTCTGCATGGCCTGCCATGCCACCGGTGCCGCGGGCGCGCCTAAGGTTGGCGACAAGGCTGCGTGGGAGCCGCGCTTCAAGCAGGGTATGGATACGCTGGTAAAGAATGCTGTCAACGGCATCCGCGCCATGCCGCCCAAGGGTACCTGTGGCGATTGCTCGGATGATGAATTGAAGGGCGCGATTGCGCACATGCTCAACGAGACCGGCTTCAAGGTCGAAGTGGCGGCTGCGCCCGCCGCTGCACCGGCTGCTGCTGCCCCAGCTGCCGCTCCGGCCGCTACCGCTACCGCCGACGCGGGTAACGGCAAGAAGGTCTACGATTCGAGTTGCATGGCCTGTCACAGCACGGGTGCTGCCGGTGCGCCGAAGCTGGGCGACAAGGCCGCCTGGGCGCCGCGCATCGCGCAGGGCATGGACATCTTGCACACGCATGCCGTCGCCGGTATTCGTGCCATGCCGCCGCGCGGCACCTGCGCCACTTGCTCGGATGACGATCTGAAGGCTGCGGTTGATTACATGGTTGGCGAGAGCAAGTAAGCCACTCGCTGTTGGGTAAAAAGGCCGCGCCCCGAAATACAGGGCGCGGCCTTTTTTATGTCAGGTGAGCATGCCGCGCAGATTCGCCAGATGCGCGCGGCCACGGCTCTGACGTTCCTCGGGATCGACCGGGCCGCTGCGGCTTTCCCATTGCAGATCGTCGCTGGGTAGTTCTTCCAAGAAACGACTCGGTTCGCACGACTCCCATTCGCGCGCACGTTTGCGGCGGCTGCAATAGCTGAAGCTCAGCGTCTTCTGCGCGCGGGTGATGCCGACATAGGCGAGGCGACGTTCCTCATCGAGATTTTCCGTTTCGAGACTGGAGCGGTGCGGCAGAATGCCATCCTCCATGCCGACCAGAAACACATGCGGAAACTCCAGGCCCTTGGCCGCGTGCAGCGTCATCAGATGTACGCAATTGCCGCCGGCCTCGTCTTTGTCGCGATCCAGAATGTCCATCAGGCTCATGCGACTGACCAGATCGCTCAGGCCGACATCGCCGCCGATCTGTTCGGCCATCTTCTCTAACCAATTGATGAGATCTTCGACATTCTGGATGCGTCGCGCCGCCGCGTCGGGATCGCGCGTGCTGTTTTCCAGCCATTGCATGTAGCCGATGTCGTTGAGCAAGTCTTTGAACAGCGCGACCGGATCGCCGCGCTTGGCGCGATCGGCGAAATTCACCACCCACTGCCCGAATTCCTGGACGCGCGACAGTGCGCGCCCACTCAGTTGTTGCGTCAGGCCAAGTTCGAAACAGCCGGCGAGCAGACTGATGCCACGTTCACCGGTATAGGCGGCGAGTTTTTCCAGCGTGCCGGGACCGATCTCGCGGCGCGGTGTGTTGACCACGCGCAGAAACGCACGGTCGTCGTCTTCGTTCACCATCAGGCGCAGGTAGGCGACCAGATCTTTGATCTCGGCATAATCGAAAAACGACATGCCGCCGGACAAGTGATACGGAATGCGATGCTCGCGCAGGATCTTCTCGAACGGCCGCGACTGATGATTGCCGCGATAGAGGATGGCGAAATCGCCGTCGCGGCTGGCGTGGGTGAATTTGTGATGCAACAGTTCAGAGACCACGCGTTCGCCTTCGTGCTCGGGGTCGCGGCAGGGCAGCACACGCAAGGCCGTGCCATAGCCGAGTTCGCTCCAGAGTTTCTTCTCGAAGGCGTGCGGGTTGTTGGCGATGAGTTGGTTGGCGCATTTGAGAATGCAGCCGGTGGAACGGTAATTCTGTTCCAGCTTGACGACCTTGAGACGCGGATAGTCATCCTGCAAACGCTGCAGATTTTCCGGGCGCGCGCCGCGCCAGGTGTAAATCGACTGATCGTCGTCGCCCACGGCGGTGAACATGCCCAGGCGTCCGACCAGTTGCTTGACCAATTCGTATTGCGCGCCGTTGGTGTCCTGGTATTCGTCCACCAATAAATGCCGGATGCGTTCCTGCCAGCGCTCGCGCACCTCGGTATCGGTCATCAGCAGCGTTACCGGTGCGAGAATCAGATCGTCGAAGTCGAAGGCGTTGTAGGCCTTCAGATGGCGCTGATATTCCGCGTAGATGCGCGCAATGGCGACATCTCGATCATCCGCGGCGTTGGTAGTGGCCGCATCGGGCAGCAGTAGATCGTTCTTCCATTCCGAAATGCGCCAACGCGCCTGGTCCGGGTCCAGACCGACGCGTGCTTTGGTGATGAGTTCGTTGATCAGATGGCCGCTGTCCTGGCTGTCGAAAATCGAGAAGCCGGGCTTGAAGCCGAGGTGCTTGTGTTCGCGGCGCAGGATATTCAAACCCAGCGTATGGAACGTCGAGACGCTTAGTCCCTTGCCTTTATCGCGCGGCAACAGCGCCGTGACACGTTCGCGCATTTCACGGGCGGCCTTGTTGGTGAAGGTCACGGCGGTGATGTGCGTGGCCTTCATGCCCAGATTGAGCACCAGATGGGCGATCTTCTGCGTAATCACGCGCGTCTTGCCGCTGCCGGCACCGGCCAACACCAGCAACGGACCATCGACATGCTGTACCGCAGCGCGTTGGCGGGGATTTAAATCGGACACACAGTGGGTCGCTCGGTGAAGTGGATACGTCGGGGGGATTCTACCTGCTCTAGACGGTCGCGAGTATCTTGACCGGCAGGAAGTTTTGCCGGTGGTGAACGTTCAAGGACTTACGATCCAGCGTTGCCGGTACGTTTCCCGGATTACATCCGGGCTATATGGACGGGATGTTATTTCCGTAGCCCGGATGCAATCCGGGGATGTTTTGCGGAAGAGTTCAGGGCGTGCGTGTGGTTCACGAATAACATCCGGGTTACACCGGCCTATCCAGGTTTCGATAGGCCATTGCTTCGCTGAGATGTTGTGCGCCGATGCGCGCAGCGCCGTCGAGATCGGCGATGGTGCGCGCGACGCGCAGAATGCGGTGATAGGCGCGCGCCGACAGATTCAGACGTTCCATGGCGTGACGCAGCAGTGCCTGTTCGCCGGTTTGCAGATGGCAATGTTGATCGAGATCGCCACCCGTCAAGCGCGCATTGCAATCGCCTTGACGCTGCAATTGCACGGCACGAGCGGCGCAGGCGCGTAAGCGCACGGCGTGGCTGGCCTCGCCCGGCTGCGCCTTGCAGTTCGCGTGGCGGCAGGCGCGGCACTTCGACGTGCAGATCGATGCGATCCAGCAGCGGTCCCGAAATACGTTGGCGATAGCGTTGAATCTGCTCGGGCGAGCAGCGGCAGCGACCGGAGGTATCACCGAGATACCCGCACGGACACGGATTCATCGCCGCGATCAGTTGAAAACGCGCGGGAAATTCCGCTTGGCGCGCGGCGCGTGAAATGGTGATCTGGCCGCTCTCCAACGGTTCGCGCAAGACCTCTAAGACCTTGCGGTCGAACTCCGGCAATTCATCCAGAAACAACACGCCATGATGTGCCAGCGAAATTTCACCGGGGCGCGGATGCGAGCCGCCGCCGACCAGCGCGACCGCCGAGGCGGTGTGATGCGGTGCGCGATACGGGCGGCGGCGCCAGTGTTCCGGTTTGAAACCTTGCGCGCTGACCGAGGCAATCGCGGCGGCCTCCAAGGCTTCGACGTCGTTCATCGGTGGCAGGATGCCGGGCAGGCGACTGGCCAGCAGGCTTTTGCCGGTGCCGGGCGGGCCGGAGAACAGCAGGCTATGTCCACCGGCGGCGGCGATTTCCAGGGCGCGCCGCGCGCGCGATTGTCCGCGTACCTCGGCGAGGTCGCGGGTTTCGCTGGGGCTTTCCGGTGCCGCTAAACGTTCTGCCGTCGTTAAGGGCGCGCGTGTATTCAGATGTTGTGTGACTTCGATCAGATGCCGCGCCGCGAGTGCCTGATGGCTATCGACCAAGGCGGCTTCGGCGAGATTTAACCAGGGCACGATCAGTTGCCGCCCCACCGCTGCCGCGGCGATGCCGGCCGGCAGCGCGCCATTGACGGGTCGTAACTCGCCCGACAGTGCGAGTTCGCCGATGAATTCATAGTCGGCAAGATGATCCAACGCGACCTGGCCTGAGGCGGCCAGAATTCCGAGCGCGATCGGCAGATCAAACCGCCCACCCTCTTTGGGCAGATCGGCCGGGGCGAGATTGATGGTGATACGGCGTGCGGGAAATTCGAACTGACTGTTGAGCAAGGCGCCGCGCACGCGGTCTTTGCTTTCTTTGACGGCGGTTTCGGGCAGGCCAACGATGGACAGACCGGGCAGGCCGTTACCCAGATGGACTTCGACAGTGACTTGGGGGGCGGCGATGCCCAGCTGGGCACGGCTATAGACAACGGCGAGACTCATGACTCCGGTCCTTGGATTGCAGCGCGCAGACCTTCCTAGTCCCCGCAGAAAAACACCGGCGCGCTAACCGCCGTCCATATCCTGATCTACATCGACGTCCTGATTCGCGTTGGCCGCCGGTCGCACGCCGAGCACCTGTGCTTCGAGTGCGGCAACACGCAGGCTCAGTGCGTCGAGTTGGGCGCGGGTGCGGGCCAGCACTTTGGCCTGCACCTCGAATTCCTCACGCGTCACCAGATCCAGGCGATTCAGCGCGGCTTGAACACCCACCCGCAGATTGCGGTCGACATCCTGCTGCAGAACGCGCGCACTTTCGGGTAACGCATTGTGCAAGCGCTGGCTGAGGTCATCGAAAAATTTTGGATCAAGCATGCGGCGCACTCTACCGCAGGGCGATGACTGGGGTCCAGCTGTGGATCGCCACGCACCATGAAAGCGCGCTGTGTGGTGCATGCCCCAAAAGTGCTCACCATTATGGTGCGTTAGATCGGCGTCGAATGCCGAAAATATCGCTAACTAACTGTTTATATTGTTCATAAAAATGTGGCATAGGAACTGCTATTCCTCCAGTGCCATCCAGATACGCGCCGCTCGTCGCCCGTACCAGTCCATGTGCATAAACCTGCCCCGGGGCGGGCCAGCTCAAAGGAGAGACTCAATGAAGTTAGTTACTGCAATCATCAAGCCCTTCAAGCTGGATGACGTCCGCGAGGCGTTATCCGAGATCGGGGTGCAGGGTGTCACGGTCACCGAAGTGAAAGGCTTCGGGCGACAGAAGGGCCACACCGAGTTGTACCGTGGCGCCGAATACGTGGTCGATTTCCTGCCCAAGGTCAAACTCGAAGTGGCCATCAACGACGACCTCGCCGACCGCGTTATCGAGGCCATTACCAAGGCAGCCAACACGGGCAAGATCGGCGACGGCAAGATTTTCGTCTACGACCTGCTTCAAGCCATCCGTATCCGTACCGGCGAAGCCGGTCCGGAAGCGCTTTAAGAGAGAGGAGAGATCGTCATGAGATTGTTTCCGCTGTTCATGCTGATGTTGGCCCTGTTTGGCCTCACCGGCGGAGTGTCCGCAGAGGAAGTCGCGGCTGTAATACCGACGCCCGATAAAGGCGATACGAGCTGGCTGCTCATTTGTACCGTGCTCGTTACTATGATGAGTATCCCCGGTCTGGCGTTGTTCTATGGCGGTCTGGTGCGCAGCAAAAACATGTTGTCGGTGTTGATGCAGGTGTTCACGATCTTCGCCCTGATTGTGGTGTTGTGGGCGGTCTACGGTTACTCGGTCGCCTTCACCGGCGGGAATGCCTTCTTCGGTGGCTTCGATCGTGTGCTGCTGTCGGGCATCTTCGATTCGCAGACCAACGCCGTCGCCAATGCCGCGACCTTCACCAAGGGCGTGGTGGTGCCTGAGTTCGCCTTCGTCGCCTTCCAGGCCACGTTCGCGGCCATCACGGTGGCACTGATCGTCGGTGCCTTCGCCGAACGCATCAAGTTCTCCGCGCTGCTGCTGTTCTCGGTGCTGTGGTTCACCTTCTCCTACCTGCCGATGGCGCACATGGTGTGGTTCTGGCCGGGCCCGGATGCCTTCACCGACGCGGACGCGGCGGCGGCTGCGGTAGCGGCTTCCGGTTGGCTGTTCCAGAAGGGCGCGCTGGACTTCGCGGGCGGCACAGTCGTGCACATCAACGCCGGTATCGCCGGTCTGGTGGGCGCCTATGTGATCGGCAAGCGTATCGGCTACGGTAAAGAAGCCTTCACGCCGCACTCGCTGACCATGACCATGATCGGTGCCTCGATGCTGTGGGTGGGTTGGTTCGGTTTCAACGCGGGTTCCGCGCTGGAAGCGGGCGGCACCGCGACGTTGGCCTTCGTCAACACGCTGTTCGCTACGGCGGCTGCAACGCTGACCTGGATGTTCGCTGAATGGCTGGTCAAGGGTCGTCCCTCCATGCTGGGTGCAGCTTCGGGTGCGGTGGCCGGTCTGGTCGCGATCACCCCGGCTTGCGGTTGGGTCGGTGTGGGCGGTGGCCTGATCATCGGTGCGTTGGCCGGCGTGGTGTGCTTCTGGGGTGTGACTGGCCTGAAGAAGTTGCTGGGTGCGGATGACGCGTTGGATGTGTTCGGTATCCACGGCATCGGCGGTATCCTCGGCGCGTTGCTCACCGGTGTGTTCAACACCTGGAGCATGGGCGGCACGGGCATCATCGACTACGTGAACAACACCATCGTCGATACCACCATCGGTGGCCAGTTGTGGATCCAGGCTCAGGCAGTGGGTACGGCAGTGGTCTGGTCGGCCGTTGTCGCCTTCATCTGCTTCAAGGTTGTCGATCTGACCGTCGGTCTGCGCGTCCCCGAGGACGAAGAGCGCGAAGGTCTGGATACCACGACCCACGGCGAGCGCGCTTACAACCTCTGAGTTGCAACAAGCCTCTTATCCACGGATGGAAATACAACGGGCGCCGCAAGGCGCCCGTTTTTTTTATGGCATTTTGGATTCAGAATTCAGGAAACTGTGACAGCCTTCCCCGAATCCCGAATCCCGAATCCCGAATCCCGAATCCCGAATCCCGAATCCCGAATCCTAGAGCTTCTTATGCGCGCCGTCGCAGAATGGCTTCTTGCCGCTGTGCTTGCAGCCGCACAACCAGACCTTGGTTTTTTCCGCCAGCTCGAATTTCTGCGGGCTGAACTCGGTGTCCTTGTGCGAACCGTCGCAGAACGGTTGATTTTTGGACTTGCCGCAGGCGCACCACCAGTAGGTGCCGGCCTCGAGTTCCACTGCATACGGGGCCTTCTGTGCGATATCCGGGTCTGCCATGTTGTCTCCTCAAACGAATCACATCACTGAATTGGCCGGCACCATACCGCGGCGTTGTCGAGGCGTAAAGCCCGCGGGATGCGCGGTTATTGATGCGGCCGCAACTTGGCAAACCGACCGACAGCAGGCATAGTCTGCGTGGGGGATTCAATGCGCCATTCATCGACAATCAACACCCGCTTGCTCGTTTTGCTGCTGCTGTGTGGCGGCGGCATGTCCGCGACGGCCGAGGTCTATCAATGGACCGATGCGAATGGACAAGTGCATTTTGGTGACCGACCGCCGCAAGACGGTGCCCGCACGATTGATCTGCCCGAGCCAGCTGCGACAGCGCCGACGACGCCGGAAGAGCGTCTGGAAAAACAGCAGAAACTGTTGCATGCGTTCGAAGAAGAACGTCGGCAAGCGCGTGATAACCGCGCACAAGCCCAACAAGATAAAGCCGAACGCCAGCGCAACTGCATTCAAGCGCGCGATCGTCTGCAAGCTTATGAAACGTCTTCGGCCATCTACGATCTGGATGCCACGGGCGAACGCGTATTCATGGACAACAGCCAGCGTGAAGCATTTTTGGCCGAGCGCCGCCAAGACGTCGAGACCTGGTGCGGCAAGTCATAACGCGACCGCGTAGGCCATTGCCAAGGGCAACCCTTTGTCCCGCCGTTTCAGGTGCTATCGCACTATTACCGCGCCATCATTTGACCAACATCAATGTGCTCGTAACCACCGGACGGCAAACTGCAGGCATCGAACTTAACTGTAGTGCCGACGCCCGCAGGAGACCTTATGGACGCGCCCAGCAAAACCGACCTTGCCCAGCAAGCCTATGAACTGGCGATGACGTATGAATTGGAATACGGATGCTGCCCGCAGTGCGTGTTGGCCGCCGTTCAGGAAACCGTGGGCGGTGTGGCACCCGAGGTCATCAAGGCCGTGCACGGTCTGTCCGGTGGCGGTGGCTTGATGGGCATGGGTACCTGCGGTGCCTTGAGTGGCGGCTTGGTGGCATTGAGCACCAAGCGCGGTCGCGACCGCGACAAATTCGAGCGCGGTAAATTCATCGGCAACTTCCGTCAGGGCGAAGAGCTGGTGAACCGCTTCAAAGAAGAATTCGGCGGCGTGACCTGTCAGGAATTACAGCAATGCTTTACCGGCAAGACTTACGATATGTGGGATGCGCAGCAATACGCCGAATTCACGGAGAAGCGCGGCAACCAGTGCGCGCGTGCCTCGGCACAGGTCGCGCAGTGGGTGGTCGAAAAGCTGGCGTAAGCGCGTTGATCTGCCTTGGTGTGCAAATGCCTGTGTAGGAGCGGCCTTTGGCCGAGAACCTGTCGTGAGCGCAACCGTTCGCGGCCATGCCTCAGGCCAGCTTCCTCGGTGCAAGCGTCCCACCATCAGCCCGACGTCTACACGAGAAATTACGCTAAACTTCGTTAGGGCACAGCAGCACCGCATAGATCAGCCCATTTAGCGTTCAATCAAGCGCTTGAAAAACTCCGGCATCGCCCACGCCGCGCGGTGAATATCCGCGTTGTAATACAGCGTGTCGAACGGCTTGTTGTGCGCATCGTTCTCGCGGAAAGCGTGTAGATTGAGATTCTTGCCGGCCATGGTGCAGCTCCACCAGCCGGACGGATACACCGGCTGCGGGAAGAACAGTGTCTGCGTCTGGTCGAAACCGGCGGCGCGCATCGCCTTATGCAGGGCCTTCAAAATCTTGCCGTGATACAGCGGCGATTCACTCTGCTGCACGATCACACCTTTCTCGCCGAGCGCGCGATGGCAATCGCGGAAGAATGCCTCGGTGAACAGGCCTTCGGCCGGGCCGATCGGATCGGTACTGTCGACGATCACCACGTCGATGCTGCCCGGTGCGGCGTCTTTCATGAATTTGAGGCCGTCGTCGAACAGCAGATGTGCGCGCGGGTCGTTGTTGCTCTCGCACAGCTCCGGGAAATATTGTTCCGCGACGCGGGTAACGCGCTCGTCGATTTCAACTTGCCAGACTTCTTGAACACCGGGGTGTCTGAGCACCTCGCGCAGGGTGCCGCAATCGCCGCCACCGATGATGACGACCTTCTTCGGCGCCGGATGGGTGAACAGCACCGGGTGCGTCATCATTTCGTGATACAGGAAGTTATCGCGCCCCGAGACCATGTACAGGCCGTCGATGGTCATCAGATTGCCGTATTCCTCGGTGGCGAAGACCTCGATGCGCTGAAATGCGCTCTGTTCCTCGTGCAGTTTGCCGGTCAGCTTGAGCGAGAAGGCCGAGCCGCCGTCGGCGTGAATTTCTGTAAACCAGTCGTTACCGAGGGTCATCGCTGCACCATGTCATATGCGGGGGAATTTGGGGGAGGCAAAGATACCGGATTCGCGCCTGACGATAAAGAAAAAACCGGGCTGCGCAGGGATCGTAGCCTGGATGCAGCGCAGCGACAAAAGCGCGAAGCGCGTTGAACGCACGCAGGGCGGCCCGAAGGGCGAGCGCAGCGAGTAAATCCGGGATGGTGAGAGTGCGCTCCCGGATTACGGTCCTTCAGACCTCCATCCGGGCTACGGAAGGCTACGGAAGATGCCTTTCGCTTCCCACGGCTATCGCGTATCTTTCCCGGCCTATGTGGAGCCTCGATCAAACCCGTAACACCTACAGCCTCGAACACTGGGGCGGCGGCTATTTCGACGTCAATGAGCAGGGTCATCTGCTGGCACGGCCGCGCCGTGGCGCGGACACGCCGGCCATCGATCTGTATGCGCTGACCCAGGCCTGCCGCGAGCAAGGCCTGACGCTGCCGGTGCTGGTGCGCTTTTCCGATATCCTGCGCGATCGCGTCGACACGCTGTGCAATGCCTTCGCGCAAGCGCGCGGCGTCGATGACTATCAAGGGCGCTACACCGCTGTCTATCCGATCAAGGTCAACCAACAGCAGAGCGTGGTCGCCGAAATCCTCGCGCACGGCGCCAATCGCGTCGGCCTGGAGGCGGGCAGCAAACCGGAATTGATGGCGGTGCTGGCGCTGTCGCGTCCCGGCGGCACCATCATCTGCAACGGCTACAAAGATCGCGAATACATTCGTCTGGCGCTTGATCGGCAAGCGCCTCGGCCATCGCGTGTTCATCGTCGTGGAAAAACTCTCCGAGTTGGATCTGGTGATTGAGGAATCGCGCGCGCTCGGCATCGAGCCGCTGCTCGGCCTGCGCGTGCGCTTGGCCTCTATCGGTGCCGGCAAGTGGCAGAACACCGGTGGCGAGAAGGCCAAGTTCGGTCTCAATGCCGCTCAGGTGCTGACGCTGGTCGAACACCTGCGCAGCGCCGGTCTGCTCAATAGCCTGCAATTGCTGCACTGTCATCTCGGTTCGCAGATCGCCAACATCCGTGACATTCAGCGCGGCATGCGCGAAGTCGCGCGCTATTTCGCCGAGTTGCATGCGCTGGGCGTGCCGTTGGCCAATGTCGATGTCGGCGGCGGCCTGGGTATCGACTACGAAGGTACGCATTCGCGCAGCTTCTGCTCCATCAATTATTCGGTGGAAGAGTACGCGCACAACGTCGTGCACGCGTTGTGGGAGGTCTGCACCGAACACGCGCTGCCGCACCCGGACATCATCACCGAATCCGGCCGTGCCATGACCGCACATCACGCCATGCTGATCACCAATGTGATCGACAGCGAACAGGCGCCGGGCAATGGCGAGATCGAAGCGCCGAGTGAAGATGATCCGCTGATCATCCAGGATCTCTGGCGCGTGCTGGAAAATCTCGCCAGCCGTTCCGTGCTGGAGGCCTATCACGATGCCGCGCATTGGTTGGGCGAGGCGCAGTCGATGTATCTGCACGGCATCATCGATTTGAGTCAGCGCGCACGCATCGAATCGCTGTACGCAACCATCTGCCAGCGCGTGCGCGCCCTGCTCAAGGGCAGTCGCAGCGCGCACCGCGAGGTGCTCGACGAACTCAACGAGAAGCTCGCCGACAAATATTTCATCAATCTGTCGGTGTTCCAGTCCATGCCCGACGTGTGGGCCATCGACCAGATCTTCCCGATCGTGCCGCTGCATCGTCTCGACGAGGCGCCGACGCGCCGCGCCGTGTTGCAGGATCTCACCTGCGACTCCGACGGCCGCATCGATCAATACGTCGACAACGACGGCATCGAGAGCACGCTGCCGGTGCATACCTATCACCCCGGCGATGAATACCTGTTGGGCGTGTTCCTGGTCGGCGCCTATCAGGAAATTCTCGGCGACATGCACAACCTGTTCGGCGATACCGATGCCGTCAACGTCACCTTGAACGCCGCCGGCGGTTACGATCTCTCGCAACCGGAACGCGGCGACACCATCGACGAATTACTGCGCTATGTGCATTTCGACACCGACGCGCTGCGTGCCGCCTATCACGAGAAGATCGCCGCCGCGACGCTGTCGGATCAAGAGCGCGCCTTCTTCACCCAGGCACTCGAAGACGGCTTGACGGGCTATACTTATCTGGAAGATTGAGCGTGTGCGGGAAACCACCAAGGTGCCAAGTACGCCAAGGATATTTGAACCGCCAAGACGCCAAGGCGCCAAAGATTTTTATCCAGAAAGAATTTCTTGGCGCCTTTGCGTCTTGGCGGTTCAATAGATTTTCTCTTGGTAAACTTCGTGACGTGGCGGTTTATAGATGCCTATGCCAGAAACCACAAACAGCGTCGGTGTGATCGGTCTCGGTGCCATGGGTGCGTCGATGGCACGCAACCTTGCGCGCGCCGGGCTGCTCGCCGCGGTGTGGAATCGCACCACCAGCAAGGCCGAGGCGCTTGCCGCTGAACTCGGTGTCGTGCGGGCAAGCGATCCTGACGAACTCGCCCGCCGTTGCGATGTCATACTGACCTGCGTCTCCGCGGACAGCGATCTGCTCAACGTGATCGATGCGCTGATGCCGGGCTTGAGTGCCGGCAAACTGGTCATCGATACCTCAACTGTGCAACCGGCAACCGCCGAGGCAATTGCGCAGCGCTTGGCCAAGGTGGGTTGTGACTTCCTGGATGCGCCGGTGTCCGGCGGCGTCGAGGGTGCGCGCAACGCGACGCTGGCGATCATGGTCGGCGGTACCGTGGCAAACGTGGAGCGCGCGCGTCCCGTGTTGAACGCCATCGGTCAGCGCATCGCGCATATGGGTCCGGTCGGCAATGGCCAGTCCACCAAGGCCGTTAACCAAATCATGTGCGCGGGCATCAACCACGCCGTCACCGAAGCGCTCGCGTTCGCCGAGGCACAAGGGTCTGCCGCTCGATAAGAGTGATCGACGTTGTCAGCAGTGGCGCCGCCGGTAACTGGTTTCTCGAAAAGCGCGGGCCGACAATGGTGCGCTGCGATTTCGCGCCGGGCTTCAAGGTCGCGCTACATCACAAGGATCTCGCCATCTGCAAAGCGATCGCCGAACAGCGTGGCGTCACGCTGCCGGTGGTCGAGATGACCTTGAGTCAATATCGCCGGCTGATGGATGCGGGTTACGGCGATGAAGACATCTCGGCCTTGTACCGCGAGAAACGTAAATTGTTCGATCAAGAGTGCCCGGATCTTGATACTTGATTCGAGCGGTAAGGCCTCGTCGAGCGTGCACCTGCAGGACAGGTAATAACGACCCACATAAAACGGAATAACCAACATGAACTACAAGAACGTCGAAATCCGCAAGAAGGCCAACGTCTATCACGACGGCAAAGTCACCAGCCGCACCATCATCACCGACAGTGGTGAGATGAAAAGCCTTGGCGTGATGTTGCCCGGCCTGTATCGCTTCAGCACCGAGGCGCCGGAAATCATGGAACTGACCCAGGGCAAGTGCCGCGTGAAACTGGCCGGTGAAGATCACTGGACCGATTACGCCGGCGGTGAAAGTTTCAAGGTGCCCGGCAATTCACATTTCGAAATCGAAGTCGCCGATCTGCTCGATTACATCTGTCACTTCGGTTAAGCGTCATGTCTAAACGCCGCGCCGACGCAACCTTGAGTCGCGAACATATCGCCCTGCGCTGGCGGCGCACCAAGATCATCGCCACGCTCGGCCCGGCCTCGGCCGCGCCCGATGTGCTCAAACGGTTGGTGGCGGCCGGCGTCGATGTGATTCGGCTGAATATGTCGCACGGCGATCACGCGAGTCATCGCGAGAACGTGCAACGCATTCGCGCCGCCGCAGACAGCGCCGGCAAGCACATCGCCATTCTGATGGATTTGTGCGGCCCGAAGATTCGCGTCGGCCGTTTCGCCGATGGCGGTATCGATCTTAACGATGGCGCGACGGTGACCGTGACTACCGCTGCCGTCACCGGGCGCGACGGTCTGATTCCCTCGCAGTACAAAACCCTCGCCAAGGATGTCGCCAAAGGCGAACGCATCCTGCTCGACGACGGCAAGATGGAGCTGAGCGTCCTGTCGAAGTCGGGCGATGATGTGCGTTGTCGCGTCGTCCACGGTGGGCGACTCACCGACAACAAGGGCATGAACCTGCCCGACTCTAAACTCTCGACGCCCGCGCTGACGGCTAAAGACAAGTTAGACGCGAAGCTGGCCATCGAACTCGGTGTGGATTTCCTGGCGCTGAGTTTCGTGCGCGCCGCCGCTGACGTCACGCAGTTAAAACGATTTCTGGCGCGACACAAGGCCGATATTCCCATCATCAGCAAGATCGAACGCCCCGAAGCGGTCGCGGCCATCGATGAGATTCTGGATGTGTCTTACGGCATCATGGTGGCGCGCGGCGATCTCGGCATCGAACTGCCCGCCGAGCGCGTGCCGCTGATTCAGCGCGACTTGATCGAGCGTGCGCGATCCCATGCCGTGCCGGTGATCGTCGCTACGCAAATGCTGGAATCCATGATTACCGCCGCGCGACCGACGCGCGCGGAAGTCGGTGACGTCGCCGGCGCGGCGCTCTCCAGTGCCGATGCTGTGATGCTGTCGGCGGAAACCGCCAGCGGAAAATTTCCGGTCGAAGCGGTGCAGACCATGGACCGCATCCTGCGCGAGATCGAACGCCATCAGTGGCACAGCGGTCGCTTTGTCGGCGATGCCCTTGCGGTCGGCAACGAAAAAATCTACAGCGACCGTGAGGCGGTCGCGCACGCCGCCGTGGAACTCGCGCGTGATTTGAAACTCGCGGCGCTGGTCATCCCCACTATGAGCGGCACCACTGCGCGCATTATGGCCGCGCACCGCGCCACCGCGCCGCTGATCGGTGTGTGCGCGCATGACACCATCAGTCGGCGCTTGGCGCTGCATTGGGGCGTAATACCGGTGCGGGTGACGGAGTCAGATACGCGTGACTGGCGGCATCTCTGCGAATTAGTTGCACCGTGTATCGGTCTGAGCGGGAAAGGTCTGCAAGTGTTGGTGTTGGCCGGATTCAGCGACAAGCCTGGGCATAACGAGCCGGTGATGAAGATGTTACGGCTGTAGTGTTGCCATGGAGTACTGGCTTTCTTATACCGAAAGATGGCGCATGAACACTACGGCGCCGTCTCTACCCGCAACACCGTATTATCAATTCCTACCACTTTCACCTTACTCCCCGCCGGACAATCTGCGCCCTCTATTTTCCAGGTCGAGTCGTCGACACGGATCTTGCCGATGCCGTTGGTGATGGGTGCCTCGAGGGTGAAGGTGCGGCCGATGTATTGCGAGCCACGGCGATTGAGTGTGGGTTCGTCGGTAGTGATAGGGTTGTTTCTACGGTAGCTGCGCCAGGCGATGATGGAGCCGACAGCGGCGATTGAAAACAGCATGAACTGATATTCCCAGGTCATGCTCGGCACGAAGTACAGCGTTGCGCCGACCACGCCGGCGGCGATACCGATCCACAGCATGAAGGCGCCGGGCGCGAACACTTCAAGAATAATCAGTAGCGCGGCGATGATGAACCAATGCCAATAGGTCAGTTGTTCCAGCATCACTTGGCGGCTCCTTTGCTCTTGAGCGCATCCTTGAACATTTCAGTGATGCCGCCGACGGCGCCGATCAGGTTGGACGCTTCCAGCGGCATCATGATCAATTTCTGATTCGGTGCGATGGCGATGGCTTGCAGTGCATCGGTGTATTTCAGTGCGATGAAATAATTGAGCGCGTTGACGTCGCCCTTGGCGATGGATTCGGACACCATCTGCGTGGCGCGCGCCTCGGCCTCGGCTTCGCGTTCGCGCGCTTCGGCATCGCGGAAAGCGGCTTCGCGGCGGCCTTCGGCTTCGAGAATCGCGGCCTGTTTTTCACCTTCGGCTTTGAGGATGGCGGATTGGCGGAAGCCTTCGGCTTCGAGAATGTTGGCGCGCTTTTCACGTTCGGCCTTCATCTGGCGGGCCATGGAATCCACCAGGTCGCGCGGCGGGGTGATGTCTTTGATCTCGATGCGCGTGACCTTCACGCCCCAGGGCGTGGTCGCATCGTCGACGACGTGCAACAGCTGGGCGTTGATCTTGTCGCGCTGCGAGAGCAGTTCGTCGAGGTCCATCGAACCCATGACGGTACGGATGTTGGTCATGGTGAGATTGAGGATGGCGATTTCCAGTTGGCTGACTTCATAGGCCGCTTTGGCCGCGTCGAGCACTTGGAAAAACATCACGCCGTCGACTTTGACCATGGCGTTGTCTTTGGTGATGACTTCCTGCGAGGGCACGTCGACCACTTGCTCCATCATGTTCAGCTTCTTGCCGACGCGGTCGATGACGGGCGTGATCAGATTGAGGCCGGGGCGCAGGGTTTTGGTGTAACGGCCGAAACGCTCGACGGTGAATTCCATGCCTTGGGGCACGGACTTGACGCCCATGAACACCACGACAATGGCCAGGACGAAGATCAGCAATACGAATTCTTGAAAGCCCATGTAATTCTTCCTCAGTAGACGCATGCGCACGGGGGTGCGTCGACGCATTGGGTTGGGAGTATAGGGCCGGCTGCGGTCAGGGGCAAAGCCGAGGTGGAGTTATGAGTTGCAGATGATGTTACATAAGCCATCATCGCGAGCGCAGCGCGTGCGATGAATTGAAGTAGCCCGGATGCAATCCGGGATGAGGTAGGCTGACTCCCGGATTACATCCGGGCTACGTTCTCAATGACGGGTTCCTTAGCCGTTACGACGGGCTTCGAGCGCATCCCAGCGCGCATAGGTGCGGCTGAGTTCCGCCTCGAGCTTTGCCAACTCGTCCTTGATGGTGGCGACGAAATCGTTGGCCTGACGATAAATCGCCGGGTCGGCGAGTTGCAACTGCAGCGCGGCCAATTTGGCCTCGAGGGCCTCGATCTGCGCGGGGAGTTGGTCCAGCTCGCGTTGCTCTTTGTTGTTCAGCTTACTGCGCGCCGGCGCGGTGGGGGCGACAGTCGCTGCCGGCGTCGTGGCAGGTGTGGGTTGGGGCGGTGCGGTGCGGGCGCTGGCCGGTGGACGCCGTTGCCGCAGCCAGTCTTCGTAACCGCCGACATATTCGCTGATGCGGCCATCGCCTTCGAACACCATGGTGCTGGTGACCAGGTGATCGAGAAAGGCGCGGTCATGGCTGACGAGTAATAAAGTGCCTTGGTATTCGAGCAGCCGTTCTTCCAGCAGCTCCAGCGTTTCTATGTCGAGATCGTTGGTCGGCTCGTCCATCACCAGGACGTTGAAGCCTTTGGTGAACAGTTGCGCGAGCAGCAGCCGGTTGCGTTCACCGCCGGAGAGTGTGCCGGCGGGTTGGCGAATGCGCTCGGGCGTGAACAGGAAATCCTGCAAATAGGACATGACGTGGCGGTTCTGGCCGTTGATGGTGATCGTGTCGCGGCCTTGGGCGAGATTCTCCAACACGCTTTTGTCGGAATCGATGTCGCTGCGTTGCTGATCGAAGTAGGCGACTTCGAGTTTGGTGCCAAGGTTCACGCGGCCACTCTGCGGCGTGAGTTCGCCTAGCAACAAACGCAGTAGGGTGGTTTTGCCGACGCCGTTTGGACCGATGATGCCGATCTTGTCGCCGCGCATGAGCGTGGTGGAAAAATCGCGCACGATGGGTTTGCCGTCCCAGGCGTAGCTGATGTTCTCGATTTCGGCGACCAGTTTCCCGGAGCGTTCGGCGTCCTGAATCTGCATATTCGCCGTCCCGGTACGTTCACGGCGCGCGCCGCGCTCTTCGCGCAAGGCCTTCAGCGCGCGCACGCGGCCTTCGTTGCGGGTGCGACGCGCCTTGATGCCTTGGCGAATCCAGGTCTCTTCCTGCGACAGACGCTTGTCGAACAGCGCGTTCTGTTGGGTTTCGGCTTCCAGTGCCGCCTGTTTGCGTTCGAGGTAGGTCGCGTAGTCGCAGTCCCAACTGGTCAGTCGGCCGCGGTCGAGTTCGATGATGCGCGTGGCCAGCCGTTGCAGAAAGGCGCGGTCGTGGGTGATGAACAGCAGCGTGCCGTTGTAGTCGAGCAGGAATTCTTCCAACCAGGCGATGGCGGCGAGATCCAGATGGTTGGTGGGCTCGTCGAGCAGCAGCAGTTCGGGGTCGGTGACCAGCGCGCGCGCCAGCAGGGCGCGGCGCTTCAAGCCGCCGGAGAGGCTGGTGAATTCCAGGTCGGGATCAAGTTGCAGGCGCGACAGGGTGGATTCTACACGCTGTTCCCAGAGCCAGCCGTCGCGACTCTCGAGTTCGTGCTGGGCATCTTCGAGTTCGTTCAGGGCAGCAGTTGTCGGGTCATGGGCCACCGCGACGCTGGCGGCGTGGTAGCGCGACAGTATCGGTGCCGCTTCGCCGAGCCCCCCGGCCACCACGTCAAACAGATTGCCGTGCAGATCGGCGGGCACGTCCTGGGTCAGCCGTGCGCAGCGCAGGCCTTGGCGACGGTCGATGTTGCCGGCGTCGGGGAGGATTTCCTCGGCGATGAGTTTCAGCAGGGTCGACTTGCCGGTGCCGTTGCGGCCGATCAGACAGACGCGCTCACCCGGTTCCAAACTCAGGTCGACGCCGTCCAGCAGCGGGTGTCCACCGAAGTCGAGCACGATGTTACGGAGCGTGATTAAGGGCATGGGGCGGAGGACTCAGGTGTCGTGTGCGTGTGCCAACAGTGGGCATATTAGCGGCCACTGGTTATGCACAAATCTTGTGGATAACTGTGTGGAGCGTTTGGGGTCAACCGGGTTCTGACCGCGTCGTTGCTGGTTCAATCTTAAAATGACCAATTTGTGACCGTGAACGTGTTAAATATGTATTTCAATAAGTTACACGTTAGTTGCTGGTCATGCTGGGTTTTTATCAGCGGGCCGCGCCCGGGTCATAATTTTGACAAACTGCTGTGAATAAAGACCCCCGACGTTTCATCGAAAGGCCCTCAAACTGCCCTCTATTGAGATCACGGACTTAGCGAATTCTGATCGGATTGTCGTGAGTATTCACCTGCAACCCTGGCTGAGATTTCGTCGGCCAGGGTTACATGCATCAGTGTGTTTGGTGGGCCCGCTCGGACTCGAACCGAGGACCAAGGGATTATGAGTCCCCTGCTCTAACCAACTGAGCTACAGGCCCGGAAGGGCGGGAGTATAAAGAGGTCGGGCAGCGGCGTCACCCGTCAGCCAAACAGGCTGACGGGAACGATGACCTTGAGATCAGGTGTTTTCGATTTCCAGGAAGCTGCGCAGTGTTTCCGAACGCGACGGATGACGCAGCTTGCGCAACGCCTTGGCCTCGATCTGACGGATACGTTCGCGGGTCACATCGAACTGTTTGCCGACTTCTTCCAAGGTGTGGTCGGTGTTCATATCGATACCGAAGCGCATGCGCAGCACCTTCGCTTCGCGCGGGGTGAGGCCGGCCAGCACCATCTGAGTCGCTTCGCGCAGGCCCTCGACGGCGGCGGCATCGACCGGCGACATGATGCTGGTGTCTTCGATGAAATCGCCCAGATGCGAATCTTCGTCGTCGCCGATGGGCGTTTCCATGGAGATCGGTTCTTTGGCGATCTTCAACACCTTGCGCACCTTGTCTTCGGGCATGACCATGCGTTCGGCCAGTTCCTCGGGCGTCGGTTCGCGGCCCATCTCCTGCAGCATCTGCCGCGAAATGCGGTTGAGCTTGTTGATGGTCTCGATCATGTGCACCGGGATACGGATGGTGCGCGCCTGATCGGCGATCGAACGGGTGATCGCCTGACGAATCCACCACGTCGCATAGGTCGAGAACTTGTAGCCGCGGCGGTATTCGAATTTGTCGACGGCCTTCATCAAGCCGATATTGCCTTCCTGAATGAGATCCAGGAATTGCAGGCCACGGTTGGTGTACTTCTTGGCAATCGAGATCACCAGTCGCAGGTTGGCCTCGACCATTTCCTTCTTGGCGCGGCGGGCCTTGGCCTCGCCGATCGACATGCGGCGGTTGATGTCCTTGATGTCGCTGATGGTCTGGCCGGTTTCCTGCTCGATGGTCACCAGACGGTTCTGCGCGCGACGAATCTCATCACGGAAGACTTCGATCTCGGACGAGTACTTGTGGCCGCCTTTGATCTGCTTGTCCAACCATTGCACATTGGTTTCATTGTCCGGGAAGGAGGTGATGAAATCCTTGCGCGGCATTTGAGCGCGGTTGACGCAGAAGTCCATGATGACGCGTTCATGGCTGCGGATACGTTCGACCATATTGCGCAGGCGATTGGTCAGCTCGTCGACGACGCGCGGGATCAGCTTGAACTGCATGAACAGCTCGCTCAGCGCCGCGCGGTGTTTGTCCGCCTGCTTGGCCGATTTGGTGGCCATGCATTTTTCATAGAGTTCAGCCAGTTCGGTGAAACGGGCGCGGGCCTCTTCCGGATCGGGGCCGGTGTCCAGCACGCTGGTCTCGGTGTCGCTGTCGGCGTCGTCGTCGTCGTCGGTGGCAGTCGCGCTCGCGGTGGTCGTGCTGTCATCGTCGTCGTCGAGGGTGATCTCGATCGGCGGCGGAATGACGTCATCGCTGGCATTCGGATCGATAAAGCCGTTGATGAGGTCGGATAGACGGACATCGCCGGACTCGACTTTCTTGTATTCGGTCAGCAGCATGGCGATGGATTCGGGATAGCTCGACAGCGCAGACAGCACCTGGCGCAAGCCATCTTCGATGCGCTTGGCGATCTCGATTTCACCCTCACGGGTCAACAACTCAACCGTACCCATCTCGCGCATGTACATGCGCACCGGGTCGGTGGTGCGACCGAATTCGCTGTCGACGGTGGCCAGCGCGGCGGCGGCCTCTTCGGCGGCGTCTTCGTCGGTGACCGCGGCGGCATTCAGCAGCAGGGTGTCAGCGTCCGGGGTCTCCTCGTGTACGGAGATGCCCATATCGTTGATCATGTTGATGATGTCTTCGATCTGCTCCGGATCGACGATTTCATCGGGCAGGTGATCGTTGACCTCGGCATAGGTCAGGAAGCCCTGCTCTTTGCCTTTGGCAATCAACAACTTCAATTGAGACTGCTGCTCTTGGTTCATGTGTTTTCGCTATGTTTTCTTTAGTATGTAGATCCCGCAGCAGGTGCGTTGCGGGGTCGACGCAAAATCAAACCTCCAGTGTAGCGGAGGAGTCCCTGCATTACCAGCCGCTAATGTACCCATTAATGCCGCCTTGGGTGCGGGGTAACTACGGCGTGCGCTGAGCGGGCCGCAGCAACTGCAATAATTCTTCCCGCTCGGAGCCGGTCAATTCGCTGGGCTGTTTGCGCGACAGCTCAGCGAGGCGTTGTTCGCGGCGCTGATCCAGCGGCTTGGCAAGGAGATGCTCGATACCATCGAGGAATTCCCGTTCAAGGTCGCCGACCAGCTTGGGTACCGGCTCGGTGGCCAGTTTGGCCAAGTGGCGCCCCGTCTCCGTGCCGCGCCAATGTTCGATCAGCGCCCCGGTATGGATGTGGGTGCGGTCCTTGAGAAAGTCAATCACCTCGACCAATAACGATGTGCCGGGCAGTTCGACGCTGGCGAGACGCTTTGGTTCTTCGACTAGGCGCGCGAGCGCCGGTTCCTGCAACAGCAGCGTCATGAGTCGACGGACCGGGCTGATGCCGCTACGTTGGGCTGTGGCCGTTGGCGTGGCGAGGGTTGGCTGTACGGCTGGCCGTGCAGTCCAGCGAGGGCATTACGTGGCAGTCGCGCCAATTCTTCGAGGCGATCGACCAGCATGCGCTGAAACACCCCGGTCGGCAGCTGTTCCAGCATGGGTTTTGCCAATTCTACCAGCCGTGCGCGTCCGTCCATGCTGGAGGTATCGACCTGTGCGCTAAGGGCTTCAAATAGATACTCGGAAAGTGGGATGGACTCGCCAATTCGTCGTTGAAAGGCCTCCGTGCCTTCTTTGCGCACCAGGGTATCCGGGTCTTCGCCGTCAGGCAGAAACAGGAAGCGTGCCTGGCGGCCATCCTTGAGAATCGGCAGCGCATTTTCCAGTGCGCGCCAGGCCGCCGCGCGACCGGCGCGGTCGCCGTCGAAACAAAACACCACTTCGGGCACGGCGCGATAGAGGAGTTCGAGGTGTTCGCGCGTGGTGGCGGTGCCGAGCGTGGCGACCACATTGCCGATACCGAACTGGGCCAGCGCCACCACATCCATATAGCCTTCCACCACCAGCAGCCGTTCCAGCTTGCGCTCGCGTTTGCGTGCTTCGAACAGGCCATAGAGTTCGCGGCCTTTGTGGAAAACGGGGGTTTCAGGTGAATTGAGGTATTTGGGTGTGTCGTCACCGAGCACGCGACCGCCGAAGCCGATCACCCGGCCGCGTCGATCGTGAATGGGAAACATCACGCGATCGCGGAAGCGGTCGTAGAGTCCACCGCCATCCTTTTTGATCAGCAGACCGGCGCGTTCCATCTGCGCCTGCGTCTGCGGATCTTTGCCGAGCGCTTGCAATAGGTTGTCCCAGCCGGGCGGGGCATAGCCGAGGCCGTAGCTTTGGGCGATCTCGCCACTCAGGCCGCGCTGTTTCAGGTAATCGACCGCGCGCTTGGCCTCAGGGTGTTGGCGCAGTTGCTGACGGAAATGCCGCGCGGCTTCGGCGAGCAAGTCATACAGCGGCGCGGTGCTGTCGGTGCGTTCACGCTCGATATCAGGTCCGGCTTCGCGGGGGACTTCGAGGCCGACGGACCGCGCCAGTTCATCGACGGCATCGACGAACTCCATGTGCTCGTAGTCCATCAAGAAGCTGAGCACCGTGCCATGCGCGCCGCAGCCGAAGCAGTGATAGAACTGCTTGGTCGGGCTGACCGTGAAAGAAGGCGTTTTTTCGTTGTGGAACGGACAACAAGCCTGGTATTCGCGGCCGGCTTTTTTCAGCGGTACACGACTGTCGATGATCTCGACAATGTCGACGCGCTGCATCAGGTCATCAATGAATTGTTGGGGGATTCGGCCGGCCATGGCGGCATAGTAAGCGAAGGTCGTGCGTGCAACTACCGCCGCTGTGCGCAGCTTAAGTTGGTCAACCGCCCAGCTTGGCCTTGATCTGCGCGCTGACGGCGCTCATGTCGGCACGACCTTGGAGTTGCGGCTTGAGCAGGGCCATGACTTTGCCCATGTCCTTGATGCCGCCAGCGCCGGTCTCGGCAATCGCCTGACCGATCAGGATGTCGACCTCGGCCGGGCTGAGCGGCTGAGGCAGGTAGGCCTGGATGACCTCCATCTCGAACTGCTCCTGCTCCACCAGATCGGTGCGACCGGCTTGTTCGTACTGACTGATGGATTCGCGCCGTTGTTTGAGCATCTTGTCGAGCACGACGGTCACTTGCGTGTCGTCGAGCACGATGCGCTCATCCACCTCGCGCTGCTTAATCGCGGCGAGGATCAGGCGGATGACACCCAGCCGGCGCTTGTCGCCGCCGCGCATGGCAGTTTTCATATCCTCTTGGATACGTGCCGTGAGCGACATGACGCAGACCTGAGTGATCAGTACTTGCGGGTACGGCGGGTGACGTCGCGCGAAACCTTCTTCAGGTGGCGCTTTACCGCAGCGGCAGCTTTACGCTTACGCTCCTGGGTGGGCTTTTCATAGAATTCACGGCGGCGCACCTCGGAGAGGATGCCGGCTTTTTCGCAGGAACGTTTGAAGCGACGCAGGGCGACTTCGAACGGCTCGTTCTCTCGTACACGAACGCTGGGCATGTAATCACTGACCTCGATTTGAACTTGTCGTCCCAGGGTTGCAACCGCACACAATCACGGCACGATTACGCCTAGGGGCCTAAAGGGGGACGAATTCTAATCCCTCACGCCGCCGAAAGCAAAATACACTTGGCGACCCGTCGAACAAGCCGGACAATGGCCGCATGTTAGTCCTCGGCATCGAAACCTCCTGCGACGAAACCGGCGTGGCCCTGTATCACAGCGAGCAGGGTCTGGTCGGGCACGCGCTGTACAGCCAGGTCGAGGTCCATGCACCTTACGGCGGTGTCGTGCCCGAGCTGGCGTCCCGCGACCATGTGCGTAAGTTGTTGCCATTGTTGAAAGAAACGCTCGCGCAGGCGGGCATGAGTCGAGCCGACATCAATGGCGTGGCGTTCACCGCCGGGCCTGGGCTGATCGGCGCGCTGTTGGTCGGCGCCGCCTTTGGTCGCAGCCTGGCGTGGTCGCTGGGTGTGCCCGCGGTGGCCGTCCATCATATGGAAGGCCATCTGCTGGCGCCGATGCTGGAGGCCGAGGTGCCGGCGTTCCCGTTCGTGGCGCTGCTGGTGTCCGGCGGGCATACCCTGCTGGTGCAAGTGGATGGCGTCGGTGCCTATCAGATTCTCGGTGAATCCGTGGACGATGCCGCCGGCGAGGCCTTCGACAAGACCGCCAAGCTGCTTGGGCTGCCCTATCCCGGTGGCCCGGAACTGGCCAAGCTGGCACTGCAGGGCAATTCCGCTCGCTTTCGTTTTCCACGGCCGATGACTGACCGGCCGGGTCTGGATTTCAGTTTCAGTGGCTTGAAAACGTTTGCGCTCACAACGCTGCGCAATTCCCCGCAAGATGCGCAGACCCGCGCCGACATCGCGCGCGCCTTCGAAGATGCGGTGGTCGATACACTCGCGATCAAGTGCAAGCGCGCACTGGATCAAACCGGACTGACACGTCTGGTGGTGGCCGGCGGTGTCGGCGCCAATCGCACGCTCCGCGAGCGTTTGCAGGCGTTGCTGACGCAGCGCGGCGGCCGAGTCTTTTACCCGCGCCCGGCGTTCTGCACCGACAACGGGGCGATGATCGCCTATGCGGGATATTGCCGTTTACAGGCGGGACAACACGAAGGGTTGTCTATCGAGGCGCGGGCGCGCTGGCTGATCACGGAGTTAGCGCCGGTCGCCACCTAGGATTGTTATGAGAGTGTTATGCGGGCGAGCCGATCTTCATTTCTTGGAGCCGAGCGTGATCCGCCCTTCCGTGCCATCGAGCAAATTGCGGATATTGGAACGGTGCCGCCAGTACAGCAGCACGCCCATCATCACGGCGGCGGCGATCACCGCCGGTTCGGGTTTCAGCCACCACATATAGAAAGGCGCTGCTGCCGCCGCGATCAACGCGGCCAGCGAGGAATAGCGGAACAGCGCCGCCATCGCCAGCCACGTTCCGATCACTAACAGCCCCACGCTCCATTGCAGGCCGAGCAACGCACCCAGCGCCGTGGCCACGCCTTTGCCGCCCTTAAAGCCGAAGAAAATCGGATACAGATGACCGAGAAACGCTGCGCCGGCCGCGAGTGCCTGCACATCGGCGCCCATGCCGATGGCGCGGGCGACGAGCACGGCGATCAGGCCCTTGAGCATGTCACCGATCAGGGTGATGGCGCCGGCCTTTTTGCCGCCGATGCGCAGCATGTTGGTAGCGCCGGGATTGCCCGAGCCCTGCGTGCGCGGATCGGCCGTGCCGAGCAGACGACCGACGATCACCGCCGACGAGATTGAACCGAGCAGGTAGGCGGCGAGGACAACGAGGAGTGAGTTCAGCATGGCGCGTATTGGAATCGTTGCGGTGTTCGCGGTCAAGCCGCAATCGCAACAAGCCACATCAAGGCGCGTCAACTGGCCAAATCAGGGCGCAGTCACTATAGTGGCGCGCAAGCAGGTGAAAGGCATTGAGCATGGACATCATCTTTCTGCGCGATTTGCGCATCAGCACCCTGATCGGCATCTTCGATTGGGAACGCCGCGTCAAGCAGACCATCAGTCTGGATCTGGAAATGGCCACCGATATTCGTAAGGCCGCGGCCAGTGATGCCATCGACGACACCCTTAATTACAAAGCAGTCGCCAAGCGTCTGATCGCCTTCGTCGAGGCCAGCGAGTTTCAACTGGTCGAAACCCTGGCCGAGCGTGCCGCCGAGATTATTCTCAATGAGTTCAATGTGCCCTGGGTACGACTGACTTTGAACAAGACCGGCGCGGTGCGCGGTGCGCGCGATGTCGGCGTCATTATTGAACGCGGTGTGCGCGGATAATTGGTAATGGCGCGCGTCTACGTCAGCATCGGCAGTAACATCGAACGCGAGCAACATGTGCGCGCGGCACTGACCGCGCTCGCCGAACATTATGGTGCAGTGCAATGCTCGACTGTCTACGAAACGGCTTCCGTTGGATTCGACGGCGATAACTTCTATAACTTGGTGGTTGGATTCGACACCGCAGAGAAACCTCACGAAGTCGTAGAGCAATTGCGTGACATCGAAGACCACAACGGTCGCGTGCGTGAAGGCGAGCGCTTTTCGGCGCGTACTCTGGATCTTGATTTGTTGCTCTATGACGATTTAATTCTGGAAGAAGGCCGTTTGCAACTGCCGCGCGATGAAATCAGCAAACACGCCTTTGTACTCAAGCCGCTCGCGGAAATCGCCGGAGAATATCGGCATCCGTTGATGGGTAAGACAATGGCGCAATTGTGGGCCGAGTTCCCCAAGAACGACGCCGCTATCTGGCCGGTGGAATTGTCGCGCTGACATTACCCGCCCCCGTCGATACGTCTCCACATGACATACACTGCATCACCTTGGGATATACCCGCCGACTGGCCTGCGCCGGATGCAATTGCACGCGCACTCAGTGAGCAGTTACTTGAGCGTATCAAAGCCGAAATCGCAGCGGCCGATGGCTGGATCGATTTTGCGCGCTATATGGAACTTGCGTTATATGCGCCGGGGCTAGGTTATTACAGCGCCGGTGCGCGCAAATTCGGCGCGGGTGGTGATTTCATTACCGCGCCTGAAGTATCCAGTCTGTTTTCGCGCTGCGTTGCACGTAGCTGCGCCGATGTGCTCGAACAACTGGGTGGCGGCGACGTGCTGGAAGTCGGCGCGGGCAGCGGCGTCATGGCTGCGGATGTATTGCTGGAATTGGCTGCCTGCGGACAGCTTCCCGATACCTATTACATTCTCGAGCGTTCCGCCGATTTACGCGAACGCCAACGGACTCATCTTGCGCGCGTGTTGCCACAATTGAGCGCACGCGTACGCTGGTTGGATGAACCACCCACGCAGGCGTGGCGGGGAATGGTGCTGGCCAATGAAGTTTTGGATGCCTTGCCGGTGCAGTTGTTCGGTTGGCAGGATGATCGCGTTACCGAGTACGGCGTGGGTTGGCAGGACACAGGGTTTGCGTGGGTTGAACGTCCCGTTGCGCCTGGATTAGGCGAACAGATTTCAGTCTGGGCCGAACAATTCGAATGGCAGGGTGAATACCGTTCGGAGTACCACGCGCTGTCGGCGCCGTGGTTGCGCAGTATCACGGCGAATCTCACCGCCGGGGCCGCATTGTTCATCGATTACGGTTACGCGCGGCGCGAGTATTACCATGCTGAACGTGCGCAGGGTACGCTGCTGTGCCATTATCGCCACCGTGCGCATGCCGATCCGCTGTGCTTGCCGGGTTTGCAAGACATTACCGCGCACGTCGAATTTACCGGCGTCGCGGAAGCTGCCGAGAGTATCGGATTGCGCGTAGATGGGTTTGCCACCCAAGCGCATTTTCTGCTTGATGCGGGCATCGAATCGTTGTTGGCTGCGGCCATGACCGGCGCACCAGCGGGTGATCTGCAGCTTGCGGCGCAGGCTAAAACATTGCTGCTGCCCGGCGAGATGGGCGAACGCTTCAAGGCGATGTTGCTGACGCGCGGATTGGATGTTCGCGTGCGCGGCTTCGGCGGTCGCGATCTGCGCAGTCGTCTATAGCGTGAGTATTAAACGAACAACGATGGATAAATGATGACACTGCTCGAAAGTATTTTGCTGGGACTGCTCGAAGGGTTTACTGAATTTCTGCCGATCTCGTCCACCGGACATTTGATCCTTGCTGAGCGAGCGCTCGGCCTTGGCAGCGACGACTTCACCAAGAGTTTCACCATCGCCATTCAACTGGGCGCCATTCTTGCGGTGGTGTTGCTCTACGGCAAAAAGCTGCTGCGCGCGCCGCAATTAATCGGCAAGATCACCGCCGCGTTTATACCCACGGCGATCGTCGGCCTCACGCTGTATAAATTTATTAAGGAGTATCTGCTCGGTAATGTCGCGGTCGTCGCCTGGTCGCTGGGCATCGGCGGTGTGTTGCTGATTCTCTTCGAAATGTCTCGCGGCAAACAGCTGAGTGCAACGCACGATTCGATTGAAGATATTCCCTATTGGAAGGCGGTGGCCATCGGCTTTGCACAGTCGCTGGCGATGATCCCCGGCGTATCCCGTTCCGGCGCGACCATTGTCGGTGGTGTGTTGTTGGGACTGTCACGCGAGGCGATTGTGGAGTTCTCATTCCTGCTGGCCATCCCGACCATGCTCTCCGCTACCGTCTATGACTTGTACAAGAATGCCGATCAGCTGAGCCTGGACAATGCGGGCCTGATCGCAGCGGGATTTGTGTCGGCGTTCCTGGCCGCCTATGTCACGGCGCCGGCGTTATTGCGTTTCATCAAAAGCCATTCCTTTATCCCTTTTGGCATTTACCGCATCGTGTTGGCGCTGGTGGTCGCGGCGGTGGTGCTCTGAGGCGATCGTCATGGGCTGATTTTGCTGTAGGTTTGTTCGTCAGCTTTCTTAACAACCCTGGTTGAGCCGGGGTTTCGCGTTATATCCTACTGATAATTAAAAATTTACTTGTCCGGCTTTGGCCTGTTCGGGCCGGACGTCTGTCGGAATCTCTAACGCAGATGCTTGAACATCTCTCGCTGCATCGCCGCCCAGTCGCCTAGAAAGCTGATATTTATAGATAAAATATGAGTGGCATAGATGCTGCTTAGTTTAAGCAGACGCTAATATGTGGCATCACTCATTCAGTACTTTAGATCGTATCGGGGCATGGCCGTGGCAATTCGTTGTAAACACTTGGGTCTGATCGCAGGGCTGGCGCTCGCACTGAGCGTATCGGCGGCGACCGACTGGCCGGCGACGACCGCAGAGCCCACAGCCACGCCCAAACAGCATCAGATTGTCACGACGACCGACGATGCCTCGCCAGTGCCTGCCCCGGTGTTATTCCTGGCCGGCGGTCTGTTGGGCCTGGCGGCCTATCTGCGCTGGCGGCAGCGCGGGCGCACCTGATTCGGTTTTTCTAGCCGGCGCTGCCCATCCGGTCAGTCCGACCTTTCCTGCGACGTGAATTGCGCACAGATCTGTGCAACCGCTTGCGTGCGCAATTCACGCAAGCGTTCTCCCAACGCGGCACCCTGCAAACCTTGTTCGGCAAGTGCCTGTGCATTCACGGCGCGGGCCGCGGCACAGGCGGCGCGAAACAGATCGGCCTGCGGATAGGGGCGATCTTCGAGACCGGATGCGGCCGCGGATATCCGCTTCGCAGGCGAGCAGGAATTCCTCCAGATGACCGGGTTGCCGAAACGCGTCCAGACTCATCAGCGTTTCCAGCAAGGTGCCGGGCCGCAGATCGAAGGCGCGATGACAGTGACTGTGATAGCGCGCGACCTTCACCGCTACATCGCGAAAGTCGTTCGGAATCCGCAGGCGTTTGCACAGTGCTTCGATCAGCGTGACGCTGCGCTGTTCGTGACCGATATGCCGCGGCAGTATCTCTGCGGGCGTTTCACCCTTGCCGAGATCATGCACCAAGGCGGCGAATCGCACCCGCGTTATGGGTGATAGGCGCGCGGCCTGGTCTAAAACCAATAATGTATGCACGCCGGTATCGATTTCCGGATGATGCTGCGCCGGTTGCGGCACGCCGAACAAGCGCGCCAGTTCCGGAAAGATCACCGCCAGCGCGCCGCAGTGATGCAGCACTTCGAAATAGCGACTCGGAGTATCTTCGTTGAGTGCCTTGAAGGTCTCGGCCCAGACGCGTTCCGCCACCAGATGATCGACCTCACCGGATTCAACCATGCGCTGCATCAGCGCGTGCGTGGTGTGCGCAACCTTGAAGCCGTATCTGGAAAAGCGCGCCGCGAAACGCGCCACACGCAGAATCCGCACCGGATCTTCGACGAAGGCCTCGGACACATGCCGCAATAATCCCTGCGCGAGATCCTCGCGACCCTTGAACGGGTCGATGAGCGTGCCGTCACTGTGCTCGGCGATGGCGTTGATAGTGAGATCGCGCCGGCGCAGGTCTTCTTCCAGCGTGACCTCGGGGCTGGCATGCACAACGAAGCCTTTATAGCCCGGCGCGGTCTTACGCTCGGTGCGCGCCAGCGCGTATTCCTCGTGGGTCTCGGGATGCAGGAATACCGGGAAATCCTTGCCGACCGGGCGGTAGCCAAGGCGCAGCATCTCTTCCGGTGTGGAGCCGACCACGACCCAATCGCGCTCTTTGACCGGGAGCCCGAGGAGCTTATCGCGTACTGCGCCGCCGACGAGATAGATGTCCATGATGTGATATCAAGCCGGGGACAGCAGAGGCCGCCGTCCCCGAATGCGTTAGCCGCGCCGCGCCAGGCCGCGAAAGCGTTGATAGTCCGCGCGCGCCGAACGCTGGGCGAGATAACCCGGCACGACCGCGGCGATAGCCGTCGGCGTGATGCCCAACGTGGTCAGATAATTCTGCGGACAGACGCTCTCTTTTTGCAGCGACCAGTAATTGTCGCGACTGAAGGGTTTACCCGGCACGTATTCCAGCACCCGCGCCTGCATCCAGGACATGGCGTCGCTGAGTGCCCAGATGCGTCGGCGCACGCCGATCTGGCGCGCGGTGTACTCGACCAGTTCCGCCAAGGTGTAGATCTCGGGACCGCACAGATCGCAGTGCTTGCCGATGGTGCTGGCATCATTCAGCGAGCGCGCCATCGCCTCGACGACGTCGCCGACAAACACCGGTGCAAAGCGGCTGGATGCACAGGCCAACGGGAATACCAACGGCGTGATGCGCAACAGCGTGGCGAAACGGTTGAAGAAGCTATCCCCGGGACCGAAGATCACCGATGGCCGGAAACTGGTTACTTGCAGGCCATGCACGGCGCCATGCACTAAATCTTCGCCGAGTCCCTTGCTGCGCAGGTAATGACTGTGTTCCTCGCGCGGATAGGCATTCAGCGCGCTCATGTGCAGCAGGCGCTTCACCTTGCTGGCGCGCATCGCCTCGACGATCTCGCGCGGCAGTTCGATGTGCGCGCGGTCGAAGCCCAGGCCCAATTCGTGATGGCCGTGTTCGTTGAGAATGCCGACCAGATTGACCACGGCCGTGCAGTCGGCAAACAGTTTGCGCAGCACGGCGGGCTCGTAGACGTTCGCCTCGATCAATTGCACGCGCGGATTGACCAGCAGATCGCGATGGCGTTCGCGGCGCCGCGTCGGCACGCGTACGGTGTAGCCGTCGCGTGTCAGCCGGTTGATGAGGTGGTGGCCGACAAAACCGGTGCCGCCGATGATGCAAATGATTTTATCTGACATGCCGCGGGTGTCTCTATGGAGCCTATGAGCGGGCCATAGTGGCGAGGCCAGCCGAGGAGGTCAAGGCCGGCGTGGTGTGATGTTGGCCGGCATGCGCGCATGCAGCGGCGTGATCGGGCGTTGCAGGCGCATGTCATAGAGGGTGGCGAAGGCCAGCACGTTGCGCACATAGCCGCGCGTCTCGCTGAAGGGGATGGTGTCGACCCACAACGGCGTGGGCATCGGTTCGGCCTCCGGCAACCAGCGGCGCACGCGTCCCGGTCCGGCATTGTAGGCGGCGGTGGCCAACACCGTGTTGCCAAGACTGTCCAAGGTCTGTTTCAGATACTGGCTGCCGAGACGAATGTTGGTGTTCGCCTGCACTAAATCCGCCGTGTTGGGTTTGGGCAGCTTGAGCGCCCGCGCCACATCCGCCGCCGTGCCCGGCATCAACTGCATCAGCCCGAGCGCACCGGCCGATGAACGTACATCGGCGATAAAGGCGCTCTCCTGGCGCATCACGCCCATCACCCAGGCGGGATCGAGTTGCAACGGTGTGGTCACGCGCATGACCTCTTGCGCATGCAGCACCGGGAAGCGCAGTTCGAGATCGTCCAGATGGCCGGATTTTCCGGCGGCGAAGATGGCGCGGTCATGCCAGTTCCAACGGTGTGCCAGCAGCGCCGCGCGTTCGAGATCGCGCGGTGACAGATCGCGCGTGCCGAAAATCCATTCACGGCGCGCGTCGTAGATGAGTTGCGCTTGGCGCAATTCACCGGCGCGCAGCAGTGCGGGCGTGCGTTGCTGGAGTTCCGTCAGCTCCGCCTCGGTGGCCGTGATCGGTCGATTATTCAGGCTGTATTGCAGCTGTAGCGCATCGGCGGCGAGAAAGCCGTGAAATGAACGCTCCGTCGCCAGCGCTTGCAATACCGGCAGCGCCGCCGCGCCATTGCCGAGTTGTTGTTGTGCCTGTGCCCACCAGTAGCGCCATTCGCCTTCATTGCGTTCCTCGGCGGGCATGCTGTCGATGGTGTCGACGAGCGTACGCCAGTCGCGGTGCAACAGGGCGCTGCGCGCCTGCCAGCCGCGCACCGTTTCATCACGCGCCGACTCCGGCACCGCCGCCAACCAGCGATGTGCCACCGGCAGACGTTTATACGCCGCTTGCAAGGCGATGGCGCGCAGCGTCTGGGCGCGCTGTTCGGCGGTGAAGGCATAGCGATCCTGTATTGTTGACCACCATGCATACGCCGCGCTGGCATCGTTGCGCGCCCAGCGTCCGGCGGCGTGGGCGAGTATCTCGCGCGCCTGCGCTGTGTCGGCCTGCAAGGCGGGATGCATGGCGGCGCTGCTGGGGCGTTCATGTACGGTGCGCCACAGATCGACCCAGCTGCGCTCCTGTTCAGGCAGCGATTTAGACAGATGTGCCGCCAGACTCAGGTTGCCTTCCGCCATCGCCAGGCGGATGCGTTCCCAGATCAGTGTCGAGGTCATGTGCGGACTGGCACTGAGCACCCTGAACAGCGTATCGCAGCCGGCCGGTTGGGAATGGCCGACGCGCCACAGCAGAGTGACATGGTCGAGCCAGGCTGCCGTCGGTGGTGTGGGTTGTGTGGCGAGCAGATACTGGCAATCCAATTCCGTGTCGACGAGTTCCGGCGTATATAAGGCGAGAAACTCCGGCCAGCGTTGCTGCTTGGCCAGCAGCTGCAATCGGCTGCGGCGCAGGCGTTCAGCCAAGGGCGAATCGGCCGCGTCATTCAAGAAATTCTGAATCTCTGCGTTGCTGGCGGTGGCGAGGCGCGCATTTAACTGGTCGTAGCGCAGATAGATATACAGCGGATAGTCGCGTAACTGTGCGGCGAGTTGCTCGAAACGTTCGGTCTGACCCGCGCTCCATGCCTGGCGCGCCGCAAGAAATGTGGCGCGGTCGACATTGCTGGCCACGGCAGATGTGCACAGCAGCACGCTGCACAGAAAAAGACAGTTACGTAGAAGGCGCTTCATACTCTATAGTTAACCCTAGTTGGACAACGACAACAATCACCGACATCACGAGGGAATCGGCGCATGGCATTTAAATCCGTCAATCCGGCCACCGGCCAGACCGTCAAGATTGTCGAGACCTGGAACGAGGCGCAACTCGAACAGGCACTGGCCGAAGTCGCGGCGGCAACGCCGGAGTGGGCGGCGCGACCGGTGGCGGGGCGTGCCGATATGCTGCGCCGCGTGGCTGAGGTATTGCGCGCGCGCCGCGACGAACTGGCGCGGCTGATCTCGCTGGAAATGGGCAAGCTGATCGGCGAGGCGCGCAGCGAAATCGAGAAATGCGCCACCGGCTGTGAATATTACGCGGCCCACGGCGCCGAATTCATCGCCGACGAAATCATCGAAAGCGACGCCGGCCGCAGTCTGGTCGCCTATCAACCGCTCGGTACCGTGCTCGCCGTGATGCCGTGGAATTATCCATTCTGGCAGGTGTTCCGCTTCGCCGCGCCGGCGCTGGTGGCCGGCAACACCTGTGTGTTGAAACACGCTTCCAATGTGCCCGGTTGCGCGTTGGCCATCGAAGAAGTGTTCATCGAGGCCGGTCTGCCGAACGGCGTGTTCCGTTCGCTGATGATACCGGCCGGACGCGTCGGTCGGGTGATTGAAGACAAACGTATTCATGCCGTCACGCTCACCGGCAGTGAGCCGGCCGGTCGTTCGGTTGCGGCCACCGCCGGTGCGCAGATCAAAAAGACCGTGCTCGAACTCGGCGGCTCCGATCCGTTTGTCATACTCGAAGACGCCGATCTCGATCTGGCAGTGAAATACGCCGTAGCCTCACGCTTTATCAACGTGGGACAGTCGTGCATCGCCGCCAAACGCTTCATCCCGGTTGCGGCGATCGCCGACGAATTCGTCGCGCACTTCAAGGCCGCCGTGGAACAACTGCGTCACGGCGATCCGCTGCATGAGGCGACGTCACTGGCGCCGATGGCGCGTGTCGATCTGCGCGACGAACTGCATCAGCAGGTCATCGACAGTATCATCAAGGGCGCCGTGGCCGTCACCGGCTGTCGACCCATCCCCGGCGATGGCGCCTATTACGAAGCCTCGATACTCGACAAAGTCGTGCCCGGTATCCGCGCCTACCATGAAGAATTTTTCGGCCCGGTCGCGATTGTCATTCGCGCGGATGACGAGGCCGATGCCCTGCGCATCGCCAACGATTGCCCGTTCGGCCTCGCCGGCAGTGTCTGGACGCGCAACAACGTGCGCGGCGAACGCATTGCACGGCAGATCCAAGCCGGCGCCGTGTTCGTCAACGGCATGGTCAAGAGCGATCCGCGTTTGCCCTTCGGCGGCATCAAGCGCTCCGGCTATGGTCGTGAACTGTCGCATCACGGCCTGCGCGAATTCGTCAACACCAAAACAATTTGGATTCGATAACCTGGGGATTCGCTAATTGGGGGATTCGTTAGCCGTCTATCTCGCGCTCGGTGCCAGCGCCGGGCTGCTCGCCGGACTGTTCGGCGTCGGCGGCGGCCTGATCATCGTGCCGGTGTTGGCTTGGGTGTTCGCCGTTCAGGGAATGAATGCCGATGTCATCATGCACCTCGCCATCGGTACCTCGCTGGCGAGCATCTGGCTCACCTCATTGATGTCCATCCGCGCGCATCATCAACGCGGCGCCGTGAATTGGCCGTTGGTGCAAAAACTCGCGGTCGGCATTGTCATCGGCGCACTCGCCGGTGCGCTCATCGCCGACCAACTGCCAACGCCCTCACTCAAACGCATCTTCGGCGTGTTCGAACTGTTTGTCGCCACGCAGATGCTGCTGGTCAGCCGCTTCGATGCGCATTTCAATTTACCGGGAAGGCTGGGCTTGACTCTAGCCGGCGCTGTCATCGGCGTCGTATCCGCGATCATCGGTATCGGCGGCGGCACACTCACCGTGCCGTTTCTGGTGTGGTGCCGCGTGCCGATGCTGCAAGCCGTCGCAACATCGGCAGCCTGTGGGCTGCCCATTGCTATCGCAGGTGCGTTCGGTTTCATCCTCACCGGTTGGAATGTTCCGCAACTTCCCGAATGGAGCACCGGCTATCTCTACTGGCCCGCCTGGCTCGGTATCGTGCTCGCCAGCAGCCTTACCGCCGGCCTCGGCGCGCGCCTTGCGCATAAACTGCCGGCCGCGCGCTTGCGGCAGTTGTTCGCACTGTTGTTGATGGGGATTGGGGCGAAGATGGTGATGGGGTGATGCATGGAGAAAATCGATTCCACGGAACCCATGTGCATCAGGTCACGTTTAGGTGCCAGCGCGCGGCTGATCCAGCGAACTGAACACACCGACGTCCGGTCAGTTGAGTATGTGGGTGTAGATCATGGTGGTGGAGACTTCCGCATGGCCAAGCAGCTCCTGCACTGTGCGGATATCGTAGTTCGCCTCCAGCAGGTGGGTGGCGAAACAGTGCCGTAGCGTATGGCATCCCACCCGCTTGTGAATGACGCTGGCCACGGCGGTACGGCGCACGGCCTTTTGCAGAGCGCTTTCGTGCAGGTTATGTCGCCGGATCGCGCCACCGTAGGGATCGACACACAAACGCCCTGACGGAAACGGGAATTGCCACTTCAACTCGCGTCCGGCATTGGCGTACTTGCGGTGCAGCGCATCCGGCAGTACCACCGCCTTCCAACTGTCCCAGCAGTGCATGCACCTCGGCGCGGCTCAACACCACCGGCCGACTCATTGTTCATAGCTCTGCTCCGTGCGGTAGGCATAGCCGCGGTGTCGGATCTCGGTGGTGAAGCGCACCAGGAGATCATGATGCGCGGCGCGAAATTGGTTGAGTGGGTCTCCACCCTTGCGCGCTTTGATATGACTCAGCTCGTCCGGCGTGAGTTGCCGTGCCAGGGTGGGATGCTCGGTATCAAGTTCTCTGGCGGAGTTCAGCCAGTACTGCCAATCGACATCCTGACAGGCGGACATCGCCAGATGGTCGCAGTAGAGAATCCGGATAGCATGGATATGTTGAGCGAATTGCCAGCCAGCCAGTGAATCGATTTTGGCGGCCTAGCATGCCGAGGTAAGCGCTGACTTCAACGCCCGGGAGCGCCTTGATCTTGCGTCCGTTTTGGGCCTTAATGAAGGCCTCAACGTGCTTCACATACCAGCGCTGCTGTTTCTCGGGCACCTTGTTCCGGTCCAGCAGTGTCAGATAGTTATCAAAAAAACGCGAAGCGGCATTGGTCTGGGGGCGTAGGGAGTCTGACATTTTGACACTCCTTGTCAGCATTGCGGGCATCCTGCCCGAAAAAAGTGAGGCGACGATTTATGCTAGGCGGATTCCATGAATCGCACAATAGGCGGAAGCGGGCTATCACCCAATACTGCGTAATCCGCTTAATAGAATGTTAGGCCGCTGACATGTACTACGTGATCCACCTTGCTGTGCCTGCTATTGCAGCTCTCGCAATAGTTGCTGCAAGTAGCCACGCTGAATGGAGCTTTGCCTGGTTGGAGAAATTGCTTGAGAACTTCGGTTCGACCTACATGTTGCTAGCACTACCCCATTGGGTGTGGGCTTCTGTCACTGCCTATTTTGAGGCAACTGAAGGTTCAACTGTTGGCGGCTTCATCGGAGCACATGTGTTGCTTGTCGGTGTTGCCCTTCAAGTGGCTGCGTCCAATTCGCCGGATGCCGCGAACGGCTGGTTCATTTATCTTCTTGGCTCGCCACTCGCTATTGCGGTTGGCGCCTTTGCTGGGCGGAAGGTAGCACAAAGGCGAACCAAACAAGTGGCCTAAGCCGGCAGTCAACACGGACACTGCGCGATAATGCCGCGCAGTGTCGGTTACTTCTACGTCATGCCCAATATATATGACCATTGATGATTTGAAGCAGTATTACGATTCCCTCTCTGATGCTGAGAGAGATGAGCTAGAAAGCGAGGGGGCGTTCCTTGAGTATCCCCCTGTTGAGGTGAGGTATGACTCTGATCCAAACAACTACTTGGCCTTTATGAGTACTGGCGGGGATGGGGTGCACTACAGTTTACCGAAGGGAATGAAAGATGGGGAAGTCATAATGACTGTACCAATGAACTTCGGAAATGAAAATATGGTTGTTGGTGAATCATTATTTGAGTTTCTATCGCTTGGTTGTGATTTCGGCTATTTTTGCCTTGAGCAATTAACGTACGATTTAAACGACACGATCAATGAAATTCATAACGCGCAACCAGGGTCTCGCGTGCTAAAGCGATTTAAGGCTCATTTTAATTTAACGCCTTGGTCAGACATTGAGGCGCGGCTAAGGAAATTAAATTCTAAGGCATAACTATGCCATTAAATACGACGCCAAAAAACGGCGCGCTTTATGGCAAACGTCGGGCGGAACCCAGATCAAACAACTCTATGCAGCGAAGAGAGTGAATATGAGCACTAGGCCAAAAATTGTAATCTCATCGCTCGATGCAGATAGGCTCGAGACGTTATTAGACTCCATGTCAGCTGACGCATTTCCTGGCAGAGCAGAATTGGAGGCCGAACTGGCGCGGGCGGAAATAGTGGATCCGAAGGAGGTCCCATCGACTGTTGTATCCATGAATTCTACGGTAAGGTTTCGGGTAGAGTCGTCGCAGGAGGTGTTCACTTTGACGTTGGTGTATCCAAAGGATATGGACTCGAGCGGTAACAAGATTTCAATTCTTGCTCCGGTGGGAAGCGCTCTACTCGGTCTTTCGCAGGGAGATCAAATCGAATGGCCCAAGCCTGGCGGAGGACACTTGCGTGTACGTATCGAGGAGATCGTGTATCAGCCAGAACGATCAGGAGAGTATCATCGGTAACTTTTGTAATAATATGGCCTGGCCCAACAATGTTATGCAACCGACGCTCGTTCAGGTGCTTGTGCACGTGATTTAGCTAGTATTTATAAACAATAATGGTGTAATCCCAATAAGAGTTACTAGGAATCGATGAACATGACAGACAATCAAGATGGTAAGTATATTTACTATACTAAAATGGCATGGATCATTTATACCCTGATAACCATTGCCATTATCGTTGTATTAGTGCTGTTTGTCGCGCAGGACAACGAAGAAAGGTTTTTCTACGGGTTGATGCCTGCTGCAGCAGCTTATGTTTTCCGCCCGATGAATAAACCCTTTAGCAAACTCATTTTTAAGTTCACTGGCGTTTCTCATCCCACAGAGGAAAAATGAGCTGCCACATACCTAACAAGTGCATTAACTCTGAAGGCTTTACACGCCGCTTCGTTGCACTACGCGCCATGTAAAACCGTCAAGTTATGCGAAACGTTCGGCTTGAATGGCGCGTCGACGTTCCGCACGAGCGTGGGCCCTGATTTATTCGTCCAGGAGGTTCGAGACCATGCGTCAACTATTGATTGCGACCGGCCTTGCGACATCCCTGTTCGTGGGCCAGCAGGCGATTGCGGCTGACCAGGCACAGAAGGCGGAAGCCGCTGAGAACAAGGCGGAGGTACTGGAAGAGAACGCAGCGGCCGGGGGCAGCAAGGCACGCCCTACTACAGTCCGAGATCATCACGAAACCTGAATCGCAGGCGGTCGATCCCGTCGGCACAGAGCCCTTGGACGAAGCAATCACCTGTCTTTCACGCACCATCTATTGGGAGACCAAGGGCGAGGATGCCGCCAGCATGGAAGCCGTCGCCAATGTTGTTATGAACCGGCTGGGACATAAGGGCTTTCCAAACACGATTTGTGAAGTTGTCATGCAAGGCCGCGAGCAGGGCGCCTGCCAGTTCTCCTGGTGGTGCGATGGCCGTTCAGATGACGCAGAGGATGAAAAATCCTACGCGATAGCCAAGGAAATCGCTCGAAAAGCGCTCAACCGACAACTAAAAGACCGAACCGGTGGCGCAATGTATTTTCACAGTGGGAATGCAACCACCAGTTGGTCCGCGGAATATATCAAGACGGTCGAGGTCGGGAAGTTTAGTCTTCTACAAGCCGCGCGGCGGCACAGCCAAATAATCTCCTTTGGCCGAACAAGACGGACACTTCGCGCTATCGCGCGCCGCGCCTTTTGACGCGTCGTTAGGACTCACACAATATAAGGAGAAAGCAATGCTTCAGTTACGCCCGAACTGTGAGTGCTGCAACAAGGATCTCCCGCCAGACTCCACGGAAGCACGAATCTGTTCTTTCGAGTGCACATTCTGCGTGTCATGCGCCGAGTCCATTCTTGGCGGCACATGTCCGAACTGCGGTGGTGAACTCCTTCCTCGTCCTCGCCGCCCAGCAAACAAACTGGCCGAATACCCTGCCTCCACTGAGCGTGTCCATAAACCGGCGGGTTGCGGCAAGCTGGCCTGACGACTAGATTCAGAGAACATCCATCGCGCAGGAGGCCGACCATGACCAGTCTCTACGACGAACCGCACCGCACCCTGCAAGACCGCTTCGATACGCGCCGCCTGGCCGATCGCCTGGAAGAATCGCTGCTGCACGATGCGCTGACCGAATCCGAGCAGGCGTTCATCGAGGCACGCGATATGTTCTTTCTCGCCACCGTGGACGCGCAGGGCCATGCCAACTGCTCCTATCGCGGCGGCGATCCGGGCTTCGTGCGGGTGGTGGACGCACACACCATCGCCTTCCCCAATTACGACGGCAACGGCATGTATCTGTCCATGGGCAATGTGCTCGACGCGCGGCAGGTCGGGATACTGTTCATCGACTTCGAGAACCCGCAGCGCATGCGCTTCAACGGCGAGGCGAGCATCGACTTCGACGATCCGCTGCGCGACAGCTTTCCCGAGGCGCAGTTCGTGGTGCGCGTGCGGGCGCGCGAGATTTTCAGCAACTGCCCGCGTTACATCCATCGGATGAAACTCGTCGAACGCTCGCGCTTCGTGCCCAAGTCCGGTTGTGTCACGCCGGTGCCGGCGTGGAAGGCCGGCGATTGGGTCGCGGACGATCTGCCCGCCGCCGATCCGGCCCGCGATACCTCGCGCGAGGTGTTGTGAGCGTGCGTGTGACGGCTAGCAGACAGACATTGTGAACAGGAGACTCCTTGAATATGAGCGCCACCGTCATGGGCAAGACCCGACTGGAAGCCTTCAGCGATGGCGTGATCGCCATCCTCATCACCATCATGGTGCTGGAGCTGAAGGTGCCGCACGGCGAGAACCTCGCGGCGCTGCTGCCGCTGATCCCGGTGTTCCTGAGTTATGTGCTGAGCTTCATCTACCTCGGCATCTATTGGAACAACCATCACCACATGCTGCACACCCTGCACACCGTGACGGGGCCGGTGCTGTGGGCCAATCTGCATCTGTTGTTCTGGTTGTCGCTGATTCCCTTCACGACGGGTTGGATGGGCGAGAACCACTTCGCCGCCATGCCCTCGGCGCTGTACGGTGTGGTGCTGCTGATGGCGGCCATCGCCTACTGGATTCTTCAGCAGCTGATCATCGCTGCACAGGGGTCGGACTCGCTGTTGAAGAGGGCGGTCGGCAGTGACTGGAAGGGCAAGGCATCGCCGATCCTGTATTTGCTCGCCATCGTGGCGGCGTTCTGGTCGCATGGATTTCCCAGGCGCTCTACGTGCTGGTGGCGCTGATGTGGCTGGTGCCGGATCGGCGCATCGAGCATGTGCTCGACAGTGAGTGAAGGCTTGGGAAGTTAGCCAGAAGATGCCCCATGGGCATGAGTTACACTTTGAAACGATAAGTTACATTCGTGAGGCATTAGCTTTCCACCATGGCCGGCTGCTGCGACAACAATTGCTCAATCGACACGCTGCAAGAGCGTCAGCGCGGCACTTTGCTGATCGTGCTCGGCATCAATGCGGTGATGTTCCTGGTCATCGCGGTTGCCGCGCTGTATGGCAAATCCACGGCCTTGCTCGCCGACAGCCTGGACAATCTCGGCGATGCGCTGACTTATGGCCTGAGTCTGTATGCAGTGTCGCGCGGCGCGGCGTTGAAGGCCAAGGTCGCGCTGTTCAAGGGCGGGCTGATCTTTCTCGGCGCGTCGGTGGTGGCGGCGCAGATCGTCTACACGCTGTTCGTCCCGAGCGTGCCGCTGTTCGAGGTCATGGGCGCGTTCAGTCTGCTCGGGCTTGTCGCCAATGGGGTGTGTCTGTTCCTGTTGACGCGCCACCGTGACGAGGATGTGAACATGTCGTCGGTGTGGGAGTGCTCGCGCAACGATATCGCATCGAACCTGGCCGTGTTCGTGGCAGCCGGCGCTGTGTGGCTGACGGATTCCAGTTGGCCGGATACCGTGGTGGCATTAGGTTTAGTGTGGCTGTTGCTGCGCTCGGCCTTCCGCGTGATTGGCTCGGCCCGGGCAGAGTTGCGTGCGGCAACCTAGCGCTGAGTCGGTGGCTAGTGCCACCGACTGAAGCTAGTTCCGCCTCACATTTCCCTCAGTTCACCCAGCTCGGCGATGGAGAATGGTCATCGGGACGCAGGCCGCGCACTTGGAAGATGAGGTCTTCGGTAAGCTCGGCCAGTTCTTCGCGCATCTGTGCCAGTGAATTCAGGCCGGCCAGCAGTTGGGTGTTGCGCACCAAGTCGCCTTGATTCGCCGGATCTTCCGGCAGCAGCGGGTTGCCCGACAGGAAGCTCTGCAGGTGGCCGGAAAAGGCCATCAGCATTTCGACGTCGCTCATGGTGATTTTCTTGACGTTGTTCAGGGTGGAGTGGAACTGCTCCATGATGGTGATCAAGTTGCTGGTCAGGTGGCGGACTTGCGGCACCACCACCGACATCGATTCCAGTCCTGTGCGCAGCACGACCTCGTTGTTGAGAATAAAATTACGCAGACCCTGCAGATTCTTTCTCACTTCTTCGTAAATCAAGGCGTCCGTCATGTTGAAATATGCTCCTCGGATTATTGGTGTAACAAGCGTTCTATGACGATTGATTGCGTTTTGCGCGCGCGCGGGGCGTCACTGTACCGAACACGTTGGCGTGAGGCAATGCGTTGGTTGTGCGAATATTCGTACACGCTACAGCACTTCAATAATCGGCATTTTCGCTTTACTAAAGAGACTAGGTGCTTACGCGCGATATCGTTTGTCGAGTGTGTGGAAACCACCCATTTAGGCCTATACTGCGCGACATGATTTTCGCGGACTCGATAATTGTCTTCGCCAAACGGAATGTTAAAAAGTGAGCATCGTGCTTGAACAAGCGGCACCGTTTTACCCGACCACCAACGCGTATGGCTCCGTGAAGACCGAGTGATGCCGAAATTCATCGATGCCGTACGCGATTGGCCGACGGACGCGTTTGCACAGAGCTTGAAACGTGAGCTCATGGCGCTGGGCAATGGCGTGTTGCCGTTGGAAAAAGGCGTTGCCTACGGCGGGGTGGTCGACGACAGCGATCTCGCCGTGTCGATTTTGCGCAGTACCGATGCCGGGTCCGCGATTGTGGTTCGGGTCGGCGTCTTTTTCACCGAGGTCATCGCCGGGTGCAATTGCGACGAGGATCCTCAGTCGATACCGGCCTATTGCGAATTACGCATCGACATCGACAAGCTAAGCGCCGAGGCCGACATGACCCTGATTCCAGACTGAAGTGGTCGGGTATATAAGCGTTACGTTATAAGTTTAACCATGCGCACAGAGATGGTGCATCTTGATATGCATCAAGGTGACACGCGTCGCATGTTGGCATAGTGGCCCCGCACTCACAGGCAGCGGGACCTATGTCGGTATCTATCAGTCGAATGCAGTTCCTACGTGGCGATGTCAGTGGTCGCCGCACCGCGTTGCGCCCGCCGTGGGCCGTGCCTGAGGCGCGCTTCGTCGATCTGTGTACCCGTTGCAACGCCTGTGTGGACGATTGTCCGCGCGGCTTGCTGCATTCGGGGTCGGGTGGTTTCCCGGTCATCGACTTCAGTCGCGGGGCCTGCAGCTTCTGCGGCGAGTGCGTGTCCGCCTGCGCGCCGGGCGCGTTGACACCGAAATTGCCATCACCCTGGAAACTCGTGGCGCACGTCCAGGATCAATGCTTGTCCCTGCACGGCGTGTTGTGCCGCATCTGCGGCGAACACTGCGAGCTACGCGCCATCCGCTTCCGTCCGGCACTGGGCGGTCGCACACAACCGCAGGTCGATGTGCAGACCTGTTCCGGTTGCGGCGCCTGTTACAGCGCCTGCCCCAGTCATGCCATCGCCCTCGTCGAGGTCGCTGGCCAACCCGCCTCCTGAGGAATTCATCGATGAATATATCCGGTGTGCTTGTCCATGCCCGACCCGAGAAGGTCGCCGCCGTGCGCTCGCGACTTGCACAGATCGCAGGTGTTGAAGTCCATGCCGCCACTGACGACGGCAAGTTGATTGTCACCGTGGAAGAGGAAAGCGACCGCATCCTCGCCGACACCGTGCTGAGTCTGCGCGATGTTCCGGGCGTGTTGTCGGCCTCCATGGTGTATCACGAATACGCAGACGAAACTCATTAAGGAGACAGTGCGATGACCATTACCCGACGCGATTTTATCAAGGCCAACGCCATTGCAGCCACCGCCGCGGCCGCGGGTGTGACTCTACCGGGCATCAGTGTCGCCGCCGTAGCACCCGCCGACGCAATCCGCTGGGACAAGGCGCCGTGCCGTTTCTGCGGTACCGGCTGCAGTGTGCTGGTCGGCACCAAGGACGGCCGCATTGTGGCGACCCAAGGCGATCCCGATGCGCCGGTCAACCGCGGCCTCAACTGCATCAAAGGTTATTTCCTGTCCAAGATCATGTACGGCAAAGACCGGTTGACCACGCCGTTGCTGCGCAAGCGCAATGGCCGCTTCGATAAAGAGGGCGAGTTCGAACCGGTAGTCCTGGGACGAGGCCTTCGACATCATGGCCGAGAAATGGAAGACCGCGCTCAAGCACGACATGGAGGCGAACAAAGGCAAAGCCGCCGATGAAATCACCTCCACCGTCGGCATGTTCGGCTCCGGGCAATGGACCATCTTTGAAGGCTATGCCGCCGTCCAAACTGTACAAGGCCGGTTTCCGTTCCAATCACATCGATCCCAACGCGCGCCATTGCATGGCCTCGGCGGTGGTCGGCTTCATGCGCACCTTCGGCGCCGACGAGCCGATGGGTTGCTACGACGATCTGGAGAACGCCGATGCCTTCGTGCTGTGGGGTTCGAACATGGCCGAGATGCATCCGATTCTCTGGTCGCGTCTGACCGACACGCGCCTGACCCGGCCGGGTTGCGAGGTGCACGTGCTGTCGACCTTCGAGCATCGCAGTTTCGAGCTGGCCGACAACGGCATGGTGTTCGTGCCGCAGACCGATCTGGCGATTTTGAATTACATCGCCAACTACATCATCCAGACCAAATCCTATAACCAGGATTTCATCGACAAACACGTCAACTTCACCCAGGCGGCCACCGACATCGGCTACGGCCTGCGGCCCACGCATGCGTTGGAGAAGGCGGCGAAAAATGCCGCTGCGGACAAGGCCGAGGCGATGGCGCCGATCAGCTTCGAGGAATACGCCAAGTCGGTCGAGCCGTACACCTTGGATTACACCTCGAAACTCTCCGGCGTGCCGAAAGAGAATTTGGAGAAGCTGGCCAAGGCCTATGCCGATCCGAAAAAGAAAGTCACGTCGTTCTGGACCATGGGCTTCAACCAGCACACCCGCGGCGTGTGGGCGAACAATCTCGTCTACAACATCCATCTATTGATGGGCAAGATCTCCGAGCCGGGCAACAGCCCGTTCTCGCTGACCGGTCAGCCGTCCGCCTGCGGCACCGCGCGCGAAGTCGGCACCTTCTCGCATCGTCTGCCGGCCGATCTGATCGTGAAGAAGCCGGAACACCGCGCCTTCGCCGAGAAGGTGTGGAAGCTGCCGGAAGGCACGATTCCCGGTAAGCCCGGATACCACGCCGTGTTGCAGAACCGCATGTTGAAAGACGGCAAGCTCAACGCCTACTGGGTGATGTGCAACAACAATATGCAGGCCGCGGCCAATATGAACGAGGAGACGCTGCCGGGTTATCGCAATCCGGATAACTTCATCGTCGTCTCCGATCCGTATCCGACCGTGACCGCGACCGCCGCCGATCTGATCCTGCCGACGGCGATGTGGACGGAGAAAGAAGGCGCCTACGGCAATGCCGAACGGCGCACGCAGTTCTGGCGTCAGCAAGTCATGGCGCCGGGTCAGGCCAAGTCCGATCTGTGGCAGTTGATGGAGTTCTCCAAGCGCTTCAAGGTCGAGGAGGTGTGGCCGGAAGAATTGATAGCGAAACAGCCGGAGCTGCGCGGCAAGACCTTGTTCGACGTGCTCTACGCCAACGGCCAGGTGGACAAGTTCGCCAAGCAGGAAGTCAAAGACGGCAACGGCAATGTCTATTCCAATACCGAGATGGACGACTTCGGTTTCTATGTGCAGAAAGGCCTGTTCGAGGAATACCGCATCTTCGGCACGCAAGGACCGAAGAAGGGTCACGACCTCGCCGAGTTCGAGCAATACCATCAATCCCGCGGCCTGCGTTGGCCGGTGGTCGATGGCAAAGAAACCTTGTGGCGTTATCGCGAAGGTTACGATCCGTTCGTCGCCAAGGGTGCCGGTGTGCAGTTCTACGGCAACAAGGACGGCCGCGCCAACATCATTTCCGCGCCGTACGAGCCGGCCGCCGAAAGTCCGGATGCCGAATTCGATCTGTGGCTGTCGACCGGTCGCGTGCTGGAGCACTGGCATTCCGGTTCGATGACGCGTCGCGTGCCGGAACTGTACAAGGCCTTCCCGGATGCGGTGATCTTCATGCATCCCGACGATGCGAAGAAGCGCGGGTTGCGCCGCGGCCTGTCGGCCAAGGTCATCAGTCGCCGTGGTGAGATTATCGCGCGGGTCGAAACGCGCGGTCGCAATCTGCCGCCGCCGGGTTTGATCTTCGTGCCGTGGTTCGATGCCAGTCGTCTGATCAACAAGGTCACGCTGGATGCCACCGATCCGTTGTCCAAGGAAACGGATTACAAGAAGTGCGCGGTGAAGGTCGTGTCGGCGGAGGCGTGAGCGTGCATGTCATTGCGAGCGCAGCGCAGGCGATGATCTGAAGTAGCCCGGATGTAATCCGGGATGGGGATAGACGACTCCCGGATTACATCCGGGCTACGTTACTGAGTCAACCGCCGGAGATTCGCGCTGCCTCAGGGCAGCTCTCGGCGCAAGCGCCTCACCTTCGGGCCGCTCCTATATTATCGATGCATAACAGACTGTGAGAGTTTTAAGGTGATGAACGCATCCACAAACAACGCCGCACGACGACGCTTTCTGGTCGATATGGCGCGCACCGCCGGTGGTGTCGCGTTGTTCGGTCTAGGCATCGGTCTGTATGCGCGTCAGTCGGCGGCATTGCCGGCGACGGCGTTACGGCCGCCGGGCGCGTTAGCGGAAACGGACTTTCTCGGCGCCTGTATCCGCTGTGGTTTGTGCGTGCGCGATTGTCCCTATAACACTTTGAAACTTGCCGAGCTGGGCGAGTCGGTCGCCACCGGCACGCCGTATTTCATCGCCCGCGCCGTTCCCTGCGAAATGTGTGAAGACATTCCCTGTGTGGTGGCGTGTCCGACCGGCGCGTTGGATAAAGGTTTGCAGGACATCGACGACGCGCGCATGGGCTTGGCGGTGCTGGCCGATCAGGAAACCTGTCTGAATTTTCTCGGTCTGCGCTGTGACGTGTGTTATCGCGTGTGTCCGTCCATCGACAAGGCCATCACCTTGGATGTGCAGCACAACCCGCGCAGCGGCCATCATTCGCGCTTCATTCCGGTGGTGCATTCCGAGCATTGCACCGGCTGCGGTAAATGCGAACAGGCCTGCGTATTGCCAGTGGCGGCGATCAAGGTGTTGCCGATGCATCTGGCCAAAGGCGAGGCGGCCGAGCACTACCGTCTCGGTTGGGAAGAAAAACAGAAGGCCGGCGGCAGTCTGGTCGCGCCGGATCAAGAGCGGCAGTTCAATCTGCCCGAAGGCGTGCGCTACGACTATCAGGGCGAAGGCGTGATCATCGATGAAAGCGTGGCGCCTGCAACCGTACCGTTTGAAGATGATCCCTTGAAAACCCTCAACCGCGGCTTGGAGAACAACTGATGGCGCGCACGCAGGCCATCGGTGCAGAAGCGCTCGCGCTCAAGGGTCGTTGGCGCGCGCGGCGTTGGTTGCTGCTGCGACGCGCGAGTCAGTTGTCGATTCTGGCGCTGTTCCTGTTGGGGCCGCTCGCCGGCGTGTGGATTGTCAAAGGCAATCTGAATTCGAGTCTGACCCTGGACGTGTTGCCGCTGACCGATCCGTATGTGTTGTTGCAAGGTCTGCTCGCGGGGCATGTGCCGGAAAGCGCCGCGCTGATCGGTGCATTGATCGTTGCAGGATTTTATTTTCTGGTCGGCGGGCGTGCCTATTGTGCCTGGGTGTGTCCGGTGAACATCGTCACCGACGCGGCGCATTGGTTGCGCGAACGACTCGGCATCAGCACGGCGACGCGCTTATCGAATAAGAGTCGCTTGTGGATTCTGGCGATGACCTTGGTGCTCGCGGCGGTGACCGGCAGCATCGCCTGGGAGTTGGTCAATCCGGTTTCGATGTTGCATCGCGGGTTGATCTTCGGCTTTGGTTTCGGTTGGGCGGTGGTGCTGGCGGTATTTCTGCTCGACCTGCTGGTGAGCAAGCGCGCCTGGTGCGGGCATCTGTGTCCGGTCGGTGCATTCTACGGATTGCTCGGGCACTACAGTCCGCTGCGAGTATCCGCCGCGCAACGTGAGAACTGCAACGATTGCATGGACTGTTATGCGGTCTGTCCCGAGCCACAAGTGATTCGTCCGGCGCTCAAGGGTGCGGACAAAGGTATCGGTCCGGTGATACTCGACGCGCAATGCACCAACTGCGGACGTTGCATCGATGTCTGTTCCAAGGACGTGTTTCGTTTCGGTACGCGGTTCAATAATTCAACGCATTCACAATCATCGGAATCCCTTTCCAGTAAGACGGAGGTATGGTCATGAACAAGAAAACGATTGCAGCGCTCGCGGTGCTTTGGCTGTGGGGCGGGGCGATGTCCGCCGCGTTTGGAGAGGGGCTGGTGTCAGAACGGGGTAGCCTCGCGCTCGACGAAGAGGCGCCGGCCGCCGAAGCCAAACAATATGCGAAGGACGGTGATGTGATCCCGCGCGATTATGTGCAACAGCCGCCGCTGATTCCGCACAAGACCGAGGGCTACATCATCAGCACCAAGTCCAACAAATGTTTGAGTTGCCACAGTTGGGCGAATGCCAAGGCGTCCTTGGCCACCAAGATCAGTCAGACGCATTTCGAGGATCGCGACAAGAATGTGTTGGCGAATGTCTCGGCGCGCCGCTATTTCTGCACCCAGTGCCATGTGCCGCAGGTCAATGCGCCACCGTTGGTGGAAAATACCTTCAAACCGATCACCGCGATTTCGGGCCAGTGATGCCATTCCGGCGCGCGGCATGTCGACAACTAACAATGATGGGTACAAGCCATGTCTGACACAGGAAACCAAGGCGGTCTGATCGTACGGATCTGGAGGGCGTTGCGCCGTCCTTCGGTGAGTCTCTCGCTGGGAACACTGCTGGTGGGCGGGTTTATCGCCGGCATTATCTTCTGGGGCGGCTTCAACACCGCGATGGAGGCGACCAACCAGGAATCGTTCTGTATCTCTTGCCATGAGATGGAAGAGAACGTGTATCAGGAATACAAGAACACCGTTCACTACAGCAACCGCACCGGCGTGCGCGCTACCTGCCCGGATTGCCATGTGCCGAAGGAATGGACGCATAAAATGGTGCGCAAGATCCAGGCTTCCAACGAGCTGTATCACAAGGCGCTGGGCAGCATAGACACGCCGGAGAAATTCGAGGCCAAGCGTCTGGAACTGGCCAAGCATGTGTGGGCGTCGATGAAGCGCACCGACTCGCGCGAGTGTCGCAATTGCCACGATTATGACTCGATGGACTTTTCCTTCCAGGGCCGGCGCGCCGTGGCGCAGCACTCGGAAGGCCTGACCCACGGTAAGACCTGCATCGATTGTCACAAAGGCATCGCGCATTCGCTGCCGGCGATGTACGACGTCGACCCGACTTCGGTCGTGGGTAATACCGGCAAGATGCCCGGTAGATCAGCCATCCGAGTCGGCGCCGCCGGAGGCAGCGACCCCGGCCAAGTAATTCGCGAGGGTTTGCCGCGTTCGTCAGGTAATTCGGCCTGGCGGACGCGGGAAAGCTCCTTTTTATTCCAATTGACGGTATCTATGACGGCACTTATGCTCAGTCTGTCGCCACCCGGGCGAGCAGGGGCTGTGCCGCATGCCGAGAATTGCCAAAGCACTTACGATCGCGGCCATCCGCAAAGCCAAAGCCGCTGATAAATCTGTCAAGTTATCCGATGGCGGCGGCATGTATCTGCTGCTCAAGCCGGATGGTTCGCGCTATTGGCGTCTGGATTATCGGTTCGACGGCAAGCGCAAGACCCTGGCGCTCGGCGTGTATCCCCAGGTCTCATTGTCGGACGCGCGCGCGCGTCGCGCCGCCGCGCGGGAATTGCTGGGCAGGGTGTTGACCCGGCAACGACCCGGCACGGGTCGCCAGCGGACAACCGCGGCGCATGCCAACGGCTACTCCAGGATCGGCCGGTGATCTCCATCGACCGTACTCACTGAACGCCGGCGTAGCGCATCTCGCGCCACGCGTCGGCAGGTGTTTCTGCAGACCATCGCCGCATCAGCGAACTGCTGATGTCCGATGTCGATGAGCAGGAACTCATGCAGTCGCATCTGCGAGGCGCTGGTCAATGACGGCTTGTTCCGCATGGCCTGGATCGGCATGGTCGCCGACGACGGTGTGTCGGTGCACCCGCTGGTGCAGTCCGGCATGGTCGATGGGTACCTCGACAAGCTGGATCATCCGCTGCGACGAGTCGCCACAGGGCCAGGGGCCCACGGGCACCGCTATCCGCTCTGGGCAAAACCGTCATCAATGCCGACACCGAGACCAATCGACACTTCGCACTGTGGCGCGAGCAGGCGCGCGGTTTGGGCTTCCGCTCGTCGGCCGCGACGCCGATTCGTCAGCCAGCAGCGCAACATCGGTGCGCTCAATGTGTACAGCGACATACCGCAGGCCTTCGGTGCGGATGAGGTCATGCTGCTGGAAAAATTGGCCACGGATCTGGGCATCGCCATCGAGCGCCGCGCCGCCGAACGTGCGCTACGCGAAAGCGAGGCGCAGTTTCGCTTGCTGCTGGAGTCCTCGCCCGAGGCGATCTTCGGCGTCGATACCCAGGGTATGTGCACCTTCGTCAATCCCGCGTGTTTGCGCATGCTGGGGTATACGCGCGAAGAGGATCTGGTCGGCAAGAGTCTGCATCCGCTGATTCATCACACCCATCCCGACGGTCGGCCCTATCCGAAGGAGCAGTGTCAATATCCGGCTTTCCACGCTGGATGGCCAGTCCACTGCATGCGGACGACGAGGTGCATTGGCGCGCCGATGGCAGCAGCTTCCCCGTCGAATACTGGTCGCACCCGATGTATCGCGACGGCGAACTGATCGGCGCGGTGGTGAATTTCATTGATATCACGGAGCGCAAGCAGGCCGAACAGGCCTTGCGTGATAGCGAGGAACGCTATCGGTTGATCTCGAGCGTGGCCACCGATCTGCTGTATTCCTGTCTGCGTGCCGCAGGACGGTACCTTCGTGATCGATTGGGCCACAGTCACGGCAGATCGGGTTTTTGGTTATTCGCTGCAGGAGATTCTCGATCAGGGTTGCTGGCGCTGTTATGTGCATCCCGACGACCTGCCAAGGTTCGATGAACATATTACCGGACTGCAACCGGGTCAGGCCAGCGAATGCGATCTGCGCATCATCGCCAAGGACGGTTCGATGCGTTATCTCAGGGCCTACTCCAGAGTGGCCGACGCCGTTGCACTCGGGCCGCGGCAGCGTCGACACCGCATCGACTCTACGGTGCTGTCCAGGATGTCACCGAGCGCAAGCTGGCCAAGGAGCGTATCAATTTCTGGCGCATCACGACGTGCTCACCGGATTGCCGAACCGTATCCTGTTGCGCGACCGTTTCGAGCAGGCGCTGCATCATGGCCGATCGTGACAAGGCGCATGTGGCCATGCTGTTCCTGGATCTGGATAACTTCAAGATCGTCAACGACACCTTGGGGCATGCCGTGGGTGACAACCTGCTGCAGGCGGTGGTCTCGCGCATCAGCCGGTGCATGCGTGAGACCGATACGGTGAGTCGCCAGGGCGGTGATGAATTCATCCTGCTGTTGAACGATATTCCGGATATCGAGTCGGTCGAGCGTGTGGCGAACGCGATCCTCGGCGAACTTGCGGAGCCCATCGAAGTCGAGGGTCGCATTCTGAATACCTCGTGCAGTATCGGCGTGAGCCTGTATCCGGAGGATGGGCACGATTTCGATGCGCTGATGCAAAAGGCCGATGCGGCCATGTACAACGCCAAAGAGGCCGGTCGCAGCACCTATCGGTTCTTCAGCGAGGAGATGAATCTAAGCGCGCACGAACACTTGTTGTTGCAGAATCGCCTGTATCAGGCGTTGAATCTCGGGGTGAATTCAGTCTGGTGTATCAGCCGCAATTGGATCTCGGCACGGGTCGGGTGTTCGGTGTCGAGGCCTTGTTGCGCTGGTACAGCCCGGAACTCGGGCATGTTCCGCCCGGCCGCTTCATCCGTGTGGCGGAGGACAGTGGCATCATCGTGCCGATCGGTGCCTGGGTGTTGCAGGAGGCTTGTCGGCAGGCCAAGGCCTGGCAGGCCGCCGGATTGCCCGAGTTGAGCGTGGCGGTGAATCTTTCCGCCTTGCAGTTCCGCCGCGGCAACCTGGTCGAAACCGTGGCGTCCGCGTTGCGGGCAGAGCGGGATAGCGCCGCATCTGCTGGAACTCGAACTGACCGAATCCATTCTGCTCCAGAATGTGGAGCATACGCTGGCGACGGTCCGCCAATTGAAGGCACTCGGCGTGCGCCTGTCGATCGACGACTTCGGCACCGGCTATTCGTCGCTCAGCTATCTCAAACGCTTCACCGTCGACAAGCTCAAGATCGATCAATCCTTCGTGCGCGACATCGGCACCGATCCGGACGACGCGGCGATCGTCCGCGCCATCATCCAGATGGCCAACAGCCTGCGCCTGGGGATTATCGCCGAGGGTGTGGAGACCGCAGAGCAGATGGAGTTTCTGCAGCGCGAGGGTTGCCAGGAAATCCAGGGTTATTTCTTCAGCCATCCGCTCTCTGCGGAAAATCTTCGGGTGTTCCTGCGCAGCCGGGAAAAAGCCCGCGCGCAATAAATCCGGTTGGGCCGTGTATTCGGCAGATCGCTCGCACGGTCCGTTCAGCTTCGTTTCAGCCTGAGCGTTTAGTCTGCTCTCCAACCCGGCCAGTCGGCCAGGAAGGAGAGACGTGATCATGTCCCGGTTCATATCCAAATTTCCCGTCATTGCGCTGGTCATCGGCGCCCTGTCGGTGACGACACTGCCGGCCGCGCAGGCCGATGCGGTGGCCGACGCGTTAGCAAACTATCAAGACCCAAGGCGCGGCCGCGTTCGATGCCCAGGCGGGCGCGCGGCGCTGGACCGAGAATTTCACCGACGCCGAGACCGGCAAATCTATCAACTGCGCGTCCTGCCACAAACAGGATCTGCGCCAGACCGGCCAGCATATCCGCACCCTCAAACCGGTCGAGCCGATGGCGCCGAGCGCGAATCCGCAGCGGCTTACCGATGTGAAGAAGATCGAGAAATGGTTCCTGCGCAATTGCAAAGGCACCTGGGGCCGCGAATGCACGGCGCAGGAGAAGGGCGATTTTCTGGTGTATATCCAAAGCCAATGAACGAGGAGTGGAATGATATGAAACTGCGTAGCTTGGCGGCAGCGATGCTCGTCGCCGTGGTGGGCTTATCGGCAACGCTGGCCTTCAGCGAAGATGAGCGGGAAGCAGGTGAGGAAGGCGAGCGCGGCTGGGCGGCGCGACTGGCCGCGCCGACCGGTGTGCGTGCGGTGGACAATCCCTTGTATGCCGCCGAGTGCGGCGGTTGTCACTTTGCCTATCAACCGGGACTGTTGCCCGAGGCCTCATGGCGCAAAATGATGGGCTCGTTGGCCGATCACTTCGGTGAGAACGCCGAACTCGAGGCCCGAGACGCAGAAATTAATCACCGAGTATCTGATTCAGAATGCGGCCGAACGCGATAACGGCAAGATCGCCCGTAGCATACTGAAATCTGCGGGCGCGCAGGCCGAACCGGTGCAGCGCATCACCGAGACGGCGTATTTCATCCGCAAACACGATGAGTTGCCGCCGCGGGTATGGCGCGACAATCCCAAGGTCGGTTCCATGAGCAACTGCAGCGCGTGTCACACCAAGGCCGATAACGCCAGCTTCGACGAGCATCAGGTAAATATCCCGGGCATAGGGCGTTGGGAGGACTGAGTGGGTGGTTCGCGGCCAGATGCCGCCCCTGCAGTCCATGGCCCATATTCATGTAGGAGCCGTAGCCTGGGTTGAGCGCCAGCGAAACCCGGGTTGTAAGGATGCTGTCACGGCATTCTTTCGGCAATGAACTGGATTGTTTAGAAAGCTTTTGCCGCCATTTCATGTCGTCAAAATCGACCGTTCACTCCGTTCAACCCAGGCTACGAGGTATATCCGCGCTTACTCCAGGGGTTCTCCAGCCTCGCCTCGCGCGACCGATACAAAGAGACATGCACCGTCGTGTGGAGTGTCCATGTCTCTCGCTATTCAGTCGCAGGTCTGTAACGAACAGCCGCTTTCGCTATCGGAAGTCATCGGTGCGCTCAGTTACGCACTCGACCTCACCGAGGGCCAGCCGCCCGGGCATTGTATCCGTGGTTGCTGGATCGGGTTTCATATCGGCCAGCACATCGGCTTGGCGCCGGCCGAACTCTGGGAGCTGTATTACACGCTGTTGATGAAGGATGCCGGCTGCAGCAGCAACGCGGCGCGCCTGTGCGATCTGTATGGCAACGATGACCGCATCACCAAGCGTGATTTCAAAACCGTCGATACGGATAACATCGCACAGATGGTGCAATTTGTGTTGGCGCACACGGGCGTAAAAGGCCCGCTCGCCGAGCGCTTCAAGCGGGTACTCAATCTGGCGCGCCAGGGCGAAAAGTTGGCGACCGAACTCATCCAGACCCGCTGCGAGCGCGGTGCGAAAATCGCCAAGCAACTGGGCTTTGGCGAGCGTGTCGCCGAAGGCATCTTTTCGCTGGATGAGCATTGGAACGGGCGCGGTAAACCGCAGGGCCTGCGTGGCAGGCAGATTCCGTTGTTCTCGCGCATTGCCTTGCTCGCTCAGGTGATCGACGTGTTTCATCATGTCGGCGGCCCTGCTGCCGCGTTAGATGAAATACGGGCGCGCCGCGACAGTTGGTTCGATCCCGAGTTGGTCGATGCCGCATTGGCACTGGAGCATGACGCCGATTTCTGGGCGGCGTTGCGCAGCGATAGCATCGACAGCCTGGTGCAAGGCATCGAGCCTGAAGCGCGCATGCTGAGTGTCGACGACGATCTGCTGGACAATATCGCCGAGGCGTTCAGTCAAGTGGTGGATGCGAAAAGCCCTTTTACGGCCGGGCACAGTGAACGTGTCGCGCTGTATACCGACGTGTTGGCAAGCAAGCTGGGCATCGATGCGTCGCGCCGCCGTTGGCTCAAGCGCGGTGCGCTGCTGCATGATCTGGGTAAACTCGGGGTCAGCAATTCCATTCTAGATAAAGACGGCGCGCTGACCGACGAGGAATGGCGTGAGGTACGGCTGCATCCTGTCTATACCGAGGAAATTCTGTCACGCATCCTGCCGTTCAAGGATCTGGCGATTGTCGCCGGCGCGCATCACGAACGTCTCGATGGCAAGGGTTATCCGAAAGGGATGGTGGCGGCAGAGCTGACGTTGGAGACGCGCATCATCACGGTCTGCGATGTCTTCGATGCGATCACGGCCGACCGGCCGTATCGCGGACCGATTCCGGTGCCGCAGGCCCTGGAGATCATGGGGCGCATGACCGGCACGGCGCTGGATACGAATTGCTATCACGCACTGCTGGAGTGCGTGCATGAGATGGGGCTTTAACCGCCGGTCATGGACATGAAGCGTAGGACTTGCTCAGGCTTCTCGTTGAACTCGTGACGTTCGGGCTTGAGGTCGATGGCGTGCAGGATGGCGGCTTCAAGTTCGGCATCGCTGCAACCTGCGCGCAGCAGCGGCCGCAATTCGAAGCGGTGCTCCTGACCGAGACACATATACAGCGTGCCATCCACCGACAGGCGCACGCGGTTGCAGGTTTCGCAGAAGTGTTGTGAGATCGGTGTGATGAAGCCGATGCGCAGATCCGTGCCGGCGACTCGCACATAGCGTGCGGGACCGCCGCCGGGCATCACGCCGGGCAATAATTCATAACGTTGCGCCAGGCGCGCCTTCACCGTTTGTAAATCCACATAGCGATCGGTGGCGGCGCGGCCGGTGTCGCCGATCGGCATGGTCTCGATGAAGCGCAGCGTGAAGTCATGTTCAATGCAGAAATCGACCATGTCTTCGACTTCGTCGTCATTGACGTCTTTCATCACCACCATGTTGATCTTGATCGGTGTGAAGCCCGCGGCCTTGGCGGCCATCAGACCGGCCAACACCTTGTCGAGTTTGCCGCCGGTGATCTCTTTGAAGCGTTGCGGCTGCAAGGTGTCCAGGCTGACATTGATGCGGCGGATGCCGGCGTCATGCAGTTCGACGGCGTGCTTGGCCAGGCGCGTGGCATTGGTCGAGAGTGAAAGGTCTTCGATGCCGGGCAGTGCGGCAAGGCGGGTGGCGAGTTGCGGCAGATCTTTACGCACCAGCGGTTCACCGCCGGTTATGCGCACGCGGCGAGTGCCCAGACGCGCGAAGGCGGCGATGACGCGTTCGATCTCGCCGAAGGTCAGCCAGTGCTCCGGCTCTTCGAAATCGGTGAAGCCCTTCGGCATGCAATAGACGCAACGCAGATCGCAACGGTCTGTGACAGACAGTCGTACGTATTCGATGGAACGTCCGAAGGGATCGATCAGCTGCGCGGCTCATGGGTTTCACTATAGCACCTTGGAACGCTAACAGTACGCGGGTGTGGGGTATTGGTGAGTAAATCGAGTGTTCGGGGTCAGAGTAAATGTCGCCAGTTTGGAAACTCTCGGCTCTGATACGCTAAGTTATCGAGGGTTTGGGATTCCGCCACGGTGTCGCTCCCGAACCGTTGTCGAACCCCTAACCCTGATTAGATCGTCTGGTAATACAGATTTTGCGGATGGTTCGCCTGGGCGAAGAAGAACCAGCGTTCGGCGAGCAGTCCGATATATTGCACGACGAAGGACAGCGCCAGGGTGGCCACGGCCGCCGAGGACAGGCCCAGCATCAGCAGCAATACTGGTACGGGGAACACCAGCACCAGGAAGATCCACTTGATGGATTTCAGGAAAGCGGCGCTCTTGCCATGGAAGAACTCACGCGTATTGAACGAGCCGCCCATCGAGCCTTGCGCCTTCTGCACGACCTGGGTATGGCGCACGCCGATGGCGGACTGCGTCGTCGATTTGTATTTGATGCGTGAATTGCGGATCAAGTGAGGCGATGCGGGTGATCAGGGCGGACACGGTGATGATGATCGCCCAGATGCCATAGAAGCGTACCAGTTCCGGTGCATAGAGTGCGGCGAACGCCGTCGTCAAGGTGAAGCCGGAGGCGGTGCCAAGCAGCGTTAGATTCACCACCGTCAGTGGTGTGGCCCATTCCTGCAGGAATTTGATGCAGGCGTAGATCATGCCGGTGCAGATGAACAACGTGAAGGCCAGGACGGTCGTCACGACGCCCAGCCACCAGCGACAGATCGACGATGATCGGTCCGAGGTTGAACAGGACTAGGACTCCAGGCGGTGTATTGAATCAGACCGTACAGCGTCAGCGCGCCCATGAACGCCGGCAGCACGATGACTTCGCGCGACAACCACGAGGTGCGCCAACGGGCGATGGCGCGCCAGCCGCGTTCGGGGCGACCGAGATGGAAGAACGAAGCCAGCAGGCCGCCGCCCAGGAACACCAGCGCGATGAGACTGCCGAGGCCGTAGAAGGTTTGCGGATCGGCCGACATCGGCACGACCTTGATGACTGAGTACAGATGGCCGGTGAACAGCGCGAGGAACACGCCCTGGCCAACGCCGATCAATGTCGTGAGAAAGATGACAGAGAATGCGGGATGCATGTGTGCTCCGATAAAATTTGACTAGATGCTAGATACGTAGCGGTCAGGCTCAAGGCGGACGAGGTAGCCGCTCGTTCCTGAACGCTCGCTCCTCGGCTCTGCTGATATTCGTCTACGTCGTAATTACCAGCTGGTGACATCGTCCAGCGTCGGTTCGTTGAGCCCGGGCTGCGGCTGCTGACGTTCCTTCTTCAACGGATTGTCGACGCGCTCCAATTCATCGGCGTGGATGGTGATGCGCGTCTTGCGCCGCGGCAGATAATGGTTGGCCGGCTTGGTGCCCCACTCGGGCATGCAGCTGATAACCGCCGTTCTCGCGGATATTCACCGAGACTTCCGACTCCGGATCATGCACGTCGCCGAACAGGCGCGCGCTGGTCGGGCAGGCCAGCACGCAGGCGGGTTTGCGCTCGGATTCCGGCAGGTGCGGTGTCGTAGATGCGGTCCACGCACAGCGTGCACTTCTTCATCACCTTCAGATGTTCGTCGATTTCGCGCGCGCCGTAAGGGCAGGCCCAGGAGCAGTATTTGCAGCCGATGCACTTGTCGTAGTCGACCAGCACGATGCCGTCTTCGGCGCGCTTGTAGCTGGCGCCGGTCGGGCAGACGGGTACGCACGGCGGATCTTCGCAGTGCAGGCAGCTCTTTGGGAAATGCACCGTTTCCGTGTTCGGAAAGGTGCCGACTTCGAAGGTCTGCACACGATTGAAGAAGGTGCCGGTCGGGTCTTTACCGTAGGGATTGAAGTCGGACATGGAGCCGGCGGTGCCCGAGGTGTTCCATTCCTTGCACGACGTCACGCAGGCATGACAGCCCACGCAGACGTTCAGATCGATCACTAGTGCCAATTGAGTCATGTTGTAGAATCCTATGTTTCAACCGCCAAGACGCCAAGGCGCCAAGAAATCTTTGAACCGCCAAGGCGCCAAGGACGCCAAGAAAATGAATGAAAAAGATTTTGGTCTTTTACATTTTCATCCTTGGCGTTCTTGGCGCCTTGGCGGTTCAACATGTTTTCCTTGCGCTCTTGGCGGTTCAAAAAAATTTAAGCGCGCTTCTTGCCGCCAGCGAAATAGGCCAGCCAGGATTTCTTCGGCTTGTCCTGTCCGGGTACGGTGCTCAACGTATCGAACTGCGGGAACGAGACGGCTTCCTCGCCGGCTTCGGCCTTGTAGATGCGCACGCGCACATCGTACCAACCGGCCTGGCCCGTGACCGGGTCGGAGTTGGAGACATGCTCGCCGGCATCGTGCGCGGGCAGTTCTTCGCTGATGACGTGATTGAGCAGGAAGCCCTTTCTTCGACTCGTTGGCATCGCCGTCCAGACCCCAGGCGCCGCTGACCTTGCCGATGGCATTCCAGGTCCACACGGTGCCGGGCTCGACAGCTTCGGAGTAGCGGCACATACAGCGCACTTTGCCCCATTGCGATTCGGCCCACATCCAACCGCCGTCCTCGATGCCTTCCTTGCGCGCGGTGAGCGGATTCACATGCATGAAATTGTAGGTGTGAATCTGCCGCAGCCAGGCATTCTGCGAATCCCAGGAGTGATACATCGCCATCGGCCGTTGCGTGATGGCGTTCAGCGGGTACTTCTGCAAATCGGTCAACTGCGATTCCAGTGGCTCGTAATAGAACGGCAGTGGATCGAAGTAGGTTTCGATGCGCTTGCGCAGATGATCCGGCGGCTGCTTGCCCTGGCTCTTGCCTTGCGCGGCGAGACGGAATTTCTGCAGCACCTCGGAATAGATGTGCACCAGGATCGGTTCGGCGTAACGGGTCAGGCGATGCCGCTGCGCCCATTCCAGATAACCCTGGTTCCAGTTGCGCATGTACTGATACGACTTGGGCAGATGGTATTGGAAGACGCAGTTGTTCTTCTCGTACATCTCCCACTGTTTCGGATTCGGCTCGCCCTTGAGGAACTTCTCGCCGCCCTTGCCGCGCCAGCCGGCCAGGAAGCCGATGCCGGAACCGGGTTCGGTTTCGTAGTTGATGATGAAGTCCGGGTAGTCGCGGAATTTGCGGCCGCCGTCGGCCTTGGTGAAGGCCGGCAGCTTCAGGCGCGAACCCATTTCGATCAGCACTTCCTGGAACGGTTTGCACTGGCCCTTCGGTGGCACGACGGGTATACGTACGGAATCCACCGGGCCGTCGTATTCGGAGATCGGGCGATCGAGCATGGACATCACATCGTGGCGTTCCAGATAGGTGGTATCCGGCAACACCAGATCGGCATAGGCGACCATTTCCGATTGGAAGGCGTCGGCGACGATCAGGAACGGGATTTTATATTCACCGTTCTCATCCTTGTCGTTGAGCATCTTGCGGACCTCGACCGTGTTCATGGACGAGTTCCAGGCCATGTTGGCCATGAAGATGAGCAGCGTGTCGATCTTGTACGGATCCTGTCGCCAGGCATTGGTGATGGCGTTGTGCATCAGGCCGTGTACGGACAGCGGGAATTCCCAGGAGAACGCCTTGTCGATGCGCACCGGTTTGCCGTGCGTCGTCGACAAACAGATCATCCGGATCGGCCGGCCAACCCAGCGGCATGCCGCCCAAGGGTGTATTGGGCTGTACGCCTTCGGGGCCGGTGGGCGTCTTCGCGCAGGGCGGGATCGGTCGCGGGAACGGCGCCTTGTGACGGAAGCCGCCGGGTCGGTCGATGGTGCCGAGGATCGACATCAGTATCGACAGCGCGCGGATGGTATGGAAGCCATTCGAATGCGCCGCCAGCCCGCGCATGGCGTGGAAGGATACCGGGTTGCCGGTAACCGACTGGTGTTCCTTGCCCCAGGTGTCGGTCCAGGGAATCGGCAGTTCGATTTTCTGATCACGCGCGACGATGCCCATCTCGTGAGCGAGGCGCTTGATGGTCTCGACCGGTATGCCGGTGATCTTGGACGCCCATTCCGGGGTGTAGTCCTTGACGCGATCGACCAGCAGTCTGGAAGGCCGGTTTGACCGGTGTGCCGTCGTCGAGGCGGAATTCGCCGAGCAGGTACGGATCGGCGCCTTCGGTGTGCGTGGAAATCGGACGATTCAGTTCGCGATCCCACCACAGTTTGTTCTGCGGATCGAAGCAGCCTTCTTCCGGCGGTACTTCGAAGCGCACGAACATGCCGTATTCGGTGCTGTTTTCGTCCATGTTCACCAAGCTGCGCGGAGTTGCTGTACTGGACCAGGAACTCGCGGTCGTACAGGCCTTGCTTAATGATCTCATTGGTCAGCGCCAGCAGCAGCGCGCCATCGGTGCCGGGCTTGATTGGGATCCATTCGTCGGCGATGGCCGAATAGCCGGTGCGCACCGGATTGATGGAGATAAATTTGCCGCCGTTGCGCTTGAACTTGGACAACTCGATCTTCATCGGATTGGAGTGATGATCCTCGGCGGTGCCGATCATCACGAACAGTTTGGAGCGCTCCAGATCGGGGCCGCCGAATTCCCAGAACGAGCCGCCGATGGTGTAGATCATGCCGGCGGCCATGTTGACCGAGCAGAAACCGCCGTGCGCCGCATAGTTCGGCGTGCCGAACTGCTTGGCGAACAGGCCGGTCAGCGCCTGCATCTGATCGCGGCCGGTGAACAGCGCGAATTTTTTCGGATCGGTGGCGCGGATCGGGGCCAGGCGCTCTTCCATCATCTGGAAGGCCTCGTCCCAACTGATTTCTTCGAATTGCGTTGTCGCCGCGGTCAGCGCCGGCCTTGCGTTTGAGCGGCTTGGTCAAACGCGCCGGCGAGTACTGCTTCATAATGCCCGACGCGCCCTTGGCGCAGATCACGCCCTTGTTGAGCGGATGGTCCGGATTGCCTTGGATGTAGCGGACCTCGCCGTCACGCAGGGTGACGCGGATGCCGCAGCGGCAGGCGCACATATAGCAGGTCGTATTTTTGGTCTCGATGCGGCTGTTCGCATCCACCGATTTGCTCAGCGGATCGTGGAGGGGTCTGGGGTCGCGCATGGGATAAAGTCCGTTGGCAGGTTACCGGGCGGTGTACTCTATTAAATTAGTCGGTCTTTCACCAATTAGGAAATCTGAAAGCGACATAAAATATTATAATATTCTAATAATTATACTTATAGTTAGTTGATATTTATCATTACGTTACTTATTTCCGCTATCCAGAGGGCACGAATAAAGGGTTTTTATGCAGCCTAAAGATAAAACTGTTTGGCTTTCCCAGGGCGACACCTTAAGGTAGCAGCCCCTGCCCCTAGGCAGACCGTGCGAGTGGCGTGGCGGAGCACCTCCGGTACCCACCAAATCTAAGCAGTTAGCACGCCGAATAGAAGAAGCGAGGAATCCATGTCGAAGTTAGTCAAACCCCATGGCGGGGGCGAACTGAAGCCCTTGTTGTTGTCAGGTCAGGCACTGGCGAACGAGCAGAAGCGCGCCGCAACTCTTAAGAAGGTGAATGTTTCGTCGCGTGAAGCCGGCGACATCATCATGCTGGGCATTGGTGGTTTCACGCCGCTGCAGGGTTTCATGACCTATGCCGATTGGCAGGGCGTCTGCGATGGCATGAAGATGGCCAATGGTCTGTTCTGGCCGATCCCGATCACTCTGTCGACCGACAAGGCCACGGCTGATGGCATCAAGGACGGCGACGAAATCGCGCTGTTCGATGCCGAGCGCAATGAAATCCTCGCCACCATGACGGTGACCGAGAAGTACGGTATCGACAAGGCGCACGAATGCATGATGGTCTATAAGACCGCCGACGCCGAGCATCCGGGCGTGAAGATGGTCATGGAGCAGGGCGAAGTGAATCTCGCCGGCCCGATCAAAGTCCTGTCGCAGGGCGGCTTCAAAGAAGAATACGGTGATCAGTTCATGACGCCCGCGGAAACCCGCGCTGCGTTCGAGAAAATGGGCTGGTCGCAAGATCGCGGCCTTCCAGACCCGCAACCCGATGCACCGCTCGCACGAATACCTCGCCAAGATCGCCATCGAAACGATGGATGGCGTGCTGATCCACTCGCTGCTCGGCGCGCTGAAGCCCGGCGACATCCCGGCCGAAGTGCGCTCGGAAGCCATCTCGGTGCTGGTCGACAATTATTTCGCACCCAACACCGTCATCCAGGCCGGCTATCCGCTCGATATGCGTTACGCCGGTCCGCGTGAAGCGCTGCTGCATGCGTTGTTCCGCCAGAACTACGGCTGTTCGCACCTGATCGTCGGCCGCGACCACGCCGGCGTGGGCGACTACTACGGCCCGTTCGACGCGCAGAAGATCTTCGACGAAATCCCGAAGGACGCGCTCGAAACCAAGAACATGAACATCGATTGGACCTTCTGGTGCAACAAGTGCGGCGGTATGGCTTCGCAGCGCACCTGCCCGCACAGCAAGGATGATCGGATTCTGTTGTCCGGCACCAAGGTACGTTCGATGCTCTCCGAAGGTCAGGATCTGCCGGTGGAATTCAGCCGTGCCGAAGTGGCCAAGGTGCTGCAGAAATATTATGCCGGCCTCAGTGCTGAGCAGAATGTGAAAGTCGAGTTGAAAGGTCACTCGGCTGCGTAAAGAGATTTTCGCTTGGTGCCGGCGGCGATCGAGGCTGCTGTGCTCCAGCGAGTAACGGACTTAAACCTGCCGGAAGCGGATTCGCGATACGCCCCGGCCAAGGTCAGGTGAAAGTTCAAACAACAGGGCCGCGACATTCGCGGATTGCTAGCAAAGAATAGAACTAGGAGATTTACCATGCCTACATTTGTACGTACCGATAAGTGCGATGGCTGCAAGGGTCAGGACAAGACCGCGTGCATGTACATCTGCCCCCACGATCTGATGAAGCTGGACAAAGATGGCTCCGAGACCGGCCACGCGATGAAGGCTTTCAATCAAGAGCCTGAGCAGTGCTGGGAATGCTACTCCTGCGTGAAGATCTGCCCGCAGCAGGCTATCGAATGCCGTCATTACGCCGACATCGTGCCGCTGGGCGGTTCTGTGCAGCCGCTGCGTGGTTCCGACTCCATCATGTGGACCATCAAGTTCCGCAACGGCACCCTGAAGCGCTTCAAGTTCCCGATCCGCACCACGCCGGAAGGTTCCATTGAGCCCTACGCCGGCAAGCCCACCGCGGCCCTGGCCAAGATCAAGGATATCGGTTTCTTCACCGGTACCGACAATGGCGGCGTCACCGCTGGCTTCCGTCCGGGCAACCGCTGCTGAGCTGATCCGCGCCTAAGCGCTGATCGAAGCATTTGAGCAATCAGAATCAATTTAGCATTTAGAGGTAAACATCATGGCCGGTGAATTTGGTAATCCAGAAATTATTCAAGAGGAAGTCGACATCCTCTTTATCGGTGGTGGCATGGCCTGCTGCGGCGCCGCGTTCGAAGTGGTGCAATGGGCGGAAGCCGCCAAGAAAGAAGCTGGCGTTGATCTGAAGATCAAGCTGGTCGACAAGGCCGCTATGGATCGTTCCGGCGCCGTGGCGCAGGGCCTGTCCGCGATCAACACCTACATCGGAACCGAGCAGGATCCGGCGGACTATGCCCGCATGGTCTCCAACGATCTGATGGGTCTGACCCGCGACGACCTGGCCTACGACCTGGGTCGTCACGTCGACGATTCCGTGCATCTGTTCGAAGAATGGGGTCTGCCGATCTGGAAGACCGACGAGAACGGTGAGCGTCACGACGGTTCCAAAGGCATGCCCGCGCTGAAAGACGGCGGCAAGCCGGTACGTTCGGGTAAGTGGCAGATCATGATCAACGGCGAATCCTACAAGTGGATCGTCGCTGAAGCCGCCAAGAAAGCCCTGGGTATGGATCGCATCGAAGAGCGCATCTTTATCGTCAAGCTGGTCAACGACAAGAACGACAAGAACCGCATCGCCGGTGCTGTTGGTTTCTCGACTCGCGACCAGAAAGTCGTCGTGTACAAGGCCAAGGCCATCCTGTTGGCCGCCGGCGGTTGCGTGAACATTTTCCGTCCGCGTTCCGTGGGTGAAGGTACCGGCCGCGCTTGGTATCCGGTGTGGAATTCCGGTTCCACCTACGCCATGGCTGCTGAAGCCGGCGCCGAGCTGACCATGATGGAAAACCGTTTCGTTCCGGCCCGTTTCAAAGACGGTTACGGCCCGGTCGGCGCGTGGTTCCTGCTGTTCAAGGCCCAAGCCACCAACGCCTACGGCGAAGTGTACATGGTCAAGAACAAAGAGCTGCTGAACGACTATCCTCCGTACGGTCAGGCGGCTGTTCCGGCCTCTTGCCTGCGTAACCACCTCATGCTGAAAGAGATGAAGGAAGGTCGCGGTCCCATCTACATGGACACCGTTACCGCCCTTGCCAAACTCCGCGAGACCCTGTCGCCGCGCGAAGTGAAGCATCTTGAAGCCGAAGCGTGGGAAGACTTCCTCGACATGTGCGTCGGCCAGTGCGGTATCTGGGTCGGTGAGAACGTCGAGCCGGAGAAGAAGAACTCCGAGCTGATGCCGACCGAGCCCTACCTGTTGGGTTCGCATTCCGGTTGCTGCGGCATCTGGGTGTCGGGTCCGACCGACGTGGGCGCGCCGACGGCTGAAGAGCATGCCGACGCGGGTAAGATCCCGACCCATCTGCCGAGCGGCTGGAGCTGGGGTTATCGTTCCATGACCACCGTCAAGGGTCTGTTCACTGCCGGTGACGGCGTGGGCGCCTCGGGCCACAAGTTCTCCTCCGGTTCGCATGCCGAAGGCCGTATGTGCGCCAAGTCCATGGTGCAGTACTGCATCGACAACAAGGACATGAAGGTCGAGTTGGATACCGATCCGGCCCAGCTGGCGGAAGAGATCTACAAGCCGGTGCGTAACTACCTTGAATTCAAGGACTACACCACCGCGATCGACGTCAACCCGAACTACATCACGCCCAAGATGCTGCAGTTCCGTCTGCAGAAGATCATGGACGAGTATGTGGCTGGTGTCGCGACCTACTACACCACCAACGAGAACATGCTCAACGTGGCGCAGGAAAAGCTCGACATGCTGAAGGAAGACGCCCAGAAGATGCGTGCGAAAGACCTGCACGAACTGCTGCGCGCCTGGGAGAACTATCACCGCATCCTGACCGCCGAAGCTCACTTGCAGCACATCCTGTTCCGTCAGGAGTCCCGTTACCCGGGCTTCTACTACCGCATGGACAAGAACTTTGTCGATGAGGAGAACTGGCATTGCTTCGTTAACTCGGTCTACGACAAGTCCACCCACAAGTGGAATTGCTTCAAGCGTAAGCACGTGGATCTGGTAGACAAGTCCAAGCTGTTCAAGCCTGCCGCCCACTAAGGTCGGTAGTCTGTAGGACTGGAGAACCGGGCGCCGCAAGGCGTCCGGTTTTTTGTTTTATTGGCTTAATGCCGCCTTGCTCGGACAAGTCCTGCGCAGGCTGACTGTTAGGGGAGAGAATCCTTTCTCTCCCCTAACAACCCCTCAACGGGTGGTATCCCTATCTGTTGGGCTGGATTTCGACGTACGCGAGTCAGTTGGGTAGCATGCGTTGTTATAGAGTAGAAAGTTCGTCATTCCGGCGCATGCCGGAATCCATGTGATTCAAGGCGCTGGATTGCGGCATGCGCCGGAATGACAGCTTGGTTTTAGATTAATAGTTTTTTAGCTTTTTACAGTTTAAGAACGGGCGTAGTGGTGTTGCGACTGTTCGGGAGAAGTGCCGTGAGTGATCGTCTTATCAATGATTCGCCGTTTATGCAGAGCCCGGTCTTGCCGCAGACCATTGATGGCAATGCGCAGATTCAGTTTCGTTGTCATAAAGACATCGACTGTTTTAATGCCTGCTGCAAGAACATCGATATCTCACTGACGCCCTACGATGTGGTGCGTTTGAAAAAACGCCTAGGCATGACCTCGACGGAGTTTTTGGTCAAATACACCTTTCCGTATGAGATGGAAAGAGACGGTATCGCGGGCATCAAGCTCAAGCCGATAGAAAATGGCAGCGCTTGTCAGTTCATGACGGAAGCAGGCTGTAGCGTTTACGAAGATCGTCCGACGGCATGTCGTTATTATCCGGTGGCGCTCCTGTCAATACGTCGTCAGGATGAATTCACTGATCGCACTGCCTATGCGTTGGTACAGGAGTCGCATTGTCACGGGCATTTAGAAGATCGCAAATTGACGGTAGATGAATATCGCAAGGAGCAAGGCATAGAAGAATACGATGAACTCGGTCGTGGCTGGCGTCAGCTGATTCTGAAAAAACAATCCTCAGGCCCGGCCGTTGGCAGGCCGTCCAAGCGCAGCTTGCAGTTGTTCTTTATGGCTTGTTATGACGTCGATCAATTCCGCGAGTTTATTCAGACGCCGTCGTTCGAAGATGTATACGAAATCGATCAGGCTACCAAAGACAAGTTGTACAGCGATGATGTCGAATTGATGCTGTTCGGCCAGCGCTTTCTGAGCCAGGTCATGTTCGGCGATCAATTTTTGAAAGTACGTGAAGATGCCTACGAGCGACGTGCCGCCAAGAAGGGCGAGCGTGAGGCGCGACTCGACGAGATTGCGAAAAAGGTCGGGCCGATCGAGGGCACGACGCAGGCCGATGACGATAAATATAAATACGTCGACGATTGATCGCAGGTGTGAGGCGCGTATGAATTCAGAATTATTGTCGGGTGGAGAATACTTCGTCGAGCACGAGCCATACTACGAGTCGACGGGCGATGAGATTGCCATCTTCGAGGCGGCCTACGCGCACAATCTGCCAGTATTGCTGAAAGGGCCGACGGGCTGTGGCAAGACGCGCTTCATGGAGTATATGGCGTGGCGTCTGCAGCGGCCTCTGATCACCGTGTCCTGTCATGACGATCTGACCGCCTCGGATCTGGTCGGCCGCTATTTGGTGCGTGGCGGTGAGACCATATGGATCGATGGCCCGTTGAGTCGCGCGGTGCGTGTCGGCGCCATCTGCTACCTCGACGAAATAGTCGAGGCACGCAAAGACACCATGGTCGTCATTCATCCGCTCGCCGATGATCGACGCGTGCTGCCGATCGAAAAGTTGGGAACGCAATTGACGGCGCCGCAAGAATTCTGTCTCGCCGTATCGTATAACCCCGGCTATCAGAGCGTGCTGAAAGATCTCAAGCAGAGCACGCGCCAACGCTTCGTGGCCTTGGATTTCGATTATCCCTCGACCGATCTGGAGGCGCGCATCATCGCCAAGGAATCCGGCGTCGACCGCGATACGGCCGATCAATTAGTGAAGTTCGCGCATATGACGCGCAATCTCAAAGGCAGTGGCCTGGATGAAGGCGCCAGCACGCGCCTGTTGGTGCATGCCGGCAAACTGATTTCGGCAGGTATTCCACCGGTCGCCGCCTGCCGCAGCGCGATTGCACGTGCCGTCACCGATGACGCGGAGATCCTCGCCGCCGTGCAGGAGCTGTCATCGTCGGTGTTTTGATTGCGTGGGCGATTAATATCTCTAAGCCTGAAGTTCACTAAGGCTGATCCGCCGCATGGCCACCGCTGAAAAAAATCTAGCCTCTATCGTTCATGATCTCGAAACCTGGTTCGATGTCGAATTCAGTTTCCTCAAGGTCGATGAGCTCGCCGCGCAGATTCTGGCGCTGCCGCCGCAAGACCGCGACTTCCTGCTGGACTGGACGCGGCGCATCTCTACCACCAACACCCAGATCGCCTATCAGTTCGCACACAACGCGTTGAAGATGATCGCGCGGCTGGATCGTCGTGTCGTGGAGGCGTGGGCGTTACAGGCGATGGACAGTTATGACCGCAGCGGTCTGCATGCCGCGCTCAAAGTGGTCAACGACATCGAGTACTCACTGCGACTGCGTCATGAGCATGCGGCCGGTGTGGTGTTCGATGAGATTCGCGGCATCCTCTTTACCTTTGTACGTGGATTGTCCGGACGGCGTTTGCGGCTGGAGCAGAGCGTGACGGCATACACCGATACGGAAATATTGTTTCTGCCCGCCGTCGTTGCCGACATGCAAACCGCCGAAGATAATTTCCAGCTGTGCAAGGCGACGGTGGCGATGCTGTGGGCGCAGACGCGTTTCGGCACCTTTCGCGCCGATCTGCCCGAGCGGCTCGCACAGTATGCTGATCCTGAGCGAGCGGCACGGCTTTATCATGCGCTGGAGACATTGCGTCTTGAGGCGTGTCTCGCGCGTGAACTGCCTGGGTTATATCGACAGATGTGTCGTCTCAAGCAGATATCCGGCGAACCTGAGTTGTCGGATTTATGGTTGGCATGCGCAGAACAACTGCGATCCACTCATGCCACGGCGAAATTGAGTCTGACGTTATTGAATGACGTCTATGCGGGTGCCGATGACGGACCGACTATGTGCTATCAAGGCGTGTTCCAGCCCGATCAGGTTGCGGCACGCATGGCCTCGCGTATCGACAAAGAAAAGGCCTTGCTGCGTATTAAGTTGGCCGAGTTGCAGGATGATCATAAGCCGCAGGTGCAGCGTGATGCGCCAGAACATGCTGATCGTCCTGCTCGGTTCGAATTAAATAAACAGGAAGAGCGCGACGGCGAACCGGATGTCTTCGAGTTGAATCTGGATGGTGCGCCGATTGCGCCGCCGGATGATGTGCAGCAATTGCTGACCTCTATTCGTTTGGATTTCGGCGAGATACCACCGGAATATCTGGTTGCCGCAGGGCCTGGCGAATACGACTTGAGTCAGTATCAAGAACAGCAGCGCGATCCGGATGAGGTCTGGCAAGGCACCTATCACGAGGAAGGCGCGCAGTTCTATTCGGAATGGGATCACGGCCGTCAGCATTATCGAAAGAATTGGTGCGTGATGCGCGAAAAAGATGTCACGCCGATCCGCGATGATTTTGTCGCCGAGGTGCTCACCAAATACATGGGCCTGGTTAAAAATCTGCGCAAGACCTTCGAGGTCATGCGCGACGAAGATCGTCTGCTGAAACGACAGACGCAAGGTGATGACGTCGACATCGATGCGTTGGTCGAAACCTTGGCCGACGCCAAAGCCGGTCAGGAGATGAGTGATCGCGTGTTCACGCGCATGCATCGCGTCGAGCGCAATATCGCGGTGGCGTTCATGGTCGACATGAGTGGTTCGACCAAGGGCTGGATCAATCAGGCCGAACGCGAGGCCTTGGTGATGATGTGCGAGGCGTTGGAGACGCTCGGTGATCGTTACGCCATTTATGGTTTCTCCGGCACCACGCGCAAACGCTGCGAGCTGTTCCGCATCAAACGCTTCGACGAGCATTACGGCGATGAAGTGAAGGCGCGTATCTCGGGTATCCGTCCGCAGGAATACACGCGCATGGGTTTCGCCATTCGTCACCTGACCAAGTTGCTCAACGAGGTCGAGGCGCGCACCAAACTGCTGGTCACTTTGTCGGACGGTCGCCCCGATGATTATTTCGACGTATATCGCGGTCAGCATGGCATCGAAGACACGCGCATGGCCTTGCTGGAGGCCAAGCGTCAGGGCGTGCACTCGTTCTGCATCACCATCGACAAGGAGGCGCGGGATTACTTGCCGCACATGTACGGCCATGCCCGCTACACCATCCTCGACGATGTGCAGCAGTTGCCGCGCAAGCTCGCGGATATCTACCGGCGGATAACCACCTAAGGTTTTGATTTTGCCGCCTCGCCCCGAGCCTCCGATCAATGTCCGACGATGACTGATCAGGCCGGGTAGGAATGGTTTCATCTGATTGTAATTAAAGAAATATATATTGATTACGCTGCGGGCCGGTCAGGGCGAGTTTAGGATAAATTATAATTTATCCTACTTATCATAAACATTGACTGTTATTTATGACGAGCCCCCTATAAAGTGCCTACACGCTGGAAGTGGGTGATCCCCAGGATCTAGCCTTCCGGGGACGGAGTCGCAGGCCACAGCAACACTCGGGTCGCGATATACCACCGAATTTTTGATGACTGTTGAGGACTAGACCATGGCAGTGAAAAGCTATAACGCCGGTGTTAAAGAATACCGCGAAACCTACTGGATGCCGGACTACACCCCGAAAGACACCGACATCCTGGCGTGCTTCAAGATCACCCCGCAAGCCGGTGTGCCCCGCGAAGAAGTCGCCGCTGCTGTGGCCGCCGAGTCTTCGACCGGTACCTGGACCACGGTGTGGACCGACCTGCTGACCGACCTGGACTACTACAAAGGTCGCGCCTATGCGATCGAAGACGTGCCGGGCGACGACACCTGCTTCTACGCCTTCGTGGCTTACCCGATCGACCTGTTCGAAGAAGGTTCGGTGGTCAACGTGCTGACCTCGCTGGTCGGTAACGTGTTCGGCTTCAAGGCGCTGCGCGCGCTGCGTCTGGAAGACATCCGCTTCCCGATCGCCTACGTCATGACCTGCAATGGCCCACCACAGGGTATTCAAGTCGAGCGCGACATTCTGAACAAGTACGGCCGTCCGCTGTTGGGCTGCACCATCAAGCCGAAGCTCGGTCTGTCCGCCAAGAACTACGGCCGCGCCTGCTACGAAGGTCTGCGCGGTGGTCTGGACTTCACCAAGGACGACGAGAACGTCAACTCGCAGCCGTTCATGCGCTGGCGTCATCGCTTCGACTTCGTGATGGAAGCCATTCACAAAGCCGAAGCTGAGACCGGCGAGCGTAAGGGTCATTACCTGAACGTTACCGCGCCGACCGCTGACGAAATGATGCGTCGTGCTGAATACGCCAAAGAAATCGGCGCGCCGATCATCATGCACGACTACCTGACCGGTGGTCTGTCCGCTAACACCCAGCTGGCTCAGTGGTGTCAGCGTAACGGTATGCTGCTGCACATCCATCGTGCCATGCACGCCGTGCTCGATCGCAACCCGCACCACGGTATCCACTTCCGCGTGCTGACCAAGATCCTGCGTCTGTCCGGTGGTGACCATCTGCATTCCGGTACCGTTGTCGGTAAGCTGGAAGGCGATCGCGATGCGACCTTGGGCTGGATCGACACCATGCGCGATTCGTTCATCAAGGAAGACCGTTCACGTGGTCTGTTCTTCGATCAGGATTGGGGCTCCATGCCGGGCGTTATGCCGGTGGCCTCCGGTGGTATCCACGTGTGGCACATGCCGGCGCTGGTTAACATCTTCGGTGACGATTCCTGCCTGCAGTTCGGTGGCGGCACCTTGGGTCATCCCTGGGGCAATGCGGCCGGTGCCGCGGCCAACCGTGTTGCGGTTGAGGCCTGTGTCGAAGCCCGTAACGCCGGTCGTGAAATTGAGAAGGAAGGTAAGGACATTCTTACCACGGCTGCCAAATCCAGCCCCGAGCTCAAGATCGCGATGGAAACCTGGAAAGAGATCAAGTTCGAATTCGATACGGTTGATAAGCTCGACGTTAAGCATAAGTAAGCTTGCGTCATAGATGTCAGGCGAGACAACGCAGTGTTGTCTCGCCGCCTAACCGAATTTGAAACTAACTTTGGAGTGAATCCCATGAGTGAAATGCAAGACTACAAATCAAGCTTGGCCAATGCAGAAAGCCGCAAGTTTGAAACCTTCTCCTACCTGCCGGCGATGACGGCGGAGCAGACCCGCAAGCAGATCCAGTACATCGTGAACAAGGGCTGGAACCCGGGCATCGAACACACCGAGCCGGAGAATGCGATCAGCAACTACTGGTACATGTGGAAGCTGCCGATGTTCGGTGAAACCAATGTCGACGTGATCCTGGCTGAACTCGAAGCCTGCCACAAGGCGCATCCGAAGAACCACGTGCGTCTGTTGGGCTTTGACAACTACGCGCAGTCTGCAGGTGCTTCGATGGTTATCTACCGCGGTAAGACGGTCTAAATCGGTAGGGTAGCAACACCATCCAAAGCCCCTGCCCGAACAGATCCGGACAGGGGCTTTTTTTTGAGTAGTAGATGCACTATGGATAAACCAAAAACATACGTTGGCGTGGATAATGAAGTGAATGGTGGTATGACCACCATCGGCAAGATTATCCGCGACGCCTGGGTGTTCGGGCTTATCCCTGAAACGGAAACCTGTGCCGGATGGAATCTGGCCGGCATCGATGCCTTGCTGCAGAAGGTCAATAACGAGTGGGACAAGTATGGCTGCCTGGTCAGCCATCTGCCACCCGACCTGCGCGAGCGCCATCAACGAATTCATGACATCGCCATCGCCCGCGCCAAAGCGGCCGGGTGGAATGGCGAAGTCGAAACCGACGATGAAGGTAAATGATGTCTCTGTGATCGAGACGCCGCCATATTTGGTCAATGGGGTGAATTATGTCTGCTGTGGATAGCGAGCAATACAAGGTCAAGAAAGAACCTTTCTATAAATCCGTCGCCAATGAAGTCGAGCTTTACGAGGCCGCTTACAGCGCGCGTATGCCGATGATGCTCAAAGGCCCGACCGGTTGCGGCAAATCCCGCTTTGTCGAATACATGGCCTGGAAGCTCGGTCGCCCGCTGATCACGGTTGCCTGTAACGAAGACATGACCGCCTCCGATCTGGTCGGCCGCTTCCTGCTCGATAAGGAAGGCACCAAGTGGCAGGACGGTCCGCTCACCACGGCGGCACGCATCGGCGCCATCTGCTATCTCGATGAGGTTGTCGAAGCGCGCCAGGACACGACGGTCGTGATCCATCCGCTGACCGACCATCGCCGCACCTTGCCCTTGGACAAGAAGGGCGAGCTGATCGAGGCGCACAAAGATTTTCAGTTGGTGATCTCCTACAACCCGGGCTATCAGAGCCTGATGAAGGATCTGAAGCAATCCACCAAGCAACGCTTCGGCGCGTTGGATTTCGATTATCCGGAAGAGAAGATCGAAACCGACATCGTCTCCAGAGAGTCGGGCGTGGATAAAGAAATCGCCGCCAAGCTGGTGCAGATCGCGCATCGCGCCCGCAATCTGAAAGGCCACGGACTCGATGAAGGTATCTCCACGCGTCTGCTGGTCTACTCGGGTCAGCTGATCGTGAAGGGCGTCGAGCCGAATGCCGCCTGCACCATGACCATGGTGACGCCGCTGACCGATGATCCGGATATGCGCGACACCCTGAATGCTGCGGTGCAGACGTTTTTTGGTTGATGCTGGAAATCAATGTCGGGTGGGTTAGGCGCATGAGCATGCGCCGTAACCCACCAGGCGTGCGCAGCAACGCAACACATTCAGATGCGATGTGTTGCCTTGCGCAACGGCTGGTGGGTTACGCAAACAACGGCGTGCCTTGGTAACCCACCCTACATTGAATCCGTCTCCGCACCATATTCGCAGTAGAGATTCCAAATGGCTATCAAACTGGAAGACTACGAAGAAATTCTAGAAGGCGCCGCGCACGAAGTGCGCGACGTGCTGAAGGATACGTTCGTCGAGGCGTCGCACGTCATGTCGCCGGTCGGCCTGCAGACCTATCTGGAAGGCGCCAAGGGCGCTGATCAATCTGGGTCGCGGCAACGATCTGGTCATTTCCTATCTGCAGCAAATGCCGATGGTGGCCAAAGAGTGCGGCGAAGACGTCATCAACGACTGCGTCGGCGCGGCGTTGAAGCTGTCTTCCATGACCTCCGGCGAGGTCATCGCGCTGATGTTCAACAGCCTGCCCACCGCCTCGCGTCGTTTGGGCGATGCGGAATTGCTGCGCGGCTATCTGACGCTCATCCATCAACTGTCGGCGACGGCGGCGCGCGGTCTGCGGCCGATGCTGAGTCACATCGACGAACTGCTGTCCAAGCTGACCTTGAGTGGCCTGCGTCGCTGGACCAATTTCGGTGCGCAGGCCTATCGGCGTGACTTCAAGAATCTGACCTCATACTTCAATCTGGAGTCGGCGGACAGCCGCGCGGTGTTGCAGAAAGAACGCCGCGGCACGTTGTTTATCGATACCCAGCGCAAACTCAATTTCTATTTGCGCGCACTCTGGGGCCGGGATTTCTTTCTGCGTCCGACCGGCGCGGATTACACCGACTTCAAACCCTACATCGAAAAGAACATCGTGCACATGCCCGATGCGGTCGACGCGCTGGGCGATATCGCCGGGTCTGGAGTTGTACCGCGCGCAGGCGGCGCATATGGCGGCGCACATCTGCTACACGAAATCGCGGATCTCCGCCGAGCAGCTGAGTCCGGCGCAGATGTTTTTCATCGCCTTGGTCGAAGATGCGCGCATCGAGTACAAGGCGATCAAGGATTTTCCGGGCCTGAAAAAACTCTGGCGCTCGTTGCTGGTGCTCGATTACCAAGAACCGACCGAGCACGACACCATCCCGATACTGGAACGCTTCGCGCTGCAACTGTTGGACTCCAGTTATCAATCCGAATGATGCGGCAACTGAATGCCATTGCCGCAGCGCTTCCATGCCGGCATCGAGCAGAATCAGGACAACAACCAGTTCTCCTGGGATCTGGGCATGGAGCTGTTCCATCTGTTCATGGAGCGGCGCGAAGTTCCGAGTCTGCGCATCCTGAATCGCATCCGTATCCCGTATCGCGACGACAATCGCTACGTCTGGGAGTTCGAGGAATTCGACTGGAATCAAGGCATCGATTATCTCGCCGGCCAGTCAACGTCAGGTGCGGCGCAAGGTCAGCATCATGGAAATGGCCAATGAAGTGGATTGCGAACTGGCCGGCGACGATGCGCAGGAGATCTGGACCTGCGAAACCGAGGTGATGCCCTACGAAGATCTGGGCGTCAGCTTCAATCAGATGTGGGGCAAGGAACCGATCTCGGAACCCTTCCATTATCAGGAATGGGATTATCAGATTCAGCTGCACCGCCCCGACTGGGTGACGCTCTACGAGCGCCGCCAGCCCAAAGGCGATCCGGAGATGATCAATGACATCATCACCGAGTACAAACCGGTCGCGCACCGCATCAAGCAGATCATCGATCTGCTCACGCCGGAAGGTGTGCAGCGCGTGCGTAACATGGAAGACGGCGACGAGATCGACATCAATGCCGCCATCGATGCGATGGTGGCGATTCGCATGGGCGAGCAGCCCAACCCGCGCATCACCATGCGCAACGTGCTGAAGAATCGCGACCTGGCCGTGGTGGTGTTGATGGATATGTCCGAATCCACCAATGAAACCGTGCAGGGTTCCGATAAGACCATTCTGCAACTGACGCGCGAGGCCTCGACACTGGTGGCGACCGCGATCAACGGCATCGGCGATCCGTTTGCCATCCACGGCTTTGCCTCCGACGGCCGGCATGATGTGCAGTACTACCGCTTCAAGGATTTCAATCAGCACTTCGATGACGAGGCCAAGTCACGTCTGGCCGGCATGAAGGGCGGTATGTCCACGCGCATGGGCGCCGCTATGCGTCATGCCGGACGGCATCTGCTGAAACAGGTGCAGCGCAAGAAGCTGCTGTTGATCGTCACCGACGGCGAGCCGGCGGATATCGACGAGCGCGATCCGCAGCATCTGCGTCACGACACCAAGAAGGCGGTCGAGGAACTCTACAGCCACGGCATCATGAGTTATTGCCTGACCCTGGACCCCAACGCGGACAGTTATGTGAAGCGCATCTTCGGCATGAACAACTACACCATTATCGATAATGTGCAGCGGCTGCCGGAGAAGCTGCCGGTGTTGTTCGCGAATATCACGAAATAGCGTAATCGGGAACGGCCTGGCCGGCCGTTCCCGCCAGCCAAGCGGAGCAGTGTATGGCCCTCGTCAACATGCGGGACATGCTGGAACATGCCTACCGTCATCGCTACGCGGTCGGTGGCTTCGATCTTGTCAGTCTGGATTTTCTCGAAGCGATCATTGCCGCCGCCGAACGTCAGCAGGCGCCGGTGATTCTGAGCCTCGCCGAATCCCATTTCGAATACTACGACTTCGAACTGCGCCATGGCCGCCACGGTGGCGGCGGCGCGACGCGCGAGCGTGCCGGTGGCGATTCATCTCGATCACGGCGCGAGTCTGGAATCCGCGATCCGCGGCATTAATCTCGGGTGCACCGGCGTCATGGTCGATGCCTCCACCCAGGCCTTCGCCGAAAACGTTGCGCGTACAAAAGCCGTCGTGGAGATGGCGCACGGTTGCGGCGTGCCGGTCGAAGGCGAGCTCGGTTATGTCGCCGGCATAGAAGGCGAGGATGCCGAGAAGCATCCCGGTGAAGTTATTTACACCTCACCCGATGAAGCACAGGCTTATGTCGTGCAGACCGGCGTGGATTTCCTGGCCGTATCCATCGGTACCGTGCATGGTCGCATGCGCGGCGAGCCGCAGCTCGATCTCGATCGCTTGGCGGACATCAATGATCGACTCGGCATACCGCTGGTGATTCATGGCGGCACGGGTCTGAGCGATACGCAGTTCCGTGCGTTGATCGAACGCGGGGTCGCCAAGATCAACTATTACACGGCCCTCGCCGATGCCGCCGCCGCGCGCATGCGCGCGAACGCCGCTGCCGATCCGCGCGCCGGCTACACCGGTTTGATGAAGGGTGTGCAGGCGGCCATCGCCGCCGAGGTCGAACGCTGCATACAGGTGTGGGGATCGGCCAACCAAGCCGCCGCTGTTCTCGATGCGGCACGACCCTGGCGCGAGGTCGAGCATCTCATCATCTATAACTTCAACGATGAAGCGGCGGCACGTGTCCCCGACGCCATGGCGAACGGCCATCGCGCGCTGAGCCCCATCCCCGGCGTGCGCCGTGTGTTCACCGGCACGGCGGTTGCGCCGGATGCCAAATACAAGCACTGTTGGCTGGTGCGCTTCGCGAGCAGCGAGGTGATACCCCGCTATCGCGATCACCCGTCGCATAAGCGCTTTGCCGATGAGGAATTCCGGCCTTATGCGGGCGACCGTATCAGTATCGACTATATTGCGGTGGACATGGCCGATGCGGGACTGACCGATTGAATGATTCACGCAGCAGAAGAGGAAAACCTATGCTCAGCAATCCAGTGACGCGCGCCGGTAAAAATGGCCTGCGCTGGGTGGAGAACCTCGGCCTGATCGTCATCGCCATCGCGACTGTGATCGCCGGTGCCCAGGAAATCGAGCTGATGATCGAACACCGCAGCCGTGCAGCTCGCCGATCTTGCTGCTGCTGTTCATCTACCTCGAAGTGCTCACCATGGTCGGCCTGTATCTCGAATCCGGCCAGTTGCCGGTGCGCATGCCGCTGTACATCGGCATGGTCGCGCTGGCGCGCTATCTGGTGCTGGATATGAAAGAGATGGATGTCTGGCGTATGGTCGGTGTGTCGGCGAGCGTGCTGGTGCTCGCGCTGGCCGTGCTGGTGGTGCGCTACGGCCATGTGCGGTTTCCCTATGGGCGGGGAGAGGAAGACAAATAGCCGCGAGCGTTTGGTTATGCCGACATGGAGGGTTCTCCGCTTATCTGCAAGGGAAAATGGAGGTGCACTGTCAGCCAAGCATGAGCGACACCCCAAGCAACAGCGGAGTCAGTAGGGTAACGGCCACATTCGCGGCCATATACTGCGGATGACCGCCAATCTGTTCTCCGTATTTCATCGCGCCCGACCAGGCAAAAAATGCCAGCGGCATCGGCAGCAGCGCGATGAGGCTCAAGGTCGGGAAGTAGTCCATCATCACGCACGCCGTAATCACCGCGACGGTGGCCAGCGCGAAACCGGCGTAGAGCCAATTGCTGCACTTCGTTCCATAGGCAATCGGAACATGCCGGCGGCCCACGCGGATGTCGGCCTGAATATCCGGGTATTGGTTCAGCAGCAAGAGATTGTTGACCAGGAAAAACGGCACGGCCGCAACTACCCAGGGCAACGGCGCATACGCCCCCGCCAACACAAAATACGTGCCTCCCACCATCAGAAATCCGAAACCGAGCCCCGGAGCGATCAAGCAGAGGAGCGGCCGCGTGTTGATCCATCCTGTGTAGGTCGTTATCAAGACCAGACCCGCCGCGCCGATCGGAATAATGCCCATCCCGCTGTGCCGAACAAAGAAAATCCCGATCGCCAGCGTGGCGATCAGTGACAGTCCGCCAACCGCGAAGACAGCACCCGCCGCGCCCGGATTGCCGGGCAGTGCCCCGCTGCCGCCGCTGAAGGGCGTGCGTGTGGTCGTCAGATCCAGCCCGCTTTTGAAATCGAGATACTCATTGAAGGTATTGACGCTGATGTGCGCCAGCAAGGCCCCGAGCAATGCCAGCGCCAGCAATTGAAAATTCACCGTGGCCTGATTCGCAACCACGGTACTGACGCCCAGAAATACGCAAACCGGAGTCAAGACCAGGAAGGGTCCGCGCATGGATTGAATGATGGGTTTGAAGTTCATCGCTGGGGTACTGGTCTGAGTGTCTACCGTTTCAAGGCAGGTCCGGTTTTGTTATACCCGAAACCCATGCCAATCGATACGCAGTTTGCGCATGCGCGCGCGCAAGGTGTGCGGATTGATGCCGAGCATCGCTGCGGCGCCGAAGGGGCCTTCGATACGGCCGTGGCTGCGCTGCAATGCGGATTCGATATGGTGACGCATCGCGGTGTCCAGATTTTCGAGTTCGCCGTGCGCGGTCTGGGTTGGCGCAGGCGCGGCCGCGGCCATACGCGGGCCGGTATCGATGCCGCCGAGCGCCTTGGCGACTTCGAGTCCGCGGCCGTCGCCGAGAATCGCCGCGCGTTCGATCACCGAGGCCAGCTCGCGCACGTTGCCCGGCCAGTCATAGGCGGCGAGCCGTTCGAGATCCTCCGCACTGGGAATCTGGCGTGCGAGTCCGAGGCGCTCGGCGGCGCGCAGCGCGAAATGCGTGGCGATGGCGGGAATGTCCTGCGGGCGCTCGCGCAACGCAGGCAGCCGGATCGGAAACACCGCGATGCGATACCAGAGATCTTCGCGGAACCCGCCCGTGGCCACCATCGCGCGCAGGTCGCGGTTGGTGGCGGCGATGACGCGCACATCCACGGTCAGCATCTGTTGTCCGCCCACGCGTTGAAAGCTGCCATCCTGCAATACGCGTAGCAGCCGTACCTGCGCGGCCGGTGTGAGTTCGGCGATTTCGTCCAGCAATAGCGTGCCGCCGTCGGCGCGTTCGAACCAGCCTTTGCGACTCGCCACCGCGCCGGTGAAACTGCCGCGCTCGTGACCGAACAGTTCGGAGTCGATGAGTTCATGCGGCAATGCACCGCAGTTCACGCGCACGAAGGGGCCGCCGGTGCGTGACGAACGGCGATGGATCGCCCGCGCGACAACCTCCTTGCCGGTGCCGGTCTCACCCAGCAGCAACACCGGCGTAGCGGAACGCGCCACCAACTCCACGCGTTCCATCACCTCCCGCAAGCCAGATTGCGCGCCGACGATCGTGTCGGCGATGTCCTGACGACCGAGCCGTTTGAGCAGCGAACGACGTTCCGCCTCGGCGGCTTCGTGCAGCGTGGCGAGTTCGCGCAGGTGACGGTCGTTTTCGAGGGCGGCGGCGAGTGGTTCGGCCAACGCTTGCAGGAGAGTTTCCTGCTCCGGCCCGAACCCGGTCGCGTCGATCCGGAAGACGGCCAGACCCACGGGCGCATCGTCGTAGCCAAGGCCGAGCACGAAGACATCGCCGTGCACACCGCCAGGCACCAGCCCCGGCTGTAATTTGTGCAAGGCCGTGGCGTGGTCGTGCCAATGCGTGCAGTGCCGACAATCGGCGAGCAGGGCCGGCCAAGCGGCGGGTTCGATCGGCGTGCGATGCTCCACGCGAGCGTCGTCCTGGCCCGCCGCAGCAACAGTCTCCACGCTCATCCGCACCGGATCCAAACGCCGGAGCAACAGCCAGTGCACCGGGATGGCCGCCTGCAACACCGGCAGAAGCGCCGCCGCGAACGCTTCGATGCCGCGCTGGCGTGCGACCAATTTCCACACCGTCAGAATGAGTGAAGACTGCGTTGTCATGTATTGATCATACGCCGGAAAAACCGTGATATAGGACGGGATAACAACCGGATGATCTGGATCAAATTCGAGGCATCGATCAATCAACGGCTTAGTGCGGGCACGCCTCTTGCCACTGTTTGGGTAGGTAAACCAATAAGAGGAGTAACCATCATGAACTCGCAAGCACTTGCCTTCGCCACCAGCTTTCCGCGCCTGCATGGCCGCCGCCTGCGTCTGTGGTTGTTCATGGTCGCCGGATCGATCGCCATTCTCGCCACCCAAGTGGTGATGCCGCAGTGGCACATCCTGCCGGGCAGTGCGGACTTCAATTACGGTGGCGCCGTCCTTGCCATTTTCTTCGCCGCGCTGCTGTGCGAGTTCGTCGACTCCAGTCTCGGCATGGGCTATGGCACCACCCTCACGCCGCTGCTGTTGTTGTTCGGTTACGAGCCGTTGCAGATCGTGCCTGCGGTGCTGCTGAGCGAATTGATCACCGGCCTGGCCGCCGGCGCCATGCACCAACGCGACGGCAACGTGGATTTCTTCCACGATGCCGCCGCGCGGCGCACCACGCTGTTGCTCGCATCGCTGAGCGCGGTCGGCGCGCTGGCGGCGGTGGCGCTGGCCATCCAGATATCCAAATTCTGGTTGGGGATGTTCATCACCGGCATCGTCATATCCATGGGCGTGGTGATACTTGCCACGCGCCATCGGCAACTGCGTTACCGCACGGGCGGCATCGTCGCCATCGGCGCGGTGGCCGCGTTCAACAAAGGTTTGTCCGGCGGCGGCTACGGGCCGCTGGTGACCGCGGGTCAAGTGGTGTCGGGATTGCCGGCCAAGCGCGCCGTTGCCGTGACCTCGGTGGCGGAGTCGGTGACCTGTCTGGTCGGTTTGCTCGGTTATCTCGCTCGTCGGCAAAACCCTGGCGTGGGACCTTGCCGTGCCACTGACGATGGGCGCGTTGCTGTCGGTACCCATGGCCACCGTCACGATCCGTCATCTTCCCGAGCATGTCGTGCGCGGCCTGGTCGGTACAGTCACGGTGGTGCTGGGTGTGGTGGCGTTGTTGAAACTGGTCAGTTAAATCGAATATCTAATCTAAGCGAATATATTTCTGGAAGAGAGGAGTCAGCACGATGGACGCACTATGGGCAACCAATATCACCTGGCACGAAGGGCACGTCAAACGCGAGGATCGCGAGCAACTGCTCGCCCAGACCGGCGCGACCGTCTGGTTCACCGGACTCAGCGGCTCCGGCAAGAGCACCATCGCCTTCACGCTCGAACACGCGTTGATCGAACGCGGTCGTCTGGCCTATGTGCTCGACGGCGACAATATCCGTCACGGCCTGAACAAGAACCTGGGCTTCAGCGCCGTCGATCGCGAAGAGAATATCCGTCGCATCGGCGAAGTCGCCAGACTGTTCGCGGATACCGGCGTGATCGCACTCACCAGCTTCATCAGCCCGTACCGCCAGGACCGCGATCTGGTGCGCCAGATGCATCGGCAGGACGGACTGCCCTTCATCGAAGTGCTGGTCGATGTCCCCATCGAGATCTGCGAAACGCGCGATCCCAAAGGCTTGTACAAAAAGGCGCGCGCCGCCTTGGCCGAAGGCAAGGGTATGGGCTTCACCGGCGTGGACGATCCGTACGAGCAGCCGCTGTCGGCCGAGATCGTCATCCGCAATGATCGGACCACGCCTCAGGAGGCCGCCGCGCAAGTGATCGCGTATATGGAGTCGCGGGGCATGTTGCCCGCCGTGTCGCGCGGCTTGGATACACCCAGAAGACACCAGAGCGTGTAGTAACAGTTATGCATAAAAGCCGGGGGGCAGTCGGAGATCAATATGATCGGCTGAGATGCTCCCCGTTTCACCGGCACCGTCAGAGTCAGATGACGGTGCCGGTCAGTCCGCATTATCCGGACTGGACGTCCTCGCTGCAGTTCATTATAAGTATCGCATAACAAAAGCGAGGGGGTTGAGTCATGTATTCCAACAGTATCAATACGCGTTCCATGCTCGCCGATTATCATATCGAGGGCATGATGCTGCGTTATAGCGTATTCATCCCCAAACTCTATAACTTCTGTAAGTCGCTCGGTTTCGAGCCGGGGCGCATCATGCCGTCGCGCGCCTTCTGTTCCGATGAAAGTCAGGGCTTCCCGATCATCCTGATCACCAAGCACTTTGGAACCTTCCCGTTCAATCATGGCCAAGTGGGTGGCGTCATCGCCACCGATCGTCACGGTCCGCATGCGGAACATGGCAAGGATATGGTGATCATCCAGGCCAGCCATGTCGGCTATGATCCGGAAACGAAAACCTTCGGCACTTATCGGCGTCTGCAATGCGAGCAACATGATATGTCCGCCAATTGCGGCAAGATCGTGGCCGTGTTGGACTGGTACCAGCAGGAGTATCGCTTCGCGCAGGAAAATATTTATCTTGAATCCCATGACGGGGGGTTCTATCTGATCATCGACAATCAGCTGCTCAACAATTCCCGACCCGAAGGTCTGTTCCTGAATATCGAGCGCATGGTGCAGCCGGACCTGGACGGCACCTTGCGCCCGACGCAATCCTTCAGCACCTCCAAATGCTATCCCGCGTCCACTCAATTGAAGGAGCTGTTCGGCGTGGATGCCTGGCAGAAAAATGCCCGCACGGAGATCGGCGCGCATTTGCTGCCGGAGTTGTTCTGGTTCAAGCGTGAAGTAACGGGTGACGAGGAGGGCAAGGAACATCTGGAGCGTAATCTTCTCAAGCCGATGCCGTGGATCGTGACATCCGTTGCGCCGTTGCTGACGGCGGCTCAGGTCAATACGCAGGTCGAGTTCGATCGCACCTTCCGCACCATCGTCAAAGACCACAGTTATCGCGGCAAGAACGTGGTCTATCTGGCCGGACTCAATATCGACATCTCGCCGCAGCCCGGTCAATTGTTTCCGCTTGACCAAGTTCGTGCCGTGGGCGGCCTATATACAAGAGGCCAATGGCCACCATTACACGCTGGAACAGGCGGAGCTGATGGACCGGCTCAAGGCGCAGAGCGACGAAAATCCTGATCAGATCGATCTGGAAAAGGCCATTACCGAAATGCGCCTGGCCGAGGAGATTCGCATCGCGCTGGCAGCGCCTTAGGCGCGTATGCGGTGCGTCCGTGTTCGAGATGTTGCGCATTGCATCTGTTCGCGATGTTGCGCATTGCATTTTTTAGCGATCCTGCGAGGGGTGATCTGAATAGACTGATGTGGCATAAATCCGTACAATCGCGGCTTCATCGCGTGTCCCCAGAAGTCAATAATATCTTACCAAATTATCATCAGGATAATTACGTGCCGCTGGCCTTAGTCGAATTTGCCGTTGCCGCCGCGCTCTGCTCCGGGCTGCTCGCGCTGGTCCTGTACCGGTTCACCTCATTACAAAAGTATGTTGCCTTCGGCTTGCTTGGCATCTCGGGTTTGTCTGCCCTGCTCGGCGGCATTCAGGTCCTGCTCGCCAAATCGGTGCTGGTCGATGTCCTCATGATCGGTCTGCCGTGGCTGCACTGGCATCTGCGGCTGGATCCGCTGTCCGGTTTTTTCCTCGCCATCATCGGCATCGTCACGGTGGCCGTGTCCATCTATGGTCCCGCCTATGTGCGTGAATATGAGCACGGCAAACAGCCGCTGGCGGTACTGTCTTTGTTCACCGGGTTGTTTATCGCCGGCATGATGCTGGTGGTGTTGGCCGATGACGCGTACGCGTTCATGGTCGCCTGGGAATTGATGTCGCTGTCGAGTTACTTCCTGGTGTCCTATCAACACCAGCACGCGGCCAACCGGCGTGCTGCCTACCTTTATCTATTGATGGCGCATGTCGGCGGGCTGACCATCATGCTCGGTTTCGGCGTGTTGGCGGCCTTCGGCGGCGGCTTGACCTTCGACATCATGCGCAGCGCCGAGCTGTCGCTGTTCTGGTCCTCGACGGCTTTCTGTCTGGCGTTGTTCGGTTTCGGCATGAAGGCGGGGCTGGTGCCGGTGCACGCGTGGCTGCCCGAGGCGCACCCGGTCGCGCCCTCGCATATCTCGGCGTTGATGAGTGGCGTGATGTTGAAGATCGCCCTCTATGGTCTGATCCGGTTTAGCTACGATCTGATCGGCGAGGTCCACTGGGGCTGGGGCTTCGGCATGCTGATGCTGGGCGTGGCCTCCGGTCTGCTGGGCGTGCTGTACGCGATTGTGCAGACCGATCTGAAGCGGCTGCTGGCCTATTCGTCGGTGGAAAATATCGGCATCATTTTTATCGGCCTGGGCCTGTCGATGATTTTCGTCGGCTCTGGCCACCAGGAACTGGGTGCGCTGGGCCTGATTGCATCCCTCTATCACATTCTCAATCACGCCTTGTTCAAGAGCCTGTTGTTCCTCGGCGCGGGTGCCGTGTTGCAAAGCACCCATGAAGGCAATCTGGAACAGATGGGCGGGCTGATTCATCGCATGCCGGTCACGGCCGTGTTGTTCCTGGTGGGGTGTATCAGTATCGCGGGCCTGCCGCCGTTCAATGGCTTCGTCTCCGAATGGCTGAGTTTCCAGACGGCACTTCAGGCGCCGATTCTGCAAGATGGCGTGTTGCGCGCCTTCATCCCGGTGGCTGCCGCAGCCTTGGCCTTGACCGGTGCGTTGGCGGCAGCGGCGTTCGTGAAGACCTTCGGCGTGGCATTCCTGGGTGTGGCGCGCAGCCGGCATGCGCGTCAGGCGCACGAGGTTGCGCGCAGCATGCAGGTCGGCATGGGACTGTTGGCGGCGCTGTGTCTGCTGTTCGGTATCTTCCCCACGACCACCATCGGCGTGATCGATGCCATCCCAGAGTTGTTATTCAATAAGGGTCTGCCCAGCGCGTCCGCCGAAGGCTGGCTGTGGCTGACGCCGATCGCACCGGAAGTTTCTTCCTACTCCGCACCGTTGGTCTTGATCGGTATCGCCCTGGCGTGGGGGCTCGGTTATGCGTTGCTGCACCCGCGTCGACGCGAGCACCCGGTGCGGCGCAGCGCGCCTTGGGATTGCGGCTTCGGTCCGGTCAACCCGCGCATGCAATACACCTCGACCGCGTTCTCGATGCCGATTCGACGCATCTTCAAGCCGGTCTGGGATGTGCAAGAGCCGGTCGAGGAAACCCGCGATGCCAAACAGCCGCTGTTGCTGACCGGCATCCGCCACCAGATGCAGATCGGTGATCGCTCCTGGCCGGTCCTGTATGAACCTATTGCCCATTGGGTGCTGGTCGCGGCGCGCAAGATCGGCGGCATCCAGACCGGCAGTATCCGTACCTATCTGGCCTATTCGTTCTTCACGTTGCTGGTGTTGTTATGGCTGATTACCTAAACGCCTGGCTGCTGGCGCTGTTGCAGACGCTGCTGTTCGTCGCCAGCGCACCGTTGCTGGCGGGTTGGATCAAGGTCGTCAAATGCCGCTTGCAGAACCGCACGGCGCCGTCGCTGTTGCAGCCGTATGCGGATCTGCGCAAGCTGTTCTCGAAGAATCTGGTGATGGCCGAAAACGCCTCGTGGATCTTCCGCGCCGCCCCCTATATTTTGCTGGGTTCGACCATTCTCGCCGCGGCGGTGGTCCCGTTGGTCGCCGTGCGACTGCCGACGGCGGCGATCGCCGACGTGATCGTGCTGGTCGGTTTTTTTGCGTTGGGGCGTTTCTTTCTGGCCCTGGCCGCGATGGATATCGGCACCGCCTTCGGCGGCATGGGCTCGTCGCGTGATATGACCGTCGCCTCGCTGGCGGAGCCGGCGATGCTGATGGCGGTGTTTACCCTGGCCATGACCGCGAACAGCACCAATCTGTCGACCGCCGTGCAGTTCACGCTGGAAAGTGGTTTGGTGTTGCGACCGTCCTTCATCTTCATCACTGTTGGATTGATGATGGTAGCAGTGGCGGAGACCGGCCGTATCCCGATCGACAACCCGACCACCCATCTCGAATTGACCATGCTGCACGAGGCGATGATCCTCGAATACAGCGCCCGTCACTTGGCCTTGATCGAGTGGGCGGCGCAGATCAAGTTCATGGTCTTCGGTGTGTTGATCGCCAATATCTTCCTGCCCTGGGGCATTGCCACCGAATTCACGCCGCTGGCGCTGGCAACCGGCGCCTTCGCGATTGCACTGAAACTGCTGGTGCTGGTGGTCATACTGGCCATCTCCGAGACCATCGTCGCCAAGATGCGCCTGTTCAAAGCGCCTGAATATCTCAACATCGCCTATCTGCTGTGCCTGCTCGGCATGCTCAGCCACGTGATTCTGGAAGTGGGTTGAGACGATGATGCGTATGCAACCGGTCAGATCAGTAAGGCATAACCGTTCATGAATAGCTTCGCGAATCTTAGCCTGTACGAACAGGCCATCATGATGCTGTCGGCCTTGGTGCTGTTCACCTCGTTCGCACTGCTGGCGCAGTCGCGCATGCTCAATATGATCAATGTGTTCGCTTGGCAGGGCGTGCTGCTGTCGGCCACCACGGCGTTGGTCGCCTTGGTCTCCGGCCAGCATCATCTGTATACCTCCGCGCTGCTCACCATGGTGCTCAAGGCCATGTTGATCCCTTATATACTGCGCCATCTCGTCATCCGTCTGGACATACACAGGGAAGTGGAGTCGGTGGTGCGCCCGGCCGTGGTGCTCATGTCCGGGGCCTCGCTGGTGGTGTTTTCCTACTGGGTCGCCTTGCCGATCGTACATTTGTCCACACTCATCACCCGCAACACGATCGCCGTGAGCATCGCCATCGTGCTGTTGGGCATGTTGATGATCATTACCCGCAGCAAGGCGGTCTCGCAGGTGGTGGGTTTCATGTCCATGGAGAACGGCCTGTTCTTCGCCGCGGTGGTGTCCACCTACGGCATGCCGATGGTGGTTGAGCTGGGCGTTGCGTTCGACGTGCTGGTGGCCGCCATTCTGTTCGGTGTGTTCTTCTTCCAAATCCGCGCCTCGATCGACTCACTGGACGTGGACCGTCTCAATCGCCTGACGGAGACGGATAAGTGAATTTTGCCTTGGAATTTATGCTGGGGTTGCCGCTGTTCGGCGCCATCCTGCTGGGCGCGTTGGGCCACAGCCGTAAGGCCGGCTGGATAAATATTGGTTTCTGCGCCGCGAGCTTTGTCGCAACCGTGCTGCTGGCCTTGGATGTGCTGGATCATGGCCCGCAGTTATTTCATGATCGGCTGTTCTATGTCGACGCCTTCAACGTCTACCTGCTGGTGTTGACCGCGTTTGTCGGCATGACCACGGCGATTTTTTCGCGCCCGTACATGGAACATGAGAAACAACGTGGTCGCCTGAACAACCGACGCATGCAGTTGTATCACTCGATGTACCAGGGCTTTCTGTTCGCCATGCTGTTGTGCTTGTCCACCAACAATCTGGGCTTGCTGTGGGTGGCGATGGAGGGTGCGACCCTCGCCACGGTGTTATTGGTATCGCTGTACCGCACCCCCGAGGCGGTCGAGGCGGCGTGGAAATATTTTATCCTCTGCGGCGTCGGTATCGCCCAGGCGCTGTTCGGCACGGTGCTGTTGTTCTTCGCCGCCGAGCGCATCATCGAGCATCGCGACGACGCCCTGCTGTGGAATGTATTGCACGAGAATGCGCACCTGATGGACCCGACGGTATTGTCGCTGGCGTTCGTGTTCCTGCTGGTGGGTTACGGTACCAAGGTGGGTCTGGTGCCCTTGCACAACTGGTTGCCGGATGCGCATTCCGAAGGTCCGACACCGATGTCGGCGGTGCTGTCGGGTCTGCTGTTGAACGTCGCCCTGTATGCCTTGGTGCGGGTGAAGATGTTGGTCGATGGTTCCTTGGATACCGAACTGGCCGGCCAGCTGATGATGGGTTTCGGCATGGCGTCGTTCCTGGTCGCGAGTCTGTTCTTGCATCGGCAACGCGACATCAAACGCATGTTCAGTTACTCCTCCATTGAACACATGGGACTGATGACCTTTGCCTTCGGCCTCGGCGGTCCACTGGCGACCTTCGGCGCGCTGTTGCACATGACCGTGCATTCGCTGACCAAGTCGGCGATCTTCGTCACCGTCGGTCATGCCGCACATATCGCCGGTACGCAATCCATCGAGAAGATTCGCGGTCTGATCCACACGCAGCCCACGGTCGGCTGGGGCCTGTTGATCGGCACCACGGCCATCGCCGGCTTTCCACCCTTCGGACTTTTCACCAGCGAGTTCCTGTTGCTCACCGCGACCATGAAGAGCTGGCCCTGGCTGACCTTGCCCCTGCTGGTCGGCCTGGTGGTTGCCTTTGCCGGCCTGTTCCGGCATCTGCATCCGATGGTTTATGGTGACAAGCCGGAAGGTCAGCTGGCCGTCAAAGCCAATATGTGGCCGGTGGCGATCCACCTGGCGCTGGTGTTGTGGCTGGGCCTGTCGATTCCTGAGTTCTTATCGCGCTGGTTTGATCAGGCAACGCTGTTGATCTCCGGCAGTTCATGGTTGTGAGCATGGAAACTGAAACCACGAGCATCGCAGCGCCGTTCGCCTGGCTGCCCAAGTTCCGGGAAACGCTGCAGAGCGAACACGTGCTGCTGCACCCCGACGCGGAGCAGACGCTCCATCCGGCGCGCACCATGGCCGCCGATCACGAAGACTGGGGGCGCATCGCGCAACAGGCGGCGAAATTCAAATTACGCTGGTGTGCCGGCTGGGCACAGGATGTGGGTGAGCAGATCCAGATCAACACCTGCTTCGTCTATCAGGGCGATTATCTGGTGCTGCGCACGGCTGTCGACAAGTCTACGTCGATTATGCCCTCACAGACACCGGCCTACATCGCGGCGGACCGGCCCGAGCGGCATATGCAGGATATGTTCGGCATCGTCTTTACCGATCACCCGGACAGCCGCCGTTGGACGCGACACATGGCCTGGGGCGACGGCGATTTTCCGCTGCGCAAGAGTTTCCCGGTTGCAGGTCATCCGCCGGCGATCACCCCGCCCAACAATGAATATAAATTCCTGACAGCACAGGGTCCGGGCGTATACGAGATTCCGGTCGGGCCGGTGCATGCCGGCATCATCGAACCCGGACACTTCCGCTTTCAGGCCGTCGGCGAGACGGTGCTGAATCTGGAAGAACATCTCGGCTATGTGCACAAGGGCATCGAGAAGATCGCCGAAGGGCGCGATCCCGCGGGGCTTGCGCGTCTGGCCGGTCGTGTCTCCGGTGATACCACGGTCGCGCACACCTGGGCCGCCTGCATGGCGATGGAGCGCGCCGCCGGCATCGAAGTGCCGCCGCGTGCGTTGCTGCTGCGCGCGGTGATGGCCGAGAGTGAACGCATCGTCAATCACCTGTGGGATCTCGCCATGGTGTGCAACGATGTGGCGTTCGCCTTTCCGTTTTATCAATTCAGTCGCCTGCGCGAGCAATGGCTGCGCGTGTTGGCGGCCGGCTTTGGTCACCGTCTGATGATGGACCGCATCGTGCCTGGTGGTGTCGCGACCGATATCACGGCGGCGGCGGCCGAGCAACTGAATACGCTGTGTGTCGAGGTCCGCAAGGAGCTCGACGGCATGATGCACGTCTTCGACGACAACGCCTCGTTCCAGGATCGCGTGGTCACCACCGGCATCCTCAGTCCGGAATTGGCGCAGCTCTACGGCACTGTCGGTTATGTCGGCAAGGCCAGCGGCCTGTGTTTCGACGTGCGTCAGGATGCGCCTTATTCACCCTATGATCGCTTCAAAGTTGTAGCCCCGTGTTACAGCGCACGGCGATGTCGATGCTCGTGTCAGGGTGCGCATCGATGAGATCAATGCCTCATCAGAGCTGTTGCAGCGCTTGTTGAACGAGCGGGGCCTGACCGCGGATACGCTTGCCGCGCCTTGGTCCGCGCCGGCAGACGGAGCGGAAGGTGTCGGCATGGTCGACGGTTGGCGCGGCGAGATTTTCGCCTATGTGAGTTTCGCGGCCGACAATCGCATTGCGCGTTTTTTCCCGCGCGATCCGAGCTGGACCACCTGGCCGGCGTTGGAAAAACTCATTCGCGGCAATATCGTGCCGGACTTTCCGGTGTGCAATAAATCCGTCAACGGTTCGTATTCCGGTCATGATCTTTAATACACTTTTATCCAGCCGAGGACGTGCAGTCGGCGGCTTGAATGCCGCGGACTCGCAGCTGCATGCACAAGGTCATCCCATGCTGAGAATCCTCAATAAGATCCTCAAGACTGGCAACCTCACCGAGGCCCTGCCCGAAGACGAGCGCAAGGTACTCGAAGAGATCGGTGCGCAGGTCAAGGCCGGCATCGGCAAACGCTTTGCCGGCAGTCTGGCGATCCGCGCCGTGGATGCCGGTTCCTGCAACGGCTGCGAACTGGAAATTCACGCGCTCAACAATGCCATCTACAATCTGGAACGCTTCGGTATTCACTTCGTTGCCTCGCCGCGGCATGCCGATATGCTGTTGGTGACCGGTCCCGTGTCGCGGCATATGCAGACCGCGTTGATCCGCACCTACGAGGCCACGCCCGAACCCAAGCTGGTGATCGCCGTCGGTGAGTGCGGTGCCAATGGCGGCGAATTCGGCGTGAGCTATGCCTCCTGCGGTGCCGTGAGCAATGTCATCCCCGTCGATGCTGTCATCCGTGGCTGCCCACCCACCCCGTTAGACCTGATGCGCGGCATCCTGCAGGCCATCGGCGACTGATTGCCACCTGCACCCAACGCCGCGTTGGGCGGACACGGCGGGCGCAGTGCAATTGCTGATTGAGTTACCGCCGGCCGGTTAGGATTGATTGGCGGTGCAAGATCGTTTGGCGCGCACCACGCAGCGGGCTGATATCGATTTGGTGTAGTACTTGCCTGGATTGAGGGGGTGCTTCCCGCTAAGCGTGAACATGCCATATTGAGATTTTAGGAAGTTGAGATATCAATCTCCAGTCTGGTGCAGGCATTTTTCGATCACGTGCTGCAAATCATCCAACACGGAACCCATGATGAGGCCGGCGCAGTGATGGTATAAAGAAAGCTCGCACGTGATCGGCTCATATAAATTATCACGTCCGTGAATTTGGAAATCTCGCCAAGCAAGTACTAACTGATCATCTGCACAGCTATCGATGCAGAACCAAGCCTCATCGTACAAAATAATATCCAGGCCGCGATGTTGTTCCATGCTTAGACGCAATGGATTCTCCAGCCGCAATAAGGCCAGGCGCACTCGGTTATAACATGCTGCTTCGATGTGCTTTGGCACACTTCGTAATGGCAATGTATCCAAGGTAGGCTTCATGTATTTACCGCATCTGGACCATGATTGAAATATTGATTTCCTCAGTCGCGTTGGTAAGCGTGGTGCGAGTGTTGATCTTTGGTATGCCATGCCCTCAACTATCTTCGCTATCGAGTTTGCCTTCTATAAAAACCCGGCTGGCCAGAATATCTTCGGCTTCGATGGTCATCAGGTCGACTTTGCTAAGTGATTTTTGTGCGTTGGCAAAGAGTCGATTGGCCTGACGCAGACGCGCGCGATCCAGAGCATTGCGCACCGAGCGCGCGTTGGCGAAATGTGCCAGCTTCATGCGTAGCGTGATGTACTCGAAGAAGGCCTTTTCAGCATCGGGGCTGAAGCGATAGTTTTGCGCCGCCAACATCAGCCTGGCGATGTGCAGCAATTCTTCTGCGCTGTAATCTGGGAAATCGATGTGGTGCGCGATGCGCGAGCGCATACCGGGATTGCTGTGGAAGAATTTGTCCATGCGATCTTTGTAACCGGCCAGAATCACCACCAGATCGTCGCGGTTGTTTTCCATGACCTGGAGTAGAATCTCGATCGACTCGGCACCGTAGTCGCGCTCGTTTTCGGGCTTATAGAGATAATAGGCTTCGTCGATGAACAGCACGCCACCCATGGCTTTCTTGATCACTTCCTTGGTTTTCGGCGCGGTGTGGCCGATGTATTGGCCCACCAGATCGTCACGCGTGACGGAGACCAGATGGCCTTCGCGCACATAGCCCAGACGATGCAGGATCTCGGCCATACGCATGGCTACAGTGGTCTTGCCGGTACCGGGGTTGCCGGTAAAATTCATATGCAGTGTCGGTGTCTCGGAGGTCAGCGCAAATTGCTTGCGCAGACGATCCACCAATAGCAGAGCCGCAATTTCCCGAATACGGGTTTTGACGGGCACTAAGCCAATCAATTCGCGGTCGAGTTTGTCGAGAACTTCTTTTACATTCGAGGCTTCAAATTCGGTTTCAAGATTGACAGGGGTATCATCCGCCAAGATGGCATCACCCTGTGGGTTTTCTGAATTATTCATATAATTTTCCAACAACGCCGATAGTCGCGGGTTAGTAAAGTGGCGGGTGAAAGAGTTCACCCGCCAGCACGTCAACTTACTCGATCAGTAACGCTCGCCTTCCGATTTGTCAGTAGCATAGGAGTGGATGCTGTAACGCATAGTGCGCCCCTCAGTTTCCTGACGCACCAGGCCAAAGCCCGGCTCCTTCTTGGGCCGATTGACAAGGTACGACATGCACACGCTCTCTACACCGCGCACAGCGCTGAATGCGCTGACACGGATGTAATGATTCGGGAATGTCTTACGACAATTGTTTACTTCCAGCAGGATTCCGGCTGGATCTTTAAGATCGAACATCGGATTGCCAAACATTTCCCAATAGGTGTTGCGTGGGTGCGGGTCGTCGGTGTATTCGACGCTCAGCGCCCAGCCCTTGCCCAGTGCATATTTGATTTGCGCAGTGATTTGCACATCGGTCAGATCAGGCAGAAAGGAAAACTGTCCTTGGGTAATGCGATTGCCGAGATTGGTCATCATAATCAGATTCTCCTTAATGATTAGACGCTGGACGTCGCGGTTGGCACGAAGTCAGGGCTGTCGGTGGATTCGTAATTGAAGGTAACGTCCTTCCACGTTTCCAGGCCGGCTTTGAGCGGCGAACACCATTTGGCGGCATCGTTCAAAATCTGCGGGCCTTCGTTCCAGATGTCGCGACCTTCATTGCGGGCCTGGATCATGACTTCCAGCGCGGTACGGTTGGCAATCGCACCGGCCTGAATGCCATCGGGATGGCCAATTGTGCCGCCGCCGAACTGCAGCACCACATCGTCGCCCAGGTAGGTCAGCAACTGGTGCATCTGACCGGCATGAATGCCGCCGGATGCCACTGGCATGCATTTGTTCAGCGATGCCCATTCCTGTTCGAAGAAGATGCCCTTTTCGAGTTGTACCGGCGTGTGGGTGTCGAGCAAGGTGTCGTAGTAACCACGGATCATTAACGGGTCGCCTTCCAGCTTGCCGACGACGGTGCCTGCATGGATATGATCCACACCGGCCATGCGCATCCACTTGCAGATCACGCGGAAGCTCATGCCGTGATTTTTCTGACGCGAGTAGGTCGAGTTGCCCGCGCGGTGCAAGTGCAGAATCATGTCGTTGTCACGCGCCCATTTCGCCATGGACTGAATCGCGGTGTAGCCGATCACGAGGTCGATCATGATGATGATCGAGCCCAGCGACTTGGCGAATTCCGCGCGTGCGTACATCTCTTCCATGGTGCCGGCGGTCACGTTCATGTAGTGACCTTTGACTTCGCCGGTGGCGGCGGAGGCCTTGTTCACCGCGTCCATGCAATACAGAAAACGGTCACGCCAGTGCATGAAGGGCTGCGAGTTGATGTTCTCGTCGTCCTTCATGAAGTCCAATCCGCCTTTCAGGGCTTCGTACACGACGCGGCCATAGTTGCGGCCGGATAGACCCAGTTTTGGCTTGGTGGTGGCACCTAGTAAGGGGCGGCCAAACTTGTCCATACGCTCGCGCTCTACGATCACGCCAGTCGCCGGGCCCTGGAAGGTCTTCAGGTAGGCAACCGGGATGCGCATATCTTCCAGACGCAAAGCCTTCACAGCCTTCATGCCAAACACGTTTCCAATAATGGATGCGGTCAGATTGGCAATCGAGCCACCTTCAAACAGGTCGATATCGTAGGCGATGTAGGCAAAATATTGCGCTTCGGTCTTTGTGCCTGGGCCAGTGTTCGGCACGAGGTCAACGCGGTAAGCCTTGGCGCGATACATCTCGCAGGCGGTCAAGCGATCAGTCCATACCACGGTCCAGGTTGCGGTGGAGGATTCCCCTGCCACGGCGGCTGCGCATTCATCTGGCTCGACACCGGTTTGCGGTGTGATGCGGAACATCGCCAGCACGTCGGTCTCTTTGATTTTGTAGTCAGGCTCCCAATAGCCCATTTTTTTATAGGGGATCACGCCAGACTTGTAGCGTTCCTTACCTTCTTTCATTGTTTCAGAAGCCATATGATTCTCTCCACGGTTGTCGTTGAAATACTTCCTCCGCCCAGACAAGAACACTTACCTCCGTGATGGAAACGGGGTGGTTCGAGGTGGGTTGATTGACATTCTGGTTGCGAGAATAGATAAATAAAAGACTAAGTTTTCGATAATCTTCATAGATGATAGTCTATGATTTAGTCACAGAGGGTCTTGCATGCGCCATTCTACATTCCGCCAATTAGAGGTCTTTGAGGCCCTTGCCCGCCTCGGCAGTTTCACGCGCGCGGCAGAGGAGCTGTTCCTCACTCAGCCTACCGCGAGCATGCAGATCAAGAAGCTCACCGATACGGTAGGTCTGCCGCTCTACGAACAAATCGGTAAACGAATTTTTCTTACCGATGCCGGCCGGGCGTTGCATGCCACCTGTCGTGAGATCTTCGGTGCCCTGGACAGTTTCGAAATGCAGGCCGCTGATATGAAGGGATTGAAACAGGGTAAGCTGCGGCTGTCGGTCGTCAGTACGGCAAAGTATTTTGCGCCACGCCTGCTGGGTAGTTTCTGCTTGAAATATCCCGGTATTGAGGTGTCGCTCAAAGTGAGCAACCGCGAACGGATTCTGGAACGACTGAACGACAATCAGGACGATCTGTATATTCTGGGGCTACCGCCGGACGGTCTGGATGCGATCGCCGAACCGTTCATGGAAAATTTGCTGGTTGTGTTGGCGCCCATTCATCATCCGCTGGCCGGCGAACGCAACATTACGCTGGCACGCATCGCCAAGGAGCCGTTCCTCGTTCGTGAACCCGGTTCCGGTACACGGATAGCGGTGGAGCGCCTGTTCAAGGAACAAGGGTTGTCCATCAATGTGCGCATGGAGCTCGGCAGTAACGAAGCGATCAAACAGTCCATCGTCGGCGGTTTAGGCATTTCTGTGTTGTCGCGACACACGCTGGCACTGGATGCCGCGATGGGACAACTTACGATTCTCGATGTGCAAAATTTTCCAATCAAACGCCAGTGGCATGTTGCCTATCCCACAGGCAAGCAACTGACCACCGTTGCCCAGACCTTTCTTGAGTATCTGCGCCATGCAGCAGAGGTGGTGCAGGACATTCCCTGCCACCATGCCGAACAGGCCGGCGGCTGCCCGTTGATCACGATACCGGTTAAAACCGCTAAACGTAAGTCGCGCGGTAATTAGCACAGACGTATTCGAGAATTGGTCGGAACACAGTACGGTTTGCGGTCCGCCCGATCCGGCGCAGAAGAATTCCACGGACATGCGTTTTGGATGTGCGATGTCTGTCGTATTTTCGAAACGCGTCTTAACGATTGGATTGGCCAAGTGCGTATCAACCGCATCGCTTGAATGCAGCTACGGTCCCAGCGTCGCTTGCGCGTGGTTCTTTATAAGGTTAGCTTATTGCTCATTACCAGATGCGTGACAGGTTTTGTAGGAGCGGCCTATGGCTTCGAACCGTTGCTGGCAGTTATGTTCGCGGTCATAGGCCGCTCCTACAGATGCCATATTTTTATGCAATCCTCAATATGCAAGCTAGCCTGACACATAAGCGGACTCATGAATATTACCCTCCGTCAATTGAACATCTTCGAAGCCGTCGCGCGGCACCTGAATTTCACCAAAGCGGCCGAGGAACTGCATCTGACCCAGCCGGCCGTGTCCATGCAGATAAAACAGTTGGAACAGGCTATCGAGCTGCCGTTGTTCGATCAGGTCGGCAAGCGGATTTCGCTGACCGAGGCCGGCGAGGAATTGCAACGCTACAGCCGACAGATATCCACGCTGTTACTGGAAGCCGAGCAGGTCATTGCGGAATTGAAAGGCATCCAGCGCGGTCGCTTGAACATCACCGTGGCGAGCACCGCGAATTATTTCGTGCCGCGTTTGTGGGCGACTTTTCGAATGCAGCATCCCGGGGTCATGGTCAGTCTCAACGTGACCAACCGTGAAGGACTGATTCGCGCGTTGGCCGAGAATGAGGCCGATCTGGTGATCATGGGACAGCCACCGGAAGATATGGACTTGGTGGCCGAATCCTTCATGCCCAATCCGTTGGTGGTGATCGCGCCGCCCAGTCACCCCTTGTGCGATGCGCGTCATATTCCCCTGCAGCGCATGAAGGCGGAAACCTTTCTGGTGCGCGAACAAGGTTCCGGCACGCGCTCGCTGATGGAGCGGGTGTTTGCGGAGAAGGGTTTGGAGCCCTCGACGCCGATCGAAATGAGCAGCACCGAGGCGATCAAACAGGGTGTAGAGGCGGGTTTGGGGTTGGCGCTGTTGTCCGTGCATACCTTAGAAATGGAATTGGCGTTGAAGCGTCTCGTGGTGCTGGATGTTGATGGTTTTCCGGTGCTGCGCGATTGGTACATCGTACACCGCGCCGGCAAGCGCTTGTCCGCGGTCGCGCAGGCGTTCCGCGATTTCATGCTGCAAGAGACGCCCGCCATCGTGCATGTACCCGAGGTTTAAGCGTGCGAGTCAGGCATAAGCCGAATGTTTTCACCCTGCGGATGATGTAACGATGGATGCCATGGTGGTCGCAACCTTCATCTTGGGATTGGTGCTGCTGGTCGGCGGCGCCGAGGTTTTGGTGCGCGGCGCTTCGCGTCTTGCGGTGGCGATTGGTGTGTCGCCACTCATCATCGGACTAACTGTCGTCGCTTTCGGTACGAGTGCGCCAGAAATGGCCGTGAGCGTGCGCTCTGCGCTTAGCGGCCAGGCGGGTGCGGACATCGCTATTGGTAATGTGGTTGGCAGCAATATCTTTAATGTACTGTTCATTCTTGGATTATCTGCGGCGATTGCGCCGCTGGTGGTGTCGCAGCGCCTGGTGCGCATAGACGTGCCGCTGATGATTGGCGCATCGGTGCTCATGTTGTTGCTTTCCCTGGATGGCAAGCTGGGTCGTTTGGATGGCGGGTTGTTATTCGCGGGCATACTCGCCTACACGGTGTTTGCCATTCTGGACGGACGCAGAGAATCGCAAGCTGTTGCGGCGGAATATGCTGAGGAATTTTCGAAAAGCCCGCGCACGCCGCTGGGCTATCTTATCAATCTGCTGTACATCGTCGGCGGTCTGGCCTTGCTGGTGTTGGGTGCACATTGGCTGGTCGACGCTGCTGTGATCATTGCGCGTGCACTGGGCGTGAGTGAGTTGGTGATCGGACTGACCATTGTTTCCGTCGGCACTTCACTGCCGGAAGTGGCGACGTCGGTGATGGCAAGCATCAAGGGCGAGCGTGACATTGCTGTTGGCAACGTCGTTGGCAGCAACATTTTCAATATCCTCGCGGTGCTCGGGCTGGCCGCGTTGGTCGCGCCCGCCGGCGTTAATGTTGCGCCATCCGTATTGAGTTTCGACATGCCGATCATGATCGCCGTGGCGATTGCCTGCCTGCCGATCTTTTTCACGGGCTACACCATTGCCCGCTGGGACGGTTTCGTGTTTCTGATGTACTACGTGTTGTACCTCGCCTTTCTGGTCGGATCGGCGGCGGGTTATACCGGGTTGGTGAGTTTCAGTGTGGGTATGCTCACCTTCGTCGTTCCGCTCACCTTGATCACGATCAGCATTGCGCTCTGGCGTCAATGGCGAAACAAAATATAGGGCGTAACCATCGCAGCGAATTGCGCCGGTTGTTATCGGTGTCTTTTCTACGGTGATGACAGCGTCACGAATAATTCATTGGCAAGTTCAAAGCTCGCATCGGCGTTTTCACTCAGCACATTGATGTGCCCCATCTTGCGGCCGGGCCGCGCCTCGCGTTTGCCGTATAGATGCAGCTTGGCTTCGGCATGGCTGAACACCTGTTGCCAATCCGGCTGGCTGTCACCCCACACATCGCCGAGCAGATTCAGCATCGTCACGGGCGAGAGTAACCGCGTCGAGCCTAACGGCAGACCACACAACGCGCGCACCTGCTGCTCGAACTGCGAGCTCGCACAGGCGTCCAGCGTGTAATGACCGCTGTTGTGCGGACGTGGCGCGATTTCATTGATCAGCAACTCACCGTCGGTGGTGAAGAAGAATTCCACCGCCAGCACGCCGACGTAGTCCAACTCTGCGGCGACGCGCTGTGCCATGCCGACGGCGAGTTCTGCGACGCCCGCGGCGATGCAGCCCGGCACGCGCGTGGTGTGCAGAATGCCGTTGCGGTGGATGTTTTCACCGACCGGGTAGACGGCGGTTTCACCGTCCGTGCCACGCGCCAGCACGACGGATAACTCCTGCGCGAGCTTGACCTTCTCTTCCAGCACACACGGATAATGGCCCAGTTGCGCGAAGGCGGCGCGCGCTTGCGCTACGTTGTCCACGGGTAACTGTCCCTTGCCGTCATATCCGAGCGTTGCCGTCTTGAGCAGGGCTGGCAGACGTAAGCTCGTGACAGCAGCGGCAAGATCGTCTTCGTGTTGGATGGCAAAGAACGGTGCCGTGGCCAGCCCTAAATCGCGTAAGAAGGTTTTTTCGAGAATCCGGTCGCGCGCGACGGCGACGGCCGCGGCGCTCGGGCGCACCGGGCAGTGTGCGGTCAGGGTTTCCAGTGTCGTGGCGGGGACGCTTTCCCACTCGGTCGTGATGGCGGCGCATTCGGCACCCATGCGGGCGAGCGCAGCGGCATCGGTGTAATCGGCGCACAGATGCATATCGGCGACGGCGCCGGCGGGACTGTTGGGATCGGGATCAAGCACCAGCACGCGATAGCCGAGCGTGCGCGCCGCGAGGGTGAACAGGCGGCCGAGTTGTCCACCGCCGAGAACACCCAGCGTTGCGCCTGGCAAAATTGGGCCGAGGCTATGCGCGTCGCTTCGGTTCACGGTAAATGCGAATCGGATTGCGGTGGCAGGCGCATAGCCAGCACCGCCTGTTCCTGCTCTTTGCGCAGGCGATCCAAGTGCGCGGCGAGCGCCGGATCGGACAACGGCGAGAATACTGGCCGCGTACAGGGCCGCGTTGGCGGCGCCCGCCTCACCGATGGCAAAGGTCGCGACCGGCACGCCTTTGGGCATTTGCACAATCGACAGCAACGAGTCCATGCCTTTCAGATATTTCGACGGCACCGGCACACCGAGCACCGGCACGGTGGTCTTGGCCGCCAACATGCCGGGCAGATGCGCCGCGCCGCCGGCGCCGGCGATGATGCAGGCGATGCCGCGGCTGCGGGCGGTCACGGCATAGTCGAACAATAGATCGGGGGTGCGGTGTGCGGAGACGACCCGGGCCTCATAGGCGATGCCGAGTTGTTCGAGCATGCTGGCGGCATGCTGCATGATGTCCCAGTCACTGCTGCTGCCCATGACCAGGCCGATGCGGGGTGTTTCGCTCATGTTCGTGGTGCCCTTGTAGACGGACCCAAAACCCGGGAAACGCCGCATTCTAACAGATTGGGATCGGGGGCCAGCATTGTAGGAGCGGCCTGCGGCCGCGAATAGCGGGTTCGGAGCTGAACCGTTCGCGGCCGCAAGCCGCTCCTACAAAAGGCCCTGAACCCAGGACCTGCCACCCAGGTACAATACCCCGCTTTCACACCCAGCCCGGAGCGCGCCATGCAAGCGTCCCTGTACGAATCCGATCTGAAGAGCCTGCCCCTGATTTATCGCGGCAAGGTGCGCGACGTATATGGGGTGGATGACGACACCTTGCTGATCGTGACCACCGACCGCTTGTCGGCCTTCGACGTGATCCTGCCCGAGCCGATACCGGGCAAGGGCGCGGTGCTCACGGCGGTGTCGAATTTCTGGTTCGAGCGTATGCGCAGCATCATCCCCAATCACCTCGCCGATCTGACGCTCGAACAGGTGCTGCCCGACGCGTCCGAACGCGCCCAGGTCGAGGGCCGTGCCGTGGTCGCGCGCAAACTGAAGGCTCTGCCGGTCGAGGCCATCGTGCGCGGTTATCTCATCGGCACCGGTTGGAAGGATTATCAGAACAGCGGCGCGGTCTGCGGCATTGCACTGCCCGCCGGTCTGCGCATGGCCGATCGTTTGCCCGAGCCGATCTTCACGCCCTCGACCAAGGCCGCCGTCGGTATCCACGATGAGAACATCGACTTTGCTCAAGCCGAAAAAATTCTCGGCAAGGATATCGCCGCGCAAGTGCGCGATGTGAGTCTGCGCATTTATAAAGAGGCGGCCGCTTATGCGTTGGAGCGCGGCATTATCATCGCCGACACCAAATTCGAATTCGGTCTGGATGAAAACGGCACGCTGGTGCTGATCGACGAAGCGCTCACACCGGATTCGTCACGTTTCTGGCCGGTCGATGAATATCAGCCCGGCGTGAGTCCGCCGAGTTTCGACAAACAGTTCGTGCGCGACTATCTGGAAACGCTGGACTGGAACAAGACCGCGCCCGGCCCGAAGCTGCCGCAGGAAGTTATCGCCAAGACCGCCGAGAAATACCGCGAGGCACAACGGCGACTGACAGGTCAGTAATGCGGATCGGTATGTCCCGCGCCAGCAAGTCCGGCGCGGACGCTGTCTTTAATATCTCGCAAGATTACCCATAAAATAAATCCCCCCACTTCTGCCCGCCCATTTCCAGCGCGGCATCTTGTGTCCAAGAAATACACCCGTCTTTGTGTGCGAATTGAAAGTCGCGTGTGTGCTTGATTTCGTGCGCAGCTGTACTAAATAGTACCTATACAGTCTTAATTATCACGCTTCGCGAGGATCCTCATGCTGCGGATTTCCAAATTGACCGACTACGCCACCCTGCTGATGACGCGGCTTGCCCGTGAGCCGGGGAGTTGTTTCAGTGCGGCGCAACTGGCGGACGCGTTGGGTGTGCCGCTGCCCACGGTGGCCAAGCTGCTGAAGCGCTTGTTGCAGGCGGAGCTGTTGGTCAGTGTGCGCGGCGCGGGTGGCGGTTACCTTCTCGCCTATGCGCCGCGGGCGATTTCGGTGGCCGATGTGGTGAGTGCCATCGAAGGTCCGGTCGCGCTGACGGAATGCGTACATGGGCCGGGCGGCTGCGCAATTGAAGATGGCTGCGCGACACGCGCCAACTGGCATGTCATCAGTCGCGCGGTGCGCACGGCGCTGGAGGGCGTGAGTCTGGCCGACATGGCGCTGCCGCGTCTGCGTACGATCCCGCTGCAACGCATGGCGGTGAAGGAGAAATGAGATGGCCTATCCTGAAGTGCGCAATCCCGAAGTTGAAAAGCGCGTCGCCGACGAATACCGCTGGGGCTTTGTCACCGACATCGAACAGGAGACGGTGCCCAAAGGGCTGAACGAAGACGTCATCCGGCTGATATCGGCCAAGAAGAACGAGCCGGAGTTCATGCTCGACTGGCGCTTGCAGGCCTATCGCCACTGGCTGATGCAGACCGAGCCGACCTGGTCGTCAGTGCATCATCCGCCTATCGATTACCAGGACATACATTACTACTCTGCGCCGAAGACGCGCACGCAGCCGAAGGATTTGTCCGAGGTCGATCCGGAACTGTTGCGCACCTACGAGAAACTCGGCATCCCATTACAGGAGCGCGAGGCACTGGCGGGTGTGGCGGTGGACGCGGTGTTCGATTCGGTATCGGTCGCCACCACGTTCAAGGACAAGCTGGAGAGTCTCGGCATTATTTTCTGTTCCTTCTCCGAAGCGGTGCAGAAACATCCAGAACTGGTGCGCCAATACCTCGGTTCGGTCGTGCCCTACACCGACAATTATTTCGCCACGCTCAACTCGGCGGTGTTCACCGATGGCTCGTTCGTCTACGTGCCGAAAGGCGTGCGTTGCCCGATGGAGCTGTCGACCTATTTCCGCATCAATGCCAAGAACAGTGGCCAGTTCGAGCGCACCCTGATTATCGCCGATGAAGGCGCGTACTGTGAGCTATCTGGAAGGCTGCACCGCGCCGATGCGCGACGAGAATCAGTTGCATGCGGCGGTGGTGGAACTCATCGCCCTGGCAGACGCCCGCATCAAATATTCCACCGTGCAGAACTGGTATCCCGGCGACCGCGAAGGTCGCGGCGGTATCTACAATTTCGTCACCAAACGCGGCGACTGTCGCGGCGATCGTTCGCACATCTCCTGGACTCAGGTCGAGACCGGTTCGGCCATCACCTGGAAATATCCGAGCTGCATCCTGCGTGGCGACGACAGCGTCGGCGAGTTTTATTCCGTGGCGCTGACCAACCATCACCAGCAGGCCGACACCGGCACCAAGATGATTCACATCGGCCGCAACAGCCGCAGCACCATCGTCTCGAAAGGCATTTCCGCCGGCTTCGGCAGCAATGCCTATCGGGGTCTGGTGAAGGTTCTGCCGACGGCAGCGAATGCGCGCAACCACACACAATGCGATTCGCTGCTGATGAGCGACCATTGTGCCGCGCATACCTTCCCGTATATCGAGGTGAAGAACCCGACTGCGACAGTGGAGCACGAAGCCACCACCAGCAAGATCGGCGACGACCAGCTGTTCTATCTGCGCAGTCGCGGCTTGAGCGGGGAAGACGCGGTGAACCTGATCGTCAACGGTTTCTGCAAGGAAGTGTTCAAGGAACTGCCGATGGAGTTCGCGGTGGAAGCGCAGAAACTGCTCGCGGTGAGCCTGGAAGGCGCAGTGGGGTAAGGAGAGCATCATGCTGCATATCGAAAACCTGCACGTTTCCATCGGCGACAAACCCATCCTCGCCGGCATCGATCTCGCGGTGAAGGCGGGCGAGGTGCACGCCATCATGGGTCCGAACGGTTCGGGCAAGAGCACGCTCGCCCAGGTGCTGGCCGGGCGCGAGGGCTACACGGTGACCGCCGGCAGCGTGCGCTATCAGGATCAGGATCTGCTGGCGCTGGAACCGGAACAGCGCGCCCGCGCCGGCGTGTTCCTCGCCTTTCAATATCCGCTGGAGATTCCCGGCGTGGCCAATGTGCAATTGCTGCGCACCGCGCTCAACAGCATGCGGCTGGCGCGCGGCGAGAACGAACTCGACGCGATCGATTTTCTCGACACGGTGAAAGACAAGCTGACGTTGCTGGGCATGGACGAGAGCTTTCTCTATCGCGCCGTCAACGAGGGCTTTTCCGGTGGCGAGAAGAAGCGCAACGAGATTCTGCAAATGGCGGTGCTGGAACCGCGGCTAGCCATCCTCGACGAGACCGATTCCGGGCTCGATATCGACGCGTTGAAAACCGTGGCGCAGGGGGTGAATGCACTGAAGAGTCCGGAGCGTGCAATTATCCTGGTCACACATTACCAGCGCTTGTTGAACTACATCGTCCCCGATCAGGTGCATGTGCTGTCGGGTGGACGGATTGTGCGTTCCGGCGATGCCGGTCTGGCGTTGGAGCTGGAAGAAAAGGGCTATGGCTGGCTTGCCCCGGAAGCACGGGTAGAAGTACAGGTGAGGGTGTAGCTATGAATCCTCTCACCCTCTCGCAGGCACTCGCCAGCACCGGTGGTTCACCACGTCTCATGTCGGCACGACAGGCGGCGCTGGAGAAATTTATCGCGCACGGTTTGCCGACGTCGCACGAGGAAGACTGGAAATACACCTCGCTGAAACTGCTGGAACAGACCGAATGGCACACACCGGAAGACGCGGCGATCGTACCCATCGCCGAAGAATATCCGGGCGGAGTTATGCATTTCAGCAATGGCCGCCTGACCGAGATCAGCCCGCAGGTGCGTCATGCGTTCAGTCTTGCCGTCCATGCCGACAGCGCGTTCGTGGTGCAACACCTCGGCACACTGGCGAGCGCTGCGGTATTGGCCCAGCTCAACAGCGCGTTGTGGACGGATGGTCTGCTGCTGCATGTCCCCGCCGGGCATAAGTCGGTAGCGCCGCTGTTCGCGGTGCACAGCGTCGGCGAAGCCGATGCCATGCTGCACACGCGCAACCTCATCGTGGTGGAGGCCGGTGCCGAGATGGTACTGGTGGAACATTACCGGGGCCTGCCCAATCTCCCGTACTGGAACAATCTGATTACCGAGATCGTGCTGGGCGAAGGCGCGCGGCTGACGCATCTTAAACTGACCGAGGAAAGCGTGGCCGCCACCCGTACCGGTCTGACCGTAGTACAGCAGGCGCGCGACAGTAATTACCGCGCGGTGTCGGTCAGCCTCGGCGGTCGCCTGGTGCGCCATGATGTCGAGGTGAATCTGGATGGAGACGGTGCCGAATGCCGGCTCGACGGTCTGTTCATCGCCGACGCGCGGCGGCATATCGACCAGCATCTGCATGTCGAACACACCGCGTCGCATACGATCAGCCGTCAGACCTGGCGTGGCATCGCGGCCGGGCGCGGGCGCGGTATCTTCGATGCGCGCGTGGTGGTGAAACCGGGTGCACGGCATGCCGACGCACAGCAATCCAGTTCCAATTTGCTGCTCTCGCCGAATGCCGAAATCGACGTCAAACCGCAGCTGGAAATTTACAATGACGACGTCAAATGCGGCCACGGCGCGGCCGTGGGTCAGCTCGACGAGGCGCAGATATTTTATCTGCGCAGTCGCGGCATCTCCACCGACGCGGCACGTGCTCTGTTGTTGCGCGGCTTCGCCGAAGAGGCGCTGGGGCTGCTGAGCAACACCGACCTTGGCGCGTGGTTGGAACCGCATTTGGCTGCCGCGCTACCGCTGCTGCTGCAACAGGAACATGCCATATGAATGCCAATCAACGCGACCTCTATGAAGCGGTCATCCTCGAACACAACCGGCACCCGCGCCATTACCCGAAAAATCCACCCGGCAGCACGCACCACGCGCACGGTTTCAATCCGCTGTGCAACGACGAAATCCAGGTGCATCTGCAAGTGGCGGACGGCGCGATCCAGGACATCGGCCTGGAAGGCGCCGGTTGCGCCATTTGCATGGCCTCCGCTTCGATGATGGCGGAAGCGATCCACGGCAAATCGCTGGACGAGGTCGAGCGCCTGTTCCACAAGGTGCACCACATGCTGGCCGAGAGCGGCCCGACCGAAGGCGTGGGCAAGCTGCGCGTGCTGGAGGGCGTGCACGAATTTCCGATGCGCGTGAAATGCGCGACGCTGCCCTGGCATACCCTGCAGGCCGCGCTCGAACAGCGCACGGAAACGGTATGCACCGAAGAACCCAACGCCATATCTGTCCGCAACCCGAACAGTCATCACCGCCGTTATGATCGACCTCGCACGTATGGCCAACGAAGGCCGCGAACAACAAGGTTTGCGCGGACAGGTCATTGCCGCGCTGCGCACGCTGTACGATCCGGAACTGCCGGTCAATATCTACGACCTGGGACTGATCTATGCGCTCGACATCGATGCTGCCGGTCAAGTCGACATACGCATGACCCTCACTGCGCCCGGTTGTCCGGTGGCGCAAACCTTTCCCGCGCAAGTCGAGAAGACGGTGGCGGCGGTTGCCGGCGTGACCTGTGCCCGCGTGGAAATCGTCTGGGAACCACCGTGGGAACAAAGCCGCATGAGCGAGGCCGCACGGCTGCAACTTGGATTGGTATGACGGGGATTGGTGTGATGACCGACTGGGTTCGCGTCGCACGCATCGAGGAACTGCCGCCGGGCGGCCACTGCGTCGTCGATGTCGACGGCGTCGAGGTGGCGGTGTTCAACCTCGACGGTGGCTACTGTGCCATCGAGGACGTCTGCACCCACGACGGCGGCGAACTGTCCAGCGGTGAAATCGAGGGTGAGGAAATTATTTGCCCGCGCCACGGCGCGCGCTTCAACCTGCGCACCGGCGCCGTCACCGCACCGCCGGCGTACAGTGCGGTGGCCAGCCTGCCGGTGCGCGTCGTCTCGGGTTGGGTGGAAGTGCGGGATGATCGCTGGGATTGAGACCCGCCGGCCTCACGATTGCGGCGGCTGCTGCAGCGGCTCCAGAATCCGTCCCTCGGCGCGCAGAAAACGCAGGAAGAATTCGAAGAAGATCAGGCGCACCGTCTGGACGAAGACGATCAACGTCTCCAGCGTCAGGATCAACGTCTGACTGAGCAGCAGGTACACCGCGAACAGCAGAGGATTGTCGATGCCGGCGCCCAGATAGAGCAGGGCCTTGGACAGGCCGGCATGCGCCAGCGCGAAGGCACCGACGCGCGCGAACGACAATGTATGGACCAACAGTTGCAGGCTGCTTTCGAGCAGGCGCGTGAATGCCGCGCGCAACGCGGACCACGGCGTGCGGTAATCGCGCAGCATGGAACCCAGCAGAAACCACCCGAGTGCGACCAGCGGAACAATCAGCGCCTCGCGTCGCCACAGCACCGCGAGTGCGCCCATATATAAAGGCACGATGGCGGCATCGGCCATGAGCCAGCGCCAGCCGACACCGCGCCAGCGCGCCTCGATGCCCGACAGCACAATGCCCAGCAGGATCAGGCCGATGCCGAACACCATCGGCACGATCAATATCGGTAGCGGATCGTCGAGTGGATGCATCCACAATGGCGCGATCCAATCCTCGAAGCCGAAGACTTCACCGAAGACCAGGCCGAACGCTGCGGCGCTCAGGCCGCACGGCACCAGAAAGCGCCCTTCAGGCCAGCGCTGATACAAGATGCCGCCGACGGCGGCCAACACCAGACCGTGGCCGACGTCGGAAAACATATAGCCGAACAACAGCGGCACGATGATCGCCAGCAAGGGACGCGGATCGACTTCGTTCTCGTTGGGTGTGCCGTACAACGACATGAACAGTTCAAACGGTGCCAGCCAACCGCTTGCACGCATTGCAACCGGTGCGCGCCCGAGGGTTTCCGGCGGGAAGCGCAGCAAGGCATTGATACCGGCTCGTTGCAGCATTTCGCGCAACTCGGCGGGCGCCGCGGTCCAACCCGTGATGTAACAGAAGTGGTCGTCCTGGCTGAGTGTGCGCGCCCGCTGCAGATACCAGCGCAACAGCGACATCTCGCCCAGCGCCTCGACTACGCCGGATTCGTCACGCAGCGCCTGCTGCTGTGTTTCCAGTTCTGCGATCTCCGCCGCGAGCGCGGCGAGCCGTTGTTGAATCTGCGTGCGCCAATCGGCTTGGTTGTCTTGCAGCCAGGCTGGCAAGGCGAGCGGTTTGCAGGCTGGCATGAGTGCTTGCTCGATGTCCGGACGCTGTTCCGGCAGACCGAGGTACAGGTAATAGCGGTGCGTCGGCCCCTGCACGAATTCTTCCAGCGTATTGTGCAGATCGAGTTGCGGCGCCTGAGTCAGCGGACAGGCGAACATTTCTTTATAGAGCAGCTGCCCCTGCGCGCCGAAACGCGCGAGATCATGCTGGCTGGTATGGGTGTGGGCGAGCAGTTCTGCCAGCAGGTTCAGATCGCTGTGTTCCTGTTGCAGGGCCGACAGGCGCATGACCAATGCCTGCGCACGCCCGCACCAGCCGGTCAGCCGTTCGAGCGCCGCCGTGGCGATCGTTTCCAGTGTCCCGCGCGGCACCAGCGGGCAGGCCTGATATTCGGGCAGGAGACGGCCGCACTCATGCAGCAAACGTTCGAAGCGCGTGACGATGGGTTGCAGTTGGCGGATCTCCAACGTCGCGTTCGCATACGGGTGTGGATCGAGTTCCACATTTCCCGAACGCGCCAACGCCAGCAGTGCCCGCACCGTCTCCGAGCGCGGCGTATAGACCGTAAAGCGCAGACTTTTCTCGGGCCGAAAGAGCATGGCCAGAAATTCTCCCCCAGAAAACGCCACCAGAGATTTCCCTTGGCGTATGCACGCAGTGTAACGGGAATGGCGATCGCTTGGTTAGTTGGGCGGCGCGGTAGGCATAAAAAAGGCTGCCCAGGTGGGGCAGCCTTGTTACACGGTGAGCGTGCTTTGATTAGAGGTGCGAGCTTAGAAGTGCGGGTCCATGATCATCTCGGGCCAGAATACCTTGTCGGGTTCTTTGGCCTGCATTTCGGCCGCTTGCTTCTTGGCCTCGCCATAGGTCATTTCTTTGTCGAAGCGGCCCTTCTGAAAGCCGTACTTCAATTTCCAGCCCACACAGAAGCCCTTGTCATCATCTTTGCGAAACAGTGAATCAGCGCGATTGGTGTATACCCCGGCCATCTGTATTTTCTCCTATTGAGTTGTATTGCGTGGACGAAATCGTGGTGTCTCGAAACGAGGCGCACCCGAGAGTCTAATCTCTTGTCGGAAGATTTCCAGGGCGAAAGTCATTCAGTGTGAGCGGTATTTTGGCGTGTGGTTGAGACATGAGTCGGCCTCGGGCTGTTACTGTGGAGCCGGGTGCCGCGGTGGTCAACAACAGGGAACTCCACCGATCCTTCACGGTCTCTGCCTTCAGCGCTTGGGCATTCCGGCCGATCTGGGCTAGACTGGCCCTTACCACGAGTTTCATTTCGAGCCGCTATGACCCGAGTGTTCCAACAGCTCCGCCACCGCAGCCGCGCCCTCGCGCAGGGTTTGCTGGTCGTGCTGTTGGCGACCTGGATGTCGACGGTCTGTCAGCATTGCCTGGCGCAGGCAGTGGATGCACCGGCACAGGCCACGCACTGCCAACACACTGCGCCGCCGCCCAGCGAGGGCGCAACAGACGGACATGACTGCTGCCCGCAGGCCGCAGCGCCGATCTGCGACAATGGCGATTGCGCACAAGTATCCAGTGTCATCAGCAGCGAAACACTCACGGTCATCGCCAGCGAGGCGCCGGGCCAGGCGATTCTACCGGGCAATCTGTTCAGCCATGCTTACTCCGCCATACCGCCGCCGCCTCTCGCGGTCGCGTACACCGCTATCTCCGATCCCTGTCCGCTCTATCTGCGCCACTGCGTGTTCCGCAATTAACTAGACTCCGCGCTATACGACACTGTCGTTATTGGTTGAGGAGTATTGCCCATGGTTTCCCGTTTGCGGCCTGTCGCGGCCGCGCTGATATTGTTGTCCAGTTCCGCCCTCCAGGCGCAAGCGCCGTTGACCTTGGCCGAGGCCGAACGTCTGGCGTTGACCAATGCCGTCGAAGTGCGCGAATCGCAGGCGCAAGCGCAGGCCTTGCGCGAACAAGCCGTCGCCGATGGTCAGTTGCCGGACCCGGCATTGACGCTCGGTGCCATGAGTGTGCCGGTCGATACCTTCAGTCGTAGCACCGAACCGATGACCCAGTTAAGCGTCGGTGTGTCGCAGGCATTTCCGCCCGGCGACACACTGGAACACCAGGCCGCGCGCACCAGCCACATGGCCAGTGCCGCGGATGCTGAAGCCGTGTTGCGTGAGCGTGAATTGCTGCGTGACGTGCGCATGGCGTATCTGGAATATGGCTATCAGCAGGCGGGACTGACACGTGATTGCCGACACGCAGGCCGTGCTCACGGACATCGTGACGGTAACGAAATCGCTGTACCGCGTCGGCAACACCACACTCCAGGACGTGCTCAGCGCGCAACTCGAACAGTCGCTGCTGGATGATCGCGAGCGCGAGGCGAATGCCGAGCGCGATGCGGCCTTGGCTGCGCTGCAACGCTGGACCGGGCCGCTGGCGGCGGATGTTGCCTTGGCGACAGCGTTGCCCGATCTGCCGCCGCCACCCCCGCTGACACAACTACACGCGCAGCTCGATAAGCATCCGCTGCTTGCCGCGGCCAGTGCGCGCGTAGCCGCGGGACAATCGGCCGTCGATGCGGCGCGCCAACAATACAAACCCGGCTGGATGCTGAATGTCAGTTATGGCGACCGCATCGGCACTGAGCCAGATGGCATGCGCCGCAGCGATCTGCTGACGGCCATGGTGACCTTGGATCTGCCCTTGTTTCCGGGCAAGCGCCAAGACCGACGGGTGGCCGCGAGTGTCGGCGAAGCGGACGCCATGCGTTTCGCGCGTGATGCCGCCCGCCGTGATCTGCAACGTGAAATGGACACCGATTATCCACGCTGGCAACGCCTGCAGGAACGCGAACGCGGCTATGCCGAGCACATCCTGCCGGCAGCACGCTATAACGCCGAGTCCGCATTGACCGCCTATCGCAATGGCGTCACCGATTTCACAGCGCTGATGCGCGCGACAATCACCGAGCTGGACAGTCGCCTGCAAGCACTGCGCACGCAGACGGATCGTTTACAGGCGCAGGCGCAGCTGAATTATTTTGTAGGAGACGAGCAATGAGTTTTATCACAGTAGCTGCACGGCATTGCATCGGCGCCGTATTGCTGAGTACGGTTGTGCACTCGGTTATCGCGGAACAACGCGAGCCGCTGTTCTACCGCAACCCGATGAATCCAGAGATCACCTCGCCGGTACCTGCGCAGGATTCCATGGGCATGGATTACATTCCTGTCTACGCGGACATGTCTGACGCCGATGCGGCGGTCGTGAGCATCGATCCCGCCGTGGTGCAGAACCTGGGTGTCCGCACCGAAACCGTCACACGCGGAACCTTCTCCCGCCGCATCGATACCGTCGGTACCGTGGCCTACAACGAACATCATATGGCGCATATGCACATGCGCGCCGAAGGCTGGATCGAACGGCTGGCTGTTCACAACGCGGGTGAACGGGTGCAGGCCGGTACAGTGCTCTTCGAAGTGTATTCACCGGTGTTGGCCAATGCCCAGGAAGAATTTCTGCAAACCCTGCGTGTCGGTCAGGCCGATCTGATCGAGGCCTCGCGCGAACGTCTGAAACTGTTGGGTGTGGACGCGCCGCAGGTGCAGGCGCTGGAGCGTACCCGCCGCGCCAGTTCGCGCATTGCCGTGCGCGCACCACAAGCCGGCGTGTCACTGCGCTGAATGTACGTGAAGGCATGTATGTCACGCCGGATGTCGAGGTCATGAGTCTCGCCGACCTATCCAGTGTGTGGTTGCTGGCGGATGTATATGAGCGCCAGGCGGCCTGGGTAGGCGTCGGACAAAAGGCGGAGGTACGTGTGTCGTCGCGTCCCGGTGAGACTTATCAAGGCACAGTGGAGTTCATCTATCCCAGTCTCGATCCGAAAACGCGCACCTTGCGCGCGCGCCTGCGCTTCGATAATCCCGGCGAGGAATTGAAGCCCGGCATGTACGCCAATGTGCAGATTCAAGCCGAACCCCGCGCGGCGGTGCTGAGCGTGTCACGCCAGGCGCTGATCCGTTCCGGCCGCACCGACCGCGTGATTGTCGCGCTCGGCGACGGAAAATTCCGCGCCGCGGACGTCGTCACTGGCGTGGAATCGGGCGACGCCATCGAGATTGTCTCCGGTTTGGAGGAGGGCGAACAAGTCGTGGTCTCGGGCCAGTTCATGATCGATTCGGAAGCCAGCATCAAGGCCAGTGTGCTGCGCATGCAAAGCGGTGCGCAAGCGGAACCACCGGCCGTCGAACCTGAATCGTCAATCATGGGCGAAGGGACCGTGACTGCGGTGATGGTCGATAAACGCATGCTGACCATCGCGCATGCACCGATCGAGGCCTTGGGTTGGCCGGAGATGACGATGGATTTTACGTTGACTGAGCGTGCCGATCTTACGCAGGTAAAGGTCGGTAGCCATATTTCATTTTCCATGGTGCAGGGTAAAGAGGGGGCTTATCACGTCGATTCGATTGAGGTGATGGAGTGAGGATATGAGTTTCTGGTTCCGCTTTTGTTTCGCCCTTTGCTGGGCGAGGTACTTTTCTTTGCTTCGCGGTTGGCTTTTTTCCGCGCTGCTGCGCGGGTTACTTTCTCTTGCGTGCCCAAGAGAAAGTAACCAAAGAGAAGGGCACCCCGACGGCTTGCCCGCTACGCGGGTACCCTGCGCTCCTCGCCCTTTTGCGCGCGCGCCTAACTCGCGATTGCAAACAGCGCAATCGCTCAGACAGGAGGCGCGCTTCATCGCAAAAGGGCTGCGGTGCTCGGCTGCGCCGACGGGGCTCGGGAGCACGGTTCGTTTTTATGTGGGAGCGGCATGTAACCGTGAACAGACATACTGTTGATCGTTCGTGGCCAATGCCCCAGGGCCGCACTTTCAGTGCAAGCGCCTCACCTTTAGGTTGCTCCTACAGGTGAGTGTTTTGGTTTTGACGTTAACCCCCGTAGGTGCAGCCGAGCATCGCAGCGCACAGCGGGGAAAGCGAGCAACTGTTTGAGCGCGCGTAGCGGCGAGTTTTGCGAGCGACCGCTGTGCGCGAGAAGCGCAGGGAAGTCGCCGTTAGGCGACCAAACCTCCGGGCCGCCTTTCTTTTGGGTACTTTTCTTTGGCGGCGCAAAGAAAAGTACCTCGCCCCAGCAGGGGCGAAAGAACGGCCAAGATTGCAAGAGAAAGCACCTCGCCCAGCACAGAGGCGAATGTAAAGGTTAATGACGGAACGGTCCGCGCAAACAACATGCGCATTACAGACACAAAAATTACCAGAGCCCAACCATGATAAAGAACCTCATCCACTGGTCCATCAACAACCGTTTCCTGGTGCTGCTGATGACCGTCATGCTCACCGCCTGGGGCATCATCGCCATCCGCATGACGCCGTTGGATGCGATTCCCGATCTGTCGGATGTGCAGGTGATTATCCGCACACCGTATGCAGGTCAGGCGCCGCGCGTGGTCGAGGATCAGGTGACCTATCCGATGACGACGGCGATGCTGGCGGTGCCGAAGGCGACCACGGTGCGTGGTTACTCATTCTTTGGTGATTCCTATGTGTACGTGTTGTTCGAAGACGGCACCGATCTGTATTGGGCGCGTTCGCGCGTGCTCGAATATCTGAGTCAGGTGCAGGGGCGTTTGCCGCAGGGCGTGACACCGAGCCTGGGTCCGGATGCGACCGGGGTGGGCTGGGTCTATGAATATGCCTTGGTCGATCGCACCGGTCAGCATGATCTGGCGCAACTGCGTTCATTGCAGGACTGGTTTTTGAAATTCGAATTGCAGACGGTGCCGGGTGTATCCGAGGTGGCCACGGTCGGCGGTGTGGTCAAGCAATACCAGATCAGCGTCGATCCGGATCGGCTGCGCGCCTTCGATCTGCCGCTGGACGCGATCAGCGTTGCGGTCGGGCGCGCCAATCAGGAAACCGGCGGTTCGGTGATCGAGTTGGGCGAGGCCGAATACATGGTGCGTGCCACCGGCTACTTGAAGGGCATCGAAGATATCCGGCAGGTGCCGTTGGGCGTCAATGAAAACGGTACGCCGATTTTATTGCGCGATGTCGCCGAGGTGCAGCTCGGGCCACAGATGCGCCGCGGCATGGCCGATCTGGACGGCGAAGGCGAGGTGGTCGGCGGTGTCATTGTCATGCGCTCGGGCGAAAACGCGCTGACGACCATCCAAGGCGTGAAAGATAAGTTGGCGTCGTTGAAGCGCAGTCTGCCGGCGGGCGTTGAAATCGTGCCGACCTATGATCGTTCCGATCTCATCGAGCGTGCCGTCGACAATCTGCAAACCAAGTTGATCGAGGAATTTATAGTCGTCGCGCTGGTGTGCGCTGTCTTTCTGTTCCACCTGCGTTCGTCGTTGGTGGTGGTGATCTTCCTGCCCATCAGTATTCTGACCGCCTTCATCGTCATGCATGCGCAAGGCATCAACGCAAACATCATGTCCTTGGGCGGCATCGCCGTGGCCATCGGCGCGATGGTCGATGCTGCGATTGTGATGATCGAGAATGTGCACAAACATCTGGAGCATGACAAGAACGCCGATGCTGATCGCTGGGCCTTGATCGCCAAGGCGGCGGGTGAGGTCGGCCCGGCGCTGTTTTTCTCGCTGCTGATTATCACGCTGAGTTTTCTGCCGGTGTTTGCCCTGGAGGCGCAGGAAGGTCGTTTGTTCGCGCCGCTCGCCTACACCAAAACCTATGCGATGGCCTGTGCGGCGGGTCTGTCGGTAACGCTGGTGCCGGTGCTGATGGGGTATTTCATCCGCGGGCGGGTGCGCCCGGAATCGGCCAATCCACTCAATCGCTTCTTCATGGCTGTGTATCGTCCGTGTCTGGATTGGGTGTTGAAGCGGCCGCTGACGGTGATCGTGCTGTCCATAGTGATCGCCGCCAGTTCGCTGCTGCCGCTGTTCGGTGTGTGGCCGATACACAAGCCGCTCGGCTCGGAATTCATGCCGACGCTGGATGAAGGCGATTTGCTGTACATGCCGACGACCTTCCCGGGTTTGTCGGCCGGCAAGGCGCAGCAGATTCTGCAACAGACCGACAAGCTCATCAAAACCATACCCGAAGTGGCGCGCGTATTCGGCAAGATCGGTCGCGCCGAGACGGCGACCGATCCGGCTCCACTGACGATGATCGAGACCATCATTCAACTTAAACCGCGTGAAGAGTGGCGGGCGGGCATGACGCCGGAATCACTCAAGGCAGAAATCAATCGTGTGGTGACCCTGCCGAGTCTGGCCAACAGCCTGACGCCGCCGATCAAGACGCGTATCGACATGCTTGCCACCGGCATCAAAACGCCGGTGGGCATCAAAGTGTCCGGCCCCGATCTGATGATGTTGCAGACACTGGGGCAGCGTATCGAAGAAGTGGTGCGTGAGGTGCCCGGTACCTTGAGCGCATTTTCCGAACGCGTCGCCGGTGGGCGTTATATGACCATCGACATCGATCGTGTCGCGGCGGCGCGTTACGGTTTGAACATCGCCGATGTCCAGGACGTTGTGCGCATGGCGCTGGGCGGCATGAACATAACCGAGACTGTCGAAGGTCTGGAACGCTATCCGGTCAATCTGCGCTATCCGCAGGATCTGCGCGATTCGTTAGAGCGTGTGCGCCAGTTGTCGCTGGTCACGCCGATGGGCGCGCAGATCGCCTTGGCCGATGTGGCCGAGGTGCGCATCGAGGATGGGCCGGACATGATCCGCAGCGAGAACGCGCGGCCGAATGCGTGGATCTATGTCGATATCGATGGCCGCGATCTCGGTTCCTACGTCGCCGAGGCGCAGCGCGCAGTGGCCGAACAGGTCGAGTTGCCGCCGGGGTATTCGGTGAGTTGGTCGGGCCAATACGAATACATGCAGCGCGCCAAACAACGCCTGACCTTGGTGATCCCGGTCACCTTCGCCATCATCGTGCTGCTGCTGTATGTGCATTTCCGCGATGCCATGGCGGTGATTATTCTGCTCGGCATGTTGCCACTGGCCCTGGTCGGCGGATTCTGGCTGCTGTATCTGCTGGAGTACAACCTGTCGGTCGCAGTCGGCGTGGGCTTTATCGCGCTGGCCGGGGTTGCGATAGAGACCGGTGTGGTGATGCTGCTGTATCTCAATCTGGCGTGGGAGCGAATCTGTGCCGAGAAATCTGCACCGAGTGCGGTGGATCTGCGCGCGGCCGTCGTCGAGGGTGCGTTGCAACGCCTGCGGCCGAAGCTGATGACGGTTGCCACCATCATCGCCGGTCTGTTGCCGATCATGCTCGGCACGGGCACCGGTTCCGAAGTCATGCGCCGTATCGCCGCGCCGATGGTCGGTGGCATGATCAGTTCCACCGTACTCACGCTGCTGGTGATCCCGGCGGCTTTTCTGTTGTGGCGGGGACGCGGATTGAGCCAGGGGTGATAGAATTCAGGTATTAATTCCACTGACGTTATTCCGGATCTTCGTTACGCTACGTCCGGAATGACAATACAAAATCTTGAGTTGAGCAGGAGATACACCATGTACGGTTTCAATGTGAAAGTGTAAAGACAGTTTCGATCAGGCAGTGCAGCGCGTGACCGAAGAATTAATGAAAGAAGGTTTTGGTGTGCTCACCGAAATCGACGTCAAGGCAACGATGAAGAAGAAACTCGATATCGACCGCAAACCCTACAAGATTCTCGGCGCCTGCAATCCCAAACTGGCCCACCAGGCGCTGAGCGCCGATCCGGATATCGGTCTGCTGCTGCCCTGCAATGTGGTGGTGCGCGAGGAAGATGACGGTTCCATTACGGTGGCCTTCATGGACCCGGCGGCGGTGCTCAGTCTGGTTGAAAAAGAAGGTGTTGCGGCGCTGGCCGAAGAGGTGCTTGGGCGGCTTGAAACGGGTCGCCGCGGCGCTCGTGGGCTGAAGTGGATCACGGCGGCGGACGAATGGTTTTGCCCGCCGCGACATTGAGGTAGTATCGGTCGCGTCCGGGTGCGTCTTTGTCAGGCGTGCGTCGGAGTCTGCCGGAGGCTGCCATGAACCTACCCAAGGTCGCGTTGTTTCCCCTGCTCGATTCCGCCGAGCCGTTGCGCAATCGCGCGCCCGCCGTCGATGAGCACGGCAAGGCACTGTCGGATTTCATGATGATCTTTCCCGGCTTGCGCGATAAGCCGCGGCAATCGATTCAGCAGACCCTCCACGAGATTCATTCGGCGCTGGCCTGTTTTCAACACGCCGTGGTGTTCGCCGAATTCAATCTGAAGCTCAACCTGCTGTGGGTGTCCATCCGTCCGCTCGATAATATCCGCTTCGAGATCGCCAACGCGGTGCGCCTGCGCGTGCCGTATGCGCGGCTGGTCTCGCATATCTGACGCTAGAGTTCCGAAACCTGCCGCAGTTGTTCCAGATCGGCCAGCACAATGCTGTTGCCGCGCACCACAATCAATCCGTCGCGTGCCAGGCGGGTTAGAATGCGTGAGAAGGTCTCGGGCTTGATCGACAGACGTGAAGCGATAATGTGCTTGGGTGTGGTGAGCACGATCTCGGTGGAGGTGAGCACACCTTCGGGCAACTCGCCGAGCAGATAAGTCACCAGTCGATAGGTGGCGTTGTGCAGCGTCAGGCTGTCGATCTCGTTCAGCCGCTGATGCAGGCGCTGACTCATGTCGGCCATGAGCCGGAAACAGGCGTCCACCGAATTGCGCAGCAGCTCCTTGTACACCGCATTGGGGAAGGCCAGCAGACGACTCTTCACCAGTGCGTCGGCGTTCACCGGATACACCTTGCCCGACATGAACATGACCGCCTCGGCGAAGGTCTGGCCGGGGCGCACGATCTCGATCACCTTCTCGTCGCCTTCCTCCGACAGCCGGTAGAGCTTGACCTGTCCTTCGCAGAGCAGAAAGAATTTGTCCGCGGGCTGACCATGCTCGAACAGCTTGCGGCCCTCGTCCACATTCAGTTCCTGCATGCTGGCCACGACCGTGCGCAATTGCTCGTCATCCAGCGCACTGAACAGGTAGGTGCGGCGCAGCATTTGAGCGGGATCACCGATGATCGTCATCGTGTTAAGGCCTCAGTGCGTGTGATTGCCGCCGTTCTGCGACGGCAGCGTATTGATCGAGGTCAAGGCGCTCTGACAGCCACTTTGAATTAATGGGCATAGCCCGGTGGTGGGCATTATAAACATGCCCGGTCGTGCATCCCAAGCTTACTCGGGTCTGCATCGGGGCTGGGCCATGAAAGACATCACAGAATGCACGGTCACCAGAGTAGAAAATCAGAAGGAGCGACGGTGGAAAAGCGAAGGGGTTGCAGCATTTGCTGGCTGCTGCTGACGGTCGTGGTGGTGCTGGCCGGTGCGGCAGGTTATCGCCTGTTCATGGGTGCGCACACACAGGTGGGCACGGACGGACGCGCCGAAATCGCCTTGACCGCGGCCGATCGCGATATCGTGCTGGCCGAGATGCGCGCCCTGCTGGGTGCGGTGCAGGGTGTCACCAGCGCCTTGACGCAGGATGACCTGAAGCTGGTGGCGCAGCAGGCCCGCAGTGTCGGCCTGGCCGCAATGGGTCAAGTGCCGCCCTCGCTGATGCAGGCCTTGCCGCTGGAATTCAAGACGATGGGCCGGGACATGCACGCCGAGTTCGATCAGATTGCGTTGGATGCGGAACAGGTGGCTGACCGCGAGCATAGCTTGCAGCAATTGGGCGCCCTGCTCGGCAAATGCGTGGCCTGCCATGCGACCTACCGGCTGACCGCGTCCAAGGACGGAGGTTGAGACGTGCGCGTGCAACTTCTGACCGCGACTTGGTGCAGTTCCTGTCAGCGGGAACAGGCGATCTGGGAGCGGATTTGTGCGCGCCATGGCGTGACGCTGGAAGTCGTCGACCTGGATACCCCGGCCGGCGAGGCCGTCGCCAGCCGCCATCATCTGAAGATCATGCCCGCGGTGCTGATCGACGATCACCCGCGTGCTGTCGGTGTGCAGACCGAGGCGGAAGTCGAGGCGTTGTTGGCGGCGGCGGAACAACAAACGCAGTGAATGTCATCCCGCTGTTGGGTGCGGTCTTCCAAAAGGCCGTCATTGCGAGCGCAGCGCCCTAAAGGATACCCTTCGATGAAGCAATCTCGTCATTGACTGATGCGTATGAACGACAAGATTAGCATCGCTGCGCTCGCAATGACGGGGTGAAACGTACTTCAGCTGGCCGTCAATCCGTCCAGCAACGCAAACATCAACCGATTGAGTCCCACGAAGCGCGCGTTGTCCGCAAGCATCGCCTCGGCAGATTGAATCGTCGGCGCGTCGACCAGTTCATCGGAACAATGCTCGATGAGCTCATGCGCACTCTCCGGCGTCGTCTCCAGATGAAACTGCAAGCCCAGGATGCGGTCGTCGATGGCATAGGCCTGATGCCGACACACCGCCGACTGCGCCAGATGCACCGCGCCGGGCGGCAGATCGAAGGTGTCGCCGTGCCAGTGATAAGCCATGAACTCCGCCGGCAGCAGCCGACCGAGCGCGGAGTTTTCCGCCTCTGCTGTGCGCGTGAGCGGAAACCAGCCGATCTCTTTCTGACCGTTGGGATAGACGCGCGCGCCGAGCACATCGGCGATGAGCTGCGCGCCGAGACAGATGCCGAGCACGCGCTTGCCCGCGTCGATGACCGCGCGCAGAAAATCTTTCTCGGCCTTGAGCCAGGGATACTGGTCGACGTCGTGCACGCCCATCGGTCCGCCCATCACGATGAGAAAATCGACGCTGTCGGGGCGCGGGAAACTATCGCCGGCGTACAGGCGCGTGCAGGTGACCTTATGCCCGCCGCGCTCGATCCAGCCACGGATGCTGGCCAGACCTTCGAAGGGAACGTGTTGGAGGAAGTGGATGTTCATGGGTCGCAAACTGCCGAATTAAATATTACGCGCACGATACGTTGGGATGGCGGTGGCTACAACTGACTTATATCGGGTGCCCAGCTCAGGATCGAACTGCCGGTAAGGTGGTGAGGGCAGCTTGCGAACGATGGCTGATATTCGCTTCACCTTTCGATAGACAGGCATGTGCTGCATCGTTGGAAAATGCGATTATACTGCCGCGCGCACTGGGGGTTCTTGGTGTGCAGCGTGTCGCGGATGCGTGTGTCAGGTGACTATTATCCGCCGTGCCTGAATCGCATACTGAATACGCGCCACGTGTAGAAACAGGTCGTAGATCACAGAAGCGCCGCGTGGTAGGCGGTATATGTTGAGCAGAAGTTGAACGAGTGGAAGCAATGGCTTGTGACATATATTACCGGTGCGGATCGTGCGTAAGCGCGGCGCGTGGCATGCCGCGCCGGGAGCTGCGCGCGGTGCCGCTGTTGCCGTTGCTGGCGTGGGTCCTGTCGGGTTGCGCGTTGTTGCAACCGCCGGCGCCACCGCCTGCCCCCGTGGTCTGCGATCAACAGGATCGAGAGATCGTCCGGCTACAGCAGACCCTTAGCCGAGAAAGACGCCGAGATTCAGCAGCTGCGCGCCCAGCAGAACGTGCAGGCAAAGGAACTCAAGCAGACCACCGGCGAAGTCGCGCGGGCCGAGGTCAGGTTGCGCCGGCTCGCCACCCAGGCCGATGCCGCCTCGCAGCTCGCGGAGGTGGAAGTTGCCCTGCAAGGCGTGCAGGCGCAGGCGCATACACGACGCGCAGCTGCGCAGCTGGCGCAGGCGCAACATATCCTGGACGCAGGTGCGGCGTCCTTCGCGCAGGGCGACTACGGCGCGGCGGTGGAACTTGCCGCACAGTCGCAGGAGATCATCGATATGGTGGCCGGCCGCCGTGGGTCCGCAGCGGCCACGCGCGATGCGGTGGAAATGCCGTTCCAGGTTCCCGTTGCGCTGCGCGTGCGCATCGACAGCAATCTGCGCGCGCGTCCGGGGCGCTCGGCAGCGGTATTGGGTGTGTTGCGACAAGGCGCATTGGTGCGGGCTCATGCCTATCGCGGTGAGTGGCTGCGCGTGCATACCGAGGATGAACGTGCAGGCTGGGTGTACGGCGCGCTGCTGGAAGCACCGCACCCTGCTGCGGAGTGAGTGCAGCTGCGTTCGCGAGCAAGTGCTTCCTACATAGGGTGTCCCGCGTTATAGAACGCGTACGTCACGCTGCGCAGTGCACCCGGTTGCGGCCGGCGTCTTTGGCCTGGTAGAGCGCCTGATCGGCGCGCGCGATTACGGCTTCGTCAGTCGCGTCGTCTTCGCTGCACTCCGCGATGCCTATGCTCACAGTCACAGCGATGCGCTGTTCGGCTGCGCCGTAACTAGCATCCGCCACCTTGGCGCGGATACGTTCCGCGGTATCCAAGGCGGCCTGTGAGCTGGTTTCGACCAGTACGATGACAAACTCCTCGCCGCCGTAGCGCGCCGCAAAGTCCACGTTGCGGATAGTCTGCGCGAGTATGTTGGCCACTTGCGCCAGCACTTCATCGCCTAACAGATGGCCGTAGTTGTCGTTGAGCGCCTTGAAGTGATCGATGTCCAGCATCAGTACCGAGAAGGCGCGACGATTACGCTGGTAGCGCGCGATCTGGTCGGTGAGAATCTCGGCGAGCTTTCTGCGGTTGTACAAACCGGTGAGGCTGTCGGTGACCGACAACCGCTCCAACTGCTGATTCTGCTGCTGCAGGGTCTGGCTGGCGGCTTCGATCTCGGCGCGGCCGCGGCGCAGGCTATCCGTCATTTGGTTGAATACCCGCGTCAGACGGCCGATCTCATCGTCCCGCGCCGCGGGCAGCTGCACGGCGAGATTGCCGCCGGCGATGTGCTCCGCAGCGCCGATTAGTCGCTGCAGCGGCGTGACGATGGAGCGGCCTATCTGAAAGGCCAGCAGTCCCACCAGCAGCGACAGTCCTCCTATCAGTATCAATGTCTGGTTGCGTAGCGCTTGCCACGCCGCATAAACCTCGGCGCGGTCCTTCTGTGCCACGACGGTGACGGAGCCTTCGCGCGGTGTGTCGGCCACGCCGAGTACGTCGCGCTGATCGAAGCTTTGGAATGCAAACGGTTGGCCAGGCTGCGCGTGCAGGCGCTGCAGTACTTCAGCCTGCAGCGGTATCAGGTGGGTCGTTATGGGTAGCGTCCCGACCAGCGGCCGGCCCTCTGCATCCAGCAGGATCACCTCGCCTGACGGCAGATTCGCCGTGCCTTTCAGCTGCAGTTGCAAGGTGCGCAGATCGACTACGGCCACCAGTGCACCGAGGATCTCGTTATTGATCGACAGTACCGGCACGGCTGCGGTTAACGTAGGTGCTGCGCGTGCCGCTTCCCAGCGGGGCGGCACGAGTATGACGCCCTCGGTGATGGCATTCTGCGGCCAAACGTCAGGCAGGTGCACCGGTGCGGGCGTGGCGGCGCTGCTGGCGACGATGCGCCCGCTGGTGTCCACCACGGTCAGCTCCAGCAGCGGTGTCAGCCGGGTGTGCACGGAGCGCAGATACAGCGCCAGCCCTGGAATCTCCTCGGGAGACTCGATGCTGTCCGTGGTTTGTCTGTGCACGACGGCGTCGAGCCCGTCGATGACTACCGTGGAGGTCGACAGTGAACGCACGTCATGCACGCGCTCCTGGATCCACAAGTCGAACTCGCGCCCCACATAGTTTGCGAGTGAACGCAGTTCATGGGTGACCTTTTCCTCGATGACGCCCTGGTTATGCCGGAACGACATCAAGCCCAGACCGAGCGACGGCACCAGTGTCGCCAGGATGGCGAACACTACGATCTTGCTGCGTATGCTATTCAGGGCCCTCACGGGGTCGGTCTCCATACGGCCGGGTAGCGTGGCGTGTGCGGACGGTGCCGGCCAATGATTAGTCTAGGCGGGGGAAATCTCCAGGGATGAGACCGGATTGGCAAAACGAGGTGGCTTATCGAGAACGCATCGCATCCGCCCCCATATGCCGAGTGATTGCTATTTTTCATCCCTCAATTGCTTCTCCAGCGCGCGGAACCGTTTGCGCGTCTCCGCATCCAGTTCCGGATAATCCAGATTCATGCGCTTGAGGGTGTCGACGATGATTTCGGCGACGCATACCCGCATGTACGGTTTATCGTCGGCGGGAATGGCATACCAGGGCGCCCAGGGTTTCGATGTGGCGTTCAGCGCGCGCTCATAGGCCTGCATGTATTCATCCCAGTGCTGGCTTTCGACAACGTCCTGTTCGTTGAACTTCCAATGCTTGTCCGCCTCTTCCAGACGGCTGATGAAACGCTGACGTTGTTCTTCGCGCGAAATGTTCAACCAGAATTTCAGGATCACGGTGCCGTTGCGGGCGAGGTGGCGTTCATGGTCGCGGATGGATTCCAGGCGTTGTTCCCAGAATTCGTTGGTAGTTTTCGCCTCGGGCAGACGTTGCGCCTTGAGGTATTCGGGATGCACGCGTACCACCAGCACTTCTTCGTAATAACTGCGGTTGAAAATGCCGATCATGCCTTTGGAGGGCAGGCGCAGGGTCGTGCGCCAGAGAAAATCGTGCTCCAGTTCGTCCTCGCGGGGCTGTTTGAAACTGTGCACATAACAGCCGGCCGGATCGATGCCGGTCATGACGGCGCGGATGGTGCTGTCTTTGCCGGCCGCGTCCATGGCCTGAAAGATCAGCAGCAGGGCGCGTTGATCGCGGGCATAGAAGCGGCGCTGCAATTCGTCGAGTTCCTCGGCCAACTCAGCCAAGCGTTCGCGAAGATGGTTCTTGCCCGGGATGTCTTTGGGTGGGTGGGTGTCGACATCGTCGATGCGGAAGTCATCGGTGAAAGGTACCAGCAGGTCGTGTGGTTGGGCTTCGAAAGGCATGTGCTTTTCTCCTTCCAATACTGCGCGGCGTCTATCCCAGTCCCGGCAGCAGTTGTTTGATGCCGTTGGCCATGAACTCCACGCCGATGGCGGCGAGGATCAGGCCCATGATGCGGGTGACGATGTTCAGGCCGGTGCGACCGAGGCGGGTGGCGATGGCCGGCGCGGCGCGCAACGCCAGCCAGGTCAGCAGTGCGAGTGACAGGGCGATGGACAGCAGTAGGGCGAGATGCGTGAGCCCGTGGCCGCGGTGCGAATAGATGATGATGGTACTGATCGCGCCGGGGCCGGCCAGCAACGGTATGCCCAGTGGCACCACCGCGATGTTGTCTTTCTCTTCGGCGTCCAGTGCCTCTTCGCTGGTCTGCTTGGCCGGGCTGATGCCGCCGTGCAGCATGCTGATGGCCATGAGCAGAATGAGGATGCCGCCGGCGACGCGGAACGAATCCAGGCTGATACCGAAAAACTTGAGCAGGGATTCGCCCATCAGCAAGGCCACGACCAGGACCACGCCGACGGTGATCGAGGCGCGCAGGCCGATCACATTGCGATCCCTGTCGCTGAGATTGCGCGTCAGCCCGACGAACACCGGCACAATCCCGATGGGATTGACGATGGCCAGCAGGCCGATGAAAAACTTCGCGTAGTCGCTCCAGTCGATCATGCGGGCAGTGTAGCCGATCCGCGGGGCGTCGGGTATGCACACGAAGACTGTGGCAGTGCAGGTAGGATGGGTGAAGGCGTATTTTGCCGTAACCCATCATTGATCGGTGACCATGATGGGTTACGCTCCGCTTCACCCATCCTACGCTCGAGCTGCATTCGCGAGTACTATTCTGGTCATGACGACGACCCACGAACCCATTCGCCTATCCGTCTCCGGCATGAGCTGTGCCGGCTGTGTCGGAACTGTCGAGGACGCATTGCGCGCCGTGCCGGGCGTGACGACGGCAAGTGTGAATTTCGCCGAGCACACCGCGCAGGTCGAGGGCAGCGTGAGCGCCGATGCGCTGGTCGCGGCCGTGCGCAAGGCCGGCTACGACGCCGCCGAGTTGCGCGGTGTTGCCGATGAGGCAGAAAAGGAGGCCGCCGAGTTTGCGCATTACCGCAAGCTGCTGCGGCAGGCGGCGGTCGCCGGCGTGATCGCGCTGCCGCTGGTGGTCGGCGATATGCTGCTCGGCTTGATCCCGATGCTGCACGATCCCGGCGGCCGCGCGTTCTGGTTCGCCGTCGGCTTGGCAACACTGTTCGTGTTGTTCTACTCCGGCGGCCATTTTTTTACCGGCGCCTGGAAATCCTTCCGCAATCACAACGCCAACATGGATACGCTGATCGCGCTCGGCACCGGCTGCGCCTGGTTGTATTCCATGGTGGTGGTGATCTTCCCCGACAGCGTGCCGGTGCTGGCGCGCCACGCCTATTTCGAGGCCGCGGCGGTGATCCTGGCGCTGATCAATCTCGGCAGCGCGCTGGAGATGCGCGCGCGCGGCAAGACCTCGGAGGCGATCAAGCGACTGATCGGTTTGCAGCCGAAGACGGCGCGGGTGTTGCGCAACGGTGTGGAAGTCGATGTGCCGATTACCGAGGTCGGCCTGGATGAAACTGTGCGCGTGCGACCCGGTGAAAAGATTCCCGTCGATGGTGTGGTGATCGACGGTCATTCGACGGTTGACGAATCCATGCTCACCGGCGAACCGTTGCCGGTCGAAAAGACGGCCGGTGCCGAGGTGGTCGGCGGTACGTTCAACAAGAGCGGCAGTTTTTTATTCCAGGCCAAACGCATCGGCAAGGACATGGCCTTGGCGCGCATCATCGAACTGGTGCGTCAGGCGCAAAATTCAAAACCGGCGATTGGCCGACTCGCGGATCGCATCGCCTCTGTATTCGTGCCCGCCGTATTGATCATCGCCGTGATCACCTTTCTGCTCTGGTTCAACCTCGGCCCCGATCCACGCGTGAGTTACGCGCTGGTCGCCGCCATTACCGTGCTGGTCATCGCCTGTCCGTGCGCGTTGGGATTGGCGACGCCGATTTCGATTATGGTCGGCGTCGGCAAGGCCGCCGAGCACGGCATTCTGATTCGCAGTGGTGAGGCCTTGCAGCGCGCGGGGCAGTTATCGGTGATCGTGCTGGACAAGACCGGCACGGTGACCTCGGGTCAACCGCGCGTGACGCAGATCGAAACCGCGACGGCCTGGAATGAAGATCGATCTGCTGCGACTGGCCGCGAGTGTCGAGGCCGCATCGGAACATCCGCTCGCCGAGGCCGTCGTCGAATCCGCGCGCGCGCGGCATCTGCAGCCGCTCGCGTCGAGCAATTCGCAGCCAGCGCCGGCGGCGGTGTCAGTGGGCGTGTCGATGGCCATGACGGTGCTGCTCGGTAATCCGCGCTTTCTGAAAGCACAAAGCATCGCACTCGGCGATTGGGAACAGCGCGGTGAACAGTTCGCCGCGCAGGCGCAGACACCGTTGTATGTCGCCATCGACGGCGCGATTGCCGGCTGTGATCGGTGTGGCCGATCCCGTCAAGCCCGGCGCACGCGAGGCGATTGCCGCGCTGCACAAGGCCGGTCTGCGTGTGGTGATGCTCACCGGCGATCACCGTGTGACGGCTGAAGTCGTCGCCCGTGAATTGAATATCGATGAAGTGCGCGCCGAAGTGTTGCCGGCGGACAAGGCCAGCGAAGTTGCGCGGCTGCAAGCCGGTGGCGCAGTGGTCGGCATGGTTGGCGACGGTATCAACGACGCGCCCGCCTTGGCGCGCGCCGATGTCGGTTTCGCCATCGGCAGCGGCACCGACGTGGCGATGGAAAGCGCCGATGTCACGCTCATCGGCGGTTCACTGCTGGGCGTGCTCGATGCGATTCAGATTTCGCGCGCCACGGTGCGCAATATCCGGCAGAACCTGTTCGGCGCCTTCATCTACAACATCGTCGGCATCCCGGTCGCCGCCGGCGTGCTGTATCCCGTTCATCGGCATGCTGCTCAACCCGATGATCGCCGGCGCGGCTATGGCGCTGTCCTCGGTGACCGTGGTCAGCAATGCCAACCGACTGCGCGCGTGGAAGAGTGCCCGACAGACGTGCCGGGGAGCCGCATGAACATCGATGCTGTGGGTGAATGTCGGCGGCGTGGCGCTGATCGTGCTGATCGTCTGGTGGTTCTGGTTGTCGAAGCAGTAATATTCCGCCGCAGGTGAGCAGCAGCCTTGTGGCGCCTTCGTGTAGAGGTATTCTTGGTCAGGAGTCGATGATGAACAACAGAACGGGTGTCGGTGGTGCCTTCGTATTGGGTGTGTTTCTATGTGCGGGCTTGATCGGACTGGGTTACTACCTTGCGAATGGCTTTCTGCAGGCCAAGGCGTTGGAGCGCACCGTTACTGTTAAAGGTTTGTCCGAGCGCGATATGCCGACCGATGTCGCCATCTGGCCGATCAAGTTCAATGAAGCGGACAACGATCTGACCGCGCTGTATGCAACCATCGAAAAGAACAATGCGCTGATCGTCGCGTTCCTCAAGCAGCATGGCTTCACCGACACCGAAATCTCGGTGTCGGTGCCGGCCATCGTCGACCGTCAGGCGCAGGCCTACAGCAATGCGGGCGAAGCGCAATATCGATACACCGCCACATCGAGCATCAGCGTGTATACCCAGAATGTCGACCGCGTGCGCGAGACCATGGACAAGCTGGTCGATCTGGGCAAGCAGGGTCTCGCCATCGCCGGCCAGGATTACGAAGCGCGTACCCAGTTCCTGTTCACCAAGCTCAACGAACTCAAGCCCGCCATGATCGAAGAGGCGACCCGCAATGCCCGCGAGGTCGCCACCAAGTTCGCGCAGGACTCGGCCAGCCAGCTCGGTAAGATCAAGAGCGCCAACCAGGGTCAGTTCACAATCGAAGACCGTGACAGCAACACGCCGCACATCAAAAAGGTCCGCGTGGTGTCGACGGTGGAGTACTACCTGTCGGATTGAGGTTGGTTATTTCATCCGTGACGGCAGCTTGATCGTCTCGCCCGCGACCATGAACACGCCCTTGCCGCGGTGATGCAGTGTGCGCGGATTTTTCTGTGACGGATCGATCCAGCCCTTGACCACTTCCAGAACGAAGAAGTTGTACTGGTTTACCAGTCGCGTATCCACAACCTTGCATTCAAGATTCGCATAGCACTCGTCGATCAGCGGCGCCTTGACGAGGGCAGCTGGTTTTGCAGTTAGACCGAAGGCCGCAAACTTGTCGAGCTTGCGGCCGTGACTGTTGCCGACCGCGACGACTTGTTTCGCCAACGCCACTGTCGGAATGTTGATCACACACTCCCGGCTTGCCTTCAGTAATTCGAAACTGTCATTGCGATTGCTCAGGACGAAGCCCACCAACGGTGGCTCGAATTCCATCATGCAATGCCACGATAGGGTCATTATATTGGTGCGGCCCTTGTGTGCCGTCGTCACCAGCACCGCAGGGCCGGGTTCGAGTAGGGTGTAGACTTTAGAGAGGGCTAGGGACCTTTTTGCCATTGTTCGATCCTCCCGTCTTGATGCTTCCGCGCTATCTTGCAACGTTCGTGAGTTGGATGCGATGGCTCCCGATTACTTTATAGCCTGGCACCGCCAAGTTCTGTTGTCGCTCGCTGCGATAGTCGCGATACACCCGACCTGCCATGTCGTACAACGAAGCGTTGCAGGGCTCGCTGAAACCACCGTACCAGGCGATATCGGGTTTGGGTTGTTTGTTGGGCGCGATATAGCGTATCTGGCAAGCGCGGTCGGTATCGACCGGGATGAAGACGAAATATTCCGGCAGGTGCGAACGGGTCGGAGTCTGCAGGTCGGCGGGTTGCCTGCTCTGTTGTGACTGTGGATCGTGCAGTTGGTCTGTAACGCGTGTCAGACCATCGAGTTCGTGCGCGCTGCGGCGATAGACGGCGACCGGGCCGCCTGGCCAGTCGTCGATGCTCAACAGTTCCCCGGGTTCGATGTTGGCGAGATCGATCTCACGCTGCCAGCGTTGTTGGCGCTGCGCATCGACAGAATCGCCCGGCATGAAGGTGGCGAGGAATGGATAGATGACAAATGCCATGCCGATCAGCGCAAGGATTTTGATAATGCGGGTAAGTAACAGTCGACGGTCGTTCATCGTTGACACTGCACACAATAAAAACTCGAGCGTTGGCCGATGCGCTTGCTGCGAATTGGCGCGCCGCATTGACGGCAGGGCTCGCCCAGACGGTCGTATACACGCAACGTCTGTTTGAAATAGCCGGGCTTGCCATCGCCACCGACAAAATCGCGCAGGGTGGTGCCGCCCATTTTGATGGAGGCGGCCAAGATATGTTTAATCGCCGATGCCAACGCGTTGTAGCGATCACGAGAGACACGTCCAGCCGGTCGAGTGGGATGAATGCCGGCCATGAACAGCGCCTCGCTGGCGTAGATATTACCGACGCCGACTACGATGTGGCTGTCCATGATGAACTGCTTGACCGCGACTTTGCGTTTGCAGGCGGAATTGAATAGATGCGCGCCATCGAAGTCGTCGCTGAGCGGTTCGGGGCCCAGCTTCGCGAGGAGTTCATGCTGCTCGGCAGGTTCGGCCGTCCACAGCAGCGCACCGAAGCGCCGCGGATCGGTCAGGCGCAGACTCTGCCCACTGTCGAGTTGAATGTCGACGTGATCATGTTTGCCGATGGGCGCAGCGCATGGCACCAGACGCAGACTCCCGGACATGCCCAGGTGCAGGATCGCCGTGCCGACATCGGTGGCGAGCAGCAGATACTTGCCGCGTCGATGCACACCGCGAATAATCTGCCCGGGCAGGGCGCGGTCGAGCGTGTGCGGCACCGGCCAACGCAGTTGACGCTGGCGGATCACCAGCCCAATCACGCGCCGGCCGAGCAGATGTGGCTCGATTCCGCGACGGGTGGTTTCGACTTCGGGTAATTCGGGCATGGGCGGCAGTCAGGTTGTCTATTAGCGGACGCGTTTGTAACACGAATATGATATACGGCACAAAATCCGCCGGGGTTGTGCGGCCACTTGCCGGTGTTCGGCTGGTACAATGCGGTATTAGTAAATGTGAACCAAATGTGAACCGCCAAGACGCCAAGTGCATGGAACCGCCAAGACGCCAAGGCGCCAAGAGAATTCATGAGAATGCATTTTGGCTTTTTTCATGGCAATAGCATTTCTTGGCGCCTTGGCGTCTTGGCGGTTCGCCCAGCTTCTCCCTGGCGTCTTGGCGGTTCAGCTACCAAATCCGAGGCACAACAAGGCAGGTATACATGGAACGCAAAGTTGATGTAGCCATCATCGGCGCTGGCAGCGCCGGGCTTACCGCCACCTCTACGGTGCGTCGTTACACCGACAACTTCGTGCTCATCGACGGTGGCGAACTCGGTACCACCTGCGCGCGCGTCGGCTGCATGCCGTCGAAGGCGGCGATTCAGGTGGCCGAAGACATGTATCGGCGCGGCGCCTTCGCGCGCGAGGGTATCGCTGGCGGTGAGGGTTTATCGGTGGATATCCCCGCCGCCATGGAGCATGTGCGCGATCTGCGCGATGTGTTTGTCGATCAGGTGCTGGCCGGCAGTATCGATCACATGGAAGACGAATTCATTGCTGAGAATGCCTATTTCCTTGAACCAACGCTGCTACAGGTTGGTGACCAGCAGATTCGTGCCGAGAAGATCATCCTCGCTACCGGCTCGAAACCCATTGTGCCGCGCGCCTGGGAAGTCTTCGGCGAGCGCATTCTCACCACCGATAATTTTTTCGAGCAGGAAGATCTGCCGGCGCGGGTTGCCGTCGTCGGCTTGGGCGTGATCGGCCTGGAGCTGGGACAGACACTCGCGCGTCTGGGTGTGAACGTGACCGGCGTTGATCTGGCGACCATGATCGGTGGGCTGCGTGACCCCGAGGTCAATGCGGCGGCTGTCGAACTCATCAATAAAGAATTTCCGCTGTGGCTGGGGCAGGCCGCCGAGCTGAGCGAAGCCGCCGATGGCTGTTTGCGCGTGACGGCCGGTGAGCAGAGCGTGGTCGTCGACAAGGTGCTGGTGTGCATGGGGCGACGTCCCAATCTGTGCAACCTCGGTCTCGATGGTATCGGTGTGCGCTTCACATCACGGGGTGTTCCCGAGCACGACACACACACCATGCAGATCGGCCAGTTCCCGATTTTCATCGCCGGTGACGTCGACGGCGATCGACCGATTCTCCACGAAGCGAATCTCGAAGGGCGCATGGCCGCCTACAACGCGACGCATGATCCGATCGTCGCCTTCAAGCGCAAAGTGCCGCTGGCGATTACGTTCTGCGATCCCAACATTGTCAGTGTGGGGGCGAGTTTCGAAACCTTGCAGGAAAAATCCATTGTCGTCGGTGAAATGAAATTCGGTCCGCTCGGCCGCGCGCTGGTGATGAACAAGAACAAAGGCCTGTTGCGCGTGTATGCACGCAAGGCCGACGGCCGCGTGCTCGGTGCGGCGATGATCGCGCCCAAGGGCGAGAACCTCGGCCATTTGCTGGCGTGGTGTATTCAGCAGGAACTGAGCGTCACGGATCTGTTGAAGATGCCGTTCTATCACCCGACCATCGAGGAAGGCTTGCAGGGCGCGTTGTACGATCTGCGCCGCAAGCTGGATATTCAGGGTGAGATTCCGTTGGAGTTGGAATTGCTGTAGGACATCTCCCTTCAATTCGACACTGCTAGGACCATAGCGACGTGCAGTCTCTCAGGCAGAAAGCGGACCTTAGCGGATGGTGACATTAGGACGCAGAACGGTGGTCGCCGGTTCTTGGGGCTAACCGGTTGATGGGGCCGTGGATATGCCCGAGATCGACCCATACCGGTCGTTGACTCTAAAAATACCCGCCAACAGGATCGGGCTGAGCAGTTATGAAGCCAGCGACAAAAGGCAGGGCCATCACCATGAGCCCGATGCGGTTGATACACAGCAACACCTCCAATCCGATCACGGCAATGTCGGGACTGTCAGGCACATAAGTGTGTGTGTCACGTTAATCGGGCATTCAGCTTCGGTATGATAGGTTTCACCTACCATTTTTCATGAGGATTAAGCCATGGCGACTATACGTCTGATCACTGTCTGTTCCGCACTTGCCCTCATTACACTATCAGCACCTACTCTTGCGGATGAAGGAAGGGATGAATCAGGCAAGGGGCATGAAAATATCCCTCGGCAATCGGAAGCGTATCGGCGACCTAACGATGATCGGGAATCGTACTTTCAGCGCCATGGGTACTCTCGCCTCAATATTCCTGAGGGCCACTATCCTCCGCCGGGAGAATGTCGCATTTGGTATCCGGATCGCCCACCGGGCCACCAGCCTCCTCCTAGCCGGTGTGGTCATGACCCGATTCCGGTCGGTGCTTGGCTCATTCGTCACCCGTCTGATAACCAAGAACACGTGCACGTCATGGTCTATGAACCTGAGCAGCCCGGTGTAGTCCACGTCGTGGGAGAGTTTGATATAGGATCAGGCGCGTTTGTACGGGTAGTTCTGGACCGGTGACATGCAAACACCAGATATTAGCCGCCACCTCTGTCACCTTTCTGATGACACTGGGGCAGTGGACTGATGCGGGCCGTTACGGTCGGGTTTTACTCTGATTTCACTCGACAGCCGGTCGTTAAAGGAGCGCCGAGAAGTGAACGTGCTCGTGTAACGACTGCTTCTGGCCGTTCCCGGCTGTGACCACATTCTGAAAGCTGCTTTCACCGTAGGGTCGCTCCCAGTCGATTTCGGAAGTGGGCTCCTAATCGCTCGGTGCCCGCTTTGGAAAACGATTATTGATCTGGAAGGAATGCCGCGTTGTGCCAACCACGTTCACGGCGTAGTCGGCTTGCCCGCTGCTTCGGGTTCCACCTCAGGCTGTTCCAGTTTCAACAACGGCACTGCCACATCCTCCGGCAACTGATACTGCACACCCAGGTCCGGGCGTGCCAACACGTATTCACCCTCGCCGCTGCGCAACTCAAACGTAATGCGTTGGCCGTCTGCCAGTGTGATCGAGACCGGCTGGCTAGCGGCCGGCTGATATTCCCGCACCCACAACGCACTGGCCGTACCCCAGGCCTGTACCAGTTTCTGTGGCGCATCGGCGGAGAGTTTTTCCGGTGTCGGATCGATTTTCCAACCGCTATCTTGTTTCGACAGCTTCAGGTTCGGCACTTCGACAGCGACGATGTTCGCGCCATCGGGTAACAGTCTGCGACTGGCGAACTGGGTGCGCTTGCCTTGCAGAATGCTCTGATAGTTATCCATGATCAGATGCACTTGCTCGCCGATCTGCACATAACGCAGACCTTCCAACGGATCGGTGTCGCCAAACCGAATCTCGGTGGTGTTGAGGCGCACCGTCATCTGCGCGGGTGCTAGTTTGAGGGTGGCAAGGTCCAGGCTGCTCGCCGGGTAGCTGCGTTCTGGGCGTGCCTCGGCCAGTGCCAGGAGTGCTTCGATCTGGGATTTGTCAGCAGCGAGGGGCGGTGTGCCCGCAATCTGCCAGCCCTGTTGTGTGCGTTCCAAGATCAGTCCGTCATTGGCGCGTACGATTTCGAGTTTGTTGATCTGATCGCGACTCAGCGCGGTGAGTGGCGGGATTTCCTTGGGAGGTTCGATGCCGGGTTTGTAGAAGATCACGGCGATCAACGCGAGCACGCCGATCAGCATGAAGAGATTGAGTGCCAAGCGTGAATTCATGTTGTGCGTCTCGGGTAACGAATTTTATCGGGCCATTCCTACAGCATCCGTTTCAGCTAGCGTTTGCGCCGGCGCATCCAGATGAAGAAGCCGCTGCTGAGCAGGAGCAACGGTACGCCGAAGAGAAAGCCGGCACCGATCAGGGCTTGCGCGGTGGTGGACAGTGTCAGTGTCTGATCCGGTCCGGACTTGGCACGGATGGCGATGAAGCTGTCGTCGTTGCTCAGCCAGTGCACCATGTTCAGGCCGAGGTCGAGATTGCCGCCGTTGCCGAGGTAGGCATTGGACAGGAAGTCGCCATCGCCGACCACGATCACGCGTTGCTGCTGACTCGCATCGTCCGGATTTTCGGCGCTGTTGCCGGCACTGTTATCGAGTGTGGCGTCGCCGCGCGGGCGGGTGAGTACAAAGCCGATATCCAACGGGCCGGCGCGTTCGTCGCCACCCGCGTTGTAGGCGATCTCGCCGCTGAGCTCGCCGGTTTCGGTCCAGGCGCGTTCCAGCGTCGACAACAGCGGCTGACCTTCCCAGGGCTCGCGTGGTTGCAGGGTCAAGGCCGCGGTGTGCGGGAACAGGCTCATGATGCGCAGTTCGCGGGTCACCGGATGCGGCGGATATTCGGTCACTAAGACAAAATCAGGATTCTGAATACCGAACAATTGGGTGGTCGCGTCGACGATCACGCCGGGCAAGGTTTCGATGCCGAAGGTTTCGGCAAGTTTATCCAAACCGGCGGCTTCGCCCGGTTCGGTCAGCCAGAGTAGATTGCCGCCTTTGTCGAGATAGGCGCGGATCAGTTCGATCTCGCCGGGCAATACGGCGACCTGCGGGCCGGCCAGCACCAGCAGACTGATGTTGTCGGGGATGGTCGGGTTCTGCGCGAGCGTGAGTGTTTGTACCTTGAGGCCTTTGCGTTCCAGCGCGGCACCGAAGTTGCCGAGGTCGTGATTGGCCTGGCCGTGCGGATCGCGTTCGCCGTGACCGGAGAGAAAGGCGATCCAGCGCTCGCCTTGGCGTTGCGTGCGCAGCAGCGCATTGGTGATGCGCCTGTTCGCTGAGTTCCTGCACGCGTTCACTGCGGCCTTGATAGGCGACGCGCAGTTCGCCGTCCATGGTGACGCCGAGTTCGCGGATGCGTTCGGGTTCGGCATCGGGATTGATGAAGCTGAGTTCGATGTCCGGCTTGTGGCGCTGATAGCGCGCAATCAGTTCAGTGATCTGGCTGCGCAGCGCGGGATTTTCGCGGGCAAAGGCGCTGATCTGCACCGGCTCCTTGAACAGCGCGAGCGTGCGCACACTGTCGTCGGACAGGCTGTTGCGGCCGCTGGCCGTCCAGTCGGCTTCATGTACATATTGCGTACTCAACCAGGCGAGCAGGCCGATGACGGCCAGGAACAATACCGTGAAGCTGTAGCGTTGCAGGCGCAGGCCGATTTTGCTTTTACGCGTGACATCCATTGTTATTCAGGCTCAGTGTTATTCAGGCTCAATGGGGCAGACGGTTGGCATCCAGGCGTTGGATGCTCAACACCAGGAAGGTCAGGATGAACAACAGGTAGTAGGCCACGTCGGCGCTGTTGAACAGGCCCTTGAGCAGCGAGTCGTAGTGCTGTACCAGCGACAGATAGCTGAGCACGCCGCTGACTTGCTCGCCAGAACCGCCGGCCCAGTTGATGACCCACAACAGCAGCAACAAACCGAAACTGCTGACCGCAGCGATGGTCGGTTGCTCGGTGAGGCTGGACATATACAGGCCCGCGGCAGCGAACGCGCCGACCAGCAGACTCAGGCCGAGCAGGCCGCTGAGCAGTTTCCCGGCATCCAGGCTCGTACCGGCGAACAGCGACAGCGCCATCAGCGCGAGCAGTCCGAGCAGGGCGGCGAAGAAGCCCATGACACCGAGGTATTTGCCCAGCACGATCTCGCTCATCGACACCGGCGCGGACATCAGCAGCGTTAAGGTGCGGTTGCGTTTTTCCTCGCTCAACACGCGCATGGTGATCAGGGGCGCGACCAGCAGCAAGACCACGGCGGCATTGCCGAACAGCGGCGCGACAACCACATCGGTCACACCGGGTGCGTCCTGCATGCCGGCCAGTTGTGGCGCGTATTGCAGATAGGTGTCGATCTGCGCGAGGAACAGATAGGCAAGGATGAACTCCACCACGGCCAGAATCGACCAGGCCATGGGCGACAGAAACAGTCCTTTAAGCTCGCGGGCGGCGATGCGGAAAATCATCAGGCGGCCTCCGTCTCGTCAGCGTGCGTACGCCGTATCCAGATGGGCATCCTGCATGGTCAGTTCAACGAAGATCTGTTCCAGCGTGCGGCGTTCCGGAATCAGTTCTTCCAAGCCCCAGTGTTTAGTGACTGCGATCTCGGCGAGTGCCTCGGCGGGACTGGCGCCCTCATAACGCAGTCGCAGGCGACCATCGTCCAAGGTTTCCACGGCGACAATGCTCGGCAATTGCTGCAGCTCGGACGCTATCCGGCATGTTGCGCAGGCGCACGATCAGGTGTTGTGAATGCAGATGCCGTTCCAGGCCTTTCATCGTGTCGGAGAACACCAACCGGCCACGATTGATGATCTGCACGCGATTACACACGCCCTGGACTTCCGGGAGAATATGCGTCGACAGGATGATGCCGTGTTCATTGCCGAGTTCGCGGATCAGCGCGCGGATCTCGCGGATCTGGATCGGATCGAGGCCGACGGTGGGTTCGTCGAGGATCACCACCGCCGGGTTGTGCAGGATCGCCTGGGCGATGCCGACGCGCTGTTGATAGCCTTTGGAGAGATTGCCGATCAGGCGTTTGCCGACCGCGCCCAGGCCGCAGCGCTGCTTGGCCTGGTCCACGGCGGCGCGCAGGCCGTTGCCAGAGACCCGGTGCAGGTGGCCGCAGTAGGTTAGAAATTCATCGACGGTGTGTTCGCGGTACAGCGGCGGCTGTTCGGGCAGATAGCCGAGTTCGTGCTTGGCGCGCTTGGGCGCGTCGAGCAGGTCGATGCCGCGCACGCGGATCGTGCCGGCACTGGGCGCGAGGTTGCCGGTGAGCATCTGCATGGTACTGGACTTGCCGGCGCCGTTCGGTCCGAGGAAACCGAGCACGTCGCCCTTGGCAAGTTGGAAGCTGACATCCTGCACCGCGCAGTTGGGGCCGTAATAGCGGTACAAATGTTCGGCGTCGATCAGGATTTCCTGGGCCATATTCGTTATGCTTGAGTTGAGTGAACGCGTGAACCGGTATGGGTCAGAAATTATAGTGTAACCCATGCCGTGCTCAAGTCATCGCCTATCGACTCATCCCGGAGCTGTGAGTTCCCCATGACGAATACCCGCGAATCGGCAACCCAATATTGCGAGACCTATGGCTTCGATAGCGAGTGGCGTCAGTCGCGATTGTCACTACTGGGTTTGACGGCAGCGGATGAACCCCTGGGTCGGCGCTTGCGCGACGAGGTGTTGGCGCCTAACGCGGATGCGATCATCGATGCCTTCTATGTCAAGCTGCTGGCCGATGCGGAGGCGCAGCGAATTCTAAGCGGGATCGATCTCACTTCGCTCAAGCGCAGCCAAACGGATTATCTGCTGAAGTTTGGTAGGGACTTCACGGCGCGGACTTATTTTGAGGAGCGCATGCGCATCGGACTCATGCACGCGTGGGTCGGGGTGCCGCTGAGTTTGTATCTGTGTGCCTACCAGATTCTACAGACGGAAATTGTCGGCCATATAGAGCGCGGCATAAGCACGTTGGATCAGTGCCGGGAGCTATGTGCCTTCGTGTCCAAGATTGCGTCATTGGATTCTTCACTGGCCGGTGAAATTTATCACACGGCACAAATCCGGCATCTCGAAACCTCGGTCACGCGCTTGCATGATGAGCGCACACAGCTGCGTTACGCCGCCGGTACCGATGCCCTGACCGGTTTGGAGAATCGTGCCAGCTTGTTGCCAAGACTTGCGCAGTTGCTGTCGATGGCGGTACGCACGGGAAAGCCGCTGTGCGTCGTGATGTCCGATCTGGATTTTTTCAAGCGCATCAACGACACCTATGGCCATGTCGTCGGCGACCAGGTGCTGCGCGATACCGCTGCACGTATGCGTGCCGCCGTGCGCGATTTCGACTATTTAGGCCGCTATGGTGGCGAGGAATTCATTGCGGTATTGCAGGATACGCCGCTGTCCATTGCAATGCAGGTCGCCGAACGTGTTCGCCAGCGCGTCGGCGAGCATTCATTTAATGCAGTCAGCGGCGGGCTACAGGTGACGATCAGTCAAGGTATTGCCGAGTCGCACCCGGGCGACAGCGTGGAAAGTCTGGTCGCGCGTGCCGATGCCGCGCTGTACGCCGCCAAACAGGCGGGTCGCAATTGCGTGCGCGTGGCGGATGATCCAGAGCGGGATTGATGTAGGCCGACGAAAAAAGTCTCAGCTCCCGCATTGATCGCAGTGACGGCCGCCAAGAGCTGTATATCGCCAGTCTCTCTGCGCGGCCTTAGGAAAAATCTGCCAACTCTTCCAGATAACCAATGATGGCCTTCGATTCATACAGCCAGGTGTGTTGGCCGTTGGCGTCGGTGATGCGCAGACAAGGGACTTTGATCTGGCCGCCCTGCTGTTCTAACGCAGTTCGACTGGTTGCATCGTGCTGGGCGTCGCGCTTCTCGATGTTGAGACCGAGGCGGGCGATACTGCGACGTACTTTCATGCAGAACGGACAGGTCTTGTATTGATAGAGCACCAGGTTACGCGTGATAGCGTCGAGACGCGCTTGTGCTTCGGGGCTGCGTTCGATGGGGGTTGGCGGCGTGAGTCGTTCCCACAGCAGCAGGAACGGGCCGAGGACGATGCGCACGATTTTGAAGAACAGACGGAAGAAGGTTTTCATGATTATGGTTGGAATCCGTGGGCGCTTTCTGCGTAGACGCGCCATTCTCTCAAACGTGCCCGGGCGATGGAAGGGTCGTGCATGGCGAATTGCCCGTTGTGTCCGGTGTGTGTGATTGAGTTTGGCCGTATCGAATGGGATTTATCTCGACACTTGCGTGTGAGGCCAACATAATCCGCCGCTGTGATTCACAGTGTTTTCCGTTGGTAATGCATTCATGAGACCTTGGCAGCTGCTCGATACGGCTCACGTCCCCGGCCAACACGGCGCCGCGAGCGCATTGCGTCTGTATCAGCGTGGCGAGGAGTTCGCCATCAAGGCCGGCAACAACGAACTCATGAACAGCCGCGTGCATGGGTCGGAGGATGCGTTGGCCGAATTGGGTTGTGCGCACATCGTCGGACGTGCGCGATCGCGGGTGCTGATCGGCGGTTTGGGTATGGGCTTCACGTTGGCGGCGGCGTTGCAGTCGTTGGCTGCCGATGCGGAGGTGGTGGTGGCTGAATTGGTGCCAGCGGTGGTGGCGTGGAATCGCGGGCCGCTCGCGCATTTGGCCGGCCAACCGTTGAGCGATGCCCGTGTGACAGTGCGCGAAGCGGATGTCGGGATTGTCATCCGTGCCGCTACGCAGACATACGATGCGATTCTCTTGGATGTCGACAATGGTCCCGAAGGACTGACGCGCAGGGCCAATGATTGGTTGTACGGGCTGGAGGGTTTGGAGGCGGCCTATACGGCGCTGCGGCCGGGCGGTGTGCTGGCGGTGTGGTCGGCCGGTGCCGAACCGGTGTTTACACAGCGTTTATATAAACTGGGTTTTAGCGTCGAAGAGCGGAAGGTGCGGGCGCATGCCGGCAAGCAGGGCGCGCGGCATACGATCTGGTTGGCGACCCGGCCCGGCTGATCTATTGCGAACCCAGCGCGTTCGCCGATTGATCCGCCCAGCGTGCCGAGGCCAGATAGGTGTCGGTCATCTGCGATGGCGCTAAGCGATCGAAGTGCGCACGCAGGAAATCACCTTTTTCGTAGGCGATGACGCAGGTGAGCGCCTCGCCGTAAGGGCCCTCTTGCTTGAGCAGGGCGTTGCGGATGTCTTCGCTGAACGGCAGGGCTTCGAGAATCTTTTCCAGCGGTGTATCCATCAGCGCTTCGAGCAGCGAGAACAGACCGACGGTGAAATAGGCCTCGGTGTTCTTCCGTTTGGCGGTCTGCGCGAGCAGTTCGCACATCTTGGCGCGCTGCATGGCTTGAATCACCAATTCGGCGGGTTTGTTGCCGAGTCCCGCCACTACCAGCAGTGTCACCCAGGTCTTGATGGCCTGGGTGCCGAGATAGACCACGGCTTGGCGAATCGAGTCGATTTTGCTGGGCAGCGCGAAGAACGCGGAGTTGATGTAGCGCAGCAGTTTGTAACTGAGCGCAACGTCTTGGCTCGACCAGCTTCTCGATCTCACGGGTATCGGTGTCGGGGTCTTGCAGCTTGGACAGCAGTTGCAGCACCGCCAGCCGGTTGGGCGGCAGTTGCGTGCCTTGTACGATGTTCGGTTTGGACAGGAAATAACCCTGGAAATAGTCGAAGCCGAGCGACTTGCAGTGCTCGAATTCCTCTTGGGTTTCGATCTTCTCGGCGAGCAATTTCACGTTATAGCCGCGCAGCAGACGCACATGCTCGTTGAGCTGCTCGCGCGACAGCGCCATCAGATCGATCTTCACAAATTCGGCAAGCTCGATCAGCGGTTTCAGATTATCGTCGTAGACGAAATCGTCCAACGCCATGCTGTAGCCTTGCGCGGCGAGGTTGCGCACGCCAGCGATGACTTCCGCATCGGGGTGGATATCTTCCAGGACTTCCAGCACGACGCGGTCTTTCGGAAACGGCAGCGGTGCGTTGGAGGTGACGAAGCTGCGGGTGAGATTGATGAATGCGCGCGCGCTGCCGACGATCTGGTCCAGGCCGATTTCTATGAAGGCGTTGACGATGACCTGCGAGGTCGCCTGATCGCCGTCGAAGGTGCCCGCGCTGTTCTGGGCGCTGCTACGGAACAGTAATTCGTAGGCGAATACGTTGAGGTCGCGATCGAAGATGGGCTGACGCCCGATATAGATGTCCTGCATGCTGTCATCCGCCGAAGCCGGGCGATCCCGAGACATGAATCGTTTCCCTGCAGGACTCAGCTTAGCAGGGGCTAGCTGGCGGGGCAGAGTTTCAGTTGGTAGCGGCGCGCCAGCCGATTACATAAGTAGCCCGGCAGCGCACGGAAGTGTGCAACGCCTTGTAAATTAGACAACAAAAAACCCGGCATTGCCGGGTTCATTGAATGCGTTCGCCGTAGATCGAGCTTACTTGATCTTGGCTTCTTTATACGCCACATGCTTGCGCACCACCGGATCGTACTTGCGCATTTCGAGCTTGTCCGGCGTCGTGCGCTTGTTCTTGGTGGTGGTATAGAAATGACCGGTACCGGCGCTCGATACCATCTTAATTTTGTCGCGTGCACCCTTAGCCATAAATCACCTCAGACCTGTTCGCCGCGAGTACGGATATCGGCCAGAACCGTATCAATACCCTTCTTATCGATAATGCGCATGCCTTTGCAGGAAACGCGCAGGCTCACGTAGCGGTTTTCGCTTTCCACCCAGAACCGGTGTTTATGCAGGTTGGGCAGGAAACGGCGACGCGTCCTGTTGTTGGCGTGGGAGACGTTGTTGCCGCTAATCGGCCGCTTCCCAGTCACTTGGCAGACTCTGGACATGGCTGCAAATCCTTAAAATCAATCGGGTCGGGTCACCCAGGCCAACGGCCGGGAACCCACAGAGCGGCGCATTATGTCAGATGGTCCAGAGCCAGACAAGCGGATCAGGACAAGTTGCTATAGCAAGCCACGTTCGGCGAATGACACGGGCTCGCCGTCGCCGATGACCAGGTGATCCAGCACCCGGATATCCACCAATCCCAGCGCTTCGCGCAGCCGCCGGGTCAGGTGCAGATCGGCCTGGCTGGGCTCAGAGATCCCGGAGGGGTGATTGTGGGCCAGGATGACGGCGGCGGCATTGTGGCCCAGCGCGGCCTTGACCACCTCGCGGGGATGGACGCTGGCGCCATCGATCGTGCCGCGGAACAAGGCCTCGTATTCGATGACGCGGTGACGGTTGTCCAGGAACAGGCAGGCGAATACCTCGTGCGGATAGCCGCGCAACTGCGCCTGGAGGAAGCGCCGGGTCGCCTCCGGATTGGTCAGCGCGCTGCCACGCTGGAGGTCGGCGAGCAGGTAGCGCCGCCCGAGTTCCAGCGCGGCAAGCAACAAGGCGGTGGTGGCGGTGCCCAGGCCGCGGCAGGTTTTGAGCCGTGCCGGCGGCAGATCCAGGCAGGCGCGCAAGCCGCCGTGCTGATCGAGAAGATCGCGGCCCAGTTCGATGGCGTTGCGGCCGGCGGTGCCGGTGCGTAGAAAGATGGCGAGCAGTTCGGCGTCGGACAGGCTTTCCGGGCCGCGTTGCAGGAGCTTTTCCCGCGGCCGTTCGGCCGCCGGCCAATGGCGGATGGACATAAGACAACCTCCATGTTGTCGTGGCGCAATATTTGCCTGTTGATTTACGCATGAATGCGGCGGCACTACCAGTATCATCCGCATGTAGAGGCGGTTGTCGACCACGAACGATCGCGGTCGAAGACTGCTCTTGAGGCGGTGACCACTATGAATGGATTCGCTGCGGTGCCCGATATAACCCTGCCGACATATAAGGTAAACTTCTGAGCATGCTTGAGCTTTCCAATAAACGCATCCTGCTCGGTGTGTCCGGTGGGATCGCTGCCTACAAGAGTGCGGAGCTGGTGCGTCGCCTGCGCGAGGCCGGAGCCGAGGTGCGCGTGGTGATGACCGCTGGCGCGACTCAATTCATAACGCCACTGACCTTGCAGGCCCTCTCCGGCCAGACCGTACGCACCGAGCTGTTCGATGCCCAGGCCGAAGCGGCGATGGGCCATATCGAGTTGGCGCGCTGGGCCGATGCCGTGCTGATCGCGCCGGCCAGCGCCAACACCCTGGCGCGTCTGGCCCAGGGGCTCGCCGATGACCTGCTGTCGACTCTGTGCCTGGCGACGCGCGCGCCGCTGCTGGTGGCGCCGGCCATGAATCACGTCATGTGGGAACATCCCGCCACTCAGGCGAACATGACGACGCTACGCGAACGCGGTGTGCATATCTGCGGTCCGGGTGTCGGCAGCCAGGCCTGTGGCGAAAGCGGTCCCGGCCGCATGCTGGAACCCGCCGAATTGATCGTGGAACTCGCGCAACTGTTCAACGTCGGCGCACTCGCCGGACTGCGCGTACTCATGACGGCGGGACCCACCCGCGAAGCCATCGATCCGGTGCGCTTCATCAGCAACCGCAGTTCCGGAAAGATGGGCTATGCCATCGCCGCCGCGGCGGCCGAGGCCGGTGCGCGCGTGGTATTAGTGAGCGGTCCGGTGGCGCTGCCGCCGCCAGAGCGTGTTGAATGCATCTATGTCGAGAGCGCCAGCGACATGCAGGCCGCGGTAATGGCGCGCGTGCATGACTGCGATATTTTCATCGGCACGGCGGCCGTTGCCGATTACCGCCCTCAGGCCGTCGCCGAACACAAATTGAAAAAACACACCGCCGCGCTGCATCTGGATCTCGAACGAACCACCGACATTCTCGCCGCCGTCGCGGCCTTGCATCCCGCACCGTTCACTGTCGGCTTTGCCGCCGAGACCGAGCGGCTGGCTGAACACGCGCGCAGCAAGCGCATGGCCAAATCGCTGGACATGATCGCCGCCAATTGGGTGAACGTGCCCGGTCAGGGATTCGCGGTGGACGACAATGCCCTGACCTTATATTGGGAAGGTGGCGAGTGTCGAATTGCCGCGCGCCGCCAAAGCGCAACTCGCGCGGTCGCTGATCGCGCAGATCGCGGCACGCTATTTCGCTAAACAACAACACCGTCATCCACACCGAGATACGCAACAACATGCAGACGATTCAGCTTAAGATCCTCGACCCGCGCATCGGCACCGAATTTCCGTTTCCCGATTACGCCACGGCCGGTTCCGCCGGCATGGATCTGCGCGCCTGCGTCGATGCGCCGCTGGTGTTGGCACCGGGCGCGGCGGAACTCATTCCCACCGGCATGGCGATTCATATCGAAGATCCGGGACTCGCTGCCGTGTTGTTGCCGCGTTCGGGTTTGGGACACAAACACGGTGTCGTGCTCGGCAATCTGGTCGGTCTGATCGACTCGGATTATCAAGGTCAGCTGTTGGTTTCGTGCTGGAACCGGGGTCGGGACTCCTTTACCATCCAGCCGGGTGAGCGCATCGCGCAGATGATCATCGTGCCGGTGGTACGGGCGCACTTCGAAGTGGTGAACGAATTCACGGCCAGTCAACGCGGCGCCGGTGGATTCGGGCACACGGGACGAGCATAACCAGGGGAAGAAGGGCGCTCCATGGCATTCAAGCTGCAGTTACCCAAGCTCAAAAAGAAACGCACTCCGGCGGTCAAGGAAGCGAAGGCCTCACCCAACAGCGGGGGGCGGCTGAGCCTGTTCCATCTCGGGGGGTTGATTTTTCTGTTGGCCGCCGCATTGATCGCGGGGATCGCATTTTTTTTCCAGCAGGATGCAACACGTCAGTCCGCCGAGAGCTGGCAGCAAGAAATCGCCCTCACGGCCGAGAATCTGGCCGATCGTATTGCCACGCAACTGGCCCAGCATGCCGCCAAGATGGATCTGGTGACACGCGATGCGCAATTGGTTGAATTGGTCACTCAGAACGATCCCGAACAGTTGCGCCAGCGCGAGGCCGAACTGGCCTATCTGTTCCCGGATTCGGTGCGGGTGCGCATCCTGCCGCCGGGACTGACCGAAGTCGACATGAGCGCGACACCGCCGCTGAGTTATGCGGCGCTGGACATGTTGCGTCTGTCCGAGACCACCGAGGCACCGCCGCCGGCAGAGGTGCATCTGTTCGGTACGCCACAACAGCACATCAATCTGGTGCGGCGTATTCTCAGCACCGGTGGCCGGCGCATCATCGGCCATCTGATGGTGAGTTTGCCGCTGCCGATTGATCCAAGAGGCGATCGAGACCTCGAAGCTGTCGCGCGGCTATGGTGAAGTCTGGCAGGTGGCCGGCAAGGGCGAGCCGGTGGTGTTGGCCCGGCGAGGTAGTCAGTCCTTGCGCACAGGTAAGCCGGCGGTGACCCTCGATATTCCCGGCGCCCGCTGGCAGGTCGCCTATTGGAGCGAGGGAGGTGGTTTCACCGCTTCGTCCGAGGGCTTATGGGCGATTGCCGGCAGTGGTATTGCGGTGTTAGGGCTGCTGCTGCTGTTGATCCTGCGTTCGTTCGGCCGTGCCATGCAGCAGGATCAGACCCTGCTGCTGGGCGCGATTCGTGATGCGCGCAATGGTCGGCTGCAAACTGAGTATGCCCTGCAGATCAAAGAATGCGCCGGCACCATCAATGGTATCCGGCAAATATTTCTGGATGAGGGCGCTGCATCCCCGGCGCCCGCGGTGCGTGTCACGAACCGCGAGGCCGCCGTCGCGGTTCGGACTTCGCCGGCGCCGACGCCGGTCGATAAATTCGCCAATGTCGGATTGGATCTGGGCAACATCGGTGTGGCGGGTGTCCAAATCGACCCATCTATTTTCCGTGCCTACGATATTCGCGGCGTGGTGAATAAGAGTCTCACGCCGGAGGCCGTCTACGAGATTGGTCGTGCCATTGGTTCCGAAGCACGCGCCCGCGGTGAGCAAGCGGTCATCGTCGCGCGCGACGGACGCTTGTCCGGACCTGATTTGCAGGACGCCTTGGTGCGTGGACTGCGCGCGGTCGGCGTGCATGTCAAAGACATCGGTCAGGTGCCGACGCCGGTGCTGTATTACGCGGCCGCGACGCTGGATACCCGTTCCGGCGTGATGCTTACCGGCAGTCACAACCCACCCGAATATAACGGCATGAAGATCGTGCTGGCCGGCGAGACCTTGAGCGGTAGCGCGATTCAACGCTTGCGCGAACGCATTGAGAACGGCGAGTTCGATCACGGCGACGGCCAGTACGAGAAGGTGCAGATCGTCGATGCGTATAGCGAGCGCGTGCGCAAGGATATCCAACTGGCCAAGCCGATGAAGGTGGTGGTCGATTGTGGCAACGGTGTCGCCGGCGCGTTGGTGCCGCAACTGCTGGAAAACTTGGGTTGTCGGGTGATCCCGTTGTATTGCGAGGTCGACGGAAAGTTTCCGCATCACCATCCCGACCCGAGCAAACCGGAAAATCTCGCCGATCTCATCCGCGCGGTGCGCGAGCAGGGTGCGGATCTTGGTCTGGCCTTCGACGGTGACGGTGACCGACTCGGTGTGGTCGGTTCCGAGGGCGAGATCCTCTGGCCCGATCGCTTACTGATGCTGTTCGCCATGGATATCCTCGGCCGCAATCCCGGTGCCGAAGTTATCTATGATGTGAAATCCTCGCGGCATCTGGCGCAGATCGTGCGCGACTTCGGTGGCAGTCCGGAGATGTGGAAGAGCGGCCACTCGTTCATCAAGGCGCGGATGAAGGAGACCAATGCGTTACTGGCCGGCGAGATGAGCGGGCATATTTTCATCAAGGAACGCTGGTACGGTTTCGACGATGCCCTGTACGCGGCCGCGCGCCTGCTGGAGATTCTGTCCAACGATCACCGTTCGTCGCACAAGATATTCGCGGCCCTGCCCGATGGCGTCAATACACCTGAACTCACGCTCTCCATGCAGGAAGGCGAGCCGCAGAAATTTATGGCGGACTTCATGGGCAAGGCGCAGTTTGCCGACGCCGAGATCATCACCATCGATGGCCTGCGCGCGGATTTCGCGGATGGCTGGGGTTTGGTGCGCGCCTCGAATACCACGCCCAGTCTGGTGATGCGTTTCGAGGGCGATAGTCAGGCGGCCTTTGAGCGCATTCAGTCATTGTTCCGTCAGGCGATGCTGGCTGCGAGCCCAAATCTCAAGCTGCCGTTCTGAGCGCGTCAGCCACGGAAAGCGACGGCGCCACGGAAATCACGGAAGCCACGGACAATACTTTATTAATGGGTTTCGTGGCCAATACTCGTCCGTGCCTTCCGTGTTTTCCGTGGCCAAGATTCTTTAAGAACCTAATACCTCATGGAATGGTTTTACTATGGCACTGACCGCAGAATCCGCCCACAACGTTGCCGTCGTGCTCAGCGAGGCGATGCCTTATATCCAACGTTTCCAGGGCAAGACCATTGTCATCAAATACGGTGGCAATGCCATGGTCGACGAGCAGCTCAAGCAGGGCTTCGCGCGCGACATCGTGCTGATGAAATTGGTCGGTATCAATCCGGTCGTGGTGCATGGCGGTGGACCGCAGATTGGCGACTTGCTGAAAAAACTCGGTAAAGAATCGACCTTCGTCGCTGGCATGCGCGTCACCGATGCCGAGACCATGGATGTGGTGGAGATGGTGCTCGGCGGTCTGGTGAACAAGGAAATCGTCAATCTCATCAACCGTCACGGCGGGCGCGCCGTGGGCCTGACCGGCAAGGACGGTGATTTGATCCGCGCGCGCAAGATGACGTTGACGCGCGAACTGCCGGAATTGAAGGCGCCGGAGATCATCGACCTCGGTCATGTCGGCGAAGTCGCCAGCATCGACGCGGCGGTGGTCGATATGTTGGTGCACGGTGACTTCATCCCGGTGATCGCGCCGATCGGTGTCGGCAGCGACGGGATGTCCTACAACATCAATGCCGATCTGGTGGCCGGTAAGATTGCCGAGGTGTTGAAGGCGGAGAAACTGATGTTACTGACCAACGCCGCCGGTCTGCTCGATGGCAGCGGAAAACTGATTTCGGGCGTCACGGCGCGGCAGGTCGATGAGATGATCGCCGACGGCACCATCCACGGCGGCATGTTGCCCAAGATCGGCTGTGCGCTGGATGCGGTGAAAGGCGGCGTGCGCGCCGCGCACATTATCGACGGCCGCGTCGAACATGCCGTGTTGGTGGAACTGTTTACCGATGAAGGCTTGGGTACTTTGATCCGCGCCTGAAATTGGCGGGCATTTGCTATTCTGATTCGAATAGCGCTTAACTCAAGCCGATCTCTATTCAATGTAGGGTGGGTTACGGCGCAAACAACGCGCCTCACCCACCCTACATTTGAGCTTGAGCAAGCGCCGTTCTATTCTGACTCTTCCGGACGAACCGCCTTCAATTCACGGAAGCGGAGGATGTCGGCCTCGAACTGGGTACGCATATCCTCCTGCTCGCGGCGTTTGCTGGCGATGTAGTCCAGATGGCGCTGGATCTGCCCGCGGGTACCGAGGATTTCCTCATGCAGGGTTTCCGGGATGGGTTTGCCAGAACGCTCTAGCTCGGCCGCCTCGTGCGTCCGTTGCGACAAACTGATTTCGAGCTTCTCGATGCGCTCACGGGTGGCGCGCAGTTGAGCGTCGATGGCCGCGATTTTGCCATCGCGGGTCATCACCATGTCGTCCTCGGTGGAGAAAGTCGCCAGCAGCATGCGGTCGTGCGATGCCCGATCGGCGGCGATGCGTTCCTGCTCCTTACGTTCCGCGGCGAGACGTTCTTCCTCGGCGATCTGCTCCGGAGTCTTAGCCGCCTCAAGCGTCTTCATTTCGACGCCTTGTTCGTTGAGCACTTTGCGTTCCTGCCGGGCATATTCAGGTGGCACATGGTCGCCGTAATGTACTTTGCCGGTTTCATCCGTCCACTTGAAAAGATTCGGCGCGACTTGGCTGGAGGATCCCTTCGATTTTGCGGCCGGTTTGTCGGCCGCGGCCGCGACGTTGAACAGGCTGCCGAGCGCGATGGCGAGCAGTGTGTGCAACAGCAGGGTACGGGCGAGCGGTGAAGTCGGCTTCATACGTACGTTATCCTTTGAAACAAATTCGTGATTATGGGTTTATGCAGAAGCGTCGGGCGCTGTTCATCGTGCGCCACCTGCGGGATGATGATATCCATTGTAGCGCCCGCGTTGATTCTGCAAACACTGCAACCTGGAACTTTCCGGATGAACGGTCTCGAGCATCTTATCCTGTTCATAGTGTCGTTGGCAGCCAACTTGTTATCGGCCTTCTCCGGCGGTGGCGCGGGTCTGTTGCAGCTGCCGGTATTGCTGTTCCTGGGATTGCCGTTCGCCGTCGCGCTGGCCACCCACAAGGTGGCGAGTGTTGCCCTGGGTATCGGCGCCACGCTACGGCATCTTAAGGAAGAGCCGCTCGATCGCGGCTTTGCCCTGCTGATTCTGGCGGCCGGTTTGCCGGGCGTGCTGATCGGCGCCAACGTGATTTTGCAGGTGCCGGATCGCGCGGCGCGGATCGCGCTGGGTGTGTTGACGCTGGGACTGGGCGTGTACTCCTGGCTCAATCCGGGCCTGGGCCTGGCCGCGCAGCGCTTGCACCGTGACCGCTTTGGCCAGTGGATCGGCGCCGCCGTACTGTTCGCCATCGGCATACTCAACGGCTCACTGACCTCGGGCACCGGCCTGTTCGTGACGCTGTGGCTGGTACGCTGGTTCGGCCTGGATTACCGCCGTGCCGTGGCCTACACGCTGGTGCTGGTGGGCCTGTTCTGGAATGGCACCGGCGCGTTGATGCTCGGATATCTGAGCAATGTCCGCTGGGACTGGTTGCCGGCACTGCTGGTGGGCTCGTTCGTGGGCGGTTATCTCGGCGCGCATCTCGCCATCGTCAAAGGCAACAAGCTGATCAAACGCGGCTTCGAGATTCTGACGGTGTTGGTGGGTGCCAAGCTGATTTTGGGGTGAAGAAGAAAAGCATTTTTTAGCCACGGACTACACGGAAAACACGGACAAGTCTTTACCACTAAATCCCGTTTGCCAATGGAATTCATGTTAGCGGTTTTGCGGCAAATGATTTGTCCGTGTTTTCCGTGTAGTCCGTGGCTAAAGAAAGTGCCTCCCGCTTACACACCGTATTCGGCGCGATAGGCGCGGATCGCCGCGACTTGTGCATCACGACCGGGTTGGGTTTCGAGATATTCCACCAGTTGGTCCAGCGCGGCGATGCTGACGACGCGAATACCGATATCCTGCTCGACTTCCTGAATGGCCGAACGCTCGCCCTTGCCGCGTTCCTGGCGGTTGAGTGCGATGACCACCCCGGCAGCGCTGGCGCCCGCGGCGTTGATGATGTCGAGCGATTCGCGGATCGCGGTGCCGGCGGTGATCACGTCGTCGATGATCAGCACGCGCCCCGTGAGTGGTGCGCCGACCAGATTGCCGCCTTCACCATGGGCCTTGGCCTCTTTGCGGTTGAAGCAATAGGGCACGTCGCGACCGTGGTGATCGGCCAGCGCGATGGACGCGGCGGCGGCCAGCGGGATGCCCTTGTAGGCAGGCCCGAACAACACATCGAACTCGATACCCGAGGCGACGATCGCGGCCGCGTAGAAACGTCCCAACCGTGCCAGCCGGCTGCCGGTGTTGAACAGACCGGCGTTGAAGAAATACGGACTCTGACGCCCGGATTTCAAGATAAATTCGCCGAAGCGCAGCACCTCGGTGTCGATGGCGAAGCGGAGAAAGTCGCGTTGATAGTCGTGCATGGGCTACTCGGCGGTCAGCGGTGAAGGTGTGCGGTATGATACACGCCCGTTCAGTCAGGTGACCATCCATGCGCGTGATCAGTGTCAACACCAACGGTATTCGTTCGGCGGCCCGCAAGGGGTTCTTTGACTGGCTGCCGCAGCAGCAGGCCGATTTTGTCTGCATTCAGGAGACCAAGGCGCAGGCCGCGCAGCTTACCGAGCCGCTGTATCACCCGAGTGGTTTCCATTGTTATTACCATGACGCCGAGAAAAAAGGTTACAGCGGCGTGGCGATCTACAGTCGTGTGCAGCCCGACCGTGTCATCGTCGGCCTGGATTGGCCGGAGTTCGACGCCGAGGGGCGTTATATCGAAGTCCAGATCGGCAAGCTCAGCGTGGTCTCGCTGTATCTGCCGTCGGGTTCGTCAAGCGAGTTGCGCCAGCAGGTGAAATTCGAAGTGCTGGATCGGTTCATGCCGCATCTGCATGGACTGCACCGCACGCAGCGTGAGTATATTGTCTGCGGCGATTGGAATATTGCGCACAAGGAAATCGACCTGAAGAACTGGCGCGGCAATCAGAAAAATTCCGGTTTTCTGCCCGAGGAACGCGCTTGGATGGACGATCTATTCGGCAAGACGGGTTTCGTCGATGCGTTTCGCGTGGTTGATGACCGTCCTGAGCAATACACCTGGTGGTCGAACCGCGGTCAGGCTTGGGCGAAGAACGTCGGTTGGCGCATCGACTATCAAGTCATCACACCGGGTCTGCGCGAGGCCGTGCAGGCGGCGCATATTTACAAGGATCAGCGTTTCTCCGATCACGCGCCCTTGGTCATGGATTATGTCTGGGAACTGTAAGCGCAGGTTCGCCGCCATGCCCCAGGGCAGCCTCTCGGCGCAGGCGCCTCACCTTCGGGTTGCACCTACGCTGCGAATGTATGCGTCCCCAGGTGCAACCCCGGCCGCGAAGATTTTCTGCGCTGAAGTTTTTTTCTTGCGTCGCGACATCTGCGCGGAGGGCTGCCCATGTTGAGCGACGTCGGCTTCCTGGCTGCGCTGCTGGTGGGTTTTTTTGGCGGCGTACATTGCGTGGGCATGTGCGGCGGTATTGTGGGTGCGCTGACGCTGGGATTGCCGGAACAGCGACGTAACTCTGCGGCAGGCGCTTGGCCGTTTCATCTTGCCTACAACCTCGGACGTATCAGCAGCTATACCCTGGCAGGTGCGCTGGCCGGCGGGCTTGGCGCCGGACTGCTGCTGCTGACGGAAGTGCGCCAGGCGCAGCAGGTGCTGCAAGTCATCGCCGCATTATTCATGTGCGCCTTGGGCCTGTATCTCGGCGGCTGGTGGTCAGGACTGCGTTATGTGGAGCGCATCGGCGGGTCTGTGTGGCGGCGTATCGAACCGCTCGGGCGCGGGCTGTTGCCGGTCGCCACGCCAGCGCGCGCCTTTATGCTGGGGTTGGTGTGGGGCTGGTTGCCGTGCGGTTTGGTCTACAGCGTCTTGATCTGGGCGCTGGCGGCGGGCAGTGCCGTCGCTGGCGCGCAGCTGATGCTGGGCTTTGGCATCGGCACGCTGCCGAATCTGCTGTTGATGGGCGTGCTGGCCGCCAAGCTCGGCAGCTTTGTGCGCCAGCCCTGGCCGCGGCGCGTGGCCGGCGGCCTGGTGCTGGTCTTTGCGGGTGTGCTGCTGATGCGCGCGTTCAGCGGGTGAAGAACTGCTGGCGGAATTGCACCTTGAAACTGTCTGTCTCGCCCTCGGGACGCACATCGAGCGTGAAGGTGAGAATTTCTTCGTTGCCGATGCCGAAGTCCGCAATGTAATAAATGGCGTTGGGTTCGCGGATCTCACGCAGGTTGAGGTTGCGTTGCTGGCCGTTGAGCGTGGTGGCGATACCGGTGACGGTGGCGGTGACCGGCTGACCGGTGGCCCCGAGCACCTTGCGCAAGACCACGACGTTGAGCATGGCATGGCTGCCACTGCGTTTGATGCCGTATTCGGTGGCGACTTTGGGTTGCAGTATGTCCGTGGTCAGGGCATTGAAATGCACCACATAGTCACCGAAGTCCTGGGAATTTTCCGCGCGCGCGCTCAGGGCAATCAAGCACAGGCAAGCCAATCCGAACAACTGCAGAACTTTATTGGTATGTTGCATAGCGGTGTTCCTCCTTGGGTGGTCGTAGTCAGACTATAGACCACCTTGGGGAGTGTCGGTACCGCTTGGGGGATTACTTGAGCATGATAGCTGTGTAGGAGTGGCCTTCAGCCGCGAACCGGTGTTCCCTGTGCAGTTCGCAGCCGAAGGCCGCTACGGTTGCCGTGCAGGTAATTTTCAATAGTTACGCGTCAGCCGGCCACGGCGAGGGGTGCCCTAGGTTCGTCGCACAGGTCCGGCATCGGGCGCTGCAAGGTCTCGCGCAACCGGGACAGCGTTTCCAGCTCCCGGCGTAGTTCGCTGCGTGACTCTTCGAGTTCGTTGATCTTGCTTTCCAGAGTATCCCGCGATTCGCTGATACGGCGTAGCGTATCCAGACGTTTTTCCATGACGTGCTTGTGATCCTTGATCTGCTGCACCAGCGGGTTCATGACTTCCTTCAGCCAGGCATCCGCTTCTTGATTGGCGCGGAAGAACACGCTGCGTGCCTGACTGACCAGCAAGACGAAGAACTTCTTGATCAGCAGACTCTGTTCGATCATCGCCGTTACCGGGCTGTTGCGGAAGGCGTCGGCATCTTCCAGCAGGCGATGCAATTCCATGTTGTAGAGATCCACCGAGAACACCTTGGGCGACACCGCGGGCAGGCCGTGTTCCTCATGGAATTTACGATAGGTCGCGCGGATCAGTGTGCGCGTCTGCTCGGCGTGCAGGGAGGCCTGATCCATGATTTCACGCGCGCCATCGAAGAACGACTGCATCGCCTTTTTCAAGCCGTGCGTTGTCCAGGCCCCGGTCATGTCCTGACGCGTTTTGTTGATGAGGGTGTCGAAGGCATCCAGGCTGAGTGCTTCGAGCATGGTCTTGGCCTGGCTTTGCAGCACGCGGCGGCTGGATTGGAAGCCCTCCACGTTACGCAAATAGGTGGCCTGTTCCTCGCGCGATTTTTTCATCAGATGTTGAATCACATCGGTGTTCTTGCCGCGCAGTGCGCGCAGATTTTCCAGCTCTTTCGTGGTTTGCTGCAGGCGGCCATCCAGACGGGTGTGGGTTTCCTCCAGCAGTCCGCCGACTTCGCGCAGGATATAGTCACGCAGAACCTCGAGTTTGTTGGGCAGCACTTCCTCGGAGAGGAAGGTCTCCAGCGTATTCAGACGGCTGCGCTCGAGCAGTTCGTTGTCGTTACGGACCTTGCCGACCAAGCCTTTCTGGGCGGATACCGGAAATATCTGCTTCGTGTCGACACCCAGGAGCTCAGCGACCTTACGGCGCTGTAATTCGATGCTGGCGTTAATCGCGCCGTGGTCTTTGAGGTCGTCCCACAAAGTGTCGATCTTGTTCAGCGCGACCACCAGGTGTTTGTTGTGTTGACTGGCGTTGGTGCGATGCACATGGTGTTCCCACATATCCAGGTCGGAGCGCGTCACGCCGGTGTCGGCGGCCAGCACGAACAGAATCGCCTGTGCGGCCGGCAGCATACTCATGGTCAATTCGGGCTCGTTGCCCAGCGCGTTGAGTCCGGGGGTGTCGAGGATGACCAAGCCTTCCTGCAACAGCGGGTGCGGGAAGCTGATCAGCGCATGCCGCCACATCGGGATCTCGACCTGATCCGGCAGCGCCTTGGTTTTTTTGTACTGCGGGTCCAGGGCCTCGTCGTACAGACCCAGTGCGCGCGCGATCTTCAACGGCACGTGTTTGGTCTTGATCACTTCACGCAAGGATTCCGCCATCAGCTCGGGCGAGTCGACGTCCAGCGGGATGGTGACCCACTGCTGGGGATCGGTTTTGTAATCGCTGACCGAACGTTCTTCGCGGCGGGTTTCGATCGGCAGCAGGCGCAGATACGCCTGTTTCGACACGCGGTCGTAGAATAATTCGCTTGGGCACATGGTGGTGCGCCCGGCCTCGGACGGCAGCAATCGCATGCCGTAATCGGCAAAGAAGATGGCATTGATGAGTTCGGTTTTGCCGCGTGAGAATTCGGCGACGAAGGCCAGTGTCAGGCGGTCTTTACGCAGCGCTTCCAGCGTTTCGTAGATGCGCAGATCGTTTTCGCTTTCATTCAATTCACGTGCATCGAGCCAGTGCTGGAATTCTTCCAGGGTCTGCAACACGTCCATTTTCCACGCATCGTAGGCGCGCATGCGTAGACTGAACTGATCCTGAGCCATTCATCTGTCCTCATTATTCGGGATGCGGAGGCTGTTCTCAGCCACACCCCGCTAGCGACCACGAGGCGGAATTCTTGAGTCCATAAACAGAGGCTTAGGAGTGTGTGGTGGCTCGCAAAACGGGTCGAGACGGCAGCGGTGGCGGCAGCTGTTTCGGGGCGCGGATGCGCAGGCGCTTATCCCGGCCACTGGTGCCGGCGATCAGCTCGACGGCGCTGGCGGCCACACCGCAGGTCTCGGCCAGGAAGCGGATCAGGTGGGCTGTTGGCCTTGCCGTCGACAGGTGGGGCGGTGATGCGGATTTTCAGGCGGTCGCCGTGGGGACCGACGATTTCGTCCTGACGGGCGCGCGGCTGGATGTGTACGGTCAGCAGCAGATCCGGGCCGTCCCAGCGATACCAGTGGGGTTCCGCGGGGATCACGGCGTGGCTCAGGCGGCCAGCGCACCGAGCAGCGGGACGATCAGCCGCCGCACGACTTCCAGGGCCAGGATGGCCAGCAGCGGCGACAAGTCCATGCCGCTGATCGGCGGCAGCAGGCGGCGCACCGGGCGCAGCACCGGCTCGGTCAGCGTGTGCAACAGGTTTACCGCGGGGTTGTAGGTGCCGGGATTGATCCAGCTGAGCAGGGCCTGGATGACGATGCCGTAGATGAACACCTTAAAGGCGAGATCGGTCAGTTCCGCGAGGCTGATGAAGATCAGCGCCTGCGCGCCGATGCCGCCGCCGCGCAACAACAGGATCAGCGCGATGGCCAGCATCTGCACCGCCAGCATCGCCACCACCGAGGCGAAGTCGATACCGCCCAGCGGCGGGATCACGCGCCGTAACGGCACCAGGATGGGATTGGTGACCTTGACCAGAAACTGGCTGACCGGGTTGTAGAAATCCGCGCGCGCCCAGGCCAGCAGGAAGCGCAGCATCAGCACCAGCACATACAGACTGAACACGGTGCTGATGACGAACTCGAGGGGGTTGGTGAAATAGCCGGCCCCCACGTTACTGCCCCAACTGATCGGCGAGTTCGCGCGAGCGGTCACGCGCGGCGGTCAGGGCGCGGGCGATCAATTCGCGCAGGCCCCCATTTTCCAATGTCTGCAGGGCGCGTTCGGTAGTGCCGCCCGGCGAAGTGACGCGCCGGCGCAGCGTGGCCGCGTCCTCGTCGCTTTCCAGGGCCATTTTGGCCGCGCCAAAGGCGGTCTGCAGGGTCAGTAACTGGGCGGTCTGTTCCGGCAGGCCGAGTTGCACGCCGGCCGCTTGCAAGGCCTCCATGATCAGGAAGAAGTACGCCGGACCGCTGCCGGACAAGGCCGTGACCGCGTCCATCAGCTGTTCATCATCCAGCCACAGCGTCAGCCCGACCGCGCGCAGGATGCTCTCGGCAAGATTACGTTGCTCGTCGCTGACGCGGGCGTTGGCAATCAAGGCGGTCGCGCCGCTCTGCACCAAGGCCGGCGTGTTCGGCATGCAGCGCACCACGGCGGTATTACCGCCGAGCCAGCGATCCAGATCGGCACTGCGAATGCCGGCGGCGATGCTGATAATCAGGGGATGACGTGCTTGCACAGCGGCACTGATCTCGCTGGCGACGGTGCGTATCACCTGGGGTTTGACCGCCAGCACGACCACATCCGCAGTCGGCGACGACGGCCGGGTTATCGCGGCTGGTCGTGATAGAAAAACGTTCGGCCAGCTGCGCGAGTTGGTCGGCATCGGTGTCGGCGACGTGGATGCGGTCGGCGGGCCAACCGTCGGCGATCAGTCCGCCGATCAGGCTGTGGGCCATATTGCCGCCGCCGATGAAGCTCAAGGTGTGGTTTGTCATAGGGCTATTCTCGCCGCAAAGAACCTGGGACGCAAAGACTCATGTCACCGGTCACGCGCGCCAAAAATGGCGCTGCCGATGCGCACGATCGTCGCGCCCTCGGCAATCGCCGCCTCCAGATCATCGGACATGCCCATAGATAAGGTGTCCAAGGGCAAGCCTTGCGCGATCAGTGCATCGAACGCCAGACGCAGCCGGCGGAAGGCGGCGCGTTGTTCGCTGACGGCGTCGCTCGGGGCGGGAATGGCCATCAGACCGCGCAGCCGCAGCCGCGGCAGCGGGGCGATGCTGCGGGCGAGCGCGCCGAGTTCCTCCAGGCGGACACCGGATTTGCTGGCCTCGCCGCTGATATTCACCTGAATGCACAGGTTCAGCGGCGGCAGCGAGGCAGGGCGATGGGCGTTGAGGCGCTCCGCGATCTTCAGGCGGTCGACGCCATGTACCCAGGCAAAGTGTTCGGCGATGGCGCGGGTTTTGTTGGATTGCAGCGGGCCGATGAAGTGCCATTCCGGCGCGGGATCGGTCAACGCCGCGACCTTGGGCAAGGCCTCGTTCAAATAGGATTCGCCGAAGCAGTCCTGTCCGACAGCCTGGGCGGCGCGCAGATCCGCCGCCGGGAACGACTTGCTGACGGCCAACAATCGGACGCTGGCCGGATCGCGCCCGCACGCCTGCGCGGCGGCGGTGATGCGCGCCCGCACGGTCTGTAATTGCTCGGCGATGTGTTGTTGGCGAATCATGCGGCGGATATGGCTATACTTTCCGACGACTTATTGCGCGTGGGCTGGTCCGGCTGTTTTGTCGCGCCGGGGTTAAGGGATAGGTGCCGCTGACGATATCCTAGGGTACCCGTGTGGGGAACCTACCGAGCCCAGAGTGGCCGGTCAGGCTGTCAGGGTCAAGAACAACTGAAGTTCAGGGGATACGAATGGACATCGCAGAGCTGCTCGCCTTCGGCGTTAAGAACAACGCCTCCGACTTACATCTTTCCGCCGGCCTGCCGCCGATGATCCGCGTCGACGGCGATATCCGCCGCATCAACGTGCCGGCGCTGGACCACAAATCGGTGCACGCGTTGGTCTACGACATCATGAACGACAAGCAGCGCAAGGACTACGAAGAGTTTCTGGAGACCGACTTCTCGTTCGAGATCCCGAATCTGGCGCGCTTCCGTGTCAACGCCTTCAACCACAATCGCGGTTCCGGCGCGGTGTTTCGTACCATTCCCTCCAAGATCATGAGTCTGGAAGACTTGAAGTGCCCGGGCGTGTTCAAGGAGATCGCCGATCAGCCGCGCGGCATCGTGTTGGTGACCGGCCCGACCGGTTCCGGCAAATCGACCACGCTGGCGGCGATGATGAACCACGTCAACGAGACGCGCTTCGAACACATCCTCACCATCGAAGACCCGATCGAGTTCGTCCACGAATCCAAGAAATGTCTGATCAACCAACGCGAAGTGCATCGCGATACGCTCGGTTTTTCCGAAGCGCTGCGCTCGGCCTTGCGCGAAGATCCGGACATCGTGCTGGTCGGCGAAATGCGCGACCTGGAAACCATCCGCTTGGCACTGACCGCGGCCGAAACCGGTCACTTGGTGTTCGGCACCTTGCACACCAGTTCGGCGGCCAAGACCATCGACCGTATCATCGACGTGTTCCCGGCGGCGGAAAAATCCATGGTGCGTTCGATGTTGTCCGAATCGCTGCGGGCGGTGATTTCGCAGTCGCTGCTGAAGAAAATCGGTGGCGGCCGTGTCGCGGCGCATGAGATCATGATCGGCACGCCGGCCATCCGCAATTTGATCCGCGAAGACAAAGTCGCGCAGATGTATTCGTCGATCCAGACCGGCCAGCAATACGGCATGCAGACGCTCGACCAGAACCTGCAGGAGATCGTGCAGAAGGGCATCGTCGCCAAGGCCGATGCACGCAGCAAGGCCGCCAACAAGGATCTGTTCCGCTAGACCCGCTAGAATTAGAATCCCAGTGGTTTGATGTGAGGGATGACCCCATGGAAATGGGCACGCTGCTCGAATTGATGGTGAAGCGAAAGGCCTCCGACCTGTTTATCACGGTCGGTATGCCGCCTGCGCTCAAGATCGACGGCAAGATCATGCCGATCGCCGAAGGCCGCCTCAGTCCCAATCAAGCCCGCGAGCTGGTGTATTCGGTGATGACCGAACACCAGCGCGAGGACTTCGAACACAGTCACGAGTGCAACTTCGCCATCAGCGAATCCGGGCTGGGGCGGTTCCGTGTCAGCGCCTTCTTTCAGCGCAATAACATCGGCATGGTGTTGCGGCGTATCGAGACCATCATCCCCACGCTCGATTCGCTGCATATGCCGCAGGTTATCAAGAGTCTGGCCATGATCAAGCGTGGCCTGGTGCTTTTCGTCGGCGGCACCGGCACCGGCAAGTCGACGACACTCGCCGCCATGATCGGTCATCGCAACCACAACAGCACCGGTCACATCATCAGCCTGGAAGATCCCATCGAGTTCGTGCATCAACACGCGGGCTGCATCATCACCCAACGCGAAGTGGGTCTGGACACCGGCTCGTTCGACGTCGGCTTGAAGAACACGCTGCGCCAGGCGCCGGACGTGATCCTCATCGGCGAGGTGCGCACCCGCGAGACCATGGACTACGCCATCGCCTTCGCCGAGACCGGGCATTTGTGTCTGGCGACGCTGCACGCGAACAACGCCAATCAGGCGCTGGACCGCATGATCAATTTTTTCCCCGAAGACCGCCGTCATCAGTTGCTGATGGATCTGTCGCTGAATCTAAAGGCCATCGTCGCCCAGCAACTGATTCCGCGCGTCGACGGCAAGGGTCGTCGTGCTGCCATCGAAGTGCTGATCAACACGCCGCTGGCCGCCGAGCACATCCGCATCGGCGAGATTCATAAGCTCAAAGACCTCATGAAGCGTTCCACGCAGCAAGGCATGAAGACCTTCGACGTGGCGCTGTTCGAACTCTACAAGGCCGGCGAAATCAGCTACGACGACGCGGTTCATCACGCCGACTCCGCCAACGAAGTGCGGCTGATGATCAAACTCGACGAGGAAGACCCGTCCAAACTGGGTGATACGCTGGCCGGTGTGTCGTTGCAGGATTTGCGGTGACGTGTAGCGTGGTATGAGTAGATTCTGGCGTAGCCTCCAATTCCGGATTCCCGCCATTTTTGTGGTCCTGTCGACCTAACCGCTCTACGTCGCTGCCACGGAGTAAGTCGTTCGCGATTATTTCTAACGCCGCTTCGCCCGAGCTACAACGGCACGCAGCACCGCCGCGATCACTGCCAGGCCAACAATCGCCCCCAAGATATTCAACATGTTCAACGCACCCCACGACCTGGGTGTGTGGGTGAAATACGAAAGCGCATCGCCGCGAATTTCACCCATGTGCAGTACTTCGATGGCGCAGTCGACGCCGGGCTCAAGTTCCTCGCCGTCGCATTCGCCGAACGTACCTGCCAGCCATACTTCCAGCTGACCGTCCTCATCCAGGTCGGAGACGTGGGCGATCTCCCCTTCGTCGTATTGATAGCCGAAGCGTTGTGGTATGCCGGCGAGGGCGATGTTGTCAGAGCTGATCACCAGCAGCAGCCGCGAACTGGCGAACGGCCATGCCGTCTCGGGCGTTTGCTCAGTCAGGTTCAGCTGCAATTCAATCAGCGCTGTGTCGCGGTCGGGATGGCTCCACTTTTTGGCGGCATAGATCGTCGCGCCACGGCGGTTGAACTCTGCGGCGAGGGTCTGCATCTTTTGTCCGACCGCATCCTTTGCGTTCGCCACGAGGCCGCCCAACCACGTGGCCTGCGCTGCGCTATCGCCCTGACTTGAGACGCTCTCGGGAATCGACGTCAGCGGCGCCGATTGAAATTGCTCCGCATCACTCAGGGTCAGCTGGCTGTGTGCGAGTTGCCTCTGCACCGCCTGCGGCTCGCTGATCCACGCGGTGCACACGGCTTGCAGCCAGTCTGCTATGGGCGTGGCATCGACGTTGAAGCAGGCCTCGCCGTTATCCGTAAGTCCGCTCAACAGGCTATCGTGCAACGCACCGGAATCGATATGACCCGGTAAGGCGAGATAGGCAGTGCGCAGGTCGAGTGCTTGCGCGGTTTCTCCCTGCTTCAGCCACGCCCAGTCCGGACTGGCGCAGCGCGGCGTTTGATTTTTCTGCAACTGCTGCAATGCATAAGCGGTCTGCAGCGCCGCACCGCCATGCTTGAACCATTGTTCGTGGACCGTGCAGCGCGCATCGCTGCCGAGCGGGGTCAGTTTTTCCAGCTCCGCCAACTCCGCCAGAATCGCATTGTGTACTTGCGGTGTTTTGGCCGCATCGAGCGCGAACACCGACCAAGGGTTGATGGGTTCGTTGTAGTAATCGAGTTCGTATTGGTTCCAGCGGTGATCGATGGCGGCGCTCAGCGTCTGCTGCAAGAGTGTCATCTGATGAACGGCTGTTGCCAGTGTCTGCGGCGGCCACGCACTCGGCGCATTGAAGAGCGAAAGGAGTTTCGCGCGCATGAACGCCGCCTTGCGCAAACCCTCGTCGAAGCGGCGTTCGCCCTCCTGAGTGCCGGCCTCATACTGATCGGCTGGCCGTTGCAGTTCAGGCAGCGGACCGGTGGGTGCGACCTCGGCTTCCAGCGTCTGCAGGGCGGCGGCGAGTTCGGGGTCGGCAGGCGCCAGACTCGCCCATAACAGCAGGATCAGCACGCAGTCGTCCGGGCCGGTGCCCGCGCAGCGATTGGACATCAGGAACTGTGAGAACTTGCTGCGCAACACCGGCGTTGCCCGCGCAGCCATGGCGCGCACTTCCTGCTCGATGACAGGAATGTTTTCCGCCTTCCAGGCCGGGCGCTGGCCGCTGCGCACGTTAACGCAGTGACCGAAGTCGATCTCGCCTGAATGCTTCGCGGCGATCGCCATGAACGGCAGGCCGTCGTTCAGGCGGCGCATGAAAGGGTTTTCCGTGGGATTCATCCAGGCAATCTGCGGCATGCAGTTCCACAGCGTGAGAAAGGCCGTTTGCTCGTCGCCCCAGTTCGGATAGGGTCCCCACACGTGGATGAAGCCGAAAAAGCTATTGTTGTTCGAAGCCCGGGCCGCGGCGATCTCTTCGGGAAACCAGGATGACACCTTGTGCAGGATGTCAGAGGGCTTGGTAAAAGTCAGGAGCGAACCGTGGCCGGCGAAGATGAGCCCGTTCTCCCGGACGTTCTTGTCCAGCGTGAGCAGCTCCGGCATCTGATACAGCTGGTCGATACGCGCCGGCGTGGCCTCACGCACGACGAAAGCACTCACCTCACTCTCGTCGGTTTTCACCATCGCCTCGATCTCGGCGACGACCGCGTTCAGTTCTGTGGGTTTCAGGGGTTCGACAGCGGTGACGGGCGCGGCAATTGCCGGAGATGCAACGCCCAGTGCAACCATGAGTGCGGAGAAAATCAGGCGCGTGATCAGCATGAATGGGTCACGGAGGCAGAACCCGTTTCTCGGCAGATAAACCGTATCGGGGTTCTGCTGCCGATCAAAACCAATCGACATACTCCCGCTTCAAATGCCTCGCCAAACCATCGAGATCAGGGAACATCGCAGAATTCGTTGATTCCAGCGTTCTGGAGAAAACGGATGGCATCCGGAATGGCTTCCTTCGGCAATTCATATTTCTTGAGGAAGGTTCCTTTGTACTCCTCCAGCGGTTTGAAGAGATTCGAGTGCAGCGTGAATACCTCTTTCTGCACCGCTATCCGGTGACTGCCTTTCGCCGGAATGATCGCCATGACCTCGGCGCCGATTTCCTTGGAATGCTCGATGAAGTTTTCCTGGTAGTTTCCCAGCAAGTCGGTGCGCGGATTAAAAATAGACGCCACCCCGACGGTGGAACGGTTCAATTCTATAAGGGTCGAGAATCCAAACACAAGGATTGTTGCGGGTGTTGTACAGCGCGGGGTTGTCTCGCAGAAGGTGATATTTCTCGAGCGAGAAATACAAGGCAATCGAAAAGGTCAATGTCCAGTTCAGCAGCCGCGTCGGTAACCCATGATCTTGCATCGAAAACAGAACGTCCCATGAAGTGTCATGATTTTCCAAGAGCGGATCGCCCATTGTCATGTACTCGAAATAGAGGATTGTCTCGATATTCTTCTTTTTATATTCCTCGGGGTTCTGTCGTCCCAGCCCACACAGGAGCTTCCACTCGCTGTCGCTATGACCGCGAAAAAAAGGCGCCGCGCAGCCGCGTATCCTCTAAGGCGGTGATATCGCCTTGGACCTTGAATATGAAATCGCTCCATTCACTCATCGTGTTTAAGCCACATAACGACTAGAGCCAGCGGCCGCGAGCGCGTTCGGCCCGCGTCTCTTATGCGCGCGCTCGGTTGACTTGTTGTTTTTCATCGCTCTACCCGGTAGCTCGCCTGCAGCCATCACGATATTGCCACCAACAAGAGCTCGAGCCCATTCGGGGCGTGCTACGAATTCATGCAATGCGTAACTTCGCACCGGGGAGCATCCAAAATGGTTAATCGGCGCAGCATTATTAGGTCGGATGAATTGTGTGATCATTCGTTCTCCAATTATCTGCTCCATATCGAGCAGAAACGATGTGGATGCTTGCAATTCCACTGTTAGCGATTCTGGATATGTGGTTGTCAGAACTTGTGCTTGATGCCACAGCCCGAACGATTCAGGTCCAGAATTTGCAACGGCAGATTCGATGACCTTGGGATTGTGAACTCTTTCGTAACTTGTTTCGTATCTTCGAATACCGCACCAGTTCCAGCACTACCACGCTCAGAGTCTGCTTGAACCACGCTGAACATCAGCATCGAACTTATCTAGAGCCTGAGCGGGGACACTCCTACAGTTCAGTGCGAAGCTCCGACCATTAATATCGTGCGTGCCGAGCTAATCTCCTCATTGGCACTTGTATCGAACAGTCTTTGGCCTTTCGCCAATCGCGCGCAACAGTAGGCGGAGCTCATCTATGCGTCGACGTTATTGGTCGTAGAAGATGGCTCAGATCTTCTAGCAGTCGACCGATTTCAGGATCCCGAAATCCGCTGGCAATTAATCGAACTAGTCGATATACCTTTTGACAGCATCGAGCTACGAGTAGCTTCCGTGCCGGAATGTCACCTGCATGATCAGCGAGCATTGCGTCAATGGCCCATAGAGCTGATTGTCGGCCCAATCACATAGAGTGCATCCCGAATACGCCTCGTCGATTTGCTGCCACTGCCGTACCGGCTGGACCATATGTTAGAATGGTTATTCGCATCCTGACGAGTCTCAGGCTGTGCTGTCTTGCGACGCCCAAAATATCGCTTCTTGTAACACTTAGTCTCTTCTAGCTATCTGGTCGAGTCTGCACTGGCAGTCAATGGTCCGCATCTCATCAACCAATGATACACTCCACGTCGCAAACGTGTATGATGACGCACTGCACTTGGTACTCAACTGCAAGATGCCCGGCCTTTGTATGCTAACTCCTGCATGGATACTGATGTATTCCTGAGACATCGGCGGATAATGCTTCTCACATGTGCTTACGCAAACCTAACTATAATTCGACAGCCTAAAAGCCCGCTTTGAAAACCAGCTTTTAGGATTTAATAATCCGCAGAATCGACTGTATTCAACGACATGCTGGCGCGTTATGCGGCTCACGGCACTAAAAATCACGTACAAGTTTCCATGTCCAATACGTACTAGGCCGTCTTCAACTAAACACCTGCCGCGCATCGAACACCGGCCCATCCACACACACGCGTTTCATCGCCGGGCCTTGCTCGGTTTCCACGCGCACGGTGCAGCCGGCGCAGCCGCCGACGGCGCAGGCCATGAATTCTTCCAGCGATACTTGGCAGGGCAGATCGAATTCGCGGGCGAGTTTGGCGGTGGCGGCGAGCATCGGGTGTGGGCCGCAGGCGAAGATTTCCACTTCGTTGCGTTGCGCTGCGCTGAGGCTGTTCAGCCAGGCGCGCGCGAGGTCGGTGATGTAGCCTTCGTAGCAACCGGCATAGCCTTGCAGGCTGGCGAGTCGTGAGGGTACGTTCCAATCTTCGAGTAAGCGGCATGGCGGCGATCACGCCGTCCGGTAATCCGGGTACCAGGATGCGCGACGGTTGCACCTTGAACGGGAACGGTACTTCGGAGCCCATCAGCACCAGCGGTTGCCAGTGTTTGTCCGCCTTCAAATGTTCGGCGAGAAATACCATCGGTGGAATGCCGACGCCGCCGCCCATCAACAAGGTGCGCGGACGCTCGCGGTGCGGCTGAAACGGTTTGCCGATCGGGCCCATCACGCTGATGCGTTCGCCGACTTTGCGTTGCGCCAACAGGCGCGTGCCCTGGCCGACGGCCTTGTAGAGAAAATCGACCCAGCCGGCCTTGGGGTCGACGCGCATGATCGACAGCGGTCGGCGCATCGCCAGTTCGGGTCCGCAGGTGATGTGCGCGAAGCTGCCGGGTTGCGCATGCGCGGCACACTGCGGCGCGTGCACGCGCAAGATGTGCTGATCGCCGAGGTGGGCCTGATGGGAAAGTATCTCCGCGTCTTCGACGAAGATGGTGTCGCGGTGGGGTTTGGCGGCGGCCTGGTTCATGGGTCTTGTGCGTCCAGTGAGTGCGGATCAGCGCCTTGAGTGGGCGACGACGACCGTGGTGAATGGGCGCAAAGGTACCAGATTCCGCGCGTGTTGGCAGGATGTAGCCCGGATGTAATCCGGGATGGGCGGGCTGATTCCCGGATTGCATCCGGCTACGTGATTCATTTCTTGCGCGCAGGAAAGCCTATGTCTCGTCATTGCGAGCGCAGCGCGGCAATCTCCAACCGACTGAGTCAGCCCCGGAGATTGCCGCGCTGCGCTCGCAATGACGGCTTACAAATGATTCCCTGGCATGCGGTCGCGTGTACGGATGCCTACTGGCGGACGCCCTCCACCGACAGCGTCAATTCGACTTCCTGCGCCGCCGGGCCGAGGTCGCGGGTGATGCCGTAATCGGCCAGCTTGAAGACGGTCGTGCCGGAGAAGCCGGTGCGATAACCGCCCCAGGGATCGTCGCCCTGGCCGACGCGCTGGACGTCGATGACGATGGGCTTGGTCACGCCGTGCAGGGTGAAGTCGCCGCTCAACACGGCCTTGCCGTCGCCTTTGTCTTCGAACTTGGTGCTGACGAAACGCGCCTGCGGGAATTTCCCGACATCCAGGAAGTCATCGCTGCGCAGATGTTTGTCGCGCTCGGCGTGATTGGTATCGACGCTGGCGGTGTTGATGGTGACGTCGACTTTGTTGCTGGCCGGATTCTTTTCGTCGTAGCTGAACGTGCCGTTGAAGTCGTTGAAGCGCCCATACAGCCAGCTGAAACCGAGATGCTGAATGCGGAACTGAATGAAGGCGTGCGCCTTCTCGGTGTCGATCACATAGTCGGCGGCCGGCGCGAGGGTCGGCAGCGTCAACGCGGCGGCGAGGGCGAGGGCATGAAGGGAGGATGTGCGCATAGTGTGTGCTCCTTGTATGTAGCGGGTTGTGATCAGCGGCCGAGCATGCGTTTGAGCGTGCGGTCGCGGTCGATGAAATGGTGTTTCAGTGCGGCCAGTGCATGCAGCGCGCTCAGGCCGATCAGCGTGAAGGCCAGCAGTTCATGGATCTCGCCGGCGATGTCTTCCTGATTCTCGATGCCGCTGAGCGTCGCGGGAACGCTGAACAGGCCGAACACCTCGATCGGTCGGCCGTCGGCCGTGGAGATCAGATAACCGGCGAGCATGGTGACGAACAGCAGCAGGTAGAGCAGCCGATGCGCGATACTCGCCAGCCGCCGTTCCCACGGCGCGTGGCTCGGTAGCGGGTGCGGCGCTGGATTCAGCCAGCGCCACGCCAGTCGGAACGCCACGATGATGAACAGCAGCACGCCGATGCTCTTGTGCAGGGCCGGCCCGCGTTGATACCAGGCGTCGTAGTACTCCAGTTCGCCGATCCACAGTCCGAGCGCGAACATGCCGATCACGGCGAGCGCCACCAGCCAGTGCAGCGCAATGGTGACGCGTCCGTAATGAGTTGCAGTATTGCGTAGCATCAGCGCGGTACTCGTTCGGTTAGAAACATGATCAATGCCATTGCTTAAGGAAGACCTGATGCGGTTTCTGTAAATAAATCAGAGTTTCCTTAAGTCAGGTTCTCTTAGTGGGCCGGATACAGTGTTAGGCCGCAGCCGCCGGTAACAACGCTGCAATGCGATTGCGTGCGTGCGCAACGGTATCGCTGCGCAGCATGGCCTGATCGGCGGCGACGATCTCGACCTCGGTGATGCCGAGAAAGCCCAGCACATGACGAAGATAGCCGGTGGCGAAATCCGTTTCACTGCCCACCGCCACGCCGCCGCTGGCCATCACCAGGTAGGCGCGTTTGCCCTTCAGCAGTCCTTCCGGACCGTGCTCGGTGTAGCGGAAGGTGACGCGGGCGCGGGCGACCTGATCGATCCAGGCCTTGAGCGCGGCCGGCACACTGAAGTTGTAGACCGGCACCCCGATGACGACCACCTCCGCGGCCATCAGTTCCGCGATCAGCTCATCGGACAGGGCGAGCTTGGCGCGCTGCTGCGCGTCGCGGGCTTGCGGCTCGGTGAAGTTCGCGGCGATCCAGTCGGCGTCCAGCAGCGGGGGCGGGGTCTTTGCCAAGTCGCGGGTCAGGACCCGGACTCGGCCATGACGGGCGCGCAGGGCGTCGATCAGCGCGTCGCTCAACTGGCGGGTAGTCGAGCCTTCGTGGCGGGCGCTGGCGTCGAGGCGAAGGATTTTCAGGTGTCGGTCGGTATGCATGGCGATCTCCTGGGTCGTGGCGGCCGGGGTCGGCTTCAGTGGAAATCAGTCTATGCGTTGAGGATTCCGGGATAAATCCCTATGATCTGAACTTACTGTTCTTGAGATCAGAACAATATGGCCCGGTTCGAAGATATTCAGGCCTTCATGCGCGTGGTCGAGGCGGGCAGCATCAGCGCGGCCGCCGAGCGTTTGGGTATCGCCAAATCCGCGGTCAGCCGCCGGCTGAGCGATCTGGAAAAACACCTGGGCGTGCAGTTGCTGCGCCGCACCACGCGCCGGCTCAATCTCACCGACACCGGCCGCAGTTTCTATGACCGCTGCCAGCGCATCCTCGCCGATCTGGAGGAGGCGGAGGCGGCGGTGTCGCAGGCGCACGGTCTGTTGCAGGGACGGTTGCGGGTCGCCGCGCCGCTGTCGTTCGGCGTGCGCCATCTGGGGCCGGCGATCGCCGAATTCATGCAGCGGCATCCGCAGGTGCGCTTCGATCTGGATTTCAACGACCGCCAGGTCGACCTGCTCGCCGAGGATATCGACGTGGCGATTCGCATCACCCGGCAACTGGAGGATTCCAGTCAGATCGCGCGGCGCTTGTGGACCAGCCGTGTGCTGCTGTGCGCGAGCCGCGACTACCTGCGTGCCCACGGCACGCCGACCACGCCGGCGGATCTCGCCGCGCATCAGGGCTTGCTCTACAGCAACGCACCGGACCCGGCGCTCTGGACACTGCAGGGTGCCGACGGCCGGGATTACTCGGTGCGGGTGCAGGAACAGCTGCGCTCGAACAACGGGGATTTTCTGCGCCAGGCGGCGGTGGCCGGTGCGGGCTTATTGCTGTCGCCGAGTTTCATCGTCTATGAATCGCTGCGGCGCGGTGAACTGGTGGTCGTGCTGCCCGAGTATCGCCACGAGGAATTGCATGCCTATGCGCTGTATCCGCAAACGCGCCATCTTTCGCTGCGGGTGCGCGCCTTCGTGGATTTTCTCGTCGAGCGTTACGCGGGTGTGCCGTACTGGGATCACGATCTGCCGGTGTAGGTGTGTTAAAGATCTGGGCTAATCCGTCATTGCTTCGTCGCTCCGCTCGCAATGACGAATTCGATGACCTCAGCTTCGCGCTGAAACACCAGTTTGCCGCCGACCAAGGTATGCGTGACCTGGCCTTTGAGTTCCCAGCCCATGAACGGTGTGTTCTGACCGGCGCTTTGCAGCGTTTCCGGTGTGACGCGCCAGGGTTGTTCCAGATCGACGACGATGAGATCGGCGGGCTTGCCGATGCTCAGCGATCCGGCGCCCTGCTGTTCCAGGCCAAGGATGCGCGCCGGGCCGAGGCTGACGCGCTCGATCACATCCGCCAGCGTCAGCAGATTTTCATCGACCAGCCGCAGCGCCAGTGCGAGCAGCGTATCGATGCCCGAGATGCCCGGCTCGGTGGACGGGAACGGCGACAATTTTGCATCGGCTTCATGCGGCTGATGATCGGAACACAACACACTCAAGGTGCCGCGCGCGAGACCGGCGCGCAACGCTTCGCGGTCACGAGTGGCGCGCAGCGGTGGGCGGACATGACAGTCGGCATTGAAGCCGACGATGTCGATGTCGGAGAGATACAGATACGGCACGGCGACATCGGCGCTCACCGGCAGGCCGTCGTATTGCGCACGTGCCACCATCTGCACGGCGCGCGCGGTGGTCAGACGACAGAAATGCGCGCGCACGCCGGTCTGTTCGATCAAGGCGAGATCGCGTGCCACGGCGGCGGTCTCGGCGGCGGCGGGAATCGCCGGCAGACCCATGCGTGTGGACACCGCGCCCTCGTGCGCGCAGCCGCCGTTGGCCAGCCAGAAATCTTCGGGATACAAAAACACCGTCATGTCGAAGGTGGCGGCGTATTCCAAGGCGCGCCGCTGCACCAGCGTGTTGCTCATCGGTAGCAAGGCATTGCTCAGGCCGCAGCAACCGGCCTGTTTGAGCGCGGCGGCCTCGGTGAGACGCTCGCCGCCCAAGGCGCGCGTGAGTGCGCCGAGTGTCACGACGCGCGCATAGCCGGCCTCATCGGCGCGATGGCGGATGAGTTCCACCACGGCGGGCGTGTCGATGACCGGATCGGTGTCGGGCGGACAGCACAGGGTGGTGATGCCCGCCGCGGCGGCGGCACGGGTTTCGGAATCGATGGTGGCCTTGTGTTCCAGGCCGGGTTCGCGCAAGCGCGCGCTGAGGTCGACCAGGCCGGGACAGACCATGCGCCCCTGCGCATCGATCTCGTGATCGGCGTTGAAATCATCGGGCGCGGTACCGACGCCGACGATCTTGCCGCGCTGCACGAACACATCGGCGATGCGATCGACGTTATTGGCCGGGTCGATCACGCGACCGCCGCGGATGGCGAAGCTCAGACGTTTACGCAACGGGATCATGCGCCGGTCCCCGGGTTTTGATCTGTTTGGGGGGTCGGGACGGCTTGAGTGGTTTGGATGGACTGAATGGCTTGGGCCTTCTGGCTCATGACCATCGACATCACCGCCATGCGCACGGCGATGCCGTGGGTGACCTGTTCGAGAATCACCGAATGCGGACCGTCGGCGACTTGCGAATCCATTTCCACGCCGCGGTTGATCGGGCCGGGATGCATGACTGTGACATCTGATTTTGCCAGCGCCAGACGTTTTTGCGTCAGGCCGAACAGGCGGAAGTATTCATGCTCACTGGGCAGCAGCGCGCCCTGCATGCGTTCGCGTTGCAGGCGCAGCATCATGATCACATCCACATCGCGAATGCCTTCTTCGATGTTGTGATAGACGTGTACGCCGAGATCGGCGGCATCGGCGGGGATCAGTGTGCGCGGGCCGACCACGCGCACCTCGCCGGTGTTGAGAATGTTCAGCGCATGAATCTGCGAACGCGCCACCCGCGAGTGCATCACGTCGCCGACGATGGCCACGCGCAGGCGGCCGAAGTCCGGGCCTTTGGCGCGGCGGATGGTGAACATATCGAGCATGCCCTGGGTGGGATGCGCGTGGCGGCCGTCGCCGCCGTTGATGACGCTGATGTGCGGCGCGACATGCTGGGCGATGAAATGCGCGGCGCCGGATTCGGCGTGGCGCACCACGAACATGTCGACGTGCATGGCCTCCAGGTTGCGCAAGGTGTCGAGCAGGGTCTCGCCCTTCGAGGCGCTGGAGGCGCTGATGTTCATGTTGAGCACATCGGCGGACAGACGCTTGGCGGCGAGTTCGAAGGTGGTGCGGGTGCGCGTGCTGGCCTCGAAGAACAGATTGACGATGGTCTTGCCACGCAGCAGCGGGACTTTTTTCACGGTTTGCTCGGTCACGCCGGAAAACGATTCGGCGGTATCCAGGATGTCGATCAACATCTGGCGTTTGAGGCCTTCGAGGGTCAGGAAGTGACTCAAGCGGCCCTGGGCATCGACTTGCTGGACGAGGCGATTCATGCGGGTTTCTGCAACTCCAGGGTCAGCGGCGTGGGACCGGTGAGTTTGAGATGTTCGCCCTCGCCGAGCTCCATCTTGCGGCCGATCACATCGGCCTCGATGGGCAGTTCGCGGCCGCTGCGTTCGACCAGCACCGCGAGCATGATCGAGGCCGGGCGGCCGTAGTCGAACAACTCGTTGAGCGCGGCGCGGATGGTGCGGCCGGTGTGCAGCACATCGTCGACCAGGATGATGTGGCGGTTGTCGATATCGAAGGGCAACTGCGAAGGGCGTACCTGCGGGTTCATGCCGATGCGCGTGAAATCATCGCGGTAAAACGAGATGTCCAGGCTGCCCAGCGGGACTTGTAAATCCAGCTTGCGATGCAGCTGTTCGGCGATCCAGACGCCGCCGGTGTGGATGCCGACCATGGCCGGGTCAGTCAGTTTGCGCGTCGCGATCAGCGCGCGCAGTTGCGTGGCCATGGTGTCGATGAGCGCGTCGACGTCGTTAACCTGTCCCATGTTTTTCTCCGTGGCTGTCCAGCCAGTCTTGCAGAATGATCTGTGCCGCGGCGGCGTCGAGGCCACCGCTGGGTGTGCCGCGTGTGTCGCTCCAGTGTTCCGCCGCATGCGAGCTGAGGCGTTCGTCGCACAAATACACCGGCAGGCGATAACGACCTTCCAGACGACGGGCGAAGCGTTCGGCGGCGGCGGTGATGTCGCTGCGGCTACCGTCCAGCTGCAGCGGCTGTCCAACCACCAGGGCCTGCGGTTGCCAGGTTTCGAGTAATTTACTGACCTGGTCCCAGTCCGGCTGACCGTCGCGCGCGGCGAGTGTGGTCAACGCACTGGCGGTGCCGGTGATGCGTTGACCGACGGCAACGCCGATGCGCCGGCTGCCGAAATCGAAGCCTAACAGGGTTTGCGCCGGTTGCAGCGGGGGTTTGCCGATGAGGTTGCCGTGTTCCATGGTTGCGTGTGCCTCAGGCATGTCCGGCATCACCCGACAGCAGATTGAGATCCACGCCCAGCAGGGCGGCCGCTGCCGCCCAGCGTTTCTCTACCGGCGTGTCGAACAGGACTGTGGCACTCGCGGGACCGCTCAGCCAGGCATTTTCGGCCAGTTCACGTTCGAGTTGTCCGGCGCCCCAGCCGGCAAAGCCGAGCGCGATCAGAAAGCGTTGCGGACCGCGGCCGGCGGCGATGGCGGCGAGCACATCCTGTGAGGCGGTCAGATCGATGCCGTCGCCGACCTGCAACGTCGCTTCCCAGTCGCCTTGTTGTTCGTGCAGCACGAAGCCGCGCTCCGGCTGCACCGGGCCGCCCTGAAAGATCGGCAGGCCGGCGGTGGCGGCAGTCGGTTGGATATCCATGTGCGAGAGGATGTCCGCAAGGCTCAGGTCGAGCGGGCGATTGATGACAATCCCCATGGCGCCTTCGGCATCATGCTGACAGATGTAGGTGACGGTATGGAAAAAATTGGGGTCCGTCAGATTCGGCATGGCGATCAGGAAATGGTTGCTGAGGTACTCTGCGTCGGCCATGCGCATAGTATCCGGCACGGGCCGGGGCGGTCGCAAGTGATTAGCTTCGGCCGATTGGGTGTGGTCGCCGCCCATCACCCCGGATAGATGTGCTTGTTAGACATATCCGAGCAGAATATGATGGACTTAGCCTTTCGGGAGGGTTCATGGGGACCGAAGCATTGAACAAACTGCGTTCCGAAGCGCTCATGTTATCTGAAGCGGAGCGCGCCGAGTTGGCGCATGCATTGGTGCAAAGCCTGGATGCGCCCGCCGACGCCGATGCCGCTGCTGTATGGGATAAGGAAATCCTGCACCGTCTTGCCGAGCTTGATGCCGGCACTGCCAAACTCATCGACCGCGATGAATTCCGGCGACGCATGCAGGAGCGCCTCGGTAAGCGATAGTGCGCCGGGTACGCATTCTCGAACAAGCCGCCGAAGAAGCCATCGAAGCAGCCGCCTGGTACGAGCACGAACGCCCCGGCCTTGGCGTGGAATTCGACCACGCGATCAACGCAGCCATCGATCTTCTCGAAGACGAAATCATTCCCTTCACCAACCTACCCGGCGCGGTAGGCGGTAGAGGCGCGAAACGATTCCTCCTCAAACGATTCCCCTATGCCATCGTCGTGCGGGAGCGCCCCGAAGAAATTATCGTCGTTGCCATCGCGCATCAGTCTCGGCGTCCAGGGTATTGGCGGGATCGTTCGTACATTTAACACCGGGAATTCGTGACAGAAAATAAAGCGCTCTCTGTTACACACACAAGGCGCATGTCTAAGCATTGACCGGCCGGCGAGTGATGGCACACAAACGCGGCCCGAAGAGTCAGCAGAATCCAGATTTTCTGGATAGGATGTGCGGGAGTTTTTACTCTGACCACGTAAATCCGAGGTTTGTCATCGATTATCCTCAGTTTTTCTTGATCGCTTATCCCTGTCCTCATTCTCATTAGGGCCGTAATTAAATATCTTTATTATTCGCATACCTTCAAGCGCTCCAACAACAACAATCACCCAAGCTATCCAGATGGCTACCGACGCAAAGTATGGGTTTAGCAGATCGTGGTACCTTAACAAAAGAACCATCGCTAAAACTCCACATAGCGATAACAACAGTCCCTTCATTTCTCGAATTGAATTTAAATTTCTACCCATAGCCATCATCATCGCACATGATTTCTGTGTAACAGAAATCAATACCGAATGATCCTCCTAACCCCAGATTTCCTGATGGGCCACCTTTTGAAGCACCATTGCTGCTGAATCAGGCACTGCCACCGCCTCCAAGACCATAGGCATATCATAGCCTGCGTCGGTTGAAAGCCCGCCAGATTGACGTGTGCCACCAGTATTTACACCACCAGCCGTGCCCGCGAACACATTCGGCACATTCGGGGACAGATTTATTTTCGTGGTGGGAGGGCGCAGTTATGCCCGCTTCACCCAGTTGACATCCGGCTTCCGATTCTTCGCCACGCAGTCACGCAGGTAGAGATTGATCAGACTTTGGTAGGGGATACCCATTTCCTCCGACATCGCCTTGAAGTAGTCGATGACCTCCTGACCCATGCGGATCGTTACCAGCTTCTTCAGTTTCGAGGCGTAGGGGTTCTTGCGGCTTTTCATCTTCGAGAAATCGTATTCGGCTTTCATGGCTGATTTCTCGAATGATCTTGCCTGAGTTGTATTTTCGAGTCGTCCGCACTAATCCGCGTGAGTCTTTGAGCGTCGGCCTGGGCACGTTATCAGGCGCTCTGTATTCTTCGTGACCCGGAGCAGATTGCGCAGCGCCTCATTTGCCACTTCCGAGTTGGAAGATGCTGCCGCGATGTCGGGATCCAGCACCACAACGTTGCTCTCCTGCGTGATGCGCTTGTGGTACTTGCCTTGCACGGCCTTTGAAAAGTCGTATTCCGAGCGCATCCCGTCGCGAGCCAGCTTTCGTCTTTCAGCCTGCGTGGTTTTTCTGCCCGGGATCACGCAACGCTCTGCAACTTATTCGCATAGCCCCGCCCGGCGGTTGTTGGCGGCAGCGGTTTTCCTTCCTGGCGATAAAGTTCGATTGCTTCCTCAACGATCTGGCAGAGTTCTTCGAACACACGCTGTTCATCGGGGCCGTGACAACCAGCATAGATCAGTCCTGGGGCGCTGCCGACGTAGCATTGGTCTTCCTCGGACCACTCCAAGATCTTCACGTATTTCGCGCTGTCTTTCATGGGGTGACTGAAATTCCTGTGGTCACAAGGTGCATAGTCCTTATGCGGATGACATGCCTTGTCTGGTACGACTGGTGGTTACTCTATACCCAGGGGCTGATGGAGGGAACTGCGCTCAACGGCGGGTAGATAAACCCTTCTGATTGAGGAATTCCCAGGTGCGGGTGATATGCAGAATATCGGTGTCCTTGCTGATCTCCGGGGGCAGCGGGGCGAAGGGTGCGGCCAACTGCACGATGCGGATGGCCGCGTCGTCGAGGACTTTCTGACCGGAGGGTCGCAGCAGGCGGATATTGCGCACGCTGCCGTCGGGATTGATGGATACCTGCAACATCAGGCTGCCGGTGATGTTCTGCCGGCGTGCCGCGTCGGGATAATTCAGGTTGCCGACACGCTCTACCTTGCTGACCCACTCGTTCATATAGCTGGCGTACTTGAATTCCTGGGTGCGCGCGGAAATGAAGGCCTGGCGCGGGCGTTGCGAATAGGCCTGCAGTGATTGGCGCAACTGCTGGTCGAGGCTGGCCAGCTCCATGCTGCGATTGATCAGTTCCGCCGCGCTCGCGGGTGCGGTCGGCTTGGCGTCCTCCGCCACCTGCACTTTGCGCTGCGCGGCGGCATTGGTCAGCGTACGCGCCTCGCCCGCAGTCTTGGCGGGCGGCGGGGCACTGGCGGCCGGCTGCGCAGCCTGCTCCAGCTGCGGCCGTACCTTTTCCGTCGTATTGCCGCCACCGTCCTGGCTGACCTGTGCCAGGTAATCGGCCTGTTCGGGCGCGGGCGTATCGCGTGGGGTGACCAGGGTGATGTCGAGCGTCGGCAGTTTGCCCTGATCCTCCGGTTCGCGCGGGGCGAACGAAATACCGAGGATCAGCAACGCATGCAGTGCCACCGCGATCAATACGCTTACCAGCAGACGGTCGCCGCCATCGCTGTAGATTGCGGGTGTGGTGGTCATGCCGAGGTCTTCGCCAGTCCGTTCAAAATCATGTGCGCGAGTATACCGCCGAGTACGCCGAACAACAGGGCTACCGTCAGCAAGATTGGCAACAGGTGCAACAGGCCCGGGTGCGGGATGAACAGCGCGTAGGCGAGGGCGAATTGCCCCAGCATATGCGCCAACGCAGCCAGTACGCTGTAGCCCACCGCGCCGAAACGCAGCCACTGTGTGCGCGTGACCAGCCACAACACCGCCACGCTGCACAGCGCACCGCCGAGACTCAAGGCGAAGGTCGGCGACAGAAACGTACCCAGCAATAATCCGCTGACCAGCACGCGTAGCAGACTCACCCAGGCCGCTGTGCCCCAACCAAAGCGCATCAGCACCACGATGGTGATGACATTCGCCAATCCCGGTTTGATACCCGGCAGCGGACTGGGCAGTGTCGCTTCGAGCAGATGAATCGCGACCGCCAGCGCGGTCAGCCAGGCGATGCGTTGATCTTCGCGGGTCGGGGTCAGTTGCATGGCGGGGTGGCGATCATTCCAGCTACGTCTCGCCCATATGCTGGCGGATAGTCTCCAGGCTCGGGTTGTTCGGCAACATCGTCCCGCGTACGTCCATGATCGGCACGCCGTAACCCCGCGGTGGCAAGCCCGACTGTTCCAACTTGCGGTTCAACTCATCGCGTCGATCCGCATCTTTGTCGATAAAGTATTCTGTGTATGCGATCCCCGCCGCCTCCAGCTCGCGCGTCTTCTGCTTGCAGTATCCGCAGGTGGTCATCGAATACATGATCACCTCATTATGTGCAGCGACGAACGCCGCCACGGGCTGCGCCTTGTGATACTGGTCCCAGGCGCCGTAGGCGGCCATGGCGAGGATGAAGAGTGGGAGTTTGCGCATCTGTATCGATCAGTTATCTCGTCGTTTCATTGCGCGCCGTGATTTTTTGTTCTTATGCGCAGAGCAATGTCTGTTAAGTCTGAGGAAATTATCATTTGTTCAGTGATTCGATGTGAAATGTCTTGAGTAAAAGCCTTTTCGAGATAGCTCATGGCGCGAGCATCATCCCCATTATTTTTTTCCGCCTTCGCCATCCAGATATTGAAAGCATAATTTAGAGGCGTTTCTTGGACACCAAGTAATTCACATTCATGCCCATAATGTAAAGCGAGCGCGCTTTCGCCCATGTACGATAACCTTTCGGTTAGATGAATACATGTTGGAAGGTTCTTCTCATCCGAAAAATCTTTCTCCCATGAATTAATTTCGGTCTCCAGATCATTCATTTGTATTTCGGCATAGAGCTCTATGATATTTTTCTCATAAAACCTGGCCAGTCCCAGGCATGCCGTCGAGATAACGATAAACAAACCAATATATTTCGGTTTGATTGGTAATTTCATATCTCAGTCTCGCACTATATGTGCCAAGTTTTCATTCTCTCAGAAATTGATCGCATCATACCGCCGATCCCGCCCAAGAATGCGCACGCTGACCTGATTTGGCAGGCAGGCGGTGGTGTCGCCGGCGTGCCGGTGCCAGCCGCTGAGCACGCATAATTTGTTGCTGCACGGCGAATCCAAAAAACGCACCTGGGCATCTTTGATCTCGATATGACTGGCACCGATCGCCCCGTCGACTTCGATGCGGTGGTTCTCCGCCAGGCTTAGTGTCTGCACTCGTTCGCCGCGACTCCAGATCTCGACCTCTAGCGCGGCGCTATCCGGAGCCCACAACATGACATACGACCAACCGATCAGGCAGGCGGCGATGAACAGCAGGACGGCATCGGCACCCGTGAGCCATGTGCGCAATGGCGATATGCCCATCACGGCAGCGTCTGCATCTGGACCGTCGGCGTGCCTTCGATACGTACGCGCGCGGCCATTGCTGGGGTCATGGTCACAACACCGTTGTTATCGACACGCATGACCTGATCCACACCCAGGTCGCGGGCGATGCGTGGCCACGCGTCTGGTCCGGCGATGAACAACGCCGTCGCGGCGGCATCCGCGAGCAGGCCGTCACGGGCGATGACCGTGACCGAGATGGCGCTGTCGGCGGGATAGCCGGTGCGCGGGTCGAGCAGGTGATGATAGCGGCGATTTTGATAGATGAAGAAACGCTGATAATCACCCGAGGTGGAAATGCTGTCGCCGTCTTTGAGTTCGACGGCGCCGAGGATGCCTGGCTCGCGCGGATGGCGAATGCCGATGCGCCAGGGGCGTTCACCGCGGCTACCCGCGACATGAATATCACCGGCGACGGCGACGATGGCGTTTGTGATGCCAAGCTCGCGCAACCGGGCGATGGCCTGTTGTGCGGCATAGCCCTTGGCGCAGGCGCCGAAGTCGAGTTGCACGCCGCGGTGTTGGGTGGTGAGGTGGTTGGCAGTCAGGTGTAGATCCGTCATCGCCGGTGGATTTTTCAACCAATCGGCGATGCGGACGGATTCCGGCGGTTGCTGCGGCAGTTCGTCGTTCTGAAAACCCCACAGCGCGAGCAGCCCGCCGATGGCCGGGTTGAACAGGCCACCGCTCTGTAGCGAAATGCGCTGTGTGCTCTCGATCAACGGTTGCAGTGTGGCAGGGACATCGGCCGCGCCGTGTTGTGCCAAGGCATGATTGAGATCCTGGAGTAATCCCGGTTGCCAAGCATGCCAGTCGCGATGCCATTGGTTGAGATCGTGTTCGAGTGCAGAGAACGCCTGTTCGGCTAGCGCGACGTCGACGTCGTACAGAGTGACGTCGATCAGTGTGCCGAAGGCGATGAATTGTTGTTCTTGCACCTCCGGCGCGGGCTGTTGGCAGGCGCCGAGCAGCAGCGTGCCGAGCAGGAGAATAATTGCGACCGGCATGCCAAATGATTCGTCACGCCGGCGCATACCGGTGGTCAGTTTTTTGAAAAACTTAGATTCCGGCATGCGCCGAAATGACAGGAAGCGGAATACCCTTACGAAACGTCGCGCCATGAATCAGGAACGTGAGCCTGCGTGTCGTGCCGCCAGGCAATCCATGAGCTGGCCGGCAATATCCAGTCCGTAGAGTTTATCCAGTTCGCGGATGCAGGTTGGGCTGGTGACGTTGATCTCGGTGAGGTAATCGCCGATGACATCCAAGCCGACGAAATACAGGCCGCGCGCGCGCAGCGCCGGGCCGACCTGTTCGCAGATCCAACGGTCGCGCGCCGAGAGTTCCACGCCTTCGCCGCGGCCACCAGCGGCGAGATTGCCGCGCGATTCGCCTTTGGCCGGGATGCGCGCCAGCGCGTACGGCACCGGTTCACCGTCGATCATCAGAATGCGTTTATCGCCGGCGCTGATTTCGGGGATGAAACGCTGCGCCATGGCGAAACGTGACCCATGTTCGGTGAGTGTCTCCAGGATCACGCCGGTGTTGGGATCGTCGGCGCGCACGCGGAAGATCGATTCGCCCCCCATGCCGTGCAGCGGCTTCATGACGATGTCGCCGTGTTCGACGAGGAATTCGCGTAACTGCGCATGACTGCGCGTCACCAACGTCGGCGCACAGCAGTCCGGGAACCAGGCGGTGTAGAGTTTTTCGTTGCAGTCGCGCAGGCTGGCCGGCTTGTTCACCACCAGCACACCCTCGGCCTCGGCGCGGTCGAGCAGGTGCGTGGTGTAGATGTATTCCATGTCGAACGGTGGATCTTTGCGCATGAGCAGGATATCCAGCTTCTCCAGCGCCTCGGTGTGCGGTGCATCGAGTTCGAACCAATTTTTCGGATCATCCTGTACGCGCAATTTGCGTAAATGCGCATACACGCGACCCTCGCGCAGGAACAGATCGGCTTGCTCCATATAGAGCAATTCCCAGCCGCGCGCTTGCGCCGCCAGCAGCATGGCGAAGCTGCTGTCCTTTTTGACCTTGATCGACCCGATCGGGTCCATGAGGATGCCGAGGCGCAGCATAGCGGTTCCTATTGGGCGTTGTGTTCGGCGAGTTCGCGCGCCGCGGCCAGCATGGCCAGTCGGCCGATCACGCCGTAGGCGTAGAAGCGGTTGGGCTCGGCATCGGGCTCGCGGGTGCGGTCCGGCGTATTGCAGGGTTCGACGAAAGCCAGCGGTTCGAAATGCATGCCCGGTGCGTTGAGATTTTCATTGATGCCGCGTTCGGTGTGCACGCGATAGAAGCCGCCGACCACGAAGTGATCGATCATGTACACCACCGGTTCGGCCACCGCTTCCTGCTCACCTAAGGTCTCGAAGGTATACACACCTTCCTGGAGGATCACCTTGCTGATGCTGGTGCCGCCTTTCATCGCCGACATTTTGCTGCGCTGTTTGCGGTTGAGGCTTTGCACTTCTTCGACGCTGCTCACCGAGATAATGCCCATGCCGTAGGTGCCGGCGTCGGCCTTGATGACCACGAACGGCGGCATGTCGATGGCGTATTCGTCGTATTTCTTCTGTACGCTGGCCAGCAGCGCCTCGACGTTGCGGACCAGGCAGTCCTCACCTTCGCGCTTTTTGAAGTCGAGCTCGCCGCAGTTGCGGAACTGCGGGTTGATCAGCCAGGGATCGAGGTCGAGCAGCTTGGCGAATTCGGTGGCGACATTGTTGTAATGCTTGAAGTGGCCCGATTTCAGGCGGTTCGACCAGCCCAGTCCGGGCGGCGGCACCACCGTCTGTTCTATGTCGCGCAACTGCTCAGGCACGCCGCTGATCAGATCGTTGTTGAGGATCACCAGGCAGGCGTCGTAATCCGCCACACCGACGCGGTTGTCGCGACGGATGATCGGTTCCAGCTTCACGTAGCGCCCCGAGGGTAGCGCGATCTGTTCCGGTGCCTTCAGGTCGGGGCGTAGGGAACCAAGGCGTACCCGGTAGCCGCCTTTGACGATAATGTCCCTCAGGGTGGCCAGGCTTTCCAGATAGAACAGATTGCGGGTGTGATCTTCGGGGATCAGCAGGATGTTGCTGGCAGTCTCGCAGAGTTGTTCTATCTTGGCTTGCATGGCCTGAACGCACAGCGGCAGGAAGGCCGGATTGAGATTGTTGAAGCCGGCGGGAAACAGGTTAGTGTCGACCGGCGCAAGCTTGAAGCCGGCGTTGCGCAGGTCCACCGAGGTATACAGCGGGGCGGGTGTTTTTCGCCACTCGGCGCGCAACCAGGTTTCGATGCGGTTCTGCTCGGTCAACAGCAGCGACTCGATCTGCTGCAAAGGTCCGGTGAGTGCAGTAGTCAGGTGCGGTACGGAGTGCAAAGGGTCGGCGGGCATAAAGTTTGCTGTTCGAATGACGCTAAGGGGAAACGAGGATGTTGCCAATACTAAAGCAATTTGGGTTGGTTGGTGTTCATCCTCAGGGTAACCGGTAGTTTACCGGCGCGGGCTTCGCGGGTGAATTGAGTCCCGTAGGCTTAATTGGCGTAAAGAAATTGGCGCACGCGGGTACAAGGATCTGTTCCCGTATACTCATCTACAGTAAGAGATAACTTACCGTTATGCAAAATATTTTATCTACCGATCTGGACATGGAAACGCTGGGGGCTGTCGTGGAGCCAATCACGGAGAGTCAATTTGATGGCGAACTTGCGGGCTTGAAAGTCATGGTCATCGACGACTCCAAGACCATTCGCCGTACCGCCGAAACGCTCTTGAAAAAAGCCGGTTGCGAAGTATTTACGGCGACTGACGGTTTCGAGGCCCTGGCCAAAATTGCCGATCATCGGCCGGATGTGATTTTCGTCGACATCATGATGCCGCGTCTGGATGGCTATCAGACCTGTGCGCTGATCAAGCACAACCAGGCGTTTAAAGGCACGCCGGTGATCATGTTGTCGTCCAAAGATGGCTTGTTCGACCGCGCGCGTGGTCGGATCGTCGGCTCGGAGGAATACCTCACCAAGCCGTTCGCCAAAGAGGAATTGCTGGGCGCCATTAAGCGCCATGTCCAGCGCACTTGATGCGCGGTGACGCCGCGGGGCGTGGCATGGGACGTGTACGGCTCTATTTTTGCAACAACCTTGTGAATCTTCCCGGGAACGGGGCGATAACATGGAACAGTCCGCGCCAGTTGGCGCGTGCCAGGTGAATGAAGGAGACAAGTTTATGACGTGTATTCTGATTGTGGATGATTCTCCCACCGAGATGCATGTGCTGAAAAGCATGCTGGAGAAGAACGGTTACCAGACCATCACCGCGACGAGCGGCGAACAGGGCGTTGAAGTTGCCAAGGCGGAAAAACCCGATCTGGTGTTGATGGATGTCGTGATGCCGGGGTTGAACGGTTTCCAGGCCACGCGCCAACTGACCAAGGGCGCGGAGACCGCGACGATCCCGGTGATTATCTGTACCACCAAGGATCAGGAAACGGATCGTGTCTGGGGTATGCGCCAAGGCGCCAAAGATTACGTCACCAAACCGGTCGTCGAAGGCGATCTGATCGGCAAAATCAAGAGTGCGCTCGGCGGCTGATGTTGCCGTCGGCCCCGCTACCACCAGGGAGGTGTGCCGAATGACAGAAGAAAACCATAACCGGGCATTGCAACTGCTGCGTGATATCGAAGCGCGTTGTCGCGCGCACGCCCATGAATTGCCACGGCAGATCGAAGCCAAGGAAGACTGGATGGGTATCGGTTTCCGGCTCGGCAAGCTGCGTCTGGTGGCGCCGCTCGATCATGTAGTGGAAATTTTGACCTACCCCGGCATGGCGAAAGTACCGGGCTCCAAAAATTGGGTGCGCGGTATCGCCAACGTGCGCGGCAACCTGCTGCCGATCATGGATCTGCAAGGCTATCTGCATGGTCAGGGTGGTGTGCCGAACCGTCAGAGTCGGGTGCTTGTGGTCAATCACAAGGGTGTTTTTTCGGGGCTGGTTGTCGACGAGATTTTGGGTCTGAAGCATTTCTCTCCCGAGCAGCGCACGGACAAGCTACCGACTGCAGATGCGACCTTGGCGTCATATCTGCAATTTGGGTTTTTAGTTGGAGACGACCATTGGGGTGTCTTCAACATGCGGCAACTGGCGGAGACTCCGCAGTTCCTGCAAGCAGCGATCTAGCTTAGTGAAAAGGTGATTTCGGAGTGAATTGTTTCGGTTGCGATGATTGATCGACCGGCGATTTGCGAATGGTTCTTGGGGATATAGAGTGGGTCAGGAGAAAGAGTGATGAGTACAGTGAAAGAGGCTGCCGTCAAACGTGGCACGAGCAAGGGCGTCGGATTTTTCATCGGCGGCTTGTTGGTGTCGATCGCCATTATGTTCTTGGTGTTCTGGTACATGGGACGCCTGGCGGGATTCGACAAGGAATACACGGGTTACGCCGGCGAGCAGCAGGTGCTGTCGCAGCGGATTGCCAAATACACACTGGAAGCATCCAGCGGTAGCAAGGAGGCCTTCGAGCAGGTCACCAAGTACCGTGACCGTTTCGGTCAGACCCTGAGCTATCTACGTAGCGGTAACGTCGCTACCGATCTGCCGCCGACTACGGGTGATGCCGAGAAGTCGCTGAAGGATACCGAAGCCAAGTGGGCCACGTTCAGTGAGTCGGTCAACGCCGTGCTTACCGGCAAAGATCTGGTGCTGTTGTTGAGCGAGGCGGTTGGCGCCATCAACGAACAGATGCCGTTGCTGGCGAAGAACGACGAAGACGTTGTGAACACCCTGGTGGCGAAAGGCGCTTCTCAGGAACAGATCAAGGTGACCAGCCGCCAGCTGATGTTGGCGCAGCGCATCGTTAACAACCTCAACAGCGTACTGTCGGGTCAGGGTGGCGAGCAGGCAACCGAGCAGTTCGCCAGCGACGTTGAAGAATACGGCGCCGTCATGGAAGGCATGGTGCGCGGTAACGACAAGATCGACAAGATCGATGACAAGGAGGTTCAGAGCAAGCTGTATAACTCATCCATGCAGTTCACGATCGTGGCCGACTACGTCGGCGAGTTGCTCGACAATGCCGAGGCTTTGCAGGCGGTGCAGACGGCAGCCCGTGAGGCATCGCGCATGTCCGACGAGTTGTTCGCATCCAGCTTGGCGTTGCAGAACGCCTATGCTCGCGCACCGGAAAAGCGATTTGTGAAGAACGAGATCGCTTACATGTTCGGCGCTGTGGCGCTGGCCTTCCTGGTGTTGTTGGGCATGTCCCTGAAGCGTGAAGCTGATACCCGTCGCGAAGCGGCCGAGTCGGTGAACAAACGTAATCAGGCGGCTATTTTGCGACTGCTCGATGAGATGGGAAATCTTGCCGATGGCGATTTGACCCAGTACGCCACAGTGACCGAAGACATCACTGGTGCGATTTCGGACTCGGTTAACTTCACCATCGACGCCTTGCGTGACGTGGTCGAAACCATTAATACCACATCCGAGCAAGTTGCCAGTGGCGCAGGTCAAGCCAAGTCGACGGCGATCAAGCTGGCCGAGGCGAGTGAGAATCAGGCTGCTGAAATTACCACGGCGAGCACGGCGATCAACGAGATGGCGGTGTCCATCAGTGAAGTGTCGCAGAACGCCAAGGAGTCTGCGGGTGTTGCGCAGCGGTCGGTGGAGTTCGCCAACAAGGGTGGTAAGGCCGTGCGCCGTACCATCGAAGGCATGGACTCGATTCGCGAGCAAATCCAGGAGACCTCGAAGCGCATCAAGCGTCTGGGTGAATCCTCGCAGGAAATCGGCGACATCGTGGAACTGATCAACGACATCGCCGAGCAGACCAACATTCTCGCCTTGAACGCCGCGATCCAGGCCGCCATGGCCGGTGAAGCGGGCCGCGGTTTCGCGGTGGTGGCCGACGAAGTGCAGCGACTCGCCGAGCGGTCATCGAATGCGACCAAGCAGATCGAGGCGTTGGTGAAGACCATTCAAACCGATACCAACGAAGCGGTGATTTCCATGGAGCAGAGTACCGCGGGCGTGGTGAACGGTGCACGTCTGGCCGAAGACGCTGGCGAATCTCTCGAAGAGATCGTGAAGGTGTCCGAACACTTGGCGGAATTGATCGAGAACATCTCGTCCACGGCAGGTCAGCAGTCCAAGGCCGCCGGTGAGATTTCCAACACCATGAACGTTATCCAGGAGTTCACCACCCAGACCAATGCAGGTACCAACGAAACGGCGGCGTCGATCGGTAACTTGACCGAGCTGGCGAATGATCTGCAGCGGTCGGTGGCAGGCTTCAAGCTGCCCGAGTAACCGGAAATCTAGCGCGGATAAGCGACGGGCGTGACAACGATGTTACTGGCGCAACAAGCAGGCTGGGGTGGTATGGCGGATCGCGTGCCTGATCTCGATGACATGCGTATGCAGTTATGGGTAGATCTCGTGGAGCAGCATACAGGGATTGTCATACAGGCCGAGCGCCGGGCGTTTTTGGGCGCTGGATTACGCGGCCGTATGCAGCAACTTGGGGTCGCCGATTACGACAGCTATTACCGGCGACTTGCGAGCGAACGCGGTGTGTCGGAGGAATGGTCGAAATTGGTGGATCGCTTAACGGTTCACGAGACTTCGTTCTTCCGTCATGCACCGTCGCTGCAATTGCTCACGGATGAGGTTCTGCCGGCCTATGTCGCACGAAATAGTGCCAAAGCAAAGGGTTTTCAGGCGTGGAGTCTGGGTTGTTCGACCGGTGAGGAACCCTACACCCTGGCGATGCTGATAAGGCGCTATCTCGATGCGGCGGGTAGTGATCAGCTGTTCGGTATCACCGCCACCGATATCAGTCGACCAACGCTGCAATCGGCCCGCGATGGCATTTACAGCGAACGTCGCATGGCCGGAGTTGCCGAGGATTTTCGTGCGCGCTTCTGCATCGATCTGGGTGATGGTCGTTGGCAGATTGCGGATTCACTACGGCGACGGATTTGCTTCGCGCAATTGGACATCCTGCATACGCGGGGTTTTCCGCTGCACGATCTGGATTTGATCTACTGCCAGAATATGCTGATTTACTTTCCGCGCTACCAGCGTTTGCAGATTCTTGAGTCGCTGGCACAACGTCTCGCGCCGGGTGGCGTGATGGTGCTGGGGCCGGGTGATCTGCCCTGCTGGGCGCATTCGGAATTCGAACGCATCCGTTTTGAGGGAACGCTGGCGTTTCGACGTCAGGTGGCCAATACGGCGAGTGTAAAGGGAACACAATGAACCAAGCTATCGATTACAGCACCGTCAAGTGGGTCAAGCAGGAATTGGATGCGACCCTCAAGCAGGCCCGGCAGGCGCTGGAAGCTTATGTAGAGAATCCCGCTGACGAAGCGCAATTGCGTTTCTGTGCGGTGCATCTGCATCAGGTGTATGGCACCTTGCACATGGTAGAACTCTACGGCGCAGCTTTGCTGGCCGAGGAAATGGAACAAGTCGTCGACGCCTTGCTTGCAGACACTGTTGGCCAGAAGCAGGATGCCTATGAACTGGTCATGCGTGGCGTGCTGCAATTACCCGATTATCTTGAGCGCCTGATTGCCGGTGGCCGGGATCTGCCGTTGGTGCTGTTGCCTCTGCTGAATGATCTGCGCGCAATCCGCGGCCAAAAGCTGCTGTCGGAAAATTCGCTGTTCCGCCCGGATTTGAATCTACCCTTGCCCGCCGCCGCACGGCGTAGCAGCCACGGCGATGATTTGCCCACGACCGTGCGCAAGCAGCGCCACGGCTATCAAGTGGCCTTATTGGGTTGGTACCGCAACAAAGAGGTCGCCGTTAACCTGCAGCGTCTCGGCGCTGCGCTCGACACCATACAAGCGGCCTGCACGCACGATGCCGCGCAACGCCTCTGGTGGATCGCCAGCGGCATGGTTGCCGCTTTGCGTGAAGGCTGGCTGGACGCCAGCATCGCCCCCAAGCTGCTGCTGGGCCAAGTCGATCGTCAGATCAAGCGCGTCATCGACGAGGGCGAAGAGGGAATATTGTCCACTCCGCCGGTCGATCTGCTGAAGAATCTGTTGTTCTATGTGGCGCGGGCGAAGGATGGTGGCGAACCGGTCAGCCTCATCAAACAGACCTATGGACTCTCCGCACTGCTACCCGATAGCGAAGAACTCGAACGCGCACAGAATAGCCTGACTGGCCACAATGCCGAATTGATGAGTACGGTATCTACCGCCATCAAGGAAGACTTGGCGCGGGTGAAGGATGCGCTGGATCTGTTTCTGCGCGGCGGCCGCAAGACGGTTGCCGATTTGCAGCCCGCCTCTGAGACACTGAATCGTATCGCCGACACGCTGGGTATGCTGGGCCTTGGGGCTTTGCGCAAGATTGCACAGGCGCAGGCGCAAGCCGCGGCGGATATGGTTGCAGGGCGCCGTGACTCGGATGAGACGGCGCTGATGGATGTTGCCGGTGCGTTGTTGCATGTGGAATCCGCGTTGGAAGGTTTGGTGCGGGGCAGTGCGCCGGAGCCGGAACGTGAAACGGTCGAGCAGCCCGGCACGATGTCGATGCCGGAGTCTGAATTCAATCAAGTGCGTGGCGTAGTTGCCGACGAGGCGTTGCGTGACATTATCCAGGCCAAAGATGCGATTCTGGCCTTCATGGAAGACAGCACGGATTTCTCGGTGCTGGAAAAAATTCCGCAACTGTTCCATCAGATCAAGGGCGGCATGTTGCTGCTCAACGAAAATCGCGCCGCTGCACTTATCGATACCGTGTGCGGCTACATCACCGAGCGCATGCTGGCTGAGCAACAGGTGCCGGCAACGAGCGCGCTGGACGACCTTGCTGATGCCATCTCCAGCATTGAATACTATCTGGAAGGTCTGCGTGAAGGCACCATGCTCGGGCATGCCGTTTTGGACATCGCCGAGAAGAGTATGGCGCGTCTAGGTCAGGCGGCCACCCAGCCAGCCGCCGAGAATCTTGCTCCAACAGAAGTCACAGCAGAACCGTCATTCGAATACCAAGCCGAGGCCTTGGCTCTGGAGGATACGGATTTCGTAACGCTCGAATTGTCGGCCGTATCTGACGCGCCCGCTGATCTGGGTGACGAATCCGCACAGTTGACGGATACCGACGCTTTTGCCTTGCTGGGCGATGATGCATTCGGCAGTGCCGAAATTATTGCCGAGGCCGCACCGGAATTTCCCGCAATGTTGGATGGCTTCAACGCAGAAGCAGATGCATTCGAGATGCTTGAGCCGTCTGTGGACGAGAGCATCGAACTCTCCATACCCAGCGATGAATTCGCTCCGGCTGAGGCGAACTCTGGATTAGCGGTGATCTCGTCCGACCTCGATGCCTTCGGTGGTGATGAGGATGCGTTCGGCATGCTCGCCTCCAACGAGAGTGAGGAGTTGCCGTTGTCAGCGGCACTGGATGAATTCAGTGCAGCCGATGATGCCTTCGGCGTCGCTGATGTAATGCTGGATGCTGCGGCGGAAGTCGCGCTTGAGGATGCCGAGCCCGCATCGCCGTCTGCGGAGTCCACGCCGCAGGCCGCCGTGCTGCCGATGCACCCGGTCATGTCCGGTGACATCGACGAAGAGATTCTGGAAATCTTTCTCGAAGAATCGGATGAAGAATTTGCCAGCCTCAGTGACTGCCTACCACGCTGGTTGACTGACGAGCAGGACAATGATGCCCTGGTCACCATGCGTCGATCATTCCATACCCTGAAAGGCAGTGGCCGCCTGGTCGGTGCCTTGCGCCTGGGTGAATTCGCCTGGGGCTATGAGAGTTTGCTCAATCGGGTTCTCGATGGTGTTCTGTCCCGCGATGAGGTTGTGTGTGGATTGCTGGAACGCGCACTGCTGGCATTGCCGGAACTGATCGCCCAGGTGCGCGACGGCACGGCGACGATGCAGCCAATCGAAGCCCTGATGAATATGGCGCATGCCCTGAGCCGTGGTGAATCGGTGACGCTGGCGGATCTGGATGCGCCACACGCAGGTAACACGCCGTTGACAGATGTCGCGGTCATCGCGCCTGAAATGGACGCCACTGCAGAGGACTTTTCGACTGGACTGGACATGGAAGATGCGTTTTCCATGGAAGATGAGTCAGAGTTCGCATTCGACGCAGGCGGGACTGCTCATGAAGGCATCGATCCGGTGCTGTATGAGATTTTCTGCGCCGAATCGCAGGACCATATCGCGACCATCCGTAGCTACCTGGTGTGCTGCCGTGACCTGGGCGCTGAATGCCGGGTCACCGATGATCTGATGCGCGCCTTGCATACGCTGCATGGCAGTGCCCGCATGGCGGGAGCTGAGGCCATCGCCGAGATTGCCTACGAAATCGAAAAATACGCGAAGGCGCTGCGCATCGATCAATTGCCGATGAGCGCCGACGGCATGGAGCTTACGGGGCAGGCGACGCACATCATCGAAACGTTGCTTGTTGAACTGAATGACGCTGACGGCGCGCGCACAGCCAATGCGGATATCATTGCGGCGATTGCATCGCTGCCACGGACCACGCAAGACGTCGGCCATATTCCCTCGGCGGAAGTGCCGTCTGATCTGGACGAGATCGGAGCGGTGGCCGACGAAGCGGCGGTTGTCGATGCTGGAGTTGATTCTGGGGTTGCTGATGCGGATGCGTTCGCCGCGCTGGATGAGGCGTCCGAATTCGAATCACTGATGGTCGATGATGCATTCTCCGCGTCGGACGAGTTCGAATCCGCCGATGCTTTTGCCGAGGCCATGCCACCGGTGACAGATATCGCTGTCGCCGCGATTGCCGCCGAAGCCGACGAGATGCCGGACTTCACGGAGGAACTGGAGAGCGATCCACACGCCTACTTCGCCGAGACCACCGAAATAGCCGCGCACGGCGTGGCACCGGCGGTGGTCGCAGAAGGCGAGTGGGTGACGTTCGATTATCAGGACACCGATGCGGATCTGCTGGAAGTGTTTCTGGAAGAAGGCGACGAAATCCTCGGCGCGATCGACACGACCCTGCAACACTGGATGGGTGCATCCGACGACAACGCCTTGATGGCCGAATTGCAGCGGCATTTGCACACTCTCAAGGGCGGTGCACGTATGGCCAACATCACCGCGATTGGTGATCTGAGCCATGCCTTGGAATCCCTGTTGATTGCCGTGGTCGACGCTGAAGTTACGCCAGATCAGATGCTGTTCGATCTGCTCATGGCCGCACAGGACCGTTTGGCACACATGCTGGAGGCGGTACGCGCGCAACGGCCGATGCGTACTGCAACCGGTCTTATCGAACAGCTCGAAGCCATGCGCCAAGGCCGGCCTGTAGCGGACGAAGCGGCGGTTGTGCCCACGTTCGAGCCAGCAGAGTCCGCGCGTGAGCACGAACTTACGGCCGTCACGCCGATGGCCGAGGCCGCTGAGTTTGGTGAAGAAATACAGAAATTCGCCGGTCGCGTCCAGCAAGAGCAGGTACGGGTACGTGCGGATCTGCTGGACAACATGGTCAACTTTGCCGGCGAGATCAACATCTACCGGTCGCGACTTGAGCAGCAGGTCGGCAGCATGCGCTTCAATCTTTCCGAACTCGGACAGACGGTGGTGCGGATGCGTGATCAACTGCGGCAGGTCGAGATCGAGACCGAGGCGCAGGTACTGTTCCGCTACGAACGCGAGGGTGGCGGTGGCGATGAACATTTCGATCCTTTGGAAATGGATCGCTATTCGCACCTTCAGCAGCTGTCGCGTTCGATGCTGGAAAGTGTCGGCGACTTGGTCAGTATTCAGGGGCTGCTGGACAACATAACCCGTGAATCCGAAACGTTGCTGTTACAGCAGGCGCGAGTAAATACCGAGTTGCAGGAAGGCCTGATGCGCACGCGCATGGTGCCGTTCTCCGGCTTGGCGCCGCGTATGCGTCGCATTCTGCGTCAGGCCTGCCAGGAACTGGGCAAGCGCGCGGAGCTGAGCCTGGAAGGTGCCGAGGGCGAGATGGATCGTACCGTGATCGATCGCATTATCGCGCCCATCGAGCACATGTTGCGCAATGCGCTTGCACATGGCATCGAGACACCGGAGCAGCGTCGCGCCGCCGGTAAGCGTGAGGCGGGCAGTATCAAAGTCAGTCTGATGCGCGACGGTTCCGAAGTGGTGATTCAGTTGGCCGATGACGGCGCCGGCATGAACTTGGACGCGATCCGTCGCAAGGCCAAGGAGCGTGGCTTGATCGTCGATGATGCCGAAATCAGTGACAACGATGTCATGCAGTTTATTCTGGAAACCGGCTTCAGCACCGCCGAGAAAGTGTCTCAGATCAGCGGTCGTGGTGTCGGCATGGACGTCGTCAACAGTGAAGTCAAACAGTTGGGCGGTTCACTGCATATCGACTCCCGTTACGGTCAGGGCACGACCTTTACCATCCGTCTGCCATTCACGCTGGCCATCAGTCAGGCGTTGTTGGTGCAGGTGCATGAAGAGATCTACGCCATCCCGCTGACCAGTGTCGAGGGTATTGTGCGGATGAATCAGGATGAATTGTCCCGCTACATCAACGATCCCACTTCGCGTTTTGAATATGCAGGTCAGACCTATCCGGTGCAGAACCTGGGCGCCTTGTTGGGTCAGGGTGCGCCGGTGTTGGGTCTGGGCGGACCGAAACGTCTGCCGGTGCTGCTGGTGCGTTCCGGTGATCACCGCATGGCTTTGCAGGTCGAGTCCTTGCTCGGCAGCCGCGAGACGGTGGTCAAGTCGGTCGGCCCGCAAATCAGTACGGTGCGCGGTATTTCCGGTGCGACCATCCTCGGCGATGGACGGGTGGTGCTGATTCTGGATCTGGGCGGTCTGCTGCGTACCGGTGGTCTGTCCATGTATACGGATCGTGTCGCCCCCGCCATTGCGCAAGAAAAGGCGCGTGTGCTCACGGTGATGGTGGTCGATGACTCCATTACTGTACGCAAAGTCACGACCCGTCTGCTGGAGCGCAATGATATGCACGTCATCACCGCGAAGGACGGTGTGGACGCGGTCGCCAAGCTTCAGGAACATATCCCGGATGTGATGCTGCTGGATATCGAGATGCCGCGCATGGATGGCTTCGAGCTGGCCACGCATGTGCGCAATGAGCCGCGTCTGCGCAATATCCCGATGATCATGATCACCTCGCGTACCGGCGACAAACACCGCAAGCGCGCGATGGAAATCGGTGTGGATCGCTATTTGGGCAAGCCATTCCAGGAATCCGAGGTGCTGAGCACCATTCGTGAGCTGTCAGAGGGGCGGCGAGTCAATGGTTGATGCGACACCACGTGTGCTGCGGGTCGCATTGATTGCGGAACGGGCCACGCAGGGTGGGAATCTCAAGGATGTGCTGGAGGCGGGTGGTCTGCAGGTCGCCATGAACCAGACCATCTGTGATTACGATCCGGAAGGCGTCAGCAGTGACGATATCGATGTCTTGCTGGTCAATCTCGATCAAGATACCAATTATGAGTTAGAGCGTTTGGAAGCGCTGATCGAGCGCTCTGCCGTGCCGATCCTGTTCAATGAGGGCGGCATAACCAGCGGCTCGGGTTGGAGCAGAAAATTATTTGCCAAATTAGCCAGTCTGGCACAGAGCCAGACGACGCCGGTGAAAGACGCGCGCCTGCAACAGGTCGAAATGGTTGCCGAGACGCTGCCGGTTGAAACGCTTGGCCACGCGCGCGCTGGCGTTGCGCGACCCGCGCTGCGGGTAATCAACAAAGACAACGATTCTGAAGGGGCCGCGGAAACTGTCTGGGTGTTGGGGTCGTCCCTGGGTGGGCCGCAGGCACTCAAATTATTTTTGAGCAAGTTGCCGGAAAATCTGCCGGTGGGATTTGTCATTGCCCAGCATATTGGCAAACCGTTTGTGCCGCTGTTGGCGGAGCAATTGGGGCGCATTACAGGTTTGCGCGTAATGCCGGCTGTGGCGGGGCGGAATCTTCGCGCCCGTGAGGTGATTCTGGTGCCGATCGATGTGCGCTTCGCCTTGACCGAGCAGGGTGTTGTGGAACTGCGCGATGAGCCTACACGCGGCCCCTACAAACCATGCATCGACGAGGTGATGGAGGAAGTGGCGCGCTGTTATGGCGTGCGCGCCGGCGCCATCGTGTTCAGCGGGATGGGTGAAGACGGTGCACTGGGCGCAGTCGCGATCAATGCCGCAGGCGGTCAAGTGTGGGCGCAGGATGCGGACAGTTGCGTGATCAGCAGTATGCCGGATGCCACGCGTCGGCGCGGAGTTGTGGAGTTCAGCGGCACACCGGATGAATTGGCGATGCGTGTGGCGGACCAGTACAGGGTGCGCGCCGGCGCGGGCTGATCCGAGCAGGAACATTATCAGGAGAGCAATGATGCTAACGACAGTTCAGGATGCCATTCGTACTTTGATTATCCCACTGCAGGATCGCAATCTGCTGTTGCCCAATGTGGCGGTTGCGGAAGTCGTGCCGTATATGCGCCCACGTGCCATTGCCGATGCGCCGGATTGGATGCTGGGTGTGATCAGCTGGCGCGGTTTGAATATCCCGTTGATTTCGTATGATCGCCTGCACGGTGTCCAGACCGAAGGCGTGATCGGGCAGGCACGTATCGCGGTGATCAATACAGTGCATGCCAACGGCGGCCTGGAGTTCTATGCGCTGGTGACAGCAGGTATTCCGCAGCTCAAGCGGGCCAATACGGATAATATCCAGGAAGTGTCTGCCGACGCCGGGGAAGGACAGTTATCCCAGGTTCAGCTCGCCGATATCGCTGCGGTGATCCCGGATCTGGATGCGCTCGAAACCGTTGTGGCGCAGACCTGGCAGCAGGTCGCCTGAGCGCGCGTTAGCGAAAATCCCCCCAGATTCCCTGCAAAGCGGCCAACGCAACCAGCGCCGCAGTTTCCGTGCGTAACACGCGCGGACCGAGGCGCAGGCGCAAGAAGCCATTCCCTGTCGCGAGTTCGCGCTCGTGCGGACTCAAGCCACCTTCCGGCCCGACCAGCAGACTGACCGACGTGATCGGACCGCTCAGGCTGGCCACACTCACATCGCCTTCCGGATCGAGAAACAGCGCGTGCGCCCTGTGCTCACGCGTAGCCAGCCATTGATCCAAGCGTTGCACCGGCAACAGTTCCGGAATGCGGTTGCGGCCGGATTGTTCGCAGGCATGCAGGATGATGCCTTGCCAATGTTGCAGGCGTTTTTCCTCGCGTTCGCCGCTGAGTTTGACCTGTGTGCGTTCGGTGCTGATCGGTGCGATCCGCTGCACGCCCATTTCGACGGCCTTCTGAATGGTGTAGTCCATGCGCTCGCCGCGCGAAATGCCTTGGGCGAGTTCGATGGTCAGTGGCGATTCGGTGTTGCGTGTGTGCCGGTGCAGAATCCTGCAGGTTGCCGAGTCTTTGCGTACGTCGACCAGTTGGGCGCGGTATTCGGCGTCTTCACGGCCGTTGAACAGAATAATTTCATCGCCGGCGCGCAGTCGCAGCACCCGTACCACATGCCCGATCGCACGTGCATCCAGCGCGACTTCAGCGTCGGGGTGTAAGGTTGCAGGCAGGTAGATGCGCGGTATAGTCATGGCAGAGGGTGCCTGAATGCGCATAGCGGTGCGCGCACGTCAGCGTAGGTTCAACTATTCAGTCCAAGATTCTTCCATAACGCCACCGTCGGTCCAGTGATGTTCATGGTGTAGAAGTGCAGTCCGGGTGCGCCCTGGTCAAGCAGGATGCGACACATTTCGGTGACGACGTCTTCACCGAAGGCGCTGATGGAGGCCTTGTCATCACCAAAACCTTCCAGGCGTTTGCGGATCCAGCGTGGCAGTTCCGCGCCGCAGGCATCGGAGAAGCGCGCCAGTTGCGTGTAGTTGGTGATCGGCATGATGCCCGGCACGATGGGCAGGTCCACGCCGAGTTTTTCGCAGCTGTCGACAAAACGGAAATAGGCGTAGGGGTTGTAGAAATATTGGGTGATGGCGCTGTCGGCGCCGGCCTCGACCTTGCGCTTGAAGTTCAGAAGATCCTTCTCGGCATTCGCGGCCTGCGGATGAAATTCCGGGTACGCGGCGACTTCGATATGAAAATGTTTGCCGGTTTCCAGGCGGATGAATTCCACCAATTCGTTGGCGTAGCGGAATTCGCCGGCCTCGCGCATGCCCGAGGGCATGTCGCCGCGCAGGGCGACGATCTGATGAATGCCGGCTTCGCGATAGGCGCTCAGCAGTTCGCGGATATTTTCTTTCGTCGAGCCGATGCAGGATAAATGCGGCGCGGCATCGATGCCGGAATCGCGTTGTATCTCGGTGACGGTATCGAAGGTGCGGTCGCGCGTAGAGCCGCCGGCACCGAAGGTCACCGAGAAGAAGCGTGGCTTGAGCGCGGCGAGTTCGGCGCGCACAACACGCAGTTTCTCCGCGCCCTCGTCGGACTTGGGCGGGAAAAATTCGAAACTGAAGACGCGCGGATATTTTTGTTGTGATTGCATTTTAGATGAACCGCCAAGACGCCAAGGGCGCCAAGAAATCTTAGGGCGAACCGCCAAGGCGCCAAGACGCCAAGAAAATGCTTATTGGAACCGCCAAGACGCCAAGTTACGCCAAGAATAGTCTAATGTGAAAAGACGATTCATCTTCACATTAAGTTTTCTTGGCGTCTTGGCGTCTTGGCGGTTCCATTCTCTTTCTTGGCGAACTTGGCGTCTTGGCGGTTCAGCCTAAGCATCAATACCGATAGTGATTCGGCTTGTACGGACCTTCGACCGGTACGCCGATGTAGTCGGCCTGAACCTTTGACAGCTGGGTCAGGTTGACGCCGATCTTCTTCAAGTGCAGGCGTGCGACTTTTTCGTCGAGGATCTTCGGCAACACGTAGACCTTCTTCTCGTAGTTCTCACCGCGGCTGAACAGTTCCATCTGCGCCATCACCTGGTTGGTGAAGGATGCCGACATCACGAAGCTCGGATGGCCGGTGGCGCAGCCGAGATTCACCAGGCGGCCCTTGGCGAGGATGATGATGCGCTTGCCGTCGGGGAAGATGACGTGATCGACCTGCGGCTTGATTTCTTCCCACTGGTATTTTTCCAGCGAGGCGATGTCGATTTCGGAATCGAAGTGACCGATGTTGCAGACGATGGCCTGATCTTTCATCGCCGCCATGTGGTCGTGCACGATGACGTTCTCGTTGCCGGTGGTGGTGACGAAGATGTCGCCGAGCTTGCAGGCATCATCCATGGTCACGACGCGATAGCCTTCCATCGCCGCCTGCAGTGCGCAGATCGGATCGATCTCGGTGACCCAGGTGGTCGCGCCCATGCCGCGGAAGGCCTGCGCACAGCCCTTGCCGACGTCGCCGTAACCGAGCACCACGCAGATCTTGCCGGCGATCATGACGTCGGTCGCGCGCTTGATGCCGTCGAGCAGTGATTCACGGCAGCCGTACAGATTGTCGAACTTGGATTTGGTCACCGAGTCGTTGACGTTCATCGCCGGCCACAGCAGTTCGCCGCGCTCTTGCATCTGATACAGACGGTGCACGCCGGTGGTGGTCTCTTCGGTCACGCCTTTCACGGCCTTGCCGATGTTGGTCCACTTTTTCGGATCTTTGGCCATGCTCTGCTTGACCAGCGCGAGGAACACCTTCCACTCTTCGTTGACGCCCGGCTTGGCATCCGGCACCACGCCGGCGGCTTCATACTCGGTGCCCTTGTGGATCAGCATGGTGGCGTCGCCGCCGTCATCCAGAATCATGTTCGGGCCTTTACCGTCCGGCCAGGTCAGCGCCTGCTCGGTGCACCACCAGTATTCTTCCAGCGTCTCACCCTTCCAGGCGAACACCGGAACGCCGGCGGCGGCAATCGCAGCGGCGGCGTGATCTTGCGTCGAGAAGATGTTGCACGAGGCCCAGCGCACTTGCGCGCCGAGTTTGACCAGCGTCTCGATCAGCACGGCGGTTTGAATGGTCATGTGCAGCGAGCCGGTGATGCGCGCGCCCTTGAGCGGTTGCGCTTTGCCGAACTCTTCGCACAGCGCCATCAGGCCGGGCATTTCGGTCTCGGCGATGGCGATCTCTTTGCGACCCCAACCGGCTTGGTTGATGTCGGCAACTTTGTAATCGGTGAACTTTGTATCGGTAACTGCGTTCATGTAAATGACTCCATTACAGAACGAGCGCGGTTGTAGCTGGCCTCGCTCCGAGCCTGGCAGGGACAAATCCTGTTGCAACGCTCCTCGGAGAGAGGAATGAAAAATTATATTTTAGCCACGGACTCACACGGAAAACACTAGACGTAAATTAAGGCAACAAACATGCAACGGGGTTATTTTCATAGTCCGTGTTTTCCGTGTGGTCCGTGGCTATATGAAGTTTAAATCCCTGCGCCTTCGCGCAACATGCCGGCCTTGTCGGTACGTTCCCACGGCAGGTCGATATCCTCGCGGCCGAAGTGACCGTAGCTGGCGGTCTGGCGATAAATCGGCCGCAGCAGATCGAGCATGGTGATGATGCCCCACGGACGCAGGTCGAAGTGTTCGCGCACCAGTTTCACGATCAGGGCATTGTCGACCTTGTTGGTACCAAAGGTCTCGACGCTGATGGAGGTCGGTTCGGCCACGCCGATGGCGTAGGAAATCTGAATTTCGCAGCGTTCGGCCAGACCCGCGGCGACGATATTCTTCGCCACATAACGGCCGGCATAGGCGGCCGAACGGTCGACCTTGGACGGGTCTTTGCCCGAGAAGGCGCCGCCGCCGTGACGGGCCATGCCGCCATAGGTGTCGACGATGATCTTGCGCCCGGTCAGACCGCAGTCGCCCATCGGTCCGCCGATGACGAATTTGCCGGTCGGGTTGATGTGATATTGGGTGTCCTTGTGCAGCCACTCGGCGGGCAGGACCGGTTTGATGATCATGTCCATCACCGCATCTTTCAGATCTTTGTCGGAGATGTCGGGAGAATGCTGGGTCGATAACACCACCGCATCGCAGGCCACCGGTCGGCCGTTTTCATAGCGGAAGGTCACCTGGCTCTTGGCGTCCGGACGCAGCCACGGCAGCTCGCCGTTCTTGCGCACTTCCGCCTGACGGCGCACCAAGCGGTGCGCGTAATTGATCGGCGCCGGCATCAGCACGTCGGTTTCGTTGGTCGCGTAGCCGAACATCAGGCCCTGGTCACCGGCGCCCTGATTCTCGCGGTCGCCGCGGTCGACGCCCTGGTTGATGTCGGGCGACTGCTGGCCCAACGCGTTGAGCATGGCGCAGGTGGCGCCGTCGAAGCCGATGTCGGAACTGGTGTAGCCGATGTCGCTGACCACATCGCGGACGATCCTTTCGTACTCGATGCCCTTGGCCTGGGTGGTGATCTCGCCCGCCAGGACCACCATGCCGGTCTTGGTCAGCGTCTCGCAGGCGACACGCGCATGCGGGTCCTGATCGATGATGGCATCCAGAATCGCATCCGAGATCTGGTCGGCCATCTTGTCCGGGTGGCCTTCGGAGACCGATTCTGAGGTGAACAGATAGTCTTGGCTCATGCGTGTGCGTTCCTGCAATGACGGTGGTGACTGTTTTAGGGGCGCTAAGTGTACTGGCATCTTTTCGCTTGTGCGAGCCCCGGCGCTTTATGGGGGTATGCGGGTCCGGATCGTTTTATACTCAGGAGCCGTCCGGCGTTCGCCGAGTTGACGGCACATCTACTGAGGGGCTTAGCTATGGTGCGTTTGGAATCTCCCGTCTGCGATTTTGGCCAGCCGGCCCTGGATTTTGCCCTGCCGGGCGTGGATGGCAAGGTGTGGACCCTGGATGCCTGTCGCGGTCCCAAGGGTCTGCTGGTGATGTTCATCTGCAATCACTGCCCGTATGTGAAGGCGGTGCTCGACCGCATTGTCCGCGATACCCGCGCGCTGCGCGCCGAGGGCGTCCACAGTGTCGCCATCATGTCCAACGATCCGACCGAATATCCGGAAGATTCGTTCGCCAATATGCAGGCCCTCGCCCGGCGTTTGGATTTCCCGTTCCCGTATCTGCTGGACGAATCCCAGGCGGTTGCGCAGGCCTATGGGGCCGTCTGCACGCCGGATTTCTTCGGTTACAACGCCGATTTGCAGCTGCAATACCGTGGCCGTCTGGACGCCAGCCGTAAAGAGGCCGCGCCCGTCGATGTGCGTCGCGATCTGTACGAGGCGATGCATGAAGTGGCGCTGACCGGCACGGGGCCGGCCGAGCAGATCCCCAGCATGGGCTGTTCGATCAAGTGGAAAGGCGCGGACTGAGAGGCAGGCATGGCGGGATACGAAAGTTTCTACCGCGAGGATCCGCTGGAGGTCCGACCCGCACAGCTGCCGGCGGCTCACTACAATCTTGCGCACCGTCTGCTGGTTGGCAGTGGCGGCCAATGCCTGTTCGTGCCCATCCGCAGTATCCAATACCTCGCCGTCATCGACGCCGAAGAGATCATCTTCGTCGACCGCGAAGCCAAACACCTGGTGGAGCTGGCCTGGTGCCATTTCCGACCCCAAGCCCGCTCTGGGCTGGGCGAGCCGGTGCCGTATGAAATTCACCTCTACCGCGACAAGGCACAGCAGATCCTGCCGCGTCTGCAAGACGAGTTCTTCAAGGCGTTGAATGAGTTGGAGCGTCGGACGGCGACCGGAAAGGGCGATGCTGCAAGCATCCTGACGTTCCCGTCGCGTGACAAGTAACTTGATAAATAAATGGTATGCCCGGATAAGAACCGCGCATAACCTGCGCGGCTTGCCTGCAAATTGACGTTTGCCGGCCATGCCCTGAGTTGCGCTATTGCTCCCTGTGTACATCTAAGGGAGAATACCGCGCTCCTTTCGACCCCCTGTATCGGGGTGGCCGGCAGGTCGCATTCCGCTTACGGATGCAGTGCTTTCAAAGCGGCTATGCCTACGACATCAGCCTCTGCGTATCAGCCAAGAGGTGGTGGACTTTCACTGATTTTGGCAGCCAGAACCTGGAGCCTGACCAGGCGGAGGTTTCTTGCTGCAAGCGGCGTTGGCCGCTCCGGCGCGTGTCCACTGGGCACGCCCCACCAAACGAATTCAAATTTAGACACACAGGAGAGACCAATGCCTTCGCGCAAAGAATTAGCCAATGCCATCCGTGCGCTCAGCATGGACGCCGTTCAGAAGGCCAAGTCGGGCCACCCGGGCGCCCCGATGGGCATGGCGGACATCGCCGAAGTGCTGTGGAACGATTTCCACAAGCACAACCCGCAGAATCCCAAGTGGGCCGATCGCGATCGTTTCATTCTCTCCAACGGTCACGGCTCGATGCTGATCTATTCGCTGCTGCATCTGACCGGCTACGACCTGCCGATGGAAGAACTCAAAAACTTCCGTCAGCTGCACTCCAAGACCCCCGGTCATCCGGAATACGGTTACGCCCCCGGCGTCGAGACCACCACCGGTCCGCTGGGTCAGGGCATCACCAATGGCGTCGGTATGGCGATTGCCGAGAAGGTCATGGCCGGCCAGTTCAATCGCGACGGCCACCACATCGTCGACCACTACACCTATGTGTTCATGGGTGACGGTTGCATGATGGAAGGCATCTCGCACGAGGCCTGCTCGCTGGCCGGTACGCTGGGCCTGGGCAAGCTGATCGCGTTCTGGGACGACAACGGCATCTCCATCGACGGTCATGTCGAAGGCTGGTTCACCGATGACACGCCGAAGCGTTTCGAAGCCTACGGCTGGCACGTGGTGCGCGACGTCGATGGCCACAACCCGGACGCCATCAAGAAGGCGATTCAGGAAGCGCGTTCGGTCAACGACAAGCCGAGCATGATCTGCTGCAAGACCGTCATCGGTTACGGTGCGCCGAATCTGTGCGGCAGCCACGACTGTCACGGCGCACCGCTGGGCGACGACGAAATCAAGGCGACCCGCGAGAACCTGGGTTGGAATCATGCGCCGTTCGTCATCCCGAGCGACATCGCCGCCGGTTGGGACGCCAAGAAGAAAGGCGCCGACGCCGAGGCGCATTGGAACGACAAGTTCGCTGCTTATGCAAAGGCCTATCCGGAGCTCGCCGCTGAATTCAAACGGCGCATGAACGGTGATCTGCCGGCCAACTGGTCGGAACAGGCGTCGGCGTTCGTTAAAGCCGTCGATGCCAAGGGCGAGACCATTGCCACGCGTAAGGCCTCGCAGAATTCGCTCAACGGCTTTGGTCCGCTGTTGCCGGAATTCCTCGGCGGTTCCGCTGATCTGGCCGGTTCCAACCTGACCCTGTGGTCGGGTTGCAAGGGCGTCAGCAACACCGTGTCCGACGGTAACTATCTCTACTACGGTGTGCGCGAGTTCGGCATGTCCGCCATCATGAACGGTATCGCCCTGCACGGCGGTTTCGTGCCTTACGGTGCGACCTTCCTGATGTTCTCTGAATACGCGCGTAATGCACTGCGCATGGCCGCGCTGATGAAGATCCCGAGCATCTTCGTCTACACCCACGACTCCATCGGTCTGGGCGAAGACGGTCCGACCCATCAGCCGGTCGAGCAGACCGCAACGCTGCGCATGATTCCGAACATGTCGGTGTGGCGTCCGTGCGATGCCGTTGAGTCCGCGATGTGCTGGAAGTTCGCCATCGAGCGCAAGACCGGTCCGAGCAGCCTGATTTTCTCGCGTCAGAACCTCAAGCACATGAGCCGCACGCCGGAGCAGATCGCCGCCATCGCGCGCGGCGGTTATGTGCTTGAGCGACTGCGCCGGCACGCCGGACGCGATCATCATCGCCACCGGTTCCGAAGTGGAACTGGCCGATGGGTGCCGCCGAACAGCTGACCGCCAAGGGCAAGAAGATCCGCGTCGTGTCCATGCCGTCGACCAATCAGTTCGATGCGCAGGATGCCGCCTATCGCGAGTCCGTGTTGCCGGCCAACTGTCACTCGTCGCGTCGCTGTCGAAGCCGGTGTCACCGATGGCTGGTACAAATACGTCGGCACCAACGGCAAGATCATCGGCCTCGACCGCTTCGGCGAATCCGCCCCGGCCGGTCAACTGTTCAAGGAATTCGGTTTCACCGTGGAGAACGTGGTCAAGGCCGTTGAGTCGGTGCTCTAAGTCACCACCGCGTCCCGGATTGAGTTATTAAATTCACATTTAGAGAAAGACGGAGAGAGAAACATGGCAATTAAAGTCGGCATCAATGGTTTTGGCCGTATCGGCCGTATGGCGTTCCGCGCAATCGCGAAGGATTTTCCCGAGATCGAAGTGGTCGGTATCAACGACCTGCTCGACCCCGAATATCTTGCCTACATGCTCAAGTACGATTCCGTGCACGGCAATTTCAAGGGCGACATCAAAGTCGATGGCAGCAACATGGTCGTTAACGGCAAGAAGATTCGTCTGACCGCCGAGCGCGATCCGGCCAACCTGAAGTGGGGCGACATCGGTGCTGACATCGTGATCGAATGCACCGGCTTTTTCCTCGACGACGAAACCTGCCAGAAGCATATCGACTGCGGGCGCGAAAAAAGTTGTGCATGAGCGCACCGTCCAAAGACAAAACACCGATGTTCGTGTTCGGCGTGAATCACGACAAGTACAAGGGCGAGGCCATCGTGTCTGCGGCTTCTTGCACCACCAACTGCCTGGCGCCGGTCGCCAAGGTGCTGAACGACAACTGGGGCATCAAGCGCGGCCTGATGACCACCGTGCATGCGGCTACTGCAACACAGAAAACGGTTGACGGTCCGTCGATGAAAGACTGGCGCGGTGGTCGCGGTATTCTGGAAAACATCATTCCGTCCTCCACCGGCGCGGCCAAGGCTGTGGGCGTGGTGTTGCCGGAATTGAACGGTAAGTTGACCGGTATGGCGTTCCGCGTGCCGACTTCCGATGTGTCCGTGGTCGATCTGACCGTCGAACTGGAAAAGCCGGCCACCTACGCAGAAATCTGCGCGGCGATGAAGAAGGCTTCAACCTCCGGCGACATCAGCAAGACCCTCGGCTACACCGACGAGAAAGTGGTTTCCACCGATTTCCGTGGTTGCGGCTTCTCCTCGATCTTCGATGCCGAAGCCGGTATCGCCCTGGATTCCACCTTCGTCAAGGTGGTGTCCTGGTACGACAATGAGTATGGCTACACCTGCAACATGCTGCGTTTCGTGCAGCACGTCGCCAAGTAAGATGAAGCGCACCGCCCGCATTCGGGCGTGTATGTCGGGCGACTAAGTCATTTCCAGTGCATGCAGGACGATCCTGATTCCAACGCATAATGACGAGATGCTTCATTCGGCAATGACGGCTTTGCCGAGTCTGCAAGGTTTTCAGATAATATTTTTAGGAGTCTTCGCATGTCCGTCATCAAACTGACCGATCTCGATCTCAAGGGTAAGCGTGTTCTGATCCGTTCCGACCTCAATGTGCCGATCAAAGACGGCAAGGTCACCTCCGACGCGCGCATCAAGGCCAGCATGGCGACCTTCGAGCATTGCTTGAAGGCCGGCGCCAAGGTGATGGTGATGTCGCACCTGGGTCGCCCCGAAGAAGGCGTGTATGACGAGGCGGCTTCTTTGAAGCCGGTCGCCGAATACATGTCGGGTCTGTTGGGCAAGACCGTACGTCTGGTCAAAGACTACATGGACAAGGCACCCGAGCTGAACGACGGCGAATTGGTGGTGCTCGAAAACGTTCGCTTCAACAAGGGCGAGAAAAAGAACGTCGAAGAGACCGCGAAGAAATACGCCGCGCTGTGCGATGTGTTCGTCATGGACGCCTTCGGTACCGCGCACCGCGCGCAGGCCTCGACCTACGGCGTCGCGCAGTTCGCGCCGACTGCGGCCGCCGGTCTGCTGCTCACCGAAGAACTCGACGCGCTGACCAAGGCGTTGCTGAATCCGAAGCGTCCGATGGTCGCCATCGTCGGTGGATCGAAGGTTTCCACCAAGCTGACCGTGCTGGAATCGCTGTCCGAGAAAGTGGATCAGATGGTGGTCGGCGGCGGTATCGCCAATACGTTCCTGAAGGCGACCGGCAACAATGTCGGCAAATCGCTGTGCGAGGATGATCTGGTGCCGACTGCGCAGATGCTGATCGAAAAGATGAAGAAGCGCGGCGCGAACATCCCGATTGCCGTGGATGTGGTGGTCGGCAAGAAGTTCGATGCCGCCGAACCCGCCGTGTTGAAAGATGCCGGCGCGGTGACCGACGACGAGATGATTTTCGACATCGGTCCGAAGAGCGCGCAGGAACTCGTCGACATCATCATGAAGGCCGGCACCGTAGTGTGGAATGGCCCGGTCGGCGTGTTCGAGTTCGATCAGTTCGGCGCTGGCACCAAGGCCATTGCCGAAGCCATCGCCAAGACCAGTGCCTTCACCTTGGCGGGCGGCGGTGACACCATCGCGGCGATCCAGAAGTACGACATCTTCGACAAGGTCTCGTATATCTCGACGGCCGGTGGCGCGTTTCTGGAATTCCTCGAAGGCAAGATCCTGCCGGCCGTGGCGATTCTGGAAGAGCGCGCGAAAGGCTGAGTACTCTAAAAGCGCCACGGAGAACACGGAAAGCACGGAATAATGATTTTACGAAAAATATCGTCCGTGCTTTCCGTGTTTTCCGTGGCTAAGATTTAATGACATTGCAGTCTCACAGGATGAACCGGCTCCATGATGCGTAGAACCAAGATTATCGCAACTCTCGGCCCGGCGACGGATGATCCCAAGGCGCTCGACGAGTTGATCCAGGCCGGTGTCGATGTGGTGCGCCTGAACTTCTCGCATGGTAATCATCAAGAGCACATCGAACGCGCGCAGACAGTCCGTAACCGTGCCCGCGCGCACGGTCGTCAGGTCGGCGTGTTGGTCGACTTGCAAGGGCCGAAGATTCGTATCGACCGTTTCAAGGATGGCAAGGTGGTGCTGGAAGACGGCGCGCGCTTCGTGCTCGATGCCAAGCTGGCTTCGGAAGAAGGCACGATTGAACGCGTCGGCATTGCCTACAAACAATTGCCGGAAGACGTCAATCGCGGCGATACCCTGCTGCTGGACGACGGTGCCATCGTGTTGTGGGTCGAAGACGTCAATGGGCCCGAGATCGTATGCCGCGTGGTGGTCGGTGGTGCGCTATCCAATAACAAAGGCATCAACCGTCAGGGCGGTGGCTTGTCCGCGAAGGCGCTGACCGATAAGGATCGCGCCGATATCAAAATCGCCGCCGAGATGCGCGCCGACTACATCGCTATTTCCTTCCCGCGTTGCGCCGACGATATCAACGAGGCGCGCGAATTGTTGCGCGCCGCCGGCGGTCATGGCGGCATTGTCGCCAAGATCGAACGCGCCGAGGCGATCACCAATCTCGAAGAGATCATCCAGGCCTCCGACGTGGTGATGATCGCGCGCGGTGACTCTGGGCGTGGAGATCGGCGACGCCGAACTGCCCGCCGTGCAGAAGCGCATCATCCAAGTGGCGCGCACGCTGGACCGCGTGGTGATCACCGCCACGCAGATGATGCAGTCGATGGTGGAAAGTCCGATCCCGACCCGCGCCGAGGTGTTCGATGTTGCCAATGCCGTGATCGACGGCACCGATGCGGTGATGTTGTCCGCCGAGACGGCGTCCGGAAAATATCCGGCCAAGGCCGTCGCCGCCATGGATCGCATCTGCAAGGGCGCCGAACGCCAGCGCAGCACCATCAATCTGGAACGTCGCGCCCTGATGCGTTTCAACCGTACCGATGAGGCCATCGCCAAGGCCGCGATCTACACCGCCAATCACCTGGGCGTGAAGGCGATCGCCGCGCTGACCGAATCCGGCGCCACGCCGTTGTGGATGTCGCGCATCAGTTCCGGTATTCCGATCTACGCCTTGACGCGGCATGTCGAGACCCGTCGAAAGGTCACGATCTACCGCGGTGTGTATCCGGTCAGCTTCGATGTGACCACGACCGATCACGCCGAGGTCAACCGCGAGGCCATCGACGAACTGATGCGCCGCGGCGCAGTGCGCGACGGCGATCTGGTCATCATCACCAAGGGTGATCTGGCCGGCGTGCTGGGCGGCACCAATGCGATGAAAATCATACGGGTCGGCGAGCATGACCGCTTTGCCCCCGATAGTTGATGCCAATAGTTGATTACGGAGCCCGAAAATTAAATCCAGATAATTTGTAACGCTGAATCCGCGGCGGTAACGGACCTAGAATAGGCCGCACCGTCCCGAATACACAGAGTACCCGAATCCACATACTACATAGACAGACAATTTATCTCTCGAGGAGAGCATCATGGCCCTGATATCCCTGCGTCAACTTTTGGATCACGCCGCTGAAAATGGCTACGGCCTGCCGGCGTTCAACGTCAACAACATGGAACAAGTGAAGGCGATTATGGAAGCCGCCGACGCCGTGAATGCCCCGGTGATTCTGCAAGGTTCTGCCGGTGCGCGTTCTTACGCGGGCGAACCGTTCCTGCGCCACCTCATCCTGGCGGCGATTGAAATGTATCCGCACATTCCAATCTGCATGCATCAGGATCACGGTGCGACCCCGGATATTTGCTTCCGCTCCATTCAGTCTGGCTTTAGCTCGGTGATGATGGACGGTTCGCTGAAAGCCGACGGCAAAACCCCCGCGACTTACGAATACAACGTCGCGACCACCGCCAAAGTCGCCGAGATGGCGCATGCGGTGGGCGTCTCTGTTGAAGGTGAGTTGGGCTGCCTCGGCTCGCTGGAAACCGGTATGGCCGGTGAAGAAGACGGTCACGGCGCCGAAGGCGCGCTGGATCACAGCCAGTTGCTGACCGATCCCGATGAAGCGGCCGACTTCGTCAAGAAGACCGCCGTGGATGCGTTGGCGATTGCCATTGGTACCTCGCACGGCGCGTATAAATTTACCCGTCCGCCTACCGGCGACATCCTCGCCATCGATCGCGTCAAGGCGATCCATGCGCGCATCCCGAACACCCATTTGGTGATGCACGGTTCGTCTTCCGTGCCGCAAGATTGGTTGGCCATCATCAACAGCTTCGGCGGTGACATGGGCGAAACCTATGGCGTGCCCGTCAGCGAAATCGTTGAAGGCATCAAGCATGGCGTGCGCAAGGTCAATATCGACACCGACCTGCGCATGGCCTCCACTGGCGCCATCCGCAAGCACTTGGCCGAAAACAAGTCCAACTTCGATCCGCGCAAATTCCTCAAGGAAGCGACCAAGGGCATGTCCGAGATCTGCCGCAATCGCTACGAAGCCTTCGGTGCTGCCGGCATGGCCAGCAAAATCACCAAGGTGTACAACCTGGACGAAATGCATCAGCGTTATGCCAAAGGTGAGCTGAACCCCAAGGTCAATTGATCGCGAGTGTTCAGATCAGCGTAGTGAAAAGGGCGGCCTTGTGCCGCCCTTTTCATTTGTAGCGAGTAGCGGTGTAAACGACAGTGAACAAGCTGAATATTTCCATGCCACCCGACTGGGCCAAGTGGCTTGCGCAGGACGCCGATGGCACTTGGTGGGCCTACGAGGCCGAACCCAACCAGCATGACATCGGCTGGTACGAAAACGAGGTCGGTCGAATTCAGCGTCTGTGGCAGGACGCTCCAAATCCAGCGTGGCAAGACAGTCTGCGGCGCGTGCGTGCATCGGACAGGACTGACGTGGCTATGGATGACAATGAGGGGACTGTATGAATCGGAACAATCTTCGTGCGGGTGTGTTGAGCATGTTGGGATGCGTTAGCACATTCGCCTACCTGCCGCCGGCACTCGGCACCGGCTTGTTCGCGGCCCTCGGCCGGGGCGCGGATGCTTCCGGCCCGACCGTGCAATGGCCCGTGTTGCGCAATGCTGCACAGGAACCCGTCGGCCTGTATGGCGGCCTCGTCTCGGCTTATGCCGGTAGCGGCGAGTTACAGAGTGCGACCGTGCTGATTCTGCCGACCGGCTATGTGATGCCGGTGCTGCACAGCGGCGAGACGGCCACTTTCTCCGTGGCCTATTACGATCAGGCCGACTGCAAGGGGCACGAATATCTGGCGACGAGCGGCGCGGCCGGCAGTCTATTGCCCGCGCGCGGCATGGTCTACCGCTCCCCGGTCACGGACGCGCTGACCTATGTGCCCAAGGATGCAAAGACGCAGTCGATCACGGTGCGATCCCACTGGGTGTTGGGCGTCGGCACGGGCCAGTGCGAGAACTCCGTGCAAACCCAAATGCTGTACGCGTCGCGCCCGAACGAGACCGCCGTGACCGGCGTCGATGCAGTGGTGGGCACGGGCCCGCTTGCCCTGACGGTGGAATCGGCCCCGCTTGGCCGTGGCGGACGCGCACGCTCGGAAAAATCGGCGGAACAATCGCAAAGTGTGCGAGGGGTCACGCAGGGTTTGCCGGGTGATGCCGCTACGCTTGAAACCCTGCCGGAATGCTCGCCGGGGTGCCTGATGGAGGCGGTGGGTAACGGCATCTGCGATATCGCGTGTTATTACCCGGCGTGTAATCACGATGGCGGCGATTGCGCCACCCTGAAGCCCGAGGAACTGGCGCAGGAACTGGCGCAGATGTGCGCGCCGGGCTGCAAGCGCGCGGATATCGGCGATGGCTTTTGCGATACGGCTTGCCAGACCGATGCCTGCGATCAGGACGGCGATGATTGTGCGCAGCAGGTTCCGGAAAACCCGGAGTGAGTGTGTTCCGATGGGCGTTGGATGTGTGAGAGAGCAAGAGAGTTGTTCATGAAGAGCCGAAATTTCCGTAAGTCGCTGCTTCTGAGCTGCCTGCTGGCGGTATCCGGCACAGCGTTGCCCGGCGCTGCAGACGCAGTCTGCACGCGAGCCAATGCGGTTGGTACGTGGTATGCGATGGGTGTGTCCGGCGATGGTTATTTCGGCGAGATGGGTGAGACCGATCGGTGCAAATTGGTGGTCAATTCCAACGGTAGGATCGTCGCCAGCAGTTCCAGTTGTGTTTACCGCGATGCACGCGGTCAGTTCAATTTTCAGGTTACCGGTGGTTCGATCTATGTAACGTCGGCCTGTGCCTTGGCCGGAAATATCAATGTCTGTGATGCCGGATTCTGCTCTGTCATCAGAATCCAATATGCGCAGATGGCGCGGGACAAAAACACCTTCTCCATGGTCGGCTATCTGGATATCGATCCGGACGTGGTTTTTTTCTACAAAGTCGTGAAACAGTAATGGATGCCGAGGGTGCAGTTATGCTGACCAGAAAGAGTGACAGATGTTGGGTGCTGGCATGTCTGGGAGCGCTGCTCAGCGTATTGCCGGGTTTCGCGAGTGCGGCATGCAGTATGGCCAACCTGCGCGGTACTTGGTATACCGCCGGCGTTTCCGGTGATACCCGGTTGGGTCAGATGGACGAAACTGTCCGGTGCAAAATCGTGGTCAGTTCCACCGGCGCGATTCCCGCAACGGGATCGGCTTGCTATGTCCGAGACCATACGGGGCTGAGCACCGTGAGCATTCCCAGCGGTACGCTGCGTGTGTCCGCGGCCTGCGCCGTTACCGGCTCACTGCGGATGTGTCAGTCGGGAACCTGCCATATTTTCCGCGTTCAACACGCGCAGATGGCCCGCGACTGGAACACCTTCACCCTCGTCGGCTATTCTCAGAGCAACCCGGATGTGGTGTCGTTCTTCGATGCCGTCAAACGGTAAACGACGCGCGTCTTGTTGGCGCATCACGTTCTAAATCCGTACCCTAAACCACCCCGTCACGCTCAGCCGTTCGCGCGTGGCGGGCAGTACTTCGTGATAGTAACGATCGCTTAGGAAGCAGGCGAGCGTGCCGCCACGGGGTAACACGTCGATGTATTTCTCCGCGTGATTCTCTTCCAGATAGAGCCGCAACTGCCCGCCGTCGTCGGCTTGCCAGTTGTCATTCAGATATAGAACCACCGACACCTTGCGATGGGCTGCGCCCTGAAACTGGTCCAGATGTTTGGTGTAGAAACTGCCGGGTGGATACGCGGCCATGTGGCCTTCGAAGCTGAACAGGCCGAGAAACAACTGGCGGTTGAGGGTCAGTCGCAGGGATTCCAGTGCGGTGAAGTAAGGTGCTTGGACCGACCGTCTGGGCCGCATCGTCCAGCCAATAGACGTGATCGTTGCGGATATCCTGGCGTAGATGCGGATTTGCGCCGCTGCTGACACCGGCCTGATGGAACTCGCCCTGTGCCCAGCGTGCGCGCAGTTCACCGGCGAGCGCGGCGATCTGCGCGGGCGGTAGAAAATCCGCGCACACGCGACCAACCGACATCGACGAGTTCGCCGGCGATGCGGTCGGATCGTGCAGCAAGCGTTGGGCTGGGCGTCATTGCGTAACCCGTAGGGCGTAATGCGATCGAAGGTTTTCCAGAAGCATGCATTATCAAGTTTGCCTCCGAACACATTCGGCGCAATACGTTTCCGCTATGGCGCCCTACACATTCGATTGCTGCCAACTCGTGAATGCGCTCAGCCAGAAATCGATGTCGGGATAGTGCGGGCCGCGTGCCTTGAGATGTTCGGCGAGGTCGATCATCAGCGCACGAAATTCGCGGACGTGCATGTCCCACTGTGTCGGGTTCAGGCCAGGATTGTCGGCCAGCGCCTCGTTGGCGATGGAGCCGGCGCCGCCCCACATTCGCTTGCTGTTCAAGGCCGCATACACGGCAGTCTCATCGAGTCCGTGCAGCGTGCGCAGCCAAGCGGCGTTATCGCCGGCATGACGATCGAGCAGATCCGCCAGCCGGTCCAGCGTGACGCCAAGGTCCATGATCTCTATCGCAATGCCGATGACGTCCCTTATTGCGAATAAGGCATGGTCATCGCGCCGCCTTCTTCCACGCGGCAGTCATAGACCTCGAACAGCTGTTGACCATTGACGATGTCGCCGACCGGCACAACGGTGTCGCCTTGCAGATTCGGCGCCTCGTTGCGCGCCAGATTGGCGAGTTCTTCCGACATGGTGCGGTAGCCGCGTGGCACGCCGGCCACTTTGTCCATCACCGAGACCGTGGAGGTGCCGACCTTGCGGCAGTGTCCTACATCCTCAGCCGTGGCGACCTTGACCTGTGCGCCTTGCGCGGTAGGTTTGACCCAGGCGCAGGCGGATAGGCCGAGTGCCAAGGCAACGCTGATGCTGATGATACGAAAGCTATACATGATCGTGGATTCCTGAAGTGAAACCGCTGAGATAAAAGGGCCGTGAATAGAATGACACTTACTTAAGCTCAAATGTAGGGTGGGTTAGCGTAGTTTGCGTAACCCACCAAGCGTTGCGAAGCAACTCAACCCGTTCTTCAAGGTGTGCCTAAGACGCTCTACATCGGATAGGCGGTCGCTTATGTAAGTGCCATTTGGCTGTGAGAATGCTAGTGGGGTGGTGGCGTCGACGCAAGGGGTGGGTGCTCATATCACCAGCGCCGGTTCCTGCAAGGCCGCGGCCTGCTCGCGCAATTGCAGCACATGTTCTTCCCAATAGCGCGAAGTATTGAACCAGGGAAACGCCTGGGGAAATGCGGGATCTTCCCAGCGCCGTGCCAGCCAGGCGGCGTAATGCAACATGCGCAAGGTGCGCAGCGCCTCGATCAACAACAATTCGCGGCGGTCGAAATCGCGGAACAGTTCATAGCCGGCGACGATTTCCGACAACTGCAAGCCCATCTCCTGACGGTCGCCGGACAACAGCATCCACATATCCTGCACCGCCGGACCCATGCGACAGTCGTCCAGATCGACGAAATGCGGCCCCTCGTCGGTCCACAGGATATTGCCCGGATGACAGTCACCGTGCAGACGGATGTGGGCAACGTCACCGGCGCGCTGATACGCAGCGTCGACCGCCGTGAGCAGATCTTCGGCCAGCGTGCGGTAGGCGAGTTCGATGTGCGTGGGAATGAAGCCGCCTTCGAGCAGATAGCGATACGACTGCGTGCCGAGGCTATCGGTGTCCAGCGTGGGGCGATGTATGAACGGCTTTATGCCGCCGACTGCGTGAATGCGACCAAGGTAGCGACCCAGCCATTCGAGATTGTCCGGGTTGTCCAGATCCGGCCAGCGTCCGCCGCGCCGCGGATACAGCGCAAAGCGAAATCCGGCATGCGTGAACAGCGTATCGCCGTGATCGTCCGCGAGCGGCGCCACCACCGGAATTTCCACCTCCACCAGTTCATGGGCGAAGCTGTGTTCTTCCAGGATCGCCGCATCCTCCCAGCGCCCCGGCCGGTAGAACTTCGCCACCAGATAGCGCTGGTCCTCCAGCCCGATCTGATAGACACGGTTTTCGTAGCTGTTGAGCGCCAGCAGGTGGCCGTTGGTCACAAAGCCCTTGGTCTCGACCGCATCGAGGATGAGATCGGGACTGAGGTCGGCATAGACGGGCGTGGCGGCATTCATGGCCGCCACTATACCGTAGATCCGGCGTCCCTAGGTTCCAGACCGGAGCTGTATCCGCACGATCACGAACTCGGCTGGTTTGAGCGGCGCGAAACCAATCAGGATATTCAACCGGCCGGTATCGATGTCGTCCTGGGTCATGGTGGTGCGGTCGAGGCGCACGAAATAGGCGTCATCAGGGCGGTTCCCGGCGAACGCGCCTTGGCGGAACAGCCGGACGATCAGGAAGGCGCGCCGTGCCGTGCAGTAATTCAGCGCCGCAGTGTAGACCGCCTGCATGTCCGCGTCCGGCAGTTCAACCGCGCAGGGCAGACACAGAATATTGAACAGCTCCACGCTATCGAGCGCATGCAGATCCGCTGCGCGCGTCGGCGGCGCCGATCACTTCCGCGGCAGTGGCTACACTGCCCGGAATCCGCACCACCCACGCCGTCTGACCGCCGTTGGCGAAGAAGTAGCGGATACCTTGGCGGGCGGGGCAGGTGTTGGTCGCGCCGAACGCGGCCTTGAATTCCGCAAAGCTGTTGATGCTTACCGGCCGCTGTAACGGCCCCTGCGCAAAGACATCGACAAACGCCGTGATGGCTGTGGCCACGCCCGATAATCGGTGGTGGGGTGGTGGTGATTTCGTTTATGTAAACGCCGGGGGTGCGGAAGGTCGGCATGGGGCGCTGTCTCCGTGCGCATTGGCAGCTGTCGCTACGTGATCGTCCGCAATTCCACCACGACCGCGCAGGCGTCTTCAATGCGCCAGCGCAGATCGAAATCCAACAGGCGCATGCCGTAGACGCGATCGGCGGACTCATCCTCACGATACGCCGGCCGCGGATCGGCGCCGAGCACTTGCGTGATCAATTCGCGCAAGTGTGCGGATGCTGGTGCGGGGGGGCCTCGCGCGCAGCGACCTGCGCCTCCGCCTCCGGCGTGAATCGCACCGCCAGCCGCACTTCGGGCGCGCCCGCCGCGAAGCCGCCGGCGGCGTTCGGAATACTGTCGACGTACGGCACATACGGTTTGATATCCAGCACCGGCGTGCCGTCGATGAGATCGGCGCCGCGCAGATGCAGCACCAGCTTGCCGTCTTCACGGCCGAAGCCCGCCAGTTCCACCACCGACAAGCCGATGGGATTCGGCCGGAACGTCGAACGGCTCGCGAACACGCCGACGCGCACATTGCCGCCCAGCCGCGGCGGCCGCACTGTCGGATGCCAGCCTTGTGCCGCCGTCGCATGAAACACGAACACGATCCACACATGCGAAAACCCGGCGAGTCCTTCCAATGCTTCGTCGCGATCATACGGCGGCAACAGCTCCAGCGTCGCCCGCGCCGCCGGCGCGATGCCCGGCTGCCGCGGCACGCCGAACTTCTCCTTGAAAGGGGAGTGGATGATGCCGATGGGGGTGAAGGTGAAGCTCATATCGTGAGTATGCTACGAGGAGAAACCATCGCCTATTATTTCAATTCGCCGGACAGGTTAGAATCCCCACCATGACCCTCGACCCGACAGCCGATATCTCGCAGCTCATCCAGTTGGTGGTGGCGCCGGTGTTCCTGCTGGCCGGCATCGGCGCGTTCATCAATGCCTTTGCCGGACGCATCGGCCGGATCTTCGACCGTAGCCGCGCGCTGGAGACCGCCTTCGCCACCACCAGCGATCCGGACCGACAAGCGGTGATGCGCGCCGAACTGGAAACCCTCGGCCGCCGTGCCCGGCTCGCCTACCTCGGCATCGCGTTGGACATCCTCGCGGCACTGCTGGTGTGTCTGCTGATCGCCATCGCGTTCGCCGCGCACTTGTTCGGCTTCGATATCAAAGGCGTCATCGGCGGCCTGTTCATCGCCGCCATGCTGGCGCTGATCGGCGGACTGATCGCGTTTCTGCGCGAGGTGTTCATCGCGGTGCGGAGTTTGTCGATTCGGTTTCCGCACTAACTCAAGCCCTAGGCGGGATGATCGAAATTTATCTCCTCCGATTCCTTTTTTCTCTGGGCAGCGGTTTTTTCCAGCACGTGACGCATCATGCTGTGCGCAAGTTCGTGCTCGCCAAGGAATACCATTCCCACATTCTCGTTCCGCAGCAGCTCCGCTTCTTCTTCGCTATGGGTGCGTACTACCGTCTCGACGCGGGGGTTTAGCGTGCGCGCGATTTCGATCATGCGCCGCACGCGCAGCGCATCTGGGATCGCAATCATCAATATCTGCGCCCGTGCAATATGCGCTTGTATCAGGACGGCCGGGTCCGAGGCATCGCCGGCGACGGCGTGGAGGCCGCGTTTGCGCAAGGTCTCGACCAGTTCACGATTCTGCTCCGCCACGACGAACGGCAATCCATGTTCGGTCAGTGCCTCGCCGATCCGTTGGCCGACGCGGCCATAACCGACCAGCACCACATGGCCGGTAACCTCGCGCGACTCGACCGTCATCGGCAGTTCCGCCAAGGGGTCATCGGGGCGTTCGAGGGCGCGCGCGAGCTTCGAGCGAGATCGAATCCACGCCTGCACGGGTTCGACGGCCTGGAACACCAGATGGTTGAGCGAGATCGAGATGAGCGCCCCCGCCAGAATAAGACTCACCCCTTCATTCGGCAGGAGTCCGAGTGAGGCCCCAAGTCCCGCCAGGATGAACGAGAATTCGCCGATCTGCGCGAGGCTCGCCGATACCGTGAGCGCCGTGTTGAGCGGATAGCGGAAGGCAAGCACCAGCAAAAAAGCGGCCAGCGATTTGCCCACGACGATGATCGCGACGACGGCCAGCACCTGCAGCGGCTGTTGCAGCAAGACATTCGGATCGAACAGCATGCCTACCGAGACGAAGAACAGAACCGAGAAGGCATCTCTGAGCGGCAGGGATTCTTCAGCGGCGCGATGGCTGAGATGGGATTCCCGCATGACCATGCCGGCGAAGAAGGCGCCGAGCGCGAAGGAGACGCCGAACAGTTGCGCGGAGCCGTAGGCGATACCCACCGCCGTCGCAATCACGCTCAAGGTGAACAGTTCGCGCGAACCGGTGTCGGCAACGTAGCCGAGCAGCCACGGGAACAGCCGTCGTCCGACCACCAGCATGAGAGCGACGAAGATCGAAACTTCCCCAAGGGTGATCAAGAGTGTTTTCAGTAGACCCCAGTCGTCGGCGCCTGCGGCGACGTGACCGCTGTCGCCGCCGAGCCATCCGGACAGCGGTGGCAGCAACACGAGCACCAGGACCATCGCCAGATCCTCGACGATCAGCCAGCCGACGGCGATCCGGCCGTTGACGGATTGGAGCAGGCCGCGTTGTTCGAGTGCCCGGATGAGTACGACGGTGCTTGCCACGGAAAGCGCCAAGCCGAATACCAGGCTTGCACCCAAGCTCCAACCCCAGAGCGTGGCGACACCCATACCGAGCGCAGTCGCTACCGCAATCTGAACGATTGCGCCGGGCAAGGCGATGCGCCGCACAACCAGCAAGTCATCGAGGGAGAAGTGCAGTCCGACACCGAACATCAGCAGGATGACGCCGATCTCGGCCAATTGACTCGACAGCGCCGCGTCGGCCACGAAGCCAGGCGTGGCAGGGCCGATCATCACGCCGGCAATCAGGTAGCCGACCAGCGCCGGCAATTTCAGGCGATTGGCCACTAGACCCATAATCAGCGCAAGCCCCAGGCTGGCGGCAATGGTCGTGATCAGCGTGATGCTATGGGGCATTTAGTCGTGTCGCCTTAGGGGCCGGTAGAAAAAACTATTCGGGAGAGCGCATCACTTATCAGCGACAGCGAACATGTGCAGTGTCTCGGCCCATGACCAACCTCCTATGAGGCGACAAATGTATGATCAATTTAGTTCCTGAGTATAACCAAATGAAGGCCTCATGAGTCCCGAAGGAAGTGTTTATTGCGGTGCGGGGTTTGTCGAATCTGTTTCCGTGGTGAGTGATGCGCTGGCAGAACTGATTAAGATTTATTTCCTCCGCCCCCTTTCGTCATCCTGCTTTATTCTGCAGAATCGAAGACAAACACCAAGGAGCGAAGACAGACGTCCCGCCAAAGATTTGTCGCGATATTTATACCGCTAAGGCACGCAGGATCAACGCGCCGAATTAAAAAAACTAAATAAACAGCCAGAGGAGTGGTGATGCATGAAGCAATACAGCCCTTTCTTCAACAAACGATCACGATTGCTGAAGACCCCGGAATTGGTATATGCAAGCGGCGATAGTGCCTTGGCAGCATTCGAACCTGATCGACTCATCGACAAACTGCAGAGCCTGCTGCAAGTCCAGAACGATTTCTTCCCCTGTTTCGATTGGTCATTCCCACCGCCGCTGCTGAACAAATCCGCCCCGCCCGCGAGTGCGTGCGAACTCTTCTCGGAACCCTCCGTCACGCCCGGGCGTTTCAGCCTGTATTTGCACAGCCCCTTTTGCAAAACCCTGTGCAGTTTTTGCTACTACGCGATCATCCCAGGGCGCGGCATTGTCCAAGCCGAGCAATACGTCGATTACCTCGTGAAGGAAATGGCCCTCTACCGGGACGCGCTCGCCGGCCAGGTCTGTGAATCGGTGTATTTCGGTGGCGGCACGCCGAGCTTTCTCGATAACGCATTGCTGGTGCGCATCTTCGAGGCCATCCGCCGCAACTTCGCCCTGGACGCCAGCGCCGAAATCACCGTGGAAGCGGCGCCGGGCACACTCCCGCCGGACAAGGTCAGTCTGTTGCGCGAGCTTGGCGTGACCCGACTCAGCTACGGCATACAGACCCTCGACGAACAACTGTTGGCCGGCATGAACAGACACTATTCCGTGGAGGAGGCGGTTTATGAACTGGAGCACGCCGTCGCCGGCATCGGCAACATCAATGTCGACACCATGTACGGCTTCGCCGGGGAACCGGACGATGCGCTGTACAAGACCCTGAGCACCTTTCATTCATTGGGTGTCCCGAGTCTGTCGATCTATGCGCTGGATACGCAGCGCACCGCGCATAAAGATGTCCTGCTCCCACCCAAGGATGGGCAGTACGCGAACAAGATCCGGCAGTTCGCCCACGCGGAATCCCTGCTGCACGATTTCGGTTATCGCGCCGTACTGCAGAATGTCTTCGTGCAACCGGAGCGCGGTTCCTACCACCATCAACTGCGCCGCTGGGATAACCTGCCGCTGGTGGCATTGGGTATCAACTCTCAAGGTTACGCGCCACGTCGCGCCTATCATAACGTCGCCAGCCTCAAGTCCTATTTCGAAATGATCGACGCCGGCCGTATTCCGGTCGCGACCATGGAAGAGTTGACGCCCGAGCTGGAATTCTGCCGCGAGCTGACCAGCAAGCTGCGCTTCACCTTCGTCAGCCGCGACGATCTCATGCACAAATACGGCATCGACATCGCGGAGGTGTTCGGCGATCTGATCGATGCCCTCGGCGAACTCGGTTATCTCAGCCACGACCAAGACGTATTGCGCATGACGCCAGCGGCTGCCTACTACAACAACATCATCCCGATGCTGTTCGCGCCGGATAGCTTCAAAGAGCGCCTGCTGGAATTGCCCGAAGAATATCTGGAGTCCTTCCCGGTTCCCTACATCATGACTCAGCTGGGTCGCGCACAGTCCGCGCCGATGCACTTCGGCGAACACGCGCACGGCGAGCGACGCGCCTATTTCGACCGTCGCGCGCGCGGGCGACGCAGTGAAGCGGCAGAGGTCGATACCGAGCGCCGCAACAGCGATGAACGCCGCGCGTCGAAAACACGACGCCGAACCGATCATTACCGCCGCTGGCTGGCATCACAACACTGACCCCGATTGCACCGGAGTTATCGCTCGTCGTAGTATGAAATCGGCATGATGCCAGGCGTCGGGTACCGCCATACCGGCACACACGCACAAGGACTGTGCAATGGGCAAACACGCAAAAGTCTTGCAGAGCATTCTGAGCGGAGATGCGGATGCCAATATCCGCTTCACCGATGTCGTCCGGTTATTGTTGCGGCTCGGTTTTGACCAGCGCATACGTGGAGACCATTCGATCTTTAGCAAGGCCGGCCTCGAAGAGATTATCAACCTGCAACCCAAAGGTGCGATGGCGAAGGGCTATCAGGTCAAACAGGTCCGCGGCATCATTCGCAAATACCGGCTCGGGGTGGAAGATGATGACTAAGTACGAACTGATCATTTACTGGAGCGACGCCGATCAGGCCTTCGTGGTTGAAGTCCCCGAACTTCCTGGCTGCATGGCGGACGGCGCCAGTTATGTCGAGGCGGCAACCAACGCACAACGCGTCATCGAAGAATGGATCGCGACCGCCAAGGAACTCGGCCGGCCGATCCCCGAACCGCGCGGCCGGGTGAGATTTGCGTGACTATCCACCTGAAATTCCGCGCAACCGTGCAGGCCCGCGCCCAGCGCGATGCGCGCTTTCGCCGCGCACTGCTCACCGAAGCCATCAAAGAACTGCTCGCGGGCGACCTTGGTGCCGGCAAGGCGCTGTTGCGCGACTACATCAATGCCACGCTCGGCTTCGAGCAACTCGGCATCGAAGTCGATCGTCCCGCCAAGAGTTTGCAGCGCATGCTCGGTCCATCGGGCAATCCCACGGCCGGCAATCTGATCGCGATTTTGAAGGCTTTGCAGGAACACGAGGATGTGACCATCATTGTGCGGATGAGTCGGGATGCGGCGTAGTTGTAATAATTGTGGCTTTCACTGATTACATTCCGGGAAAGGGTGCTGACCCCTTTACGCAATCTCTCTCTGAATTCTATTGCGACGGATAAGTTAGCGCCTTTTTTACCACTTCGGCGACGGTATCCTTAGATATTCCACGCTTCTTGCAATAATTCGATTCGAGCCAGATGGAAAGGTCCTTCGCCCCCTTGCTTGCATTGCATGAGACACCGCTTCTCACGATGTTTTCTCTGTTGACTATTCTCGCGTCGTTGATGATGTGCTCCCAAGAGGGTTTGGTCTTTCTTGTTTCACTCGAAGACACAAAGACGATGCCGCAGTAGACGCAGCTCTTGTCTCTTTCGATGACCTCCCTTTCCAGCCAATCAGGAATGTTCCACCTATTCACCATGCACCAAGCCGCCGCAGCTATCCCAACGATCGGAATCCTCAACCAGCAGCCTATCCCTGCCACCTGCCCTAGATCAACTCCCAGCGCAAAATCCGGCTGCCTCGCTCCAACCACCTGTGCAATCATCCCCCAACGCGCCTACCGTCCGCGACCCACGACACCCACCAGAGGAGCATCCCCCATGCAGACCAAAATCCTACTCCCCGAATCCGAGATGCCCACCCACTGGTACAACGTCGTCGCGGACATGCCGAACAAGCCGGCGCCGTATCTGGGGCCGGATGGGAAGCCGGTGACGCCGGAGGCGATGCTGGGAATATTTCCGGAAGCGTTGGTGATGCAGGAGATGTCGGGCGAACGTTGGATACCGATTCCGGAAGAGGTGCGCGAGGTGTTGCGCTTGTGGCGGCCGTCGCCGTTGTATCGCGCGCATCGCTTGGAAGCGGCGTTGAAAACACCGGCGAAGATTTTCTACAAGAACGAAGCGGTGAGTCCGGCCGGTTCGCACAAGCCGAACACGGCGGTGGCGCAGGCGTTCTACAACAAGCAGGCCGGCATCAAACGACTCACGACGGAAACCGGCGCGGGGCAGTGGGGTTGTTCGCTGGCGCTGGCCGGACAGATGTTCGGGCTGGAGGTGCGTGTGTATATGGTGAAGGTCAGCTACGGGCAGAAGCCGTATCGGCGTTCGCTGATGCAGACCTGGGGCGCGGAGGTGTTCGCCAGTCCCACCGACATGACCGAGGCGGGGCGGCAGATTCTCAAAGCGCATCCGGATTCGGAAGGCTCGTTGGGCATCGCGATTTCAGAAGCCGTTGAAGAGGCGGCCGGGCGTAAGGACACCAACTATGCATTGGGCTCGGTGCTCAATCATGTGTTGTTGCATCAGACCATCATCGGTGAAGAGGCGCGCAAGCAAATGGCGCTGGTCGACGCGTATCCGGACATGGTGTTCGCATCGTGCGGTGGCGGTTCCAATTTCGGCGGCATCGCCTTTCCGTTCTTCGCCGACAAGGCGGCGGGCAGTCAGGTGCGCTTGGTCGCGGTCGAGCCGAGTTCCTGTCCGACGCTGACCAAGGGCGTGTACACCTACGACTTCGGCGATGCCGTGGGCATCACGCCGTTGATGAAGATGTACACCTTAGGTCACGACTTCATGCCGCCGGGCATTCACGCCGGCGGGTTGCGCTATCACGGCGATTCGGCGTTGGTGAGTCAGCTCTACAACGAAGGTCTGATCGAGGCGCTGGCGGTGCCGCAGTTGGAAACCTTCGAGGCCGGCGTGTTGTTCGCGCGCACCGAGGGCATCCTGCCCGCGCCCGAATCCAATCACGCGATTGCCGCGGTGGTGCGCGAGGCGAAGGAATGCATCAAGACCGGCGAGGCCAAGACGCTGCTGTTCAATCTCTCCGGTCACGGTCATTTCGACATGACCTCGTATGACCGTTACTTCAGCGGGCAGTTGGAGAACTACGAATATGCCCGAGGCGGCGAATTGCAGGAGGAGCGAGCTCTTGCGTGTTGCAGCAGTGCTGCCGAAGAGTGGGCTAGCAGTCTATTTCGCCGGCGCCGGTTTATTCGGGCACGGCATCTCGATGCCCTCGGCGCGGAACGCCGCGTAGATGGCGAAGTTCAAATCGCTGATGACCTGCGCGCGTTCGTCGATGTTGCGCACGAAACAGCGCAGGTCGAAGCGTCAGCGCGGTTTCGCCGAAGCCGAGGAACAGCGCCTTGGGGCCGGGACTGATGCCGTCGGTGATGACGCTGGGATGATCGCGGCCGATGTGTTCCAGTATCTGCTTCACCTTTTCGACATCGCTGCCATAGGCCACGCCGACCGGGATATGCACGCGGCCCTGGCGGTTGTGCAGCATCCAGTTGGTGACCTGATGCGCAATCAGTTCCGAGTTCGGCACGATCACGTCGGCATGATCGAAGGTCTGAATCTGCGTGGAGCGGATGCTGATCTTCTTCACATAGCCTTCGGTGTTGCCGACCACCACCCAGTCACCGGTCCTCACCGGGCGTTCGAACAGCAGGATCAAGCCAGAGACGAAATTGTTGACGATGTTCTGCAGGCCGAAACCGATACCGACGGAGAGCGCGCCGGCGATGATGGCAAGGTTCTGCAAGTGGAAGCCGGCGATGCTGAGACCGAGCAGCGCAGCCAGGGTGATCAGCACATAGCCGGTGATGGTGACGACGGCCTCGCGCGCACCGTGGTCCATGCGTGCATAGGTGAGCCAGCGCCGGTCCAGGCGCGTTTGCAGCCAGCGCGCGAGCGTGACCAGCACGGCGAACAAGACGATGGCCAGCAGGATGCGCAGCGGCACGATCTGCGCCTCGCCGAGCTTGAAGCCGCGGAACAGCGAATTCTCGACCTGCGCGAGGGTGCCTGAGGAGACATGCCAGATGCGCAGCAGTGTGTAGCCGAACAGCGACCACAGCAGCACGTTGGTGGCGATGCGGAACCACATCAGGCCCGGCACTGCGCCGCCCGGTGCGACACCGAGTAAATGCCGCAGGCGCAGCGGCCGGGGACCGGTGCCTTGCTCGAGCGCGTCGTAGAGTTCATGAAACAGGCGCATCAAGGTCAGCACCACGCCGAAGGCGAACAGCGAGCCGACGATGACGCGCATCAAGGTCAGTGCCAGATTGCGGTAGCCGCTCCACTCGGCGCCGAGACTCACGACCAGTGCCAGCGCAATCAGAAAGCCGACCCAGCGCAGTTCATCCTGCTCGCGCATCTTCGCGAACAACCACAACGCCCAGATCATGTTGAGGAACAGCAGTGCCGCGTAGACGCCGCGCGCCAGCAGATAGGCCGCCTCGGGCAGGTGCTGGGAAAACAGCGTGGAGAACAGCAGATAGCCGATATACGTCAGCAACGCCAACACGCGCAGCCGGCGCGCCATGGCGCGCGCTTGTTCGTCGCTGACCGCGAGCAGTTTGTGGCAGGGTGCCCGGGGTGCCAGCACCACATGAATGCTCAACAGGACGAGCACATACACCGGCAGGCCGTAGAGCAGCACATTGATGAACGGCACCGGACGGATGTCATAGGTGAACAGATAGACATAAGCCGCTGCGGTGAGTACGGCGAACAGCCGCGGCGCGTAGTGCAGTACGGCCGCCAGCAGGGAGATGCCGACACTGATCTCGCCGTCGGCGGTCATGAGTTTGGATACGACGCGAGGGCGTCGGCTGTCGCGCAGCAGCACGCCCAGACCCACGGCCACACCGACCAGGAGGGCGAGCCAGATCCATTCGGGCGGACTGAGATTACTCAGGCCGGCGTGCTCTCTGACAAAGAACGCCGTAGCCGCGCCGAGGGTGACGACGTTGTGCCAGTTGTCGAGCAATACGACGTACAGGCTCGGGCCTTTGGCGAACATGCGTTCGGCCATCGCGGCGTTGTACAAAGCGGCAACGCGCTGGCTGATTTCGTTGCTGCGCAACACCAGTACGCGGCATTCCGCGAGTTGGCGTTCCTGATCGGTGATGGACTTGGAAAATTCACGACGCTTGCGCGCGACGTCGCCGGTTTCGTTTTTTGCCACCTCGCCGAGACTGGCCAGGTCGGCCTTCAGGCGTTGCAGTGACTGTTCGGCGGCGCCGACGCAGTCAGTCGCCGCGCCACGTTCGGCGGCGAGGCGATCCGACCAGCCCTTCAGTTGATCCTCGGTGAAATCCCCCTTGGTCAGTTGCTTGTCGATCTCGCGCAGGTTTTCGGCGAGCACTTCCAAGGGGGGCTTGGCGGGTGCGGTCTCGGCAGCGGTGGCAAATGCCGGTAGCCACAGACCGGCGAGCAGACACAGGACGGCGAACCAACGCGCGGTCAGGGTATGGGCGGTGAAGGTGAATGCGGGTCGGGCAACGGCCATGGTGATACCGGGTAGTCACTGACAAGCGGCAAGATTAAACCATTCGGCCCGTGGCGTCCCCGGTCGGTTCGTGCGTGTCGATGTTCGGCGCCGGATTGTCTGGCGGATAGGCGATATCGAGTATCCCGCGGCAGTTGGCGTAGAGGATCGCATCCTTGCCCTGGAGTTTGACCTGATACATCAGTTGATCGGCCACGCGCAGCATCGCCTCGACAGAATCCGGGGCCTGCTCACAGGTCAACACGCCAATGCTCAGGGTGACGGGCCAGGACTGCGCGGCCATATCCTCTTGGATCAGTTGGCGGATTTTATCGACTACGGCCTTGGCGGCGTCGCTGTCGGTCTCCGGTAGCATGAAGGCGAACTCGTCACCGCCCAAGCGGGCGATGCTGTCGGTCTCACGCAGATGCTGGCGGGCGATCTCCACAATATGACGTAACACCTGATCGCCCACGGCATGACCGAAGTCGTCGTTGATCGTCTTGAAGTCGTCCACGTCGAAGTACGTGATGGTGAAGGGGCGGTCGTGGCGTTTGGCGCGCTGAATTTCGGCGCTGGAAAGTTCATAGAGGGCGCGCCGGTTCAATGCGCCGGTGAGGAAATCCGTACGCGAGGTGATGCGTTCGCGCTCCAGCAGTAATCGTTGCCGTGCGACCAGCAGGGCGACAATCATGAAGAAGGTCAGCTTAGTGGCAAAATCGACGTAGGACTCAAGCGGATGACTTTGTATGATGTCGACCGTCTTGGTGGCGGCAGACCAGATCAGTACGCTGGGAATGGCCATGAATGCACCTGCATCGCGGCCTGCGAACCAGGCGACGAAGGCGATGGGCACGAGATAAAATACCGCAAGTGAAATTTCGGCGCCCAGGCTGTATTCAGCCAGACCTATCAGCGCGCCGAAGACCAATCCGATAACGTGATGGTCCGTGCGCTCAGTCGGTAACAGTAGTCTGCGAGCTTCACCGTTAACTTCATGGCAAATATCTCAGCGTCTGTAGCGGAGGACTAGCTGTCGTGCTGCGGATGATCGGCGATGTGTTCGTTATGCCGTATGTCGGGACGGTCGATACGCGTCGGACATTCGCGCTCAGTGGGGCTTTGGGGTATGCCTAGAGTCTAGCAGAGCGTGTTTTGTCTGCTGTGCCGTGCAGGTGTCCCGACGCGCCAAATGTGCTAAATGTGATGGGCGTCGGATGTTGCTGTCGAGCCTGTGGCCGCCTAGGCCCAGCCGGTATGCTTATCGACCCAGCGGATGCTCAGCCAATACCATAAAGAACACGGAAATAGCATCGCCGCCCAGGTCCAGTCTATCCAGTCCACCACTTGGTAATAAGACAAGGGCAGGCAGGCGACACTGAAGGCGAAGCAGACTCCAGAACAGTATCAGCGCGCCTTTGCGCGTGTCGATATTGGCGAGCCCCAGGAAGACCCAAAGTGGCATGTCGGTGGTACGTTGCATGGCGGTAAACTCGTGCGTGTTGTTATGTGTCGTGTGTACGGTGGCATGACTAGTCTGCCACGGCCCGGTGAAGCTTGGCTAGCTTCGCGGCGAGTTCAATGGTGGCCACGTAAGCTTGCACGTAACTTACCGAGCAGAGCATATGCTGGGCGGATTTATTTGTCGCGCTCCAGTACCACCAGATAGGCCTCGCGGCTGGACACCAGCAGCATGCGCCGGATTTCTTTTTCCATGGTGATCACCCGCCAACCCTCGGCGGCCTGCTCGTTGAGAAATTCGGTGAAGCGATCCGGATCGACTTTGGATTCGCCTAGAAACAGCGAACCGAGAATGCCTTCACGATAGATGACGACTTTATATTCTTTCATTAGGCGGGGTTCCGTGCGGTGAAGTTAAGGCTATGGGTGAAGCGCGGTGTGTTCCTACATAGCGGCATTCTGCCGCCATGGCGTGGGCGCTGCCAACCGATTCTTGTGGCGATGCACCAGTTGGTGCGTGGTGCTTCATGTCTTTCCTCTTAGATCAGGAATTTATTTATGACGTTCAGGTTACAAATATCTGCTGATGCGCAGGGGCAGGAAACCAGGGGGTGCTAAGCTGATTCCGCACCCCCCACCTTTTGCAATGCCGAGCGCAGGGCGGTAAAGCGCTTGCGGTACTGGGCCGGCGTCAGTCCGACCTTGCGCCGGAACAAGCGGCCGAAGAAGCTTGCGTCCTGGTAGCCGACCTCGGTGGCCACGGCCTCGATCGGCAAGTGGGTGGTTTCCAGAACGTGTTTGGATTCTTCGAGGCGCAGTGTGTGCACATACTCCATCGGCGACATGCCGGTCACGCGCGCGAAGCGGCGAGTGAAAGAGCGTTCGGCCAGTCCGCTCAACCGCACCATCGCGGCCACCGGTGTGTCCTGCTCATAGTTCTCGGCGATCCAGGTCTGGCATTTGGCGATCAGCGCATCGTCGATCTGGCGATTGCGTGTCAGCGCCGCAAACGGTTGCTGACCGATATGATGCCAGTCGAGCAGATACAGGCGCGCCACGCGCATGGCCTCTTCGATGCCGAGAAAGCGCGCGATCAGGAACAAGCCCAGATCGTTCCAGGAACTGCCGCCGCCGGCCATGATCAGGCGTTGCCCTTCACCGGCCGTGACCAGCGCGCGGTTCGGATGGATGCGCAGCCGTGGATAGTGCGCGCCCATCGCATCGCAATAGGCCCAGTGTGTGGTGGCGTCCTGATCGTCGAGCAGACCGGCCTCGGCCAGCAGCAACGCGCCCGAGCAGGCCGAGGACAGGGTCACGCCTTGCGCATACAGCGCGCGCAGCCACGCCGTTTCCACCGGGTAGTGTCCGCTGATGCCTGCTTGCGGCGGGACCATGAGATCGGGAATGACCACGACCTGCGGCGACGGACAGTTCGCCAGTGCGCAGTGCGGTTCGATACGCAGGCCGTTGCCGACGCGCACGGGTAAGCCGTCGGCCGAGACGATGACCGGTGCGATCAGCGCGCGACCCGGCGTGCCGTTGACCACCATTCCCCAGTCCACGCCGGCCGAGGCGAGCAGGTCGTGCATGCCGTACACCGTGGAGGCGCTCGACTCCGGCACCGCAAGAATCGCTATATGAAGTCTGCCGTCTGTTGCTGACATGGCGGATTCGTCTGGTTTATGCCCGGAATGACTTTAGCCCAATCGACGCAGTGCGGGTAGCGTGTGTCCCCGTGCCGGCGCATCTGCGCCAACCACAACCCGATACTGGAAATAGCGAGAGGACATGGACATGACTCAGACTGCACACAAGACCACGTTCGACACCGACCGCGCCCAGGCCTTCGCCGGGCGCTTCCTGAATGCACTCAACGAAGGCGCGCTGTGCCTGATGGTTTCCATCGGTCACCGCACCGGATTGTTCGACACCCTGCAAGGCCGCAGCCCCGCCACCTGCGCGGAGATCGCCGCGGCGGCGGGACTGCACGAGCGCTATGTGCGCGAGTGGCTGGGCGCGCTGGTGACCGCCGGCGTGATGGAGTTCGATCCGGCCACGCAGCGCTACTGGCTGCCGGACGAGCATGCCGCTTCGCTCACACGCGCCGCGGCCGCCGACAACATGGCCGTGTTCGCGCAATACATCGGCGTGCTCGGCAGCGTCGAGGACGACATCGTCGAGTGCTTCGAGCGGGGCGGCGGCGTGTCCTACGCGCGCTATCCGCGCTTTCACGAAGTGATGGCCGAAGACAGCGGCCAGTCGGTGCTGTCATCGCTGGACAGCCATATCCTGCCGCTGGTGCCGGGTCTCACGGCGCGGCTGGAGCGGGCATCGAGGTGCTGGATCTCGGCTGCGGCCGCGGCCGCATTCTGCAATATCTCGCGGCGCGCTATCCGCGCAGCCGTTTCACGGGCATCGATCTGTCGACCGAGGCCATCGCGCACGCGCGCGCGGAATCCGCGCGGCAGGGGCTGCGCAACATCACGTTCATCGCGCAGGATCTGAGCGACTACGATCAAACCGCGGAACCCGCGCGCTATGACTTCATCACGACCTTCGACGCGGTGCACGATCAGGCGCAGCCGCTGAACCTGCTCAAAGGCATCCGCCGCGCGCTCAAGGCCGGACGGCGTGTATCTGATGCAGGACATCAGCGGCACCAGTCACGTGCACGAGCGACTGCGATCATCCCATCGGCACTTTCCTGTACACGATCTCGTGCATGCACTGCATGACTGTGTCGCTGGCGCAGGGCGGCGAGGGGCTGGGCGCGATGTGGGGCGAGGAGAAGACGCGCGAGTATCTGGCGCGCGCAGGCTTCGGTTCGGTGGAGACACACCGGCTCGCGCATGACATCCAGAACAACTGGTATGTGGTCGGCAAATAATCCCGCTTGCGTTTGGAGGCCGGTGAATTGCGTCCACCGGCCTCGGGTTTTGGCGGGTCACGCGGCCTTGCCCAGTTTCGTCGCCTCGGGGACTTCCATCATGATGCCGGTGGTCACGTCGTAGACGTAACCATAGATCGGAATGTCCCGCGGCACCAAGGGGTGCGAGCGGATACGCTGGACATCTTCGATCACGGCCTCGCGCTGATCGCTGATGGTCAGCCAGTCGATGAAATCACCTTCCGGCGAACCGGGTCCTTTGCCGACGTCGCGCCAGCCGTCCTTGTCCAGCGACGCGGTCTTCAGGCTGTGTTTCAGCAATTTGCGCATGGTCTCGTCGGTGAAGGTCTCCATGCCGCAGTTGGTATGATGAATCACGAACCATTCGCGCGTGCCGAGCAACTTATAGGAAATGATCAGCGAACGAATGGCGTCGTCGCTGGCGCGTCCACCGGCGTTGCGGATGACGTGGGCATCGCCTTCGCTGAGTCCGGCGAACTTGGCCGGATCGAGGCGGGCGTCCATGCAGGTGAGTACGGCGAAGCGTCGCGCCGGCGGCATGGCGAGATCGCCTTTGTCGAAAATGCGGGCGTACTGTTCGTTGGCGTTCAGAACTTCATCAAGAATCTTGCTCATAGTGCGGTCCTCCGTGAAACACAAAATTGCTGTGCCATGCGCTCATTTCCGTGCAAGCGCCGACCGGGCTGGAATGGCCTGAACTGCGGGGATGGGTATCTCGTCAGGCAGGTTTAAGCCTAGCAGGGCAGTGCGGGTTTTCCAGGGGAAAGTCCGTAGTGATAATGTGTGCGGGCGTCAGGTAGACGACGCTCTCACCAAACGCGAACTACGTTATTGCTTGTTCAGGTTTTTCAGCGCTGATTCCAGGAGCACTCTCCCAAACCAGCAGCGCGCGCTTGCGAATCCGGCACCAGTGGTAATCGCCAACCACGCCGGTTTCGCGAATTACGCGATGACACGGTACCAGGTAGGCCAACGGATTCTGAGCCACGGCAGTTCCGACGGTACGGGCGGCGTTCGGTTTCCCCAGGGCCGCAGCCAAGTGCCCATAGCTGACGAGTGTGCCCGGCTGTATCCGCAGCAATGCCCGCCATACCTGCACCTGAAACGCTGTACCGCGGACGAACGCACGCAAGGGCGATTGCGATATGGACTGCGCCGGGCCGCTCGAAAATCCGGGCGACTAATTGCGCCGCGTGCGCGTCGTCCCGCTGCAATTGTGCTTGCAGCCAGTGTGCTTGGAGCATCACCCATTCCGCCGCGCCATCTGCAGAGTCTACGAAGGCGAGATGACAAATACCGCGCGGACTCTCGCCTATCAGGCATCGTCCGAAGGGTGTGTCGGCGAAACCGGCCGAGATTGTCCAACCCGCGCCGCCGGATTTAACTTCGCCGGGTGAGGCGGCCTCCAGACTCACACAGAGATCATGCAGGCGACCCGGTCCAGAGAGGCCAGCCGTCAACGCGGCATCCAGAACACTATTGCCCTGACGCAACAGTTCCTGCGCATGAGTCAGCGTCAGACACTGGAGAAAGTCCTTGGGTGTAATCGCAGCCCACGATTGAGAACAGGCGATGGAAATGCGTCGGACTCAAACCGACATGGGCCGCCAGCGTCGCCAAATCGGGCTGCGCTGTGTGGTGCTCATCCAGATAACGGATGACACGCGCGATGCGGTCGTAGTCATTCATGGGAACATTCTGCCGCTGCGGGATGGTCGCCGCCACCCGATTCTTGCGGTAATCGCGGCAGTCGATACGCAGGGCGAAAATAGATCGTGGGTGATCCCCGGTCCCGCTGTTAGGTTGTAGTAGCGCAGAAACAAAACGCCCCTCCGGAGAGGGGCGTTGTAACACGTCAACGGGGGCAGGTCTGAGTCTGCCCCCGATGCAAGCGTTACTTCCCGGCAATCTTTTCCAACTGCTTGGCCGGAATGATCTGACCATCCAGACCCGATTCCTTGTAGGACTTGCCGTAGGCCACGCTCATCAGGGTCGAGTAGTACACCGTCGGCATCTTGAACTTGGTGCCGTGCTTGGCGTTGATCTGGTCCTGGTAGACCTCGACGTTCATCTGGCAGACCGGGCACGGCGTGACGATCATGTCGGCGCCGTTGTCGTAGGCGGATTCGATGATGTCCTTGATCAGTGCCTGACTCTTTTCCGGTTCGGAGAAGGCCAGCGCGCCGCCGCAGCAGGAAACCTTCTTCTCGTAGGTCTCGCAGGCCTCGGCGCCCATGGTCGTGATGAGCTTGTCGAGGTACTTCGGATTTTCGAACGACTCACCGGCGATGCCGAACGGGCGGTTGGTCTGACAGCCGACGTAGCCGGCGATCTTGATGCCTTCCAACGGCTTCTTCACATGCTTGCCGAGTTCGTCGTAGCCGACGTCTTCGATCAGCACTTCGACCATGTGACGGATGTTCTTGTCGTTCTTCACGTCGGAGACCGGCTTCGGCCAGTGCCTGTATTGGTTTCGGCCATCAGGTCTGAATTGTCGTGCAGACGTTCCTGCGTTTCCTTGGTGGACAACCAGCAGGCGGCGCAGGTGGCGACGATGTCCTGACCGGGATGGGCCTGTTCCGACAGCGCCATGTTGCGCGCCGACAGCGCCAGACGCGGCAACTCACCGCCGCCGGCATAGCCGATGGAGGCGGAGCAGCAGTTCCAGTCCGGGATCTCGTTCAGCTCGATGTCGAGCACATCGCACATGGCGTCGACCGAGACCTGATAGTTGGATGCCGAGGCCGCCTTCTGGGAAGAGCAGCCCGGGTAAAACGAATAGGATTTCTTGGCCATGTGAATCTCTCTCCTCAGGCGCCGTGCATGCCGATTTTGGCTTCTTCGATTTCCTGCGCCTTTTTCAGGATGGCGTGCAGGCCTTTGGCGTCTTTACAGCCATGACCGCCCAGCAGCTCCATGGGCGACATGCGTTTGGTTTTGAGCATGCCCAGACCGATGTCTTTCATCTTCAGCGAGGTCTTGATGCCTTCGCCGATGCCGTTCATGAAGTACAGCTGCAGGCCGAGTTTCAGCTCGTTGACGCGGCCGGTCTTGGTCAGGTTGTTCCAGAACAGCTGCGCGAACTTCGCGGTGGGTTGCTGCTTGCGGCGCCATGCCCAGAGCGTTTCGCGTAGGTGGCCAGGCCGTGCATGATGTGGGTGATCGGCAGGCCGCGCGGGCAGCGGGCGATGCAGTTGTAGCAGGAGGTGCACATCCACATCGAATCGGAGTTCAGCACTTCATCGCGCTTGTTGGCGCGGATCAGCATGAAGATCTCCTGCGGCGGATGTTCCCAGTGCGGGCCGAGCGGGCAGGAGCCCGAGCACACGCCGCACTGCATGCACATCTTTACCCAATCGCCTTCCTCGACGTTATCAGTGACTTCCTTGAGGAAGTTGCCGCGATATTTCTCGACCATCTCAGTGTTGTAATTGCTCATGACGGGCTCCTAGAACTTGAACGGGCTCATGCCGATGCGTTCGATGGTGGTGGCCATCTCATTGATCAGCTCGGGCGCGCGCTTGATGTCGGTGATGGCAATCTCGTAGGTGGCGACGCGTTCCTGCTCGAGATTGAGTGTCTTGAGCGTGTCGTCGATCTTGCTCATGCGCATATGCGCCAGCTCCGAACCCTTGACGAAGTGACACTGATAATTGTCGCCCTTCTGGCAACCCATGAGGATGGCGCCGTCGTAGCCGGAGTTCAGCGCGTCGGTGATCCAGATGGTGTTGACCGAGCCTAAGCAACGCACCGGGATGACGCGGGTGAAGGCGCTGTACTGGAAGCCCTGCATGGCGGCCATGTCGAGTGCCGGATAGGCGTCGTTCTCGCAGGCCAGCACCAGGATGCGCGGCTTCTCGGAGAACTCGTCGGGGATGTCGACGGCCTTCAACTGCTGGCCGACGGTTTCCACCGAGTAGTTCTCGAACGAGATCACGCGCACCGGGCAGGCGCCCATGCAGGTGCCGCAACGGCGGCAACGCGATTCGTTGAATACCGGGTAACGCCGTTCGTCTTCGTCGATGGCGCCGAACGGACATTCCACGGTGCAGCGTTTGCACTGGGTGCAGCCTTCCTTGCGGAACGACGGATAGGACAGGTCGCCGGAACGCGGATGCGCGGCGCGGCCGATATGCGCGTTCTCCATCGCCTGAATAGCTTTCATCGCGGCGCCGGTGGCGTCTTCGATGGTCTGCTGAATGTCCATGGGACGACGTACCGGACCGCAGCTGTAGATGCCGGTGCGGCGCGTCTCATAGGGGAAGCAGATGAAGTGCGAGTCATTGAAGCCGTGCTTGAGATGCGGCAGGTCTTTGCCCTGGCGATAGTTCAGGTTGAGGATGGAATCCGCATTGACCGTCCATTCGCCGGGTTCGTCCTGTTTGACCGCTTCGATGTCGACACCGGCGTTGGCGACCTGGCCGGTGGCGAGCACCACCAGATCAGCTTCGTCGCTGATGTCTTCGTTGAGGATCAGATCTTTGAACTTCACCTTCAGGCTACCACCGGCCGGCGTTACTTCGCTGACCACGCCCTTGCGGAAGGTGATGCCTTTTTCCTGGCCGCTGCGATAGAAGTCTTCGCCGGGCGCGCCGGGGGTGCGCAGGTCGGTGAACAGGATGTCGGTCTCGATATCCGGGTTCTGATCCTTGAAGTACATGGCCTGCTTGATGGAGGTCGAGCAGCAGTGACCGGAGCAGTAATTCAGATGGCCTTCCTTGTCGCTGCGCTGACCGGCGCATTGGACGAAGATGACCTTCTTCACTTCCTTGCCGTCGGACGGGCGTTTGATGACGCCGCCATTGGCTGCCTTGGCGAGTTTTTCCAGACCCATCTGGTCGACCACGTCGGGCGACTTGCCGCCGCCGAGTTCGGGCAGCAGGTTCATGTCATAGGACTTGAAGCCCGAGGCCATGATGATGGCGCCGAAATTATCGGTGCTGGTCGCGCCGGACTCGGTGGTGATGTCCGCCGCGAAGCGGCCGGGCGCACCGGAGGTCTTGGTGATGGTGCAGTTCAGCTTCACGCTGATCTTGGCGATCGGCCTCGATGGTCGCGATCATCGCCGCAACGCCGGTGTCCATCGGCTCGGCATAGGGGCTGCGATCCGGGATGCGCTTGTAGAAATTCGCCGCCGCACCGCCCAGCGCGCCGGTCTTCTCGACGAGCGTCACCGGATAGCCGGCCTTGGCCGCTTCGATGGCCGCGGTCATGCCGGACATGCCACCACCGACCACCAATAGATGGTTGTTCATGCCCTTTTCCTGCGCGGACGCCGGCGGGGTCAGGTACTTGGCCTCGGCACAACCCATGCGCACATAGTCGGCAGCCATTTCTTCGGTGGTCTCGCGGGCTTCGTCGGTATCCGGACGAATCCAGATCACGCCTTCGCGCAGATTCACGCGGCTGATGGTGATTTCACCGTCGAAGTTGAAGGCCTCGGTCTTGGCGCGACGCGAACAGGCGGCGATGACGATGCGGTTCACGCCCTCGTTGTTGATGTCGTTCTGAATCATTTCCACGCCGGCGGCGGAACACAGGAAGTCATGTTCCTTGGCGACGCCGGCCTTGCCATCGCGGCTGGCGGTGCTGACCAGCTGTTTGGTATTCAGGCGTTCGCCCAGGCCGCAGCCCTTACAGATATATGCACCGATCTTTGCGTCTGCCATGGCTTAACCCTCCATCCCGGCAACTTTGTTGATGACTTGGATGGCGCGCAGGGCGCTGGCCGTCGCACTTTGTACGGCACGGTTCACATCCAAGGCGTCGGACGAACAGCCTGCGGCGAAGAAGCCACCATTGGCCGCATCCTGCTCGACGAACCCTTCGGGGTTGAGCTTGACCGAGATCGGGAACGCATCCTTCGACACGCTCGGCTCCATGCCGACAGCCAGTACGCACAGGTCGTGCGGGTTGCTGTAGCGGTGGTAACCCTCGGTGTCGACGCCGTGCAGGACTGGATTGCCATCCTTGTCCTGGGTGATGCTGGCGACCTTGGATTTGGTGAAGGTGACGTTGGTGTCGGCCTGCACGCGCTGATAGAAATCGTCGATGCGGTCGATGGCGCGGATGTCGATGTAATACACCGTCGACTTGAAGTCGTCGTTGTATTTCTCGCGCAGATAGGTGGTCTGCTTCAGCGTGGCCATGCAGCAGATGCGCGAGCAGTGGGCCAGATGGTTCTTGTCGCGGGAGCCGGCACACTGAATGAAGGCGACGTTCTTGGCCTCTTTGCCATCGCTCGGGCGCAGCAGCTTGCCGCCGGTCGGGCCGAACGGATCGGCCATGCGCTCGAACTCGACGCTGGTGATGACGTTCTTGAAGCGATCGTAGCCGTAGGGCTGGATCTTGGCGGCGTCGTACGGACGCCAGCCGGTCGCCCAGATGATGGCGCCGACGGTGATCTGCGTTTCGCTGGCCTGCATGTCCAGATCGATGGCGTTGTACTTGCACGCGGCCTTGGCCTTGTCGGCGTCGGGTGTGCCGATGATGCGCGCATCCAGCACATAGCGCTGCGGATAGGCCATCGGGTTATTCAGATACGCACCCTTGCGCTTGCTCAGGCCGTAGTTGTATTCGGAGTCGAACTCGGCCTCGACGGCCTTGCCGCACTCGCCACACGCGGTGCAGTTCTCGTTCACGTAACGCGGCGTGGTTTTCAGCGTGACCGAATAGTTGCCGGTATCGCCGGCCACCTGAGTCACCTCAGTCATGGTCAACAGGCGCAGGTTCTTGTTGGCCTTGAGCCGGCGCAGATTGATTTCCAGTCCGCAGGAAGGAATGCACAGCTTCGGGAAATATTTATAGAGCTGGCTGACGCGCCCGCCGACTGTGGGATTCTTTTCGACCAGGATCACCTGCTTGCCGCACTCTGCGGCCTCCAGGGCGGCGGTCATGCCGCTGATCCCTCCGCCTACCACCAGGATGGTCTGGTTGGTTGCGATTACCTCCGACATGGGTCTTCCTCCGTTACGGATACCTAAATACTGGATAGAAAGCCGCTCGCCGGGGCGGCGGCCTGAAATTCGGACTCAGCCAGAGACTGCTTGGCGCGGCGGCTGCGTACCTTGCGCGCGCCGCGCTGCCGGTGCCTTGTCCTGAGTCAACACTGCATTATTGTTCGTACGGGGGGCATACACAGTTTCGGCGCCCGCGGTACCCGCCCGCAAGCGGCCCTAGAAGATACTCTCTCTCCCCAGGTGGCGCCACCGGCCAACGGTGGTGTTCACTATCGAAATTTCCGATAAGTAAATAGAACGGGTGAATGACGCGCGGCTCGTTTCTGGCATCGACCGTACGCATGCCGGATAATGGCCTCAATACGGACGGCTGGGGTGAAATGTGCAACTACGGGTAAATAGGTTGTGGCAAGGGCTGGTGGCAGTCTGCGTCCTGCTGTCCTCGCCGAGCCAAGCCGAGATCGCCGCGGATTATCTGCAGGGTTACGCGCGCGCGGTCCTGGACCTGCGATTTCCCGGACGCAACATCGAGGTCGCCTCTGCGCATGATGACGGCCGCTTGGTGCTGATTGATAACGCGTGTGTGTCTAATGCGCAGCACGAGGACGTCGAAACGGCCATCGTGGCGACGGGGCGCTTTGCGCAAATCGAATGGCAGCCGGCCCCGCAATGCGTTCCCGAGACGGCCGGGCTGCCTGCCGAAACACGCCCTGCCACCGCTGTAGGCGCCGCCGCTGCTGCCGCGCCTGCAGCCGGCGAAATACCGAAACTCCCGTCGAGGCCTTGCCGGTGGATGAGTTGTTCAAGCCGTTGATCGCCGACCCCCGTCAACCGCAATTCTCCATCAAATATCACCGCTACGATACGCGCGACGACTTCGATGCCGCGAGCGTCTCCTTCGGCGATTATTTCGGCTTCGCCAGTGGCTTGTTCGGCGAATACGGCGTGTCGCAGATTGGTCTGCAAGGCGCGGTGTTCGCGGTTTTCAATCTGGATTCCGAGTCTTTCGATCTGGTGAATGCCGACTACTGGCTGGGTATCCCGCTGTCCGCACGCTTTGGGCCGTACTCCTTTCTCACGCGCATTTATCATCAGAGCTCTCATCTGGGCGATGAATATTCTGATTGGTAATCCGGATATCCCGCGCATCAATCTCAGTTACGAAGACTGGGAAACTCTGATGTCCTACGAGTGGAAGCAGTGGCGTTTCTACGGCGGCGGCGGGGTGATCCTCAACAGCGAACCCAATCTTGATCCGCTACACCTACAGGCGGGCGCGGAATACCGACGTCCAGGGGCCTTCTCGCGGTTGGCAATTCGTCGGTGCGGTCGATATGCAGGCCGATCAAGAGCAGAACTGGCAGGGCAGCGGCTCCTATCAGGCCGGTTTTGCCATTGATGGGCATGCTGGCCGGGAAATCCGCTTCATGCTGGAACACTACCGCGGTTTTTCGCCGAACGGTCAGTTCTACAATGAACGGCTGCGCTATACCGGGCTGGGCGTGTATTTCGATTTGTAGCCATAAGAAAAGGGGCGCACGCGGGCGCCCCTTTCCGTTTCTCGTATCGCCGAGCGGCAAATTACGCCGCCTGATACTTTTCCTTCGCTTCCTTGGCCGCCTTGGCGGTCGCTTCGTCGTACGCCTTGCCGGACCAGAGCATTTCGTAGGCGATCTCTTCGTTGCCGTTTTCGCACAGGGCCAGCACTTCCTTGAACAGCGGTTGGAAGGTCTCGCTGCGGTGCGATTTCTCGTGGTTCTCGAAGGTGTCCCAGAAGGTGATGATCAGCGCTTCTTTGCCCTTCAGCGGGCTGTCGACGGCCTGGCCGACGGTGGAGCCTTCATTGGAGACGGCGCCACTGTTGACGCAGACAAAGCCGCCGACGAAGCCGGTTTCGGAGTGATAGGTTTTGACGTTTTCGCAGAGCATGGCGACGCGTTCCTGGAGGTCGTCCAGGCTGTATTCCGGTTTCAGAATGACGCGGTTGATGGTGACGATGCCGTCGTGCGGGAAGTTGGGGATCAGTCCACTCATGGTCGTTTCTCCTGAATCGAAGGTCTAATGAATAAGTAGACGCTAATATAGATTACCTGAGTTATTTAGTCAATCATTAGGGCTAGGACTAGTTTATCTAATCATGTAATGGCGCATTAAAAAAGCCTATTGAATCAATAGGAACATGTTGCTGCCACCGCGCCGCACGTTCAGTAGAAGCCCCGAACTGCCCCGCTGTTTAGCGGCTTGAGTGAGCGCCTGGGTGTTCTTGATGGGGGTCCTATTGACCGAGACCAGGAGGTCGCCGGGTCGTAAGCCGGTAAGGCTGGCGGGCGAGTCGGACTCGATTTGGCTGATCAGGACGCCTTCGAGCCGACCGAACTCGGGCATTCCCTCTTGTATATCGCTCAACTGGGCGCCGGCCAGTTGTGGGGCGATTTGTGCGCCGTCGATGTATGAGAATTGAGGCGCCTGAATAACCGCCTGGATCCGGCGCTGCTGGCCGCCCCTGAGGATGTCGATGCTGACCTTCTCGCCAATGCGCAACAGGCCGACACGATTGCGCACATCGGTAGAGGATGCGGTGGGGCGGTCATTGAAGTGCGTGATGATATCGCCAACCTGCACCCCGGCGACGGCGGCGGGTGAGCCAGCCGTCACTTCGGTGACAACGGTGCCGCGCTGCTGATTCAGACCAAATGCCTGCGCCAGTTCCGGCGTGAGGTCTTGTGCGGTGATGCCCAGTTGGCCGCGCTTGATCTCGCCGTAGGTGACGAGTTGTTCCATGATCGCGTGCGCCATATTGGTCGGGATGGCGAAGCCGATGCCGACGTTGCCGCCGCCGGGCGCGATGATGGCCGTGTTTAAACCGACCAACTCGCCGCGCAGATTGACCAGCGCGCCACCGGAATTGCCGGGATTGATGGAGGCATCGGTCTGGATGAAATCTTCATAACCTTCGATGCCGAGGCCGGTGCGGCCAAGCGCGCTGACGATGCCCGACGTTACGGTTTGGCCCAGGCCGAAGGGGTTGCCGATGGCAACGACAAAATCGCCCACGCGCAACGTATCTGAGTCGGCCCGTACTACGGCGGTCAGTCGTTCCGCCGGAATCTGGATGACGGCGACATCCGACTCGGGATCGGCGCCGATGAGTTTTGCATCGAACTGCCGGCCGTCGTGGAGCATGACGCGGATTTTATCGGCTTTGTCGATGACATGATGATTGGTCAGTACATAGCCGCGCCCAGCGTCGATGATCACGCCAGAGCCCAGGCTTTGGGTTTGACGTTCACTGGGCTGATTGGGAACATTGAAAAAACGGCGGAAAAACGGGTCGTTCAATAAAGGATTCTGTTGCAGGCGCACATGCCCGATCGTGGCGATATTCACCACCGCCGGCGTGACTTGCTCCAGCATCGGCGCGAGCGTCGGCAATGGCTGGCTATCGATGGCGGTGGGTAATGCCGCAGGCGCGATGCCAGATAGGCTCAGGCCGAGCAGTAACCCCGCGCAATACAGCCATCGCCGCCAGGTAAAGTGGTTCATGGATATATTCCTCGTATAGTTGCGCGAGTGTGAAGTGCTGAATGGTCGGTATGATGTTGTGTCGCGACGATGGACTGGCTGATGGGCGGTTAAGTTCAATGCGTCACCCGCACCGTTGCAGTGAACGGTGCGGGTGATCCGTGCTCAGCTCTCGACTTGAATGCGCCGCGGCTGCACCTTCTGGTGCTTCGGAATCACGATTTCCAGGACGCCAAGTTGTGAACGGGCGCTGATCGCATCGGCATTGGCCGTATCGGGCAGGCTGAAGCGGCGATAGAAATTGCCGCGCACGCGCTCGATGCGCTTATAGCCTTCGCGTTCCAATTGGCTCTCCGCTTGGCGCTCGCCCTTGATGGTCAGAATGCCGTTTTCCATGTGCAGCTCGACGTCTTTCGGATCGACGCCGGGGATGTCGGCGGTGATGACGAAGCGCTCGGCCTCTTCCTTGATATCGACTGCGGGCGTCCAGTCGCTGGTGGCGACGCCAGTCTCTGTTTCGTCCAGGCGGCGGCGCGGCGGCGGGGTAAACAGCCGGTCGACCTCGTTGTGCAGCTGATTAAGCAGGCCCCAGGGCTCGTAACGGACTACGTTCATGATGAATCCTCCTCGGATATGTCGGTTGATGTCCCGCCAGTGCGGGTGTCAGTGTGACTGTTACTGTGCCTGGGATATGGGTATGCCCGGTGAATTCATCAAGGGCTGGCCGGGTTGTGGAGACGGGGTAAGCGCACTACCCTTAGCTATTAGTTAAAGGGCTGGTATCGCTCGATTCTGACCCGAGGTTCGCCCCGGACACGGGTATATTAGAAACACAATATATTGTGTTTCTCTGTAAGGTCGGCAGAAGCTGGCAGGCTCTTTGCTAGGGTCGGGACTCAGCGCTTTATTGCATGCAACACAATGTTATTTATGCACTAAAAAAATACATCTCAGGGTTGTTGACAGCACCATAGGTGCCGCATACCCTACGCCGGTCGACACAAGATGTTGTGTATCGACGGGACTCGCCAAAACTGTATTTTCGGCCGATTCGACGTGCTCACCCAACGTGAATCCGCCCACCCCGACCAAGACTAAAACCAAGACGAAGTCAAAGGGAACCAGGAGGTTCAATGAAGCCAGCACACCTCAAAGCCGTCGCCACTGCGGCTGCCGACATACCTTTGCAATCCGCATCACAAGATATCTGGGACAAGAAGTACCGCCTCAAGACCAAGCAGGGCGTGGCGGTCGATCAGGAAATCGACGATACCTACAAGCGCATCGCGCGTGCACTGGCCGATGTCGAGGCGACCCCGGAAAAGCGCGAGGCCTGGTACGAGCAGTTCGTGTGGGCGCTGCGCCGCGGGGCGATCCCGGCCGGCCGCATCACCTCCAACGCCGGCGCCCTGGAACATAAACCCGCAACCTCGACCATCAACTGCACCGTGTCCGGCACCATCCGCGACTCCATGGACAATATCCTGAGCAAGGTGCATGAGGCGGGTCTGACGTTGAAGGCCGGCTGCGGTATCGGCTACGAATTTTCCACGCTGCGTCCGCGTGGCGCCTATGTGGCCGGTGCGGGCGCGTATACCTCCGGCCCGCTGTCGTTCATGGATATCTACGACAAGATGTGTTTCACCGTGTCGTCGGCCGGTGGTCGTCGCGGCGCGCAGATGGCGACCTTCGATATCGGTCATCCGGATGTGATGGATTTCATCCGCGCCAAACGCGAAGACGGTCGCCTGCGCCAGTTCAATCTGAGTTTGCTGATCTCCGAGGAATTCATGGAGGCGGTCAAGGCCGATGCGCAGTGGAAGTTGGCCTTTCCGATCGTCACCGCCGAACTGGACAGTGAAGATCTCGATCTGAGCAATCCCGAGCAGGTGATCTGGCGCGATTGGCCGGTGAAAGAAGGCTATGTGAGCAATGACGTCGGGCAGGTCGCGTGCAAGGTTTTCCGCAGCATCCGCGCGCGACGCCTGTGGGACGTCATCATGGCGTCGACGTATGATTTTGCCGAGCCGGGTTTTATTCTCATCGACAAGGTCAACCAGATGAACAACAACTGGTTCTGCGAAAACATCCGCGCAACCAATCCGTGCGGCGAACAGCCGTTGCCGCCGTATGGCTCCTGTCTGTTGGGTTCCATCAATCTCACCAAATTCGTCATCGAGCCGTTTACCGAACGCGCGCGTTTCGATTGGGATGAATACCGCAAGGTAGTCGCGGTGTTCACGCGCATGCTCGACAACGTCGTCGAGATCAACGGTCTGCCGCTGCAAGGTCAGCGTGACGAGATCCTGCGCAAGCGTCGTCACGGCATGGGTTTCCTGGGTCTGGGTTCGACGCTCACGATGTTGCGCATGAGCTATGGCGCTCCGGATTCACTGGAATTCACCGAGCGCGTGTCGCGCGAGATGGCCGTTGAAGGTTGGCGTAGCGCGTTGGATCTGGCCAAGGAAAAAGGCCCGGCACCGATCATGGACGAAGAGTTCACCGTCACTGAAGAGATGCTGCGGTTGCGTCCGGAAATGGCCGCCGACGGTTGGAAACCAGGCGATCACGTGCAGGGTAAATTGCTGCATGCCAAATACAGCCGCTATATGCAGCGCATGGCCGAAGTGGCCCCGGAGTTGGTCGAAGAACTTGCGCTGGTAGGTGCGCGCTTCACGCATCACAGTTCGATTGCGCCGACCGGCACCATCTCGCTGTCGTTGGCCAACAACGCCAGTAATGGCATTGAGCCGTCCTTCGCGCATCATTATTTCCGTAATGTGATCCGCGAAAACCGCAAGACCAAGGAAAAAGTCGCCGTCTATTCCTATGAGTTGCTGGCCTATCGCGAGCTCATCAATGACAAGGCTATACCCTACGCCGAAGAAGACGACGCCAAGCTGCCGGAGTATTTCGTTACCGCCGAGGACATCACACCCAAGGCGCATGTCGATATCCAGGCGGCGGCGCAGAAGTGGGTGGACTCCAGTATTTCCAAGACCGCCAACGTGCCCACGGATTATCCGTATGAGCAGTTCAAGGACATCTATCTGTATGCCTATGAGCAAGGCCTGAAGGGTTGCACGACCTTCCGGTTCAATCCCGAGGCATTCCAAGGTGTGCTGGTCAAGGAGAAAGATCTGGAGAATACGACCTACGTGTTTACGCTGGAAGATGGCAGTAAACTGGAGGTCAAGGGTAGCGAAGAGATCGAGTATGACGGCGAGATTCACGCCGCGGGAAATCTCTACGATGCCTTGAAAGAAGGTTATTACGGAAAGTTCTGAAAATTTCGCTGTCGCGCAACGATCGCGATGGCCGTGTCGGGGAGAGTACTAAAATGACTATCAAGATCGACAAGAAAATCGTCGGTTACAACGTCGCCAAGGAAGACAAGGTCGAGAAGGCGGCTGCCGCTGCTGCGGTAGAGAAGCAGGACGCGAAAGACAAGGTGATCCACCTGCACGAACGGCTGGAGCGCCCTGACATGCTGCTGGGGTCGACGTATAAGGTGAAGACGCCGCTGTCCGAACATGCGCTTTACGTGACCATCAACGACATCATCCTGAACGTCGGCACCGAGCACGAATTGCGCCGCCCCTTCGAGGTCTTTATCAACTCGAAGAACATGGATCATTTCCAGTGGATCGTCGCGTTGACGCGGATTATCTCGGCGGTGTTTCGCAAAGGCGGCGATGTGACCTTCCTGGTTGAAGAGTTGCGTTCGGTGTTCGATCCGCGGGGTGGTTATTTCAAGAAGGGCGGCAAGTATATGCCGTCGCTGGTGGCCGAGATTGGCGATGCCATCGAGTGCCACTTGCGCATGATCGGCATGCTCAAGGACACCGATCTCGATGAGCATCAGAAACAGCTGCTGGCGGAGAAGCGTGCACAGTACGAGGCCACCGTCAAAACAGCTGAACGTAAGGACCCGCAGGACTTCCCCGAGGGTGCGCAGCTGTGCGTTAAATGCAATACTAAAGCGGCCATCCAGATGGACGGGTGTTTGACCTGTCTCAACTGCGGCGAATCGAAGTGTGGTTAGACGCTGAGATCAATGCATAGAGGGCTGCGTACGCCGTACGTAGGTGCGGATCACGGCAGGCTCAATGATTACTCCATTATGGGGGCGGTAACACGATGCTATTACAACAAAAACCGTTACCTGGTTACTGGTACACCAATATTGTCGGCCAACTCATACAAGTGCGTGCGCTGATGTATGCAGGCAAGCGTGTGACGTGCGTGGCCGTTGAGTACGCCAACGGCAAACGCGAGTTCGTCGATATGCGCGGCTGGTATTATCTGGACCTCTCGTTGCACTCACCGCGTCTGGAACGTCGCGGGCGGGTACAAGATCTATAGCGGACTTGCCTGGCGTTGTGTGCGAGACCCAGGCTGGATTTCGTGAGGCGTCCTCTGCGCGTCTCGCAGGATAAATCTCTATGCACGCAAACGACCCCGACAGCCATTGGTATGACGGTGATGAGAACGCGCTGGATTGCGTGGGTGAGCCGGTCTGGATCGCCGGTCCAGCCGGTGCACTTCAGGGCATCACGGCTTGTCCGTCCGAGGGTCAGCCGATGCACGGCATCGGTGTCATCTGTCATCCGCATCCGCTCTACGGCGGGACGCTGCACAACAAAGTCGTCGATGTGCTCTCGCGTACGCTGAATGATCTCGGCGTCAGCACGGTGCGGTTCAATTTTCGTGGTGTCGAATCAAGTGAGGGTGAATATGCCGGGGGCGTCGGCGAGGCCGATGACCTTCGCGCTGTGCTGCGCTGGGCGCAGGGTCAGCGTCCTGGGCACCCGTTGTGGTTGGCGGGATTCTCTTTCGGTGCCTATGTCGCGTTGCAGGTTGCGCACGAGTTTCCACTGGTGCAGTTGATAACGGTGGCGCCGCCGGTGAATTTCTTTGATTTCACGTCGATCCCTGCGCCACAGTGCCCGTGGTTATTGGTGCAGGGTGAGGCCGACGAAATCGTGCCGAGCGAGCAGGTGCTCGCGTGGGCGCGATACCAGGATCCATCGCCCGATATCATCCGAATGCCCGACGTGGGGCACTTCTTTCATGGCAACCTGAACCGTCTGCGTGAGCGGCTGAATGAACGCATGTCGCGATCACACGCCGCGTCAGCCATGTAATGGCTGACTTCTCCAATCTGACTGCTGTCTTAAATGCAGCGAGCTCTCAGATGGGCGGGTTTATTGCCGCGAAGTGGAAGACTTCAGGCGCCGATTTGAAGGGACGCGGCAACGATTGTTCGTTGACCGTCGCCGCCCAGTAAGCCGGTTGTGCGCCGCCTTTGAAGACCGGGCGGGCCGAAACACGTTGACCATTGATGGTTTTTTTGATCGTCACGTTCATGCGGGCTTCCCTTGTTGTTGGTTGTGGTGGGGCCTGTAGCATGATTACCGCAAGTGCTGTGCCAAACGTTGTAATAAACTGATTTTCCTTGTTATGTTGTGCGGCGTGGACGTCACGTCCAGATACATCTGTAAATCAAGCCGACGTCGATGCAGTGCATTCGCGCCCTGATTCGCGCAATATTCACTCGACTGTTCAGATGGTTACGATCAAATTTGGCGGGACGCAAGCGTGGCGGCGTCGATGTCAAAGATCTCGACTTATTTAGGGATGAATTGGGTTCAAGCAGCAGGCTCATCAGTAGCAGCCCCTGGGCGGTCATGTGGAAGTCGTCGGTCGGTGGCTTGAGGGTGAACCCCCGAGCGGAAAATCCAAAGCTGGCACCCATTGGCAGTGGAACCAAGGTCTCTGTGCCCGACCAGCCACCATCCGGGCGTTGCGCGTTTAAGAGTCGCTCGAGCCAGATGGCCTTGATGGCGTCGGCCCGGCCGGACTCGGCAAGCATGAGTACCCGTTGCATGTAGACATCCACGACGCGCGGATCCCAGGTGAGCTGCCGGACGATACGTTGCTGGAGCGCAGTGATGGCCGTCTGTGTGGCTGCCGCATCACCGCATTGACGGGTTTGCATGAACCGCAGCCCCATCAGCTGATGGGTCACGCAGGCGGGGCGCCAGGGATATTTATCGCAGTAATCCGCATTCAGCTGGGCTTGGATGATGGGCAGCTGCGCGAGATCGCTGTCGCAGCTGATCGCATACATGAAATGCAGCTGGTAGTCGCCGTAATGGGCAATATCCTCCGATTTGAACGGCACCCACCGGCTCGGAAAAAACAGGGGTTCCCAGATATTCCTTCCGCCCTGCAAGTGTTTCTGACGATAGCGTTCGAACAGGGCGGTCAGGGTTGCATCGCCGGTCAGTGCGGCGCTTTTCTGAACCATCCACCATAAGGCCGGGTTGGACTGATCGAGGAGGGCGGTTTCCCGCTCACTTATCCATGCGACAGCGGCGTTATACGCCGCTTGAATGCGCGCACGGTCCGGTGTTGGCACCGACTGGTTATTGCGATACGTCAGCGTGGCATAGCTCGCTACCAGTGCAGCGAGTATGAATAACGATAGTGTTCGCAGCGCTTTTTTCATATCCTTGCGGTCCCTTTCTCGGTCCATGTGATGGCTGGCGCGGCTTATGTTCGTCTATCTTGGCTTGAATGCCAAGGCGGCCGTGGCGGCTTGAAGCAGGAACGTTAGGATTTGGCGGCATCATGTATCGCAAGCATTTCGGATTAGACAGCAAGCCATTCACCATTACACCGGATCCGCGCTTTCTGTTTCTGAGCGACAGGCATCGGGAGGCGCTCGCGCACCTGTTGTTCGGCGTGGGCGAGGCGGGTGGTTTCGTGCAACTCACCGGCGAAGTCGGGACGGGCAAGACGACCTTGTGCCGTGCCTTGCTGGAGCAGTTGCCGGAGACGGTGGATGTTGCGCTGATCTTGAATCCGAAACTCAATGGACAAGAGCTTGTCGCCGCGGTGTGCGATGAGCTTAATGTCGACTATCCGCACGAGACCCAGAGCCTCAAGGTACTGGTCGATTGCCTCAATCACCACCTTCTGCAAAGCCATGCCGCCGGTCGGCGCACCATCCTCATCATCGACGAGGCGCAGAATCTCAGCATCGAGGTGTTGGAACAGATTCGTCTGCTGACCAATCTGGAAACGACGCAAGCGAAGCTGCTGCAAATAATCTTAATCGGCCAGCCGGAATTTCAGGAATTGCTGGCGCGTACCGAATTGCGACAACTTGCGCAGCGCATCACCGCGCGCTATCACCTGGGGGAACTCGATCGGGACGAGACGCAGGCATATATCTCACACCGTCTGCGCGTCAGTGGTGGTCATGCCGATTTCTTCACGACCGGAGCGATCAATGAGGTGCACAGATTGTCGGGTGGTATTCCGCGATTGATCAATGTTATGTGTGATCGCGCCTTGCTCGGCGCGTATGTGGAAGATAAGCGGCGTGTCGATCGCAGTATTCTTCGGCGCGCCGCCGCCGAGGTGGCGCCGGAGGTGCAAAGCGCCAGGATTGGCGCGACGTATTGGCCGGGCCTGGTGGCGGTGCTGGCGGTGCTCGTGGCCGCAGGGCTGTTTTTTGGGCGTGGATTCGAGGGCGTTGCAACATCTAGCTCTGATGGCCCTGAGCCAAGCGTAACGTCCGATGCGAACGCCGCGCTTGAAGCTAAGACGGCTGCGCCACCCGTTGTTGTCGCGCCTGAGTCGCTGCCCTCGGAAGCGGCGCCTGTTGTAGGTACCGACACGACCACAGCGCCGGCCGCGGAAGCGGTCGTGGCAGGGCCGTCAGAATCGATGCCTGCGGAGGTCGTGCCGGTGGTGGCCGAGTTGGGCGCGCGATTGGCGGTCGCAGCCGATGAAGGTGCTGGTCTACGCGCCTGGACAGGGCTATTCAGTCTTTGGAGTGCCACGCTATTTCTTGATGATGACTTGCAACCCTGCGCGCAGGCGATGAAGCAGGGACTCAATTGCCTCGTGCGCAGCGGCAACTGGACGCAACTGCGCAGTTTCGACCGGCCAGCGATGTTACACATGATTGCACCGGATGGTCGGCGCGTACCGGTACTCCTGCGGGGTCTTCAAGGTGAACAGGCCAGTATCGAACTCGGCGGCGAGGTTCTGCGTGTGCCGTTGACCGACATCGATGCGCATTGGCACGGTCAGTTCACCTTGCTCTGGCGCGCGCCGATCGGCAATGAGACGTTGCGGCTTGGGTCGCGCGGCGGTGATGTGGTGTGGCTACGCGACCTACTTCAGCGGATCGACCCTGAAGGTGCGCCGGCTGCGAGCGTGCCGGAGGTCTTCGATGCCGCTTTGGCCGAACAGGTCAGGCATTTTCAATCGCAGCATCTGCTGGAACCGGATGGCGTGGTCGGCGCGCTGACCTTGATTCACTTGAATTCAGCTGATCCGGCCTCGGGTGGGCCGCGACTGACTGTGACCGAAAACTGAGGCGCGCATGTCATACATTCTGGAAGCGCTGAAAAAATCCGATCAAGAACGCCAGATTGGGCATGTGCCGGATATTGCCCAGATGCAAGCGGTGCCTAAGTCGACGCCCCCGCGTTGGCCGCGCTGGTTGTTGCTTGCATTGCTGTTGAACGCGGTCATCTTGGTTGTGCTGGCCTGGCGTACCTGGGAGGCACGGATGGCGAGTGATGTTGTCGAGGCGCCTTCCATAGCGCCGGCGCCCGCCGCGACTGCGCCGGCGGCGCGCGTCGAAGCGCCTGTCGTCACGCCCATCACCTCTGTCCCACCTGTTCCGGTGTCGTCTCCCGTGGCACCGGAACAGGAGGCTACCTCCATGCCGGAGCCAGTGATACAGACACCGCAGCCGACGGTGATGGATGACATCGAGCGGATGCCCGCGCCTGAGCCCGATCCCGCGCCCTCTGTTGCCGAGGTGGCGCCTGCGTCAGTGACCGATACAGCACCGCGCTGGGAAGATCTGCCCCTCGAAGAGCGCGCGAATCTTCCGGCGCCGCGCATCGATGTGCATGTGTTCGCTCAAGAGCCTGAACGGCGATTTGTGTTGATCAACCTGCGCAAGTACCACGCCGGCGACACGCTGGATGATGGTACGACTCTCGATGCCATTCTCAGCGACGGCATTGTATTGTCACACGGGGGGCGCCAATACCGCGTCGATCGTCCTTAGCGTTGGAGTCCGCGTGTAGTGTCGATCGCGCGTTTACAACGTCAATTGTCCACGGCTTGTGCGGCGTTGCTGGCCTGTTCGATTTCCTGCGGCGTGGCCGCGCAGATATCCTGGACTTCGATTTCAAAGATCAACGTTTCGCCGGCCAGCGGGTGATTCGCATCGAGTGTGAGCATATCGTCTTTAATGGCAGTGATGCGGAACGTCACAGCATTGCCCTGCTCATCCTGGCCGACCAAGCTACCCCCGACGGCAATTTTTTCGCCGGCGGGAATGGCGGATAACGGCGCCTCATGCAGCAACTCAGTATTGCGTCGACCGAAGCCATCGTCGGGCAATAACCGCGCCCGTATGATATCGCCACTGACATGGTCTTCCAGGGCGGCCTCTAATTTGGGTAACATGCTGCCGCAGCCGTGCACATACTGGATGGCTTTGCTGGTGGCGGGGCGCACAACAACACCGTTGCCGGTGGTGAGGCTGTATTGCAGGGTGACTTTCTTGTGTTTGCCGATCCGGTTGGTTGCAGTCATGGTATCGATCCGTTACGGGTGTTGGCCTAGTATAACGGCGCAAGCGGCGAGCGGCGTCGGATTCCAAGAGGCGAGTGATGTTGCGTTCTTTCCGTAAATTTTTTGATGATTTTCTGCTGCCGACCACGGTCGATGTGGCGGAAGACCGTGACCACCGGCTGCACTTGGCGACCGCTGCGCTGTTGATGGAAATGACCCGCGCTGATTTTGCCGAGCAGCCGTCCGAGCATGATCATGCCTTGAAGCTGCTGGTGCGGGAGTTCAGGCTTTCGCATCAGGAGGCCGCGAGGCTTGCGGAATTGGGCGGTGAAGAGGCGCGCGCTGCTGTTTCGCTCTACGAGTTCACCGAGACTATCGACAAATCGTTAGCCGTCGAAGACAAAATTCGGATCATCGAGATGCTCTGGGAGATTGCCTACGCCGATGGCGATCTCGATAAATACGAAGAGCATCTTATGCGCAAGCTGGCCGATCTGCTGCATGTGAGTCATCGCCAACTGATCCAGGCGAAGCATCGGGTTCTTGAAGCGAGCGCGGCGGCTGATCCGGTTATCCCAGTGCCAGATATTCAGTACCAGTTATCCAGCAATGGGACGGGACGTAAAAAAAGCGGGAAACCCCCTTGGGATTGCCCGCTTTGATTTCTGCGCGCCTCCTTGCGCCGGGTCGCCGTGAATCGCGGTTAGACCATATCCTTGAGCGCCTTCAGCGCAACGATCTTGACCACATTGCGGGCCGGCTTGGCCTTGAATACGGTTTCTTCGCCAGTGAAGGGGTTGATGCCTTTGCGCGCCTTGGTGGCCGGCTTGCGTACAACTTTGATCTTCATCAGACCGGGGACAGAGAAAAGGCCCGGACCATTTTTCTTCAGGTCACGCTTGATCAGCCCACTCAGCGCCTCAAACACGGAACCGACGTCTTTCTTGGTCAGACCGGTTTGGTCGGCGATGTAGCTCATGCTCTCAGACTTGGTCGTGGGGGCGTTCGATGCCTTCGATGCCTTGGGGGCGCTCTTTTTGGCGGATTTGCTTGCAGCTTTCTTTTTCGCAGCCATTCAATTTGCTCCTCTATGTTTCCAGCAGTTCGATTTCCAACGCTGCATAAGATAGCACAATAAAATTGCAGTGGAAGGCTTTTCGGCCTGAAAAAATAGTATTTTCCGTGCCTGCGACTGCGTGTGTGAAGCACGTTTAAATGCCGTGGATGTGGGTGTCGAGTGGCGTTGTGTTGCTAATTCACACGGCGCGGAAATTGCTCGACATCGGTTCTGAATCGGTTTTGGCGAGTGCCACGGTGAGTTCATGGCCTGCCAGAGTCAGCTTGTGAAGCGCGTCGCAGTTTCTGTACGGGTCACAAAGGTAAGCGAAAGCCAAGCCGAAAAGTTGCGCATACAGGGTCGGTAAGGTTGTCAGCGAGCTTAAGCATCGGCCGCCTGCGGCCGCTAAGGCACGATAGAGTGTGTGGTCGGGTTTACCTGACTAATGGATTGATTTATTTAGGACTCCTCGCGGCTGATGGGTATGAGTGCAGCACAAAAAATCGTCGACAAAAAGTCGCTCCAGCTTCTCGTCCCGTTCAATGCATTGTCGCCGATGCACTTCAACGAGGTGGTGCAGAAGACGGTCGTGGAGGAAGTTCGCTCCGGGCGCCTGGTCTTCAAAGATGGCGATCGGGACAACCAGTCGGTTTATCTGCTCGAAGGCGAGATCAGTCTGTTGGCAGGCAATGAAATCGTCGGCGCCGTCACGGCCGGCAGCGATGCCAGCCGCCATCCCATCGCCCAGCAGCAGCCACGCCAGGTGTCCGCCCGTGCCAAGACCAATGTGGTCGTGGCGCGTGTCGATTCCAGTCTGTTAGACATCATGCTTACCTGGGACCAGTCCTCCGGGTATGTAGTCTCCGAAATTTCCGACGACGACGATGATGACTGGATGACACGCATCCTCCAGTCGCAGGCCTTCCTGAAACTGCCCCCGTCCAACATTCAGCGCTTGCTGATGCGGGTTGAGTCGGTCCCGGTGCAGGCCGGCGAGACCATCATCCAACAGGGTGGCGAAGGCGATTATTTCTACATCATCAAGAACGGACGCTGCATGGTGACCCGGCGTCCCTCGGCCAACGCCAAAGAGGTCAAGTTGGCGGAGTTGGCGGACGGGGATGCCTTCGGCGAGGACGCCCTGGTTTCGGACGCCAAGCGCAACGCGACCATCACCATGATGACCGATGGCGTCTTGATGCGCTTGGCCAAAAAGGATTTTATCGAGCTGCTGAAAGAGCCGCTGCTCAACAAACTCGATTACGTGGGCGCTGCGGCATTAGCGGCTCAGGGTGCCGAGTGGGTGGATGTGCGCCTGCCCGGTGAATACGAAAATGTTCATATCCACGGCAGCCGCAATATACCGCTGTCAGCCCTGCGCCTTGAGGCCAATGGGCTGAATGGCTCGACCAAATACATCGTCTGTTGCGATACCGGCCGCCGCAGTGCCAGTGCGGCGTTCGTGTTGAGTCAGCGCGGCTTCGAAGTCTATGTGCTGGATGAAGGCTTCAGCAGTGTACCTACTGAGGCGCTGGTGGGTACCGCGGCTACGGTTGCATCTGCGGTGACGGAAATTGAAAGTGGCGCCGCGGTTGTCGCCATTAAGCCACAGGCGGTTCACGCAGTTGTCACTGAGTTAGCGGATACGGCCGCCTCTAGCGAGGCGCTGGCCGAATTACACAGTGACCTGGAGTCTCTGCAGCGCGAAAAACAGGCGTTGGAATCCACTCAGACACAGCTGGCCGCGCGGGTAACCGGCTTGCAGGAAGAGCTGGAACGTGTGCGGGAGGCGTCCCGTGAGCAGGTGTTGGAGCTGGAGCAGAGCCTGGCCGAATCTCGCCAGGAAAGCTCCGCCGTACGTACTGAATTGAAAGGCTTAAAAGACGCGCATAACAGCCAGCGTCAGGCCGATGCCGATGTGCATAGCCAAGTCGAGGTGCTGGAGGCCGAGCTTGCCGAGCGGCGCGCCCATGAAGCGAGTCTTGAGGCAGAGCTCAACAGCCTGCGTTTGCGCGCAGGCGAATTGGACGCGGCCTGTGCGGCCGATGCCCAGTGGCGCACCGACGCGCTGGCTGAACAGGCGCAGCTCCAAGCCCGGCTCGATGTGTTGCAACCGCAGGCAGAGCAGGCCGCGCTCCACCTCGCGCGAATAGAGGAATTGGAAATTGCGTTGCGTGATGCCAGCGATGAAGGCGCGCAGTCTCAGTCGGAACAGACGCAGCGCGTGCAAGCGCTGGAGTCGGCACTGCAGGCGGCGAACGCGGCGTTGGAGCGGCAGCGTGAGGAAGCCGGGCAACAGCACAGCGCATTACAGGCCGAACATGCCCAGGCACTAGAAAGCTCCCAGGCATTGACGCAGCAGATCCAGGCTCTGCAGGCGCAGCTCGTCGCACTCGAGGAAGCCCGTACGGAGGCGGCAGCGCGACTTGCCGCGCACGAGCAGCAGCTTGCCGAAGACCGTGAACGCACTAGCGTTGAGCGGCAGGCAGAGCAACAAAATCTTGCAGAACTGCTGGCCCGGACCGAGCGTCTTGACCAGGAGCTGGCTCGTGCGACGGCTGCCACAGCCGATGCCCAGTCGCAGCGCGAGGCGGCGCAGCAGCGTATCGATGAATTGACGACCGCCGTTGAAGCCGCGCGTGCCGAGCAGGAGCAGGCAACAACGGCCGCCGCGGTCGAGAGCGAACGGCTTCGCAGTGAGTTGGCCACCACACTCGCCGCGCAGACGCTATTGGCCGCCGAACGCGATGACTTGCACAACGCACAGACCGCCGCGATTCAAGAACAGCAGATGCGGGCAGCCGAGCTGGAACAGGTGCAGGCGCGTGTCCGCGATCTTGAACAGGATGCCGGCGCGCAAGTCACGCAGCTGGAGGAAAGTCTGGGCAGCCTGCGCCAGCAGATCCAGAACATCGAGGCTGAGCGGGCGTCCCTGCAGCATGACCAGGCGCAACTTCAACAGGAGCGCGATGATCTGCGTGCCAGCCTGGAACAGGCGCAGGAGCGGGTCCAGGCCTTGGGCGCTGACTCCGGTGAGCAAATTCAACGTTTCGAAGTTGCGCTGGAAGCGGCGCAGCGCGAATTACAGCAACTGCAGGCCGACCGAATTTCTCTTACCGCCGCGCAGGACGCTGTGGCGACGGAGCTCGCGGCGGCGCAGGCCCTGCTGGACGAAACGCAGGCGGCACTTGCACTGGCGCAGACTGCGACGTTCACCTTGCAGTCGGAACGCGATCAGGCGCAGCAGCTGGCGACCGATCTCGAAGCGCGGCTGAACACGGCCGAGCAGACCGGCGCTCAAGCCGAGTCCAGTCTGCACGCGACGATTGCATCCCTACAGGCCGAGTTGGCGTCCGCCAAGGAAGCTCAGACTGCGCAGCAGGCGCAGGCCGAGCAACGTCTCAGCGAACTTGAACTCAGTCTGACCGATGCACGTGCCGAGGCCGAACAGCAGTTGCGCGATGCGGCGGCGGCCTTGGCCACTGCGCAGGCACAGGGCGAGACGCTGCAAAACGAATTGACCGCAGCCACCACCCAGCTGGAGCGTCTGCATCAACAGCAAGCCGATGCCGCCTCGAGTCAGGATGAGCAGACGCAACAGCTGACGCAGGTGCGCGATCAACTGCTGGCCGCCGAAAATCAGCTGCATGTGGTCGATGCCGCGCGCCGTGAAATCGAGGTGCAGCTGGCGGAAATGACTCAGCTGTCCAGTGCCGCGCAGGATGAGTTGGAGCGTCTGCAACAGACGCAACAGCAGGCCATCGCTGCGGCCCAAACCAGCGTACGCTCTGATTTTGAGCAGCAGTTGGCCGAGGTGCGCTCGGAGTTGGACAGTGCGCGCACGGCCTTGGCGCGTGGCATGGAACAACGCGGTAACCTCGAACAGGGTCTGCAAGCGGAACTCGTTGCCGCCAAGGCTGAACATGCTGCGGCTCTGCAACAGGCAGAAATTGCACTGAGAGACCGCCAAGAGCAATTGGCTGCTGTTGAGGCCAGTCATCGGGCGTTGAACGATCAGCACGCAACGCTGCTTGCCGCCAGCGAGCAGCAACAACAAGCCTGGCAGGCTGAGTTGGAACAGCTGCGTCTGGCAACAACGGCCGACATCGAAGCGACACATGACCAGATGCGGCGTCTGAAGGAAGATCTGGCTACGGCGCGCAGACTGACAGCCGGCGACGCTGTGGCCGACGAGTTGCAGCGTTTGCAGCTGCTGCTCGATCAGGCTCGTGAAGAGGCTGCGGCGGCGCGCGTCGAGGCCGAGCAGGCGCGCGAGAGCGCGATCATGTCCATGGACGTTGATGAAGTAGCGACGTTGAAGCGACAATTGACAGAGATTCAGCAGCAGGTGCAGGCGGCTGTGCAATTGCGTGAGAACGCGGAGCAGGCAGTAGCAACGCTGCGCCAGGAACTGCAAGCTCGCGATACGCAGCCACCGGTGATGGTGGAGTCGCTGATCGCGCCGGTGCTGGCACCGGGTGAAGACGCGCCGCGTCGTAATGGACTGTGGCTGGGTATGGCTGCGGGTGTGTTATTCGGCGCGCTCGGTGTGGGTGCCGTGTTCTGGTTTGGTAAGTCGGTAGGAGTGGCGCCGCCCTCCGCGCAGCGCGCCCCGACCTCTCAAGTGGCGGAGGCAGCGCCGGCGAGGACTTCCGCGCCCGTGGCCGCCGTGCCGCCGGTCTCAAAAAAAAACAATCCGGTAGAAGCGCAGCCCCCGGCTGAGGCGCTAATTGCGGCGCCGCCGCCAGCGACCGTTGTTAGCAAGGGCCGCGAGTTTCGGGATAGCTTAGGTGCTGACGGTCGTGGCCCGGTGATGGTGGAAATCGGCGCGGCGCGATTTACCATGGGCAGCGGTGCCAGTTCGCCGGATTTCAATGAACGCCCCAAACACGATGTCGATCTACCTCGTTTCGCCATCGGCAAATATGAAGTCACCTTCGATGAGTTTGATGTTTTCGCGCGCATGACCGGCCGCGCCCTCCCGGATGATGAAGGACGTGGACGCGGTCGTCGTCCCGTGGTGAATGTGAGCTGGGAAGATGCCACAGCCTATGTGCGCTGGCTGTCCGAGCAGACCGGCAAGCGGTATCGTCTGCCCGCCGAGGCAGAGTGGGAGTATGCGGCGGGTAACCTCGGTCGCAGTTTGTACTGGTGGGGTAATACCCCGGGTGAGGGGCGTGCAAATTGCTACAACTGTGGCAGCGAGTGGGATGCGAAAAACACCGCGCCAGTCGGTAGCTTCGCGGCCAATCCGCTCGGCCTGTTCGACACCTCCGGCAATGTCATCGAGTGGGTGCAGGACTGTTATCACGCAAATTATGAATCGGCGCCGACTGATGGCAGTGCCTGGGTCAGCGTGGGTTGTACCCATCGGGTTATTCGTGGCGGTGGCTACAACAGCCCGGCGAGCACGCTGCGCCTGACCAAGCGCGATCAACAGATCAACAATATGCGCATGGATGATCTCGGATTCCGGGTCGCACGGGATCTGTAATCGCGTTCGAATTGGGGATAGGGACGAAAGCGGGTAGAATTTCGCCCGATCCCCAGACCACAAAGTCCGTGCATGCCCCATAGACCTGCCATCGATCTCGTTGTGTTTGATTGGGTGTATTTCGCGGAGCGTAAATGCGCGCCGCGAGGCTATACCGGCTTGGCCAATGCCTGATACAACATCGCCGCAGCGTCTGTGTCGTCTGCATGATCTGGCTGATCCTGGGTCGCGGGGATTTACACTGCAGACGGCGGAGGGGTTGAAGGACATCTTCGTGGTACGGCGTGGCGAGGACGTGTATGCCTACATGAATCATTGTCCGCACACCGGTAGTCCACTGGATTGGCAGCCGGACCAATTCCTCAACCTCGACCGCACCCTCATTCAATGCGCAACCCATCTGGCACTGTTTCGCATCGCTGATGGTCGCTGCGTAGCCGGGCCCTGTGCTGGACAAGCACTGACATCTGTCGCCGTGACGCACAAAGATGGCTGGGTGCTTGTGTCCCCCGTTGTTACCTCAATACCTTAGGCGATGTGTCGCTATAATCATTAGTGTATGTGCGTTTTATCTACGGAGGCTCCATGGGTGCAACGCGCCTGATTCAGGGTATCTGTCTGTGTCTATGCAGCGTGCTGCCACTGCCGTCCCAGGCCGGCAAGATCGCTGTGCCAGAGGCCATCGAGGGCGTGACTTCGGTCGACGCGGAGGCGCTGATTGAACTCGCCCAACATCATCCCAATCTGTCTATTGTAGATGCGCGGCAACGTGGCGATCGGCAGCAAGGCTACATCCAGGATTCGGTGAGCCTGCCGGATGTCGAAACCAACTGTGCCAGTCTCAAGGCCCAGTTGCCTGCGGCAGATGCGCCGGTCGTGTTCTATTGCAACGGGGTGAAGTGCGGCCGTAGCGTCATCGCGTTGCAAATTGCCAAAGGCTGTGGCTATACGCGACTGTATTGGTTCCGTGGCGGTTTCGAGGAGTGGAAGCAGAAGGGATATCCCTTCTTGCAGATGTGAGCATGGCGATTCTGCGGCAACCGGTATCTCTGCGCGCGCTGACCGGCATGGTCGTGTTGGTCATGGGCATGCTGGGCATGTCGCTCGCCCTCGTGACCGGTGAGATTTATCACCGCCTGACCCTGGAAAACCAACGTCTTGGCTTGTCCAACCTGGTTGGATTGGCAACCACCGAGATCTTGACGGAATTGGAGGAGAAGGCGCGTGCACTGGGGTTGAGTGTACAGACCGGCCCAGGTTTCGATCACGCCTTGGCGGCGCACGACTACACGGCCATCGAACGGCTGTTGAATGACCAGTTCCATCAATACTTCGTCACCGCCGGTGAAATCCGGCTGATTCAGTTGCGTCTGTTCAATGCGGACTTCAAATTGCTGGCCGCCGCCAGCGAAGGCACGCGCGCCTTCCCCGCGGGTCAGGCCGCTTGCCCCGGTTTGTTGGAACGCGCCGCGGCGCGGCAGGGTCCGGAACGCTTGCAGTTGATCTCGGCGTTGTGCGACGAAACTACGCCGCTCTACAGCCTCATCGTGCCGATCGGTGGTTTGTGGGTGCGCGGTTATGTCGAGGTGATCGCCGATCCGTCTTACAGCCTGGAAAGCCTGGAACATGCTTTAGGCATGCCGTTGCGCTTGCATACTGTTTCCGGCACCAAGCTGTATCAATCCGCAAGTTGGCCGGACCAGGACAGCATGGATGCGGTGCTGGCCGTCGAATATCCGGTGCAGGGTGATGCAGGTGTCGTGATGCGTGCCACGTTACTCAGCGATGTGGCGGCGTTACAGGCAAAGCTCGATGAGACGCTGCACGCTATTTTGCTGGTCGCTACCGTGGTGACGTTGTTGGTGGCCGGCGCGGTATTTTGGGTGCTGCGGCGTACTGCGCTGGAGCCGATAGCGCAGCTGTTGCGGCAACTGGACAGCTATCGGCAAGAGGGTGGCGGTGGCGCGATCAAGCTGGGGAATTCCAGAATTCCGGCGGTCAAGGAGTTGCATGCGCTGCAAGATCTCTATCGGACCTTGGATCATCTGGCGTATACCGACCCTCTGACACTGTTGCCGAACCGTGTGCAGTTCAGAGAGTGTCTGGAACGGAATACCGTGAACGACCGGCGCCAACAGGCGGGCTTCGCGCTGTTGATGATGGATCTCGACGGCTTCAAGAAAATCAATGATCGCTTTGGTCACCAGGCGGGCGATGAACTGTTGCATCAGGTGGCGCGGCGTTTGGCCGGCGTGATGCGTCACGGCGATGTGATCAGTCTGTTGGGTGAGGTATCCGGTATGCCCGCGCAGGACGACCTGGTGGCGCGGCTGGGTGGCGACGAGTTCGGTATTCTGCTGCCCGCGCTGACTCGGCAGAGCGATGTCATGGCGGTCGTGGATAAACTGCTGCGGGCATTGCGCGAACCGTTCCAAATCGGTGAGCAGGACTGTAGCGTGGGTCTGAGCATTGGCGCAGCCTTTTATCCCACCGATGCGTCCGATCTGGAGACCCTGATCGGCTTGGCCGATGCCGCCATGTATACGGCTAAACGCAGCGGTCTCGGCTGCGTGTTCGCAGGCAGTGCCGAGGTCTCTGTGGTGGCGACCGCAAGCCCGCCGCCGACACTGGCGCAAAAATCCTAGCAGGCTGTTGAAAAACGCGCTGAGCGGCGTATCACTGCGTTGGAAACGAACTCAAAAATGCTCATTTACTCCGTGTAAACTCCGCTTTTTCGTTCGTTTCCGCCTTGCGCTGCATCCGCTGATCGCGTTTTTCGACAGCCTGCTAGTCCATGTAGAGTTGTGTTCCGACGCGTGCGCCAGCATGCTGTGGACATGCCTGCTATCGAAGTCCGCAATCTCAATAAACAGTACGACAGCATCGCCGCTGTCTCTGATCTCAGTTTCGCTGTGCCAGCGGGTTCGGTGTGCGGCTTGTTGGGAGGGAATGGCGCCGGCAAGACCACCACCTTATCGCTGCTGCTGGGTTTGCTGACGCCGTCATCCGGTGACATCCGCATTCTCGGCGAAGATATGCTCGCACATCGCTACCGGGTGCTCGGGCGGATGAATTTTTCCTCACCGTATGTCGATCTCCCGCAACGTCTGACCGTGGCCGAGAATTTGTCTGTGTATGCGCATCTGTATGGTGTGCGCGGCGTGCGCGCACGTATTGCAGAGTTGGCCGAGGCCCTGCATATCACGGCCTATTTGCGCCGGGCCTACGGCACTTTGTCGGCCGGACAGCGCACCCGTGTGGCGCTGGCCAAGGCCTTGCTGAACGCGCCCGAGGTCTTGTTGCTGGACGAGCCGACAGCCTCGCTGGATCCGGACAGTGCCGACCGGATTCGCAGTTATCTATTGGAATATCAGCGTGAGAGCGGCGCCACCATCCTGCTGGCCTCGCACAACATGCCGGAGGTCGAGCGGATTTGCGACGATGTTCTGATGTTGCGTCAGGGGCGCTTGGTCGATCGCGGTACCCCTGCAGCATTATTGGAGCGCTATGGTCGCGCTACCCTGGAAGCGGTGTTTCTGGATATTGCGCGCTACTCGGAGGGTGTGGAGTGAAGGGCGGTTGATGACGAGCGCTGAAAATTATTTCTCATTACGCCGGGTCGGCGCCATGGTGCTGCGCTACGTCTATCTGTTGCGACACTCCGGCCCGCGCGTTCTGGAGTTGTTCTATTGGCCGGCCGTGCAGATGGTGCTGTGGGGTTTTATCACTCAATTCTTTGTCACCAACAGCAGTTGGCTGGCGCAGGCTTCAGGCGTATTGCTGGCTGCTGTACTGTTATGGGATGTGTTGTTCCGCAGTCAGCTCGGCGTGTCTTTGGGTTTTTTCGAAGAGATGTATTCACGCAATCTTGGGCATTTGTTCGTCAGCCCCTTGCGCCCCTACGAACTGATCTGCGCGCTCCTGGTGATCAGTTTCCTGCGTACGCTCATCGGTGTGGGAGCGGCGGCATTGTTGGCTATCCAGTTCTATGATTTTTCGATCTTCAGTCTCGGTCTGTCGCTGCTGGGGTTTTTCGCCAACCTGCTGGTCATGGGATGGGCCATCGGTTTAATGGTCGCGGCGTTGGTGTTGCGTTATGGGTTGGGCGCAGAAAGCCTGGCCTGGGTGGCGATCTTCGCCTTGGCGCCGGTCAGTGGCATCTACTATCCCATCGCGGTGTTGCCGACGTGGTTGCAGCCGATTGCCTGGGCCTTGCCATCGAGTCATGTCTTTGAGGGCATGCGCGCGGTACTGGTCGAGCAGCGTGTATTGAACGAGCATTTACTGGCGGCGATCGGGCTGAACCTGATTTATATTGCGGCCGGCAGCGCGTTGTTTCTGTATGCCTTCAAAGTGGCGCGCCGGCACGGCACCTTGCTGCATATCGGTGAGTAGCCAAAACGAAAACGCCTGCCACGAGAGCCGGGCAGGCGTTGATCGGAACTGCTGATGCCAGTGTGTCAGTTCAATCAGAGATCCCATCCAGGAAGCGACCGATATCGACATCACGCAGTGGATGGAGGAAATGTTCCTGCATCTGTTGTTGGGTTGAGTTGCAGCGTTTGCAGTTGCAGCGCCGGAACCGCTGTCGGGCGATCAGCTTGCGGATTTCCGTAAGCGTAAGGTGTGGCACTCTCGTCGGGGTCATACATCCCGTATGTGACCATATCGTAGACCTTCATCATGGCACACCTCCCATTGCGGCAAACGCCGTGTTCGCCTCTCACCCTAAAGTAGCGGCGCCATGTTTACAAGATTGAGTCGCATGGCATGATTTTCAAGTAGCTTCGAGCATATACGGCCAATACAGCAGCTTGGCGACATCTGGTGAAGTGGACGATAGACGCGGGCGGTTGCCACAGCCTGTACGGCTTCGCGGGCCTGGTTCAATGGAAGAGGCCGGATCCCACCGGGTGCGGGATCCGGTCCCAAGTACACTACGGAAAAGCAGGAATAGTCGGTTCGATGCCGTGATCGCTGGCCTCGGGGTGATGCCGATGAATCATATCGCTGATCCGACGGACTTCACCGAGCGGCACATCGACCATCAACAGCACTTGGCCGCGTTCGACCGCCGGCATGAATTTCGCCAGACGGCTGTTCGGCACATCGGTTCCGATCATGCCCGAGGCCCAAGCGCCGACGCCGGCGCCGGCCAATGCCAGCGCGAGCGCAGTACCGCCGCCGATTTCTATGCCGCCGGGTTGGAACAGCAACATGATGAGACCCACCACAATGCCGGTGGCGCCGCCCATGACCAGTCCCATCTCGATGCCGTGCAGAAAATCACTACGTTGGAGCAGATTGGCGGCGGGTAGACCGTCCATGGGGGTGCCGCTTCGCGCGAGCACATGGATATGCCGCTCTTCGATGCGTGCCAGCAGCAGTTCATCCAGGGTCTGCCGGGCACGTCCAGTATCAGGTAGCAGGAAATACAGTCTTCTTCTCATGGGGTGCTCCTTTGCAGTGGGACGGGCCACGTGAGGACGCACAGGAACCCACGGGGACGGAGGCTACACTGAGAGTATAGAAGAGGGATTTGCCCCAGGCCGGATAAACCACGGTGGCCTTAGAGTATTAGCCCGTGTCGACGTGCTGTAGTCAGTCTTTACCGTCGAGGCTGTCGAGCGGATTGGCCCAACTATCGCCGCCGCGCGATTCCAGATCGACGCCATAATCGTCGCGGACGATATCCATCGACCCAGACCAATCTTCCGGTGGCTCGATGGGCACGATGTTCAGTTCGTACCAGGTGTCCATATCCAGTTCTTCGATGGTGCCGTCGAAGTACTGGATCTCCAGCGTCTCATCGTCCGCATCCCGGGCAACGATCTCGAAATTCTCACCCGCCACCGTGCGATACCAGTCGCCGATGCGCGGTTCATATTCGGTCGCCATGACAGTTTCCTCCTGAGTGGTTCTGCGCGGCGCTCGCAGACGGTCGCGTGCGTGGCGTTTTTATTTATAGGCCGATCGTATCGGCTTGGCAACCCTGACCGCAGGCTGTGCGTTGCTGATCCGCAAGCGTATGATTGAGCGGTTGGAATGCACCTCGTCGCGGTGTAGCTTCGACGGCAGTATTGAGTGATATCAAGATTCATTGTCCGCTTCGACACTGGCGTGAACATCTTTCGGCTCCTGTTCGCGTCGATCAGTGCGCTCGGCGCCGCGCCGCTTATGCGTCTCCTCAGTGGTCTGCGGAGCGAGGCTGTGCAATGTGCGCGGCTAAATGTGGCGCATGTCATGTATTGACGCCTCGATTCTGGCGGCGCCGGATGTGATGCCACGATAGATGATCGATTCACAGTGCCGCGCTCGGCGCGCTGCATAACACGACAGAAAAGGAGCTGGCGGTGAGTTGGTGGGGTACGTTACTCGGCGGTGCATTCGGTTTTATGCTGGGCGGTCCACTCGGGGCCTTGCTGGGCGTTGCGTTGGGCCGGCGATTCGATAAAGGCGTCGACGGGCTCGGTGAATATGGCGCGGAAGTGGGTGATCAGGAACGCGTGCAGACCGCGTTCTTCACGGCGACTTTCGCCGTCATGGGGCACCTCGCTAAAGTCGACGGACAGGTGTCGCAGAACGAGATCCGCCTTGCCGAACAGGTGATGACGCAGATGCGTCTGAGTGAAGCGATGCGCGGCACGGCGATTCGCTTGTTCAACGAGGGCAAGGCGCCCGAGTTTCAGCTGGACGCGGTGCTCGAACAATTCCGCCAGGAATGCCATCGACGTCGACACTTGCTGCGCATGTTCGTCGAGATCCAACTGCACGCCTGTTATGCTGATGGCGCGGTGCATACAGAAGAAGCGCGGGTGCTGCGGCATATTTGTGATCGCCTGGGCTTCAGTCGTCAGGAATTCGCACAGCTTGAAGCGCTGGTGCAGGCAGCGCGCGGTTTCGCCCCGGGCGGCACCGCGCCGTCATCGCAGGATCAGCTTGCGGCGGCTTACCAACTGCTCGGCGTGACGCGCCAGGCGAGCGACGCCGAGATCAAGACGGCGTATCGTCGGCTCATGAATCAGCATCACCCCGATAAGTTGGTGGCCAAGGGCTTGCCCGAAGAGATGATGGCGTTGGCGACCGAGAAGACCCAAGAAATCAAAGCGGCTTACGAGGTGATTCGTGCGGCGCGCGGTAGTCACTGAGACGGAGCGCAGGACGGATAGACCGTTGGAGTAGCGCAATCTTCGCGCGGCATTCTGGAGTCGCGCAATCTCTGGGGTATTGCGCCTTGCTCGTCCGTATTGCAGCTGTGTAAGCTCACGACACTCCAGCCATAGAAACGCATACGTACCCAGCATGAAACTTGCGGTCCTCTCCGACGTCCACGGTAATATCCCGGCGCTTAATGCAGTGCTGGAGGATATTGCGCGCTGGCATCCCGACCAGGTCATCGTCAACGGCGACCTGGTCAGTCGCGGACCTTACAGTCTGGATTGTCTGCGGCTGTTGCAAGCGCGTTTTCCCGATGCCCGCTTCCTGACCGGTAACCATGAAACCTATGTTTTGCGCTGCGCGGATTATCCGGCCGATGCAGATAGTCCGACCTGCGACATCGATCGCTTTGCCGATTGGGCACGGCTGCAGCTGGGTGCGGCGGTGGACGAAATTCGCGCCTGGGGCGATCACCTCGATTTGACCGGTCTCGAAGGCGGTGCCTCGGCGCATATCACGCACGGCTCGCGATCTGGGTAATCGTGATGGTATTTCCACGCGTACCGCTGATGAAGACTTGCCGGCCAAGCTCGGCGAGCCGCGCGATTTGTTCGTCGGTTCGCATACCCATAAACCCTTGCTGCGGCGCTTTAACGCGACACTGGTCGTAAATACCGGTTCTGTCGGTCAGCCGATGGATGGCGATGCGCGCGCCGCCTATGGACGATTCACCTTGGTTGCGGGCGTATGGGAGGCAGCGATCATGCGTGTCGCCTATGACAAGGCGCAGGCCGAGCGGGATTTCATCGAGAGCGGTTTTCTTGCCGAGGCCGGGCCGATGGCCAGGCTCATCTATCTGGAATTGCAGCAGTCGCGCGCGCATGTCGGTCCCTGGCATCGCACCTACATCGATGCGATCAAGGCGCGGGAAATTACCGTGGCCGATGCCGTCGAGGTGTATCTGCAGTCAGCGTGAACGTGCGCGCAAAAAAACACCGGGGCGGTTTACGCCCCGGTGTTCAGTGCTACCGTTTACTGATGGCGCTTACTGGTGGTAATAGCCCATGTCCCGGCCAATTGAGCCGCCAAGGAGCACGCCGGCCACCGTGGCGACATCGTTACCGCGGCCCTTGCCGATTTGATTGCCGACCACACCGCCGATAATCCCGCCGACGATCGTCGGCGTGGCGGAACGGTAACCGCTGTATGACGGCGGCGGATAATAAGCCGCTTCTTCGCGGTAATAACGCACCGGTTCCTGGTAATACACCGGACGTTCGACCACCACGACGCGTTCGTAGACCGGCGGCGCGTAGTAAACGTTCACGACTTTGTGCCTGCCGTGGTGGCGATGATGGTGACCGCCACCGTGACGCGATCCGCCGTAATAGTTGTGTGTCTCATACTTGTCCGCATGGACCAACGGAGCGGCGAGCAGGCTGCCAGCGCCAACGGTCAGGGCGAGCAGGATGGTGTTCAGTTTGCGCATGACTTTTTCTCCTTGTGGCAAAGACCCGGGTCGGGTGCCGACCGGAATCTTCGGTCGCACGCCGGGGTTCCCCGAGCGTTGAAGCCAGACTAGCAGGACGAATCTGAACGCCACCTTAACGGGTGGTCTGATCGAAAAATACACGAAGATCGGCGGGTTGAGGCCGGCGCACGCCGTTTGCAGGACGAGCGGCATGGGTGTTGATGGGGCGGTCCGGCATCAATTGTCGCGCGGCAGCTGCCGGTAACGCAGTTTTAGAAGCAGAATCGCCAATGACAGCAGCAGGGTGACGGCGTTGGCGAGGATCACCGGCAGCGCATCGATCAGGATGCCGTAGATCAGCCACAGCAATACACCGGCACTGAACAGCAGGAACATGCCCAACGAGATGTCGTTGCCGGATTTACTGCGCCAGGTCTTGAGCACCTGCGGCACGAACGCCAATGTCGTCAGGCAACCGGCGGCCAGGCCAAGGAGCGTGGTGGTGTCCATTCGCGTAGCGGCCGGTGAGCGCACCAGCGCTCAGGATTCTTCCGTCTCGGTGCTGTCGATCCAGACAGCCTCGTCCACGTCGCCAGCGCTGCCGAAGTCTTTGAAACTGTCGTCTTCACTGGGCGGCTTGTCGGCCTTGGCGGGTGCGCCGCGCTCGGGGATGTTCAGCGGGCGCGCGCCGGGATGTTTGAAGCTGCGTCTGGCCTCGCCATAGGCGACGTTGAGTTCGTCGACGCTGGCCTCGCCGGCTTTCAAATCGCGCAACTTGGACTCGACGATCTCACGGGTATATTCAAGGATTTGCTGCCGCGCGAGGTTGAACAAGAAGAGGGTCTTGGCGTTACCCGTGTCGAGGCGTTCATCACGCACGACCGGGGTGCTTTTCGCACCGGCTTCAAGATACCCATACCAGAGAGGGCCTTTTTGTTTTGCTGATACCGACATTGTCTTCACCTGAACCGAGTGTTGCTCCATGGGTTACGCCGACCGGCGGCGCGTGGCGGAATAATAGCCAGCCATAGCGATCTGTCCAGAATTAACTTTAGGGGGAGGCGGCGCGCGGGCCGGGCTTGCCGGGCAGATCGGTGCACGTGGCGCCGCAAAGACCGCGGCTTCAGCGGCATATAACACAGGTTTTCGGGGCGGACCGCTGGGCCCTCTGACTACTCGCGCAGGCCCAGCGGATCGGCGGGATCGACATCGTCCATGAAGGGCTTGCGGCGGTCGTTGTTGGTGATCTGGTACACCTTGCCGACCCAGTTGTTAATGATCGCCTCGGCGGTGTCGTGCCAGGTGTTATCGATATGCGGCAGGATGAAGCTCTCCGGCAGTTCAGGGACCGGGCGGCCGCTGGCCACGGCGCGCTCCAACAGCGCGCGATACTCGTCGAGGATGGCCTGGACCTGTGGGCTGAAATAATTATCCGGAAAGGGCGGATGGTCCGTGCGACTGCCGGCCGCGTAGCGCAGCACCTCGCGTTTGTATTCCTTGAGCAGGCTGATGCTGTCGTATTCCGGATGGCCTTGCAGGAACACCAGGCGGAAGCCGTCTTCACTGACGGCCAGATGCACGCCGGCCTCGGCGCTTTCGGCCAATATCTGCAGGTCGGCGGCCTCGAACTGGACGCGGTCGATCTGATTGAAGCGCGAATGCGGTACGTCGAAGCGCGTGTTCACGCCCAGGGTCAGTGGATGCTTGCGATCGCACACCCGGTGCGGATAGACGCCCCAGCGCTTATAGCCCAGCGGCCGACGTTTCTGCCCATAGCGGAACTGCAGCACGGCGTGGGTCGCCAGACACGAGCACAGCGTCGAGGTGACGTTGGCGTAGGCCCAGTCGATGACCTCGATGAGCGGTTCCCAGAACGGCTGTTCGGCCAGTTCCGTGCCCTGGACGTTGGCGCCGGTGATGATCAGCGCGTCCAGTCCAGCGGATTTGATCTGCTCGAAGCTCTCGTAGTACTTGTCGACATGCTCGCGGCCGCGGCTCTCGCGCACCAGTTCCTTGAGGGTGAACGGGTGCATGTAGAACTGGGCGATCTGGTTGCTCTCGCCGACCAGGCGGAAAAACTGCCGCTCAGTCGCCTCCAGCGCCGCATCCGGCATCATGTTCAGCAAACCGATGTGCAGTTCGCGGATATCCTGATGGACGGCTTCGTCACCGGGCAGGATGGTCTCGCCTTCCTGTTCCAGGCGGGCGAAGGCAGGCAGTTCGGTATTGGCGACCAGGGGCATGGTTTCGATTCTCTCGCGGTGTTGACTAGCCTTGCCGTTCCAGCGCCGATTCGATCAGGCGCATGAAACCGGCCTCGTCCTGAGCCTGGGCGAGTTCCGTCGTGGTGAGCGTGTAGCCATGTTCGGCGGCGATCGCTTCGTAGCGTGGGATACGCGAATAGAACAGGCGCGGGAACATCCAGCGCACAAAGTCATCCGGTTCGATCAGGGCGACATAGGGCAACGCGCGTTCTTGCAGATACGTCGCCAATTGCTCGTCCAAGAACGTCTCGCGGTAGTAGAGCGGCTTGGGTGCGGCCTCGGCGCGGCGGATCAATTCCTGCTCGTCGGATTTGGTTGCCTGGAGATACAGGATCAGCGTGTGTTCGGCAAGGATATTGATGGTCAGCGGATCGTCGAGTTCGCAGACACTGCCGCCGGCGTCATTGATGAAGTGCTGATAGCCGTAAATTTCCTCCGCCTTACGGATGAATTCCGGCACGTCGCGCATGGCGGCGATCTCGGCAAGCCGGTGCAGTTCCTGGCGGCGTTTGAATTCCCGCAGCCCCAACCCACCCTGTTCGGGATTGCCGAGCTTGCCCAGGAAACTCGATACCGGGTGCAGATTGTCCACGGTGATATTGTTGCCGATGTGAATCGAATCCGAACGCAGCAGGTCGCGCAGGAACGGGATCTCCATCACCTTGTGCTTGATGTTGTCGAGGATCGGTTCGTCCAGGTAGCGCGTGCCGATGCGATAGTCGCCCGAGTAATGGAACCAGTTGCGCTTGCGCAGCATGTTGGACAGACGCGTCTTGCCGACGCCGGACATGCCCAGCAGGGTGATGCGCTTGTTCGGCCAGGCGCGGAATTGGTCGACACTCAACTTCATGAAGGGCTCTCCGCCACGGCGCCCGCGGTACGGGCGTGTATAGCCACCCACTATACCGGGCGCGGGGTGAGCGTTGAAGCGTTCAAATGATTGTGGGCCTGGGTGGGTTGTTTCCCGCACAGCGTGTGTCGCGTTATGCTGGCGCCATGCCCAAGTCCGTCTTCGATGCCAAACCCCGACTCCGCGCCCGTGCCCTGTACGTCGGCGAGCGCATCGATGTGCGCGCCTTCGAACGCGGTGATCTGATTGCCGAATCGCCGCTGTTGGTGCGCGCGGGCAGCCAGGGGTGTGCCGCCTTGTTTCGTTACGGCGTGGTGGTGCTGTTCGAACTGCACCCACTGGAGGAACTGTCCTTCCTCGGCCAACTCGCGCCCTTGATCGCCGGTGCCATCGCGCAGCCGGAGCATGAAGATGTCGAACTCATTATCAGCACCGATGGTGATGAACGTGTTGACCCGTCCGGTGCCATCAGTCTGACCGATGCCTCAGTGGAACGACTTCAGTTGGTGGCCGAGGTGCTGGCTAAAAGTGTGGTGCTGGCGCATTACGAACATCAGGTGGCGCAGGTATTCGATTCCATCGAGCCGCTCGCCGCAGGATTGCGCCAGGCCGGCCGCGTCGGTTCGCAGGCGCGTGAGTTGCTGCGCCAGATCGGCGATGTGTTGATGGTGGAACACAAGATGGTCGGGCGCGTCGAGGTCGCGGAGAAACCGGATCTGCTCTGGGATCATCCGCCATTGGAGCGTGTCTATGCGCGGCTGGTGGACGAATTCGAATTGGCCGAACGCCATCGTGCCCTGGATGACAAGCTGGAATTGATCGCGCGCACCGCCGAGACGGTGCTCGATTTGTTACACCACAAGCGCTCGCTACGCGTGGAGTGGTACATCGTGATTCTCATCGTGGTCGAGATATTTCTCTCGCTCTATGATTTGTTTGTCGCTGCTTGAAGCGGCCTTTCATGGGGTTGTCATCGGCGCTAAGTAGGCTGATTGCTATGGTTCGCATTACCTGCCCGATGCGGAATTCCCCGACCGCTACATGCCGTTCTGGCAAGCACGTTGAGGTTCCCCTTGGACGATGACCTGCTTCTGTATCTGGATGGCGCGCCGCATCTGCAGGTGGCGCGCGGCGGCGGTATTCCCGGCCAACTGCGTGGCCTGTTCGCACGCCTGGATGCGGATATGGATGTGGGTATTGAACTCGAGGGCCAACGGGTCACGGCACCGGATGCCGCGCAGCGCGCCCGCTTCGTGCTTGGACATGTGCTGACGGCACTGGCCGAGGGGAAGCAGGATTTCGCGCGCAGCCTGCTAATTTATGTGGCGTCGCGTCAGCCTGATCTGCACGCCGTGTGGGTACGCGGCGATGCCTCGGAGTGGACCGTGGAGCTGGATTTCCGCTGAAAATCGAGCTTGGTCGGCAGCCGCCGGCTAGGCATAATGGCTCGGCCGGTTCCTCCGCCGGCGTCACGTTTCGAGCCATCCACAATGGATAATTCAACCCTCAACCTGGTGGTCGGTTCCGCGCTGCAGATCGAGTTGCCGCAAGCCGGCATTCAGGATGTACCGGTAACGCTGATCGGCTACGTTCCCGGCCGCAGCATCATGGTCATGCTGCAATCCGCCGCCGAGTCGGCCGCACGCCAGATTCTGCACGCCGGTGACGCCTGCGTGGTGCGCTTCGAGTCCGGCGACAATCTGTATGCCTTTGATACACAAGTGCTGTGTCTAGCGGAGCAACCCTTCTTGCACGCGCATCTGGCCTATCCGCAGGGCGTGCAGGGCACCATGGTGCGACGCAGCCAGCGTGTGCCGGTCAACGATGTGGTGATGATGCTGGTGATGGAGGAGGCGGGTCGGAAGATGTCCGTGGTGCTGGCCGACATCAGTTTGTCGGGCGCGCGCTTAGTGGCCGGCAGCCGACTCGGCGAAATCGGTGAGCGCTTTTCCATCGAGATCCCGCATCTCGGTACGGCGGGCACGGATCGGGTGGTGTTGCCGTGCCGGGTGCGCTACGTGCGCGAGGAGCGCAGCCACACGGCCGACAAGCGTGTCTATCACCATGGCGTCGAGTTCACTGAGTTGAATCGTCAGGCGTGGATGTTTATCGAACGCTACATCGGCGACAAGGTGTCCGAGCAGCGCGTGACCGGCGTTTGAATGACGTGTGAGTGAGCTGGTGATATCGGGTTTGAAGTTTAACCGTACACATCGATACCCACTTTAGGGATATCTTCTTCGCTCAACTGGTCCTGTGCCTCGCGGCGGCGTTCGCGCTTGTCGCGGGTATCCAGAATGACGCGCGCCTGCCCGAGTCGGCGCTCCGCTCTGCGGCGCTCCGGCCCGGAATAGGTCGCGAGGAAGGGTGCTTGCGGCGGTGTGTGCGGCTGGTCATCGACAGGCTGAATGCGGACGCTGGCCGTGAGACCCTGCAGCGCCTGATTCGCCGGGCTGGTTATATTTTCCTTCTTGAGCGTCTGTACCCCGCTGTCATCGGGGCGGAAATTGATGATGCTCATTCCGGCTGTCTCCGCGGTCTCAGGTTGCCGGGGGCGTCTATCAGGCTCGCGCCAACAATAGACCGGCTGTTTCAGTGAACTGCACCCCAGCTTCGCCGATCACAACGTCGGGGTCAAAACTGGCCTCTTCCAGGCCGATGGCCGCCCACACCGAGGCATCGGCCGCCGCTGTCAGGCTGGGGGTTTCGCAGAAGGCGCCGATTTGCGAGCGATTGGCCAGATTCTCGGCCAGATGCACGATGGACGCCTCCAGCTCCGAATTCAGCGCATACGACGGCATATGGTGATAGCCAACCGCCTCTTGCAAGGTTTCCGGCAGCATCCAGGTATTGAGCAGGGCGCCGCCGAGGTCGGCGTGGCTGAAGCCCAATTCTGACAATTCCGCTTGATGCAGAATGCCTTCGTCACCGTCGCACACCAGCAGCAAATCCGCGCACACTTCGGGCATGCGGTTGTACAGCACCAGACTGCCGATATCGTGCATCATGCCGGCGATGAACATGCGTTCCGGGTGCAGCACGCGGCAGCGCTTGGCCAACGCGCGGGCGATCAACCCGGTATAGATGCCATGGCGCCAGAAGGTGTCGATATTGACCAGGCTGTTGGGCAAATTGGTGAACGATTTGATGGCCGAGACGGCGATCACCAGACTGTAGAGTTCGCGCACGCCCACCACGGTGATGGCGCGCGAGACCGTATCGACGCGCCGCGAGAAACCATAGAAGGCGCTGTTCACCAGGCGCAGCAGTCGCGCCGTCAGGCTGGGGTCACGACTGATGACATCGCCGATATCCTGCGCACCGGCATCGTTGGACTCGATCAGTTCGAATACCTTGATGCACACGTCCGGCGGTGACACCAGACAGGACACATCCTCGATGAGGCTGGCGGCCAGGTCGCCGGCCAGGTCGCGGGTGGCGTGAGATTCTGATTGGGGGATGGACATGTCGTTTCAGCCAAAGTGAGTGGTAACCTCGTAGCGGCGAAAACCCGACAGAGTTGAATTGCCGCGGAGCAAGATTCGTCAAAATTGCGTCGCCCCTCACACTTCCAATATTCTCCTGCCGTTATACCGGGCTGGGCATATCAAGATTGCGCTAGGTCTTCCGTAAAGGTGACAAACCGCCACGCGTTTTGGAACCGTGTATGAATATCGTCCAAATGAATGAGTTCGAGAAAGCCCGCAAGGGCCTCAGCAGTCAGGAGGCCGTGAGTCTGCTGCGGGAGTGCCGCGAGGTGACCATCCGCCGCTTGACGGCGGCACTGGTGGGCATGATGGGCAAAGTTGACGATGCCCTGTTCGAACTCGCGGAAAAGGCCGAGAACAACAGCGTGCAGAGTCTGTATTTCGATGCCATGCGCGAAGTGCGCCTGAAGCGCGCCAGTATGGAAATCGGTTTCAAGGCGCAGCTCATGGAAGGCTTTAACCGCGAGATCCGCAAAGAGAGTGAGAACGCCGATACCACCCATGTCGCATCGCCGCGCATGAATGATATGGGTCTGGTCGAACACGACGCGCTGGAAGAGACCTTGGCGGTTGCCAATATGGTCAGCAAGGTCGATGTGTCGTCCAAGGAGGAGCTCGGGCCGCTCAACCGTCGTATCGGTTATCTGCTCAATGATCCGGAATTGACGCGCGCCAAGAATCCTATCGGTCCCGAGGTGATCTGTAATGCCTTCCGCGAGGCCTGCGGCGACGTCGAGTCGGGCATCAAGGTCAAACTCATTATCATGAAGCTGTTCGACCGCTATGTGGTCAACGAGGAAATGCTGTCGCTGTATCGCGAGGTCAATCGCCTGTTGATCGAGCGTGGGGTTCTGCCCGAGTTGCGCCATGAGGTCAAACGCACCGGATCGGCGCGACCTGGGCCACATGCCAGCGTGGCGGGTGGCGCCGGTGGTGTGAGTGCGCAGGAAGGCGGAGCGGCCATCGACGAAGACGTCTTTGCCACCCTCCAGCAGCTGATGTACCGGGGTATGCCCGGTGGCATGCACGGGGGTATGCCAGTGGGCATGCTGCTTGGCGGTCAGACCGGTGGCGGGATGTCCGCACGCAACGGCGGCGCCACCGGATTCGTGCAGACCCTGACCCAACTGCAGCAGGGCAATAGCGAACTGGTCGCCGGCGGTATGGGTAATCTCAGTAACATGGATGTGATGTCCGGTTCGGTCAATGTGATCCGCAACATCCAGTCCAGTGGCATGGTTGGTAATGTCGGCGCTGCCGATAGCATGATCATCGACGTGGTTGCCATGTTGTTCGACTACATTCTCGATGACGCCAATGTCCCGCCGGCGATGAAGGCGCTGATCGGGCGTTTGCAAATCCCGATGCTCAAAGTCGGTATGCTCGACAAGAGCTTTTTTTCACGTAAGGCACATCCCGCGCGCAAATTGCTCAATAAGTTGGCGGAGGCCGCGGTCGGCTGGAATGGCGAGCACGACCAGGCACTGTACAAAAAAGTGGAATCGGTGGTGCAGCGTGTGTTGGTTGAATTCGAAAACGATGTAAGTTTGTTCGGCGCGCTGTTGGAAGACTTCGAGGATTTCCTGACCAAGGAACAGCAGAAGGCGGAACATCTCGAAGCGCAATCCGCGCGCATGGTGCAGGGCAAAGAACGTTTGCGCGCGACCAAGCAGCGCGTGCGTATTGAAGTCGAACGCCGTTGCAAAGGCAGCGTGCCGAAATTCGTGCGGCAGTTCCTAGTGAGCTACTGGCAGAATTTACTGCTGGTGACGGCCATCAAGGAAGGCGATGAGAGTATTTCCTGGAAGCGCAATCTCACCACCATGGATAATCTGGTGTGGAGTCTGCAACCCAAGACCACGACTATGGAGCGCGATCGACTGGTCAAATTACTGCCGAGTCTGTTGCGGCTGCTGCGTGAAGGCATGGCGCTGGTATCCATGCGCGAAGAAGATTTCGAATCTTTCCTGGAACAGCTTGCGGATGCGCATGCCGCCATTGTGAACACCGTTTCGTCTGAGACAGAAGTATCCGAACTGGCGGTGGTGGATGATCCGCTCGCCGAGGTTGAGTCGATCGATGTCGAGCCGGTACACGAAGACGCGATTCTGACCACCGCGACTATCCATCGACTGGTCGCTGCCGGTGATATCGATGTCGAAGAAGTCACTCTGGCCGACGATGCTGCTGCTGAGCAGGCAGTTGCCGACGACGAATTCGTCGAGCGCGTGCGCGCCTTACGGCAAGGCATGTGGGTGGAATTCTCGCAGGAAGATGGCAATGCCTTGCGCGCCAAGCTTACCTGGGTCAGCCCGGTGACCGGCGCGTATCTGTTCACCAACCGTCAGGGCCTCAAGGCCTGCGACAAGACGCTGCAAGGTTTGGCCACTGAATTACGCCGCGGCAGTGCGCGCGTGCTCGATGATGCGCCGTTGTTCGACCGTGCCGTCAGCAGTGTGATCGACGGACTGCGTAAACAGGCGGTGGGTTAGCTGGTACTTCAAGGTCTATAGGAGCGGGCATTGCCCGCGAACCGGCGGGCGGCATGCTGTTCGCGGGCAATGCCCCAGGGCAGCCTCTCGGCGCAAGCGCCTCACCTTCAGCCCGCTCCTACGGTTGTCATGTTCTCTCAATGAAATCCGTCGTTCTAGTCCTGCGGCAACTGCGCGCGCAGTGCATCCCGGTCATACCACCACTTGCCATCCACCATGGCCTCCAACATCTTGCCCAGGCGCGGCAGCAGTTCGGCGGTGTCATTGAGTTGCAGGATCTCGATCCAGGTGTTCAGCATCTCTTGACCTTCGATGCCGCGATGCCGTTTGGCGACTTTAGCCAGCACCTGGGTGGTGAGGAAGGTCAGGCTGCTGTGCGCATGTGCGTCGTCGCGAGTGCGTAGGTCGGCAAGATAATGCGCGACCATGGCTGCGACCGCACCGCCGTCGGATTTGTCGGGTGTTTCGTCGACGATGTGATGCAGCAGCGCGACACTGGTCTGGGGTTTGATCGGATAGGTCACCGCCAGCCATACGCCGTTACCCAGGGCGACGATGCTCTGGTCGAGTTCGGTGCGATAGAGGATGTCGCAGGCTTCCACCGCCTCTTGCCATGCCTGCATCGTCACACAATGATCGAACGCCGCGCGGGCAACGTCCCAGGACTCCGCGTGACGATTCAACGCGAGCAGGGTTTCGGCGATGTCCAACTCTACGCGTAGGCTCTCCAGTGTCGGGGCGCTCGCCGCCAGTTCGCTGCGACTTTGCAGATAGGCGCTGAGCAGCGTCTCGAGCTCGGCCTGTGATTGGCCCTCGTCCATCGCCAGGATCGGGTTGCCGTCGATAATTTTGCTGATGTCATTCATGGGGTTGTCTACCAAGGTGTCAGTGCGAGGGCGGGGTGGGGCCATTGCCAAGCGCTTTGTACCGGAGCCGGCAGGGGATGACAACCCGGGGTAGTCCAGGGTAGACGGTCAAGCCGGGGGCGGTTGCGGCCGAAACTACGCCAGAGACGCTGCATTTGCCGCGCAGGCCACGGATTCAGGGAGATGGAATGGAGAGTTCAGCAGTGATGCAGACCACGGCCCCTCCCGACACGGATCTGGCACTGATCCAGCGCATTATCGCCGACGCCAAGAGCGGTCGCCTGCAACTGCCCAGCCTGCCGGATCTGGCCTTCAAGGTGCGTACGGCGGTGAATGATCCGCGCCGCTCGGTTGCCGACATCGCTCGGCTCATCCAGTTCGATCCGGCACTGGCGGCGCGACTTATTCAGATCGCCAACAGTCCGCTGTATCGCGGTATCAAGAAGTTCGACAATTGTCACAGCGCCATCACCCGCATGGGCATCCCCTCGGCGCGCAATCTGGTCGTGAGCTTTACCCTGCGCAACGTATTTCAGGCGGGCACGCCGGCGCTGCGCGAGCGTTTGCAACGGATCTGGCAACACAGTTGTCGGGTCGCCGCCATCAGCAGTGTCTTGGCGCGACTGACACCCGGCCTGGATCCCGACCGCGCCTTGCTGGCCGGCCTGGTGCACGACATCGGTATCTTGCCGTTGCTGCACTATCTGGAGACGATGCAGATGCCACTGGAACCCGCGCGATTGGATAGCATGATCGGGCGGTTGCGCGGCGCCCTGGGGACATTTGTGCTCAAGACCTGGCAGTTCGAGGACGACATCGCCGGCATCCCCGCGCAGGCCGAGGTCTGGGATCGCAGCAGTGGTGAAGCGATCGATTATGTCGACATCGTGCAAGTCGCGCATGTGCACAGCCAGTTCGGTCAGGGGGGGTATTCAGGCCCGCCACTGACCGAACTCAAGGCCTTTCAGAAACTCAGCATCAGCCGCTTGGGCCGGGCTTCAGCATCGAGCTGCTATCGCAGTCGCAACAAGAGATCAACGAAGTGCTGAACATTCTGCAGGGGTTAACGCGTTGCAGCGTCGGCATTGGTACGTGCTGCCGGCGCTTCGGTCTCGCAATGCCGTTTCGGTTCTTGAGGTTTAGCGTGCTTCGGCGCGCGCTGCCAGTGTCCGGATTTGCCGCCGCGTTTTTCCACCAGCCGGATATCTTGCAGGCTCATGCCGCGATCGACGGCCTTGCACATATCGTAAATGGTCAACAGCGCGATCTGCACCGCCGTCAGCGCCTCCATCTCCACGCCGGTCTTGCCCAGAGGTTTCCACCGTCGCGCGACAATACACCGCAACCGGATCGTCTTGCGGCGTCAGCTCAATGTCGACGTGGGTCAACGCCAGCGGATGACACAGCGGAATCAGATCCGCCGTTTTTTTGCTGGCCATGATCCCGGCCACGCGCGCAATACCCAGCACATCGCCCTTCTTGTGATCGCCCTGGCGGATTCGCGCGAGGGTGTCCGGCTGCATATGAATCCAGCCCTCGGCGATGGCGACGCGTTGGCGTATCCTGCTTGGCGCCGACATCGACCATATGGGCCTGACCGGCGGCATTGAAGTGCGTGAGTTCGGACATGGGTGCGGGTTTCCGGCGGCGGTTGAGCGGCGTGGTAAACTTAAGTTACCGAATCATAGAGAGCCGGTCGGTCGACCGCAAATCGAGTATGTCCATTCATGTACGCTTTTTTGCCAGCCTGCGCGAACGTCTGGACGTCGCCGATCAGGAGCTTGCCGCGCTCCGCGGCGAGCACCGTCGCTGAGGTATGGCAGCGGGTGTTGGGCGATATCGAACCGCCGGTCAACATGCTGATCGCCGTGAATATGGAATATGCGGATATACATGCGCCGGTGCGTGACGGCGATGAAGTGGCCTTCTTCCCGCCGGTGACCGGAGGCTGAACATGCACGTCGAAGTACTCAGCACACCCTTCGATCCCTGGCAGCGCCTGAGTGCGTATCAGGCCGAAGCGCTCGCGCCTGGACAGCACGGCGCGACCGCCGCCTTCGTCGGCACCATGCGCGATTTCAACGAAGGCGACGCCGTGCGCGGCATGACCCTGGAACACTATCCGGGCATGACCGAAAAATTCCTCGAACAGATCAGCCGCGCTGCCGCCGAGCGCTGGAATCTGCTCGATACGCTGATTCTGCACCGCGTCGGCGAGCTGCATCCCAACGATCCCATCGTCCTCGTCGCCGCATGGTCGGCACACCGCAAGGACGCCTTCGAGGCCAGCCGCTGGCTGATGGAGGAATTGAAATCGCGCGCACCGTTCTGGAAGAAGGAACGGCTTGCGGAAGGCGAGCGCTGGGTGGAGAAGAATACGGAAGGGTACTAGCTGGGGCTTGCGCTGGAATGCGCGCCCGACATTGCCGTAATACCGGCTCCTGACCAGGACTGGACGCCAAACGCAGCGGAGCCTACCCTAATTTCACTCACAACAAACCCAATGCCAAGGACCGGCTCATGGGAAGACAACACAAACTGTTGCAGCGGGTGCTGCTGGGTGGTTCCGACCGTAATATCGCTTTCGACGAGCTCCGGGCGCTGCTCTTGTGGCTCGGATTCGAAGAGCGGATACGCGGCAGCCATCACCTCTACCGCAAAACCGGGATCAGGGACATGATCAATCTGCAGAGACAGGGCAACCAGGCAAAGCCTTATCAGGTGAGGCAGGTGCGCGCGGTCTTGCTCGAATACCGCTTTGGAGGTCAAGACGATGTTGAGGTATGAAATCATCATCTATTGGAGCAGCGAGGACGCGGCATTCGTCGCCGAGGTGCCGGAGCTTCCCGGTTGCATGGCGCATGGCGATACTTATGAAAGTGCGCTGATCAATGCTCAGGACGCGATCAGGCTTTGGCTCGATGTCGCCGCCGAGCATGGCGACCCGATTCCCGAGCCACAGGGACGCAAGGTGATGGCTGTGTGAGCATGCAAACGTAGCGCGGATGATGCGCAGCGCAATCCGGGGATATTTTGGGTCAGAGTAAAGACTCCGGGGGGCTGATCCACGAATAACTCGGTTCCGAGTTTTTACTCTGACCCCAAATATTCCAGTGGATGTTCAATTGTGTGGAGAAGGGGTGAGGGTGGTGCTCACGCTCACGGGTTCAATGTCGTTACTCTGACCCTAAATATTCCGAACAGCCCCAAGGCAATTGATGTATGTTGATTCTACCGCTCTGCCGATGCCGCGAGGAGAATGCAATGACAATCCAGATTGCTGTATCACCCTACCAAGATCGAGGAGATCTGAATTTCACCGAAATCACCCTTGCTCACGTCGGCTCGTGTATCCTCCGTGATGAAGCGGCATCGCAACTTCGCAACGAGGTCACATTCGTTCGCATGTGCCTGTGGCCTAGAAATAGAGATCCCGCAGCACGGTGGCGCTGAATTGGAGATTATGCGTTGCGCTATTGATGGGCAACGCCATGCATTGCCCGATGATACGTATATTTCCTCAGCGCCGGGGGCAGTGCAGTTGGTGCCCGGTAGCCTAGCGACGGGTGGCTAACCTGCGTCGTGTGAAAAACCGGGTAAGAATACAGATTCCCGTTAATAATGGCCGCAACTGTGTTCCTGCCCCAGTTATGGATGTGGTTGCTGATTACCGGTTCGTGCAAGTCATAAGAAATGAGGGTTACTCCTGAAATGTTTGACGACATGACGCTCGACGAGTTGGCAGTGGAACTATTCCGAATATTTTCACGCACTGAGTACGCGCTAAAGGCGTCGGGATTTCATAATGGTCCGGGTGACGCTAAAGCTGACTGGAGTGCATTCGCTCGTGAATTGACTTATTTTGTTGAATCGCCGCCAACTGGCGAAGTACGGGAATCAATCGCGTACATGCTCGGCAATCCGCCTAATAAGCAGATTATTAATGCAGACGGAACACTCCAGTGGAATTCGTCTATTCCAAAAGGCAACAATATTTCCGAAAATTTGTTCGTTTTTGTTAGGCGAGTTAGGAATAATCTTTTCCATGGTGGAAAATTTAATGATCGTTGGCTTTCGCCGACACGTAGCGAATTATTAATAAGGCATTGCTTAGTGATATTGGTTGCATGTATTGAAGAGGTGCCTAGAGTGCGTGATTCCTATCACTTGGGTACAGAAGAGGCAGTGTGAGCTTGCGCTAAGAGAGAGGAATAGGGAGCTAATGGCATACAAGCTGAGTATTTCAGAAAAATTTCTAATATATGGAGCAAGCTCTGTCGCTGGAGTAGTGGCTCTCGCAGTATGTCTGGCGTTTCCTCCGTTGATGTTTGTGGCCGGCCCTTTGGGTGGCTGGTATCTGTATCGAACTCTATCAAGTGATATGCGAAAAATCAGGGGCGAAATAGGCCCGGGAATGATGGATTCTGAGGAACATCGACACAGTAATCAGAAGGCGATAGATGCACAAGAGAAACGGAAGCAAATAGAGCTCCAAAAAGAATCAAATGCTGTCGCTGAAATGGAGCGCAAAGCGAGAGCGCGTATGGAATCAATCGAGACGCAACGACTGGTTACACTTAGATCGTCAGCTGGCGACTTCATTGATCAATGCGAATCACCGCCGGAGATTCTGTTGTTAGAAGAGTTAATAGCCATCGCTTCCCTTAAACCTGTCGATGGCGCTCTCGTCGGTGACGGCATATCGCTTAGGGCCCAGCAAAACATTGGCCGATATCGTGTGGACTTTCTTGCTAATGACAGGCTAGTCGTTGAGGTGGATGGCAGGCAATATCACGATAATGAGAGCACGTTTTACAGTGATCGAGAGCGCGACCAATATCTTCAGTTAAACGGATATCGAGTCATACGGTTAACCGCAAAGCAAATTTTTGATTCGCCAGCGTCTGCCGCAATCATGGTGCTAAATCTGCTCAGTAACCATGTAGGTAGATAAGGTCCGGCTAATGATGAGAATTGCAGATCAAGTTTGTTTGTAAAGCGTTAAAGGAGTTAGTACTCTTTTCACCGGCAGGGAAGAGTCGAAAATTCAGACCGCCGCGCGCGACTCCGCCTCAACACCAAGAATCTCAAACGTCATCCTCTCCAAATCCGCAAAGATATACGTCGCCGGCGCCGCGACACCGCCGACCGTGCCCGGATTCACCACCAGACTCTCACCGCCCTTGATGTTGGCCACGCGCGTGACCGCCGCGCAATGATCGTGGCCGCAGCAGACGATATCCCAATCGCCGGTGGTGGCGAGCGCCTGGCGTAATGCGGATAGTGGACGAGGAAGATGCGCTTGCCGGCGAGTTCGATGCCGGCGTCCTGGCCGTAAAACTTCACCACGCTGGACGGTTTCGAGGCGATGCGCGACATCATGTACAGATCACCGCTGTTGTTGCCGTGGATGACATGCACCGGTAGTCCCATTGGTTGCAGCACGTTCAGCGTGCTCGGCGCGACCACGTCACCGCAATGCAGCACGGCTTCGGCGCCGCGCGCCTTGGCATCAAGCACGGCGGCTTCGAGCAGGGTGCGGTTGTCGTGACTGTCGGAGACGATGGCGAGTTTCATGAGACAATTGTAGCCACGGAAGTCACGGCGTCAATGGCCACGAAGCCGCGGAATCCACGAACGGTGAATCGACGTACTTCGGGATTGCTCCGTGTGCCTGCGGTCCGTGCAGTCGTGCGCGTTGCTAGAAATTCGGTTTCTCGGGCGCGTCTTTGTACATCTGCATGCTGGCCAGGATTTCGGCCTTGGCCTCTTCGATGCCGGCCCAGCCGTCCACGCGCACCCATTTGCCTTCGTCCAGATCTTTGTAGTGCTCGAAGAAGTGCGCGATCTGATCGAGGACGGACTCGGGCAGGTCACGGAAATCCTTTACCTTGCGATACAGCGTGCACAGCTTGTCGACCGGCACGGCGAGAATCTTGGCATCGTCACCGGACTCGTCGGTCATTTTCAACACGCCGACCGGGCGGCAGCGCACTACCGAGCCGGTGATCAGCGGCACCGGCGTCAGCACCAGCACGTCGACCGGGTCGCCGTCGTCGGACAGCGTGTGCGGCACATAGCCGTAGTTGCAGGGGTAGTGCATGGCCGTGTTCATGAAGCGGTCCACGTACATCGCGCCGGACTGGCCTTGTCGACCTCGTACTTGACCGGGTCGCTGTGCGCGGGGATCTCGATGATCACATTGATATCGTTGGGCACATCACGGCCCGAATCGACGCGGTCCAGGTTCATGGGGGTGACCTCGGTACAAAAGAAAAGGGCCGGTAGTATACCGGTAGCCGATTCTCGCCTGCTCGAACAAGTTCTGCGCGGGCTAACAAAAAGGGGAGAGCGTTCCGACGCTCTCCCCTTTCAACCCCTCACCGGAAGGGGTGGCAGGGACGGAATTCATTCCGTCCCCGAACTGTTTACAGCAACGGCACGATCAAGAGCGCCACGATATTGATGATCTTGATCAGCGGATTGACCGCCGGGCCCGCCGTATCTTTATACGGATCGCCGACGGTGTCGCCGGTCACGGCCGCCTTGTGGGCCTCCGAGCCCTTGCCGCCGAAGTGACCTTCCTCGATGTACTTCTTGGCATTGTCCCAGGCACCGCCGCCGGTGGTCATGGAGATGGCGACGAACAGGCCGGTGACGATGGTGCCGATCAGCACACCACCGAGCGCGACCGGGCCGAGGGTCAGGCCGACGATCACGGGTACGGCGACCGGCAGCAGCGAGGGGATGATCATCTCCTTGATCGCGGCCTTGGTCAGCATGTCCACGCACACGCCGTATTGCGGCTTGGCCGTGCCTTCCATGATGCCGGGGATTTCCTTGAACTGACGACGCACCTCGACCACCACCGAACCGGCGGCGCGACCGACCGCTTCCATGCCCATGGCGCCGAACAGATACGGCACCATGCCGCCGATGAACAGGCCGATGATGACCATGTGATTGGACAGATCGAAGCTCACGACCATGCCGTTGGCGGTCAGCGCATGGGTGTAATCGGCGAACAGCACCAACGCGGCCAGACCGGCCGAGCCGATGGCGTAACCCTTGGTGACGGCCTTGGTGGTGTTGCCCACGGCGTCGAGCGGATCGGTGATGTTGCGGATCTTCTCGTCGAGATTGGCCATCTCGGCGATGCCGCCGGCGTTGTCGGTGATCGGACCGTAGGCGTCCAGTGCGACGATGATGCCGGTCATCGACAGCATCGAGGTGGCGGCGATGGCGATGCCGTACAGACCGGCCAGTTCATAGGAACCCCAGATCGCCAGACACACGGCCAGCACCGGCGCGGCGGTGGATTTCATCGACACGCCCAGACCTGCGATCACGTTGGTGCCATGACCGGTGGTGGAGGCCTGTGCGATGTGTTTCACCGGGCCGTATTCGGTCGCGGTGTAATACTCGGTGATGACGACCATGGCCGCGGTCAGACCCAGACCGATCAGCGTGGTATAGAACAGGTTCATCGCCGAGATGGTGGTGTCACCGATCACCAGGCCTTCGCCAAACATATAGGTGGTGATGAAGTAGAACGCCGGCACCGCCAGGCCACCCGCAACCATCAGGCCGCGATACAGCGCGTTCATGATCTTGCCGCCTTCGCGGGCGCTGACGAAGAACGTGCCGACGATGGAGGCGATGATGGACGCGCCACCGAGCACCAGCGGATACAGCACCGCACTGCTGCTCTCAGCGGCCATCAGTCCACCCAACAGCATGGTGGCGATCAGCGTCACCGCATAGGTCTCGAACAGGTCGGCGGCCATGCCGGCGCAGTCGCCGACGTTGTCACCGACGTTGTCGGCGATCACCGCCGGATTGCGCGGATCATCTTCCGGGATACCGGCTTCGACCTTACCCACCAGATCCGCGCCGACGTCGGCGCCCTTGGTGAAGATACCGCCGCCGAGTCGCGCGAAGATGGAAATCAGCGAGCCACCGAAGCCCAGGCCGATCAGCGCGTGCGTGGCGGCGCCCGAGGTCATGCCGGTGCTGATGAGATAGGCGTAATAACCGGCCACACCCAGCAGACCGAGACCGACGACCAACATACCGGTGATGGCGCCGCCCTTGAAGGCGACGTTCAGCGCGGCGTTGAGGCCATCATTGGCGGCCTGGGCGGTGCGTGAGTTGGCGCGCACCGATACGTTCATGCCGATGTAACCCGCCGCGCCCGAGAGCACCGCGCCGAGCGCGAAGCCGATGGCGGTGTCCCAGCCGATCTTGGAGAAACCGATCAGTGCGAACAGCACCACGCCGACAATCGCGATGGTGGTGTACTGGCGATTCAGATACGCCTGAGCGCCTTCTTGTACGGCGGCGGCGATTTCCTGCATCCGTGCGTTGCCGGCCGGTTTAGACAGGATCCAGCTGACGGACAGTGCGCCGTAGACAATGGCGCCGGCCGCACAGAGCAGTGCGAAAATTAGCTCAGGTGACATGTAATTCTCCTCCGATCATTTAGTGATTATTGATGCGCATTATGGTTATCGTTGCGGAATCAACCTTGACCCGCGTCAAGTCGATCTGCATCTTGATCTTTATCAGGGGGCTTTGAACACCGTGCCGGGCTTCAAGCCAAAGGCGTTTTCCAGATCCAGGTCGCGGATCAGCTTGTCGACGGCCGCCTGGCCGTGTTCGCGCTGCACCTCGGCCAGGATCAGCCGCGCGGAATTACGGTTGTAGCCGCTGCCGAGGCTGATCTGTATTTGCAGCAGTTCACGTGCACGGTCGATGTTCATAACAGTCCCGGCTAAACAACAAAGGGGCACCAAGGCCCCTTTGTTGTACTGCGATTACTTCAGTTTGAACGCGCTGAGTTTCTTCGGTACCGCGACGTTCTTCAGGCGAACGTACTGCGGCATGCCGTCCTTGTAGGGCGGATAGTCTTCGCCCTTGATCAGCGGTTCCATGTAGGTGCGGCACTTGTCGGTGATGCCGAAGCCGTCCTTGGTGATGAAGTCTTTCGGCATCATCTTCTCGACGTTGGCGACCTTCGACAGCGGGGCCATGCCGACCTTCCACTTGAACGGCTTGTTGGAAATGCGCTCGACCGTCGGCATCACCGAGTTGTGGCCCTGGAGCGCGAACTCGACCGCGGCCTTGCCCATGGCGTAGGCCATCTCGACGTCGGTCTTGGAGGCGATGTGGCGCGCGGCGCGTTGCAGATAGTCCGCCACGCCCCAGTGATATTTCAGGCCCAGGCCGTCCTTGATGATCGAGGCCACCACCGGCGCGACACCGCCGAGCTGGGCGTGACCGAAGGCATCGCGCAGGCCCTGATCGGCGAGGAACTTGCCGTCCGCGCCCTTCACGCCTTCGGAGACCACCACGGTGCAGTAGCCGTGCTTCTTCACCAGACCGTCGACCTTCTTCAGGAACTTGTCCGGTCGAAGGTGATTTCCGGGAACAGCACGACGATCGGGATCTCGGTGTCCTTGGTGGACGCCAGCGCGCCGGCGGCGGCGATCCAGCCGGCGTGACGGCCCATCACTTCCAGGATGAACACCTTGGTCGAGGTCGCGCACATCGAGGCCACGTCGAAGCTCGCTTCACGCGTGGAGATGGCGATGTATTTCGCCACCGAACCGAAGCCCGGGCAGTTGTCGGTGATGGGCAGGTCGTTGTCGACGGTCTTCGGCACGTGAATGGCCTGCACCGGATAACCCATCTTCTCGGACAGCTGCGAGATCTTGTAGCAGGTGTCGGCGGAGTCGCCGCCGCCGTTGTAGAAGAAGTAGCCGATGTTGTGCGCCTTGAAGACTTCGATCAGGCGTTCGTACTCGGCCAGGTTCTGCTCCAGGCTCTTCAGCTTGAAGCGGCAGGAACCGAACGCGCCCGACGGCGTGTGGCGCAGCGCCTTGATGGCGGCGGCGGAGTCCTTGCTGGTGTCGATGAGGTCTTCGGTGAGCGCGCCGATGATGCCGTTGCGGCCGGCGTAGACCTTGCCGATCTTGTCCTTGTGCTTGCGCGCCGTCTCGATCACGCCGCAGGCGCTGGCGTTGATCACTGCCGTCACGCCGCCGGACTGGGCGTAGAAGGCATTTTTCTTAGGCGCTTTCTTGCTGGCCATATTCAGATACTCCTCGTGCTGTTTCAAGGTGTCTGTTACGCGGGAGCGATAGTCATAACCGCCTCCGGTGAAAGTTATGCGCCGGACTCGCGTTGCTTGGCGGCGTAGTCGGCCTGCATCTGCAGCAGCGTGACCACGCATTCGGTCAGATTGTCGTAGTCGTCAATGCCGGTGCCGAACATCTGATGGACCCGGTAAAAGAATTGGCAACGATAGCGCTCGGCGCCGGTCTTCACCACCAGAAAGTGGCAACCATCATCGGCCTGCCAATATAACGTCGGGCAGGGCACCATATCGGTGGTGTGCAGACTCAGGCGCACGTCGGTCTCGGCCAGTTGCACATCCATCTCGCGCCCGTAGCGCTCGTTCAATGTGGACTGGACCGTCCAGAGTTCGCTTTCGTTGAAATCGGGAATTGTGCTCATCTTGACGATAGTGTTTTGGCGACAGTGTTCAGGGTGATTCGGGAATGTAGGGCTGCGTCTGTGCCGACCTGCGCGGACGACGCCACGATCCGCGGGCCGACAGCATAGCCCAAACGCGTTTTTTTTCCAGATACTTCGTTGACTTAAGCACGTCGCTCGAGAGTAGCTTAAACGGACGGAACGGCCGGGGCCATCTAAAAAAATGTATGCGCCCATGGAAAAAACTTAAGTTTGCCGGGGAAAACAACAACCCACTACAAGCAGGGGAGTAAGACGCTGTCATGAGAATCGTATTGTTGGGTGCGCCCGGGTCAGGCAAGGGGACCCAGGGTAAATTGCTCCAAGAGCGCTATAAGATCCCGCAGATATCCACGGGCGACCTGCTGCGCGCGGCAGTGGCGGCGGGAACACCGCTCGGGCGTCAGGCCAAAGCGGCCATGGATGCCGGACAGTTGGTGTCCGACGAGGTGGTGCTGGGCATGATCCGCGAGCGTTTGGCCGCACGCGACACCCATAACGGTTTCATTCTGGACGGTTTCCCGCGCAACATTTCCCAGGCGCAGGCGATCGACCAGCTGCTCACCGAAATCGGCAAGCCGTTGGAGCTGACGCTGCTCATCGAGATCGATTTCGACGCACTGATGCAGCGCCTCACCGGCCGCCGCACCTGCGCTTCCTGCGGCTGGGCCTGCAATGTCTATACGTCGCCACCTCGCGTGGATGGTATCTGCGATGCCTGCGGCGGCAATCTGCACCACCGCGCCGATGACAACGAAGAGACCATCGGCAACCGTCTGCGCGTGTATGAGAGCCAGACCGCGCCACTGATCGATTACTACCGTGGTCAGAACAAACTGCGCAGTGTGCAAGGCGTCGGCGATGTCAAACATATCTTCGCCGCCGTCACCAAGATCTTCGATCAACTCACCAGCAAACGCGAAGCGGCACGCCAGCCGAAAGTTGCGCGAGTCTCGGCGGCCAAGGCGATTTCCGCCCAACGCGTCGCGGCCTTGGAGGCCAAGGCGAAGACCGCTAAGAAGCCGGCCGAGAAAAAATCCGCCGCCAAAGCGGTGGCCGTGAAGGCACCGGCAAAGACGGCGGTTAGCGCGACCAAGACCACAGCCAAACCGGCGGTCGCCAAGCCCGCGCCCAAGCAAGCGCTGAAGCAGAAAGCGGCGCAGAAACCCGCCGCCAAGAGCCCCGTGGCAACCAAGAAGCCCGCCGCGAAGGCGCCCGCGAAAAAGGCAGTTGTAAAAAAGGCGGTCGTGAAAAAGGCGCCGGCCAAGAAGCCCGTCGCGAAAAAGCCGGCAGCCAAGAAATCGGTTGTTAAGAAGCCGATTGCCAAGCCGAAAATTGCTGCGAAAAAGCCGGTAGCGAAAAAGGCGCCCGCCAAGAAAACACCGGCCAAAAAGGTTCCCGCTAAAAAGGCTCCAGCCAAACAGGCACCGGCAAAAAAGAAGCCGACGGCGAAGAAAAAGCGCTAAGCCGGGGTTCTGTAGGAGCGGTATTTGGCCGCGAACCGTCTGCAGTCGGAGCGGTTCGCGGCCATGCCCCAGGGCAGCCTCTCGGCGCAAGCGCCTCACCTTCTGCCCCAGGGCAGCCTCTCGGCGCGCGCGGGTTTACCGCCGTGAGTGCCGATCCAGCCAACGATCCACTGCGCCCCAGAAGTGTTCCGCGAATCGTGACCAATGACCCCGTCGGCCCCAGGTGTGCGCTAGATATTCTTGACTGGCGCTGAAATCGGTCGTGAACATGGCCGCCGTCGCGGCGGCGAAATCCGGCGCATCGATTTCCTGATTGGCCTCCAGATTCCAACGCAGATTCCAGCGGTCCAGATTGCTGGAGCCGACCGCGACCCAGTTGTCGATGAGTGCGACCTTCGCATGCTGAAAACGGGGCTGGTATTCAAAGATGCGCACGCCCGCGGCGAGCAGGTGCCGATAAAAACGCCGCCCGGCATGCCGCACTGCCGGATGATCGGTGTGCGGACCGGGTAACAGCAGACGCACATCCACGCCGCGCCGCGCCGCGCGCGCCAGACGCCGGCGCAATTTCCACGAAGGCACGAAATAGGCTGTCGCCAGCCAGATGCGCTGTTCGGCGCGGGATAGGCGTTGCAGCAGTGTGCGTTTGATGGTCGCTCGCGAGTCGGTACCGGCCAGACTGACGCGCCCCGCCTGCTGGCCGGTTTTGCTGCCGCTGATGTTGATCACCGGCGCGACCGTCGTCGCCCAATGCGACCAGTTGTGATCGAACACGGTCTGCCAATCACTGACCAGCGGACCGCGAATTTCCACCATCGCATCGTGCCAGTGCCGGCCCGCTTGGCTGGACTCGTCGAACGCATCGGTAATGCCTGCGCCCCCGACGAAGGCGCTGTTGCCGTCCACCACCAGCAGTTTGCGGTGATCGCGGAACAGATTGCGGCGCAAGGCGCCGAATTGCAGTGGGTTGTAGAGCGCCAGTTCGATGCCGTGCGCCCGCAGACGGGCGCGGTCTGCGGCGGTCAGGCCGCGGCAGCCGAAATCGTCCAGCAGCATGCACACCTGCACGCCGCGTTGTGTTGCGCTGCCGAGGGCGTCGATGAAACGATCTGTGATCTGTCCGGATTCGACCAGATACATTTCCAACAGGATCTGTCGGCGCGCACTCGCAATGGCATCGAGCATGGCCGGAAAGAACGCATTGCCATCGATCAGCAATCGGAACTGATTGCCGTGACGCCAGCGGAACAGTAAGGGTGACTTTTGATCGGACACCCGTTGACGCTACCCAATGACCGCGCCGTGGGCAAGCTTAATCGACGCGACGCGTCTGCAAGTTGGGGGTAAACCCGTTATGATTCACCCGCGATGCATACCCAAATAAGCTGAAGGATGCGAACGGTGTTGTGGAAGCTGCTGGAAATTTGTCTGCTGCGGGCGGGGCCGCAGGATCTGCCGGGCGCGTCGCGTTTTATGCTGCTGATGCTGACAGGGTATTTCCTCGTTGATCTGCTGATCGCGCAACTGAGTTTCAGTTTTGGCAACGCCGTCGGCGTGAGCGTGCTGGATGTATTATTGTTGGCGGCCTTCACGCAATTGCTGTTGCGCGGCATGTCCAAACTGGAGCGCTTCAATCAGACGCTGGCGGCCATGGCGGGCACCGGACAATTGCTGGGCATTGTCGCGCTGCCGCTGATCCACGGACTCAATCTGGCGCAGGCCGCCGGCGAATCGGCCACGGGTTTCGCCGTACTCTGGCTGGTGGTGTTGGTCTGGAGTCTGCTGGTGCTCGGACATATCCTGCGCCATGCCCTGTCGGTGAGCCTGATGATGGGTGTCGGTTTCGGTGTGCTCTACAGTCTGTTGTCGGCCATGATCGTGCGCGCGGTGTTTCCGCAGGGCGGGTGACTGAAATTGAACCGCCAGACGCCAAGAACGCCAAGAGAACTTAATGTGAAAAGCATTTTGGTTTTTTCATCGAATCATCCTTGGCGATCTTGGCGTCTTGGCGGTTCAAATAATGCAGATCCACAGGTCAGGCATGCACATTCACATTCTCGGTATCTGCGGCACCTTCATGGGCGGTATCGCGCAACTCGCGCGCGCGGCGGGACATCGCGTGTCGGGTTCCGATACCAACGTCTATCCGCCCATGAGCACGCAGCTCGAAGCGGCAGGCATCGCACTGCAAGAAGGGTTTCGCCCCGAACATCTACAGCCCGCGCCGGATCAAGTCGTCGTCGGCAATGCACTGTCGCGCGGCAATCCCGCCGTTGAATACCTGCTCGATCAAGGCATCGCCTACACCTCGGGCCCGCAATGGTTGGCCGAGCATGTGCTCGCGGATCGCTGGGTGTTGGCGGTGGCGGGCACGCACGGCAAGACCTCGACCGCCAGCATGCTGGCCTGGATTCTGGAATACGCTGGCTTGAAGCCGGGATTTCTGATCGGCGGCGTACCGAGCAACTTCGGTGTGTCTGCACGTTTAGGCGAGATGCCGTTCTTCGTTGTCGAGGCCGACGAATACGACACGGCCTTCTTCGACAAGCGTTCCAAGTTCGTGCATTACCGGCCGCGCACGGCGATTCTCAATAATCTGGAATTCGATCACGCGGATATCTTTCCCGATGTCGCGGCGATTCAAAGACAGTTCCATCATCTGGTGCGCACTATCCCGGCCAGCGGCTTGATTGTCAGCAATGCCGATGACGCGCGACTCGCCGAGGTGCTGGCGATGGGTTGTTGGACGCCGGTGGAAAACGTGACGGCAACGGCAGCACCGGCGCAGTGGCAGGCGCGCAAGCTCAGCGCCGACGGCAGTCGCTTCGAAGTGCTGTGCGCGGGCGCAGTGCAAGGCACGGTGGAATGGAATCAACTCGGCGATCACAACGTACACAACGCGCTCGCGGCGATGGCGGCCGCGCGTCATGCCGGCGTGCCCGCCGCGCACGCCATTGCCGCACTGGCGGAATATCAAGGCGTGAAGCGGCGCATGGAAGTGCGCGGCGTGGTGCGCGACATCACCGTGTATGACGATTTCGCGCATCATCCAACCGCGATTGAAACCACGCTGGCAGGCCTGCGCGACAAGGTCGGCGCGGCGCGCATCCTCGCGGTGTTGGAGCCGCGTTCCAATACCATGCGTCTGGGCGTGCATCGCGCCGCCATCGCACCTGCATTGGCAAAGGCCGATCGCGTCTGGTTGTATGAGCCGCCGGATCTCGGCTGGAATCTCAGCGATGTCGCAGCGGCGGCGAAGCCGCAGACCGATGTTGCGGCGACCATCGACGCGGTGGTGAATGCTGTCGCCGCGGAAGCGCGACCCGGTGATCACATCATCATCATGAGTAATGGCGGCTTCGGCGGTATTCACGCCAAGCTGCTGGTCGCGTTGGCGGGATGATGCTACACATCCCGCGTAGACGCATCTGATTCAGGTTCGCAATAGTGCAGGTAAGGTAAGTTATCAAACGTGAAAGGCGCGTCACCATGACCACACCCAGCCAACGTCCCATCGCCCTCGCCATCACCGGCGCCTCCGGTGTGCACTACGCGCTGCGCCTGCTGCAATACCTGATCGACGTCGGCGAGACGGTGTACCTGATGATCTCCGAGCCGGGACAGATTGTCATCAGCATGGAAACCGAGTTGAAATTGCCGGGACGCCCGGCTGAAATACAGCGCTTTCTCACCGAGTATTACGGTGCCGAACCCGGGCAATTACAGGTCTTCGGCAAACAGGAATGGACCGCGCCGGTGGCCAGCGGCTCCAGTGTGCCGCGTGCGATGGTGGTGTGTCCCTGCACCATGGGCACGCTCGCCGGTATCGCCGCCGGCACCAGCGACAACCTCATCGAACGCGCCGCCGACGTGGTGCTCAAGGAAGGCCGCAAACTCATTCTCGTCCCGCGCGAAACGCCGTTCTCGGTGATTCACTTGGAGAACATGCTCAAGCTCGCGCGCATGGGTGCGGTGATGATGGCCGCGAATCCTGGCTTCTACCATCTACCGCAAAGCCTCGACGACCTGGTCGACTTCATCGTCGCGCGCATCCTCGATCAACTCGACATCGCGCATGATCTGTCGGTGCGCTGGGGCGAGGAGTCGCCCTGATTTCTCGGGGTGTCGCGTTTGCAGGGTCTGTTCGGCCGCTTTCGCCCGGTCAATACACGGCGTTGCCCGCGACCGCGCACATCGCCTGCGCGCAGAAAGTGATTCCAGCCTCGCATCCTTGCTTAGCGTCTGGCATATGCGCCTGCCATACGGCCTAACGAGCCCCGACGGTGTGCCGGCCGGCACAGGTTAGAGCAGACCAGGGCCTGAAAATGGTATCCTCATGTCCATTATCCCAGGCAATAGACAGACGATAGAGTTAGATGAAAGTACCAAAAAGATTACAACCGCTGGTCGATGACGGCCTGGTCGATGAAGTCCTTTCCCAGTTGATGAGCGGCAAAGAAGCGCAGGTCTATGTGGTGCGCTGCGGTTCCGCGATTCGCTGTGCCAAGGTTTATAAAGAGGCGAACCAGCGCAGCTTCAAGCAAGCCGTGCAATATCAGGAAGGCCGCAAGGTTAAGAACACCCGCCAGGCGCGCGCCATGGGTAAAGGCAGTCGTTACGGTCAAAAAAAGTCGGAAGATGCCTGGCTCAACGCCGAAGTGGATGCGCTCTATCGTTTGGCCACAGCCGGTGTGCGCGTACCCCAGCCTTTTGGATTTGTCGATGGTGTCTTGTTAATGGAACTGGTCACAGACGCCGAAGGCAACGCTGCTCCACGCCTCAATGATGTGTCTTTATCCGAAGCAGCAGGCGCGTGATTATCACCAGGTGATGATGGCGGAAATCGTGCGCATGCTCTTCGCCGGTCTTGTTCATGGCGACTTATCGCCGTTCAACGTGTTGGTCGATGAGAAAGGGCCGGTCATTATCGACCTGCCACAGGCGGTCAATGCGGCAGGCAATAACAGCGCAGGCATGATGCTGGAGCGCGATGTCGACAACATGACAGCCCATTTCGGCCGCTTTGCCCCGTCGTTATTGAAAACCGATTACGGCAAGGAAATTTGGGCGCTGTATACCAGCGGCAAACTTCAGCCGGACAGCAAGTTGACCGGACGCTTTGAACGCAGCACGGTGGATGCCGATGTGACAACCGTCATGCAGGTGATCGACGATGCGCGGGAACAGGAACTTGAGCGGCGTTTGCGGGAACAGGCCGCCTCGGAAATGGAATAGTCTGTCTGGAGACAGGCGCAATGTCCGTAGCCTGTCGAGAGCAGGTTATTTCTCACGGCTCCGCAAATAAACTCCGCACCGTCTCCGGAATTTCTCCCTTCGGCGTAAGTTTGTTGTTCTTGCCGACTTCGTAGAGCCCAAACCACTCCTCCGGGTCTTCCGGCTCATGGCGTGTCGAGTCGGTGTGATCTTCGCCGCTCTTCCACCATTCGTCTTGGAGTTCGAAGAACACCAGGCCGGCGAATTTCTCGTGGCCTTTGGCGGTGCGGGTGTCCTTCCACACCGAGCGGAACGTCTTCGGTACATCTTCGACGCGATGGCCGCCGAAGCCGGGTACCCAGGCTTTCGGTTCGATGGGTGAGGTTGAAAGGCCGACTTGGGTGATGAGTATTGGCATGGCGACGCTGGCGGCGAGTTGTTCCAGATACCCTTGATAGGCCGTGCCCGTCACCGACCCTGGCGGTGAAGTTTTAACGCCGCGCGCGTAGGTGTAGATGTTCATGCACATGAGGTCGCCGATGTCCGCGACTAATACACTCTCGCGCGGTACTTCGATATCCGGACGATCGGCAAGCGGGCCGACATGCGTCCAACTCGTATGACAATACAAATGCCGTTGGCCATAACGCGTCAGTTCGTAGTCGATGGCCGCATCGATGAGGCGCGCGAGTGCGACTTCGGTGGGTGTGCGGCCACTGACGACGATGTGCTTGCCGGTAAAGTCGCGCACCTCGGGATGGCGCGTGTCGGTGCGTTTGATGGCGTCGGCGTGGAGTTCATCGCCGATGGAGAACAACACCAGACGTTCCGGGCGGCCGACGCTGTAGGTGTGATCGATGACGGCCTTGATCTGGGTGATGGTCGCAGCGAGGAAGGCTTCGTCGAGAAAATCCGGCGCGCCGCCCATGACCCAGATGTCCTGCCCGTAGACGAGATCGTGCTTGTCGAGCTCGGTGAAAAAGTTTTTGGGCATCAGCAGCGGAAACACATGCAGATAGTTCACGCCCAGTTCGCGCATCAAACCGAGATGTTCGACATAGCGTGCGTCGTCACCGGGTGGCGCGCCGAACAACGGGGTCTCGCCCTGCAGATACGGGGAGTAACCCATCCCGCGGAAGAAGGCCGGTTTGTTGCTGCGTCGATCGATGATCGACGTGTCTTTCACGACGAAGCGCGTGGGTGCGGGCGTCGCGGCGGTGATCCGCGCGGTTTTGCCGAGGGTGGTGAGCGGCTCGGCGAACGCATGGTTGGCCGCAGTCAGAAGCGCGATGCAGGCGAAGACGGTAAGCATGTGTGTCATGTTTGGACCTTGTGCTGCTGCGATGTGATTCAATGAGCGGATGTCTCGTCGCGAGACTGTGCGATATTCAACGCGGCCGTATGAGCAACAGCGGCTGGCCGCTATCATCGCGCTGCCGGTGTTCGACCCACAACACCGGCACGCTGTCGTTGTACAACGTGTCCAACACGGACGGGGTGTCGCTGCGGCTGACCAGATAACTGAACAGCATCCGCTGCTGCACTTGCAGTTCGGTAACACTGCCGATCCATAACGGTGTCAATGGATCCCAGAGCATCCACCGTGTCCGCCACAGACGCAATACATAAAGCCGCTGGCCATCCGGGCTGTGACGTATCAGGCGAGTCGATTCATGTTGACCGTCGTGCACTTGCGGCAACACCGGTAAGACGGCGAGGTCCGGTTGCGGTGCCAGCCATTGTAATGCGCTGGTGGCGGATAACTCGATGGGACTCTGCCAGCCGTGTTGTCCAAGCGCGTCGATTAAGGTGCTGAGATCGCCGGCATACTGAACATTGAGGGATTGGCGGTCGCGGTCTTTGAGGTCGTGACGCACGGCCGGCAGCGATCTCCAATCCTCTTCCCACCAACGCGCCAATGGCACGCTGCGGTATTCGCGCGGTGCCGCATAGCGTTCGGTCTGCTGTTCCAGCGAGAGACCCATGTGCCAGTTGTTCATGAAGGCGAGGGTGCCGGCGCTGAGTAGCAGCAGGCTCGGCCAGCCGAGCTTGTTGGCGGGATGACGGCGGTAGGCGATACCGAACAGAGACACGCAGACAATGCCGAGCGCCAATCCGCCCAACACATCCGACAACCAGTGCGCACCGAGATACAGGCGTGAAAAGCCAATCGGTACGATCAACAAGGTGACGCCGACATACGGCAGCCAACGCCGTGCCGGTGTCAGTTCGCGTGCGATCAACACCGCGAGGAAGCCAAACACGGCGACGCTTAAACTGGTGTGGTTGCTCGGAAAGCTGAAGGCGCTGATGCCTTCATACATGGCTGATGGCCGCGGCACCGCGATCACCAGTTTGAGTAAGCGTGACAACGCCGCGGTGACGGCGCATACGGCCAGCCAGTGCAAGGCTGCCTTGCCGCGGCCGCGCAGGATCAGCCACGCGCTGCCCGCACCCAGTGTCGCCAGCAAGATCGGACTGTCGCCGAAGCCGGTGATGAACACCAGCGCCAGATCCGCCAACGGCGAACGCAGTTCCTGCAAGGACTGATAGACGAACAGATCCAAGCCCGACAGCCAGCTGCTCAGCAACCACGATGAGAGCAGACTGAGTGGCGTCAACACCGCCACGATGATCGCCAGACCGCGCGCCTCGGGATGCGTCGGATCGAGTACGGCTGCGACCACGGGTTGCAGTAGCGGATGGTTGCGCGAGGCATCGAGGATGCGCGTCAGCAGAAATCCAGCGCGGGGTTGCAGAAGGTATGCGCTGCGCTGTACTAGCCAGATGCCGAACCAGACCACCACCAGTAATACCAACACCAGCACAGCCAGGCGTCCGGCGACTTCGGCGGCCAGGCCCAACGATGCACCGAACACCACGCCGGGCAGGGTGTAGGCCGGCGCCCATAACAAAGCGGAAAACACATTTACCACGAAGAAACGCCGCGGCGGCATATCCAGCATACCGGCCACGGTCGGCAGGATCGGCCGTACCGGACCGAGGAAGCGCGCCATCACCACACTTTTGCCACCGTGCTTGTGGAAGAAATCCACGCCGCGGTTGAGCAGGGCAGGATAACGTTTGAATGGCCACATCACGCGCAGGTGTTGATGGAAATGCCGGCCAATCCAGAAGCTGACGCCGTCGCCGAGCACCGCGCCGGCGGCGGCCCACAACAGTGTGGGTAACAGTTCCAACGCGCCGGCCGCCACCAACGCGCCGATACCGAACATGATCGCCACGCCCGGCAGAATCAGCCCGACCAAGGCCAGCGATTCACCGGCGGAAATCAGGAACACGCCCAGGTAGGCCCAGTGCGGGTTCTGTTGTATCCAATCGATCAGGGTTTGAAAGGTGTCGGCGAACATGGTCGGCGATTATACGCCTGCGAAGGGCAACAAGCAAAATCAAAATCTTGTCAGCCACGGAAAACACGGATGGTATCAATGAAAGAGAGTAGTGCCGCAAAGAACCAAGCGATCATACGGACAGCAATTCGAGGCGGGCCATGACATGCAGTCATCATGTCTGTGCTTTCCGTGTTTTCCGTGGCAAAAAATAGTTTTCAAAGTGCCGCGAAACTCTTTTCCGCCGCGGCAAAGGTCGCCTCCAACGCCGCCTGATCATGCGCCGCCGAGACGAAGCCCGCTTCATACGCCGACGGCGCGAGATACACGCCGTGATTGAGCATCGCGTGGAAGAACAATTTGAAGCGGTCGAGGTTGCATTGACCCACTTGATAGAAGTTGTGTACGTCGCGCGCTTCGGTGAAGAACAGCCCGAACATGCCGCCGACACGATTGCAGGTCAGTGGGATATTCGCCTTGCGCGCGCGTTCCATCAACCCGTCGGTCAGTTGTTCCGTGGTTTTCGTCAGGCGTTCATGGAAGCCCGGCGCCTGAACCTTCTTCAGCGTCGCGAGACCGGCGGCCATGGCCACCGGATTGCCCGACAGCGTGCCGGCCTGATACACCGGGCCGAGCGGCGCGATCTGTTCCATGATTTCGCGTTTGCCGCCGAAGGCGCCGACCGGCAGGCCGCCGCCAACGACTTTGCCGAGGGTGGTGAGATCGGGCGTGACACCGTAATACGCTTGCGCGCCACCGAGTGCGACGCGAAAACCGGTCATCACTTCGTCGAAGATCAACACCGCACCGTATTCACTGCACACCGCGCGCAGGCCTTCGAGAAAGCCCGGCTGCGGCGGCACGCAATTCATATTGCCGGCGACCGGCTCGACGATGATGGCGGCGATTTGACCGCCGACATGGGCGAACGCCTCGCGTACCTGCTCGAGGTTGTTGTATTCCAAGGTCAGCGTGTGTTCGGCGAGCGCCACCGGCACGCCGGGTGAGGTCGGCACACCGAGCGTCAATGCGCCGGAGCCGGCCTTGACCAACAACGAGTCCGAATGGCCGTGATAGCAGCCTTCGAATTTCACGATCTTGTCGCGGCCGGTGAAGCCGCGCGCGAGACGGATCGCGCTCATGGTCGCCTCGGTGCCGGAGCTGACCATGCGCACCATGTCCATCGACGGCACCAGTTCACAGAGCAGATCGGCCATGCGCGTTTCGATCTCGGTCGGCGCGCCGAAACCCAAACCGTTGGCGGCGGCCTCCTGCACGGCGCGGATCACGTCGGGATCGGCGTGGCCGAGGATCATCGGTCCCCAGGAACCCACATAGTCGACATAGCGTTTGCCATCGGCATCGAAGATGTACGCACCCGCGCCGCGCTCGAAGAACAGCGGTTCGCCGCCGACACCTTTGAAGGCGCGCACCGGCGAGTTCACGCCGCCGGGGATGTGCTGCTGGGCCTGCTGGAACAACTCATGCGATTTGGTCATGCGTATTTATCCTGAACGATCAGATATGTTTGAACCGCCAAGACGCCGAGGGCGCCAAGATTATTTTGAACCGCCAAGGCGCCAAGACGCCAAGAGTAACTTATTGAAAAGGCCATTCGGTCTTTTCAATGATCATTCTTGGCGTCTTGGCGCTTGGCGGTTTCCAGGTTTCTTGGCGATCTTGGCGTCTTGGCGGTTCACAACGAAGTCAGTCAAACAACGCCGCGAACCGTCGCGCCGCCGCTTCGATATCCGGTTGGCCGAACACGCCATGAATGACCGCGAGCATATCCGCGCCGGCGTCGATCAACAGGCCGCCATTGTCCGGGGTGATGCCGCCGATGGCAACCAAGGGCAGGGCGAGCGCGTGCCGCGCTGCGCGCAGCAGCTCCGGCGTGGCGGCCAGCGCATCCGGTTTGGTTCGCGAGGGGAAGAAGCGACCGAAGGCGACATAGTCGGCGCCCTGTTCCGCCGCGGTCTGCGCATGTGTCAACTGGTTGTAACAGGAGACGCCGATAATCGCGCCATTGCCGAGTCGTTGGCGCGCCGCAGGTAATGCCGCGTCGTCGCGGCCGAGATGCACGCCGGCCGCGCCGATGTCGGCGGCGAGTTGCACATCATCGTTGATGATCAGCAATGCGCCGTGCTGCTTGCAGAGCGTGTTGAGCGCGGCGGCTTCTGTTGTGCGGCGCGCGGCGTCGTGGCTTTTGTCACGATATTGAATGACGCGTGCACCGCCACGCAGCGCCGCCGCGACGGCCGGAATCAGGGCGTCGCCGGGCGTGAGCGTGGTGTCGGTGATGGCATAGAGGCCGGTGAGCATTTGCGAAGGTTCGTATTGGAATGTATCGGGGTCAGAGCCGAATTAATTGCTGGCGCGGTAACGGGCTGGCCGTTGGCGTTTGAATTCGGGTCTGACCCCGATGCTTCTCTATTCCTCTTCACCCTGCGCCCAGAACAATCGGTTCGGCAGCGGTTGGCCCATGCCCAGACGCATCGCGTGGGCCAGGGTTTCCCAGGTGTAGGCCTGTGCCTCATGCACAGCGGAGAGCGGTTCCAGGCCTTGCGCGAGCAGGCCGGCGATGCTGGCGGCCAAGGTGCACCCCGAACCGTGAAAGCTGCCGTTGAGGCGTTCCCAGGTGTAGGTTTCCAGCAGCCGGTGATTGCCGTAGAGCGTATTGGTCACGGCGGTGGTGTTTTCGTGCGTGCCGGTGATGAGCACGAATTCGCAGCCTTTTTCCAGCAGGGCCATGGCGCAGGCATCGAGATTATCCGCCTCGGGTGCGAGGGCGCGCGCCTCCAGGCTGTTGGGCGTGAGTACGGTGATATGCGGCAGCAGCAGACTGTCGATGGCTTCAAGGACGTCGCTCCCCGCCAGGTTCGTGCCGTTACCCGAGGCGATGATCGGATCGAGCACCACCGGGATATTGGGATAATCCTGCAACACGCCGCAGATCGCCTCGACCGCCTCGGCGCTGCCGAGCATACCGATCTTGATGGCGGCGACCGGCATATCTTCGAGCACGGCGCGCGCCTGCTCCATAATCAGCGTCCCGTCCAGCGGCGCGTAGCTGAAGACCGTTTGGGTGTCCTGCACGGTGACCGCGGTGATCACGGGCGCGCAATGGCAGCCGTGGCTGGCCAGGGATTCGATATCGGCTTGAATGCCGGCGCCGCCGCTGGGATCGCTGCCGGAAAGCGCGAGGACGACGGGTACAGTGCTGGCGATTTCGTTCATGGAAGGGTGTCCGGGTTGTTGCCGCAAAGCCTAGTGCGCCCTTGAGCGCGACCATATGAGGGGATTGTAGCATTCCGACCACGGCATGCGCTTAGGCCGGCGTTGGGGTCGCTTGCGCTATGATGAACTCATTCACAGCTTCCGGGGTCGAATAATCCCGTATAATCCCCGCACCTACATTACGGAACCGATCGTATGCACACAGCCCCACAGCGCAAACGCCAAGCCCGCGGCTTCACCCTCATCGAAGTGATGGTGGTCGTGGTCATCCTCGGCATTCTCGCGGCGATCGTCGTGCCGCGCATCATGGACCGCCCCGACGAGGCGCGTAAGGTCAAGGCACAGCAGGATATCCGTTCAATGGAAGCCGCCTTGAATCTGTATCGTCTCGACAACTACGACTACCCGACCACCGATCAGGGTCTGGAGGCTTTGGTGCAGCGGCCGGCCGCGCCGGAGCCGCCGCACTGGAAGGAGGGCGGCTACATCGACCGTCTGCCCATGGATCCCTGGACGCATCCGTATCAATTCCTCAATCCGGGCACGCACGGTGCCATCGATATCTATTCCATAGGGCCTGACGGTCAGCCCGGCACCGATGACGATATCGGCAACTGGTCCCTGCAGTAAGCGCCACGCAGGGGCACGCCCCGCTCTGTCCATTGGGGCGGGGTTTACCCTGCTGGAGATGCTGGTGGTGGTGGTCATCATCGGCATCGTGCTGAGCTTCTCGGTGTTGTCGCTCGGCGGTGACCGCCGCGGCGAGGAACTCGACCGCGAGGCGCGGCAGTTCACCGAATTGTTGCGCCTCGCAGCCGAGCAGACGGTGTTGAGCGGCGAGGAATGGGGCGTGCAGATCAGTCCCGATTCCTATCGCTTCCTGGTGTATACCGACAACGGTTGGGTAGTGCAGGAAGACGACCCGTTGTTTCGGGAGCGCACGCTGACCGAAGGGACGGAGCTGGATGTCGAGTTGGAGGGGCGCGAGGTCGTGCTCGGCGCCAATCTCGACACGGATACCAAAGACACCGCGGATAAGGACGATGCCGACAAACTCAAGCCCACGCTGTTCATCCTGTCCAGCGGCGAGATCAGCCCCTTCGTCATGCGCTTGAGTGCCAAGGAAACCGAACAACGCTTCGAGGTGAAGGCCGATGCGCGTGGCGTGCTCACGGTGGGAACACCGGAACTCTGATTGGAACCTGGCGGGACTCTGATGCGCGCGCGATATTCCTCGGTTCGTTCTGCCGGCTTCACCCTTCTGGAAGTGCTGGTCGCGCTCGCGGTGCTGGCGCTGGCGCTGGCCGCGGCGGTCAGCGCCGCGGCGGCGTACGTCGGCAATCAGGCCTATCTGCAGGAACGCACCCTCGCGCATTGGGTCGCACGCAACGTGCTTACCGAATTGCAGTTGGAAATGCCCTGGCCCGGCACCGGCGAGCGCAGCGACACTGCGCGCATGGCGGATCTGGACTGGAAGTGGCAGGCGACCATCAACGATACGCCCGAGAAAGATATGCGCCGCGTCACCCTCAAAGTCTGGTTGGGCAAGGACGACGAGCGCGAACCGCTGGCCGGGCTTCGACGGCTTTCTGGAGAAGCGCGAATGAACCCGCCACGTTGGTGAGCGTTGGCGCTTGAACTCCGGCGCTACAAACTCGGCCTATAAAAAAACGCGCGGTTTTACGCTGATCGAATTGCTGATCGCGCTGTCGGTGTTCGCGGTGCTGGCGATGCTCGCTTACGGCGGCTTGAACACCATGCTCAACACCCGCGCGTTGACCGATCAGCGGGCCGATGCCCTGCGCGAATTGCAGCTGGCCTATCGCAGTGTCGAACGCGACATCGATCAATGGGTGCCGCGCGAGATCCGCGACGAATTCGGCACGGTGAAGCCGTCGCTTAAGCGCCGGCGGTGAACTCGGCGCGGCCCTGGAGCTGACCCGTGGCGGCTGGCGCAATCCGGCGGAACAGCCACGCAGCACGCTGCAACGCGTCGCGTATGGCGTGCAGGACGACAAACTGGTGCGACTTACCTGGTTGAGTCTGGATCGCGCGCCCAACGCCCAGCCCGTGGAGCAGGCGTTGCTCACCGGTGTGCGCGAACTGCGCTTGCGCTTTCTCGATGCCGCCAACGTCTGGCAGGATCGCTGGCCGTCGACGGACACGCCGCCAGCGACGGGCGAAGTGCCCGTTGCGGCGCCACCGCCGCCGCGCGCAGTGGAATGGGTGTTGGTGACCGAACGCTGGGGAGAATTGCGGTGGCTATTCCGTCTGCCGGGATGAACAACGCGTACGCCCAACGCGGCGTCGCCTTGGTCACCGCGCTGCTGGTGGTGGCGCTGGCGACGGTGGCCGCGGTGGCGATGGCCTCGCGCCAGCAGTTGGATGTGCGCCGCACCGCCAATCTGCTGCAAGGCGATCAGGCCTATGTCTACGCGCAGGCGGTGGAGGATTGGGCGCGCGTGGTGCTCAAGCGCGATGCCGAGGACAATCAGATCGACAAGCTCGACGATGACTGGGCGCAGCGGCTGTCGCCCATTGTCGTGCCGGGCGGCCAGGTGGACGGATTTATCATCGATCTGCAGGGGCGTTTCAATCTCAACAATCTGGTGAAGCCGGACGGTCAGCTCAGCGAGCCCGATTTGTAGTATTTCCAGAATCTGCTGCGCGCGCTGGAACTCAACGACCAATTGACCGCTGGCGGTGCTCGACTGGATCGACGCCGATTTCGATCCGCGCTATCCCGGACGGCGCCGAGGACGATTTCTATTTGTCCACCGAGGTGCCCTACCGCGCCGCCAATCGGCAATTCCAGAGCATCAGCGAGTTGCGTCTGGTGAAAGGCTTCGATGCCGAGATCTGGAATAAACTGGCGCCCTATGTGTGCGCGTTGCCGAGCACCGCACGCGCCCTTGAATATCAATACCGCGGCGGCGCCGTTGTTGCAGGCGTTGTCGGAGGAGCTCACCCGCGCGGATGCCGAACAATTGGTGGAGGAGCGCGGCACGGAGGGGTATGAGACTGTCCAGGAGTTCCTGCAGAGCGATGTGCTCGCCGGGCGGCCGATCAGGAGGGCAATCTGGCCGTGGCCAGCCATTATTTCCTGGCGCGTTCCGAGATCAGCGTCGGCAGCGCGCGGGCGCGGGTGTTCAGTGTGCTGCAGCGGGCCGACAACGGCGCGCTGACACTGGCGCGCACCCAGGGGACTTGGTAGGGGCGCCTGGTAGCCAATCCGTGGCGGTTGCGGTAAGGTCAGTCGAATTTCAAAGTGATGAGTCGCTATGCGTGAAACCCTTCTGATTCGCCTGACCGGTCTGTACGACCTCGCGGTGGAGAGCGTGTGTCTGAACGACGTCGGCAAACCGATTGCGGGCAGTCGCCGTGATTCGCTGGCCGAGGCCGCCACGCAGTCTGCCGGGCGGCGCGTGGTGGTGCTGGTGCCGGCGAACGATGTGTTGCTGACGCGCGCGATTGTGCCGACGACGAATCGCCAACGTGCGCGCAAGGCGCTGCCGTTCGCCTTGGAAGACCTGCTCGCCGAGGATATCGACGGACTGCATTTCGCGTTGGGCGTCCGCGATGCCGAAGGCCAATGGCCGGTGGCGGTGGTCGCACGGAAACGCATGGACGCGTGGTTACAGCACATTGCGCGAGGCAGGTATTCTGCCGGATCGCTTAGTGCCCGAAGCACTCGCATTACCGTTGGAGGCCGGCAGTGGCGGCCTGTTGTTGGAAGCGGAGGGCGCGCTGTTGCGCGATCAGCCCTGGTCGGCGCAGGTGCTCACGCCCGACATGCTGCCCGCGCGTGCTGGAACTGCTGGCGTCGCGCAACGAGGCGGGGATCGATCTGCAAGTCTGGCATTGCGGCGGCGAGTTGCCGGTGTGGTTGGAGCGAGTCTCGGCCAAGGTCGAGCCGTGTAGCGACGGCGCCCTGAGTGTGTTCGCGCGGGTCTTGTGCAGGCCGAGGATCTCGATCTGTTGCAGGGGCCGTATAGCCGCAAGGAACAATACGGGCGCTTGTGGCGGCCGTGGCGTGCCGCCGCCGCCTTATTGCTGCTGGGTGTCGTCGTCTCGGCCATTCAACTCGGTTTGCGGCATCGTGAGTTGCAAGCCGAATCCGCCGCGCTCGTTACGCAGACCGAGGCAGTCTACAAGCAGGCCTTTCCCGACGGACGCATCGTCAACCCGCGCGCGCAGATGGAACAGCAACTCAAGGCGTCGCGCCAGCAGAGTGGTGTCGGCGTGGATTTCCTCGCGCTGGTCGCGAAATTGGGTGGCGTGTTTGCCGCCACACCGGGTGTTGAATTGACCGCGGCGAATTTCCGCGAGGGTGCATTGGACGTTGAGCTGACGGCCGCCGATGTGCAAGTGCTCGACCAGCTCAAACAGCAGATCAGCGCGAAGGGCGGTTTGAGCGTGGAAATCCAGTCGGCGACCACTGGCGCGGATCAGCGCGTGCAGGGACGCCTGCGGATCCAAGGAGCGGACTCGTGAAAGAATGGTGGACAACGCTGGGTACGCGCGAGCGATTGATCGCGAGCGCCGGCGCGGCGGCATTGGTGCCGCTGCTGTTGTGGGCGCTGATCTGGCAGCCGCTGGCCAGTGGTGTGCGGCAACTGGAGACCGAGGTCGCCACGCAACGCGAAGACCTGCAATGGATGCGCAATGCCGCGGCCGAACTGCAGCAGTTGCGGGGCACGGGCGCACAGGCGAATGCCGGTCTCGGTGGGCGTTCGCTGTTGGCCGTGGTCGATCAATCGGCGCGGGCGGCCGGTCTGGGTAATGGCATCAAGCGCATCGAACCGGACAGTGCAACGGCGGTGCGCGCGCGTCTGGAAGGTGTGGCCTTCGATGCCGTCGTTAAATGGCTGGACGAACTGTCGCGTCAGTTCGGCGTATCGGCCACGCTGGTGACTGTCGAACGCGCGCAAAGCGCCGGTCAGGTAAATGTGCGTTTGACCTTGCAGTCGTCCGGATCATGACGCGAGCGTCGCTCCGCGTGGCGGCGCTGGCCGCCGTCTTATTCCTGTTTTTTCTGCTGCTGACCTTGCCGGCACGGCATGTCTGGGGTTGGCTCGGCGACGGGCAGCTGGCCGTGCAGGATATCGAAGGCACGCTGTGGCAGGGCCGTGTCGCGCGGCTGGTGCATCCCGCATTCTCGACCGGTCCGCTGGCATGGCAACTGCGACCGCAAGCCTTGCTGCGCGGGCGTATCGAATACCAGCTATTCATGCAAAGTGGCACGGGCGGCGGCGAACTGCGTGCCGGGCGGGGCTTGCTCGCGGGAGTTTATGTGGCGGATGCGCATCTGACACTGCCAGCCGCGGAACTTGCGCAGCGCCTGCGTTTGGAGTTGGTGAGCCTGGCCGGTGACTTCCAAATCGATCTCGACGAACTGCGATTGTCCGACGCTGGAATCAGCGCGCTGCAAGGCATCATGGTTTGGCGCGGCGCACAATTCATCCAGCCCAGCGCCCTCCTGTTGGGGCATCTACAGATGCAATTGGGGCTGCGCGAGGGCCAGGTTGTCGGCACGCTGAGCGATCAGGGCGGCCCACTGGAATTGACGGGCGAACTGTTGATCGGGGTGGATAAACGCTATCGGCTCGATGCCTATCTCAAACCACGTGCTGACGCCGATGCATCTCTGCGCGAGGCGCTCGGGATGCTCGGCGCGCCCGATGCGCAGAAGCGCTATCGTTTGCAGTATTCGGGCAACCTGTAGAGCGCAAGGCGTGGCCATAGGGCGTGCCTGTGTGACCTTTTATTCTTCCGGAGTTGAACGATGGTCAGTCGAATTCCTGTCAAGGTCGAAATCACGACCGAGAACAAATGCGGTTTTTGCACCAACTCGAAGTGCTGCACCTATATCACGCAGAAGATCAACGGTCCGCGCTCGCGCGACGATTTCGATCATCTCTTATGGCAGCTTTCGCACGAAAATATCCAAGCCTACAAAGACCAGGATGGTTGGTTCTTGGTGGTGAACAACACCTGCCGTCACCTCCAGAAAGATGGTCGCTGCGGGATCTATTTCACGCGACCGCAGGTCTGTCGCGATCATACCAATGATTATTGCGAATACGATGCCCCGGCCGAGGATGGCTTCGAGTTGTTCTTCGATGGCTATGAGAGTCTGCTGAAGTACTGCCAGAAGCGTTTCAAGAATTGGGGTACAGCCTGACTATCTCTGGTCGTTGGCGTTAGCCCAAAGCGCAAATCAACCTAAAAAGTCATTTCAGCCACGGAAACACACGGAGGACACTGAAACACAGTACATTCGTGGAGCGACTATTCACCACCATGCGGGTGACGGCGGTGCCGGCGTGAAGCTTATGATCTTGTCCGTGTGATTCCGTGGCAAATGCGGTTTATAGGATCAATGCTCCTAAGAGTGAACGCTGGATTCCAGGCAAAAAGAAAGCCCGCCGAGGCGGGCTTTCTGTCTGGCTCGAAGGCTGGAGCGGGCTGCGCAACTAGGCCGCTGCCTTCTATAGACTACATGTTACTTGGCAGCTTTCTTTTTGCTGGCCTTCTTCTTGCCGGCTTTTTTTCCGGCTACCTTTTTCTTGGCAACCTTCTTTTTGCTGGCCGTTTTCTTGCCAGCTTTCTTTTTGGCTACGCGCTTCTTGGTAGCCGTTTTCTTAGCCGCTTTCTTCTTTGCGGTTTTTTTCTTCGCAGTCTTTTTGGCTGCGGGTTTCTTGCTTGCTACCTTTTTCTTTGTTGCCACCTTCTTCCGTGAAGCGACCTTCTTCTTGGTCGCGACTTTCTTCTTGGATGTGGCCTTCTTTCGAGTTGCCATCTGTGTTTTCTCCAAGTGATTAACAGGGGTCCGTGGCTGAGTATAATCAGCTGTCAACAAAATACCAGTTTTTTGACGAATTAATTCTTAGGTGATGTTGCCGCGAAAGTTCGGCGTGTTGGTGTCGAACGAATCAGAATGCATTCATTCAAGACCGAGTATGTACTGCCACTGCGACTCGCTCACCGGCATGACCGACAAACGATTGCCGCGTCGCAGCAGCAGCATGTCTTCCAACACCGGATGTGTTTTGAGTTCATCGAGGGTGATGGTGCGGCTGAATTTACGCTCGAATTTCACGTCGACCATGAACCAGCGCGGATTGTCGGGTGCGCTCTTGGGGTCGTGATATTTGCTCTCGGGGTCGAGGGCGGTATGGTCCGGATAACCCGCACGTACAATCCGCGCAATGCCGACAATGCCGGGCGTAGCGCAGTTGGAATGATAGAAAAACACCTGGTCGCCGACCTGCATCTGGTCGCGCAGCATGTTACGGGCCTGATAGTTGCGCACGCCGTCCCAGTGCTCGGTCTGTTTCGGTCGCTTGCGCAGATGGTCGATACCGAACACGTCGGGTTCGGTTTTCATGAGCCAGTAATTCACGCTGTACTCCCCAAAATTGATCGGTGCCAGATCAGCGCCAGGTCAGCGGCTGAGATAGATACGGTGGTCGGTGGCGATGGCCTGGAGTGGCACGTCCCAGGCTTGCGCCGGCAAGCGACTCTGGCGTTGGAAATCGTAGGCCAGGCCGATCAGGCGCGGGCGCAACCAGCGCGTGTGACGCAGCAGATAGGCGAAGCTGCGGTCATAGAATCCGCCGCCCATGCCCAGACGATGTCCGTGCGCATCGAAGGCGACCAACGGCGTCAGTACCAGATCCAGGCTCAGGGGTGCGACGCGGGTGTGTGCCGCACGCGCCGGCTCCGGGATATCGAAGCGATTGTGTATCAGTCGTGTTTCAGGTGTGTAGCGGGCGAACCAGAGGCGGTTCTCGCCGTGTGGCAACAACACCGGCAGGTAGACGCGCTTGCCCATTTCCCAGGCGCGCTCGATCAGCGGCGCAGTATCGAGTTCGCCATCGGCGGGCAGGTAGGCAGCGATGCGCCCTGCATTGCGAAACGCGGAATGATTGAGCAAGTGGCGGGCGCAGGCCTCGGCGTGCTGCCGGCGTTCTTGCATCGTGAGGGCGCAACGGGCCGCGCGCATCTGGGTGCGCAGCTCACGTCGGGCGGTTTGCTCTTGAGTCGGATTGGCTGGCGGCATAAAGCTCGCGCAAAAGGTGTTCATCAAACAGGGCAATTCAAATACAGAAGAGATGCACCCTCCCCGATGGGAGGTGAAGGAGGGATTCCTCCTTGCAGTTAGCCTGCGCAGGACTTGTCGAGCAGGCGAAATTCAGAGAATATTCTCCCCATGGGAGGTTGTAAGGAGGGAGATATTCTCCCTCCTTACAGTTAGCCTGCGCAGGACGTGTCCGAGCAGGCGGAATTCAAGGAGGCACTCTCCGCATCTGTCGTCGCGGCCTTCGACCTTGAACCATGGGCTCATGTGGGAACAATGGCGAAGTCTTTAGGCTATCCGCTCGAAGACGGGCATGCACACCGACCGCGCAACCAAGTTCCCGGGGTCGATAAATTATCGGCTCAAGAGTGTTACTAGCCGCTAACCTACAGCGCAGGGAGTGCCTTGATGGAAAGTATACCTCAGCAGGAATGGCAATGCGCGGTAGATTAAAGCTCGAGCTGATTGCCTTTGTTGAGCGCGAGTTCGATCTTTTCTTGAAGGGTCCGGATGCGTGCGCCGATCGACTGTTGCAGGTCTTGTTTGCTGCCACGTTGTTCCAGCAATTCATGGGCCATGTTGAGCGCGGCCATCACGGCGATGCGGTCGATACCGACGATCTTACCGGTGTCGCGGATTTCGCGCATTTTGCCATTGAGGAAATCGGCGGAGGCCAACAGATCGTCGCGTTCTTCGTCGGGGCAGGAGACCAGAAATTCTTTGTCGAGAATGCGCACGAGAACCGGTTTGGGTGCGGCCACCTTGCTCATACGTTCTGCTCCATGGCCTTGAGACGACCGATCATGGCTTCGACACGCGAGCGCGCCAGCTCGTTGCGTTCGATCAGCTGTGCACGCTCGGCGGTCATGTGCTCCTGCTGCGCGCGTAGCGAGCGGTTTTCATCTTTCATGCGCTCTACGGTGCGCACGAGTTCCTCGACACGGAATTCGAGACGCTTAAGATCCTGATCTATCGCTTGTTGTGCGCTGGCTTTGCTCATGGGCTCACTATAGAGCGCCGGGGCGTTGGCGGTCAATCTTCTCCCGCGGCGGGGGCAGGGGCTATGGCATAATCGACGCCAACACACGCGACGGCTCACTCTAATGGGTGGTATTGGTCGACGCTTGGAACACGTTTTTGAGCTTAGGAATCAGCGCGCATGCAGCAGCACGGTCGTCCGGATTATCTTGAACTTGAGCAGGCGCTTGGTCGCGCCGAGGCCGTGGCCAGTCCGGCCGAGGTGCACGGTTTGCTTTGCGGCCTGCTGTGCGCTGCCGGGCGGCTTGAAGAGAATTCCTGGTTGGCTCAGGTGTTTGTCGAGGTGGACAACCAGAACGTTGCGTTCCAGCAGGGACGTGCTGCGGTACAGCAGCTGGCTGCGTGGACCGTCTCGGCGATGAATGACCCGGTGCTGGGTATGGATCTGGTGTTGCCGGCCGATGTCGAGCCACTGGCCGAACGCACCGCGGCCTTGGGGGAATGGTGTCAGGGCTATTTGCTGGGACTGGCGGCCGGCGGTGTCACGCAGGACACGCAGCTGCCGGAGGACGCGGCCGAACTGATTCGCGACTTCACCGATATCTCGGCCGCCGGCTTCGAGGTCGATGCCAGTGATGAAGAAGACGAAGTGGCCTTTACCGATGTCGTTGAATATGTGCGCGTCGGCGTGCTGCTGATCAACGACGAGTTGCAGCCGCTGCAGGCGCCGTCGCGCTTGCAGTGAGTTGATTCCGGTTGATCCTGGGCGCGGGTACTCACTGGCTTCGGGCCGCGCTATGCTTGCCGCATACATCCGCACCGCACGGAGTCTTATGAAAATCACCGAATACACCCGCCGCCGCAAACAACTGATGCGCATGATGGGCCACGACTCCATCGCCATTCTGCCCACGGCGCTGGAAAAAATCCGTAACCGCGATGCCGAGTATCCCTTCCGTCCCGACAGCGATTTCTATTATCTGACCGGCTTTGCCGAGCCTGAAGCGGTGCTGGTGCTGGTGCCCGGCCGCAAACACGGTGAGACCATTTTGTTCGTGCGTGATCGCGATCCCGAACGCGAGACTTGGACCGGGCGACGCGCCGGCCCCGACGGTGCATGTGAACACTACGGTGCCGATGACGCCTTCCCCATCGGCGATATCGACGACATCCTGCCCGGATTGCTCGAAGGCCGCGAGCGGGTGTTCTACACCATGGGCGTGCATCCGGACTTCGACGGTCATGTCATCGGTTGGGTGAATCGCATCCGCGAGGGTTCGCGCTCAGGTCAACGTACACCAGGTGAGTTCGTCTCGCTGGAGCATTTGCTGCACGACATGCGCTTGTACAAGAGCGCGGCCGAGATTCAGGCCATGAAACAGGCGGCCAAGGTCGCCGCTGGCGCGCACCGGCGCGCTATGCAGATCTGCAAACCCGGTCTGTGGGAATACCAGGTCGAGGCCGAATTCAGTCATGAATTCCGCCGCAACGGTTGTCACCATGCCTACAATCCCATCGTCGGCGGCGGCGCCAACGGCTGCATCCTGCATTACAACGAGAACAATATGCCGCTCAATGATGGCGATCTGTTGTTGATCGACGCCGGCGCCGAATATGACTGCTATGCCTCGGACATCACGCGCACCTTCCCCGTCAATGGCCGCTTCAACAAGGCGCAGCGCGCGTTGTATGAGCTGGTGCTGGCGGCGCAGGAGGCGGCCATCGCCAAGGTCAAGCCCGGCAATCATTGGAACGATCCGCACGATGCCGCGGTCAAGGTGTTGACCGCGGGACTGGTGAAGCTCGGCATACTCAAGGGCCGGGTCAGCAAACTCGTCAAGGACGCAGCCTATAAACGTGTCTATATGCACCGCACCGGCCACTGGTTGGGCATGGACGTGCACGATGTCGGCGATTACAAGGTCGGCGACGCCTGGCGCATCCTCGAACCCGGCATGGTGATGACCGTCGAACCGGGTCTCTACATACCCGCCGGCAGCAAGGGCGTGGCGAAGAAGTGGTGGAACATCGGCATCCGCATCGAAGACGATGTGGTGGTGACCAAGACCGGTTGCGAGGTCATCACCAACGGTGCGCCGAAGACGGTGGATGAGATCGAGGCGTTGATGGCGGGGTAGTATCGCAGCTAGGAAACCCCAGGCAGGAAATTCCAGACAGGCCGTCATTGCGAGCGTAGCGAAGCAATCTCGTACCGTACGATTCGCACGAGCAGAAAGATTGCTTCGTTATGCTCGCAATGACAAGCGCGTGTTGTTCGGCAGGTTGCCATGATTAACACACGCATAGACGAGAGATGTAGATGACCGAGACCAGCTACGACATCCTCATCAGCGGCGGCGGCTTGGTCGGTGCGAGTCTGGCCTGCGCGTTGTCCGGGCACGGTCTGCGTATCGGCCTGATCGAGGCGGTGCCCTACGGTGAGCCAGGCCAGCCGGCTTACGATGATCGCGCGCTGGCGCTTGCCGCGGGCACGCAGCGCGTTTTCTCCGCCCTGGGTTTGTGGTCGGCGCTCGACGCGCAGGCCACGGCGATTCACCGTATTCATGTTTCTGATCGTGGGCGCTTCGGCTTCGCGCGGCTGGATCGTGCCGAGGAAGGCGTGCCGGCGCTCGGTTATGTCGCGTTGGGGCGCGATCTCGGTGCCGTGCTCAGCGCGCGGCTCGCGCAGCTGAGTGATGTCGAATTGATTTGTCCGGCACGCGTGACCGGCGTCGAGTTCGCCGCCGCCGCTGCACAGGTACAGATCGAATCCGCTGCCGGTGCCAAATCACTTTCTACACAGTTGTTGGTTGCCGCGGATGGTGCGCAATCCATGCTGCGTGATCTGCTGGATATTCCGACCACGGTTTGGGAATACGGCCAGACCGCGCTGATCGCCAACATCACGCCCGAACGCGCCCACGCCAACGTTGCATACGAGCGTTTCACCGACACCGGCCCGTTGGCGCTATTGCCGATGAGCGATAATCGCTGCGCGCTGGTGTGGACACTGCGCGACGATCAAGTCGACGCGGTGATGGCGCTTGACGACGCGGCGTTCCTGGCGCGCCTGCAGGAACGTTTCGGCCAGCGACTCGGGCGGCTGACGCGTGCCGGTAAACGCACGGCCTATCCACTGCGGTTGGTGCGTGCGCGCGAGTCGGTGCGGCCGCGGCTGGCGCTGATCGGCAATGCTGCACATACGTTGCATCCCATCGCCGGACAAGGCTTCAACCTCGGTGTGCGCGATGTTGCAGCACTCGCCGAGGTGCTGCTCGAGGCGCGACGTCAGCAGCGTGATCTCGGCGATCTTGCCGTGTTGAAGCGCTATGCCGAGTGGCGGCAGGGCGATCATCGTCGCGTCATCGCCTTCACCGACGGTCTGACCCGCCTCTTCACCAACCCGTTGCCGCCGATCGCCTGGGCGCGCGATTTCGGCATGCTGGCCTTGGATCTGTGTCCGCCGGCCAAGCGCATCTTCGCGAAATTGACGATGGGCCGCGCCGGCCGTTTGCCGCGGCTGGCGCGTGGTTTGGAATTGTGAGCACGCATGAGCGTTGACGATCAGCATTACGACATTACGATCATCGGCGGCGGTTGCGTCGGCGGCACGCTGGCCTGTGCCCTGGCGCAAGCGGGATTGAAGGTTGCCGTGGTCGAGGCACGTGAACCGCAACGGGTCTGGCCGGCGGGCAGTGTCGATGTGCGCGTGTTCGCGATCACGCGTGCCTCCGAGCGCATCTTCCGTTCGATCGGCTGTTGGGACGCCATCGAACGCGGCGGCGTCAGTCCGTTTCGCGATATGCGCGTCTGGGATGCCAGCGGTTCCGGCGCGATTCATTTCGATTGCGCCGAACTGGGTGAACCGACGCTGGGTTACATCATCGAGCAACGCGTGATTCAAGCGGCGCTGAATGCACGCATGGACATGCTGCCGAGCCTGACGCGATTGTGTCCGGCGGAACTGGGTGCGTTTGAATTGAACGCTGATGCCATGCGCGTCACCCTGGCGGACGGGCGCTGTCTGCGCACGCGATTGCTGGTCGGCGCCGATGGCGCGTCATCGCGGGTGCGTGGCATGGCCGGTATCGCGGTCGAGACACGCGATTATCAGCAAGAAGCGGTGGTCGCCGTGGTCACAACCGAGCAATCGCATCAGGAAACCGCCTGGCAACGCTTTCTGCCGACGGGACCGTTGGCGTTCCTGCCGTTGCGCGATGGGCGCAGTTCGATTGTCTGGTCGACCACGCCGCAACAGGCGGCCGAATTATGCGCGCTCGACGCGGGTGAATTTCTCGAACGTCTCAGCGCCGCCTTCGACCAACGTCTCGGCCGCGTCACGGCCGTCGAGGAGCGCGTGCGTTTCCCGCTGCGACGTCTGCACGCCAAACATTACATTGCCGAACGACTGGCCTTGGTCGGTGATGCGGCGCATGTGATTCATCCCCTGGCCGGTCAGGGTGTGAATCTCGGTCTGCTGGACGCCGCCGTGTTGTTTGATGTGATTGTCGAGACGCACGCCGCGCTGCGGGATTACGGGCTCATCGGTAATCTGCGCCGCTATGAGCGGTGGCGGCATGGTGACAATCACGCCATGCAGCGAGCCATGGACGGTATCAAGGGACATGTTCGGTGCGTCGGCCGTGCCGCTGCGGGTGTTGCGCAATACGGGTCTGAATGCGGTTGATCGATCAGGGCCGCTGAAGGCAGTGTTGGCACGGCATGCCATGGGCTTGGCCGGGGATTTGCCGACGCTGGCGATCCCTGGTTTCTAATCCCCGTGTTGGGGTATAGTCGGCACCCTCAACGCAGGCCGTCGTGGGAGAGGGCCCAAGGTCACGAATCTATCCGTGTATCAGGGGACGCCGAAGGCGCAACACGCCCGGAAACGCTCAGGCAAAAGGACCACGGCAGTACGTTGACTCTGGAGAGCGGTCGGCCTTGGCAATTTGCGAGGTATCGACCCACCGAAGGGGCCAGAACACCTGTGCATCAGCATCGGTGTCAATACTCTCAGGTTTGTGGACAGAGGGGCGGAGAAGCGGGTCGGGGTCAGTTCCGATCATCGCGACATAGCGTCGCGGCGTGGATCGCAGACCGCGATCTCCCCATTTCCGTTTTCCACAGACCGAGGTTTCGGAGAGTTTCAACATCATGGGCAATCACACCCCGCTGTTCGACCAGCATGTCCGCATGGGCGGCAAGATCGTGGATTTCGCCGGCTGGGAAATGCCCATCAACTACGGCTCCCAGATCGAAGAACATCATGCCGTGCGCCGCGACGCGGGCATGTTCGATGTCTCGCATATGTGCGTCGTCGATCTCACCGGCGCGCAGACCCGCGCGTTTCTGCGCTACCTCCTGGCCAACAACATCGATCGTCTGCAGGCGCCGGGCAAGGCGCTGTACAGCTGCATGCTCAACGAACGCGGCGGTGTCATCGACGATCTGATCGTGTATTTCCTGCGCGAGGATTTCTTTCGCATGGTGGTCAATGCCGGCACCCGCGACAAAGATCTGGCCTGGCTCAAGCGGCAGGCACAGCCGTTCGGCGTGGCGGTGCGTGCGCGCACGGATTTTGCGATGATCGCGGTGCAAGGTCCCGCCGCGCGCGATCATGTGTTGGATCTACTGCAGGACAATCTGCGTGAATGTGCCGCCGCCTTACAGCCGTTTTTCGCCGTGGCCAATATCGAGGACGGCGAGTGGTTCGTGGCGCGCACCGGTTACACCGGCGAGGACGGCTTCGAGATCGTGCTGCCGGCGAAGGATGTCGAACGTCTGTGGACGGCGCTTGCCGATCGCGGCGTACGCCCGATCGGCCTCGGCGCGCGCGATACCTTGCGTCTGGAAGCGGGTATGAATCTCTATGGCTCGGACATGACCGAAGACACCACTCCGCTGGAGTCGGGCCTGGGCTGGACCCTCGGTTGGGAACCGGCCGAACGTGATTTCATCGGCCGCGCCGTGCTGGATAAACAACGTGCCACCGGCGCGCCGACTAAGCTGGTGGCGCTGCTGCTGGAGGGCAAGGGCGTATTGCGCAATCATCAAAAGGTAACGACGGCAGCGGGCGACGGCGAGATCACCAGCGGCAGTTTTTCGCCGACCTTGGGCCGTTCGATCGCGCTGGCACGCATACCGGCCGCGGCGAGTGGCGAGCGTTGTGAGGTCGATATCCGCGGTCGCCTGGAGCCGGCGCGTATCGTCAAGCTGCCGTTCGTGCGCAACGGCGAGATCAAGATTGCACTCTAATCACCGGGGGACAGATCTTCAGCTCTGTCCCCCCAACCAACTTTCTTTTGAATTTAATTTGAAGAACCGCCCAAGAGGACCACACGATGAGCAACATCCCGGCCGATCTGAAATACACCAAGAGCCACGAGTGGGTAAAGCTGAATGCCGATGGCACCGCCACCGTCGGCATCACCGACCACGCGCAGGATCAGCTGGGCGACATGGTCTATGTCGAAGCGCCGGATGCCGGTCGCAGCCTCAAGGCCGGTGAGGCCTGTGCAGTGGTCGAATCCGTCAAGGCCGCGTCCGATGTGTACGCGCCAGTCGCTGGCGAAGTCATCGAAGGCAATGCCGGCCTGGCCGATGCGCCCGAGTCTGTGAATCATGATCCGTATGGCAGCGGCTGGTTGTTGAAAATGAAGTTGGCCGATACGGCCGCGGTCGAACGCGCTGATGGATGCCGCCGCCTATGAGGCGTTTCTGGCGTCGGAAGAGCATTGAACTGAGGTAGCCCGGATGCAGGCCCGCCCGTTTTTATCGGGGGGCCGGAATCCGGGGTGCCATCCGCCGAATGTCCCGGATTGCGCTACGCTTCATCCGGGCTACGGGCAACACAGACAGAGATAGAGCAATGCCGTTCATTCCCCATACCGAACATGATGTCCGCGAGATGTTGGCCGCCATCGGCGCCAAGGATATCGACACGCTGTTCGACGAAATTCCCGCAGAGCTGCGCTCGCGCGGGCTCGAAGTCATGCCCGAGGCGTTGACCGAACAGGGCATTGGCCGCGTGATGTCGGAACGGGCCGCGCGCGACGGCCAGCCGCTGTGTTTTATCGGCGCCGGCGCCTACGAGCATCACATCCCGGCGGCGGTATGGGAGATCACCACGCGCGGCGAATTCTACAGCGCCTATACGCCGTATCAGGCCGAGGCCAGCCAGGGCACGCTGCAACTGCTGTACGAATATCAGACCATGATGACGCGGCTGATGGCGATGGATGTCTCCAACGCCTCGCTGTACGACGGCGCCTCCGGGCTCGCCGAGGCGGTGCTGATGGCGGTGCGCGCCAATCGGCATTCCAAGAGTAAACGTATCCTCATGCCCAGTACCGTGCATCCGGCTGTATCGCCAAGTGGTGCGCAGCATTGTCACGAACCAGGGCATCGAGCTGGTGGAACTGCCGTATTGCACTGAGTGCGGAAACATCGTTCCCGCATCGCTGGAGCACTACAACGGTGAAGACTTCGCCGCGTTGGTGATTCCGCAGCCGAATTTCTTCGGCGTACTCGAAGAGGTCGACGCGCTCACCGATTGGGCGCATGCCAACAAGGCCTTGGTCATCGGCGTGGTCAATCCGGTGGCGATGGCGCTGCTCAAACCGCCGGGACAGTGGGGCGCGCGAGGCGCCGACATCGCCTGCGGCGAGGGTCAGCCGTTGGGTGTGCCCTTGTCTTCCGGCGGTCCGTATTTCGGTTTCATGTGCTGCCGTAAAGAGTATGTGCGGCAGATGCCCGGCCGTATCATCGGCCGCACTGTCGACCGTGATGGCCGCGTGGGTTACACGCTGACCTTGCAGGCGCGCGAGCAGCATATTCGCCGCTCCAAGGCGACCTCGAACATCTGCACCAATCAAGGTCTGCTGGTGACGGCGGCAACCATTCATATGGCGATTGTCGGTGGTACCGGTCTGCAGAAGGTGGCGCAGGCCTGTCATGCCAATACGCGCAGTCTGGTGGCCAAGCTCACCGCCAATCCATTTGTCGAGCCGATGTTCACCGGCGCGTATTTCCACGAATGCGCCCTGCGGCTGCGCGTGCCGTTGCAGAATCTGCTGCGGCCGCTGGCGGCGCACAATCTGCTGCCGGGTTACGCGCTGGCGCAGGATTATCCCGAATTGGAAAACGGTCTGCTGGTCTGCGCGACCGAGACCAAGACCGAGGCCGACCTGGATCTGTTCGCCGATCATCTGCACAAGCTGATCGAACGCCAGACGACGGCCGGTTGCCCGGTCAAACCGAAGATGGTTTAACGTGCTTTAAACACGCGGACGCGTTGGCAACAACGTGATGACAACATCTCACTGGAGGAGCAGCACATGGCCAAAATTTCACTGCACGGCAATCCGATCAACACCAATGGCGAGCTGCCCAAGGTTGGCGGCCAGGCCCCCGATTTCAAACTGGTCGATGTCGACTTGGCCGACCGCGGCCTGGCCGACTACAAGGGCAAGAAGAAGCTGCTCAACATCGTGCCCAGCCTGGATACGCCGGTCTGCGCGACTTCCACCAAAAAATTCAACGATCACGCCAAGGGCCGCGACGATGTGGTCATGCTGGTGATCGCCGCCGACCTGCCGTTTGCGATGAGCCGCTTCTGCACCGGCGAGAGTGTCGATAAGGTCATCCCGCTGTCGATGATGCGCAGCAAGAATTTCGCCAAGGATTACGGCGTGCTGATCACCGACGGTCCGCTGGCCGGCATCACCGCGCGTGCGGTGGTCGTGCTGGATGCCAACGACAAGGTTGTTTATACGGAGTTGGTGCCGGAGATCGCGCAGGAGCCGGATTACGATAAGGCGCTAGCGGCGCTTTGAGCGGTGTCTGCGTTCCGCGCTGCTGCGCGGGTTACTTTCTCTTGCGTGCCCAAGAGAAAGTAACCAAAGAGAAGGGCACCCCGACGGCTTGCCCCCTACGGGGGTACCCTGCGCTCCTCGGACGTTTGCGCGCGCGCCTAACTCGCGATTGCAAACGACGCAATCGCTCAGACAGGAGGCGCGCTTCATCGCAAACGCCCTGCGGTGCTCGGCAGCGCCGACGGGGCCCGGGCGCACGAATCGTTTTTGTAGGAGTGTTCTTCGGCTGCGAATAGCCATTCTATTGTTCGTTCGCAGTCAAGGCCGCTCCTACAGGTGAGATGTTTGGTTTTGACGTTAACCCCCGTAGGTGCAGCCGAGCATCGCAGCGCACAGCGGGGAAAGCGAGCAACTGTTTGAGCGGCGTAGCCGCGAGTTTTGCGAGCGACCGCGTGCGCGAGAAGCGCAGGGAAGTCGCCGTTAGGCGACCAAGCCTTCGGGCCGCCTTTCTTTTGGGTACTTTTCTTTGGCGGAGCAAAGAAAAGTACCTCGCCCAGCAAGGGCGAAAGAACGGCCGAGGTGCAGCAAGAGAAAGTAACCCGCCCAGCAAAAGGCGAAATAGCGAGATAGAAATACACAGGTAAGTCGCTACAACAAGGTTCAGTGATTACAAACCAAATTTAGAGCAAGTGACCAAATGACCATGCTGATATTCGAACATTCCCGCCCCGGCCGCGCCGCCGCCGCCCAGTCCCCGTTCACTGCCGCGGACTGCTCCGATATCCCCGCGCAACACCTGCGCAGCGATCCTCCCGGTCTGCCGGAAGTGTCCGAGTTGCAGGCGGTGCGTCACTACACGCGGCTGTCGCAGAAAAACTTTTCCATCGACACGAATTTTTATCCGCTCGGCTCATGCACGATGAAATACAACCCGCGTGGCTGCAACACCTATGCGATGCTGCCGGGTTTTCTGGCGCGGCATCCGTTAGGTCCGACATCGGTGGGCCAGGGCTTCATGGCCTGTATGTACGACTTGCAGGAAATGCTGAAAGAAGTCACCGGCATGCAGGCGGTGTCGCTGACACCCGCCGCGGGTGCGCAGGGTGAATTCGCCGGCGTGGCGATGATTCGTGCCTATCACGATGCGCGCAACGACACGGCGCGCACCGAGATCCTGGTGCCGGATGCGGCGCACGGCACCAATCCGGCGACCGCGACCATGTGCGGTTACACGGTGCGCGAGATTCCCACCGACAAGCAGGGCGACGTCGATCTCGACGCGCTCAAGGCCGCGGTCGGTCCGCACACGGCGGGCATCATGCTCACCAATCCGTCCACGCTGGGTGTGTTCGAGCGCCGTATCAATGAGATCGCCAAGACCGTGCATGATGCCGGCGGGCTACTGTATTACGACGGCGCCAATCTCAACGCCATTCTCGGCAAGGTGCGCCCTGGCGATATGGGTTTCGACGTGATTCACATGAATCTGCACAAGACCTTCTCGACGCCGCATGGCGGCGGCGGTCCGGGCGCGGGTCCGGTCGGCGTGAGCAAGCGTCTGGAGCCGTTCCTGCCGGTGCCGATGGTCGGCTACGACGGCGACGAATATCACTGGATCACGGAGAAGGAAAAGCCGCAGTCCATCGGTCGGCTGTCCGCCTTTATGGGCAATGCCGGCGTGCTGCTGCGCGCCTACATCTATGCGCGTATGCTCGGTCGTGAAGGTATGCAGCGCGTCGCCGATTACGCCACGCTGAATGCGAACTATCTGATGGTGAAGTTGCGTGATGCCGGTTTTGATCTGGCCTTTCCGAATCGCCGCGCGACGCATGAATTCATCGTCACGCTGAAGAAACAGGAAAAGGAACTGGGCGTGTCGGCGATGGATTTCGCCAAGCGGCTGCTCGATTTCGGCTATCACGCGCCGACGACGTATTTTCCGCTGCTGGTGCCGGAATGTCTGTTGATCGAGCCGAGCGAGACTGAGGCCAAGGAAGACCTGGACGGTTTCGTCGCGGCGATGATCGCGATTCTCGGTGAGGCGCACAGCACGCCCGAGGTGTTGAAAGAGGCGCCGCATACCCAGCCGGTGCGGCGTCTTGATGACGTGCGCGCGGCGCGCGAGTTGGATCTGGCGTGGCAGGCGCCGACAGCCTGATGGGTAAACCGGCCAACAACACGGGGCTGCGTCGGCTGATCAACGCGGCGCGGTTTTTCCTGGCAAGGATTGTGCGCCGCGTTCGCGCCATGAGGCGGCCTTTCGCCAGGAGTTGGCCGCGTCGCTTCGTGATCGTGCCGCTGGCATTCTGGTTGGGCCAATCGGGTGTCGAACGCGCTGCTGCTGTTGGCTGTGTGGTTGCTGGTGCTGATTACCGAATTGCTCAATTCCGCGGTCGAGACCGTGGTCGACCGTTTCGGGGGTGAGCAGCATGAATTGTCCGGTCGCGCCAAGGATATTGGTTCCGCCGCCGTGCTGATTGCGCTGCTCACTGCCGCCGTTACTGGGCCTTGGTGCTGTTGGGTTGATTGTCTTGTTGATTTCTGATCTTATAGAGAGAACGATTATGTCCGCATTGATCTGTGGTTCCTTCGCCTACGACACCATCATGGTGTTTCATGACCGCTTCAAGAACCACATCCTTCCGGACAAGGTGCATATCCTCAATGTGGCCTTCCATGTGCCGGACATGCGCCGCGAGTTCGGCGGTTGCGCGGCCAACATCGCCTATAACCTGAAACTGCTGGGCGGCGAGCCCTTGCCGATGGGCACGGTCGGTACCGATTTCGCGCCCTATGCGGAGTGGATGGATAAGCAGGGTGTCTCGCGCACGCATGTCACCGTCGTCGACGGCACCTATACGGCGCAGGCCTTCATCACCACCGATCTCGATGACAATCAGATCATCGCCTTTCATCCGGGCGCGATGGATCATGCGCATAACAATAAGATCGAGGATGCCAAGGGCATCACGCTCGGTATGATCTCGCCCGATGGTCGCACCGGCATGATCGAGCATGCGACGCAATTCGCCGAGGCCGGTATCCCGTTCATCTTCGATCCGGGTCAGGGCCTGCCCTTGTTCGGCGGCGAGGAACTGATCGACTTCATCGACAAGGCTACTTACGTCTGCGTCAACGACTACGAATCGCAACTCATCTGTGATCGTACCGGACTGTCGCCGCACGAAATCGCCGAGCGCGTCGAGGCGCTGATCATCACCCGTGGCGGCAAAGGTTCGGAGATTTATCTGACCAATCGGCGTATCGATATCCCGGCGGCTGCCGCACGCGAGATCGTCGATCCGACCGGCTGTGGCGACGCCTATCGCGGTGGCTTGCTGTACGGGTTGATGAATGGACTCGACTGGGAGGTGACCGGGCGCATTGCCGCGCTGATGGGTGCCCTCAAGATCGAGCATCACGGCACGCAGAATCACGGTTTCAACCGCGATGAGTTTGCGGCACTGTATCGCGAGAGTTTCGGTCACGCGCTGGGGTGGTAAGGCGATGAGCTATTACAAGCACCACGTATTTTTCTGTACCAATCTGCGTGAGGACGGCAGCGCCTGCTGTCAGCGCTTCGATGCGCAGGCGATGCGCGACTATGCCAAGCAGCGTTCCAAGGAGCTGGGGTTGGCCGGGCCGGGCAAGACGCGCATCAACAGCGCGGGATGCATGGACCGCTGTAGTGAGGGGCCGGTGCTGGTCGTTTATCCCGAAGGTGTTTGGTACAGCTATGTGGATCGGGCAGACATCGATGAGATTCTTGAGGAGCATCTGCTCAAGGGCCAGCCGGTGGAGCGCCTGAAAATTTAGCGGGTATCGAGGCTTGCGGGCGACGGCCCCGGCGCCTTAGCGGTGATCCGCCGCCCCACGCTAGAGAAAATTTCGGGGAAGGGTGTTGACAAGCAAATTCGAGTATTAGAGAATACTCACATACTGAATCGTCGGCCCCCCTAAAAACCGGCGGTTCAGTACTCCTCCATCCTCCTTTGGTGGTTTTTAGCGCGGCACCATCTGCCGCGCTATTTTTTTGCCTGAAATCCGGGCGCAACCCGTACCAGTCAACGAAACATATGGAGGTCGTCAATTCCGCGTATATCCCGGTTATGAGGCGGGACTATCCCGATGTGCTGGGGCCGGTAGACAGGGCGGCTGTCACTGGCGCCTTGAATCTTGTCCCTGACTTCTATACCATTCCGCGTCTTCTTCGATGTCGGTGTGTGGAGTTACGTTTCTCATGAAGACCTACAGTGCCAAGCCGGAAACCGTTAAGCGCGACTGGTTCGTTGTTGACGCCACGGGTAAAACCCTAGGCCGTCTGGCGACCGAATTAGCGAGTCGTCTGCGCGGCAAACATAAGCCGGAATTTACCCCTCACGTTGATACTGGCGATTACATGGTCGTCATCAACGCCGAGAAAGTCGCGGTGACCGGCCGTAAAGAACAGAACAAGCTGTATCACCACCACACCGGTTATATCGGCAGCCTGAAGACCACCACTCTCGAAAAGCTCCGCGCCAAGGCGCCGGAACGCATCATCGAGATCGCCGTCAAAGGCATGCTGCCGAAAAATCCGCTGGGTCGCGCGATGTTCCGCAAGCTGAAAGTCTATGCGGGCGCCGAACATCAGCATGCCGCTCAGCAACCCAAGCCGCTCGACATTTAATCTTTTAGGGAACGCGTAACATGGCGCAGCAACAGCATTACAGCACCGGCCGTCGCAAGACCTCTACCGCGCGTGTTTTCCTGCGCAAGGGCACCGGCCAGATCGTGATCAACCAGCGTCCGCTGGATGTCTATTTCGGCCGCGAGACGGCACGCATGATCGTGCGTCAGCCGCTGGAAAAGACCAGCTTGACCGACACCTTCGATATCTACGTCACCGTCGCCGGTGGTGGTATCAGCGGCCAGGCCGGCGCGATCCGTCACGGCATCACGCGTGCGCTCATGCTGCACGACGAAACATTGCGCTCGCCGCTGCGCAAGGCTGGTTTCGTGACCCGCGACGCCCGCGAAGTCGAACGTAAGAAAGTCGGTCTGCGCAAAGCCCGTCGCGCTGTTCAGTTCAGCAAGCGCTAATCGCGCTTGTGGTTGCGGGTGGCGTTGCCACTCGCGCCGAGTCGCTCGCATATTGATGTGGGCAGCCGCGTAAAAGATGTTCCTGGGGGATCGTCTAACGGCAGGACGGTGGACTCTGACTCCTCTAATCTAGGTTCGAATCCTAGTCCCCCAGCCAATAAAACAACCCCGCCTTTATGGCGGGGTTTTTTATTGGCTTGAGGTCGATGGGTAAGAGCCTAGTCAGGTTCGACTAAGCGCGCGCAGCGCGCTTGAACACCGAAGCGTAGCGGAGGTGGCCCGCAGGGCGAGCCGCGACAGCGGCGAAGTAATCCTAGTCCCCCAGCCAATAAACGCAGAACCCGCCCGTCAAGGCGGGTTTTGTGTTTATGAGCTGGGATGAGAACCTCAGGTTCGACATTCGGGCTGACATTGCGCGGCGTAGGCCCGGAATCCAGGTTTCGCGCTCGGGAACTCCTGGATTCCGGTTTTCGCCGGAACGAACGGGTTGAACGATTATTCAGGTGCACGCGGGGTGCAGCGTCGCCGCAACGCAGGACATTTTCGGGCCTATCCGGCAGCGGCTGCCGACCGATCCACGCAACATCCCGCATGACCGAAAAAGTTTTTCTGTGGCCGAATCCTCAAGATTTAGGGGTGATTGCCGTTGCAGAGCCCAAGCGCCACCGCATGTTGTGTTGCCATAAAACTACAAAACCACGGGTGTGTAGTTTTTTTGCGAATAGGTGTTGCATTCATGTTCGAGGTGGGCTAGATTGACCATCGTTTCAAACCGTTCCTATCCTGGAAAAAGAGGTACATCAAATGGACAAGAAAATTCTTTCCGCTGCTATTATCGCTGTCATGGCCGCTCCTGTGGCTGCCGTGGCTGACACCACTCTGTACGGTCAGGTTCACATGTCGGTCGGCGCTGTCGAGCAGTCCTTCGAAGGCTTCCCGCTGGCTGGTGAAGACAACATGCAGGTGCGTAACCATGCGTCGCGTCTGGGCGTCAAAGGCTACGAAGATCTGGGTGCCGGCCTCAAGGCCAACTACATGCTGGAATGGGGCGTGAACCCGGATGATGGTACCGATGCCGGTTTCACTCGTCGTAACCAGTGGCTCGGTCTGTCCGGCGACAGCTGGGGCGAATTCCGCGTCGGCCGTCACGACACCCCGCTGAAGATGGCCCAAGGCGGCTTCGACCAGTTCAATGACACTGACGCCGACATCGGCACCCTCGCCCTGGGTGAAGAGCGCGTCGATAACGTCATTGCCTACATGAGCCCGTCCTTCAGCGGTTTCTCCTTCGTGGGTGCCGGTATTGCTGGCGAAGCGAACAACTGCGATGAAAATGATGCCTGTTACGATGGCATTGTGAATGGGCATCGCCAACGACAAGACCGGCCTGGCCGACATCTACTCGCTGGCCGCCATGTACAGCAACGGCCCGCTGTTCGCCTCCTTGGCCTACAACGACTACGATGCTATTCAGGGTACGGGTGCCACCGATACTCTGACCCGCGGTGTGGCCACCTATCAGCTTCGGCGATGCCACCATCGGCGGTCTGTACGAAGCGGGTGAGCGCGAAGGCAGCAACAGTGACACTGAAGTTTGGGGCCTGAGCGGCAAGTACTCCATGGGCAGCGTTGACCTGAAGGGTCAGTACATGGATGGCACCTACGAACAAGGTCTTGGCGTCTCTGATGAAGAGGCTACTCAGTGGACCTTGGGTGTGGACTACAACTTCAGCAAGCGCACCACGGCGTACTTCATGTACACCACCGTTGAAGATGAGCTCCAAGCCGTCGGTGGTATCGGCGACGAAGACTACGACTTCACTGGCGTAGGCATGATCCACAAGTTCTAATTCGTCGCAAGACGAAGTCGAACAGAGAACGGGGCCTTCGGGCCCCGTTTTTTTATGCGCGACAGCACGGCCACGGTTCTGGGTGCGATCGGGGTACACTGATCAGCATCGCGCACGATTGTCAGAACGGCCTGAACATGGCACAGAATCAGCACTCGATAACCCGCCATTGCCAGCCCTGCACCGCCTGTTGCGACGGTTGGGTGCGTATTGCCATTGACGGGATCGAGGTTTATCCCGGTCATCCCTGTCCCCACAGTACCGGTAGCGGTTGTCGTATCTACGCGCAGCGTCCGGTCGATCCGTGCGTGAATTTCGAGTGTGGCTGGAAAAAGCCTGGCAGCCCCTTGCCGGACTGGATGCGGCCGGATTTAGCGCAAGGTCATGGTGTTGCCCGCGCTGCGAACCTGGAACGGTTTGCCGGTGGATGTCGCCGTGCCTGTGGGTCCGAAAATTCCCGAGGCCGCGCTCAGCTGGCTGAAGGAACACGCGGTGAACGCGCGCCGGCCACTCATCTATCTGGAACAGCTCGATAGCGATGGAATGCAGCGTATGCAGGATGCCATCGCCTTCGGGCCGCCGGCGTTTCAGGCCGAGATGGCGCGCCGTATCGCGGCGGGTGAACGGATCTGGTAGTTCGCCGGCTAAGCGGTATTTTCCCAGGTATTCCGTGACTCATTCCGGGTCTCGCCTAGTGCTAGAATGCCCGCAGATCCGTAGTTGCCACCGGCCCCGATGACCCTCCGATGACCCAGAATCCCGCTCGCATCCGCGAGATCCCTTACAACTACACCTCGTTCTCCGATCGCGAGATTGTGATTCGCTATCTCGGCGCGCCGATGTGGGACGTGCTCAACGATCTGCGCGGTACGCGCAAGACCGGGCGTTCGGCGCGCATGTTGTTCGAGGTGTTGGGCGACATGTGGGTCATCGACCGCAATCCTTATATCCAAGACGATTTGCTCGACAACCAGAAGCGTTGGGGCTCATTGGTGCATGCCTTGCACCATCGCCTGGATCAGATCGTCGCCCGCGCCGAGGGCAATGACCTGGCCTTGCAACTGGTCGAACGCGCGCGCACGGCCGTGCAGCGTTTCGAGGCCTGGTTTCCGCATACCCGCGAACTGCGCCGCAAGGTCCGCCGGCGTTTGGGCAAGGTCACGCGCGCCGACAACATCGACTTCGGCGGACTCGCGCGCGTCTCGCATGCGACCGACGCCACCGACTGGCGCGTCGAGATGCCGTTCGTGGTCATCAGCCCCGACAGCGAAGACGAAGTCTGCGCCGTGGTCGCGGCCTGCATCGAATTGGGACTGACCGTCATTCCGCGCGGCGGTGGCACCGGTTACACCGGCAGTGCCGTGCCCTTGTCGGGTGACAGCGCGGTGATCAACACCGAAAAACTCGAAACGCTCGGCCAGGTGGAGTTGCGTCGACTCGAAGGCGTTGATCGCGAAGTCGCGACCGTGCGTGCCGGTGCCGGTGTGATCACCAAGCGCGTCAGCGAACGCGCGGAAAATGCCGGCTATGTGTTCGCCGTCGATCCGACCTCGCAGGACGCCTCGACCATCGGCGGCAATGTCTCCATGAATGCCGGCGGCAAGAAGGCCGTGCTGTGGGGCACGACGCTGGATAACCTGGTGTCGTGGCGCATGGTCACGCCCGACGCGCAGTGGCTGGAGGTCGAGCGTCTCAATCACAACCTGAGCAAGATCCACGATCAGCCGACGGTGAGTTTCCGCATTACCCGTTACACGCCTGACGGCCGCACGCGTGTCGGCGAACCGGAGTTGTTGAATCTGCCCGGCGCCGCCTTGCGCAAAGAGGGTCTGGGCAAGGACGTCACCGATAAATTCCTCGGCGGCCTGCCCGGCATTCAAAAGGAAGGCTGCGACGGCCTGATCACCTCGGCGGTGTTCGTGCTGCACCGCATGCCGAAGTTCACGCGCACGCTGTGCCTGGAATTCTTCGGCAGCGATCTGCATCGTGCCGTGCCGGCGATTGTCGAGACCAAGGATTATCTGGATGCGCGCGACGATGTGCTGCTCGCCGGTCTGGAGCACCTCGACGAGCGTTACATCAAGGCCGTGAATTACAGCACCAAAGCGCCGCGTCGCGAGCTGCCGAAAATGGTGCTGCTGATCGACGTGGCGGGCGACAACGAAGATGCTGTCGCCGATGCCTCATCGGTGGTGGTGCGCATGGCCAATGCGCGCGGTGCCGAAGGCTTTATCGCCGTGAGTCCCGAGGCGCGTCGGCGCTTCTGGTTGGATCGCGCCCGCACCGCTGCGATTGCCGCGCATACCAACGCCTTCAAGATCAACGAAGACGTGGTCATTCCGCTGGAACGCCTTGCCGAGTACGAGGAAGGTATCGAGCGCATCAACATCGAATATTCGACGCGCAACAAGCTGGCGATGACCGATGCGGTGCTGGAATATCTCGATGGCGAACTGCCCGAGCTGCACACCGATATCGACGCGGAAGACAGTGCCGAAAACCGCGCCATCGTCGCCGCCAAAACCGAGGCCGCGCGTGCGCATCTGCGCGCGGTCGCGGAACGCTGGCGCACGCTGCTGGAAAATCTCGATCATCTCGCGACCACGCATGTCACGCGGCTGCCGGAAGCGCTGCGCGCACGCCTGCAGCCGGGCGAGACCCTATTGTCGCTGCTGCTCAAGCGCGAGCTGCGCATTTCCTATCGCGACGAGGTCGAGCGCCCGCTCAAGGAGATCTTCTCCGGGCGCGAATGGGATGGCGTGACGGCGCAATTGGATGCCATCCATAAACGCATCCGCTCCAGCCGCCTGTTCGTTGCCACGCACATGCATGCCGGCGACGGCAACGTGCACACCAATATCCCGGTCAACTCCAATGACTATCCGATGCTGCACGAGGCCGAGCGCATCGTCGATCGGGTGATGGTGCTGGCGATCGCGCTCGGCGGTGTGATCTCCGGCGAGCATGGTATCGGCATCACCAAGATTCAGTATCTCGATCCGGCCATCATCGATGCCTTCGCGGCGTATAAGCGCAAGGTCGATCCCGATAACCGCTTCAATGCCGGCAAGCTGTTGGCCGGTTCCGGTCTGGAGAATGCCTACACGCCGTCACTGCGCCTGGTGCAACAAGAGGCGCTGCTGCTCGAAGAGAGCGAGCTTGGGCGAACTCAATAACGACATCCGCAACTGTCTGCGTTGCGGCAAGTGCAAGCCGGTGTGCAGCACGCACATCCCGCGCGCGAACTTGTTGTATTCGCCGCGCAATAAAATTCTGGCCACGGGATTGATCATCGAGGCGTTTCTCTACGAAGAGCAGACGCGGCGTGGTATCTCCATTCGCCACTTCGACGAGATGAACGATGTGGCCGATCACTGCACGGTCTGTCACAAGTGCCTCAATCCTTGTCCGGTGAACATCGACTTCGGCGATGTCTCGATACGCATGCGTCACATCCTGCGCGAGCGTGGTCAGAAGCGCTCAAGTCCTGCGACGTGGGCGGCGATGGCCTTCTTGAATATCACCGATCCGCGCACCATCAAACTCGTGCGCAAGGCGATGATCGAGTGGGGTTACAAGAGCCAGCGTCTGGCGTATCAGTTTGCCAAGCGCTTGTTGCCCGTCAGCAAAGGCGCTGTGCCGCACGCGACCACCGGCGCGATGACCATCCCGACGCAGGTGATCAACTTCGTCAAGAAGCCGATGCCGGGTGGCCTGCCGACGCAGACCATGCGCGCGCTCCTGGGTGTGGAAGACAGCAAGTTGGTGCCGATCCTGCGTGATCCGCTGAAGGTCACCGACGAATCCGATGCCGTGTTTTATTTCCCCGGTTGCGGCTCGGAGCGTCTTTTCAGTCAGATCGGTTTGGCAACGCTGGCCATGCTCTATGAAGTCGGCGCGCAGACGGTATTGCCGCCGGGTTATCTGTGCTGCGGTTATCCGCAGACCTCCGGCGGCGACGCCGAACGCGGCCGCAAAATGAGCACGGATAATCGCGTGCTGTTCCATCGCGTCGCGAATACGCTGAACTACATGGACATCAAGACAGTGATCGTGTCCTGCGGCACCTGCATGGATCAGCTCATGGGCTACGAGTTCGACAAGATCTTCCCCGGCTGTCGTCTGCTCGATATCCACGAATATCTGATGGAGAAGGGCATCAGCACCGCGGGCGTCGAGGGTGTGCAATATTTGTATCACGAGCCCTGTCACACGCCGATGAAAACCTATGCATCGACGAGTGTGGCCGCCAAGCTGCTCGGTCAGCCCGTGCAAGTCTCCGATCGCTGTTGCGGCGAAGCCGGCACGCTCGCCGTGTCGCGTCCGGATATCTCGACGCAGCTACGCTTCCGCAAGCAGGAAGAAATCCAGCAAGGTATTCGGGATTTGACCGGTACCGATCGTGCCGTCGCCGGCAATGTGAAAATGCTCACCAGTTGCCCGGCCTGTCAGCAAGGCCTGTCGCGCTATGCCGACGACACCGGGCTGGAGACGGATTACATCGTCGTGGAACTCGCCAATCGGCTGCTTGGCAATCAGTGGCAGAAGGATTTCATCGAGCGGGTGAAGAGTGGTGGGGTGGAGCGGGTGCTGCTTTGAGGTTGGGGCCGCAATTACTACCTCATCGCCGAAACAACCAAAACAGCAGGCTCAACACCACGCTTACGATGATCGAAGTCATCAGCGAAAGTGTAAGCGGTAGCCGTCGCGCTCGATGACGATGTCGCCGGGCAATCGCCCCAGCCCCAACTTGGCGAGCCAGGGCCAGCAATCCCAGTACAACCAGGACAACGCCGAGGATGACGAGCGTGCGTTGCATGCCGTTATCGCAACTCCACCTGTCCGCGCGCTCAGGTCAGTTTCTTCACGCCATCTTTGGTGCCCAGCAACAGCACGTCCGCCGGACGGATGGCGAACAGGCCGACGGTGACGATGCCGGGAATGTTGTTCAGCTCCGCTTCCATCTTCACCGGGTCCATGATCTTCAGATTATGGATGTCCAGAATGACGTTGCCGTTGTCGGTGGTAAAGCCCTCGCGCAACACCGGGGTGCCGCCGAGTTTCACCAGTTCGCGGGCGACGAAGCTGCGCGCCATCGGAATGACTTCGATGGGCAGCGGAAAGGCGCCAAGCACGTCGACCAATTTGGATTCGTCGGCGATGCAGACGAATTTGCGCGAGGCACCGGCGACGATCTTTTCGCGGGTGAGCGCGCCGCCGCCGCCTTTGATCAGGTGCAGGTGCTGGGTCGATTCATCGGCGCCGTCGACATACACTGACAACTCGCCGGCCGAATTCAAATCCAACACCGGGATGCCGTGACCGCGCAGGCGGTCGGCGCTGGCCACAGAGCTGGCCACGGCGCCTTCGATCTTGCCCTTGATGCGCGCCAGCGCGTCGATGAAATAATTCGCGGTGGAACCGGTGCCGATACCGATGACGGTGCCTGCTTCGACGTATTCCAAGGCCGCCTCGGCGACCATTTTCTTGAGTTCGTTCTGGTCCATGATTGTGCTTCTTTATGCCTGTGACAGAGGGCCGATGATATAGGGGCGAGCCGGTAGGGCGCAATCAGTCGCGCAGCATGAAGTCGCGGCAGAATCTATTAGTGGGTAAAGCTCGCTCCTGCATAATCATGGGCATTTGTAGCAGCGGCCTGAAGGTGAGGCGCTTGCGCCGAGAGACTGCCCTGGGGCATTGGGCGCGACCAGGCGCACCCACCCCCTAGCCCCTCACCGCACACCCCTATATCATCCCCCCATGCCTGACCATTATCTGAAAATGATCCTCAACGCGCGCGTCTACGAAGTCGCGCGCGAAACGCCCCTGGACCCCGCGCCGCGCCTCAGTCAAAGATTGGGCAATCCGGTATGGATGAAGCGCGAAGACCTGCAGCCGGTGTTCTCGTTCAAGATCCGCGGCGCCTACAACAAGATCGCCCATCTGTCCGACGAGGAATGTGCCCGCGGCGTGATCACCGCCTCGGCGGGTAATCACGCGCAGGGCGTGGCGCTGGGCGCCCGCAAACGCGGGGTCAAGGCGCTGATCGTCATGCCGCGCACCACGCCGCAGATCAAGGTCGCGGCGGTGCGCAGCTATGGCGCGCGCGCCGTGCTGCACGGCGACAGCTACGACGAGGCCAACGAGCATGCCCTGCAGCTTGCCGTCGAGAAGGGCCTGGTGTTCATCCATCCGTTCGACGATCCGCTGGTCATCGCCGGACAGGGCACAGTGGCGATGGAACTGCTGCGTCAACACACCGGTCATCCGCACGCCATTTTCGTGCCGGTCGGCGGCGGTGGGCTGATCGCCGGCATCGCTGCCTACATCAAACAACTGCGTCCCGAGATCAAGATCATCGGTGTCGAACCCGACGATGCGCCGAGCATGCAGCAGGCGCTGGCGGCCAAACGCCGCGTGGTGCTCAAGACAGGTCGGCATCTTCGCCGACGGCGTCGCGGTGCGTCAGGTGGGCAAGGAGACCTTCAAGCTCGCACAGCGCTATGTCGACGAGGTCATCCTGGTCAGCGCCGATGAAATTTGCGCGGCCATCAAGGACATCTTCGACGACACGCGCTCCATCGTCGAGCCGGCCGGTGCGCTGGCGGTCGCAGGCCTGAAGAAATACGTCGCGCGCGAGGATCTGCACGATCAGGAACTGATCGCCATCAACAGCGGCGCCAACATGAATTTCGACCGCCTGCGCCATGTCGCCGAACGCGCCGAGCTGGGCGAACGTCGCGAGGCGCTGCTGGCCGTCACCATCCCCGAGCGGCCGGGCAGCTTCCGTCGGTTCTGCAAGACCATCGGTCAGCGCTCCATCACCGAGTTCAATTATCGGTATGCCGATGCCGCGCAGGCGCATGTCTACGCCGGTGTCGAACTGAGCGAAGGCGACAGCGAACGCCAGACACTGATCACGCAATTGCGTCAGGAAGGTTATCCGGTTATCGACATGACCGATAACGAAGTGGCGAAGCTGCATATCCGCCACATGGTCGGCGGCCGCGCACCGGCGCTGGACAATGAAATTCTCTACCGCTTCGAATTTCCCGAACGTCCCGGCGCGCTGTTGCATTTCCTCACCGCCATCGGTGAGCGTTGGAACATCAGCTTGTTCCATTACCGCAATCACGGCGACGCCTACGGCCGTGTGCTGGTGGGCATCCAAGTGCCGAGCGCCGACCGCAAGCGTTTCCGCGAATACCTCGACAGCACCGGTTATCCCTATTGGGACGAGACCGAGAATCCGGTGTACGGGTTGTTTCTGGGTAGGGATTGAACGCTTGCTGTGTAGATGTGCGTAATTCTTCAGGAGAACACCATGAAAGCGACGATGGCAATTTTGCTTGCGGCGGCTTTATTGCTGGCCGGCTGTAATACTGTGAAGGGCCTAGGCCAAGACATTGAAAACGCGGGCGAGGCTATTCAGGAAGCGGGTTCCAAGTGAATGCAAGCGTGTGATCAGCCCTGCGTGCGGGATACACGCTGGTTCGTTCCACAGACATGTAGCATCCGCTGAGTGATGCGCTACAACCCCGAAAAAATCTCCGCAAACGTTCCGATGCACGGAAACTCGTCGATATCGCGTGCCGGACTTTTGGAGTCCGGCTGGCGAATGCACAGCAAGTTACGGATTCCGTATGTCTGTGCCGAGCGCAGCACCGACAGGCTGTCATCGACAAACAGGGTACGTTCAGGATGGAACGGCTCGCGTTCGCGCAACCAGCCCCAGAAGCTGGGGTCTTCCTTCGGCTTGCCATAGTCGTGTGCGCAGATCAGTGCATCGAAGTGTCCGCCCAGGCGGGTGCGTTGCAGCTTCAGGTCCAGCGCTTTCTGGTGGGCGTTGGTGACCAGGGCGATGCGCTTGCCGGCGGCGCGCACGCGGTCGAGGAACTCGATGACATGCGGATGCACGGCGATCAGATGATCGACTTCGCGCTTGAGTTCGGCGATGTCCATATCCAACTCACGGCTCCAGTAGTCCACGCAATACCATTCCATGCGGCCTTCCATGGAACGGAATATCGGCACCAGCGTGTCCTTGGCGGTATCGACTTCGAGGCCGTGGCGTTCGGCGTAGCGCAGCGGCACATGCTCGCGCCAGAAATGGTTGTCGAAGTGTAAATCGAGCAGCGTGCCGTCCATGTCCAGCAGGACGTTCTCGATATCGTTCCAGGGTAGTTGCATCGGCGGATACACGGGTGGGTGGTTCGGGGAGGCCACAAGGTTGCCAGTTTCGCGTGCTGACGACAACCGTGCCCAGGTTGAGTGTTAGGGTTGCGTGTCGGGATCGCGCCGATGCGTTAGAATGGACGCACAGCGTGGGCCGACACCATGACCTCCAAACCGCAGATAATGAACGTGAAAACCGTGGCGCAGAGTCGCCTGTTCAGCATCGAGCAGGTGGATCTGCGCTTCAGCAATGGCACCGAGGTCGCCTACGAGCGGTTACAGGGCAAGGCCGGCGGCGCGGTGCTGATTGTGCCGATGCAGGATGCCGGAACGGTGTTGCTGGTGCGCGAATATGCCGTCGGTGTCGAGCGTTACGAACTGGGTCTGCCCAAGGGCCGGCTGGAGCCGGGCGAGGATGTCCTGGATACGGCCAATCGCGAGCTGATGGAAGAGCTGGGATATGGTGCGCGCCGGCTGACCGAGATCGCGCAGTTGACGGTGGCGCCTGGATATTTCGGCCATGTCACGCATGTGATTCTCGCCGAGGATCTATACCCGCAGCGCCGCGACGGTGATGAGCCGGAACCGGTCGAAGTGGTGCCCTGGGTGTTGAATGATTTCGAGCGTCTGTTGACGCGGGACGATTTTTCCGAGGCGCGCAGTATCGCGGCGCTGTATATGGTACGAGAGAGACTTAAAAATGACCGATAACAATACCTTCAATCCGTGCGCCTTGCTGGACGACATCAAACGCATCGCCATCGAGGCCGGCGACCGCATTCTGGAAGTCTACGAAAGCGAATTCGCCATCGAACACAAAGACGACAAGTCGCCGTTGACCGCAGCCGATCTGGCCGCGCACAAGACCATCGTCGCCGGACTCACTGCGCTGACGCCAGCAGATCCCCGTGTTGTCGGAAGAGTCCGCTAAAATCCCGTTCAGTGTGCGCAGCAGCTGGACGCGTTACTGGCTGGTCGATCCGCTCGACGGCACGAAAGAATTCATCAAGCGCAACGGTGAGTTCACCGTGAACATCGCGTTGATCGACAACGGCTGTGTCACGCTCGGCGTGGTCTATGTGCCGGTCACGCGCCTGACCTATTACGCCTGTGCCGGTGGTGGCGCCTTCAAGCAGGAGGCTGGACAGGCTGCAACGCCGATACATGTGACAGCACCGGCGGCCGCGCCGTTGCGCGTGGTGGGCAGTCGCTCACACAGTGGCGATTCGTTATTGCGTTATCTCGATAATTTAGGCGCGCATGACATGGTGAGCATGGGCAGCTCGCTGAAATTCTGTCTGGTCGCGGAAGGTAAGGCGGACGTCTACCCGCGCCTGGGTCTGACCTCGGAGTGGGATACCGCCGCCGCGCAATGCGTGGTTGAAGAGGCCGGCGGTCGCGTCACCGGTCTGGATATGCAGCCGTTGCGCTACAACACCAAAGATCCGCTGCTGAATCCGCATTTTTTCGTCTTCGGCGACACGACGCGGGATTGGTCGCAGTATCTGTAGGCCAGGTTTGAGCGTGTAATCGTTTGGTACGATAAGCACGGAGGTAGTCCGTCATGATCGAGACACGACAGGAACTGATCGAGGAGCGTGACCGCTTGCGCGCACGTTTGGACGATATTCGCGCGGAAATTCGTCAGGGACTCGATGCGGATTCCGAAGAACGCGCCATCCAACTGGAAAACCGCGAGGTGTTGGAAGGTATTGCTTCCGCGACCATCGAGGAACTCGCACGCATCGAGCGGCGCCTGCAGGAACTTAAAGGCTGAGGCGCGGACGCGCGAATGCGCCGGCTCTATGGCGCCGTGCGCCCACGGGGCGCATTCAAACCTAAAAATCGATGGTTATTCCCGCATAGCCGGCAGCATTTTTATATCGCCATTCTGGGTCTATATAGAGTAAGTACCGCCCGCTGATCGGAACGCCACCCATGGGTAGGCGGACATCCCTGATGTACAAGGAGGTCCTTATGAACACCGCAACAGAACCGGAAGGCAGCACCGTTCACAACTTCGATGCCATCAACTACGTGGCTACCGAACCACTCCCGCGCGACGCGGAACAAAGTCACCGCCTGCACGAGCCGGAACGGAGGCTGACCGACATCGACCCGATCACCGGGCACGATATCGACGATCTGTCCGGCAAGCCCTATATCGTCGACGACAACGTGGTCATGTATTTCGAGTCGGAAGAAACCCGCCAAGCCTATCGCGACACGCCCATCGATCATCCGTTTCCGCTGGTCGACAATCCCTATGAGGATGGTGAAGCCGAGGGCTAGTCTCAAGATGACGCAATAGATTCGGCGCCGCGCCGCCGTACATTTCAATCCGTAGTCCTCTCCCTGCGCAAGGCGCCAGGGAGAGTAGTGGGCTTGTGTATACTCGCTCCGCATGTCCACACCCATCACATCGTCATCCTCGGTCGCCATCATCGGCGGCGGTCCTGCCGGACTCATGGCTGCCGAAGTACTCCTCAACGCGGGTCTGCGTGTTGATCTTTTCGATGCAATGCCATCGCTCGGGCGAAAGTTTCTGCTCGCGGGCGTCGGCGGGATGAATCTCACGCATGCGGAGCCGCGCGAACAGTTTGTTGCGCGCTACGGCGCAAGGCGTGACCGCATCGCGCCATTGCTCGATGCGTTCGGCCCCGAGGCCTTGCGCGAGTGGGCGCAGGGTTTGGGCATCGAGACATTTATCGGTTCGTCGGGACGGGTATTCCCCAAGGACATGAAAGCGGCGCCGTTGTTGCGCGCCTGGCTGCATCGCTTGCGCGCGGCGGGCGCGCATCTGCATGTGCGCCATCGCTGGTTGGGTTGGACGGAGGAGGGCGCGCTGCGCTTTTCCACGACGCAGGGTGAGCGGCACGTCCAGGCGGATGCCGTGGTGCTCGCCTTGGGCGGTGGCAGTTGGGCGCGACTCGGGTTCCGATGGCGCCTGGGTGCCGTTGCTGGAACGGCAGGGTGTGCAGGTCGCCCCTTTGCAGCCGTCCAACTGTGGTTTCGAGGTCGCGTGGAGCGCGCATTTTCGCGAACGTTTTGCCGGACAGCCGGTGAAGACCGTGGTGGCGCAGTGTCTCGATGCGGCGGGTCATGAACAGCGCCAGCAAGGTGAGTTCGTGATTACCGCGAGCGGTGTCGAAGGGAGTCTGATCTACGCCTTGTCTGCCGTGCTGCGTGACACACTTGCCGCCACCGGTCACGCGACACTGTGGCTCGATCTGCTACCGGACAAAACGCAACAACAACTGGTAAACGCCTTGGCGCAGCCACGCGGCACCCGTTCACAGGCCAATCATCTGCGCCGTCAGGTGGGCATCGAAGGCGTCAAGGCGGGTCTGTTGCGCGAGGTGTTGGCGGCGGAAGATTTTGCTGACCCTGCGCTGCTTGCGGCTACGCTGAAGGCCTTGCCGTTGACACTGATTGCGCCGCGGCCCTTGGACGAGGCGATCAGCAGTGCCGGTGGCGTGACGTTTGAGGCGCTCGACGCGAATCTGATGCTACGTGCCGTGCCGGGCGTGTTCTGCGCCGGCGAGATGCTCGATTGGGAAGCACCCACCGGCGGTTATCTGCTGACCGCCTGTTTCGCCAGCGGCCACGCCGCAGGGCGCGGCGTGCTGGCCTGGCTCGCGTCGTGAGTTCCGTTTAGAGATAGCGTCCGGCGCTGGCGATCAGCACGACGCTCAATCCCAATATCAGATTGATACCGACGATGCGGCGAATCTGCGCGAGCCGCACCCCCGCGTCCGGCCAATCGCCGATGGTAACCGCGCGCTGCAAGCGTTTGAACGGCGCGAAGTACAGGTGCATGAACATCAGCATCATGACCCAGCCGATGCCCTGCATCAGATGGATATGCAGACCGACACCGGCCATACCGCCGAACACACGAAAGATCATCATGTAGCCGGTCACCGGCAGCACCACCACGGCCAGCCACACCCAAGGAAAGAAGTTGCGGAACGTGCCTACCCACAAGGGCAGGCGTTGCGGTGGATCCAGCAGCGTGGCTGCGGCCGGGCGCAGTGCCCTGTGAGCGAAGAACATACCGCCGACCCAGACGACGGCGGCGAGCAGGTGCAGGGCGATCAATAACGGTGTCAGTAGGTTCATGGGCTCGGTTTTTTGTCCGCAGGTTGTGGAGGTGTGGTTGGTGCCGTCGCAGGCGCTGGCGTCGTAGTGTCCGCTTTTGCGGGTTCTTTGGCCATCGGGGTTGTGGCATCGGTTTTCAGCAGGTGTTCCAGCCAGCCGCGCACGATGCGCACGAGTTCCTCCTCCAAGCCGACAAAGAAATGATCCGCGCCTTCGATGGCCTGTTGTCGATACTGCGTGTGACCGGCCTTGCGCGCCGCGGCCGCGCGCGGTGCGGCGGCGGCCAATACCTCATCCAGATCGCGGCTGCCGTACAGATCGAATATCGGCAGGCCGAGTTTAGCGATCGCGGCCGTGGTGTCGAGCTGCGGATCGAGATCGCTGCTGCTCATGCCGATCACTACCAGACCGCGCAGGTCGAG
>CAVTTB010000009.1:0-547086 GCA_963737555.1 uncultured Gammaproteobacteria bacterium
CATCGGCGTGTGCGTGCTGGGATCTTTGGTGGGGGTGGACATCGGGCGGAGTTTACCGAAAGCGCCCCTAGGTTCTACTGGTTCCGACTGGGGTGCGCCTACTCTTGACGTTGAGCCGGTGACGTCGTGACCGGGAGGCTGGATCAATCCCCTGACACCGCCTTCGCTGCGGTCTTATCCTGAGCAAAATCGATCATGCGTTGTGTCGAGCGCAGCGCCTTGACGCGGATCGCCTCGTCGACGTGGATCTCATTGGCGCCGGTCTCCAGCACGTTGGCCAGATTGCGCAGGTCGTTCATCGCCATCCACGGGCAGTGTGCGCACGATACGCAGGTCGCACCGACACCGACGGTGGGTGCCTCGAGGAATTTTTTGCCCGGTGCGGCCTGACGCATCTTATAGAGGATGCCGTTGTCGGTGGCGACGATGAACGTCGGGTTGGGTAGATCGTGTGCGGCCTTGATGAGTTGGGTGGTGGAGCCAATCACATCGGCGAGCGCGATGACCGGTTGCGGGGATTCCGGATGCACCAGCACGGCGGCTTCGGGGTGTTGCTTCATCAGTGCTTGCAGCGCGCTGGCCTTGAAGGCCTCGTGTACCACGCAGCCGCCTTTCCATAACAGCATGTCGGCGCCGGAGACTTCCTGCACATAGCGGCCCAGGTGCTGGTCCGGGGCCCAGATGAGTTTCTCGCCGCGCGCGGCGAGGTGTTTGGCGACGTCGACTGCGATACTGGAGGTGACAACCCAATCGGCGCGAGCTTTCACGGCGGCGCTGGTGTTGGCGTAGACAACGACAGTGCGATCTGGATGCGCATCGCAGAACGGTATGAAGTCTTCGGCCGGGCAACTCAGGTCCAGCGAGCATTCGGCCTTGAGTGTAGGCATCAATACACGCTTTTCCGGATTGAGAATCTTGGCGGTCTCGCCCATGAAGCGCACGCCGGCGACGACCAGGGTTGTTGCTGCATGTTGATGGCCGAAGCGCGCCATATCCAGCGAGTCGGAGACATAACCGCCGGTCTCGTCGGCCAGGCGTTGCAGATCTTCGTGGGTGTAGTAATGCGCGACCAACACTGCGTCTTGTTCGATCAGCAGGCGCTTGATGCGCGTGATGAGTTCATCGCGTTCGCCGGGCGCGTAGTCGGGCTCCGGCGTGCTGCCGGGCAGCGGGAATTGCTGCAGGCGCGGTGCCGGTACGCTGTCTTGATCGCGGGATGCTGCCTTCATCAACCTCTCCTGGCCCGGTCTGGGCCATGTCATTTTACTGCGGATTGGATTTCGGAACACCCGCTGACAGCCCGCGATTACACAGGGTTTATGCGCGGCTGAGCGCGTTTTTTTCAACAGCCTGTTAAAACACTCTGGTAGAGTGGCGCGGTGTTCGCTAACGCCGGCCCGGCAGATTCCGGGTCGATATCCGGGTCGATTCAGGAGGGTTTCATGCTGCCCAGCACACACGTCATCTCTTGGCGCCATTCTCGCATTTTCCCTGGGTGGTGGCGTGGCACAAGCGGCCAACTGGCTGGCCCTCCAGGGTACTGAGCCCGCTGGCAGCCAGGTGCGCGCGAAGTTGTGGGGATTCGTGCAGCCGGAATTCCAATCTACCGACGGCACCACGCTCGCGGCCGGCCCCTTCATTGGACAGCCGGCAAGCTTCAATCAGATTCCACCTGAACTGGAAGACCATTCGACGTTCCTGATCCGCCGGGCGCGCGTCGGCTTGCGCGGTAATCTGCTGCCGCAGAATGCACAGATCAATTATTTTCTCTTGCTCGAGGCGGGCAAGAACGGCATCACAGACAATACGGGCGGGCGCATCAAACTTACGGATGCGAGCATGACGTTCAGTCACCTGCCGGGGGCGCGGATTCGCCTCGGTCAGTTCAAGTATCCCGGCGCCGAAGAAGGCCTGATGGCCATTCAGTCGTATGACTATATCAACTTCAGCAATGCGACGAATTTTCTGCTGCAGGAGCGCTTCTTCGACAGCGACGGCGCGGTCAGCAGTCTGGATGAAAATGCACCCAACGGTCCCGTGGGTGCCTTCCGTGATATCGGTGTGCAGATGTTCGATGCGTATGCCGTCGGCGATTGGGAACACAGTTATGCGCTGATGCTCGGCAATGGCAATGGCATCCTGCGGGGCGATGACAACAGTTCCAAGGATGTGTATCTGTACTGGGCCTCGGAGCGGGTGTTTGCCGGCAAGGGGCCGCGTCGCCAAGGCTGGAAGTTGTTGGCCTGGCATCAGCAGGGTGAACGCACGCTGGCAAGCGGTGCAACACAGACCGTCAATGATTTCGATCGCGCGCGTTGGGGCGTGGGTACGACACTGCGCAAGGATAAGTATCGTGCGGCGGCCGAATATATCTGGGCCGATGGCATGATCTTCAATGGCAGCGACGGTGGCGCCGTGCCGGGCACGTTGAATATGGCCGCAAGCGCCGTCGCCTCGTGGAATATGCTACCGAATGATAAGGCCGATGGTGGCTATCTGGATTTTGGCTACCAATTGTTGCCGGCATTGGAATTGGATCTGCGCTACGACACGCTCAATCGGGGCACACAAACGGCTGCCGAGGAACGTCAGTTCACGACCTGGACGCTGGGCGCGCAATACGCCTTCACCGAAAACACCCGCGTGATGGTCAATTATGAATTCCGCGATGCCGAGGCGCCGCAGTTGGCCGGCAGCGCTGTGCCGAATCAGATTCTCGACGGCCTGGACGACCTCATGTCGGTGCAATTGCTGGCGTCGTTCTGAGCACGCCGCGTTGTGCGTGCGTCATTCGCGGGCGATGTGTTTGATGTCGTTCCAGGTGTTCAGCGCGCGCTGGCGGGTGGCCGCGAGATCGACGATCGGCAACGGATAGTCACGTCCGAGTTCGATGCCGGCCTCAGCCAATACGGCGGCCGGTGCGACGCTGGGTTGATGAATCCACTTTGCCGGTAACGCGGCCAGCTCCGGCACCCACTGACGCACATAATCTCCGTTCGGATCGAAACGCTCGCCCTGCACCACGGGATTGAAAATGCGGAAGTAGGGCGCGGCGTCGGCGCCGCAGCCGGCGACCCACTGCCAGCCCATCGTGTTGTTGGCCAGATCGGCATCGACCAGCGTATCCCAGAACCAGTGCGCGCCTTCCAGCCAATGAATGCGCAGATTCTTGGTCAGCAACGAGGCCACCAGCATGCGCACGCGGTTGTGCATCCAACCGGTCTGCCACAACTCGCGCATACCCGCATCGACGATCGGAATGCCGGTGCGGCCGCGCTGCCAGGCGTGCAGCGCTGTCGCATCATTATTCCAGGGGAAGTGCGCGAAGCGTGTGTCCAGCGGCTGTTCGGCGGTGTGCGGAAAATGGTAGAGCAGATGGATGGCGAATTCGCGCCAGGCGAGTTGGCGCAGAAAACTTTCCGCCGCGCCGGCATAGCCTGCACCACTGTTACCGGCGGCCCAGGCGCGCACCGCATACCAGACCTGCCGCGGACCGAGTTCGCCGAAATGCAGATGCGCCGACAGTCGCGAGGTGCCCTGGGTGGCGGGTAGATCGCGTTGCGTCGAATAATCGAGCAGCGCGCCATCGAGTGCCGCATGCAAACGTGCATGCGCGCCGGTCTCGCCGGGATGCCAGGTTTTATGCAGACCTGCGTCCCAGGCGATGTCGGGCAATAGCCGCAAGGACTCCAGCGCTAGAGAATCGTCCGCGGCGACTTTAATGCCAGTGATTCGATCCGGCGCCGGCAGGGGCGCTGATTCGATGAGGGTGCGTTGCAATGTCTTCCAGAACGGTGTGAATACGCGATAGGGATTGCCGTCACCTTTCAGCAATTGCCAGGGTTCCAACAGCAGACTGGCATTGAAGCTGCGCGTGGCGATGCCCGCGTCGATGAGCGTGTGCTTGAGTGCGCTATCGCGGGCCACCGCCTGCGGTTCGTAGCAGCGGTTCCACAGTACCTCGCTGATCGCGTAACGTTGTCCCAGTGCGGTGAGAATTTGCGCTGGATCGCCCCGCTGGATAATCAGTTCCGCGCCGAGTTTGCGCAGACGACGTTGCAGCGCGGTGAGGCTGTGATGCAACCACCAGCGGCTGGCCGCGCCAGGGGGCCATTTAGATTCCCGCGGGTGAGATTCCTGCTGGCCAGCATTTGCATCCATGATGAACAACGGCAACACCCGATGGCCCTGCGCGACGGCATAGCTCAAGGCCGGGTTGTCAGCGACACGCAGATCAGTGGCGAAACCAGACGATGACGGTATCGAGGGTATCCATAACCGCTACAGGGCGAGCAGGCTGTCTTCAGCCGACTCGCGCACGCTGGCATCCGCATCCTGGCGCATGCCCTCCAGGGTGGAGCGCGCCGCGGCATTGTGTGTCAAGCCGAGGGCATACGCCGCGTCCATGCGGATGCGCGGATCGGCATGGGTTGTCAGTGCCGTCAGTGCATCGATCAAGCTGGACAAGGTGTCGCTGCCTTCCAGATGTTCGATGACGGCCGCCGCGCCCAGGCGTACCTGTAATTCTGCCTGTGGATCGCCCAGCCAATGCACTAAGGCGGTGGCGATCTGCGGTGTGTGTTGCAGTGTGGCCAGCACGCCGGCGATATCGCCGTCGGCGAGACGCTCGCGTAGGTATTCATTGATGCCATCGGTGGACTGTGCGCGTTCCACCCACTGCGCGAGGACGGCGGGCGATTGCAGACCGGTGAGCACGAAGGGTCCGAGCCGCAACCAGGGTACGGCACGCACGCCCAGTGTCTGCGCCACGTCGGGATGGACGCCGATGTTGATGACTTCGAGGCGGCCGATGCGTCCGCTCTTCACCAGTTCACTGAGACCTTGCAGCACCGTCGGGCAGTGCGGACAGCCGGAGGCGATCAGCAAGAAGGCGTCGGGCGGTGTCGTAGTTGAGTCGGAAGGCATTGCGACAGCGTTCGAGTGATTGGACCACCATTATGACGATTCGCCGCCGGGCTGGCCAGAACCTATATTAGCCTAAATCTTGTCAAACAATACGATGGGGGTGGCTTGCGGCTATGAATACGCCATGCTTGGGTATGTTCCACGTATCGCGGAACGCGGGCCAGGCATACACTGCGACAGAATCCCGCTTGGACTTGGTGCAGCCAGCATGCCTAATCCATTGAATCTCTGCGTTCCGACGGTTTCCGGCCTCCACCCGGTCTGTAGCCTCGTCGAGATTCGCCACTGGTTGGATGGCTTACCGAAGCTGAACGAGCTGCAGGTTTTCGGCGACGTGTCGAACCGCTTGCGGACGATCAATCGCACGCCGCTGCCGCCGCAAGTGCGCTTCGACATCATGGAGTGTTTCTCGAGTGAGGTCGAATATCTCACCGATAAACTCACGCGACGTTGTGAGCAGGCTGAATTCCCCGTCACGGAGGCCGAGCAGGCGTTGATCGATCGCCTGCATGCGTTGCTCGATGAACTGGCCAGCGGTTACAAGCATGTGTTGATCGACCTGGCGGGCATGCGCGTAGAGGGCGATGCCGCGGCGACGATTCGCGGCGCGCTATACCAGGCCATGCGTTTTCTGGCGCGGCGCGTGCTGCACAGCTATAGCGTCTATTGTCCGGTGCCGGCCGGCGTGTGGGGTGAATTGCACCGTCTGTATCGCTATGCGGAACAGGTCGATGTGGCACACACCCGGGTAGAGCATTTGGCCGACCAATCCATCGGTGATGTCTATCGGCGGGTATTGCTGCTGAGTCTGGCGAATCCATTTCATCTCATGCAGGGCGAGGCGCGCGGCACACACGAACGACTGGCGAAATGGGCGCTCGCCTGTAACCTGCGGCATCCCGCGGAGTTTCCGCCCGAAGTGCCGGAGACATTTTATGCGGCGCGCTGTTTCGTCGATCTGGAGAGTGACGCCGCGCCGCGCTGGGGTCTGGTCGGCGCCGCCGGACTGCCCGCTGATGCGCGGATCATCGAGGTCCAGCCGGTCGCGCGCATCGTCGAAGATCGGATCCGGCAGATGACCCTGAAAGGCCAGTTGCCCATGCAGGAACGTATGGAACGCGATCTGCTGCGCCGGCTGCGCAATGCCTGGAGCGGGCGTCCCGCGCGCGCCGATAAACGCAGCATCGAGTCGGGTGATGTGCAGGTGGTCAGCGGTCTGCGCGCCATTCATCATGCCATATCGGGCGGTGCGGATTTTCAACCGGAGCAGGATGAGATCGCTCTGCATGGTCGTGCCTTCAAGGGGGCGTCGAAGCTCAGTCTGGTGTCCATGGAGGAGGAGTCCTGGCGCAATCAGGAGACCCAGGGCAAGCTCGAACAGGGTTTGCTGAACCCGCGCGGTTACGGTTTCGACACCGAGCGTAATGAACAGGACGTCTGGGATCGGTCGTCACGGGTTGGCGCAGTGAAGAGCACCCGCTTGGAGGAACGCATGGACAGTCGCTTGCTGAGCAAGCGTGGCCTGCTGCGCCGGCGCGACATCAGTGTGTCCGGCATCGGTGCGGACTATGACAGCGAATCCGGGTTGAGACTGCGCGTCGGCGATCTGGTGCGCATCGCTGCGGAGGTCAATGCGCAGAGGCAGGATTCGTCCGGACTCGGTATCGTCAGTTGGCTGCGGGAGATGGGGCCGGCACAGATGTCCATGGGTTTGCAGCGCATCGAGGGCACATCGACAGCGCTAGCGGTGCGCGGCATCGAGGGTGTGGGCGCGGATAGCGAGTATCACCGTGCGTTGGGTTTTAGCGTGGGCGATGCGCGCATGTTGATCGTGCCCGCCGGTATCTTCGAGATTGGCAGTCATGTGCTTTACAACGCCCGTGTCGCCATGGGTGTGCTGGCACTGCGACGGATCGTGCATTCCACCAAAACCTTCACCCAATATGGCGTCGACAGCGTTGAGTTGACACTCGAATTGCGTGAGGTGGTGCTCAAAGGGTTGTACAGATTGTTGGAACGCACGACGACCTGACGCATCGCGACAGACAGAAACATCGATAACGAGGGAGTAGAACCATGCAGGCTATGCTGATGACCGCCGCAGGCGGCTTAGATGTGTTGCAGATGCGCGATTTGCCCGAGCCGCAGATCACGGCCGCGAATCAGGTGAAAGTGAGGCTGCGCGGCGCCGGCGTCAATCCCCTTGACACCAAACTGCGCGCACGCGGCGTGCTGGTGCCCGATGCGCTGCCCTGCGTGCTCGGTTGCGACGGCGCCGGCGAGGTGGTCGAGTGCGGCGCCGAGGTAACCGAGCTCGCCGTCGGCGATGCCGTGTGGTTCTGTCACGGCGGTCTCGGCCGCGAACCGGGTAATTACGCGCAGTACACCGTGCTGCCCGCGGCTGTTGCGCGACGCATGCCGGAAACCCTGAACGCACTGCACGCGGCGGCCGGACCGCTGGTGTTGATTACCGCCTGGGAGGCGTTATTCGATCGCGCGCATCTGCAGGCGGGGCAGACCGTGTTGATTCATGCCGGTGCGGGTGGCGTCGGACATGTGGCGATTCAATTGGCCAAGCGCGCGGGTGCGCGCGTGATCACCACCGCCAGCGGTGCGGATAAGGCGGCCTTCGTGCGCGGTCTGGGCGCGGAACAGGTGATCGATCACCGGCAGACCGATTTTGTCGCGGCGGTCAACGACTGGACGAAGGGCGCTGGCGTCGATGTCGTGTTGGATTGCGTCGGCGGCGAAACTTTTCGTCGCAGCCTCGCTGTCACCGCGCACTATGGCGATGTCGTCACCTTGCTCGAACCCGGCGCGGAGACAGATTGGAAAGAGGCGCGCAACCGCAATCTGCGTATCGGTTTTGAATTGATGCTGACGCCGATGCTGCGCGAACTGCCGCAAGCACGTGCGCACCAGGGCGAGATACTGGATCGCTGCGCCGGCATGATCGATGCCGGACAGTTGCAACTGCATGTCAGCGAGACATTGCCGCTGGCGCGCGCGGCCGAGGCGCATGCGCGTATCGAGGAAGGTCGTGTACAGGGAAAACTGGTGTTGGATCCTTGGGGCTAGGGCGCAATAGCGCAGCGTATTGCGCCCTACATTGCGTTGAATATAAACCGCATTTGCCACGGAATCACACGGAAAAACACGGACAAGATCATAAGCTTCGCGCCGGCACCGCCATCACCCGCAAGGTGGTGAATAGTCGTTCCACGAATGTACTGTGTTTCAGTGTCTTCCGTGTGTTTCCGTGGCTGAAATGATCTTTTTAGGTTGAACTTTACTTGCCTTGTTCCGGTTGCGCCACCGGCGGCTCCAGCAGCGTGCGGGCAGCCTCGGACATGCTGCCGGTTTCGCCGATCCAGCGCGCCGGCAGTCGCGGCAGGGCGCTGATGATGGAGACCACCACGGCGGCGAAGTACGGCGTCGATTGCAGCAACAGCATCACTGCCCACATCAGCAGATCCAGTGTTTCGGTGCCGAAGTAGTTGATGATGCCGAAGGCGGCCAGCCATAGCGCGATCAACATCAGGGACTCTTCGCGCGCGGCACTCAACGCCTTGAAGATCGCCTGCTTGTGCGCTTGCTTGGGTGTACGGATGAACGGCATGTTTTTCACGAAGAAGCCGGCGAGCATCGCCAAGCCAATGGTGTGTGTGAGTGCCAGACCGGCGAAGGCCGCGCTGATCGTCTGCAGTGTCGTTGCACCGACGCGGGTCTGATACAGATACACCAGTTTGCCGATCTTGAAGACGAACAAGGCCAACGGCAGGATCGAGAATACCAGCAGCGGCGGATCGATCTTGGTCGGTGCGACCAGCATGGCGATTGACCAGCACAGCGCCGCCATATTGAACAGCAGATTGATGCCGTCGGCGAGCCAGGGCAGCCAGCCGGCCACGAAGTGATAGCGCTGACCGGCGGTGAGTTTGCCCGTGCCGCGGCGCAGCAGATTGCCAGTGTGTTTGCGCAGAATCTGCACCGAGCCGAAGGCCCAACGATAACGCTGCTTCTTGAAGTCGATGAAGGTGTCGGGCATCAGGCCGCGGCCGTAGCTCTTCGGGATATAGGTTGCCTCCAGACCTTCCTCGAAAATACGCAGGCCCAGCTCCGCATCCTCGGTGATGCACCATTCCGCCCAGCCGTTCACGCCTTCGAGTGCCGATTTGCGCACGATGGTCATGGTGCCGTGCTGAATGATGGCGTTGCGCTCGTTGCGGGTGACCATGCCGATGTAGAAGAAGCCGCGGTACTCCGCATAACACATCGCCTTGAAGGCGTTCTCGCGCGCATCGCGGTAATCCTGCGGTGCCTGGACGATGCCAATGCGTTCATTCGCGAACTGCGGGACCAGATCGCGCAGCCAGCGCGGATGCACGATGTAGTCGCTGTCGATGACGGCGACGATTTCGGCGTCGGTATCGGTCTGACGCAAGGCGAAATTCAGCGCGCCGGCCTTGAAGCCGGGCAGCGGATCTTCGTGGAAGAAGCGGAATTGCGGACCGAGTTTGGCGCAGTGCTCGCGCACCGGTTCCCACACCGCCGGGTCCTTGGTGTTGTTGTCGATGACAATGACTTCGAAATCCGGATAGTCGAGCGCGGCCAGTGCATTGAGCGTCTCGATCATCATCTCCGGCGGTTCGTTATAGGCCGGCACATGCACCGACACCCGCGGCAATTGCTCGTTCGGCACATCGACGGGTTTGAACTGGCGGCGATGATCACGCACCCACAGCGCCTCGGCCCATTCATGCGCCTCGGCGAGCAACACCGCGATCACGCCGATCATGCCGGTTATCAGCAGGATGCCGACGATGATGCTGGTGATGGTGAGATACTGGTTCATGTAATCGTAGATGACCCACACCGCGGCGGTGGCGGCGGCGTATGCCACTAAGGCGAGAAAACTGCGGCCGCGATTCTGCAGGCGGCTGCTGTCGATCAGCAGCAGGGTGAAGACGATGATGGCGAAGCCGACCGAGGCGCCGGCGAGGATCGGCCAGTTCGGTATTTCCACCACGGGTTCGGTGAACTTGAACTTGGGTTGCCGCATGACGTTGTACACGCCCCAGTACGCGCCGACATCACCTTCAGTCTCGCGCTTCCAGGGCTGATCGAAGGCTTCCATGAGGTAGTAGATGTATTTCTTTTCCGCGGCGATTTCCAGGAACCGGCGCAGGAAGATGGCCTCGTTGGCCTCGCTGGCGACAGCTTCTTTGCGGGTGCGGCCATTGCTCGGCCAGCCGACCTCACCGATAACGATGGGCTTGTCGGGATAGAGTTGTTTGAGTTCTTCGATGCTGTTGACAATGTACTTGAGCGATTCATCGACGGAATAGCCTTCCCAGTACGGCAGCAGATGCACGGCAATGTAATCGACATGCTTGACCAGTTCCGGATTGCGTACCCAGACATACGGCGGCTCGGCGGTGCTGACCGGGATGTTGGTGCGGGCATTCGCCTTGTCCAGATAGGCGATCAGTTCCTCAATCGGGATGTCGGCGCGCAACAGCACTTCGTTGCCGACGATCAGGCGCACGACGTTCTTGCGTGAGCGCTCGGCGATTTGCAGCATCTTTTCCAACTGCGCGGCGCTCTTCTCCGGATATTGGTCGATCCAGGCGCCGAGCGTGACGTTCAGTCCATACTTGCGCGCCAACTCGGGAATCTCGGCGAGCGACTCTTCGACGGTGTAGGTGCGGATGGCGTGGGTCTTGCCCGCCAGCAGCGCCAGATCGGCCTCGATCTGTTCGACGCTCGGATACTTGCTGTAGATCGGCCCCTGCTTGTCCTGGAACGGCGAAAAGGCAAAGCCTTGGATGCGTTCCGGCCAGGCCGGTTCAGGGGTGGGTTGGTTATACCAAGCCCAGCCCATGATGGTCAGGGCAGCGATAGCGATAGCGATCAAAAAACTGGATTTGTGCATGGCCCTGTGTGATGCAGGCCCGCGCGTCAGGGACTGACACGGGCGTGGTTGTGTTCTGCCGGGAAAAATGGGGATGTTCCGAGCCGATCGCCCCGCGCACCCGGCGGCTGGGCGATCGACCCGGCGCACAGTATACGGGGGATTTGGCAATCATCAATTGGGATTCAGGATCGTCCGTAACCCCACGCCCCAGGGTCTACCCGGTAATACGCCCGCAGGCAGGCATAGAGTGCCGGATATTCCACCCGTAATTCATGCGGAAGTTCGAAAAACGCCTCGGTGAGCACGGCAAAAAACTCGGCGGGTTCACTGGCGGCGTAAGGGTCCAGCCAGGTGTGCTCGCCGGCCTCGACACGGGCGCGCAGTTCGGTAAAGGCCGGTGTGAACGCGGCTGCCCAGGCGTGTCGCTGGGCGCGACTGTCCAGCTGCGGGGTGCCGTTCATCGCGCCGGACCCGAGATCCAATTGATGGGCGAATTCGTGCAGCACGACGTTATAGCCGTCGCCGCTGTTCATGCCGCCGCTCAGCGTGTCGTCCCAGGACAGCACCAGTTGCCCGGTCTCCCAGGATTCGCCACTGAGCACCTGACGTTCGCGGTGATGCAGGCCGGCGGCGTCCCAGTGCTCGCGATTGACCACGAACGCAGCCGGGTACAAGACGATGCTGTACAGGTTCGGGTAATAGTCGCTGGGGCGATTGAGCAGCAACAGCGCCGCCTGTGCGGCGACGATCAGGCGCATGGCATCGGTGACCACCAGCCCACCGGCACCATGGAAGTCTTTCTCCGCCAGCAACACCTGGATATGACCCTGCAATTGCTCGCGCAGCGCGGACGGCAGGTGGTTGTACAACGGCACATGCGTGCGCAGCAGTCCTTCCCATTGCGGTGGAATCGGCTGTGCCCGCAGTCGCACGCGGCGCCGCTCGCGCCAGTGGCGACGCAGCAATGGCCATGTCAGCAACAGCGTCGTGAGCAGGCCGATGATAATGATGGGTGTCATAGCCGGGGTGCTCTTCCTGGTCTTCGCGTTGGTTTATGACGCCTGCGCATAGGGCGGGTGTGTCGCGCTTGTCTTATCGATATTACCCGTTATGCTGGACTTTATGCGCTGGAAATCCATATAGATTCGGGAGATTCAGGACAGATTCGGGCTGGGGTCGGTGCCTGCCGTGTAAATCCCGGCAGCCATTGGGATGGCTGCTGATGTTCCTTGCAGAAATGGCCGCAGCGCAAACAGCAATCAGTACGCAAACGGCAATCAGCACCGGTGTCGATGCCGATGCCGGCTTGCCGTATTGGGAGATCCGTGAGTCCGGTATGTCGCTGCGTCTGGTGCAACGTCTGCCCGATCAGACGCGGGCTTTTTTCCTGGCGCGCGGTTTTGCGCGCGCGGATGTGGATTTGGTCGCGCAGAGCTGTGTCTTCCAGACGATCTTCAAGAATACCTCTCAGACCGAAAAGCCGAGTGCGCTGGAATATAATTTGCGCGACTGGAAAGTGCGGTCGCCGATGCTGTGCGTGGTCTGAAAACACGTGAAGATTGGGCTGAGCAATGGGCGGCACGCGCCATCCCTCAGCCGGCGAGAATTGCTTTTGAATGGGCGCTGCTGCCGACACGGCAAGTTTATAATCCGGGCGATTACAACTGGGGCATGTCGGTGTTCGATCTGCCACCGGATAGCCATTTCGATCTTGAAGTTGTCTGGCAGCAGTATGGTTCACGGCATAGTGCCGTACTCAAGAATATCCACTGCGCGCCGGATGAATCCGTCGAGGCGGAGCTGCCATGAGCAGGCGCTGGAACATGTTCGCGGTTGTAGTGTGTGTATGGCTGTTCGCGGCAAATGCCGTTACGGCGGCAGAGCAGACCTTGCCAAAAGTACCTCGCCCTATCGCGGCGCCGAATTTTGAACTCGTGGATCTCGATGGCGGTCTGCATAAGCTCGCGGATTACCGCGGCAAGGTGGTGGTGTTGAATTTTTGGGCGACCTGGTGTCCACCCTGCCGCTATGAGATGCCGTCCATGCAGCGTGGCTGGGAGGCGGCAAAGGCCGATGGCATCGTGTTTCTCGGTGTGAATGTCGGCGAGGATGCCGATACCGTATTCATGTTTCTCGCCGATTATTCAGTGGAATTCCCGTTGCTGTTGGATAAGGACGCGACGGTTATCAAGGAATACCAAGTTGTCGGCCTGCCGACGACCTTCATAATCGATCCGCAGGGACGCATCACTCACCGTGTAGTCGGCAGCCGCGAATGGGACGATGCCGCGCTGTTGCATGAATTACGCGGCTTATTACCCAAACCATAACCTGGTTCAGCACGGCCGCGTTGACGAGGTCGCCGGGGATAGTCTTCCTGTATCCTGTGCCGATTCAAACCCGGCGTGGGCTGGCAATTCATTATGATCCCTTTGCACGACGACAATCCCACTGCGACCCCGCCGCTGTTGACGGTCGTGCTGATCAGCGCGTGTGTCTTGGCGTTCCTCTGGCAACTGTCTTTGGGACCACAGCAGGAGCGCATCATTTATGCGCTGGGTGTGATACCCGCGGTGTTGTTCGGGCATCTGCAATTACCCGAGGCCATTGCGCTGGTGACGCCGTCGGCGACCGTGTTCAGCTCGATGTTTCTGCACGGTGGCTGGATGCACTTGATCGGCAACATGCTCTATCTGTGGGTTTTCGGCAATAACATCGAAGACGCCATGGGGCATGCGCGTTTCATCGTCTTTTATCTGCTGTGCGGTATTGCCGCTGTGTTCGCGCAAGCACTGCCCGATCCGCAGTCGCAGATTCCCATGATCGGCGCCAGCGGTGCGATCTCCGGTGTGCTCGGCGCTTATCTGCTGCTGTATCCGCATGCGCGCGTGTTGGTGGCGATTCCGTTCGGCTTCTATCTGCACACGATGCGGATCAAGGCCGGTTGGGTGTTGGGCTTCTGGTTCGTGCTGCAACTGATCAGTTCGGCGGCCAACGCCGGTCAGCAGGGCGGCGTCGCCTTCGGCGCGCATATCGGCGGGTTTGTCGCCGGCATGCTGCTGTTGCCGTTGTTCAAACGGCGCAGCGTGCGCTATTTCCATCCGGGCAGGTTCGGCGGTTAAATTGCCAAGGGTGCGCTGAGCTTTTGAACCGCCAAGACGCCAAGAAGGCCATGTTTGAACCGCCAAGGCGCCAAGACGCCAAGAAAATCCATGATAAGGCGTTTTGTTTTATTCATAGGCAACTTGGCGCCTTGGCGTCTTGGCGGTTCGCAATATCTTGTCTTGGCGTCCTTAGCGTCTTGGCGGTTCAAAAACTAATCAGGTGAACGATTGAATTTCCATCTGCCGGTCGTCGTGCTGCTGGTCGTATTCGTGCTGATTGCGGTACGAAGCGTCGGGCGCTTTCGCATCGCCATCTGGCAGGCCATGGTCGGTGGCGCGGGCATCGTTTTGTTGAGCGGTGATATCGCGCCGGACGTTGCGTTGGCCGCGATCGACTGGGACGTGATGCTGTTTCTGTTCGGCATGTTCGTGGTCGGGCAGGCGGCGGTGGCGAGCGGTGAACTGTATCGGCTTGCCTATGAAGTGTTCAGCCGCGCACGCGTCCACGGATATGCTGGTACTGCTGCTGGTGTTCGCCGCGGGGCTGGCCTCGGCGCTGTTGATGAACGACACGCTGGCGATTATCGGCACGCCATTGGTGCTGCGCCTGGCGCGCGAACACAATATCGATGCGCGCATGCTATTGCTGGCGCTGGCTTTCGCGGTGACCACGGGCAGTGTGATGAGTCCGATCGGCAATCCGCAGAATCTGTTGATCGCCCTGCAGGCGGATCTGGCCAATCCCTTCCTGACATTCCTGGAGTATCTGGCACTGCCGACCGTGCTCAGCCTGGTGTTGACCTATGTCGTGTTGCGGCTGTTCTTTCGCCGCGAATTCCATGCCACGCCGCTGGTGCACACGCGTGTGACCGTGCACGATGCCGGCCTGGCGCGCGGGGTGCGTCGCGCGGTGCTGCTGATTCTGGTGTTGATTGTCGCGCGTATCGTTCTGGTCGGTAGCGAGCTTGCCGCGGAATTCCGCCTCAGTTATATCGCACTGGCCGGTGCCGCGCCGCTGTTGCTGTTCAGTGCGCGTCGCGGTGAGTTGTTGCGCCGGCTCGATTGGACGACGTTAGCGTTTTTTGCCGGCATGTTCGTGCTCATGGCCGCGGTGTGGCACACACAATTGTTGCAGGACTGGTTGACGCGCGGCGCTTACGACATCACGACACCGATGGCGGTGATTCTCGCCGGCACGGGCTTGAGTCAGCTGGTTTCCAATGTGCCGCTGGTGGCCCTGTATCTGCCGTTGTTGCAGCACGCCGGTGCTGACACGGCGAGTTTAATGACCCTGGCAGCGGCCAGTACCCTGGCGGGCAACCTGCTTATCCTGGGAGCCGCCAGCAATGTCATCATCGTTCAGAGCGCCGAACGTCACGGCAGCCAATTGAGTTTTTTTGCCTTCGCGCGGGTGGGCATTCCCTTGACGTTGGCGCAACTGTGTATCTATTGGTTATTGTTGTAAGGCGCGCGGCGCGAAGCCTCTTTCTGCATATATACTTACAAATATAAGCGGGAGGAGTTAAACGATGCCAAAACCTTGTCCACCGCTGGATGCGATGATGCGCGAGCGCCTCGAAGAACGCGTCGGCCGTTTGCATCTCGATCAGCGGCTCGGCATCGAGACCGAATACGAAGCGCGCATCTTCGGTCAGGGGCGCAATTTCTTCCATATCGAAAATTGGTATTCGGCGCACGGCCTGTTGCGGGGTGCGCTACGTCTCATGGGGCTGCATGACCGTGGTCGGCGCAATGCCCGTGCGATTGTGGTTCGTCACAACACGATTAATTTGCCGCAACTCCCAGCAGTTTTCGACGGCTTTCGCATCCTGCACATCTCCGATCCGCATCTGGACATCGCCGAAGACATGCCGCTGGCGCTGATGGAGGCGGTACGTCAAATCGACTATGACGTGTGCGTATTCACCGGCGATTTTCGCAGCAGGACCTTCGGCGGATATGCCGCTGCGCTGGATGGCATGCGCCGGGTGCGCGAGCAACTGAACGGTGCGGTGTACGGTGTGCTCGGTAATCACGACAGCATCCGCATGTTGCCGGGTTTGGAGGACATGGACATCCGTATGTTGATGAATGAATCACTGACGCTGTCGCGTGACGGTGAGACGATCCATCTGGCCGGCGTCGATGACCCGCATTACTACCGTGCGGACAATCTGGAGAAGGCCAAACAGGGAATCCCCGAACAGGCGGTCTCGATACTGCTGGCGCACTCGCCGGAGATGTACCGGCATGCCGCCTATGCGGATTTCGATGTCATGTTGTGTGGCCATACCCACGGCGGGCAGATCTGTCTGCCGGGCGGCATTCCGCTCATCTGCAACGCCAACGCTCCGCGCGCGCTGAGTCGTGGCGCCTGGCGCTATCAGCAATTGCAGGGCTATACCTCGAGCGGTTCCGGTGCGTGCGTGGTCGATGTGCGGATCAACTGCCCGCCGGAGATCACGGTGCATTGTCTGCGCCGCGGCGTTTTGTCGTGAGGCCCATTAATACGGTTGTTTACGGATCTGCAGAATATAAAAGATGCGCGACAGCACCAGTTCCAGGACCATGAAAGCCAGCGTCAGCTGGGCGATGTCCATCCATTCGAGATCGAATTGCTGTTGCACCGCGAGCAGCGGCAGCAGCGATTCCGGAATCTGATCCAGGCCCAAGGCCATGCCGCTCGGTTCGATACGCAGGCGGCGTTTGCAAAAACTCGACAGCATGTCGCCGGCCATGGACGCGCTCGCGATCAACAGTCCCGTGCCCATAGGAATGCCCAGCAGCAGCGCAGCGCAGGGTGTGGCCAGCAGCGCTGCGACGAGGCCGCGCCAGGTTTTGGAAGGGCCCAACCAGGGGCGACCATCGAGGAAGCGTAGGCCGGCGTCGATAGGTTGTTCCCAGCGTGTTGCGAAGACTACATGCGCGAGGATCGGCGCGCCGTTGGCGACCGTTAGCAGCAGCAGCAGTTTGACGACGAGTAGGAGATCCATATCCAACGCGGGCACTCTGGCGTTTGTTGTTGTTAACGCCATGATGCCGTGTCGCGTTGTGAAGTGCTAGTGCCGCGATCTAGTTACCTCCGAGTTACCCCGGGCGGCCATCCACACGCGGTCGCAGGTAGATGGGAGCGAAGCGCAGTGCCCAGGGTATGACGCTGGCCAACCAGAGGCTGGCGGCCAACAGATTGGTCGGGATCGGCAGCAGGTCGCTGGTTGCCGGCAATTCACCGAGCACGCGCAGCAAGGCACTCAGATGCAGCCCCCAGCAGCACAGCCAGACCAGGGTGTCGGCGATCAGCGCACGGCCCGAATGACCGAGGCTGACGCGGCTGGCCATGGCCAGCGTCATGCCGGCGATCAGGCCGATGCTGAGCGCATGCAACGGCGCGCGACCCAGCGAGCTACTCGCTGCCGCCGAGCAGCAACAGGCTGTCCAGCGCATACAGCGCCATGCCGATGCCGAACCAGAGAAAGGCCAGGTGCAGAATGGCGAGCAGGCGTGCTTGAAAGCTGCGCAAAAAATCCCACCGCCAACTCAACAGCAGGCCGATGCCGGCCAACGGCAGATCGAACAGGAAGCGCCACTGCAACAGGTCCAGGTATTCGCACAGCACATGTCCGGCGATCAGCAGCGGCAGTGCCGGCAGCACCCAGAGCGGACTGTAGATCGTATAAGGCTTGATCACGTTGCTGCTGAAGAACGGCAGCATGCGATGCGCGACGGTCAGCATGATCGGCAGCAGGAATCCCCACAGGCCCAGCGACAGCGCCACGCGAATCGCGATCGGCATCTGCCACAACACGCCGGCGGCGTAGCTCAGCATGCCCAGCCCACCGATCAGCAGATAGACATTCAGAAAGCGTTCGTGAGTCTTGGTCGCAGAGGCCGCCGCACGAAACACGCGATAGAGTTCAACAATGCCGATGCCCCAGCCACAGGCGTGGATGACGACGCCGAGGCCAAGCAGCGTGGCGTGGGTAAACAGTCCCGCGTAGACCAGCAGGCTGCCTGTGACCATGCACAGAAACGCGGGAATATAACGCGATGGCTCCACCAACGGCCCGTTCATCCAACGTGGATAGGTGGTCATCAGAAAGCCGAAGATGAAATACGGAAACAGACCGTACAGCATCAGATAACCGTGCGCCAAACTGCCCGGCAGTACTGTTTCCAGCGGCAACTGAATCCCACTGTAGCGCGCGGTGAGCACCGCGCCCCAGTACAGTATTGCGACGACCAGCTGCAAGGTGCCGGCGAACATCATCATGCGGTGCGGTGCGGCGGTGAAGGTATTCCAGTGGGTCATGGCTATCTCTAGGCGTGATCGGGTTTGAACTTGCGTCGGCGTATTCAATGCGTCAGTTGCATATACAGCAACGGCAAGCGTCGCGGCAGTTCCGAGGGCCGACGGATGACAATGTAGCCGTCACTGCCGAACAGATGCGGCAGATAATCGCCGGCACGCTGGTCGATGGTGACACAGAACGGTTGCAGTCCCTGACGGCGCGCATCCGCAATGGCGTGGCGCGTGTCCTCGATGCCGTAACGCCCCTCGTAATGATCCAGGTCGTTGGGCTTGCCGTCGGTAAGAATGAGCAGTAAGCGGCGATTGGCTTGTTGCGCGCCCAGCACGGTGCTGGCGTGGCGGATGGCCGCGCCCATGCGCGTGTAAAAGCCCGGCTTGATCGCGCCGATATGGCCGCGCACGCGCGCATCGTATGGTTCATTAAAGCCCTTGAGATGTTGAAAGCGCACATGCTCGCGATAGCGCGATGAGAAGCCATACAGGGCGAAGCGATCGCCGGTGGCGGCGAGGCTTTCGGCGAACAGGAACAGACTGTCGCGGATCACGTCGATGACGCGCTGCTCGTTGCTGATCCAGGCATCGGTCGATAACGACAGATCGGCGAGCAGCAGACAGGCGAGGTCGCGGTCGCCGACGCGCAGATCGCGGTACAAGCCGGGGTCACTGCTGTGGCCGCCGGCGCGGCGTTCGGCGGCGAAGCGCAGATAGGCGTCGAGATCGAGTTCGCTGCCGTCGCTCTGCGCGCGGCGCCATACCCGCGTCGGCGCCAGCAGCTGAAATTGATTGCGCAAACGACGCGCGGTAGGGCGCAAGCGCGCCGGCAACTCGGTGGGCGGCGCATCGGCGGCGAGCATCGGCTGCAAACGGCAGTGATCCTGAATCAGCGTGTGACGCCGGTAATCCCATTCCGGCAAGGCGATGCCGGGGCCGAGTTGCAGATCGTCATGGGCGGCGGCCGGCAGATCCAGATCGAAACGGATGCGCGAGGCATTGCGCCGGCGTTCGCGGGCGACGCTGAGTTCGTCCATGTCGTCGGCCTCGCGCGCGGCTTCTTCCATGTCTTCGTTGTCTTCGGTGCCACGATCGAGGTTGACGTGTTCGGCCCAGCCGAACAGCGCTTCCAGACGCAGCGCCAACAGACCACGGTCGCGCTTGGGTGCCTCGACGCGCGCGGCCTTGCGGCGGCGATTGTCATCGCGGCAATAAGTATTGCCGTCAGCCTCGGCATCGACTGTTTCGTCGCGTTGTGCGGTGTCGTTCGCGGTGTGCGGTGGAGAGGGGTGCATCCACAACACCACCGGCTGCGGCGGACGGCGCGCGTGCGGCAGTTGCGCGACGCTGCCGGGGTCTTGCAAGGCTGCGCACACAGCGCGTTCTTGTGCGGCTTCGTCGGCGGGCAGTCGCTGTGGGTCAGGTCGCTGCGCAAGTTGGGCCGCGACCAAGCGCTGATAACGCGGGCGCAGACCGGGGTAGTGCGCGAGCACCGCTTGGGTCAGGGCTTGGTTGTAGGCCAGCCACGGCAGTTCGGCGGGGGCCTGTTGTGCCGCCAGGGCGGCCAACCACAGATATAAATCGCGGTTGAGTGCCGCGTCAGGGAACACGGCCAGTGATTGCGGCAGATACAAGGCGTGCGTGTCGCGCCACGCGAGTTCGATTTTGGTATCGACGCCGGCGATGCGCGCCAACAGCCCGCGGCGCGCCGCAGAGTCGGTGGCGGTACTGGTCTGAAGGCGCAGTCCGGCATCGCCGCCGAGCGCGCGGAACAGGATCGATACGGGACGGCGCACGCTCTCGAACAGCACCGCCGCCTGCGGATAATCGCTGCGCGCGACGCGGGTGATGAGGCGATGCCAGAGTTGCCCGACCTGTTCTTCCATTTCAGTGCCCCGTATATATCCGTTTGTACGCCGAGCGTGATCGAGGGTGAATCATCGCCTAGCCTGGTCGCGCAGAAAACTGGCTTGGCGTGCCTGGCCTATCTGATCTATGCCAATCTGATCAATCGGGCGTTTGGGCAATGCCGTCGGCTGGCGAGTGGGTCGGGTGACCGGTTTTTCCACCTGCACCTCAATACCCTGAAAACAGTTGCGCGTCGGTGTACGCGGCCGGCCTTGTTCGCGGTCCGAGACCTGCAGTGCGCATTCATCCTCGACCCATTGCAGCAACGATGGCGCCGCGTGTGCGGCCTGTACCTCGGTGCAGGCGCTGATGCATTGTGCGCATTGGGTGCAGGTGAACATTTTGCGTTTGATGGCGCGCGGCTTCAGACGCATCGGACAGGCATTGTCGCAGGCGGCATTGCAGTCGGCGCAGGCACTGGCGCGGCCGCCGTCGAAGCCCTACCACCATGGCGCGTTTGTTGGCCATCCACACCAGGCTCTGAAACAGACCGATGGCGCAGCCGTAGCGGCAGAACAAATGTCGCGCCAGCAGGAATTCGATGCAGAAAGCCAGTGTCGCAACGCCGATGAAGACACTCTGATTGCGCGTGAGTTGGCCACTGAACAAGTTGGCGTAGATCTCTTTCGGTGGCAGCAGATACGTCATCAGCACCACCGCCCACAGCAGCGAGAACGCGCACGACCACGACCAGCGTCAACGGCCACAGCCGTCGATCAGGTTGCAGCAGGCTACCATCCGGTTGGCGTTCCGGCAGCGGTTGTTTTTCCCAGAGGGTCGGTTTACCGCTGGCGCGGCGCATCAGCCCGTTGATGAGTTCGACCACCGAAAAATGCGGACACAACCAACCGCAGTAGAGCCGACCATAGCGCCATGAGATCCACAGCAGACCGCCGCCGAGCAGCGCGATGGGTAGGAAGCCGCGCAGCAACAGATTCAGCGCGGCATTGCCCACGCCGACCTCGCCACGCAGGAACGGGTCCAGGCCTAAGGTCCAATCCCAGCCGAACAGGATGAAATGTCCCAAGTTGAGGTCCAGGCGGAACAAGTCCAATGGCGGGGCCACCACGAACAGGATGAAAAAGCCCAGGCGGGAAAGTAGGCGGCGGTCTTGTAGCGCTGCTGGCATGTCGATTTTCGGCTGTGACGGATGGCCGTACTTTAGGCGCGCCGCCGCGTTTTCACCTTGCCTTAAGTCAATTCATAACGGTCGTGGCGGAGGTCATCTGGGACGTGTGGTGATTGTTAACTTATTGTTACGCAATGGAAACTAAAGTTTAATCGAATTTAGCCGCTGGATCCTGGGAAGAGGCCCTCGTTGGGATAGGGTTGTCTGCGGAGACGTGGTTATGACGGAGCGCAATTTTCGCTTGCTGATCGGTGTTTGGCTGATGCTGGCCCTGGTGGCCGCACTGCCGCTGCCGATTTATGTATTGATGGGGATGCTCCTGTTCGAGGGCATCACCAACTGGCGGGTGCCGGCCTTGGTCTCGCGCCTGCGCACTGGTTCTGCACCGACGGTCGCCGCGGACGCCACGGGTAATTGCGTGATGAGCTTCGAGGCCGAGCGCGCCCTGCGCTTGATCCTCGTGGCCATGCTTGGGCTGTCGCTGTTTCTCGCACCGGCATTGTTGTGGTGGTTGCCCTGGTTCATCGCCTTTGCCTTGATCGGCGCAGGTCTGAGTGGCATCTGCCCGATGGTATCGGCGCTGCGTTGGGTCGGGATGCGCTAAACAATGAAACACGCTCAAACAGAACAGGTCTCGGGGCTGGCGCCTGAGGTTGGCCTGTCGACCAAGGTGACGATGATCGTTTTCTGGGGACTGATCATTATCGGTCTGCTGTTCGCCAGTCTGCTGCTGCACAACCGGGAACTGGAAACCCTCGATAAGCGTGCCGCGATCGCGGACAGTATCGCCTACCAGGTCGATCAATTGCTGCACGAGCATGCGCCGGATACCATCGAGGTGAAGTCCTTATTGCAGCGCTTGTTGAACGATCGTGGCGACGTGAGCGTCGAGTTGAAGCTGAGCGGCCGTGAGACAGCCAAGTTTGGTGCCAAGGCGCAGGGCGCCGATCCGCAACGTCTGGTGCGCTATATCGACATTGCCGGCGACAGCAGGGACAGCGTCGGAGGCGAGTTGACGATCAGTTTCCCGAATATCGAGCAGACTCTGCATGCCGAGCGTAGTCGCCTGTTGCTCAGTCTGGGTGGTTTGTTACTGGTATTCGGCGCCGTGCTGAAGGGGCTCATGGAACGACTGCTGGCACAGCCTTTGGCGCAGATGGTGCAGACGGCGCGCAAAATTTCCATCGGCAATGGCGAATTGGATTTCAACGCCGAACGTCATGACGAATTTGGTTATCTGGCGAAATTCATCAACCACGCACTTGTGGACATGCGCCGATCCGAGCGCGAGGCGCAACGCTCGCGGGAGCTTGCCGAGGTGACGCTGCAGTCTATTGGCGATGGCGTCATCACCACCAACAAAAACGGTCGCATCGTCTATATGAACCCGGTGGCTGAACGTCTACTGGAGATGGTTCTGGAAGACGCGCGCGGACAGTTCCTGCCGGATATTATGCCGATAATCGTCCAAGAGACGGGCGCCGTGCAGGAGCATCCGATGTTGCGCTGTCTGCGCGAGAACTGCACGGTGGAGTCCGGCGTGGATAACGCGCTATTCCTGCGTTCCGGCACGCTGGTCCCCATCGCCGATTATGCGGCGCCGATCCACGATGCCCAAGGCGCGGTACGCGGTGCGGTGATTGTGTTCCAGGATGTCAGTGTGGCACGAAAACTTCAGCACGAGCTGAGCTACCAGGCCAGTCATGATCCGCTGACCGGTTTATATAACCGCCGCGAATTCGATCGCGAAATACAACGGGCGCTGGAACATGTCGAACGTGACGGGCATGTGCATGCGTTGTGCTATCTGGACCTGGATCAGTTCAAAGTGGTCAATGACACCTGTGGGCATGCCGCCGGTGATCAGCTGCTGATCAAGTTGACCGCTTATCTGCAGGGCAAGTTGCGCAAGGTCGACGTGCTGGCGCGTCTGGGTGGCGACGAATTCGGGTTGCTGCTGGTGCATTGTCCATTGCACCAGGCGCTTGAGATCGCCGAGAGTCTGCGCGTGGTCGTCAATGAGTTTCGTTTTGTCTGGCAGAGTAAGTCCTTTCAGATTGGTGTCAGCATCGGTTTGGTAGAGCTGACAGCGTCCATCGGCAGTGCCGCCGAGGCCCTGGCAGCAGCGGATATGGCCTGTTATGCGGCAAAGGATGACGGTCGCAACCGCGTCCATGTCTACCGTCAGGACAGTGTGGAACTGACGCAGCGCCGTGATGAGATGGGTATGGTCTCGGCCGTGCAGCGTGCACTGGCCGACGGCCATCTGGAATTGTTCGCGCAGATCATCGCGCCGGTGCGCGAGACGATGCCGCTGCCGCATTACGAGATTCTGGTGCGGATGCGCGATCCGGAGGGCAATTACATCTCGCCGGGCGCTTTCATCCCGGCGGCCGAGCGTTTTCAGTTGATGTCCTCCCTCGATCGCTGGGTGGTCAGCCATGCCATGCGTCTGGCCTCGGCGCAGGCGCGTGGCGGCGAGCCTATCGAGCTATCGATCAATCTGTCCGGGCAATCCTTGAGCGAGGATCAGTTCCTGGACTTTGTCGTCCAGCAGATTGAGCAGAGCGGTGTGAATCCGGGGCATCTGTGCTTCGAGATTACCGAGACCGCGGCGATCAACAACATGGCCCGTGCGGTGCGCTTCATGACTTCTATACGGAAACTCGGGTGTCATTTCGCGCTGGACGATTTTGGTAGCGGCATGAGTTCCTTCGGCTACCTTAAGAGTTTGCCGGTCGATATTCTCAAAATCGACGGCAGCTTCATCAAACGTCTGCATGAGAGCACGGTGGATCAGTCCATGGTTCGGGCGATACACGAAGTGGCGCGCTTGATGGGTATGAAGACGGTGGCCGAATTTGTCGAGAACGCCGAGATTCTCGCAGGTGCTGCGCGATATCGGCGTCGATCGGGCGCAAGGATATTTCCTCGGCCGGCCGACACCGATCAGCGAGCTATTCCCCACGGCTGAGACGTCTGCCGTGACGACGGTTGTTCCGCAACTGAAAGTTATCCGGTCCTGACCGAGATATCCAAGGAGAGTTTTCCCGTATACGCCAGGGATTGAGGCAGCAGATGATGGAACGCAGCGCACTCACGCAACTGAAACCTACCGACCTCCCGGCGCCGCCGCAGGAGGCGATTGCGATTGTGCATGCCTGCGCCCGCGCGGATATCAGCAGTAAACGTTTGGCCGAGATCGTTACGCACAGCGCGGTACTGACGGCTGAACTGCTGCGCATCGTCAATTCCGCATTTTTTGGCTTCCGCGCCAAGGCGACCTCGGCGGCGCATGCCGTTACCTTGCTAGGCCAACGCGCCCTGCGCAATCTGGCCTTGTGCGTGGCGATGCGCGATGCCTTGCGACCCGAGTCCATTCCCGGATTGGATATGGCGGCGTATTGGGAGCAGGCACTGCTGCGCGCCGTCGCCGCGCGCTGTCTGGCGCGTGTCACCCAACACAATAGCGAAGATTGCTTTACCGCAGGCCTGTTGCAGGACTTCGGTTTATTGGTGATGTTGTATATCGATCAGCACCGCGTCCACGAATGGAAGCGCCTGGCCGAGGCCGATCCCGACGAGCGTTACGCGCTGGAGCAGAGCCTGTTCCAGACCACGCACGATCACGTGGGTGCGGCGCTGGCCGACCTGTGGGAACTGCCGTCCGAGCTGCGGCAGGTGATGGCCGCGCATCATTCGCTGCGGGATACCGACAGTCCCGCAAGTCTGGAGTCGTGCAAGTTGGCGTTGTGCGCGGATTGGATGGCTGCGGTGTTCAGTGCCGCCGACAAACGCCCGGTGATCCGCCGTTGCCATCAGATCCTGCAGGAACATTTCGGTCTTACCACGGAGCAGGTCAATGATCTTCTCGACGAGACCGCTCAGGGCCTCGGCGAGGCGGGTGCGGCGATGGGCCTGACGGTGGACGCGCACATGAGCCTGGCCGATGTGCTGCGCGAGGCCAATCTGCAACTCGCCGAAGACAATCTCAGTTATCAGGAACTGACCTGGCGTCTGGAGCAGGCGCTGGCGGAGCGGGATCGCTATGCCGCCGAACTCAATCGCGAGTTGGAGCTGGCACGCGAAGTGCAGCGCAGCCTTATGCCCCGGGACAACGACGCCTGCCCTGGGTTTCATGGCGTAAATACGTCGGCACGCGAACTGTCTGGGGATTTTTACGACTATTTCCCGACGCGCAACGGCCAGATCCATTTCTGTATCGCCGATGTGTCGGGCAAGGGCATGAATGCGGCGATGTTGATGGCCAAGGTCAGCAGCCTGTTCCGCTGCCTTGCCAAAAACGTGGCCGATCCGGCCATGCTGATGGCGATGCTGAACCGGGAGATCGTCGAGACCTCGGTGCGCGGCATGTTCGTGACCATGATTGGCGGTCGGTATACGCCGCAGACCGGACAGGTGTTGTTGGCCAACGCGGGACATCTGCCGGCCCTGTATCTGCCGGCAACGGGTCCGCTGCTTGAGTTTCCGGCCGATGCGCCACCGCTCGGCGTGCTGCCCGATGTGCAGTTCGTGAACCAGGAACTGAATTTGGCCGACGGTACCTTGTATTTCTACACCGATGGACTGGTCGAGGCGCGTCTGCGCAGCGGCGAGGAGTTCGGCATCGCCGGCCTCAAGAGCGCATTACGCAAACATGCCATTTTGCCCATGGCGCAGCGCGCACAGCACGTGCTCGATGCGGTGCGCGACGCCGATGTGCATGATGATTTGACATTGTTGATGATCGATTCCAGGGAGCGGAATCATGTTGGGTGAGGAGTGGACGATGATGCGGGTGCCCGCGCAGCCCGAGCGATTGCACGCACTGCGCGGCTTGGTCCGCGACCAAGCGATCATCCATGGCTTCATGCCGGATGAGGTGGATGAGTTGGTATTGGCCGTCAATGAAGCCTGCATGAATGTGATCCAGCATGGCTATCGAGGTACAGCCGGCGTATTGGAATTGGGTGTGCGCGCGGACGCGGTGGGTATCGAATTCCGTATTCGCGATCACGCGCCCGAGGTGAGTCTGGAGGATTGGCAGCCACGCGATCTCGATGACCTGCGCCCGGGCGGATTAGGCGTGCATTTCATCCGCCAGATCATGGACGAGATCAGCTATCTGCCGCCACCGGGTGGTGTGGGCAATTGGCTGAGCATGAAGAAATATTTGCCAACCCAGGAGAACGGTACATGAGTGGTCGGGTGAAACTGGAGGGTAACTACGCCATTGTCTGTCTCGAAGGCGAGATCGACCTCCATACTTCGCCCGAGTCGCGGAAACTCATTCTCGGGTGCCTGCAAGAGGGTAAGCCGACCTTGGTGGATCTCGCCCGTGTGGCCTATATCGACAGCTCCGGTGTGGCGAGTCTGGTCGAAGGCTTTCAACTTGCGCGCCAGCGACAACTCGATTTCGGCCTGGTGGGTGTGAGCCCGGCGGCGTTGAACGTGCTGAAGCTGGCGCGGCTCGACAAGGTGTTTCCGATCTATGCCAGCGTGCAGGAACGGCTGGCGAAATCGGCGGCTGACTAAGTCATGATCAGGTCATTCACCGAAAATCTGGGCAGGCGCGTCGTCGGCGGGGTCGAGGAATTCGGCTACGGCACGGCATTGCTGGTGGAAAGCCTTTACTGGTTGTCGGTCGGGCCGTTTCGTCAGCAGCCGGTGCGTCCGCGTGCCATCGTCGCAGAAATGATGCGTATCGGTGTGTTCGCCATTCCGGTAGTGACCATTCTCGCGTTTGCCAACGGCGTGATGATGGCCCTGCAGGGCATATATACCTTGCGCGACTTCGGCGCCGAGTCACAGGTTATCCCCGGTCTGGCCATGTCGATCACACGCGAATTCGGCGCGCTGATCGTCGGCATCGTGGTGGCGGGTCGTTCCGGTTCTGCTATCGCCGCGCGTATCGGCGCGATGCAGATGTCACAGGAGGTCGATGCGCTGCGGGTGCTCGGCGTGAATCCAGTGCGGCATCTGGTGGCGCCGATACTCGCGGCGATGCTGGTGATGGTGCCAACCCTGACGATCTTAGCCGACTTCATTGCACTGACCGGTGGCGGTGTGCTGTGCAGCCTGTATATGCATATGAGCCTGGTCGCCTATACCGATATGATTCTGGCGAATATAGAAGTGTTCGATGTGATGCAGGGATTGATCAAGAGCTTCGTGTTTGCCGTGCTGATCACGCTGGTCGGCTGCATCAATGGGTTTCTCACGACGGGCGGTTCCGAAGGGCTTGGCACGCGTACCACCCGTTCGGTGGTGCTTTGCATCGCGGCCATCGTCGTGGCCGATATGATTTTCACATTCTTCCTGAGTCGTTGAACTGATGCATAGCGCAGCGGCCACTGTCACCGAATCACTGGCACCGCAGACGGTGATACAGGTCGAAAACCTGGTGACCTACTATGACGAGCGGCGCATTCTCGACGACGTGTCGCTGGATGTATCGGCCGGTGAGATTCACGTCATCATGGGCGGCAGCGGCTCCGGTAAATCCACATTACTGCGCCATCTGCTTGGGCTGAACCGGCCGGTATCGGGCACCGTCAGGCTATTCGGGCAGGACATCAATCGTCTCAACGGTCAGGCATTATTCGAGATGCGCCGGAAAATGGGTGTGTCGTTTCAGAACGGCGCCTTGTTCAATTCCATGACCGTCGGCGAGAACGTGCAATTTCCGCTGCGCGAGCATACGCGGCTGGACGACAACACCATCCGTATCATGAGCCGCATGAAGTTGGAAGTGGTCAATCTCGCCGGCTATGAAAATCTGCTGCCGGCACAGTTGTCCGGCGGCATGGTCAAGCGCGCCTCTCTGGCGCGCGCGATCGTCATGGATCCGAAGCTGCTGTTCTTCGATGAACCTTCCGCCGGTCTCGATCCGGTGGTTTCGGCCGAACTCGACGAGCTGATTCTGCGGCTGCGCGAATCCATGCAAATCACCATCGTGGTGGTGACGCATGAACTGGAAAGTGCCTTCAAGATCGCCGACAGGATTACTGTTTTGGATCGTGGACGCATTCTCGTAACCGGCAGCGTCGCCGAGGTCAAGTCCTCGACCAACGAACGGGTGCGCGGATTGATCAACAGAATCCCGGAAAACGAGCCGGTCGATGTCGACGAGTACATGCGTCGACTGACGCGGTTGGATTAGAGGCGGGCATGAAACGCGACAATATCAATTATCTTGCAGTCGGCAGCTTCGTCCTGGTGGGCCTGGTGCTGCTGCTGGGTGTGCTCTATAAACTCACCGGCCGCGTTGGCGACAGCGAGCCCTATCATGCGTATTACCGCAACATCACCGGTCTGGTGGACGGCTCGCGGGTGACCTATGAAGGTTATCAGGTCGGCTTTGTCGCCGGCGTGGAGCCGGAGCAGACGCCGGAGGGTACACGCTACCGGGTCGATATGCGTATCAAGCACGGCTGGCAGATACCGACCGACAGTGTCGCGCGCATCTACGCCGCGGGTCTGTTGGCCGAGACGGTCATAAACATCGAAGAAGGTAAGCGTCGTGATTATCTGCAGGCGAATGCGGAAATTCCTGGTCAAGTAGGCGTCGATATATTCGCCGCCTTAGGCTCAGTGGCCAGCGATATTGGTGGACTGACGCAGGGCACCATCAAACCCCTGTTGGAGAATCTCAACCGTCAGGTCACCGGGCTTGGCGGTGAATTGGGTGCACGCGTACCGCGCATTCTTACGGATGTCGAGGCGATGGTGAGTAAGCTGGACAAGAGCGCCGACGGTTTGAGCAAGATGCTCGATGCAGGCAACACCCAGCGCGTGGGCAATATTATCGTAGACGTCGAGGCGACCGCGCAAAACTTCCATGCATTGTCGTCCAGCCTGCAGGGAACGCAGGCGCAGCTGGATACATTATTGCAGGATGTGCAGGGCATGGTCGGAGGCAATCAGCAGGATCTACGTGCCGCTGTACTCGGTTTGCGTAATGCCCTGGATACGATGTCGCGTGATGTCGACGGCATTCTCTACGACTTGCAGGGCGCAAGCCGCAATATGAACGAATTCAGCCGCGAGCTGCGTGGCAACCCGGGCCTGTTGTTGAACGGACGCCCGGCCAAGGATAAAGGAGTGAGCGGTGAATGAGTCGGCGTTGATCCGCGGTGTTATGAGCCTGGTAGCCTGTCTGATGCTCGCTGCCTGCGTGGGCGGCGCACGCATCCCCGAGGATAATTTTTATCGTCTGGAGAGCGCCGCACCTGGCAGTGCGCTCACGGCGCCGGCGCTGCAGGGGATACTCATGATTCAGGGCGGAACCGCCGCGCCTGTCTATCGCGACCGCGCTTTGCTCTACAGCGAGCCAGGTTCACCCGTGCGTCTGCAGCGTTACCACTATCAATATTGGATCGATAGTCCGCCACAGTTGTTGCAGAGCGGTCTGGCCGAGTATCTGCGTACGGCGGGTGTGGCGCGCCAAGTCGTGCTTCCGCAAGACGGTGTGGATGCCGATTACCGTTTGCGCGTCGATATCGAGCGCTTCGAGCATATTCGTGGCCAAAGCAGTAGCCGGAACGGTGGGCAGGTTGCGGTTGCGTTGCGCGTCACCCTGATCGAGCGCGCCACGGGTAAACTGCTGATGCAGGAACAATTGCAATCGGATGCTACGGTTCAGAGTGGTGAATTCTCGGCGGTCGCGATCACCTATCAGCAGGTGATGACGGAACTGTATGGCCGCATCCTGGCGCAATTAGGTAAATTGAACTGAGTGCCTGCCACACCCGCACCTCACCTTCAATTTGAGGTCCGTATAAACGCGGCCGTTGTGGATTTCTGCAGGAACTTCTTATTCAGTAGTTCGAGAGGTTCGGGGACAGCTATCCCGTAGCCTTGCGCAAAATCAACGCCAATCAAGCGCAGCTTGTTGGCGATCGCAGCATTCTCGACGTATTCGGCGATGGTCTGGATCCCCGCCACATGCCCAATCTGATTGATTGACTCGACCATGGCAAGGTCCATGGCGTCGTGTTCGATATCGCGCACGAAACTGCCATCGATCTTGAGGTATTCGACTTTGAGTGTTTTCAAGTAACCGAAGGAACTCAAGCCGCTGCCAAAATCGTCCAGCGCGAAGCGGCACCCGCGCGCCCGCAATGTGGCGATGAAATGCATGGCTCTGGACAGGTTGGTGATGGCGCAGGTTTCGGTTATTTCAAAGCAAATGTGGCGTGGCTCTATGTTCAGCTGATCGAATTCCTGCAGCACGAAGGGCAGGAAGCCATCGTCACATAAAGATTGCGCGGATAGGTTGATGGATATCGTGCAACTGCCGGGCGCCGACATCAAGGCCGTCTCACGCAGCGTCAAGAGTGTGTGATGGATAACCCAGCGGTCTACATCGGCCATCAAGTTGTATCGTTCCGCGGCCGGTATGAAAATCAACGGTGCGATAAGAAGCCCCTCTTCATCGAGCATGCGCACGAGTATTTCGGTGTGCACGCTGTAGACGCGACCTTGTAACGCACTGATTGGCTGGTGATAGAGCGCGAAGCGGTTGTCCGCGAGTGCTTGTTTGATGCGCTGGGCCCAATGCATTTCGTTGGTTCTGTGCGCCGCTGCATCATCGTCACTCTGATAGATATGGATGCGATTACGGCCCTCATCCTTGGCAACGTAGCAGGCGGCATCGGCGGCGCTCATCAGGTCGTAAAGCGTGATTTTGTTTGCGCTGATCGGTACCAGCCCGAAGCTGCCACTGATGTTGAATGTCTTGCCTTCCCATGTGAAGGTCGAGGCGAACAGCTTGTGGCGGACACGCTCAGTAATGTGATTGGCCGACTCTGCTGAGCAGCGGCTGAGTAGAATGGAAAATTCATCTCCCCCCATGCGGGCAAGCAGGTCGCCGTCGCGCAGCTCGGCCTGCAATGTTCTGGAAACCAGTTTGAGTAATTCGTCTCCCGCCAGGTGACCGCAGGTATCGTTGATTAACTTGAACTGGTCGAGATCCAGATAACACAGCCAATCCGGCTCTTCGGTCTGCGCAGGCGTATGCGCAAGGCTTGTTTCGAGGCGGCGCTCGAATTCGCGTCGGTTCATCAAGCCAGTCAGCATGTCGTGCTTGGCTTGATAGGCCAGTTCGCTGGCGATCAGACGCAGTTGGGTGACGTCGCGGAAGACTAGAACGGCGCCGATAAGACTATTGTGGTTCTGGTCGAAGATAGGGTGCGGCGGTGTACTCGATCGCCATGCTGCGCCCATTGTCGGCTTCGAGCTTGATGTCCGTGTCGGCGTTGACGACGCGTTGATCACGAAGGCAATGATGGATCGGGTCAACCTGTTTCTTGGTGTCAGGATCGCGATAGGCGCGGAATACCTGTGTAAGCGGCTGGCCGATCGCTGTGTCTGCTGCCCAGCCGGTAAGCTGCGCGGCCTCTGGATTGATCTGTTTGATAAGGCCGTGAGTATCGGTGGTGATCACGCCATCGCCGATGGAATGCAGGGTGATTTGCGCCTGCTCGGTCGCAGTATGCAGCCGTTGTTCGGTTTCCGAAACACGCCGTGTCACCAGACGTGCGATGGCGGCGGCGAGCGCAATACCACTCAGCACCAGGATCACGGCCATGATCAGTGTATTCACGTAATCCTGTTGCGCGTCACGTACGGCCTCGGCCGAGGCTTCGGTCTGTATATCCAATAGGCGTGACAGCAACTCGAATGTTTTTCGCTGCCCTGGCATGGCCTGTTCTTGTAGAAGTACGTTGGCTTGTTGCTTATCGCCATCGAGGATAAGCGCGGCAATCTGCAGATGCAGATCACCTACAGTGGCTGTGAGCTTGCCTTGTTGATCGATTAGTGGCGTTCTTCATCGGTGAGTATTAGCTTCAGGAACTGTTCGCGTGCATTCGCGAATATCGCGCCATTGCTGTTGATGCGCATCCACTCCTCGTCCTGAAGAAAGGGGTCGTCGAGGATGAGCATATTCTGTAGGCTGACGGTGCGCTCACGCGCGGCCGTGCGCATTTGGTTGATGAGAGTCGATTTGGTGATGTTGGCATTGACCAGCCGCTCGATGCGTTGGTTGCTGTTGTAGAGCATCGTCAGGCTGAAGGCCACCACCAGGAACATGAGTCCGAGACTGGTGGCGAAGCCCATGCGAAGAATGGTCTTGGTCGAATTGGTCTGCATACGGATCCTTCGGGTCCGGGGTTGGGGGCGGCATGCCGATTCCCACCAGCCGTTATGGGACCGGCCATAGGCAGAAACATGCCCGATTCTGCCTGTGCAATCACGAGCTAAAGTCTAGTACATGTAATGCGGCCGCAAACCTGAGAATATTATGCGTAAGGCAACTATGGGATCCGCATGCTGGAAGTGATTGCACAGATGGGTGTGCTGATCGGTGCAGGTATCGTGCTGCGGCTGCTGCGGCCGGCTGGGCGCGATCCGGAACTGCTGCGGCGTGGACTCACCGATATCGTCTATTACCTGCTGCTGCCGGCGCTGGTGCTGGGCGCGTTATGGCGTACCGAACTGGGTTGGGACAGCGCGCGGATCGCCTGGCTGGCCGCCGCCGGTGTGTTGGCGGCGCTGTGGCTGGCCGGGGCCGGCTGCCGATTATGCCGCGTGGCAGCGCCAACCCGCGGTGCCTTGATGCTGGCGGCCGCGTTCCCCAATGTGACCTATCTCGGTTTGCCGGTCTTGGAAGCGACCTTCGGGCCATGGTCGCGTGGTGTGGCTATCCAATACGATCTGTTCGCGTGCACGCCATTACTGCTGACGCTGGGCATTCTCATCGCGCGCAAACACGGCACGGTCAGCACGGCGGATTCGATGGGTGTGGGGCGTGCGTTGTTGCAGGTGCCGGCATTATGGGCGGCCGCGCTGGCGGTGATCATGAATCTGGCAAACGTCCCGGTGCCGTCGATGGTCGAGTCACTGTTGCGTCTGCTCGGCAACGCCGTGCCACCGCTGATGCTGATCGCGTTGGGCTTGGGCTTGCGCTGGCAGGGGACAGACTCGCGCCAATTACTGCGTGTCGTACCGGTGCTGGTGATTCAACTGTTGCTCATGCCGCTGCTGGTGTGGGGCTTGGCGCTGGCGAGTGGATTAGATCAGCGCCTGCTGGCACCGGTGGTGTTGGAGGCCGCCATGCCGAGCATGGTGCTGGGCATGGTGATCTGTGATCGCTATGGTTTGGATACGGCGGTGTACGCCACAGCGGTGACACTGTCGACCGCGCTATCGATGCTGAGCCTGCCGCTCTGGCATCGCATTCTGGTGTGAGACAGTCATGAGGGCATACACTGTTCACACGACCCAAGACGAGTTTGGATGAGGCTGTAGAGAGATCACATGGTCAGTGTGAAAACGACCGGTTCGGACAAGGGTGCGGTCTGCGAGACTGACGAATGCTGGTTGCAAGCGTTGTCCGCTACGCGTCCCGAACCTGAACGCGAGGTACTGACGCGTGCATTGGCCGTGGCGCGGCACGCACACACGGGACAACTGCGTCAGTCCGGCGAACCTTACCTCTCCCATGTCCTCGCCGTTGCCGAAATCCTCAATGATCTTAATCTGGATTACGAAACGCTCGCGGCGGCGATTCTGCACGACACCGTGGAAGATACCGCGGTCACGCTGACTGAAATCGAGCAGAGTTTCGGACCGGGTGTCGCCCGTCTCGTCGACGGTGTGACCAAGATGGGGCGTATCGGACGCTTGCAGGAAGCGCAGGGCGGCCGCCGCGAACATCAGGATGCCGAGAGCTTGCGCAAACTGCTGTTGGCGATGGCCGATGACGTGCGTGTGGTACTGATCAAGCTCGCTGACCGCTTGCATAATATGCGCACGTTAAAACATCTGGATGAATCGCGCCGTCAATTGATCGCGCGTGAGACCCTGGATATCTATGCGCCACTCGCCAACCGGCTCGGTATCGGTCAGGTCAAATGGGAGCTGGAAGATCTGTCGCTGCGCTATCTGGATCCGGACAGCTATCGCGAAATCGCCGGACACCTCGACGAGCGGCGTGTCGATCGCGAACGCTTCATCGAACGCGTGGTGCGGCAATTGCAACGTGAACTGGAAGCGGTGAATGTGCCGGCCGAGGTCAGTGGTCGGCCGAAGCATATCTACAGTATCTGGCGCAAGATGCAGCGCAAGAACCTGCCGTTCAATCAGATCTTCGACGTACGTGCGGTGCGCATTATTGTCGAGCGCGACGCCGATTGTTATGCGGCGTTGGGCGTGGTGCACAGCTTGTGGCATCACATTCCTAAAGAATTCGATGACTACATTGCCAACCCCAAGGAAAACAATTACCGCTCACTGCACACGGCGGTGGTCGGTCCCGGCGGGCAGACGCTGGAAGTGCAGATTCGTTCGCGCGAAATGCATGAACATGCCGAACTGGGTATTGCCGCGCACTGGCATTACAAAGAGGGCGGACGTTTCGACACCGGTATCGAGCAGCGTGTTGCCTGGCTGCGGCAATTGCTGGAATGGAAGGACGAAGAATCCACTGCCAGTGATTTCGTCGATCGCTTCAAGACCGAGAGCGGTAGCGAGCGTGTCTATGTGCTGACGCCGCAGGGACGTGTCGTGGACCTGCAGCAAGGGGCGACGCCGCTCGACTTCGCCTATTACGTGCATACCGATATCGGTCATCGTTGCCGTGGCGCCAAGGTCAACGGCCGCATCGTGCCGTTGACCTATGAATTGCGCAACGGCGAACAGGTGGAGATTTTAACCGCACGTCAGGGCGCGCCCAGCCGGGATTGGTTGAATACGAATCTAGGATTTCTCAAGACGCCGCGCGCGCGTGCCAAGGTGCGGCATTGGTTCCGTGAGCAGGACTACGACAAGAATGTCGCCGCGGGTCGCACGGTGCTTGATCGCGAACTCGGTCGCCTGGGTTTGACGAATTGTAATTGGGAGCAGCTGGCTGAGCGCCTGCATTATCCACAAGTCTCAGATATGCTCGCGGCGATCGGTAACGGCGATTTGAGTACGGCACAACTGGCGGGTGCCGCCAATGAACTGATAACACCCGATAGCGTTGAGTTCGTTCCGGCGCGACCCACGCGCAGCCCCGATGCCGGTGAGCATGGTCTGCGTATCGAAGGTGTTGGCAATCTGCTTTCGCAGATGGCCAAATGCTGCCGGCCAGTGCCGCAGGATCCCATCGTCGGCTACATCACCCGCGGCCGCGGCGTGACGATCCATCGCCGCGATTGTCCGAATGCGTTGCGCTTGGCGGAACAGGAACGCGAACGGATGCTGGAGGTGGGCTGGGGGGATGCCGTCGAAGATGTCTATCCGGTGGAGATCGAGATACTGGCCTACGACCGCGCCGGCTTGCTGCGTGATATCACATCGGTGCTGGCCAACGAAAAGATCAACGTCATCGGCGTGAACACCCACACCGACAAGACCGATTATGCCGCGCACATGCGCCTGACCTTGGAGATTCGCGATATTGGCGAACTGAGTCGGATCCTAAGTCGCGTAGGACAGGTGCCTAACGTGCTAGAAGTTAAGAGAAAAATGTCTAGTTGAATGCGGGCCTGAAGCGTCCTGCTGCGATTAAATATTGCGCTTAGTGGGCCGCTAATTTTCCTATTGCGCCAGCCATACCCCGCGAGGTTGCCGTTCGTCTTATGTCACCTTTATCACCTCATCGGCATGTGCCTACTCCCCAATCGACGATCCTGGTTGTGGATGACAACGAACACAATCTGGATTTGCTCAGTCGTCGCTTGGAACGGGAGGGGCATCGAATTCTACAGGCGCAGGATGGGTATGCTGCCTTGGAGCAGCTTCGCAACAGCCCAGTCGATTTGGTACTGCTCGATGTGATGATGCCCGGCCTGGATGGTTATCAAACCCTGGCAGCAATCAAGGCTGATCCCGCGCTCCAGGATATTCCTGTGGTTATGGTCACGGCGGTCAATGAGGTGGACAGTGCAGCTACCTGCATCGAGCAGGGTGCTGATGACTACCTTAGTAAGCCGTTCAACCCGGTACTGTTGAATGCGCGGGTACGTGCTTGTTTGGAACGCAAACATCTGCGTGATGGCGAACGTCAACGGCAGGTTTTAGTCGAGCGGCAAAATCTTCTATTGGGCGGACGCGTCGATCAGCAGACACGAGAGTTGTCCTCGGCGCAGCTTGCTGCCATTTTTGCTATGTCGAAATTAGCTGAATCGCGCGATCCGGAAACAGGTGAACACCTTGATCGCATGCGTGAGTATTGTCTGATTCTTGCGCGACAACTTGCGCAACTGCCTAGATACCGTGATGTTATAACGCCATCGTTTCAAAATAATCTATACGCAGCTAGCCCATTGCACGATATCGGCAAGGTCAGCATTCCCGATGAGATACTGCGCAAGCGTGGAAAACTTACAGTCGGAGAATGGGAGATTATGCGCACCCATTCATCAACCGGTGGCGACACATTACGTGAGGTAGATCGCCAGTACCCAGGCAATGCTTTTATTAAAACCGGCATCGACATCGCCGAGTCGCATCACGAGCGCTGGGATGGCTCAGGATATCCACATGGTCTTGTGGGTGAGCAGATTCCCTTGGTCGCGCGGATACTCGCTTTGGCAGACGTATACGACGCACTAACCTCGCGGCGCTGTTATAAAGAGGCATTTTCCCATGAACAGAGCCGCGGCATTATCGTAGATCAACAGGGTAAGCATTTCGATCCTGACGTGGTCGAGGCATTCTTGATCCGCGAGAATGATTTTGTCCAGATACGTCGGTATTTCCAGGATCCGAAAGAAGTAGACTCCAATGACAACTAACCACTCAAGAATCCGGTGTGATGTATGACTGAGCGCGTATTCAGATTTATCCTGGGGGCTGGGCTGATGCTGCTGCTCTATCTTCAGGATGAACGTTTGGTGTATGTCTATATTGCCGTTCTTATGTTTGAAGGTATAACCAACTGGCGCGTGCCGATCGTGGTTTCGAAATTACGCTATGGCGGCGCGTTCCGTGCGCAGGATGTCCTCAGTCCGGGCTGTAGTCGTATTGCCTTCGATGCTGAACGTGCGTTGCGCCTTATTGTGGCGTTTCTACTTACCCTGACATTTGTGATATTCCCGGAACAAGCGTGGTTCTTCCCCTGGTTTATAGGTTTTATGCTCTTTATGGCGGGCCTCACGAATATTTGTCCCATGGTGATGGGGTTGCGCTGGTTTGGTTTTAGATAGCATGGCCGATCAGCGCATCATTTCTGATGATTGGTCCAAGAACTGGCAAGCCAGCATTGCTATCAAAATTACGGCCTTAGTGCTGTGGGCCATCATCGTTGTGGTGTTTTTCGCTTCGTCAATCTTTCTCAGTGATATGAAACAACGGCTAGAGTCATCCTACAGTGACAAGGCCGACCAGATCATCTATCAAGTCGTAAAAAAATTGCAGTCCGATGGCAGGCCGAGTGACGTGGACGTTGAATCTTTTCTTGGTGGAATAATCGATCGTTACGATCTAACTGGGATACGCGTCGATGTTCAGGGGCGGCAGCTGTCATCAGGTAGCATCGATGACAAAACAACTGTCATGCGGCGGGCGCTCGAGTTGGTTCATTCTGGTGTTGGCCCTGTTGACGTCGAGATATATCACCCGGAACTGGATGTTACAGTACTAACGCAGCGTAACCGTCTTGTCATGGTTTCTTTCATTGTCTTACTGGTCTTTGGTCTTTTCTTGACTTGGGTGATACGTACCATTGTGCATCGGCCTTTACAGCTATTGGTGAATGCGACGCAGGCTGTTTCAGAAGGTTGTCAGGATGCGCGATTGGATACGAAGAGTGAGGACGAATTCGGCCATCTGTCAAGATTCTTTAACAAGATGCTTGATCGGCTCATGGATCAACAGAATGAGTTGCAATTGGCCGTCGATAGCGCGCAGGCCGCGAGTCGTGCAAAGAGCGCATTTCTGGCAAATATGAGCCACGAGTTGCGCACACCCTTGAACGCGATTATCGGCTATAGCGAGATGCTCAAAGAAGATGCTGATGCGCAGGGCGTCAGCGCCTGTATTCCAGACCTAAAACGAATCCATTCCGCGGGTACTCATCTACTGTCGATGATCAATAACGTGTTGGATCTATCCAAGATTGAGGCAGGTAAAATATCGCTGTCGCTGTGCCATTTCTCAATTGCCACGCTCATCGAAGATGTTGTCAACACGGTACAACCAACGCTGCGACGGAATGGCAACCGTCTTATTATCGAAGGAACGGAACGGTCGGGGGAAATGTACAGTGATGAGAGCAAGCTGCGTCAGTCTTTAATCAATCTGTTGGGCAACGCTGCGAAGTTTACCGATAAAGGAGTTGTCACGTTGTCAGTGTGGCGTGAAGCTGAGGCGGGTACAGAATGGATATGTTTTTCAGTCCACGATACTGGGATTGGAATTCCGCAGGATCAGATTGCGCGGTTATTCACAGATTTTACTCAAGTCGATTCATCTACGACGCGTAAATACGGCGGCACTGGCCTGGGTTTGGCGATTAGTCGTCGGCTCTGTCAAAGGCTGGGTGGCGATATCAGTGTTGTAAGCGAGCTGGGTATGGGCTCAACTTTCGTCATTCGTGTGCCAGACAGGTATTCTCTGCAACAAGGCGATGAGTAAACTGCCCCCGAAGTGTCGGAGCGATAGTGTTGAAGCGTGGGATTTGGCGCCCCGAGCAGGAATCGAACCTGCGACCTACCGCTTAGGAGGCGGTTGCTCTATCCACTGGGCTACCGGGGCGGTGGACTAAACAAAAAAGCCGGGACGCGCCCGGCTTCTGGGGAAATGGTGGAGCGGAGGAGGATCGAACTCCCGACCTCTGCATTGCGAACGCAGCGCTCTCCCAGCTGAGCTACCGCCCCATACTTCTAAAATCAATTGGTTAGATTGGGCCTGTCACCCCATCAGCGCTTTGAACCTAGGCCGGATCACTCACTGGTGAGGCGGGTCAACCTGCGCATTTAGAGCCAGGTTGTAGGTGGGCGGTGACGGACGTGCGTGCCTGATCTAATCAGGAGGCGGCGATTATACCCACAGCCTCGAAAGCGATAAAGACCTATCTGATGTTCCGTGCTGCGTCGTTGGCGATTCAATTCTCAGCGGGGCGTAACTCCCACCCAGGCAGCGCTCAGTCGCGCACCTTGCGGCGCAGCATATCCCGTTCGAGTTGAGTGACGAGCCGTCGCAGCGCTTGTTCACTCCGTGGCTGGATGTTACGGAATGCCGCGCCGATATGTTGGGTATGGTGTTGCGCATCTTGACGGACAAAACGGATTTCGATTTCGGTATGCAGTGATTCGCCTTTGGGCAAATCGAGCGAGCAGATGTTGATGATCTGGCCGTGCGTGAATTTGACATGGGTATTGATGTTCGCGCCAAGTCCACCCATGGACAGGTCGGTCACCGTGCCGTCGGCCATCGCGGCCCCTTCGATGGGCATATGCACGGGCACGGCGAGGCTCATGCCAACGGGTACACGAAAATCGCTGCGGCGTTGCAGATAGGTTATCGATGCCGGGAGAGGGCCATGATAAAAGGAAATGCCGCGCTGACTTTGACCAACTTCGATATGGCACGCAAAACTCAATTCGACACCGTGGCATTGGCAATGTACCCGTAACTGTCGGGCTTGGCAGGCCAGTGCGTGTCCCGCTTGTGGATTGAGTTCATCGAGGAGGATTAAGTTACGTTCCGTGTTAACATCGAGCAAGAGGCTGTTGAAAACCCCTTCATGTCCCGGTACACGTACGCTGAGCAATACCTTTTGATCGCGTATGCGCCGAAGCAGGTTGGCGATCTGCGGGGGATGGGTGATCTTTTCGGCTTTGCCTTGGTAATCGGTGGTTTGTGCTGGCGCCGTGTGTTCAGTCATTGCCTATCCGCACTCAGGTTTGTGTCAGTGTTGAGACGGGATGATACGCATTGATGGCGGCAGAAGAAAATCAGATTGTTGCGCTGCGATTATGCTTTGGCGAGGCTGCGCCCACTGTCGTGACCTGAGGTACTCGCGCCCGTTGGGTTGTACAGTGAAACCGGTGCCGATTCGCCGCGCAGGATGGAAAGCGCTTGCTGGGCATAGCGCCGGCTGGAGTCCAGGGTCGCGCCATTGATGCGGTTTTGGTTTTGGCACTGCGCGAGACGGTCCAGCAACAACTGCCAGCCCCGTCGCAGTTGTCCGTGGTCGTCGCACCAATCGAGGCAGGCCTCGATGCCTCGCGCCGCATCACCAAAGCCGACGTGATCCAGAATCTGCTGTTTGCGGAGTTCCAGCGCCTCGAAGCTTTGCATCAGGTCATGCTTGTCGCCGACCAGACGTTCCAGGGCATCCACATCACGCTGTGTCAGAGCCTCGGTTTCGGCGGCCAATACCACGCTGAAGTTTTCCGGCGCAGTCATATTCTGCGCGGAGCAGGTCGTGCATTTGTTTTTGGCAGTGTTGACGGTCGCTCATCGGATTGGCGATGTTAGCTCATGTCACCGAGGGCCCGTTCCAGGCCCATCATTTTCTCAGCGATCCGGGCCGGGTTGATTTCGAAGCTGCCGTTCGCCAGGGCCTCTTTCACTGCGTTGACCTTTTGCGTGTCGACGACCGGCTGGTCGGCTATCTGCTTTTCCAGATGGCGAAGCTGCTGGGCTGCCGGGGTCAGGCTGACCTGATCGGCGGCCTGCGTCGGCGCGCTGGACTTCTCCGGAGCCTTTTCAGTATGCGTCGGGTTGCCCCCGCGCTGTGTACCCAGCTCGGATACCTGCGTCGAGGAAGGAGGAACATTATTGATATCTATGGCCATTCTAGTCTCCCTGGGGTTGCCAGTGTGATCGTCATGTTTTCTATATCGTCTATTACTTCAATAACTTTAACGTCTTTTTCTGGGGCTGGGGTCAAAGCGTCACTTTTACGACGCTTGCTGAAACCACCCAACCTTCCACGATCCGTTGCGAGTTCAGGGCACGTACCCGAACGCGGTCGCCCCGGGCGCCATCATTGACCGCCTCACCCAGCATTTCCACCTGGATCGGTCCCTGGCTGTTGACCAGCGTCACCCGGTCGCCGCGACGGATCAGCCGCGGTGCCTTGAGCATAGAAGGTGTCAGTACGGTGCCGGTGGGCAGGGCGCGCAGTGTGGCCATGCCCTGAATTTCATCCGCACTCTGGAGATGACCATGACCGAGGTCGGTGAGCTTGGTTTCGACGCTTTGGACGTCGGTCGGGGCCAAGCTCGTGCCCCGTGCCAGGCTCCGGGTCGTGATCAGGGCAGGGCCATAAACTTCAATCTCGGCAGTGACATAGATTTTCCAGTTGGCCGTATCCGGGCAACTGACTTCAACGCTGGTGTGGCCTGTGAGACGCGCGCCATTGGGTTGAGATGCCTGCAATGGCTGCGTGCAGCGCGTCAGGCGCAGGCGCGGATCGAGGCGGCCAACGCTGATGTCGATGCGTCCGCTGTGCTGATCACGGGTGGCCTGTTCGAGGAAGGACTGGGCGGCCGCCACGATATCCGCCGGTGGGTGGATCGCAGTATCGGCCTGCGCCGGGCCAATACCCAGGCTGCCTATCAGCAACAATAAGCCAGGGGTACTCAGCAAGGTGCGGATCATCGTCATCATTACGCTCCAGATCACGTCTGCAAGATGAAAATGCAATTGCTGTGCCGTTCGTTTCCATCGATAAAGTAACGGGGGCTCACGCCGATAGCACAGCAGGACGTCGAGCAACCTTTACCGGGCAGGAGAACAAAAGATGAGCAGCGTATTGGCGAGCGTCGACCAGCGTACCCAACTTGCAGGCCACAACCGCCTGGAAATATTGATGTTCCGCCTGGACAACAAACAGCGGTTCGGACTCAATGTGTTTAAAATTCAGGAAGTCATCCAATGCCCGCCGCTGACCGCGTTGCCGCATTCACATCCAGTGGTGCGCGGCATTGCCAATATGCGCGGCAAAACCATTCCGGTACTCGATCTGGCCAAGGCCATCGGCCGCCGCCCGCTGGAAGACACCGCGGGCCACTTCGTCATTATCACGGAGTTCAATCGTTCGGTGCAGGGTTTCCTGGTCAAAATGGTCGATCGCATCATCAATATGAATTGGGAACAGATCTTGCCTCCGCCCAAGGGGACGGGACGGGACAGCTACTTGACCGCCGTCACCGATGTCGAGGGTGAATTGGTCGAGATCATCGATGTGGAAAAGGTGTTGTTCGAAGTCATCGGTATGAATGAAAGCATCTCCAGTGAGGTTCTGGCCGATGCCGCCGAAGCGCAGCACGATAGGGATTTCGAACATCGTCCGCACGTCCTCGTTGCGGATGACTCCATGGTCGCGCGGAATCAGATCAAGCGCACATTGGATCAGCTGGGCATTGAATCGACGTTGGCGACCGACGGTAGAAAGGCCTTGGATATGCTGGAACATTGGGCCGAGCAGGAGCCGGAAAAGCTGCGCAATCTCACCATGCTCATCTCCGACGTGGAAATGCCGGAAATGGACGGTTATACGCTGACGACGCGCATGCGCGCGGATGCGCGACTGAAAGACACCTTCGTTCTGCTGCACACCTCGCTGAGCGGGGTATTCAATAACGCCATGGTGGAGAAGGTCGGTGCCAATCAATTCATCGCCAAATTCAAACCAGACCTGCTGGCGTCCGCGGTCATGCAGCAGGTCAAAGCCAAACAGCAGCAACTGGGTGGGTGAACGTTTGATGCGCGCTTGTCTATCCACAGTCATTAACGTTATGCCCGCTGTGCGGGGCAGATAGGAGTCCCGCCGCCGCACCGGCGAACCGGGGAGAAGGAATAGCAGTTTGACGCGCGCAGCACTCTCCACCCAGGATTACGAGGCATTTCGGGTTTTTCTTGAAGAGGCCTGCGGCATCGTGCTGGGCGAAAACAAGCATTACCTGGTGGTCAGCCGACTGGGACGTCTGATGGCCGACGAGGGCGTCGCGACGCTGGGTGACTTGGTTTCACATCTACGCCAGGACAGCAATCGCGTCTTGCGCGAGCGCATCGTGGAGGCGATGACCACTAACGAGACGTTCTGGTTTCGTGACACCTTCCCCTATGACATTCTCAAGAGTCTGATTCTGCCGGAACTCGTGGAACGCCGCGTGCGTTCGCCGCGCATTTGGTCGGCGGCCTGCTCGACCGGTCAGGAGCCGTATTCCATCAGTATGATTGTCCAGGAATACCTGGCCAGCCGCCCCGGCAGTTTGAGCTGATGTGCAAATCCACGCCACGGATATATCGCCGACCATCCTGAAGGAGGCGAAAGACGCCAGCTACGATCATCTGGCTTTGGCTCGCGGCCTGTCTGCGGAACGCAAGCAGAAATATTTCGTCCAGGTGCGCGACAACCAATGGCAAGCGCGCCCAGAGATTAGTAAGCGGGTGCGTTTCAGTCAGACCAATCTATTGCAGAGCTATAGTTTGCTGGGCCGTTTCGATGTCATTTTCTGCCGCAATGTCTTGATCTATTTCTCCAGTGAATCCAAGGCGGATATCCTGGCGCGGATGGCGCGGATATTGAACCCCGGTGGCTACCTGTTCCTGGGCTCATCCGAATCCATCACGCAGTATTCGGATGAATTCGAGATGGTGCGTTGCCCGCGCGGCTCGGTATACCGCGTGAAGAGCGACTTGCCTGCGCGTCCCAGATCTTCATCACCGCGGCCAGCGCCGCGCCTACCCCCCGGCGGCAAACGCTAGGGACAGCTTGCCACCTAGCGGCGGAATTTTGCCGCTTGCGGGAGATTCGCATTCTCCATAGATAAGGTACGCGCAGCCCGAATGCGGGCTTGCGCGGTACTGGCACGACCGTTGCTTAGGTCATGGCTAAAGACTCTCAAGTTCGAGGTTGCCATGCCGCTAAGCATCGATTCCGCCCTGGGCCCCATGCCCGATGCCCTGATTCTCCGGGGGCGTCGTTCCGAAGTGATCGCGTCAAATCTGGCGAATGCCGATACGCCGAATTTCAAAGCGCGCGATTTCGATTTCCAAACCATGATGAACAAGGCGCGCTCTGAACAGGTCGCGCTCAACACCACGCATGCCAGCCACATTGCAATGAACGGCGCCGGCGGTATCGGTGGTGCGCCGCTGCAATACCGCGTTCCCAATCAGCCGTCACTCGATGGTAATTCTGTCGACTTGCAAGTCGAACAAGCCGCGTTCGCTGAAAATGCCGTGAACTACGAGGCGACGCTGACCTTTCTGACCAGTCGCATCAAAGGCCTGATGACGGCCATCCGGGGAGATTGATCATGTCCCTCTTTAATATTTTCGAAATCGCCGGTTCGGCCATGAGCGCGCAAAGCGTGCGGCTGAACACCACGGCCAGCAATCTGGCGAACGCGGAAACAGTCGGTAGCTACCGAAGAAACCACCTATCGCGCCCGCCAACCGGTGTTTGCCGCCATGCTCAAGGCCATGCACGGCGAGAGCGAGGCAACGGGATCTGGCGTGCGCGTGCTGGGTATCACCGAGGACCAGGCGCCGCTAGCAGCAGCGTTATGCGCCGGACAATCCGCTGGCGAATGCCGAAGGTTATGTCTTCATGCCGAATGTGAATCCGGTGGATGAAATGGTGAACATGATTTCAGCCTCGCGCAGTTATCAGAACAACGTCGAGGTCTTGAATACGTCGAAACAAATGCTACTGGCCACGTTGCGGCTGGGGCAGTAAGAAGCAAGGAGGTAGGCGGTCATGGTGGCTTCGATAGACAGTAGCACGCTCAGTTCGCTGGGGTTGCGTTCGACGCAGGATTCGCAGGCGAGTGTGTGATGAAAATGCGCTCGGTCAGGATGCGTTTCTGAAGTTGATGGTTGCGCAGTTACAGCAATCAGGATCCGATGAAGCCCATGGAAAACGGCGAATTCCTGACTCAGATCGCGCAGTTCAGCCAGGTGACGGGCATCCAGGATTTACAGAAATCCTTCGATTCACTCAGTTCATCGTTGGTATCGAACCAGGCGTTGCAGGCGGCCTCACTGGTGGGACGCGACGTGTTGGCGCCGACGGGTCTGGGTGTACTGGAGTCCGGTCAGTCCGTCCGCGGCAGTGTGGAATTGTCATCCGCCAGTCCGAGGGTGGCGGTGAATATCTATGACAGCGCCGGTCAGAAAGTCCGCGGGCTGGAATTGGGCAGTCAGGCGTCGGGCGAGGTGATGTATCAGTGGGATGGTCTGCGCGACGACGGCACCTATGCGCCGCCGGGCACCTATCTGATCACCGCCGAGGCCGAATTCAACGGTGTCAACGAGGCCGTCGAGGCCTTGGTCGTCAATCGGGTCGATGGAGTCACTCTGGGCAATGCCGGCAGTCTGATGCTGGATCTGGCCGGTGTCGGTCCGCTGGATTTCAAACAGGTTAAACAGATTCTCTGACGAGGAGGGCAACACATGCCATTTCGCATTGCACTAAGCGGTCTGAACGCAGCGTCGTCGGATCTTAAGGTTACCGGTAACAACATCGCCAACGCCAGCACCAACGGTTTCAAATCGTCACGTGCCGAGTTCGCCGATGTCTATGCAACCTCGCTCGGCGGCGTCAGCGATACCGCCGTCGGCGGCGGTGTGCGCCTGGCGCGTGTCGCGCAGCAGTTCGCCCAGGGCAATATCGAGTTCACCAACAACAATCTCGATCTTGCGACCAACGGCGAAGGCTTCTTCGTACTCAATGACAACGGTTCGCGAGTGTACTCGCGCGCCGGCGCCTTCAGTATCGATCGTGACGGCTATGTCGTGAACAGCAACGGGCAGCAGTTGCAGGTGTTCACGCCCATCGGCGGCAGTTCGACAGCCTTCAATACCGGTTCGCTGTCCGATCTGCAGATCTCGCTGACGCGAAGGCGCGCCCAATCCGACCTCCTAGTGTCGAAATGGCATTGAACATGGATGCCAGCAGCACCAGCGCCGGTGCGATTGCCGCATTCGACCCGGCGGTGCCGAGCACCTACAACTATTCCACATCCTACACGATCTACGATTCGCTGGGTTCTCAGCACACGTCCACCATGTATTTCCTCAAGGACAATGCCGCCGCGAATACCTGGCACACGTTGGCTGTATGCGGATAATGGCACCACCAGCACCAACGTGACCGACGGCGGTAACGCCTATTCGACGCTGGCCTTCAATAGCGATGGCAGTCTGGCACACGGTCAACGGCGCGGCGACCACCTCCGTGACCTACGATGCCCTGGCGATGACCAACGGTGCGGCCAATGTCACGCTGACGCAGGACTATGCCGATCTGACGCAGTTCGGCGGTGATTTCGCCGTGAATTCACTGTTTCAGGACGGCTATGCCACGGGCCGCTTGACGGGCCTGGATATCGCCGACACCGGTGTGGTGTCGGCACGTTATACCAACGGTCAGTCGACCGCCTTGGGCAAGATTGCGCTCGCCAACTTCGCCAACGTGCAGGGCCTGCGGCAGTTGGGTGACACCAACTGGGCGGAGACCTTCAGTTCCGGTGGCGCGCTGGTCGGCGAGGCGGGTACTGCGAGCTTCGGTCTGGTTCAGTCGGGCGCCTTGGAATCGTCCAACGTCGATATCGCCGAGCAATTGATCAACCTGATTACCGCGCAGCGTAACTTCCAGGCCAACTCGCAGGTCATCAGTACCGCCGACACGATCACTCAGACCATCATCAACATCCGCTGATAGCTGAACTCGGAGCATAACCATGGACCGCATGTTGTACATCGCCGCCGACGGAGCCAGCCAGATTCAAAAGGCTCAGGCGGTCAATGCGAACAATCTGGCGAATGTCAGCACCACCGGCTTCAAGGCGCAGTTCGATATGTTGCGCTCCTTGCCGGTGTACGGTCCGGGTTATGCCAGCCGGGTTCACAGTCAGGTCGAGATGTCGGGTGTGGATCCGAGCGCGGGTGCGCTGATGGCCACCGGTCGCGGTCTGGACATTGCCGTCAACGGCAACGGCTGGATCGCCGTCCAGGCGCCCGATGGCGGCGAGGCCTACACGCGTGCCGGTGACCTGCGTGTTTCTGCAACCGGGATTCTCGAAACCGGCACCGGTCTTGCGGTGTTGGGTGATGGCGGGCCGATTTCGATTCCGGATGCGCAGGAGTTGGAAATCGGCACAGACGGCACGGTGTCGGTGTTGCCGACCGGGCAGGCGGCAACGACGCTGGCGGTGGTCGGCCGTATCAAACTGGTGAACATCGACCCGGGCGATATGGAAAAGGGTGAAGACGGGTTGTTGCGCCAACGTGGTGGCGGCACCGCTGAACCGGATGCCAGCGTGCGCATCGCCAGCGGTGTGCTGGAATCCTCGAACGTGAATTCCGTCGAGGCAATGACCACCATGATTCAACTGGCGCGCCAATTCGAGGCCCAGGTCAAACTGATGAAAGTGGCTGAGGAAAACGACGCCGCCTCAGCCAAATTGATGAGTATCGGTTAACGCTGGCTCGATTCACGGGCGGGTAAGGAGAGCGACAAATGAATAAGGCGATGTGGATAGCGATGACCGGCTTGGAGGCGCAGCAGACGCGCATGAGCGTCATCTCCAATAATCTGGCCAACGTCAACACCATGGGTTTCAAGCGCGACCGCGCGGTGTTCGAAGACTTGCTGTATCAGACGGTACGGCAGCCGGGCGCGCAATCCTCGCAGGATACGCAACTGCCCTCGGGTTTGATGACCGGTACCGGCGTCCGCACGGTCGCCACCGAGAAATTGCACACCCAGGGCAACATCGTGCAGACCAACAACAGTCTGGATGTCGCCATTCAGGGGCGCGGCTTCATGCAGGTGCAGATGCCGGATGGTTCGCTCGGCCTATACCCGCGACGGCGCGTTTGCAGATCGACTCCACCGGTCAGTTGGTCACGGCGTCGGGTTATCTGATCGATCCGGCCATGACGATTCCGGACAACGCGCAGAGTGTGACCATCGGCAGCGACGGTACGGTGTACGGTGGCGATTCAAGGTCAGGCCGCGCCGAGTCAAATCGGCACGCTGCAGTTGGCGGATTTCGTCAATCCGTCCGGCCTGCAGCCTATCGGTCAGAACCTGTTTATCGAGACCGCCTCCAGTGGTTCGCCGAGCACAGGCAATCCGGGGCTGAATGGTTTGGGTTCACTGGTGCAGGGCGCGTTGGAAACTTCCAACGTCAATGTCGTTGAAGAGCTGGTCAACATGATCGAGGCGCAACGCGCCTACGAAATGAATTCCAAGGCGATCTCGACCTCGGATCAGATGCTCCAGTTCGTCACCAATAACCTTTGATGAATAGCGCCGGGACGGGTAAGCGTCATGATTAGATTCTCGATCGACAAGGCAACGCACGCGCTTATCGGTGCCGTTGCGATACTGACCCTGCTGAGCGGCTGCGCCAGTCTGCAGCAGCCCTCGGCCGATTACCGGCCGGCGTATCCGGCGGTGAGCGTGCCGCCGCCGCAGACCGGTGGCGGTATCTATCAGGCCGGCTACAGTCAGGCCCTGTTCGAAGATCTCAAGGCGCGGCGCATCGGCGATACCATCACCGTCGTACTGCAGGAACGCACCCAGGCCAGCAAAGACGCCAAGACCGAAACCTCGAAAGACAACACCGTCAGCATCGACAACCCGACGCTGCTGGGTTCGGAACTCAAGTTCGACACGCCGCTGCTGCCGCACAGCGATGATCGCTCCAGCAACCTGGGCACAAGTCTGGGTTCGAGTCAGGAATTCGATGGCGAGGGCAGCAGCAGCCAGGGCAACAGCCTGAGCGGCAACATCACCGTGACGGTGATCGATGTGCTGCCCAACGGCAATCTGATGGTGCGCGGCGAGAAGTGGCTGACGCTCAATCAGGGCGACGAATACATCCAGATCTCCGGCATCGTGCGCCCCGTCGACGTGCGCTGCCGATAACACCGTGCTGTCCGGTCAGGTGGCGGATGCACGCATCACATACAGCGGCAAGGGCTTTGTCGCGGACTCCAACAAGATGGGCTGGCTATCCCGCTTCTTCGCCAGCGCGCTGTGGCCGTTCTGATGTGGTTATGTGAGCGCTGGATGATCAGCGTAGCGGAATCCAGCGGCGACGGACGTCTCACGGGTTACGGCCCTGCGAAGCCTGCATCCGGGCTACGAATACAGAGGACAAAAATATGATTCGCAATCTACACATACTGATGCTGATGGGGCTCCTGGCGCTGAGCAGCACCCAGGTGTACGCCGATCGTGTGAAAGATCTGGCCACCGTCGCCGGTGTGCGCAGTAACCAACTGGTCGGTTACGGTCTGATCGTCGGTCTCAACGGTACCGGTGACCAGACCAGTCAGACGCCGTTCACGGTGCAGAGCATCAAGAACATGCTCAACCAGTTCGGCATCACCGTGCCACCGAATGTGAATCCGCAATTGAAGAATGTCGCCGCGGTGTCGTTGAGCGCGACGCTGCCGGCGTTTGCCAAACCGGGACAGACCATCGATATCACCGCCTCCTCGATCGGCAATGCCAAGAGTCTGCGCGGCGGTACGTTGTTGATGGCACCGTTGCGCGGTGCCGACGGTCAGGTCTACGCCATCGCACAGGGCAATCTGGTGGTGAGCGGACTCACGGCCGACGGCAGCGACGGTTCGAATGTCACCGTCAACGTGCCGAGTGTCGGTCGCATCCCCAACGGCGCGACGGTCGAGCGCGCGGTGGCCAATCCGTTCATGGCCGGCGATCACTTGGTGTTGAATCTGCACGCGTCGGATTTCACCACGGCGAATCGTCTGGCCGAATCCATCAACTCGACCATGGGTCCGGGCACGGCGCAGCCGATCGATGCCACCAGCGTGCAGGTCAATGCGCCGCGCGATGCAGGACAGCGCGTGGCCTATGTGTCCATGCTGGAGAATCTGGAATTGGAACCGGGCGATGCGCCGGCGCGCGTGGTGGTGAATTCGCGCACCGGCACGGTCGTGATCGGTTTGCATGTGCGGATACTGCCGGTGGCGGTCGCGCACGGCAGTCTGACCGTAACGGTTACCGAAGATGTGCAGGTCAGTCAGCCGGGGGCGTTTGCCGAGGTGGGCGATACCGCGGTGACACCGTCGAGTACGCGTGGATGTCGCTGAAGAACCGGCGAGCATGTTCCTGATCAAAAAGGGCGTCACCCTCAACGATATCGTCATGGGCGTGAATCGCGTCGGCGCCGCGCCCAGCGATCTGGTCGCGATCCTGGAAGCACTCAAGGAAGCCGGGGCGCTGCGGGCCGAGTTGATTATCCTCTAGGCCTGTGCCGATATGACCGCCGCCATCGATACCAACCTCTACGCCGACCCGCAAGGGCTGGCGCAGCTGCGTCAGCAGGTGCGTGCGGAGGGCGATGAGCGCTCGCCGGAAACACTGCGTAAAGTCGCTGGTCAATTCGAGGCGCTGTTCGTGCAGCAGATACTCAAGTCCATGCGCGATTCGACCCTCAACGAGGGTTTGATGGACAACGAGCAGACCAAACTCTATCAGGGCATGTTCGATCAGCAGATTTCTCTGGAGATGACGCGCGGCAAGGGCCTGGGACTGGCGGACATGCTGGTCCGGCAACTCGGCGGCGGCGACAGTGCGGCCAAGGCGCCGGACAAGATACGTGAACCGGTCGATCCGTTCCTCGGGCCGGCAATGGCCGCACGGCGTCCGCCACCGCTGGCGTATGGGCAGGCGCGCGCAACGACGGCGACGTCCCTCGTGGCAGACGCGCCATCCCTCAACGCGAACACGTGCCACCACCGACGTCGCCGACAGATGCACCGCGACGCGAATGGCAGCCCAACAATCAGGCCGAGTTCGTCGCCGAGTTGTGGCCGCATGCCGAAAGCGCCGCGCGCAAGCTCGGTGTCGATCCGAAGGTGTTGCTCGCGCAAGCGGCGCTGGAAACCGGTTGGGGTCAACACATCATGCAACGTCGCGATGGCAGCAGCAGTCATAATTTGTTCGGCATCAAGGCCGACAGCCGTTGGTCGGGCGATCAGGTCAGTCATCGCACCGTGGAATTCCGCCACGGTGTGTTGCAGCGCGAGCAGGCGAGTTTCCGTGCCTACGCGTCACCTGGGCGCAGCTTGGAAGATTATGCCGAGTTCATTCGTGACAATCCGCGCTATGAAGACGCCGTCGGCAGTGCCGATCCGCGCCGCTATGTGACTGAACTGCAACGCGCCGGCTATGCCACGGATCCCGCGTATGCGCGCAAAATCATGAATATTTATCAACAGTGACGAGTTTCAATACGCGGTTGCCACGGCTCAATTCGAGCAGCGTCAGGCCGCTACAAAGGCACAGGAGGTGTCCGTTATGGACGCACAGCCGAATACACTGTCCGACTCAGTTGATCTCGCATCCTTGTACGGCGGGGAGGGCTAGTCATGGCAGGCGGCGTTTTGGGTACGGCAACGTCGGGTCTTCTGGCGTTTCAGCGTTCCTTGAGTACCACGGGACACAATATCGCCAACGCCAGCACGCCAGGCTACAGTCGCCAGCGGGTCGAAGTCGGTACCCAGACGCCGCAGAGCAGCGGCGCTGGATACATCGGCACCGGTGTGAAGGGCACGACAGTCACGCGCATGTATGACCAGTTTCTGGTGGACCGTGTCCGCACCAGCACCGCGTCGGTCAACAGTCTGGATATCTATAGTCAATACGCCAGTCGCGTTGCCGATTTGCTGGGTGATGCCGATGCCGGTCTCAATGGCAGCCTGGAAACGTTTTTCAATTCCATGCAGACGCTGGCGAACGATCCTACCTCGATTCCTGCGCGGCAATTGGTGTTGTCCGAGGGGCAGGGGCTGGTGGCACGCTTCCAATACTTGGACGATCAACTCCGCAACACGCGCAAAGAAGTCAATGGTCAGCTCGGTACGATGGTTCAGGAAGTGAACACCCTTAGCCAGGGTATCGCCGATATCAATAAGGAAATCGTCGTTGCCATCGGTCGTTCCGGCGGTCAACCGCCCAACGACTTGCTGGATACGCGCGATCGGCTTTTGGATGAACTGTCCGCCCTGGTTTCGGTATCACGCGTGCAGCAGGACGACGGTGCAATGAACGTGTTCATTGGCAACGGCCAGTCGCTGGTCACGGGTTACAATGCCGCCACGTTGAGTGTGCAGGGCGATGGCTTCGATGCCACTGAAATGAACATTATGTATACCGTCGGTAGCGTGTCATCAGACATCACGGCCAATATCAGTGGCGGCAAGCTCGGCGGTCTGCTGAGTCTCCGCGATGAAGTGCTGGACGCGGCGCAAAATGCCTTGGGGCGCATCGCCGTGGTGTTGGGTACCGAACTGAATGCGCAACATGGCCAGGGCATGGATCTCGATGGCAATCTGGGCGGCGATTTGTTCAGCCTGGGTACGCCGCAGGTCAGTGGCAATACCCTCAACACCGGTACCGGCACGGTGACGGCCAGCTTCGATAACGCGACGATCAACGCGTTGACGATCGAAGGATTACATCATCAGTTACGACGGCGCGGCCTGGAATCTGACCGATGCGGACGGCAATGCCGTGACCATGGCGGGTGCCGGCACGGTTGCCTCGCCGTTCAATGTCGATGGGTTGAATATCGTTGTTGGTGGAGCACCGGCCGCGGGCGACCGCTACATGATTCGCCCAACGCGCGCGGCGGCCGACGATATCGACGTGGCGATCAGCAATGTGCGCGCCATCGCGGCGGCCGCGCCGGTACAGCTCACCGAGGCGACCAATGCCAGCGGACTGCCGACCAACGCCGGCACGGGCCGGCTTGCGTATAGCGGTGTCAGCAGCGGATTTACCGCCTTGGCGGGCAACATCACGCTTACCTTCAACAGCGCAACCAACGAACTCAGCTACACAGACGGCGGGGCGGTCAACGGCACGTTGGCATACAACCCGGCCACCGACAGCGGTACCAGCTTTGCGCTGGCCGGCGTGAATTTCACCGTGACGGGCACGCCGACCAACGGCGATTCATTCGTGCTTGGCAACAACACCAGCGGCAGCGGCGACAATTCCAACGCGCTGCTGTTGGCCGGATTGCAGACCGGGTTGACCGTCGAAAACGGTACGACGAATTTTCAGGGCGCCTATGCGCAGGTGATTGCGGACGTGGGCACCAAGGCGCGCCAGGCCGATATCGGCCATACGGTACAGCAGGCCATGTTACGTCAGGCACAGGGAGACAGGGACGCCTTATCGGGTGTGAACCTGGACGAAGAGGCGGCCAATCTGTTGCGTTTCCAGCAGGCCTATCAAGCCATGGCCCAGGTCGTCACCGTGGCGGATTCCATGTTCCAAGCTTTGCTGTCTGCGGTGCGGAGGTAATTAGCCATGCGTATAGCGACAATGCAGGTGTTCCAGAGCGGGCTTAATTCGATGCTCGATCAGCAGGCGCGCGTCTATAAGACACAGCTGCAATTATCTACCGGCAAACAGTTTGCGAGTCCCGCGGATAATCCGACGGCGGCGGCGCAGGTGTTGGGGCTGAACGAGACGCTCTCCATCACCGGGCAGTACAAGGCCAATATCGATTCCGCAAGGTCGCGGTTGGAACTGTCGGACACGGCGCTGGGTACCGCTGTGAATGTGTTGCAGCGGGCGCGCGAATTGGCGGTGCGTGGCCTGAACGGCTCGCTGGGGGCGGATGAGCGCAGAATGGTTGCCCAGGAAGTTCGGCAATTGGGCAATGAGATGATGGCGCTGGCGAATTCGCAGGACGGCAACGGTGATTATATGTATGCCGGCAGTCGCGTTCAGGGTACACCCTTCAGTGACAACGGCAGCGGCACCTTCAGCTACGCAGGCGATCAGGTGCAACGCCAAATCCAGATCGGTGCTGGACGCCAGATTGCAGACAGTGATTCGGGCCTCGATGTGTTCATGAAGGTGCCCAGTACGGCCGGCGGTTACGAGGATGTTTTCTCCACACTCTATACGCTGGCTACCGACCTGGAAGCCAATACGCCGCAGCTCGACAGTCTTGCTCAGCTCGACAATGGCATGGAGCATCTGCTCCAGGTCCGCGCCAGTGTCGGCTCGCGGCTCAATTCCATCGACAATCAGGAAGAGATCAATGGCTTTCTGGAAGTTCAACTGGCAAGTGTGCGCTCAAAGGTTCAGGACCTGGATATTGCCGAGGCCTATAGCCGCCTGACTCAAGAGACCTTGGTCCTGCAATCCGCGCAGGCGGCCTATTCGCGGGTCGCTGGTTTGTCGTTGTTCAATTACTTGTAATTATTGCGCGTCACCGCGATCTGAATCGGCACCACTCGCGTCCGCTGCCAATCGGCGACTGGTCTTTAACCTTGCAGAAGCTATGCATCGGGCGCGGTTGCGAGCAGCACCGATCCCGGTTAGCATCCGCAGACGCATCGCTAACGACTTGTGCAGCCGAAGGATTTCTTGCTCAGTGGAGGTTAGGCGCGGCGGCTGGGCAGGGCACCTCCGCGCTGTGGGGGTCGGCAAAGAACATAATCGAGCGGTAAGTGGGGCAGTTGATGACGGGGGAGCCGACAATTCTGCAGTTCAACCCAGCGGGCGATGACGCGGCCGATTCTGCCAGCACTGCGGAAGGCCGGCCGGCGCCGATGCGTCCCGTTGCCCGGGATCGTTACGCGATCGATGGCCACAAACTGATGTACCACCCGCAGCGTGTCTCGCAGTATCTGTCTGCCGTCGATGCTTGGGACAAGGCCAAGGACGTTTACCCTATCTATGTTGAAATGTCGCCGGTGGGCGCCTGCAACCATCGCTGCACCTTCTGCGCGGTAGATTACATCGGCTACAAATCCATCCGCATGGATACGCGCATGCTGGAGCGGCGCATCCCGGAAATGGCAGCGCTCGGCGTCAAGAGCATCATGTTCGCCGGTGAAGGCGAACCGCTGCTGCATACCGATATCACCGAGATCGTGCTGTTTTGCCGCGACGCGGGCATCGACGTGTCGTTCACCACCAATGCCACGGTCATGCGTGACTATTTTCTGGAGCATGCGCTGCCGCACATCGCCTGGATCAAGGTCTCGCTCAACGCCGGGACACCAGAGACCTACGCCAAGATCCACCGAACCAAAGCGGCCGATTTCGATAAAGTGGTCGACAATCTGAAGCGCGCGGTGGCCCGTCGGCGTGAAGCGCAGCTGCACTGCACCATCGGCGCACAGATCCTGCTGCTGCCGGAGAATGCACATGAGATCGAACAGTTGGCCCATCTTTGTCGCGATGAAATCGGTCTCGACTACCTGGTCGTCAAGCCCTATTCGCAACACCTTTCCAGTTTGACGCGCGAGTACGAGGGCTTGGATTACAGCGCACAAATAGCGCTCGGTCAAAATCTCGAATCCCTGAGCACGGACCGTTTCAGTCTCGTTTTTCGCGGCCATGCCATGCAAAAATACAGCGCCGATCAGGAGCGCGGTTATCAGAGTTGCAGCGCCACACCGTTCTTCTGGGGCTATGTGATGGCCGATGGCGCCGTCTATGGGTGCAGTGCCTACCTGCTCGACGAACGCTTCGCCTATGGCAACTTGAATACGCAGACGTTCAAGGAAATCTGGCAGGGCGAGGCGCGGCGTAAAAACTTCGAATATGTCAGGCATGGATTGGATATCAGTGAGTGTCGAAAGAACTGTCGCATGGATGAAGTGAATCGGTATCTGGCAACATTGCGCGAACAACGCGTGCCACACGTCAACTTCATATAAAGGGTAGATGCATGCGGGTATTAGTCACAGGTGGTGCGGGTTTTATCGGTAGCTATGTTGTCGAGGAGTTGCTGGCGCGCGGGCATGAGGTGGCCGTCATCGATAACCTCGAAGGCGGACGTCTGGATAATCTCCAGGCCGTTCTCGACCATGCAGCGCTGCGTTTCGTCGAGGCGGATATCCGTGACCGGGTCAGCATCGAGCCGGCGTTTGCGGCGCAGGATTGGGTGATTCATCTGGCCGGCATCGCCGATATCGTGCCTTCCATCGAGCGACCGCAGGAATATTTTTCGACTAATGTGCAGGGCACGCTGAATGTCTTGGAGTGTGCACGGCAGGCGGGCGTTAAACGCTTCGTCTACGCAGCTTCATCGTCTTGCTACGGTATTCCCGATCATTACCCGACCGACGAGCAGGCGGCGATTCGCCCTGAATATCCCTATGCCCTGACCAAGTATCTCGGTGAGGAATTGGTGATGCACTGGGCGAAGGTGTATCACATGGCGGCCGTGTCACTGCGCCTGTTCAATGTGTATGGGCCGCGCGTACGCACCAATGGCGCTTACGGCGCTGTGTTTGGCGTGTTTCTCGCGCAGAAGGCGAATCGACAGCCGTTCACGGTGGTCGGCGACGGTACGCAAACGCGGGATTTCACTTACGTCACCGATGTCGCGAATGCCTTTGTCATGGCCGCGGAGTCGGCCTTGTCGGGCGAGATACTCAATGTCGGCAGCGGCGGACATTACAGCATCAACCAATTGGTGGGTCTGATCGGCGGTGAGGTGGTGCATGTGCCGAATCGGCCGGGCGAACCCCGTTGTACGTTTGCGGATACGCAGCACATCACACAGCGTTTGGGCTGGCAACCGCAGATCGGTTTCGAACAAGGTGTCGCCGAGATGCTGGCCGCGCTCGATGATTGGAAACACGCGCCACTGTGGAATCCCGCTACCATCGAGGTGGCCACCAAAAGCTGGTTTCATTATCTCGGGGGGAAGGCGACATGCTGACACGTACAGGCTTGCGGACGCACTCGGAGCAGTTTGCGATGCTGGTAGGCGGCGGCAGTTTTACGGACCGCCAGGGTGGCGGGATAGCAGTGGAAGACGGGGTCGAAATCTTGCTCAAGACCTTGTGTGCCGTGCGCGAACGTCAAGGCACGGTGTATCTGGTCGGCAATGGTGGCAGTGCCGCCGTGGCCAGTCATGCCGCGACGGATTTTTTCAACACCGGAGGTATGCGCGCACTGACGCTGCATGATCCCTCCACGCTAACCTGTTTCAGCAATGATTATGGATATGAAAACGCCTTCTCCGCCCGGCTTGCGCGCCTGCTGTCGCCGCAGGATCTGCTGATCGCCATCAGCAGTTCGGGGCGTTCGCAAAATATTTTGAATGCGGCCGAATCTGCCCACGCCAGTTCTGCAGGGCTGATCACGCTGACCGGTTTTACGGCGGATAATCCGTTGCGCAAAATGGGCGATGCCAATTACTGGCTGGATTCCGATGCCTACGGCATGGTGGAAATCGGCCATTTATTCCTGTTGCACTACGTCGCGGATCTGCTGTCGATGGACTGGGGCGTGGTGAATGGAAAATAACCAGCGTGCCAAGCGACGGGAAACGGCTATGACCGACCAGGACGCGCCGGGCGAAATACACCGTATCGAATCCAAACTGCTAACACTGGCCGCGCTGGCAGAGCAGGTGCAATTGTTGCGTGCGCAGGGCAAGCAGGTCGCGCTGTGTCATGGCACTTTCGATTTATTACACATCGGGCATATCCGCCATTTACAGCGCGCGCGTCGCGAGGGTGACATCCTGATCGTCACTGTGACTGCCGATGCCCATGTCAATAAGGGTCCGGGTCGTCCGGCGTTCTCCCACGATCTGCGCGCGGAGAATCTGGCTGCACTCGAATGCGTGGACTGGGTGGCGATCAATCATGCCGAGACTGCGGTGAATGTGCTCGATCTGCTCAAGCCGGATGTCTATGTTAAAGGCTCTGACTACCTGCGTGCCGAGGACGATGTCACCGGCAACATCGCCAGAGAACGTGCGGCCGTGGAGCGCCATGGCGGTAGAATTTTCCACACCGATGAACTGACCTCTAGTTCCACGGCGCTGCTGAATGAACACTTTCAGGTTTTCTCGGACGAAGTTAAAAGTTATCTGGCAGAGCTGAAGTGTCGCTATTCAATCAAAGCCGTCGGTGATGCGCTCCAGACCTTGGCAAAACTCAAGGTGCTGGTGCTCGGCGATGCGATTATCGATGAATATCACTACACGACTTCGCTGGGTCAGACGGGTAAAGGCAATGTGCTGGCGGTGCGCTACCAGGATCAGGAACGCTTCGCCGGTGGTTCGATTGCGGTGGCCAATCATGTCGCCGGCTTCGCCGCTGAAGTGACGTTGATGTGTGGGCTCGGCGGTGCCGAGTCACACGAGGCGTTTATCCGTTCCAAGCTGTCGGCCAAGATCGATCCGGTGTTTTTGGAGAATCCTGCCGCACGCACCTTGGTCAAACGCCGCTACATCGGCGAGGACATGGCGAAGTTATTCGAAGTGTATTTTCACGACCAAGATATTGCTTCAACAGCCATCAGTGCCGATGCCTGCCGCTGGTTGGAGAGTAATCTGAAAAATTATGATGCCGTCATCGTTCCGGATTTCGGTAACGGCTTCATCACGCAGGCGATGGTCGAGGTGCTGGCGGCCAAGGCGCCGTTCCTGGCGGTGAATACGCAGTTGAACAGCGGCAACCGCGGTTACCACGTGATCACCCGTTATCCGCGCGCCGATTTCGTTTCGTTGAATGAACCCGAACTGCGCATCGCAGCCTTTGATCGCGGCAGTGAGATAGCTGCGTTGGCACAGACGATGGCCGACAAGATGCAATGCAAGCACTTGGCAGTGACGCGTGGCACCAAGGGTGTGTTGCTGTGGGATCAAGCGCAGCGGCAAGCGCATACCGTGCCCGCCCTGTCGACCTGTGTCGTGGACCGGATCGGCGCGGGCGACGCTTTCTTATCGTTAGCGGGCATGGGCGCGGCTGCGGGTCTAGATCCGGACATGACGGCCTTCATCGGCAGTGTCGGCGCGGCCTTGGATGTGCAGATCGTCTGCAACCGCGCGGCCGTGTCACCGGTGGATTTTCAGAAATACGTGACGACCTTGCTGAAATGAGATGCTAACGTCCGCCGATCAACTCGCACTTTATCGCAGCATGCTGCGCATCCGTCGTACCGAAGAGGCGCTGGCGGCGCGTTATCGCGAGCAGCAAATGCGCTGCCCGATGCATTTGTGTATCGGCCAGGAGGCGGTGGCGGCAGGTGTCTGCCATGTATTGAGAAAGACCGACCGTGTGTTCAGCAATCACCGCGCGCATGGACATTACTTGGCCAAGGGCGGTGATCTGCGGCGCATGCTGGCCGAGTTGTATGGACGTGAAACCGGTTGCTGTGCAGGACGCGGCGGTTCCATGCATCTGATCGATCTGGATGTGGGCTTCATGGGCTCAACGCCTATCGTCGGCGGCACCGTGCCACTGGCAGTCGGTACGGCTTGGAGCGCACAGCTGCGCGGCGATGAGCATGTCACGGCGGTATTCTTCGGCGATGGCTGTTTCGAAGAAGGCGTGCTGCACGAGGCGATGAATTTCGCCGCACTGCATGCGCTGCCTATCGTGTTCGTCTGTGAAAATAATGATTACTCCGTGTATACCCCGCTGCGTGAGCGGCAGCCACAGCGCTCAATCGCCGGTGTTGCGCGCGCGCATGGTTTGACGGTCGCGGAAATCGACGGCAATGATGTGATTGCTGTGCAGGCAACCGCCAGTGAGGCAGTGGCTGCGGCGCGCGACGGGCAGGGACCGTGGTTTGTCGAGGCGAGTCTGTACCGTTGGTTGGAACATTGCGGGCCGGATGATGACAGTCATCTGGGTTATCGTACAGCGCAGCAGATTACTCACGGTAGGAGTCAATGTCCGCTGGCCAAGCATCATGCGCATCTGACGCAAACCGGAGTGTTGGATCGCAGCAGCTCCACCGCACTGGAAGACGCCATTGCCGAAGAGATCGACGCGGCCTTCACCTATGCCATCAATAGTCCCTACCCGGCAGCACAAGAACTTGAACGCCATCTCTTCGCCTGAGGCTGCCATGGTGCGGATGAATTGCATCGAGGCGATCCGCGATGCGCTCGATTTGTCTATGGCGCGCGATGCGAATGTGCTGCTGATCGGCGAGGGCGTGCCCGATCCCAAGGCGATCTTCGGTACCACGGCCGGCCTGCGCGAACGCTACGGTGATCAGCGCGTATTCGATATGCCCTTGGCGGAAAATGGCATGACCGGCATTTGCATCGGTGCCGCGCTGACCGGGATGCGTCCCGTCATGGTTCATCAGCGCATCGACTTCGCCCTGTTGGCGATGGATCAGATTGTCAATAACGCCGCCAAATGGCATTACCTGTTCGCGGGTCAACAATCAGTGCCCTTGGTGCTGCGTTTGATCGTCGGACGCGGTTGGGGACAAGGGCCGCAGCATTCGCAAAGTTTGCAGGCGCTGTTCGCACATATCCCGGGACTCAAAGTGGTCATGCCGGCCTTTCCAGCGGATGCCAAGGGTATGTTGTGCGCGGCGATTCAAGATGACAATCCGGTGATCTTTATCGAACACCGTTGGATTCATCCTATTCAAGACGATGTGCCGAGCGGCTATTTTGAAACCCCGTTAACGGGTGCCGTGGTGCGGCGCGCGGGTAAGGATATTTCAATCGCGGCATTTTCATATATGGTCATCGAGGCGCTGGCGGCGGCCGAGGCATTGGCCAAACTCGGGATCGAGGTCGAAGTGATCGATATGCGCAGTGTCAACACGCTGGATATCGACACGGTTGTCGAATCCGTAACGCACACCGGTCGTTTGTTGGTCGCCGATACGGGTCACATTGCATTTGGTGTGGGTGCCGAAGTCATTGCCGCCGTAGTCGAGCACGCCCTGACGTCGCTGCGCCATGCACCGGCGCGCATTGCCTCACCAGCACTGCCGTGTCCGACCACGCCGGCATTGGCCGACGCCTATTATCCCGATGCGCGTACGATTGCCGAGCAGGCACTCAAGCAATGCGCCATCAACGATCGATGCAACGGTGGAGACAGTGCTCGCAAGCCTCCAGCGCAAAGGTCCACTGGATGTCCCGAATCCGGATTACCGGGGCCCGTTTTAAGCGCACGACGAGAATTCTGGAGATATGACATGACAAGTGGCGTACGTGGCAAGAACCGCTTCGGCAAGGATACAGTGACCGAGATACCCGTGGACGCGCCGCGTGCGCACCAACCGGGGCACAAACTGCGCACCTCCAACGAGATCATCGACCGCGCCGAGTTGCACAAACTGGAAGGTCAACGCCTGGAGTACGTGCGCGAGGGTGATCAGGTTGGCATTATTCGTCTTGAAGATGGCGTGGAAGAGAAAGTACCCAATCAATTCAGCGGTCCGAGCTTCCGCAATACCGCCGAGCGTTTTCGTTTCGATGGACACAAGATGCTGCACCATCTCGACCGCGTGCTGGCCTGGCAGCGTGGCGAGCCGATTGCGCCGATCCATATCGATATGGGGCTGACCAAGTTCTGTAATACCGCCTGCCTGTATTGCTATGCGGTGGTGCAGAACATGACCCAGGGCAAGATGATCGAACGCGAGGCCTTGCTGCGCTATATCGAGGACTGCGGTCGCCTGGGTGTGCGCTCCATTGGTTTTATTGGCGATGGCGAACCAACCCTGAATCCCGCGCTCTACGATGCCACGGTGCTGGCGGCGAAACACGGCATCGATACCTCGATGGCCACCAATGGCCTGCTGCTGGATATGGATCGCGCCGACGACCTGCTGCGCAATATGTCCTGGATCCGCTTTAATCTCTCCGCCGGTACGGCCGAAGGTTTCCAGCGCGTGCATCAGTCCAAGGCCAAGAACTTCGATTTATTGGTGGAAAAGATCCGCGCCTTGGTGAAGCTCAAAAAAGAACGCGGCTATGCCTGCACGTTGGGTATACAGATGGTGCTGATACCGGAGTGCTATGACCAGGTCATCGCTGAAGCCGAACTGGGTGCCGAACTGGGCGTGGACTATTTCGTTATCAAACACTGCTCCGATTCCGAATACAAAGAGATCGGCGTGGATTATAAAGATTACGAGCGCATCGAAGATGCGCTGAAGATCGCAGAGGGCTATTCCACGGCCGACTATGCCGTGCAGGTCAAATGGAACAAGATCAAGGCGAGTGGTGAGACCGATTTGTATAAAAACGGTTTCCGCAAATACGACGTCTGCTATGGCACGCCGTTCCTGTTGCAGATCTCTGGCAATGGCAAGATTTATCCCTGCGGACCGTTCTTCAATAAGGATCGTTTCTATATCGGCGATCTGCACGACGACTCGTTCTACGATCTGGTGCACAGCGAACGCTACTGGGCCGTGCACAAGGATATCTCCGAGTCCGTCGATGTGCACAAAGACTGTGCCATCGGTTGCCGCCAGGATTACGTGAACAAATTCCTCTGGGATATCAAGAATCCGCCCGAGCACATCAACTTTATTTGATGACCGCGACGCAAGACGGATCAAAGCCTATGCAGGAATCGCGTTTCCAACAGCAGAGCAATGTCTTCTACATCACCTCCTGGGGGCATGCCGGCGATCACTGGTTGTCGAAGGCGCTGAATGCCCATCCCGAAATCTTCGTGCTGAACGCGCATGAAGGTTCGCGACCGAAATATTTCAAAGACGGATTGGGTCGGCATCAGCGTCCGGATATCCTCCAGTACACGGCATTTCTCGAAGATATGGGCACGGACTACGCGGCCATCGGCGAATGCCATGCCTATCGCGCCTCGCAGATGCGCCCGGTGCAGGACAAGTACCAGGATCGTGTGCCGATAATCAATCTGCTGCGGCATCCGCATGCCTGGCTGGATTTCTACATTCGTCACCGCGCCGGTAATGTGCGGATGCCGGACGGTTCCAGTGCTGCACTCGATCATGAGTGGGAACACAGTGAACATGCGCTGTTCGAAAAGCTGGGATTGCAGCCGTATACGCGCGCGGAGGTGGATATCTGGGCGGCGTATCAGGGCATGCTGTTGTTGAATCAGATTATCCCGGATATCGAATCCGGCGTCAGGCAGGTCCGGATCGAAGACATCCTGGCGGATCGACAGGTGTTTCAGTCGATGGTCGATTTTCTTACCCAGGGGCGTTGTCAGTACGACGAGGCGCTGTTCGATTGCGTTTACGGTTTCGCGCACAGGCTCTACCGCGGTGAAGAAACCGCTGTCGACGCCGCGGCCGTTCACGATCAATGGCCGCAATGGAAACGCGACGCCTTCAATAAAATCGTCTCACCGCGCGCGACCGATCTGTATACATCGGTGGGTTACCGGCTGTAGGGTCTGAGGTGGCAAGTGTGATCGGTGTGAAAGTCGCGGTGTGTTCCAGTATGAAGAGCGGCACTTGGTTGCTGCGTGAAATCGTCACGCAATTGACCGGTCTGCGCGCGTACGAACCGGATATCTCAGCGGGACGCCCACGCTACGATGATCCCGAGAGTTTGAGTATTTCCGCCGGACAGTTTTTTCAGTTGGCATCTGCTGCCGACCGGTGCGGCGGGCGAGCGCCTGAGGCAATCCGGGGCAAAGTCGATATTCCTGGTGCGCAACATCTACGACACGCTGTTGTCGATTCACCGGCACCTGCTGCACGATGTCGATGCCGAGATTGGCCGCGCCACAGGGCAGGCCAGTTTTCTCAGCCAGTTCTCCCACGATCAGGCGCTGACCCTGGTGATCAACGGCTACCGCGAGGTGCCTTACGACTGGCACGGCATGGGGCCCGTGTTGTTTCACTTGCAGGAGTTGCTCGCGTATTCCATGAGCAACGATGTTTTGTTGACCAGCTTCGAGCGTCTGACGCAGAACAAGGCGGTCGAGGTGGCAAAGATCGCCGCGTATCTCGGTGTGGCATCGAGTGCGGCTTCAATCGAGGCGATCTGCGCTGCGACATCCATGGCGAACATGCGGGCAGCTGCACAACATCGCGGCCAGGGACAGGCGCATTTTCAGATCGGGTCGGTGGGTGGTCATGACGCAGAGCTGACACCCTTCCACAAAGTTCTGCTCAGGGGTGTGATGCAGAATGATGCACCACAATTGCCGGCGCTGGTCGTGAAAACCGGCTTCGGCGAGATTCTCAAGGGTAGTCACAGTCCCTATGCGCTACGCCCAAGGCACTACACCGTGATCCCGTTGGGCAGCGCTGCGCGACGTGAACGCGCCTTGGCAACATTAGGTCAGGACTGGAACGCGCTGCTGAACCAAGACGGCGTCGAGCGCAGTGATCCGCAATGGTTGGGGGGTGTTCTGCTCGAAGCACTGGCGGGCGTCGTGGTCGAATCCGGCTGTCATGCGCGTCGATGTCGCGTGTTGATCTACGGCAAGAACCCGCTCAGCAACTGGATATTGCGTAGGCTCGATGGCGATCTGTACGAAGTACTCATCGTGCGGACGGGAATAGACGATTTGCCGACACGTCCTGACCTGTCCATCCAGGTCTTTGCGCATCTCGATGAGATAACTAACGAGGCGATGGACTGCATTCTGGTCACGGCGCTGGATCCACTGATCGCTGCGCGGCATCTGTCCGAGATGCGCTCGCATTTCTCGGGCCGACCTGTCATCGCTGTAGATGAGGCGCTGCGCGACCGCGCCGAGCATCAACGTAAAACGATAATGACCGCCAGGTTCGATGCGTTGCGCGATTATATCGCCCTTGAATCGCGCCCAGTGGTCGTCTTCGTCGCCTCCAACGTCTACTTCAATCAACTGCGCATGAGCCGGGCGTTACAAGGCAGGGGTTGGGCGACGGTCGCACTCTCCTTGCATTATGCCAAGGGCACACATCAACAGGAGTACTTCGATCATTCCTTGCATATCGATCTGGATATCCTGCTGTCCAGGCTGGCGGAGTTAGGCAGTGTGGTGGTGCACACCCAAGGCTGGTTGAATGCCTACCATATACCCGTGCTCATCGATGCCTTTCGCCCCGACGGTGTGCGGCATATCGTCGAGCTGATGGATGTGCAGAGTTTTTTCTTCCCGGATGGCGATGAAGCAAGCATGGCGCCGGCTATTATCCAGTGCTGGGGTGAGGGCGCCCTGGAGCATATCGCGCTGCAGAAGCGTTGCGAGCGTTATCTGGTCGCGCATGCCGAGGGGCTGGTTTTCACCGGGGGTAAAACGCATCAGGAAACTCTCTGGCCGCAGGATCCCGCGTCCGAGCGGTTCTGTAACTTCGCCAGTTATCCGCTGCGGGACTTTTTTGCGCAGCCAACCGACTTGCCGGTACCGCCAACAGCAAGTGAGTCGTGGCGCGTGGTGTTCGCAGGTGGTATCCCGCCCGGCGACGATCGACATCCGCATGCCTTGTTCGGCGATGCGCAGATTCTGCCGGTCATCGAGCGCCTGCTGGCGCAGAACATCTGCGTCGATGTCTACAATAATCCGACCATGATTCCAGAAAGGCGTCTGGCAGCGATGTATCCAGACTATGTCGCGCTGGCGCAGCGAGATCCACGTTTTAACTTCGGCTTTGGTGCTTACCCCTGGGATTTGGCCGCAGCAGATAAGCGACCGGCATTTTGGTTTGATGCTGTATGAATTCGACGGCGTGTTGGTCGGCGAATTACATTTCAAGGCCATCATCCCCAGCAAGTTCTTTCAATATCTGGAAGCAGGCCTGCCGGTGCTGGTCAGTGATCGATTCACATCGGTGTGCGAATTGGTTGAACGTCACGGGATCGGTTTAGTCGTCAGCAACGAAGGCATGGACCACCTCGACGCAACGCTGCGTGGTCTGGATTATCGACAACTCCGGGAAAATGTCATCGCGGCACGTGCCGCGTTGAGCATGGAGGCGCAGATCCCTCGACTCGAAAAATTATACCGAGCTGCAAGCGCGTAGAGCGCGGGTCATGTCGACTGCGCCAGGGTGACAATCAAGCATCAGCAGAGTGACGCTGTCACTGTTCGAGTCGGGCGCGTATCTTTTCCAGCACAGTGCCGGCGGTTTTGTCATAGCCGAACTCGGCGATGGCCTTTCGGTGACACTGTTGCGCCAGTCCGCGGCGCAAATCGTCGTCAGCAAGAAATTTACGAACGGTATTGACAATGTTCAACTCATTACTGAAAAAGAATATTTCCCCGTCTTTTTCGAAGTAATCCGTGATGTCGAAGGCATCGAAGGGAATGCGCCGCGACAGCATGAAGGTCCCCGAACCCAGTATCTCCAGCGCGCGCATGTGAAACGAGGTGCCCGGACTGTTGTTGATACAGAGTCGTGCCTTGTTCATCAGTTCATTCAGCGCAGGGCCATTTTCGGCGATGCCACGGGCCGCCGATTCAACGCCGGGATAGCGCTCCCAGTGCCGGCCATAGACACGCACATCGAATCCCTTCTCTACAAGGGCGCGTATCGGGCGGTATTTTACAGCCAGCATGATGTCTTGGTTGATGCGCGTCGACTTGCACAGGTGCTCGACGAGTTCGTCGTGCGCAGCGATCTCGCAATTCTGCAGGTTGCGCAAGACGAAGGAGCGGCGAATCTTCGGCTCGACGACATACCGCCATAGATCGTCGATGAGCAGGCCATCGAGTGTCTTCATCATCATGAGGTAGACAACGATAAGCTCTTGCAGATCGATGCTGTTGTTATGCAGAAGTTCGGCCTCGTCCTGGTTCGGGGAAAAGGTGATGCCGGTGTCGCGCAGCGGCATCAGGGTCGTCGCGGGATCGGGCAGATGTGACACGTACAATACATCGAACTCATCGTGTACCTCGGGACAGGGATGATAAACGTCAGTGTTGATGCCTAGCGGCAGCAGACTGATGTCATGGTCCCGATAGCAGGGTTTCTCCTTCAGGGTGTCTATCCATTGCGGGACAAATACGGAGGTGAAATCAAGACGCGAGAGCGTGCGTGTTTCGGGGTCCGTTATCCCCGGCAGCAGATCTTGCACCCAATTGAAGAATGGAACATTGGACGGAAAATAAGGGAACTCATCGCGAAAATGATCGATATAGATGATCAGATCGGGGCGAAATTCATTGATGGTCGCCAGCAGATCGTACTTGGTCGTGCGCATGATGGCGGACGTCTCCTGGTGCAGGCAGTGTTGTGCAACCGAGTTTGTCGAATCCTGCCAGGAGATCGCGCATGCAGAATTGAAGGAAGCTGGTGAAACGCGAGGTGCAGCCGAGGATGCGCAGTGGGCGGTCGGCTGTGGCATAGACGTCACGCCAGGCGTTGCTGTCCATGCCGGCGTAGTAATCGGCAACCGCGTGTTCGATCGTATCAATACGTTGTGCGGTAGCTTCGGTCAACTGATTGATGCGTGTGACCGCTTGCTGGGCGAAGGCGGTCTCGTCAGGCGGCAGAAACAATAAATGCTGAGTTGGAAACATCGCCTGCCGGTTCTCGGACATGTAGGCGATATAGGCGTCGAGCGACTGTGGACCCGTCCAGATGAGCAGCCGCCCGGAGTTCAATGCTGTGCTGAGGTCATGAACACAGAGCGCGGCCAGCAGGGCGCAAGGGTCGGGTTCCAGTACATAGAGTGGCAGTGCGCTACCCAGCGTGTTTTTGTCCGTGTTGTCGGTGCGTTTGTAGAGCTCGATCAGTTCATGCCCCGAGCCGATGCCGATGACCAGGCAGATCGAGGCGCGATTGTCGAGCTTCGGTAAGGCGGCCAATGCGCTGTAGTTGGGATATGTCAGAACTTCATAAGTCCGTGCGTGGCGGGTGACCGACATGCCGGGTAGCGGGCTGGTGACAGAGAATGCCAAGTCCGGAAGATATTCAACCAGGATACGGTGAGCCTCAGGGTTGGTGTCCGCGAGCGCGTCGAGATTCTTCGCCAGCATGGCCGGCAGTTGCTGTTCGTCGTCACGGCTAATCATGCGGTGACTGTGGTTCGCATCCATACGGTTCGGTATCCTGATATTGTGTTTGCCAGATTCGCCGCGCGCATCAGGCGAAGTATTGCGCGAAATCGTTCCCGGCCTGCTCGAATTGCTCCATCTGTCCGATGTCGATCCAGTAGTCGCGCAAGGGAAAGCTGCCGACGGCCTGATCGTCGCGGATCAGTGCTTCGAACAACGACGGCATGTCGAAGTATTTCCCGTTGGGGATGCGCTCGAGCATGTCCGGATTGAGCACATAGATTCCGGCGTTGACGTGATAACGCTGGATCGGTTTCTCGACAATATTGCAGACGCGGTGCCCGTCCAGTTGGATCACGCCGTAGGGCACCTGATGATGGTATTCGCGCACGCATACGGTGGCCGACGAGGCCTGGCGCTGGTGAAAATCCAGCAGGCGGACGAAATCCACTTGCGTCAGCACATCGCCATTCATGACGAAGAACGGTTTGTCCGGACGCTCCGGTAACAGACTCAAGGCACCAGCGGTACCAAGCCGGGTGTTTTCCTCGATGTAGCGAATGTCCGCGTTCCATTGGCGGCCATCGCCGAAGTGTTCACGAATCATCTCGCCCATATAGTTGATGCACAGATAGAAGCGGTGAAAGCCGTGACCGACAAAATTCTCGATAATCGTTTCAAGAATCGGTTTCGTACCGATCTTCAGCAAGGGCTTGGGGCGATCGTTGGTCAAGGGTCGCAGACGCGTGCCGAGTCCACCGGCCATCAACACGACGATATTGTCGCGCACCGGTTCCAGTGGCTGTTCGTAACGCGCCAGACCGACCATGCAACCCTTGGCATCCAGCAAGGGTAGATGGCGCAGACTGTGACGTTGCATGGTGCGCTGCCAGAGCGATTCATCTTCATCGACCAGCGCCGTGCTCGGATTGGCGTTCATGAGCTTGGCAACGGCAGTGTCCAAGCCTTCACCGCGCAGCAGCGCGCGGCGGATGTCGCCATCGGTGACGGTGCCCATCAGATGGCAGCCGTCATCCACCACCAGCGCGATCTGCATGCCGCCGTGGTCGATGACGGCCAGCACCTCTTTCATCGTCGCGGTGGAGGGAACGGCGATCTTTTTCCAGTCATTCATGCGTTATACGGACACCAGGGTACATCGATGGGGATCTGCTGAGATAAAAGCAATAAACGCGCCATTCTCGTCATCCCGGCGAAGGCCGGAATCCAGGGGGAGGCATGGAGGCGGGTTCTGGATCGTTCGCCAGAATGACGGCAGTTCTGAGCCTAAGTAAGTTCCATTCTGTTCTTAGACCAGACGGTCGCGCCAGGTCAGGCCGGCCGCGACCAGAGCCTCGGCCATGGCCCAGTCGGTGGGGTCATCGATGTCGAGGCTGGCGATCTGGTCCATGACCAGGCCGCGACTGCGGGGCGGAAAGAAACTGCGCTGTTCGCGCAGCACCGCGCTGCGAATCAGGTAGAGCGCGCCATTGGGCGTGAACAGCGGCTGCACGTCCTGGCGGCGGGTGATTTCCTCGGCTTGCCGCGCCAGCGGTTCGAGCTGGCCGCCATCATCTTGGCAAAACAGCGTGCCCAGACTGCGATAGATCGGTTTGATACCGATGACGGCATCCAGCGTCGGTGTTTTGCGTAGCAGTTGCAGGGCCTGCGCCAGTGCTGTCGGCGGACGGAACGGCGAGGTCGGTTGCAGCCATAGGAGATACTCGGCGCGCACACCGCGTGATTGTTCCAGCCAGTTCAGCGCATGCAGGGCGACATCCACCGCCCCCGCTTGATCGGTGGCGAGTTCGGCTGGGCGCAGAAACGGCGCGTCCAGTCCGACGCTCGCGCCGATGGCTGCGAGTTCAGGATCGTCGGTGCTCAATAGGCACTGTGAATTATCCAGACCTGCCTGACGCACGGCCGCGGCCGTCCAGCCCAGCAACGGCAGATCGCCGAGGCTCGAGCGCGTTCTTGCGCGGCAGGCCTTTTGAGCCACCGCGTGCGGGAATGACAATGAGCAGATGGTCGGCGTTCATTGGCGGCGCCTAGTCCGTCAGTGTGCGTTTGAGTTGCGCCGGTACCCCGGCGACCAGCGTGAACGGCGCTACATCGGCGATCACCGCCGCACCGGAGGCAATTACCGCCCCTGTGCCGATGCGGATGCCTTGATTGATGGTGGCGCCGGCGCCGATGTGGACACCGGTGCCGATGTGACAATCACCGCACACGACCGCACCGGAGGCGATATGGCAATGGTCGCCCACCGTGCAGTCGTGCTCGATGACGGCACGCGTATTGATCAGCACGTTATTGCCCAATTGTGCGCCGGTGGCGATGACGGCCGTCGCAAGAATCTGATGACCGGCGCCGAGTCGTGCAGAAGGGCTGACAACCGCGCTGGGATGACAGGTCGAGGCGAAGTGATAGCCGGCTTTGACGAAACGTTGATAAAGCGCGTGCCGCGTATGCGTCGGTCCGACCGAGCCTACCCCGTTCACTAACAGGATACTGTCTGTGCTATGCGTGTATACGGCGTGATCGTCGCCGAGATAAACAAGGTTCGACTCAGTTTCGCCTTGTGTCGGGGGCTCTACATCGGTGGCACCGAGTAGGGTGTGGCCCTGTGTAAGCAGCAGCTCCGCCAATACGCGCGCATGTCCACCGGCACCGAGGATAATGAGCGGGAGGGGCGGGAGAGTCGGCGGCGGCATTAGGCTTCGCTCCAAAAATCAATGGGTTCATCGGCGGCATAGTCACGCTCGGCGCAGCGGTCCAGAGCGTCCCAATACTGCATCGGCGAAACACCGTTGGCGGGACGCTTGGCGGTCAGGTTGTCGGGACTGAATCGCTCGCCGGCACGAATCGGCCGCGCCGCCACCAGGGCCTTGCGTGCGATAGGCCGATTCTTCAGTTCCGAGGGTGCCGGTTCCTTGCGGCCGTGTCCCAGCGCCTGTTCGACTTCGCGGATGCCGTCGATCATGGCGCGCAATTCATCCGCTTCCAGCGAGGCTTGATGATCGGGGCCGGGCAGGGTGCGGTCCAGCGTGAAATGTTTTTCGATGATGCGCGCACCGCGGGCGACAGCGGCAATGGGGATGGTGATACCCGGCGTGTGATCTGAATATCCGACGTTCAGGCCGAAGGCCTCGCGCAACGTGTCCATGGCGCGCAGATTCACATCCGCGAACGGGCATGGATATTCGGTGGTGCAGTGCAGCAGACTGACCTTGTCGCGTAAGGCCTGCCGTCCGGCTCCACTGGCATAGGCATTGGAAATCATTGTGGGAGTCGGGTTTGCGAACGCCTCGGTATAGCCGAAGGCCAGCAGCGCCAGCGCCTGTTCGATCTCAGCGAGTTCGGACATGCCGGTGGAAAGAATCAGTGGTTTTCCGGTACGGGCCAGCGTTAGTAACAGCGGACCGTTGGTGATTTCACCCGAGCCGAGTTTGAGTGTGGCGACATTCAATGTATCGACCAGAAAGTGCGCGCTGTCGATATCGAACGGTGAAGACATGAACTCGATGCCGCGCGTGTTGCAGTATGCGAGCAATTGTAGATGTTGACTATGATCGAGCGCCAGAGCGCGGAGCATATCCAGCTGCGATTCGTCCGCGGCTGTGGTCTGTTGCTGATACACCGCTTTGGCGGCTTGCCGGCTGACCAAGGCCTCCGGGATGAAGGTCTGGAATTTCACCGCATCGGCACCGGCCGCGGCCGCTGCATCGATAAGCTGCAGCGCCAGCCCCAACGAACCGTTATGGTTGACGCCGGCCTCGGCGATGATCAAGGTTCGATCAAGCCTGCGTTCAGGCGACGACATGTGCTGGCACCTGATCGATGAAGGCCTTTTGCACCAGCGTCGCCGCGTCGAAGGGCTTGCGGAGTACGGCAAGAATGCGCGCCACACTTTGGCCATCGCCATAGGGATTGACGATGCCGCTGCAATCCAGCGCATAGGCCGTGTCGATAGCCGCGCGGATCGCAGTGCGCTCCGGCGCACAGTCGATCACCGAAGCCGCGCGCAGCCGGCCTTTCTGCCGATCACCGATGTTGACCGTGGGTTTGCCGAATGAGGGTACTTCATACAGACCGCTGGATGAGTTACCGACCACGGCATCGACCTCAGCAATCAGGCTGTAATAGCGCTGATTGCCCAATGAGGTAAAGGCGACCGCGTGCGCACGCGCCGCGACAAATTCATCAATCCGTCGTCCCAGTTCGCGCCCGCCCATGTCGGCATTGGGCTTGGTGAAGATCACACCGGTATCTGCGCCGAGCGTATCGAGTGCCGCGAACAATTCATGCAGCTGCGTAGCGGCCGGGGTTGCCTCCAAGGTCGAGGGATGAAACGTCACCAGCAGATTGCGTGGCTGGAAACGCAGTCCGAGCGCAGTTTCGAGTTGTGCGCGGTCCAATCGCATCCGTGTGCAGCAGATTGTCGATGCCCGGGCTGCCGACATTGAAGATGTGGCGTGGGTCTTCGCCGAGTTGCCGCACCCGCTGGGCCGCGTCGCTGTTGGTGACGAAGTGCAGATGCGCCATCTTGGTAATGCTGTGGCGGATGGCATCGTCGACCGCGCCCTCGGTGAGATCACCACCGGCGATATGCGCGACCGGGATGCGGGCGAACAGCGCCGCCTGCACCGCGGCCAAAATCTCGAAGCGGTCGCCGAGCACCAGCACTAGATCGGGTTGTAGCCCGGCAAGAGCATCGGCAAAGCCGATGACGCCCAGGCCGACCGATTTGGCGACAGCGGTCGGTGTATCGCTGGACAGCAGCATGTCTACGCGGGCATCGAGCGTGAAGCCATCTTGCTCGATAACCTGATAGGTCGAGCCGAATTCAGGGGCCAGATGCATGCCGGTGGCGATGATTTGCAGCTCGAAGTCGTCTGCTGAACGCAACGCGTCCATGAGCGGATGCAGCAGGCCGTAATCCGCGCGCGAGCCGGTAACGACACAGATGCGTTTAGGCATGTTCGCTGCCCGCGTCGACACTGCTGGGCAGGCAGATGAGATGCCGCTCCAGATGTTCGGCCACACTCAGATCCATGCGCGGACAGTGTTGATACATCGGCAGGCGGTGCATCAGCTCCCAGGCGGGTCGCACCATGATGCCTTGTGCCTGACAGGCCTCCAGTAAGGTATCGCGCAGATGACCGTGGCCATCATGCAGCTGCAACAGGTTCAACCAGTAATTGCTGCAGGTGTCTTGCGGTTCACGGACGATGCGGCCGACCTCGACGGCATTGAAGGCCTGCTGGTAACGCGTCGCGAGTTCACGCTTGCGGCTGACAAAGTCGGGCAGCTGTTCCAGCTGCGCACAACCCACGGCGGCATTGAGATTCGGCAGGCGGTAGTTGTAGGCCACTTGATCGTGAATGAACGCCCACGGGTGTGCCTGTTTGGCGGTGGTCGTCAGATGCCGGGCGCGACGGGCCAGTTCCGTATCGTTGGTCAGTACCGCACCGCCGCCCCCGGTGGTGACAATCTTGTTGCCGTTGAAGCTGATGGCACTGAGCATGCCCCAATGACCGACATGCTTGCCGTGATAGAAAGAACCCAACGCCTCGGCGGCATCTTCGATCAGGGCGATATGATAGCGTTTGCACAACTCGGCAATGGCATCGAGTTCGACCGGATGACCGAAGGCGTGCATGACGATCAGCGCGCGAATGGGCTGTCCGGTGCTGCGGTTGTAGCAAGTGTCGCCGCGCAGTTCGGCGATCTCGGCCAGATACGCGGCGAGTTTATCGGCATCGACGCCAAGCGTCGTTGCCGAGACATCGACCATATGCGGGGTTGCGCCGCAATAACTGACGGCATTGGCGGTCGCGACGAAGGTTAGGGTAGGTAGCAGCACCTCATCGCCGGCGGTGACGCCGGCGAGCAGGCAGCAGACATGTAGCGCGGCCGTACCGTTGACCACGGCGACCGCGTTCGCGATGCCGGTGTAATTCTGTAGATCGATTTCGAGGCTCGTGACATAGGCGCCGACGGAAGAGACCCAGCCGGTGTCCAGACAGTCTTTGACGTATTCCCATTCACGGCCGGCGAAATGCGGCTGATGCAGCGCCACGGGACGTGCGCTGCCGAGCACGGCATTGAGTGCGGACAGGACCGGCGCGAGCGCCGCTTCCGGCGTCAGATGTTGTAGCGATCCGCCTTGTAGCAACGCAGATTCTCCTCGTGCGTGAACCATGTAATTGTTTCCTCAAGGCCGCGGCGGAAACCATCGAGACCGCCGTAACGCGGTTCCCAGCCGGTCAATTCCAACGCCTTGCTGCGATCGGCGAACAGGCGTTCGACCTCGCTGTTTTCCGGGCGTAAGCGTTGTGCATCGGTCTCGATCTCGATGCTCTGGCCCATGATTTCGGCGATGAGTTGGGTGGTCGCGCCGATGCTGATCTCGAAGGCGCTGCCGATGTTGATGACCTCGCCAATACTGCGCTCGGCCTCGGCGATGGCAATGAAGCCTTGCACGGTGTCGCTGACGAAATTGAAGTCGCGCGTCGGGTGCAGGCTGCCAAGTTTGATGGTGCGCGCGCCGTTGGCGATCTGCGTGATCACGGTCGGGATGACGGCGCGTGCCGATTGGCGCGGGCCATAGGTATTGAACGGGCGAGCCACGGCGACGGGCGTGCCGAACGATTGATAAAACGACAGGGCCAATTGGTCCGCGCCGATTTTGCTGGCCGAATACGGCGATTGACCTTGCAACGGATGCAGCTCGGTGATCGGCACGAATTGCGCGGTACCGTAGACCTCGCTGGTCGAGGTATGCACGACCTTTTCGACGCCGAGTTCGCGGGCCGCCTGCACGATATTCAGGGTGCCTTTGATGTTGGTATCGATGTAGGTATCCGGCGAATGATACGAATACGGAATGCCGATCAGCGCAGCCAGATGCAAGACCACGTCGCAACCCTGCATGGCGGTTTTCACGCCATGCGGGTCGCGGATGTCGCCGGCGAACACATCCAGATCTTTTTTCAGCTCGGCATCGAGCTGATCGAGCCAACCCCACGAGCCGAACGAGTTGTACAGCACAAAGGCGCGCACATCATGTCCGGCGCGCAGCAGGGTTTCGGTCAGATGCGAGCCGATGAAACCATCGGCGCCGGTGACGAGTATCTTTTTTCCTGCCAAATTCATATCGGCCTCATACGTGCTGCTCGCGTGCATCGTGGAGTGACCGCATGAGGGTGAGTGCAGCCTGATTTCCCGGCGCGTATTGCAGTACTTGTTCGAAGGCCCAACATGCGCCGTCCTCGATACCTTGTTCCTGATACAGCTGGCCGAGCTTGAGCAGGGCGGCGACATCGTCGGGAGCCTGTTCCAGATAACGAGCATAGACCTCGGCGGCCTCCTGCGCGGCACCGTTCAAGCGCAGCAGTTCCGCGTACTGCGGCAGATAGGCGGCCGTCAGATGACCGAGACATTCCAGTGCCAGCAAGGCGCTGGAGAAATCCGCGAGTCCCAGGCTGAGGGCGGTGATGCGACGCAGTGCGTCTTCCAGCGCTGGGCCTTCACCAATTTGCTGATAACAGTTCAGTGCATCGTCCGGTCGTTCTTCCAGTTCGGCGAGATAACCGCTGACCAGCCAGAACGCTGCTTGATCTTGCGCATCGCTACGTTGCTGTAAGCCAGTCACGAGACGGTTCAGGCCCGTGATATCGTTATTCCGGAACAGCCATCCGGCCTTGCTCGGGACATTTTCCAGGCCCGCTTCGGTCTTGCAGCGGGTCATATGCGCCGTGTCTGTCGAATGCAGTTCCGTCTCGAAGGCCGCCACGGCGTCGTTCAGCGCGGCACGCGCCGCCGGCGTGAGGGCGGCGGCCTGATCGGGGTGTTGATGCAGCCACACCCGCGCACGACCCGTTTCTTTCAACTGCGCCCAGGCGTCGAGCAGCTGCAGTATATCAGGCGCAATGTTTTCCTCGGCGATGCGGGTGGCGAGGCGTTGCCGCAATACAGACAGGGTTGCCTGGAAACGTGCCGCGCCATCCACATAGGCTTCGTAATAGACGCGACCGGTGGTTTCGATTTCCTCATCACTCCAAGCCTTGTCGCGATCCGGACGGATGATGCGCAAAAACGGCGTTATGCCATAGTGTTTGACCAGATCGGCGAGGCCTTTGAAATCCTTTTCCAGCTGCTTCTCGATCTTGTCCATCTTGTGTTTGTATTTGAAATCCGCCGGTTTGCCGTTGCGCCCGAACAAGCCGTCGTTGCAGCGTAAGGCCTCTTGAGCAAGGTCGGCGATTTTGTGGAGGCGATGCTCTGTCTTGGCAACCTCTTTATCGAGGCGCTGGTAGTAATCGAGCCGGCTAGCGCGGGTGTTGTCGGGTAAACAGCGGGCAAGGATGGTCTTTGGATCATCGCCGAGCGCGTTCAAGCGAATGTCATCGAGTGGTTGGAATAAAACACAGGGGATGCGCGCGGCCTGCGCCGCACTGTTGATGAATTGGCAACCGCGTGTGAGTGCGACTTGTGCCTGACGCGCGATATCGTTCACCGCTTGCTGCAGCGCGTCGCTGGTCTCGGCCATGTCGCCGCTATTGGTCTCTACCAGCGGACCCATGTGTCCGAGGGCCGGTCCGGCGATGCGTTCATTGCTGCCGCTGGCATGACTGTAACCTTCGGCGCTGAAGCAGAGGTCCACGCCGCCGAGGATGACTTGGGTGAAGCCCATTTCCATGGCCAGGGCGAGTGCGGTGTTGGTGACGGTAGGGCCGGTCACCTGAATGTTTTCTGTATTCCATTCGCTCGGCCAGGGTACTCGATCACCCAGATACACAGAGCGGCCGCGCCACTGACTCAGTAGTGCCGGGCTGGCGTGATAGGCGCCGACCAACAGGACCTCTTCGCTCAGTTCCAGCATCTCTTTGCTGACGTCGAAACTGAGTGTGGTGGGATCGATGGTGCAGACGATGTCCGGTTCGATGCCTTCTTGAAGCAGGCGACGACAGATGCGCGAGACCGCGAACACGACGAGTTCATGTCGATGCAGTTTCAGCCACGGCAGGATAGCGTCGAGCGAGGGGCCGCCACCGAGCAGAATGGCAGAGCGTCCGATGAAGCTGTTTTTGAGCCGCTGGGCAGGGACCAGGGCTTGGGTCACATTACTGAGTTGGCAGTCGATGAAATTGCTCGATTTCAAAGTGCCGCGCAATGCCCACACCCAGGTGTCCAGTTCGGTTTTGACACGTCGATGCAGCAGTCTGTACGCGGGCAGGAAGGCATCGGCGGCACCTACGGAGTTGAGCAGGCGTAGACGATCGATGAAGACATAGCTGTCGATTGCACAATCCTGTGCATGCTGGTACCAGCGGCTGGCGTCGACGATGTTGATGCGCGGGTCCAGGTCTACAGTCGCGAGGCGTTCCTCGATAGCCGGGAGTAATTCATCGAGTTCAATAAACAGATACCGGCTGCCCACGGGCACGCCGTGCTTCTGCACATACTCGGGCAACAAACCGGAATCGGTGCCGATGATGATGTTCAGCGTGTCCTCGTCGTGAAGTTTTCCGCCAAAATGCTGCTGAAAGACCGCCTGCGCGCCGATATGGGCGAAGGCGGTTCGATTCACGGCATGCAGGTAACGCTCACCGAAGGCGTTGCTGACAAACGGAATTGCGCTGACATCCGGCTGAATAGGGGTGCTGGCCAAAGACACTCTCCGACGACATTTAACTGACTGTATAGGGTCTTATTTGGGCTTTATAGCAATCTATATGCCATGGTCGGCGAGACTGGTGGCGATGGGTGGATACATAACCGTGAAAACCGCTCGCAGGCGGTAAAGTTTCCCCAGGGTAGGACGATAGCTAACACGGGAGCGGTGAATATTTCCTCAACGTTGGAAGTATATCCGCTAAACATTGACTCTCCCGCCGGAGGCACAGCCCTGCTGGCGGGTTATGAGGAGTAAGCATCATGGCTCAAGTTATCAATACCAACGTAATGTCCCTGAGTTCACAGCGCGCCCTGAACAGTTCGCAGGGTACTCTGGCAACCTCTCTGCAGCGCTTGTCCACCGGCTTGCGCATCAACAGCGCCAAGGACGACGCCGCCGGCCTCGCGATTTCGACCGGCCTGTCCAAGCAGATCAACGGTTTCAACCAGGCGATCCGCAACGCCAATGACGGTATCTCGCTCGCCCAGACCGCTGAAAGTGCGTTGGATGAAGTGACCAACATGGTCCAGCGCGTCCGTGAGCTGGCGGTGCAGGCCTCCAACGGCAACTACACCATCACTGAGCGCAGCACTCTGAACAAGGAAGTCGTCCAGCTGCGCCAGGAAATTTCCCGTATGGCGGACGCCGTTACCTTCAATGGTGTGAAGGTCATCGGTTCGACCCAGTCTGCAGGCTTCCAGATCGGTATCGGCAACGTCTCCGCGACTGACCGCATCAAGCTTCAGTTCAAGGATATCGCGGGTGCCAGCGGCATTACCTCGTTCATCACCAATGCCAATGTCGGCACGGTGGGTGATGCCTACAGCACCATCACGGTGGCCGATACCGCACTGGCTCGTATCAACGTGATCCGCGGTGATCTGGGTGCCCAGCAGAACCGCTTCGAGTCTGTCGTACGCACTGCCGAGTCTGTCGTGGTGAGTCTGGCAGCTTCGCGCAGCCGCATCACGGATACGGATTTCGCGGCGGAAACTGCCAACTTGACCCGTGCTCAGATCCTGCAACAGGCGGGTGTCGCAATGTTGGCCCAGGCCAATCAGATTCCGCAGAACGTCCTGTCGCTGCTGCGTTAATCGGTTGAGACCGGTGGGCCCGGGGTTGTCCCGGGCCCACATTATTCCGACTAGAGCGAGATCACGCTTATGTCAAACACAATTCTCCCATCAACTCTTATACGTGACGTGCTGCCGAATTCCCGGCCGGCGGCACTTGAGGCGGCCGGCAAGTCCGTGGGCGGTAAAACTTTGCCGACCACCGGCGAGGTGCAGCCGTCGCAGCCGCCAACCGAAGAAAAAGTGGCCGGAACGGATGTTTCAGACGCGGTGAAAACATTGAGCACTTATGTACAAAACATGAGTCGTGAGTTGCATATCAGTGTCGACGAAGACTCAGGACGCACCGTAATTCGTGTGATTGACCCCGATTCCAAGGAAGTGATTCGGCAGATACCCGAGGAAGAGATCCTCGCCCTGGCCCGCGATGGCTTGGAAGACCGGGATCGAGGGCGTTTGTTGCGAGCGCAGGCCTGAGTTGGTCTGCATTTTGCTTTATACGTAACCCAAGCGTAGCAGGTTGTTTGTTATTCACTCGATGTAGGGGCGCGTCATGCCTTCGATTTCAGTACCAGGTATCGGCTCGGGTCTCGATGTGAACGGGATTGTCTCCAGTTTAATGAAGGTCGAATCACTGCCACTGAATCAGTTAAACGATCAAAAAAAGACTTTCACTACACAATTGAGCGGCTTTGGCCTGCTGAAAAGCTCGGTCGGACTCTTTCAGACAGCCATGAAAGATCTGGGTAGCATCGACAAATTCCAGATTTTTACTGCAAGTTCCTCGGCTACATCTGTTCTTACGGCATCCGCCACCAGCGCCGCCGCATCCGGAAATTACTCCATCGTCGTTTCTCAGTTGGCGCAGGCACATAAGATGTCGTCTGGGCTGACCGGTATTGTCGATGAGTCAACCAGCACCGGTCTGGCAGGGACACTGCAGATCCAGGTAGGTGCCGACGCCTTTACGGTCGATATCGATGGCACAAACGACACGCTCGCTGGCATCCGTGATGCGATCAATACGGCCAGTGATAACACGGGTGTTACCGCGACTATCTTAAATGTGGACGATGGCGTGGGTGGTACGGAGAGCCATTTGGTACTGACCTCGACGGATTCCGGTACAGCGAATAGCCTGACTGTCAGCGATGTCAGCGGCAATGTGGCCAGCAGCCTTGCGATGGCAACGGTTACCGGTCAGGGACCGTTGGACGCCGAATTGACTGTGGATGGCTACGATGTCACCAGCTCATCCAATAGCGTAACCGGCGTCATTCAAGGCGTGACGCTGAATCTTCTCACGGAAGGCAGCAGTACGCTGACACTTGCTTACGACAAGTCCTCGGTCAAGGACAATATTCAGGCCTTTGTAAATTCCTACAACGCGTTACGGGCGGCCATATCAAACCAGAAAGAGGGGGCTCTCAAAGGTGATGGCACCGTGTTGAGCATGCAATCTTTGCTCCGCAATACTTTGAATACCGCACCCACGGGTTTAACGACGAGTTTCAGTACGCTGGCTGAAATCGGCATAAAGACGGAGCGAAACGGTAATCTCTCGCTCAATACCACTGAGCTTGATGCCGCACTTGCCAGTGATTATGCCGGTGTGGCGGCCCTCATGGGTAATGATGATCAGGGATATGCGTTTCGCATGGAAGCCGTGGCGAGCGACATGCTTGGGATCGACGGTTTAATCACATCGCGTACCAAGGGAATAGATGCGCGGATCGCGAACGTGAGTGATCGCATCGAACGCATGGAATATCGTCTTAATCTAATGGAGGAGCGCTATCTGGCTCAGTACTCGAAGCTCGACAGCTTGCTCACGTCCTTGCAATCAACGAGCAACTATTTGACGCAGCAATTGGCGAATCTTCCAGGTGCGGCGTCGTAATACACATGGTTACATAATCGCCGGACTTAACACGGCACTTCTCGAAGGTGTGAGGTAATAAGATGGACCCAAGACAAAATATTCAGCGCGGAGCGGCTGCCTACGCTAACGTTTCTGTTCACTCCGGTGTTAATTCAGCCAGTCCGCACCGACTTGTGCAGATGCTCATCGACGGGGCGCTTGACCGGATTGCGACTGCAAAGGGTTGTCTGCAACGCGGACAGGTGGCGGCCAAGGGCCAACAGATCAGTACAGCAATTTCGATCGTGGGTGGTCTCCGCGCCAGTCTGGATTTAGACGCCGGACAAGAGATCGCACGGAACCTACATGAGCTGTATTCATATATGGAAAGACGTTTATTCGAGGCCAATCTGAAGAATGATCCGCAGATTCTCGACGAGGTGTCTGGATTGATCCGGCAGATCAAGGACGCCTGGGATGCGATTGCCGATCAGGTCGGGACTCCACAGCACGATAATGCAGTGGGCACTTGAGCGACGGTCTGCCCAGATGGTTGAGAACGCCGCGAGCGAACGCGTAGAAGAAATACAGCGGCTGACACAGTCGCTGTCGGATCACGCCCATGCAGGCAATTGGGACGATGTTGCGGTCATCGAGGCCAAGCGTCGTCCGTTGCTGTTAAATCTATTCGATGGCACATCTCAGCTGGATCCGGACACCAGCCGCGCATTACTCAAGGAAGTTTTGTCGCTCGATGAACAAATCATGTCGCTTGCGCAACAGCAGCGCGACGAACTGGCGCAGTCACTGCGCCAACTTGGGCAGGGACGTACAGCGATCAAGGCATACGACTCGAACGCACGCTAGTAGATACGTCATTCTGACCTTTGATGTTCCCGCGCGGGTTTGCCTTGACCGGACGCCTGTCTCAAATACAAAATAATATAAAACATAGACTTGTCTAACTCTTAGGGGTTGGCTCCCAGCCCCGTTCGCCAATACACACCTCTGCAAATCGCCATGTTGGGAATGGCGGCCAAATGCATTTCCAATGGTTAATTAATTGGTTATTGCTGGAAGGTCAGGTATTCTACAAAGCGGGGAGTGTGACTGCCGGTCTGTGTTTATGATTCGCTCCCCGTGTGATCAGGCGGGTGGGGTATATTAGAGAGCGCTAAAGATACGTCGGAATTTTGACATTTGCGCTCTTCGGTGGTTAACTTTAGCCCCACTCAATAAGAAATCCGGGTTGTACTGGCGCGCTGACTCAGGCTGCACCCACTATCGCCAGGAACTCCCGATGCATTCGCGGTCCTGGAGGAATATCACATGTCAATTGAAGGCAAAGTGCTGATAATCGAAGCGGATTCCGACCGCAGCAGCGAGCTCAGCGCAGTCCTCAAATTTATAGATCGTGAGCCGATTCTGGTGGACGATTGCAATCATTGGAAGGAAGCCATCGAGAACCCGAGCGATTTCATTGCCATCCTCATCGGGCAATGCAAATCAGACAAGGCGCTGGAAAAGCTGCTCAAAGAGATCCACGACTTCGACCAGTATTTGCCAATTTTCCTGTTGGCACAGAAGGGCAGGGAACCCACCGTTCAGATCGACGCAAGCTCATGCATCCTTGGACGAATAGAGCTGCCATCACGTTATAGTCAGGTCACTACCGCGTTGCACCAGGCCGAGGTCTACCGCGAGGCGCATCAGGAATCCGGGCGTCAGCGACCGGTTGATCTGTTCCGCAGTCTGGTCGGCAGCAGCCGCGCCATTCAGCAGGTGCGCAAGCATATTCAACAAGTCGCCGATTCCGAGGCGAATGTCCTGATTCTGGGTGAGTCGGGTACGGGCAAGGAAGTCGTTGCGCGTAACCTACATTACAACTCCTCTCGTCGCGACAAGGCCTTTGTGCCGATTAACTGCGGTGCGATTCCGGCCGATCTGCTCGAATCCGAACTGTTCGGTCATGAGAAAGGTGCGTTTACCGGAGCCATCAGCGCGCGTCAGGGCCGCTTTGAAATGGCCGAAGGCGGCACGCTGTTTCTGGACGAGATTGGTGATATGAGCCTGCCCATGCAGGTTAAATTGCTCCGCGTTTTACAGGAACGCACCTTCGAACGTGTCGGCAGTAACAAAAGTATTGCGGCCAATGTTCGAATCGTCGCAGCGACACACCGGAATCTTGAAGAGGCGATCAAGGAAGGTAAATTCCGCGAAGACCTGTTCTATCGCCTGAACGTGTTCCCGATCGACATGCCGCCGCTGCGTGAGCGTGCGGAAGATACTCCGATGCTGGTGAATGAGTTGATCCGTCGCATCGAACACGAAAAGCGTGGATCAGTGCGGTTTACTTCGACTGCGGTGATGGCCTTGTGTCACTACCAGTGGCCGGGCAATGTGCGTGAGTTGGCCAATCTCATTGAACGGCTCGCCATCCTGCACCCCTTTGGCGTGGTGGACATCGGCGATCTGCCGGCTAAGTTCCAGTTGGATGGCAGCGTGCCGGTAGCCAAGCTCAATGAAGAATTGGTGGTGAATCCGCAGCCGCTGGAATTTGACGAGCCGCGGTTACCCCGCGGTGGTATCGATCTCAAAGAGCACCTCAGCCACTTGGAGCTGACGTTCATCAAGCAGGCGCTCGATGATGCGGGCGGTGTTGTGGCCCATGCCGCCAAGCGCCTCGGGATGCGCCGTACGACGCTGGTTGAGAAGCTGCGCAAATATGGATTACAGCGTGGAGAAATGTCGGGACTTTGACGTTTCCGAGATTAGGCAATCCAACTCATTGAATAAATGAGTATGTCTACCAGAATCCCGGGGCAACCCGGGATTTTTTTGTCTCCGTTGTTGACTGATTCGTCCCCAGAACTCGCGGTTTATCAGCCGCACGTAGAGCAGAAGTGTCGTCAAATTGACGACATCGAAGAAGACGCCTTGTAACTCACAGATCCTGAAGCCTATTCCATCTTGGGCATGGTTGTTGCTTTTCCTCCTGGCAACGCCCCGTTGGGCTTTGTGCAAGCCAGGAGTCTGAATTTACATGACGCACAATCACAGCAGCCAGGCCTTGGCCGACGCCTTTACGGTGTTCAACCAGCATTCGCTGCAACTCGAGCAATCCTATCGGGAGCTCGAGCAGCGCGTCATGCAGTTGAACGGTGAACTGGCGGCTGCGCGTTCCGAACGGTTGCAGCAACTGGCCGAGAAGGAAGCCCTGGCAGATCGCCTGCAGACGCTGATCGAAACCTTGCCCGCAGGGGTGCTGGTTTTGGACGCCGTCGAGCGCGTGAGCGAGTGCAACCGTGTGGCTATCGAGCAGTTGGGTGGTCCGCTCTTGGGTGAGCAGTGGTCCACGATCGGTACGCGCGCCTTTTGCGTACAGGATAGTTACGGTGCCGAGATCGCCTTGCACGACGGACGTCGCCTGAATATCGCCAGTTGCACGTTCGACAGTGCACCGGGCCGGGTTCTGGTGCTGCAGGATGTCACCGAAACTCACGCACTTCAGGAACGCCTCAATCGTCAACAACGCTTGAGCGCCATGGGCGAAATGGCTGCCAGCCTGGCCCATCAGATTCGCACGCCGCTGGCCGCGGCGGTTCTGTACAGCTCCCATTTAGCGAAAGACTATCTCCCCTCGGGCGATCGCACGCGATTTGCCGGCCGTTTGACTGAGCGACTCGGCCATCTGGAACGACTGGTTAACGACATGCTCACCTTTGCCCGTGGCGGTCGTGGTGGTGATGCGCAGTTCAGCGTGAGAACCCTTATCGCAGCGCTTTACCAAGCTATCGAACCACAATTGCAGGCCGCTGCTGCGCGCTGGCACGTGAGTGATGCCATCCCGAATGCGTTATTGCTCGGTAATCAGGACGCGTTGATCGGCGCGCTGAGCAATCTGGTCAACAACAGCCTGCAAGCCGCACCGCACGGCGCCGTTTTGGAACTGCGCACTGAACTCAGCGACAGTGGTGAAATCACACTCCGGCTACGCGATAACGGCCCAGGCATTCCGGCTGAGGCGCGCGCACCGTATTTTCGATCCCTTCTTTACCACACGTCCGGGTGGCACCGGGCTCGGTCTGGCCGTGGTGCAGGCGACATTGCGCGCGCACCACGGTTCGATTCAGTTGGAAACACCGCGGGAAGGCGGCTGCGAATTCGTGCTGCGCCTGCCGAACGCCTTGGCTGTCGCCAATTTGCCCAGCGGCGAATGTCTGAACTATCTCACCACGGCAGTTGCCTCGCGGCCTGCGGTGTGTGGCATCAACTGAGGAGTAACCCATGAGCCTAGCAACCGTGCTGATCGTTGAAGATGACCCGAGTCTGCGCGAGGCGATGAGTGACACGCTGGAGCTGGCAGGTTATGCGGTGATGGCGGCCGCCGACGGCACAGCGGCATTGGCTGTGTTGGATCGCGAGGCCGTCGGCATGGTGGTCAGTGATGTGCAGATGCCGAGCATGGATGGCCACACCCTGCTCAAGCGCATCCGTACACGCAGCCCGGAACTGCCGGTGGTGTTGATGACAGCCTATGGCACGGTGCAGAAAGCGGTCGATGCCATGCGCTGCGGCGCGGCCGATTACCTGCTCAAGCCGTTCAATGCCGAGGTGCTGGTCGACATGGTCAATCGCTATCTGCCGGCACTGCGCGTCAAAGACGCCACGGTGGTGGCCGAAGACCGCCGCACTCGCGAATTGCTGGCGTTGGCCAGCCGCGTCGCCAAGACCGACGCGACGGTGATGGTCACCGGCGAATCCGGCAGCGGCAAGGAAGTCTTCGCGCGTTACATCCATGAGAATTCAGTGCGCAAGAGTGGCCCGTTCGTCGCGATCAATTGTGCGGCGATCCCGGAGAACATGCTGGAAGCCGTGCTGTTCGGCTACGAGAAGGGCGCCTTCACCGGTGCTTATCAGGCGCGCGCCGGCAAATTCGAACAGGCCCAGGGCGGCACGCTGCTGCTGGATGAAATCTCGGAAATGGATATGGGCCTGCAGGCTAAGTTGCTGCGTGTCCTGCAGGAACGTGAAGTCGAACGTCTCGGTGGTCGCGATGTCGTGAATCTGGATGTGCGGGTCATTGCGACCTCCAACCGCATCATGCGCGAAGAAGTGGCCGCCGGCCGTTTCCGCGAGGATCTGTTCTACCGTCTCAATGTGTTTCCTCTGCATCTGGCACCGTTGCGCGAGCGTCCCAGCGACATCCTGCCGATCGCGCAACGCCTGATCGAACGTCATTGCCCGGCGAATATGCCGGTGCCGAATCTGTGTCCGAATGCGGAGCGGGCACTGCTGGCGCATGCCTGGCCGGGCAATGTCCGCGAGCTCGAAAACGTCTTACAGCGCGCCATCATCTTGATGTCCGGCGACTGTATCGAGGCGGCCGATTTGCATTTCGAGTTAACCGGGCCGGGTGTCGGCACGAGTTCCTCGGCCCCGCTGGCAGTGGCATCGCCCGTAGCCAATGACCGGCTGGATGCCGACCTGCGCAGCCGCGAACAAGAATTGATTCTGGAAGCACTCGCGGCCGGCAACGGCAGCCGCAAATCGGCGGCCGAACGCTTAGGTATCAGCCCGCGGACTTTGCGCTACAAGCTGGCGCGGATGCGCGAGGATGGCATCGCCGTTCCCGGCTGAGTCATGGCAAGGAAACTGCATAGTTCAATGGTTAATCAGGCCCGGATCATCGAGCCGTAACGAATCGCAAGTGAGGAACAGACCATGGCAGACATCGATGTGAATCAGATCATGGTGCAGATGCGGGCGATGGCCGCCGCGGCACAGACTGTCAATACCGCCCCGCCGGTGGCCGCCGCGCAGGGCGCTGATTTTGCGTCCCTGCTCAAGAGCTCTGTCGATCAGGTCAACGCCACTCAAGGTCAGGCGCGCGGGATGGCCGAGGCGTTCGCCAAAGGCGACACCAGCACTGACCTCACCGAAGTGATGGTTGCCATGCAGAAAGCCAGCCTGTCGTTTCAGGCGATGACGCAGGTGCGCAACAAATTGTTGGAAGCCTACAAGGACGTCATGAATATGCCCGTGTAACGCAAGGCGCTCACGAACGCATGAGTTTCCGGTAATCAGGCATAGGATCAAACACAGATGGCGATGGCGCAGACAGCACAGGGTTTCGGGGGATTGCCGGCATTGCGGCAAATCGGATTGATGGTCGGTCTGGCGGGCAGTGTCGCGCTGGGCGTGGCGGTGGCGCTGTGGTCGCAGACGCCGACGTACAGTCTGCTCTACGGCAATCTCTCGCAGCGCGACGCCGCCGAGGTCACCGATGCACTGCAGAAATCCAATATCCCCTTCAAGATCGACGAGACCTCCGGCGCGCTGATGGTGGCTTCGGCACAGCTGCAGAATGCGCGCATGAAACTCGCCTCGGACGGTCTGCCCAAAGGCACCAGCAACGGTTTCGAAATGCTTGGAGAAGACCAAGGCTTCGGCACCAGCCAATTCGTCGAGGCGGCGCGTTATCAGCATGCCTTGGAAGGTGAACTCGCACAGACCATCAGCAGTTTGCGTAACGTCGAAGGTGCGCGCGTCCATTTGGCGCTGCCCAAGCGTTCCGTGTTCCTGCGTCAACAAGAGTCACCGACCGCTTCGGTGGTGTTGAATCTTTATTCGGGGCGTAATCTGGACGATGGACAGGTCGCATCCATCGTGCATCTGGTTGCCTCCAGCGTGCCGCACCTGAGTCCCGACCAAGTCACGGTGGTCGATCAACAAGGTAATCTGCTGACCGACACGCGATAATGCCTCGGGTGCCGGGATGACCTCCACGCAGTTCGCCTATAACCGCAAGGTTGAAGATACCTACGTCAAACGCATCGAGTCCATGCTGAGTCCGATGGTCGGTGGTGGCAAAGTCCGTGCACAAGTTGCCGCCGAATTGGATTTCACCGTCACGGAAAAAACTCAAGAGGTCTTCAATCCCGATCTGCCGGCCTTGCGCAGTGAGCAGACCAGCGAAGACCAGATGTCGTCGAACACGTCCGGTTTGGGTATTCCGGGAACACTGTCCAACCAGCCGCCGGGGGGCGGTACCACCGTGCCGCCGGCGACAGCGGCAAATCCTACCGCGGCAACCGCGGCTACGGCCACCGATACGAACAGCGGCGAAAGCAGCGGCAATTCCAGCAAGCGCAGCACCCGCAACTTCGAATTAGACAAGACCATCAGTCATACACGCTTGGCGAGCGGCGAGATTCGGCGCCTCTCGGTGGCCGTGGTGCTGGATGACAAGCAGACCACCAATGATCAGGGTGAGACCGCGCGCGCGCCTTGGACGCCGGAAGATATCGCCAAGTTCACCACGCTGGTCAAAGAGGCCATTGGCTTCAATGTGCAACGCGGCGACAGCGTGCAGGTGATCAACGCAGCGTTCATGCCGATCCCGGTTGAAGAGCCGTTACCGGAGCCGGCGCTCTGGGAAAAACCGTGGTTGTGGGATGTGCTCAAGCAAGCGGCTGGCGCGATTGCGGTGTTGTTGCTGATCTTCGGTGTTCTGAAACCGACCTTGCGCAGCTTGACGGAGAAGGGTGTCGGCGGACAGGCGCTCGCCGGTCCCGGCGGTGACGCAGGTGTCGGTGAAGATCAAGTGAGTATCGGCGGCCCGCGCATGCAAGGCAGTCTGCCGGCGCCGCAACAACAATACGAGCAACAGATCACCGCCGCCAAGGGCATGATCCAGCAGGATCCCAAGCGGGTGGCGCAAGTGGTCAAGACATGGGTGAATGAAGATGGCTGAGGCAGGCTCATCCGGTAAATTTTCGGGGACTGAACGGGCCGCGATTCTCCTGCTCTCGCTGGGGGAGACGGATGCCGCCCAAGTGCTCAAGCACATGGGGCCCAAGGAAGTGCAGAAAGTCGGCTCGGCCATGGCGACGATGGCGAATGTTTCGCGCGACCAGGTGCAGAGCATCCTTGGCAGCTTCATCGAAATGGCCGACAACCAGACCGCCTTGGGTGTCGGCTCCGAAGACTATATTCGCAAGATGATGGTCGACGCGCTCGGCGCGGAAAAGGCCGGCGGACTGATCGATCGCATTCTGCTGGGACGCAATACCAAAGGACTGGAGGCACTCAAATGGATGGATGGCCGCGCGGTTGCGGAACTTATCCGCCTGGAACATCCGCAGATCATGGCCATCGTGTTGTCGTATCTCGACAGCGACCATGCCGCCGAAGTCATCGGCTATTTGCCCGACCGTGTGCGCGTGGATGTGTTGCTGCGCATCGCCACGCTCGATGGCATTCAACCCTCGGCGTTGGCGGAACTGGATGACATCATGGAGCGGCAGTTCTCCGGCAACAACAATAACGTGAAATCCTCTTCGGTGGGCGGCATTAAATCGGCGGCCAACATTCTCAACTTCGTCGACAGTTCGGTGGAAGGCGAGATCATGGAGATGATCAAGGATGCCGATGCCGAGTTGGGTCAGAAGATTCAGGATCTGATGTTCGTCTTCGACAATCTGGCGGAAGTCGACGACAGCGGTATTCAGGCGCTGTTGCGCGAAGTGTCATCGGAGAATCTGATTATCGCCTTGAAGGGCGCCGACGAGGCGATCCGCGAAAAGATTTTCAAGAACATGTCCAAACGTGCGGCCGAAATGCTGCGCGACGACCTGGAAGCGAAAGGCCCGGTGCGTCTGTCCGAGGTCGAAGCGGCGCAGAAGGAGATTCTCTCCATTGCGCGGCGCATGGCCGACGCCGGCGATATCGTGCTGGGCGGCAAGGGCGGAGAGCAGTTTGTATAACTGTACGCATAACACAAATAACACGGAGGCGTCGTGCAGCCAACGACACGGGTCATGAGCAAAATCATTCCCAAAGAGGATATGGAAGTCGGCATCGAGAACTGGTCGTTGCCCGAGGTGAGTGTGGCTGGGCGCCGTGAGCCCACCGCGCGTCCGCTGACGGCACGCCAGATCGAAGACTTGCAGCAACAGGCACGCGAGGAAGCCTTCCAACAGGGTCGACAGGAAGGCCTGGAAGCGGGTAAGAAGGAAATCCGCGCCCGCGTGCGTGAACTTGAATCATTGATGCAGACACTTGCCCGCCCGCTGGAGCAGCTGGATAGCCAGATCGAGAATGAGTTGGTGCATCTGGCCCTGGCGGTGGCGAAACAACTGGTGCGCCGCGAACTCAAGACGGACCCGGGACAGGTGTTGGCCGTGGTGCGCGAGGCCATGGCGGCGTTGCCGTTGGCGGCACGCAATGTGCGTCTGCACTTGCACCCCGAAGATGCCACTTTGGTGCGCGAAATGCTCGCCCTGGGCGATAACGAACGCGGCTGGCAGATCGTCGAAGATCCGGTGCTGTCGCGCGGCGGTTGCAAAATCAGCAGTGACACCTCGCAGATCGACGCCAGTGTCGAACGGCGTTTGCACACGGTGATCGCCAATGTACTCGGCGGTCAGCGTGAAACCGATGTCGAGCCGGCGGCGGAATAGCCGATGCTCGGCACCGCGCAGCGCATCCCCGAATACAAACGCACCGGCCTTTGGCATGCACGCCTCGCGGCCTATACCCAGCGCGCGCTGCAACCGGTGCTGTTGGATGTGGAAGGGCGGCTGACGCGCATGGTCGGTCTGACGCTGGAGGCGGTCGGCTGTCCGGCGGCCATCGGCGGGCGTTGCATGATCATCAATCCTGATCACTCGCGCATCGAGGCGGAAGTGGTCGGTTTTTCCGGCGACAAACTCTACCTCATGCCGATCAGCGACCTGCAGGGGTTGGCCCCCAACGCGCGCGTGGTGCCGACCCGGCATGTCTGCGCGGCGGCGGTTGGACCGGGTCTGTTGGGTCGTGTGCTGGACGGCACGGGCCAGCCGCTGGACAACAAGGGTCCGCTGAACGCCGAGGCACGCGTGCCGCTCACCGGCCGGCCAATGAATCCACTGTCGCGTCGCCCGATCCGCGAACCTCTGGATGTCGGCGTGCGCGCCATCAATGCGCTGATGAGTGTCGGACGCGGTCAGCGCATGGGCCTGTTCGCCGGCAGCGGCGTCGGCAAGAGTGTGTTGCTCGGCATGATGACGCGCTACACCAACGCCGATGTCATCGTCGTCGGACTGATCGGCGAGCGTGGCCGCGAAGTGGTGGAATTCGTGCAGAACATTCTCGGCGATGAAGGCATGGCGCGCGCGGTGGTGGTGGCGACGCCGGCGGATACTTCGCCGCTGATGCGCATGCACGGCGCCATGCTGGCAACCAGCATCGCCGAATATTTCCGCGATCAGGGTTTGCAGGTGTTGCTGCTGATGGATTCGCTGACGCGTTTCGCCCAGGCGCAACGCGAAATCGCCCTGGCCATCGGCGAACCGCCGGCCACCAAGGGTTATCCGCCGTCGGTGTTCGCCAAATTGCCGCAACTGGTGGAACGCGCCGGTAACGGCGATGTCGGTGGCGGTTCGATCACCGCGTTCTACACCGTGCTCACCGAAGGCGACGATCAGCAGGATCCGATCGCCGATGCGGCGCGCGCGATTCTCGATGGGCATATCGTGTTGTCGCGCGATCTGGCCGAGTCCGGCCATTATCCGGCGATCGATATCGAGGCCTCGATCAGCCGTGCCATGACCGAGATCACCGACGCCGGGCATCTCAGTGCCGCGCGGCGCTTCAAGCAGATTTATTCAACCTACCGTCAACACCGCGATTTGATCAGCGTCGGCGCCTATCAGCGCGGCGCCGATCCGCGCGTCGACGAAGCGATCGCCTATCAGCCGCGCCTGATGGAATTCCTGCAACAAGGCATGTATCAGCCCGTGCCGCTGGTCGACAGTCTCGATGATCTGGAAAAACTTATCGGACGGCAGTTGCCCATGGCGCCGAAAACACCACCCGCCGCCCCGGCACGGCACTGAGTAGCGCGCAATCATGACCCGCAGCAAACGCATGCAACCCGTGGTCAACGTGACGGCGAATCGTGAACGCGAGGCGGCGCAGCGTTTGGGTGAATGTCAGCAGCGTGCACAGGCGGCCGAACAGCGACTTGAGGAGTTGGTCCACTACCGCGAGGAATACACGCAGCAATTCGCCAGCGGTGGCAGCCTCAACACCGTGCGCCTGCAGGATTACCGGATTTTCCTCGACCGACTCAATCAAGCGGTCGATCAGCAACGTCATCAAGTGACGCTGGCACACCAGGAGTGTGCCGGGCTGCGGCAACGCTGGATGACCTTGCACACCCGCGCCCAGGCACTGGACAAGGTTGTAGAGCGCTACCGCGGCGAAGAGCGCAACGATCAGGACAAGCGCGAGCAGAAGGAAACCGATCAGCACGCGCTGATGCTGCGCGAACACAAAAAATCGCGGGACGAATAATCTGGCACAGTGGCGGCCCGCTTACGCTGGCATGCCACTTGCTCATGTCTCGTTGACCTCAGAGATATTCCGCCCAGGAGAAAGCGCATGTTGGACACGATGCTGTCACAAGTACCTCAGGCACAGGCGCCGCAGCGAACTGCCCAGGCCCCCGCGCGGGCACCGGCGGAGGCAAAAGAAAACGATTCGGGTCATGACTTTAAGGGCGTGTTGAAGTCACGCATGACGACAGACTCGAAGGCGGATGCAAAAGCAGAAGCAGAAGCGAAGCCCGCTGCTAGGTCAGAAGCAACGTCGGCAGACGCGCTCGACAAGACCAACGAGGCATCCGCCAAGCTGGCCGAAGCGGCTGAATCCGGCAGTGACGTTCCGCCGGTCGACGGCAAGGCCTTGCCGCATGCTGAACAACCCGGTGAGGTGCTGTTGGCGGTCCTGGCCGGCAATGTCCAGATCGAGGAGGCGACGCCAACAGCGCCGGAGGACGCCGCCAGCCTTGAGCAACGTTAAACGGTGGGCGAAAGCGTCCGCGCACTCCTGGATGCGGAAGCGACGACTGAACTGCACGCGGAGCAAGGCGATCGGGGTCTTGTCTGGGCAGGCCGAGCCCGATATCCGTACGCGTCCATCACAGATGCCCTGGGCGAACGCCGTCCGCACCGATTCGCCCAATATGGCGCGGGCTTCCATCGGTCAGGCGGTGCGTGAAATCTTGGTCGCTGTCGGTGCCGGGGCTGATTCGACAGCCGCGTCGCCGCAAACTGGAACACGCAACGGCAGAGGTGCGCGCCTTGGCGCCGGTGCTGCCAAGGCAGGCCGGGCTTGAGGCGCTAGCCGCCCGCATCACGACTGCCGACGCAGCGTTGCCCCTGCCCGCGCAGACGGGAACCGGGGTGCAGGGAATTCAAATTGCGACGCCACAGGACCCGCTGGCGGCGACGCGTAGCGAATTACCCACTGCGACGTTGAATACCCCCTTGCGGCAGCCCGGCTGGGATCAGGCCCTCAGCGAGCGGGTGATGTGGGTCGTCAATCAGAAATTTCAGGGTGTGGAACTCAAGCTGAATCCGGCGCATCTGGGACCCATCGAGGTGCGGGTGCAGATGCAGAACGACCAGGCGCAGGTGAGCTTCGTCGCCCAGCATGGGCCGGTGCGCGATGCGTTGGAAGCGGCGCTGCCACGGTTGCGGGAAATGTTCACTGCCAATGGCTTCAACCTGGTCGATGTCAATGTGTCCCAACACTCCTTTGCGGAGCAGCAGCGCCATGCGCGCACAGCGGCTGGGGACGGTGGTCAGCGCGGTTTTGACGCCGAGAGTGATCTGGATTTGGGCGAGATTGCCCAAGCGGATCGTGGTCGTCCTGGGCGGTTGCCGCAGGGCGGTGTTGACCTGTTCGCCTGAGTTAAAACCCGGCCGAAAATACCCTGGGCAGTGGTTTGCAAATGTGTTAACGTCCGAGTCATCAATAAAACAACAACATAAATATAAAAAATATGGCTGGAGAGAAACGAGGCAGGCGGAGAAATGCGTCGGAGGCGGGCCAGGTGGCCGCGTCTCAGTCGGCTGCGCGCGAGCTTCGTAAAGAATTCCACTACGTATTACAGATCGATAATGGTGATGCGCAGGTTCTGCGTAAATACCACCCACTGCTCGCGCGCGGCGCTGCCGGTTTCGCGCAGGACTATTACAACTACCTTTTCGATAATCCAGCGACGGCTGATGTGTTGTACGCCTATGAGCGTAATGGCGGCAACATCGGCGACTTCGTGCGCGCACAATTGCAACAGATGCTGCAATTGTTGAATGTCGAACAGGACGACGTAACCGATGGCGGTCAGCGGCATAGCTGCAACGGGTTGAAGCCGGTCTGGTTGATGGGGGCCTATCGCCTCTACCTGAATCATCTGCATACACTCATTCATAGATTGCCGGAGATCGATGCCGAAGATCGGCAGCAGCTCGAATCCGCGCTGATCAAGCGCATCTTCCTGGATATGGGCTTGATCTTGCAGAGCTACTGGGACAGCCTGCGCCAGCAGTCGGAATCCGCGCGCGATGAATCGCAAGTGGCGTTCGAGAGGGTGGAAAATCTGCTCGGCAATGTCCCATTGATTCTCTGGTCCTATGACGTCTGTACGCATGAGTTGCTGTATTCGAGTCCAGCACTGCGCGCCTTGTCTGTGACTGACGGTGATACGCCGATCCCATGTTTCGATCGCATACATGCGGATGATCGCGAGAAGGTCGGCGCGGCATGGCAGTTGGCCGTTGATGGAGAGCCGGCCGAGGTACAGGCGCGGGTGAATCTGCAGGGCGCGTTGGAACGTTGGTGCTGTTTGCGTTTCCGGCCCGCGCGCAGCGGTCGCCGTCGAGTACAACGCATCGATGCTCAGCTGGAAGACATCACGGAAACACACAATGCGCTGAATGTACTCGAACACCAGGCCACCACCGACGAGTTGACCGGCTTGGCCAATCGCGCGCTGTGGTACGACCGTGTGAACCAGGCTTTATCCAGTTCGCGGCGTGAAGATGGTCGCGAGGTGGTGCTGATGTTGCTCGATCTCGATCACTTCAAAATGATCAATGACGAGCTTGGTCATCTGGTGGGCGATGAAGTGCTGCGCCAGGTCGCGGAACGATTGCGCACGGCCTTGCGCGACTCCGATACCTTGGCGCGTTTGGGCGGCGACGAATTCGCGATCCTGATGCCTGCGGTACCGAGTGGCGAGCGCGCTGGCGAGCGGGTTGCCGCCAAGGTGCTGAGTTGTTTCGAGCACCCGTTCCAATGCGGGGAGCGTGAGTTGTTTCTCAACGCGTCTATCGGCATCGCCGTCTATCCAGAGCACGGCATGGATGTGAACGCGTTGTTGGGCCATGCCGATATCGCCATGTACCAGGCCAAGCGCAGCGACGGTCATTACTGTTTCTATGCGGCCGAGGGTCAAACCGAGGATGCACGACAGCTGCGTATCTCCGGACAATTGCGGCATGCATTGGAACGTAATGAATTCGAATTGCACTACCAGCCGAAGGTGGGCATGCAGAACCAGGATGTCTACGGCGTCGAGGCCTTGTTGCGTTGGCAGCATCCGCAGCAAGGTTTGGTGGAGCCCGCACAATTTTTGCCGATCGCCGAACAGATCGGCCTGATGGCGCCGATTACCAGCTGGGTGCTGGTGACGGCGTTACGCCAATGCAAGACCTGGCGGGACAACGGCATTCACATGCCGGTGTCGGTGAACGTGTCGGCGCGTTCGTTCCTGAATCCCCGATTGATCGAGCGTATTCAATGGGCGCTGGAGCAAGCCGGTGTCGATGGCGATTGTCTGGAAATCGAGATCACCGAAGACACCCTGATGGGCGATCTGGGTCGTGGCGCGGAGGTCCTGGCCCAGTTGAATGCTCTGGGCGTGGGCGTCGCCGTGGATGACTTCGGCACGGGGTATTCGTCCCTGTCCTATTTGAAGCGCTTGCCCATCAATACGCTAAAGATCGACAAATCCTTCCTGGCGGATATGACACCGGGCGGCAATGACGCCATGATCGTCCGTTCCATTATCGATTTGGGCCATAACCTCGGTTTCCAGGTCGTTGCCGAAGGCGTCGAGGACATCGAAGCCTGGGATATGCTGACCCAGCTCGGTTGCGACGCCGTGCAGGGCTACCACGTCAGCCGTCCTCTGCCGAACGCCATGTTCACGGATTGGCTGCGCGCCGCGCCGTGGAATTGATACAGCTAGGACCGCCAGCGTCTCGCCAACTTTCCGGCTGAATACCCCCGTCAATTCTCGCCAAAATCCCGGCAGCCAGCCGGAAATTAAATCTAACTCACTAAAATACATAAGAACAAAAATCTTCAGCCCCATGGCACAGGACTTGCTTTTCCCCTGACAAGCCGATAATTCAGGGGACTGTAAGTCATGGCAAAAGAAGATCTCGATCTCGATGTTGAGGCTGTAGCGCCGCCCAAAAAGTCCGGCATGCTGAAGTGGGTCATCATCGGCGTTGGGGCTTTGCTGTTGGTGGGCGCCATCGTCGGGGTGCTTTATTTTGCGGGCGTTATCGGTGGTGGCAAGTCTGACCCTGCCGCTGACGAGGCGGCCACCGAAGCGGCAGGCGAAGAGCATGGCGAAGCGGGGAAAGACAGCAAGGGTAAGCCTGGTGCCGCAGCTGCCAAAGCGCCGCTGATCTACCAATCCTTAGAACCACCGTTAATCGTCAACTTTGATAGCAAAGCCAGCGTCCGCTTCATGCAAGTCACGATGCAGGTGGCCACGCGCGATGCAGCGACGATCGAGCGCGTCAAAACGCATACCCCGGCAATCCGCAACGGCTTGCTCATGTTGTATTCCAGTCAGGATCCCACCGTACTCAGCACCCGCCCCGGTAAAGAGGCGCTTCTGAAACAGTCGTTGGAAGAAGTCAACCGCGTGCTCATGGAACAAAGCGGTGAGGCCGGCGTGGAAAGCGTCTACTTCACCGGCTTTGTGATGCAGTAAGGATACAACCGTGAACGATCTACTCTCGCAAGAAGAGATTGATGCACTTCTCCACGGTGTCGGCAGTGGCGACATTGACACCATGGGCGACGACGGCCTGGACGATGGTGAGGCGCAGAATTACGACTTCACCAGTCAGGACCGTATCGTGCGCGGGCGCATGCCCACACTGGAAATGATCAACGAACGGTTCGCGCGTTACTTTCGTATCAGTCTCTTCAATATGCTGCGTCGCACGGCTGAAATCTCCGTCGGCGGCGTGCAAATGCTGAAGTTCGCCGAGTACGTGCACAGTCTGTTCGTACCCACCAGCCTCAATCTGGTTAAGGTCAATCCGCTGCGTGGCACCGGCCTGTTCGTATTCGATCCCAAGCTGGTGTTCATCTTCGTGGATAACTATTTCGGCGGCGATGGACGGTTTCCCACCAAAATCGAAGGCCGTGAATTCACGCCGACCGAACAGCGTGTTATCCAACGCATTTTGCACCAGGCCTTCGACGATCTCGTGAACGCCTGGAAGCCGGTCTTGGATGTGAATTTCGAATTCCTGAATTCCGAGGTCAATCCACAGTTCGCCAATATCGTCAGTCCGACCGAGGTCGTGGTGGTGTCGACATTTCACATCGAACTGGAAGGTGGCGGCGGTGCGCTGCATGTGACCTTGCCGTATTCGATGGTCGAGCCGATTCGCGACATGCTTGACGCCGGTGTCCAGAGTGACCGCAGCGACGTGGACGACCGTTGGCGGGTCGCGATTCGCGAGGAGATGAAAAGTGCGCAGATCGAAATGTCGAGCGTGCTCGCGGAAGCCAACATCACAGTACGCGATTTGATGAATATGAAAGCCGGTGACGTTATACCCATCGATTTCCCGGAAACAGTGACCCTGCGTGCCGAGGATGTTCCGGTGTTCCGCGGTCGCTTCGGCGTTTCGCAAGGAAATCGCGCTGTTAAATTAACGGAACGTGTCCAACTCAAGCAGTTAGTGACGACGCAAACAACCAACTAGAGAGCAGGTACGTGCCATGAGCGATGAATTAGACAGCCAAGACGGTTCGCTGGACGACTGGGGTGCCGCATTGGCCGAACAGGCTGAGGTTGAGCAGGCCGCCAAGCCTGGCATCAATGTGCAGGTGGCCGAGTTTGATGCGTTGGCCAGTGACAATCTGCCGATGGGCCGTGACGATGACCACAACATGGACATGATCCTGGATATCCCAGTGACCATTGCCATGGAAATCGGTCGAACCAAAATCAGTATCCGCAACCTGCTGCAGTTGAATCAGGGTTCTGTTGTTGAACTGGACCGGTTGGCCGGTGAACCCATGGATGTGCTGGTCAACGGCACGCTGGTGGCGCATGGCGAGGTGGTGGTGGTCAATGAGAAATTCGGCATTCGTCTCACCGACGTGGTGAGTCCGGCCGAGCGTGTGAAGAAGCTCAAGTAAATGCACAATCACACTGCGCCTTCCTTGCTCCGCCGTGCATGCATCTGTCTGGGTGGTTCGCTGCTGATGATGTATGGCGCATTTATCCAGGCCGCCGAAACCGCGACGGAGACTGTTGTGCCGTCACTGACAGGTGAGCCGCTGGCAGGCGGCAGTCTTGCGAAAATGGGGCTGGGCCTGTTTGCCGTGGTGTTTTTGATCGTGGCTATGGCCTGGGTGATGCGGCGCATGGGCGGCGTACCGGGGACTTCGGCCGGTGCATTGCGCGTGTTGGGCGGACTGTCCATGGGCACCCGCGAACGCGTGGTGCTGATCCAGGTCGGCGATACCCAGTTGCTGCTTGGCGTTGCACCAGGACGCGTCGAAACCTTGTATGTGCTCGATGAGCCGATTGCACAGTCTGATGCTGCCAAGCCCGGCATGAGTAATTTCGCCGCCAATCTGACCGCCGCATTGAACCGGAGCAAAAAATCATGAAGTACCTCGCTCGGCTGATGTTGTTGCTGGGCTTGTTCAGTCCGATGCTTGCGCTGGCTGAACCCGGTCTCGCGGCCTTCCGCATCGAAAACGATGCGAATGGTGACCAGACCTATTCCGTCAGCATCCAAGTGCTGGCGATGATGACGGCGATCAGTTTCCTGCCGGCCGCGCTGATGATGATGACTTCATTTACGCGCATCATTATCGTGCTGTCGATTTTGCGGCATGCCTTGGGCACCATGCAGACGCCGTCGAATCAGATACTCATCGGTCTGTCGTTGATGCTGACGTTCTTCATCATGGTGCCGGTGTTCGATGAAGTGTACGACACCGCCCTGCAGCCATATCTCAATGAGCAAATGCCCGCGCAGGAAGCGATTGCGCTTGCCGCCAAGCCGTTCCGCACATTCATGACCGGCCAGACCCGCGATGTCGATCTGGAAACCTTCGCCGAGATCGCGCGTGCGGAAAAGGTCGAATCCACCGATCAGATACCGTTCTCGCTGCTGCTGCCGGCCTTTGTTACCAGTGAACTGAAGACGGCTTTCCAGATCGGCTTTCTGATCATGCTGCCGTTCCTGGTCATCGATCTGGTGGTCGCCAGTTTGCTGATGTCGATGGGCATGATGATGCTGTCGCCGATGATCATCTCGATGCCGTTCAAGATTATGTTGTTCGTACTGATCGATGGTTGGTCACTGGTCATGGGTACCTTGGCCTCTAGTTTCTACGTCTGAGGAAATCGCCATGACACCCGAAACCGTAATGAATGTGGGCCGCCAGACCTTGGAAGTGATCGGCTTGCTGGCCGGACCGCTGTTGATTTCATCGCTGGTCGTCGGTTTGATCATCGCCATGTTCCAGGCGGCGACGCAGATCAACGAAATGACCCTGACGTTTATTCCAAAGCTCATCACCGTTGCAGCCGTGCTGATGATCGCCGGTCCCTGGCTGTTGCAGAATATGGTGAGCTTTACCGTGCGTCTGTACCAGAGCATTCCGCAACTCATCGACTGATGTATTCATGACGCCCGGGGCGAACGTGTCATGCTGATCACCTCCACACAGATGGCCGCCTGGCTGGGTGATTTTCTCTGGCCCTTGATGCGTGTGGGTATGATGTTTGCGGTGGCGCCGATTTTCGGTGGTAATTTGGTGCCGATGCGGGTGCGCTTGGTGCTGACGTTGCTGGTGACCTGGGTGCTGGTGCCGGTGATTCCATCGGCGCCGTTGATCGATCCTCTATCCGCTGCCGGCGTGATCATCACTATGCAGCAGTTGCTGATTGGTTTTCTGCTGGGCTTTCTACTGCAGATGGTCTTCGCTGTGTTGACGCTCGCGGGGCACCTCGTCGCCACCGGCATGGGTCTCGGTTTCGCCTCGATGGTCGATCCGCAGAACGGTGTCAATGTGCCGGTCATCGGGCAATTCTATGTGACACTCGCAACGCTGCTGTTTCTGGTGCTCAATGGCCATCTGATGCTGATCAGTGTGTTGGCCGACAGTTTTCACAGCATGCCGGTCGCCGTCGACGGTATCTCCCGGCAATCCCTCTGGGACGTGGTGGCCTGGACCAGCCGCATGTTCGCGGGCGGAGTGCTGATCGCACTGCCTGCGGTGACGGCGCTGCTGATGACCAATATCGCTTTTGGTGTCATCACCCGTGCCGCGCCGCAATTGCACATCTTCAATGTCGGATTCCCCGTCACGCTGGCCTTGGGTTTCATTGTTATCTTCATTTCGCTGCCGGAACTGACTCCGCAGTTCACCGATGTACTGGGCGAAGCCTTCGAGATGATGAAGGGACTGATGCCGGCGGGAGGCGCGCATGGCTGAGAATGCCGACGGCCAAGAACGATCAGAAGACCCCAGTCAAAAGCGCCTTGACGACGCGCGACGCAAAGGTCAGATCCCGCGCTCACGTGAATTCAATTCCATGGTGATGCTGGTGTCCGCCGCGGCCAGCTTGCTGTTCATGGGCGATGATCTGATGCGCGATTTCTCCGCCATGCTCGCGGACGGTCTGACCTTGGACCGCAAATTGATCTTTGACCCGTTGGGTGTCATCGCCGGCTGTCGAGAATGCTCGGTGAGGCGGGCATGATGTTGATGCCGTTTTTTCTGATCTCGGTGGTGGCGGCGATTGCCTCGTCGCTGGTGATCGGTGGCTGGTCGTTCAGTATGGAAGCCATGGCGCCCTCGTTCGGAAAAATGAATCCCTGGAGCGGTCTGAAGCGCATGTTCGCGGTGCGCGGCCTGGTGGAGCTGATCAAGTCCATTCTCAAGTTGTTGCTCATCGGCTTTGTGGCGGTGCTGATGATGAAGAGTTTAGGTGCCGACCTGCTCAATCTCGGTCATCAGGAACCTGACGCGGCCATGGGGCATGCCGGACAGATGCTCACCTGGGTATTTTTGGTGTTGAGTCTGGTGCTGGTGGTGATTGCCGCCATCGACATTCCCTATCAGCTCTGGGATCACGCCAAGCAGATGAAGATGACCAAGCAGGAAGTGCGCGACGAGTTCAAGGATTCAGAAGGCAAGCCGGAGGTGAAGAGCCGCGTGCGCCAGATGCAGCGCGAACTCGCCCAGCGACGCATGATGGAAGCCGTGCCGGAGGCCGATGTCATCATTACCAACCCGACGCATTACGCGGTGGCGCTCAAATACGACGGCGCTGGTATGCGCGCGCCGCGCGTGGTCGCCAAGGGCAAGAATCTCATCGCCGCGCAGATCCGCAACAAGGCCATGGAGCACGAAGTGCCGATCTTCTCCGCGCCGCCGCTGGCGCGCGCCATCTATTTCAGTACCGAGATCGACCAGGAAATCCCCGCCGGTCTGTATTTCGCCGTCGCCCAGGTGCTCGCTTACATTTACCAGCTCAAGGCCACACGCAAGGGCGCCACGGGTTACGCCCCGCAGGCACCGAACGATCTGCCGGTGCCGGACGAGTATCTGCGGCCTGCGGATACCTGAACGTTCACGGGTTAGCTGACTGCTCGAGTCGGGAAACGAGCAGTCTCTTCAGTTCATCCAGCGACGCGCAGTGGCGCAGCGTGTCGGCATCGATCCACAGCGTCAGTCCCTCGGGCGTCTTTCTGAATATCGCCGGCAGCGCCACATCTGTTTGGTCATAGGCCGCATGAAATTCGTCGCGGTGCAGAAATACGCAGTCCACATCCAGCGTTTCCAAAAACTTCACCCATTCTTCGCGCACTTTGAAATGCCCGTGCGTCAGCGCGCAGAGATTGCAGGCATAGGTCTGGGGCGACAGAACCTTGTGCGCGATATCCGTCACGGTGTTGAACAGACCGCTGTCGGCGTTATAGACGAAGATCAGGGCAGGGCGCATGGCTATGTCACTCCCAAGGATATGTAAATCTCAGGCTTCCACGGGCAGCCCGGCGATCTTCCACTCGGGATAACCGTCTTTCAGGCGACGCGCTTGCAGACCGTGTTCGCGCAAGCGGGCGACGGCGTCGTAGGACAACACGCAATACGGTCCGCGGCAGTAGGCGACGACTTCCTGATCGGGGCGCAATTCGCCGAGCCTTGCTTCGAGCTCGCTCAAGGGAATATTGATCGCACCGGGCAGGTGGCCGGCGGCGAACTCTTCCGCTGGGCGCACATCCAACACCGTCACTTCGCCCGCGCGCGCGCGCGTCAGCAGTTCCTCCGCCAGGAGCGGTTCCAGCATGTCCTTGGTATCAAGATAACTGGTGACCAGATGCGCGACCTCGGCCAGATGCCGGTCCGCCACGTCGCGCAGACTGTTGAGCAGCAACACCACATCGTCCCCCGATAGGCGGTAATACACCCGTTGGCCCTCCTTGCGCAGGGTCACGAGACCGGCCTGTCTAAGTTGTTGCAGGTGCTGCGAGGTGTTGGCGACACTCAGGCTGGCGACCTGCGCGAGGGCATCCACGCTGCGCTCGCCTTGGGCCAGAAATTCAATGATTTCAAGGCGATTTGGATTGCTCAGCGCCTTGCCGATACGGGCGAACTGGGCGAATAGATCGTGCTTCACATTACCGCTTGACATGCTGGGGTTCCCGGGCTAGCTTATTCAATAGATCAATTGAATACAAAAACACATAACACCATTATAGACTCGAAGGGCGGGTCTGCAACCTCAGGAGCGTATATGGAATTCGAAGCCTTTATCCGGAGCAACGAGGTGCCCATCCGTTTGGGTTTCTTCTTCGGCATCTTCGCCATCATGGCGGTCTGGGAGCTGGCCGCGCCGCGGCGTCCGCTGACCCAATCCAAAGGTGTGCGTTGGGCCAATAACGTCGGCCTGGTGTTCTTCAACAGCTTCGTGGCGCGCCTGGTGTTTCCGACCGCGGCGGTGGGCATGGCGCTGTTCGCGCGTGAGCATGGCTGGGGTCTGCTCAACTATTTCCAGGTGCCGTACGCACTGGCCGTGGTTGCTGCCGTCATCGCCTTGGATTTTTTCATCTATCTCCAACATGTGATGGTGCATGCCGTGCCGGTGTTGTGGCGGCTGCACCGTGTGCATCACGCCGACCTCGATTACGACGTCACCACCGGTGCGCGTTTCCATCCTCTCGAAATTCTGCTGTCCATGCTGATCAAGTTCGCGGTGATCGCCGTGCTCGGCCCGCCGGTATTGGCGGTGATCCTGTTCGAGATTATTTTGAATGCAACCTCGATGTTCAATCACAGCAATGTGCGCATGCCTGCTGGCATTGATCGCGTGTTGCGCCTGTTCGTGGTGACGCCGGACATGCACCGCGTGCATCACTCCGTCGAAGACGATGAGACCAACAGCAATTTCGGTTTCAACCTGCCATGGTGGGATCGGCTGTTCGGAACGTATCGCGATCAGCCGCGTGGCGGACATACAGCGATGACCATCGGCATCCGCACCTTCCGCGAAGGCAAATGGTGTTCCTGGATCACCGGCATGTTGGCGATGCCGTTTGTCGGCAAGATCAGCGAATACGCCATCAATCGCCGCCAGTGGGGAACGAACAATGAACAGTAAAGTGCTGCGCATTCTGTTGTTCATCGCATTGCTCGCCGGCGTTGTGCTAGCGGTACTGTATCGTGATCGCTTCGATGCGGCGGCGCTTGAAGCCTGGGTTCATGACGCGGGTGCGGCGGGACCGATTCTCTTCATGGCTGATGTATGCGATCGCCACGGTGTTGTTCCTGCCTGGATCAGTGCTCACTCTGGCCGGCGGCGCGTTGTTCGGTCCGGTGCTGGGTACGTTCTACAACCTCACCGGCGCGACCATCGGTGCGACACTGGCGTTCCTGGTGTCACGCTATCTCGCCTCGGACTGGGTTGCGCAACGCACCGGTGGGCGCTTGAAGCAACTCATCAACGGTGTGGAAGGCGAGGGCTGGCGCTTTGTGGCCTTCGTACGTCTGGTGCCGCTGTTTCCGTTCAACTTGCTCAACTACGCGTTGGGACTCACGCGTATCCCGCTGCTCCAATACATCATCGCGAGCTATATCTGCATGCTGCCGGGCGCCATTGCCTACACCTATCTCGGCTATGCCGGGCGCGAAGCGGCGGCCGGCGGCGAAGGCCTGATCCAGAAAGGCCTGCTGGCGCTCGCCTTGCTCGCGGCGGTGGCCTTCCTGCCGCGGTTGATCGGCAAGCTGCGCAAACAGCCGATGCTCGATGTGCCCGAACTCAAGCGTCGTCTCGATGCCGGTGAAAAATTGTTGGTGCTGGACGTGCGCAATACACCGGACTACGTCGGTGAACTCGGCCACATCGCGGGTGCTACCAATATCCCCTTATCGGAACTGGCGACGCGGTTGGACGAGATCGCCGATTTCCAGGAACTGCCCATCGTGACGGTGTGCCGCACCGACCGGATGTCGACGACGGCGGCGCAACTGCTGGCCCAGAAGGGCTTCGCCAATGTGCAGGTAATCCGTCAGGGCATGACCGACTGGAACAAGAACGGTTATCCGATCGAGCGGTAAACGGTGTACGCAGCGTATGCGTGTGGTGATGTGACGGCGAGGAAATAGGCATGCTGACTTACTTGATACTGTCAGGACTGGCGACCGGATTATTGCTCGGTCTGATGGGCAGTGGCGGCGCCATCGTCACCGTGCCGGCCTTGATCTATCTGCTGCATGTCGAGCCCAAGTCCGCCATCGCCATGAGCCTCGGCATCATCGCCATCACCGCGACTATCGCGGCGGTGCAGTCCTGGCGGCAGGGCAATGTGAATCTGCGCGTGACCCTGACCTTCGGCATCGTCGGCGCAGTGGGCACTTTCATCGGTGCCCGTTTGGGTGTGATCCTGCCGGTGGTGTTTCAGCTCACGCTGTTCGCATTGGTGATGTACGCCGCCGCCTGGCGCATGCTGCACGCGCAGCCGCCGCGCCGTTCGCTCGGTGCTGCCGCTGTCGGCGACTGCGAGAACGGCGATTGCAGCAACTTCCCGTATCTGCACATCGCGCGTCACGGCTTGATGGTCGGCATGCTGGCCGGCGTGGTGGGCGTGGGCGGTGGCTTCCTGATCGTGCCGGCCCTGGTGTTGCTGTCCGGTCTATCCATGAAGCGCGCGGTCGGCACTTCGCTCAGCGTCGTCGCCTTTCAGTCCACGGCCGGTTTCGCCGGCTATGCGGGCGCAGTACCTATCGACTACCAACTGTTGTCGGGTTTCACCGCCGTCTCGGTCGCTGCATGTTTCGTCGGCGCCCGGATCGGTAAACATCTGGATGCGCAGCGCCTCAAGCACGGCTTCGGTGTGTTTCTGGTGTTGGTCGCGACCTACATCCTGATCAAGAACCTGGTGTGAAGCATGCCATTACCCGTCTATCTGGATTACAACGCCACCACGCCGGTCGATCCGCGCGTCGTCGAGGCGATGTTGCCCTATCTGCGGGAACACTTCGGTAATCCTTCGTCCTCGCATATATACGGTCAGCACGCGCATGCCGCCGTGGTGACGGCGCGCGAACAGGTTGCCGCCTTGATCGGCGCGCGTCCCGAAGACATCGTGTTTACCGGCTGCGCGACCGAAGCGAACAATCTGGCAATTCGCGGTGTGGCGCATGCCATGCGTCAACACGGACGGCACATTATCACCAGCGCGGTCGAGCATCCTTCGGTCATCGCTCCTTGCGAACGGCTGCGGCAGGAAGGTTGGGACATCACCGTTTTGCCAGTGGATCGACAGGGTCGCGTCGATCCCGCTGCCGTCGCCGATGCCTTGCGCGCCGACACGGTGCTGGTCAGCGTGATGCACGCCAATAACGAAGTCGGCACCGTCCAGCCGTGGCGGAGATCGCGGCCATCACGCGTCCGCGCGGTATTTTGCTGCATGCCGACGCTGCCCAGTCCGCCGGCAAGGTTCCTATCTCGGTGGATGCACTGGGCGTGGATCTGCTCACACTTGCCGGACACAAATTCTATGCGACCAAGGGTGTAGGCGCTTTGTATGTGCGTGCCGGCACGCCGATCGAACCAGTACTGGTCGGCGCTGGCCATGAACATGGGCTGCGGCCGGGTACGGAAAATGTGCCGGCGCTGGTCGGATTCGGCGAGGCGGCACGCCTGGCCGTGCAGTCGATGGATGAAGAGCACGCGCGCATCTGCTCCCTGCGTGACAAGCTGCATGCGGTGCTGGCGCACGCCATTCCCGGTCTGACGCTGAATGGCCATCCCGAACTGCGCCTGCCGAACACACTCAATCTGTCTTTCCCCGGTGTGACTGGACGCGAACTGTTGACACGGGCGCAGGCGGATGTGGCCGCGTCGGTGGGTTCGGCCTGTCATGCGGGTGATGCCGCAGTCAGTGGTGTATTGGGCGCGATGGGCGTGACGACCGAGCAGGCGAAGGGTGCAGTACGCCTGTCGCTCGGGCGCTTTACGACCGAACTGGATATCGAGAGGGCGGCACAGGCACTGATTGCCGCGTGGCGGCATTGTGCGACGTGAATTGAAAACGGAGAACCGACATGAAGAACATCACCATCATTATTCAGAACGCGCCCTATCAATCGGACAACAAGGCATGGCATGCATTGCGCTTTGCCGGTGCGGCGCTGACGGAAGATATGGAGGTGCGCGTGCACCTGCTGGACGAAGGTGTGCGGGTGGGCCAGCGTGATCAAGCTGTCCCCGAAGGCGCGGTGAATCTGGAAAAACTCCTTGCCGAGCTGATCGAGTGCGGCCTCAGCGTGCGTGCCTGCGGCATGGCGCTGGACGGCTGTGGTTTCGATCCGGAAAAACTGATTCCGGGCATCGAACGCGGTTCGATGAAGGCGTTGGCGGCCTGGGTCAAAGACAGCGATCGGTGTTGACCTTCTAACGGGGGCGAACCTGATCCGGAAGACGTGACGAGAGGAGGTGTGCCATGACCAAGATCATCAAGAACGTATCGATCATGTGTTTCCATGATGAACTCTGCCTGGTATTCAACGCCCTGATGACGGCGCTGAATCTCTTGCGCGAGGGCTCGAAGGTGACGATCTTCTTCGGCTCACGCGGCATCAACGCGGTGCACCGGGAAAAGATGCATACGCTGACCTGCCTGCCGGACGCGCCGCCCGAGGTTGGCGAAGCGGTCATGAAACGGATGGACGAACTGGACCTGCCACTGCTCGAAGACATGTTCGTCATGCTCATCGCCGAGGGTGCCACCGTACTGGCCTGTCCGCTCAATCTCCCGCTCTTCGGGATGACGGAACGTGACCTCGTGGACGGCGTGAAAGTGGCAGAGCCGGCGAAATATTACAAAGAGGTCGTCATTCCGGCAGACATGAATCTGACGTTTTAAGGTTGTCACCCGCAGCAGACATGACTGAATCGCGTCGGCCTGGGTCAAAGACAGTGATGCAGTGCTCACCTTCTAGGAGGTGAACGATGATGAATGACATGGGCGATTTTGGTTGGCTTCCGGGTTTTGGCTGGATCTTCATGCTGCTCTTCTGGGGGCTGGTGATCCTGGGCATTCTGGCCATCGTGAAGTGGCTTGCGACGGGTGGCACGTACAGCAAAATCCAGAACTGCGTTGGACATCCTCGAAGAACGTTATGCGCGCGGCGAGATCGACCGCGAGGAATTCGAGCAGAAGAAACGCGATCTCGCACGCTGAGCGGCTTGCGAGCAGGGCAGCATGAGAGCGATGGGAATGAGCAGACATGTGCGAACTTTTTGGCATTAGCAGTGACCGGCCGCTGAATTTGTCGACGTTGCTCGACCGTTTCAGTCAGCGCGGTGGGGCCGCCGCCGACAATCCGGACGGTTGGGGGTTCGCCTATCGCGAGGCTGACGTTTGGCGCGTGCATAAGGCGCCGGAAGCGGCGGCTGGCAGTGCAGAGTTCGCGCGGCTCGCCCAAACCGCCACGTCGGATCTCTTGATCGCCCATGTGCGCAAGGCCAATCCAGTCACCGCGCAGGTGCATGCCAACACACATCCCTTCGTGCGCAGCTGCTGCGGCAGGGAATGGGTGTTCGCCCATAACGGCAAGCTGTCGGAAGTCGTGCAACCGGACGGTTGCTGCCATCCACAGATATCGCAGCCGCTGGGCGAGACCGACTCCGAACATGCCTTTTGTTTTCTGCTCGATGAAATCGCCACTGTCTTCGCCGACGACGCTGTCCACAGCAAATCGTTCTGGCTACAGACGGTTGTGCGACTCAGTGACAGCATCGCCGGGCAGGGACGGTTTAATTTCCTGATGTCGGATGGGATACATCTGCTCGCGTATGGACATGACCGCTTGTACCGCCTGCGACATCGCGACAAGGGCATCACAACGGTACAGATCGCTTCGGAGCCACTGACCGACGATGGAGGCTGGGAAATATTCAAGCCGGGTGAGTTGCTGGTTGCCCGGCATGGCGAGGTCGTGACGGTCATGCAGTCACGATGCGCAGAACGCACGGGCGTTGTCAGCCAGTGCATAGGGGGATGACGATGTCTGCAACCGCGCAGTCGTTCAAGCTGGAACAGCCGATCCGCTATATGCCCCGGCCGCTCGCCGCGACGCAACAGGATTCGCTGCCGGGACGCTATCCACTCGTGGTTCAGTTGTTGAGCATGGCCGCATTCACCGTGGCCTTCTTCGGCTGGCTCAACGAGAGCTGGTTGATGCTGTTCGACAATCCCATCTGGCTCAACCACTACACCGAATACGCGCTGATCTCTCGCCTTCGGCATCTGGCGCATCGTCGCCGAACGAAATCCCTACACGCGCAAGCGGCTTATCATCCTGGTCTCGATGGTCACGGTGTTCTGGTGGCTCATTCCTTGGCTGATGCCATTCTACGAGCCCTACGTCGGTTATCTGTGGGGACAGCCGGTATTCCCCTCACTGCATGTGCCGGGCACGGTCACGTTCTTTCTGATCCTGGCCGCGGTGTTCCTGTTCGGTCGGCGGGTGATCTGCGGTTTCAACTGTCCCTGCGTGGGCGTGCGCGAGACCGTCGGCTTTGCGTTTCGCGACCGCACTGTGCGCGGCAAGTGGGCTTGGCGGCTGCGCCACAGCAAATGGTTCTTCTTCATCTATTACGTCGGCGTGATGATCGTCACCCAGTATCCGCCCAGCACCTGGACGGTGAGCTTCGTCGGCGGTTTCTATGCACTCGTCGGCCTGACTTACTTCGGCACTTTCTTCATCGCGCCCGTGGTCGGCAATCGTTTCTACTGCCGTTATCTGTGTCCGTACGGCGCGACCTTCGGGCTGCTCAATCATGCTGGTTTCTACGATCTCAAGCTCGACGCCGACAAATGCAACGACTGCCGTCGCTGCGAGCAGGTCTGCGATATGGGCATCCCGGTGTGGGAGCAAGGCAAGGTGCATGGCCGCGTGACCGGCATCGAGGATTGCATGGGCTGCGCGCGCTGCGTGGTGTCCTGCCCGACCGACGCGTTGGAGATCCGCGATGTGCGCAATCTGTTCCGGCCGAAGTCTGGTACAGAACGCCAGTCATCTGCTCAAGCGTGCGCCGCAACCGGAATCGCCGCGCCGCGAGCCGGAGACGCGTCCCGCGTCCGAGCGCCGCAACGATTGGAAAGAGATCTACACGCCGCCCGGCATCGCGCAGATCGCGGAACAGGCCGCGCGTTGTCTCGATTGCGGCGTGCCGGGTTGCCGCAATGCCTGTCCGCTCGCCAACCGCATCCCTGATTGGCTGAAGGCGGCCGCGCGCGGCGACATCATCGCTGCCGCCGAGATTGCGCATGACACCAGCGCGCTGCCGGAGGTGTGCGGGCGCTTGTGCCCGCAACATCGTTTGTGCGAAGGCGGTTGTACGTTGGCACAGCCTGATCGATATCCTGGCGACAATGCCGTGACCATCGGCGCTATCGAACGCGCCATTACCGATCACGCGCTGGCGCAAGGTTGGCAACCGGCCGCGCCCGCCAAGTCCCGGCGTGAATCGGTTGCCGTGATCGGCGCCGGTCCCGCGGGGCTTGCCTGCGCGGAGCGCTTGGCGCGTGCGGGCGTCGCGGTCACCGTCTACGACCGCGAGCCACGCATCGGCGGTTTGCTCGCCAGCGGCGTGCCGTCGTTCAAGCTCGAACCGGAGGTGCTCGAACGACGCGCATCGATCCTGCGCGCGCTGGGCATCGAATTCGTGCTCGGTGTCGAGGTCGATGCGCATCGTGTACGTGCGCTGCGCGCACGGCATGCCGCCGTATTCATCGGCACCGGCGCACAGCGCCCACGTCCGGTAAATATTTCCGGGCAGTCACTGGCGGGTGTGCATGAAGGGTTGGCCTTCCTGCGCGCGGTGGCGGGTGAAATGATTGCGGGGGGGAGAGAGGATTCTCCCCCTCGCAGTCAGCCCGCGCAGGGCTTGCCCGAGCAGGCGGAATTAACATAACGGCCGCCATGTGCTGGTGCTGGGTGGTGGTGACACGGCCATGGATTGTGTGCGCAGTGCTGTACGGTTGGATGCAGCGGCCACCGTGGTCTATCGCGGTACGGAGACGAAGCTGCGCGCCTCGCCGCGCGAAGCCAAGGCTGCGCGCGAGGAGGGCGCGGAGTTTCTGTTCGAACATACCCCGCTCGCCATCGAAGGTGATGTGCAGGTCACCGGACTGCGCTGCGCGACACCGGCGGGCGAGCAACTGTTGGACTGCGATACGGTGATCCTCGCCTTCGGCTTTATCGCCGATCCACCCGAGTGGCTGGCCGCGTTCGAGGTCGCGACGGATAGCGAAGGCCGTATCCGCATCGATGCCCAGGGGCGCACGTCGCAGTCGGATATTTATGCCGGTGGCGACAACACCCACGGCCCGGATCTGGTGGTGACCGCGTTGGCAGCCGGGCGTCGCGCAGCCGAGGCGATCCTGAACGACATCGGTATTCAGGGTGGCTTGCGGCGCGCCGTCGGCATACACAGAGAGCGACCGAATGCGGCATTGCCGCAACCGCTGGCCGCGCGCGCGACCATCACGGGTCACACTGTGTGAAACGCGCATCCGCGTACCTGCTGGCGGTCATCCTCGTGGCGTTCAGTGCGTCGAGCCAGGCCAGCCACAATTGGGGCGGCATCGACGTGTGCACTGCCTACCGCGGAACTGCGCCGCCCGGTATCGATCCCGCCACACTGCCCGAACCGCAGGGGCGCGGTGCGCAGTTGCTGCAACAGTATTGCGTGCAATGCCACGCGCTGACCGGACCCGGCCGACACACGGCCGAGGAATGGCCCGTCGTGCTCGAACGCATGCGTATGCTCATGGATGTGTCGCGGCGCTTCCGCGGGCTGATGGGCAGCATCCAGATGCCGGATGCAAAGGAATTGCGCGCGCTCGGCGAATACCTTGCCGGTCACGCCTTGCAACCGATGCGTGGCACGCCGCGCGGTGCCGGCGCGCAGGTGTTCATGACCGCATGCGCGGCCTGTCATACGTTGCCGGACCCGCGCCAGTACCGTGCGGCGGAGTGGCCGCAGCTCGTCGCGCAGATGCGGGACAAGGCCGACATCATGGGCCGTACCGATCTGAACGAGTCCCTGGCAAGCGATGACATGCTCGCTTACCTGCAACGCAACGCCGCCGATCGGCTGGTTGCCGATCCGCATGGCAATGCCGGTGTGGCGCCGGTGTCGATGACGTCGAACGATGAACGCGTGCCGCAGTATGGTCTGGAACGGCTGGTCTGGTTGACACCGTTCTTCGTCGTGATCGGGCTGGGGCTGTGGCGCTGGTGGGCGCGGCGTCAACTATGAAACTGGAATCCTTTGTCCTTACCGATGAGGGGTTCCAAGGGGGAGCGTCGGAGCGCTTCCCCCTTGGAGTCAGCCCGCGCAGAACTTGTTCGAGCAGGGCGGAATCAGATGAAACGCCGCACCTACATCTGGGTCACGTTTATCCTCATCGCCGTACTGGTGCCGGCGGGTTACGCCTATGTCGCCTGGAGTAAAAGCGGTCCGGGCGCGGGCTTGTATTCGCGTGTCTGGGAACCAGAACCGGTGTTCGCCTACTGGCATCCCGACCGATTCTACAAGTCTGTCGATAGCGTGAGCGGTATCTTCGAGGGCAGTCAATGCGTGAGCTGCCATGAAGGTGTGACGCCGGGCATCGTCAAGGACTGGAAGGCCAGCCGCCATGCGCAGCCGCGCAGCAATGGTGAACCGGTGTATTGCAGCGAGTGTCATGGCACGGATCACAGCGCCTTGCATATGCCTACGCCGAATGTTTGTGCGGACTGTCATGCCAGTCGTGTTGCGGAATTCCATGACGAGAAACGTTTCGGCTTTCCAAGTCATGCACTGGCGATGGATCGTGCCGTGGATGCGAAGCACTTCGCCGACAAACCCAAGGCCGAAGTGGCCTCCTGTGTGCAATGTCATTCGGTGGCGACCAAGTGCGATTCCTGTCACACCCGACATCGCTTTTCCGCCGCCGAGGCGCGTCGCCCCGAGGCGTGCATCACCTGTCATAGCGGACCGCCGCACCCGGACGACGAAACCTATTTTCATTCATTGCACGGGCAGATTTATCTCAACGAAGGCGCGACATGGGATTGGTCCAAGCCGCTCATAAAGGGCAATTACCGTTCGCCGACCTGCGCCTACTGCCACATGCGCGACGGCAAGCATCAGGTGGCCGACAAGACCATCTGGAAGTTCGGTTTGCAGCAGATCAACCCACTCACCTCGGGCAATGAGGTCAAACGTCGCGCCTGGGTCGAGGTGTGCAGCGATTGCCATGATGCGCAGTGGTCCGCGCAGCAATTGCGCGACCTCGATGCGGAACGCAAACGTGCTTGGTCGAAGCTGGATGTGGCGGAGGACGCGCTCAAGGATCTGCGCAAGGATGACCTGCTGCATCCCGGTCCGCGCGAACGCCCGCCTTATCCTATGAACTCGCCGGATGCGTTGTGGCCGAAGGCGCATATCGGTTATCTGGAAGGGCAGGCATCCGCGTTCTACAACGTCTCGCCCATCGAACGCGATTATTTCGAGATGTGGTATTTCGACAATCTCGCGGCCTACAAGGCGGCAGCGCATTCCTCGCCGGGCGATGTCGATGCGGCGCACCAGCGGCTGAATAATAATCTGACCAAGCTGCTCAGTGCGGCAGAGGCTCTGCGTGCACTGGGTGAGGCCGAGCAGCTGCACACCGGTCAGCGCGCCGAACCCGGCAAGTTCTGGATCGACGGCGAATACACATCGCACAATCGGGAACACAACTGATGCTGCGCGGATTTATTGCACTGCTGATGTTGTGTATGAGTGGTTTGGCACAGGCCGCTGAACGCCCGACCGGCCCCGTCGAGGATGCACAGTGCGTGAGCTGTCATACCGAGTTGCAGCCACGCCTGGTGCAGGCGTGGCGTGCCAGCGGTCACGGCGTGGCGAAGGCGAACTGCGTGAGTTGTCACGGGGCGGTGCATGACGGCGGCTTGCGCGCCCGTCAAGGCGCAGCGTGCGTCGACTGCCATGGCGGCGCCAAGTCGCCGACCGTGCACAGTTACGCCAGTTCCAAGCACGGCATCATCGCTAAACTGGAAGGCGCGGACTGGGACTGGACCCAGCCGCTGCGCGCGGCCAACTATCGCACGCCCAACTGTGCCTACTGTCATATGTATGCGGGCGAGCACGACACGCGGCGTCTGCTCGCGAACGATAGCGATCCGGCCGCGACCACACGTGCCCGCGATGCCGCCAAGGCAGTCTGTTACGATTGCCATGCGCCACGGTATATCGGCCGACAGGACGAGACCGGCGTGCGCATGCTGGAGATTGCGCAGATGAAGTTGGGCGAGGGCGATACATTGGTGCAGAGTGCGCGTGATGCCTATTCGGATGTTGAACTGGCCGAGGCATTGCGACTGCTGGCGCGGATGCAGGCGCATGTGACGAATGTGCGTTTGGGCGTCGCGCACCAGTCGCCCGATTACCAATGGTGGCATGGACAACCGGCGCTGGACGGCGATCTGCTGCGCATCAAAGGCGAGCTGAGCCGTTTGGGCCGGAGCGGGCCGAACACGATATCGGGGGCGGGAATGAATGCAGCGCCGCCGCCGTCACAGTCGAGTGACTGAGGTATCCATTGAGGAGAGTTCCTATGCAAAGCCGATTCTTGAAATTGCTGTTCGCGGCGTTCCTGGTCATTCAGGTCGCAGCCCCTGTCTCTGCCGAGGAGGTCAAGCTCGAACATGCGGGGCTGACCTTGAATGCGAATCTGTCGGCCGCACAGGACAACTGGAAGGACGGCCCGGTGCTGCTGATCACGCATGGCACGCTGGCGCACAACGGTATGGAGATTATCACTACTGTGCAGAGTCTGTTCGCGGAACAAGGCATGAGTTCACTCGCGATAAATCTAAGTCTGGGTCTCGACGATCGGCATGGCATGTACGACTGTGCGGTACCGCATACGCATCGACACACGGATGCGCTCGACGAGATCGGCGTGTGGCTGGCGTGGCTCAAGGCGCAGGGCGTGAAGGAGGTGGTGCTGGTGGGACATTCCCGCAGCGGTGATCAGACGGCCTGGTTTGCGGTCGAACGCCCCGATCCCGCAGTTAAAGGCGTGTTGCTGATCGCGCCGATGACCTGGAGTGAGGCCTACGCGATAAGCGACTATCAGAAGCGCTTCAATACCGAACTGGCGCCGGTACTGAAACGTGCCGAGGATCTGGTCGCAGCGGGCAAGGGTTCAGACTGGCTGGATAAAACCGGCTTCATCTATTGTCCAGACGCGAAGGTGCAAGCGCAGGCGTTTGTGTCCTATCACGCATCCGACGAGCGTTTTGATACCCCAACGCTGCTACCCCGTATCAAGGTGCCCGTGCTGGTGTATCGCGGGTACGGACGATGATGTCGTACCGGATGTGGCGGAGAGGGTCACGCCGCATGTGGATGGCAAACACATTCGCCTCGTGGTGATCGATGGCGCCGATCACTATTTCCGCGATCTCTATGCGGATGAACTGGTCGAGCACGCCAAGGCGTTCATCGAATCGCTGTGATCCATGGAGACGATGTCGATCGAAGCGGCCGAGCGCTATGAAAGCTGGTATAACACACCACGCGGTCGCTGGATTGCGGATACCGAGTTTGAGTTGATGATGCAACTGCTACGGCCGGATGCTGGCGCAACGCTGCTCGATGTCGGCAGCGGCACGGGACAGTTCAGCCGACGCTTCGCGCGAGCGGGTCTTGACGTCGTCAGCCTCGATCCGGCGCCGGCCATGCTCACAGTTGCGCGGCGCTACGTACCTGAAGTGTCGTGCGTACGTGGCAACGCACTTGCACTGCCGTATCAAGACCAGTCCTTCGATTATGTTGCGGCCGTGACCAGCCTCTGCTTTGTTGAACCGCCGCTGCGCGCGCTGGCAGAAATGTGGCGCGTCTGTCGTCGCGGTGTGATCCTCGGGCTGTTGAATCGTCAGAGTTTGCTGTATCGATTCAAACACGATCGGGGTGGTTATCGGGGCGCGCGTTGGGATCGACTGGACGACGTCAGGCGTTGGTGCAATGCCCTAGACCCACGACCGCGCATGAGCTTTGCGACCGGTGTATTCTTGCCGGGCGGTGGTCGGTTGGCACAACGCATCGAAACATGGGTTCCCGCAACCATACCCTGGGGTGGTTTTCTCGCCGTTGCGCTGCACCGGCCTAATGATTATTCGAATAGCTGAGATCGCGCTATGCATGCAACTTTACCGCTGTTGAAGAACACCGATTTCCCGCCGCTGCGGCGTGAGCGACTCACGACCTTGCAGGTCAATCTCGGTTACCGCTGCAATCAATCTTGTCTGCATTGTCATGTGAATGCCGGACCGAGTCGCCGTGAGGAGATGAGCGAAGAAACGGTTGGCGAGGTGCTGGATTATCTCCAGTCCAGCGGGGTCGGTACGCTCGATATTACCGGCGGCGCACCGGAGTTGAATCCGCATTTCCGGACTCTGGTGCGCGAGGCGCATGCACGTGGCGTACGGATCATCGATCGCTGCAATCTGACCATTTTCGAGGAGCCAGGACACGAAGACCTGCCGGAGTTTCTGGCGGAACACAAGGTCGAAGTCATTGCCTCGCTGCCGTGCTATCTGGAAGAGAACGTGACGGCGCAGCGCGGCGTGGGTGTGTATGCGGCGAGTCTGCGCGGTCTGCAACGGCTCAATGCGCTGGGCTATGGCAAGCCCGGCAGTGGTCTGCTGCTGAATCTTATGTATAACCCGATCGGTCCCGCGTTGCCGCCGAATCAGTGCGCGTTGGAGGCGGACTATCGGCGCGAATTGCAGGCGCGTGCCGGCGTCGAGTTCAATCATTTGTATGTGCTCACCAATATGCCGATCCAGCGCTTCGGCAGCACGCTGATCTCGCATGGCCAGTTCCACGATTACATGGCGCTGCTGCGCGGCGCGCACCGCGATGAAAACCTGCAACAGGTGATGTGCCGGACGCTGGTGAGTGTGGATTGGCAGGGCTATGTGTACGACTGCGATTTCAACCAGATGTTGGGGGTCGGTCATGAATGGTCGGCGCGTGCATGTGCGTGAACTGATCGGACATGATCTCTGCGGCGACTCGATTGCGGTCGCCGATCATTGTTACGGATGTACCGCAGGGCAGGGCGCCAGTTGCGGCGGTGCGTTGGACGCTGCTCGATCTTAATCGTGTGACTGTATGCACCTCACCGTCATAATTCCCACCTTGAATGAGGCAGCCGGTATCAGCGCAACGCTGATGCCGTTGCAAGCATTGCGCGCGCGTGGCCATGAAGTGATTGTCGTCGATGGCGGCAGCGTGGATGCAACCGTCACTCAGGCGCGGCCGCTCTGTGACCGCGTGCTGAACAGTGCGCCAGGCCGTGCACGGCAGATGAATGCCGGTGCGCAGGCAGCAACGGGCGAGGTACTGTGGTTCGTGCATGCGGACACCGGGGTGCCGGTGGATAGCGATGTTCTGATCCTACAGGCTGTGCAAGGCGATGCAGTTATGGGGACGTTTCGATGTGCGTCTGTCGGGACGGCAACCGCTGTTGCGTATCGTCGCGTGGCTGATGAATCTGCGTTCGCGTATCACCGGCATTGCGACCGGCGATCAAGGCATCTTCGTCAAGCGCGCCGTGTTCACGGCCGTGGGTGGTTTTCCCGAGATCCCGTTGATGGAAGACATCGCCTTGAGCCGTGCGCTCAAACAGCATGCGCATCCGGTCTGTCTGCGCGAGCGGCTCGTTACCTCCAGTCGCCGTTGGGAACGCGATGGCATTGTGCGCACCATTCTGTTGATGTGGTGGTTGCGCTTTGCCTATTGGCGCGGCGTTTCTCCCGAGCGGCTGGCCGCGCACTACCAGCACGGTTGAACGATGCGCTATCCGCACGCGCGTATCCTGGTGTTCTGCAAACCTCCGATCCCCGGCCAAGCGAAGACCCGTTTGATTCCCGCACTTGGCGCAGAGGGCGCGGCCGATCTGCATGCCGAGCTTGCGCGTGCGACAGTGGCGCGTGCCGTGGCAGCAGCCTTGCACCGGTGGAATTGTGGGCGAGTGCCATACCGGAACACCCATTTTTCCAGCTGCTGTGTGCCGATCACGCGTGTGCCTTGATGACCCAGCGTGGCGATGATCTCGGCGCGCGCATGGCGCAGGCGTTGGAGGCGACGCTCGCGGGCGCGGATTTCGCCGTGTTGATCGGCACGGACTGTCCGGCCTTGGATGAGCATTATCTTGCCGAGGCTTGCGCCGCGTTGGCGAACGGTGTCGATGCGGTGTTGGGTCCGGCCGAGGATGGCGGCTATGTGCTCATCGGTCTGCGCCGCTGCGATCCGACGCTGTTCGCCGGCGTGGCCTGGGGAACGTCGGCGGTGCTGGCGCAGACGCGCCGTCGCTGCGCCGCATTGGCCTGGTCCGTTCATGAACTGGCGACCTTATGGGATCTCGACCGTCCCGAGGATCTCGACCGCCTCCGCGGCTGATTATCCGATAAAGCTATAAAACCGCATTTGCCACGGAATTACACCGAAAAACACGGAAAAACACTGACAAGCTCATAAGCTTTACGCCGGTACCACCATAACCCGCAAGTTGGCGAATAATCGTTCCAGGAATGTAGAGTGTTTCAGTGTCTTCCGTGTGATTCCGTGGCTGGAATGTTTTTTAGGGCAATCGATCAATCGGCTGTGTCCGACGTAATCGTCTTCTCGGAGCCCTTTCCAGCGCCAAATCTCGGTCACTTCGCCCACTCCGCGCATCCCGGCCAACGATCGCCGAAATCACTCGGTCGCAAGCCCCTGAAATCCTGAGTCAGCCCCCCGCCAAAAAAACTTTTTCAATCCTGGCAAGAGTTTTGAATGCATTTACGCAAGTGACGGCGATTTGACGTCGGTCTTGATTGAGGCGGATATGAAAGATAACGATCTGATGAGCACCCTGCGCCGCATGACTCAGAACGGCTTGGGTGCGCCCCTGCTGATGATCCTGATGCTGGCCATGATGATGGTGCCCATGCCGCCCATCGCCCTGGACATGCTGTTCACCTTCAACATCGCCCTGTCGCTGGTGGTGATGATGGTGGTGATCTATGCCTTGCGGCCGCTTGGATTTCGCCTTGTTTCCGACGGTACTGCTGTTGGCGACCTTGATGCGGCTGGCGCTCAATGTGGCCTCGACACGCGTGGTGCTGCTGGAAGGCCATAACGGACCGGGCGCGGCGGGCAAGGTCATCGAGTCCTTCGGTGAATTCGTCATCGGCGGTAACTATGCCGTCGGTCTGGTGGTGTTCGGCATTTTGGTGATCGTGAATTTCGTCGTCGTGACCAAGGGCGCCGGACGCGTGTCCGAGGTCAGCGCGCGGTTCACCTTGGATGCCATGCCGGGCAAGCAAATGGCCATCGATGCCGACCTCAATTCCGGGCTCATCACCCAGGACGAGGCGCGTACCCGGCGTCTCGATGTGACCCGCGAGGCGGATTTTTACGGCTCCATGGACGGTGCCAGCAAGTTCGTCCGCGGCGACGCCATCGCCGGCATTCTGATTTTGTTCATCAATATTTTCGGCGGCCTGGCCATCGGCATGCTGCAGCACGATCTGACGTTTGCGGTGGCGATGCACAACTACACGCTGCTGACCATCGGTGATGGTCTGGTGGCGCAGATACCGTCGCTGGTGCTGTCGACCGCGACGGCGATTCTGGTAACCCGCGTGTCCAGTTCGGAGAACATGGGCAGTCAGTTGCTGGGACAGATCTTCGGCAAGCCCGCCGCGCTCGGTGTGGCGTCCGCGATCATCGGTATGCTGGGCGTCATCCCCGGCATGCCCAATCTGGCCTTCCTGACGCTGGCCGGTCTCGGCGGTTATGGCACTTGGTGGCTGAGCCAGCGTCAGCAGCAGCAAGCGGTCGCCGCACAGCAGAAAGTGGAAGAGCCAAGACCTGTCAGCAGTGAACCGCGCGATCTGAGTTGGGACGACGTCGGGCCGGTCGATATCGTCGGCTTGGAAGTCGGTTACCGGCTGATCCCGCTGGTCGACCGCAATCGCGGTGGGCCGTTGATGGAGCGCATCAAGGGCGTACGCAAAAAACTCTCGCAGGAACTCGGTTTCCTGATTCAGCCGGTACATATCCGCGACAATCTAGATCTCGCACCGAACGCCTATCGCATCGCGCTGCTTGGCGTGCCGGTCGGCGAGGCCGAGGTTTATCCGGATCGCGAAATGGCCATCAACCCCGGTCAGGTCTTCGGTGCGGTGCCGGGCATCAAGACCCGCGACCCGGCGTTCGGACTGGAGGCGGTCTGGATCGAACCCGACCAGCACGACAACGCCCAGGCCATGGGCTACACCGTGGTCGATGCGAGTACCGTCGTCGCCACGCATCTCAGCAGTCTGCTGCAGGAACACGCCAACGAACTGCTCGGCCATGAAGAAGTGCAGCAGTTGTTGGAAACCCTGAAGAAGAGCCAGCCGAAACTGGTCGAGGATCTGGTGCCCAAGGCCCTGCCGCTGGGGGTGGTGGTCAAGGTGCTGCAAAACCTGCTCGGCGAACGCATTCCGATTCGCGATATGCGCACCATCGCCGAGGCCTTGGCGGATCATGCCTCGCGCACCCAAGATGCCGGCAATTTGACAGCAGCAGCACGTGTCGCACTGGGTAGATCCATCGTACAGCATATCAATGGGATGGCGCCTGAACTTCCAGTGATCGCTTTGGAGCCAGCGCTGGAACAGATATTGCTACAGTCGATTCAAGGCGGTTCCGAAGGGGGCGCCGGCTTCGAGCCAGGGCTCGCGGACCAGATGCACAGGGCACTGGCAGAGCGCACCCAGCAGCAGGAAATGCAGGGTAAACCGGCGGTGTTGCTGGTGGCCCCGCCGATCCGGCAGTGGCTGTCGCGGCTGGTACGCCACAGCATCCCAGCGTTGCATGTGCTGGCCTATAACGAAGTGCCGGATAACAAACAGATCAAAGTGGTCTCGACTGTGGGTCAGCGAGCACCGGGATTGGGCCAGGCAGTCACGGCCTGAGACATTGAATCGAGGATGTAGGCAATGAAGATCAAACGCTACTTCGCTGCGGACATGCGTCAAGCCATACGGATGGTGCGCGAGGAACAAGGCCCGGACGCGGTGATCCTGTCGAACCGCAAGGTCGACGGCGGTATTGAGATCATCGCCGCGATTGATTACGACGAGGCCTTGGTCAATGAAGCAATGGGCCAAGCCTCCAATACGGCTGCACCCAGCGCGCCGGCGGCACAGTCCGCACCGCGTCCGGTCGCAGCACCCGTAGCGAATAAACCCACAGCGAATAAAACCGCTGCGCCGGTACGCGCGAAGGTTGCTGAAGCCTACCAACCGTCCGCCGCTGCCACGCCCGAGCCCGCGCGTGCCGATGCGCGCAAGTCTTCGATCTACTGGGCGCAGGATCCGGCGCTGGTCGAGATGCGGCGCGAGATTCACGATCTGCGCGGCTTGCTGGAAAACCAGCTCGCGCATCTGGCGTGGGGCGATATGCAGCGCCGTCAGCCGATCAAAACAGAATTACTGCGGCGTCTGACCGATCTCGGTCTGACGCCGGCGTTGTGCCACACGCTCGCCGAACAGGTGGGTCCGGTTGAAGACGATGAGCAAGCCTGGCGTCGGGCGCTGGGTCTGCTGGCGCATCACGTCGCCGTGACCGACGACGATATCCTCAATACCGGCGGCATCGTCGCGCTGGTCGGTTCGACCGGCGTCGGCAAGACCACCACCGTCGCCAAACTCGCCGCGCGGTTTGCGTTGCGCCACGGTCAACGCAGCGTCGCCTTGATCACCACCGACTGTTATCGCATCGGTGCCCACGAACAACTCTTCACCTACGGCCGCATCCTCGGCGTGCCGGTGCAGGTTGCCTCCAATCACGAGGAATTGTGTACCGCACTGAGCAGCCTTTCCGACAAGCGTCTGGTGTTGATCGACACCGCCGGTATGAGTCAGCGTGACCTGCGGCTCACAGAGCAATTTTCCACCCTGCGCGACAGCGGCTTCCCGTTGCAGACCTATCTGGTGATGAATGCCACCACCCAAACGAGTGTGTTGCAGGAAACCCTGCGCGCCTTCAGTTCGGTCGCGTTGAACGGTTGCATCATGACCAAGCTCGACGAAGCGGCCAGCCTCGGTGCCGTGTTGTCGGTGATTGCACAACACACACTGCCGTTGGCCTATGTCGGCGACGGTCAGCGCGTTCCCGAAGACTTACACCCGGCACGGGCTCACAACCTGATCAACCGTGCCGTTTCACTTATGCAGCAAGCTGGACAGGATTCCGATGACGAGACCCTTGCAGAACGATTTGGTGGGATGGCGGCCAATGTACATGTCTAATGCGCGCGTCGACCAGGCCGCCGGACTTCGCCGTATAACCGAACCTCGCCCGGTCCGCGTGATCGCGGTCAGCAGTGGCAAAGGCGGTGTTGGTAAGACCAATGTGTCGGTCAACCTTGGCGTGGCCATGGCCGAGGAAGGCCAGCGCGTGATGCTGCTGGACGCCGATCTGGGTCTGGCGAATGTCGATGTGATGTTGGGCCTACATCCTGAGTTCGACCTCTCACATGTGATCCAAGGAAGCCGCACCCTGGAGGAAGTCATCGTCACCGGCCCGTCCGGCTTGCAGATCGTGCCGGCTTCCAGTGGCACCAAGGCGATGGCCGAACTCGGCCCCATGGAACACGCCGGCGTGATTCGCGCCTTCAGCGAACTCAGCCATGATCTGGATGTACTGATCATCGATACCGCGGCCGGCATTGCCGACAGTGTGGTGAGCTTCTCGCGCGCCGCGCAGGAAGTGATCGTGGTGGTGTGCGATGAACCCGCGTCCATCACCGATGCCTATGCGCTGATCAAACTGCTCAGCCGTGAATACGGCATCCAACGCTTCCGCGTCTTGGCCAACATGGCGCAGAGCGCCCAGGAAGGCCGCGAACTGTTCGCCAAGATTTCCCGCGTGACCGAGCGTTATCTCGATGTGACGCTGGATTTCATCGGCATGATTCCGTTCGACGATTACTTGCGCAAGGCCGTCAAGCGGCAGAGGGCAGTGGTCGAGGCCTACCCGCGTTCACGCGCCGCCATGGCCTTCAAAACGCTGGCGCAGAAGGCGGACAAGTGGCCGATCCCCACCGGCGCGGCCGGGCATCTGGAATTCTTCGTTGAGAGACTGATTCAATCGAGCGCACATATGCTGGAGGTGCAGCCATGAAGGGTGCCGCTGTGTACGCCGCCACGCGCGACAAGGGCCAGGATGAGCTGGTGATCCGGCATGCGCCGCTGGTCAAACGTATCGCTTACCACTTGATGAGTCGCCTGCCGCCGAGCGTGCAGGCCGACGATCTCATCCAGGCCGGCATGATCGGTCTGTTGGAGGCCTCGCGCAATTACGATCCCTCGCAGGGCGCGAGCTTCGAGACCTATGCCGGTATTCGCATTCGCGGCTCCATGCTCGACGAAATACGTCGCACCGACTGGACGCCGCGTTCGGTGCACCGCAAGGCGCGGCAGGTCGCCGAAGCCGTGCGCACGATTGAGAATCAACACGGCCGCGATGCGCGCGACAACGAGGTTGCCGCCTTGATGGGCATCGGCCTCGACGAGTACCACAAGATTTTGCAGGACGCGACCGGCTGTCGGGTGTTCAGCTTCGAAGATCCGGCCGCGCTCGGCGGTGGCGAGGACGAGGATGGCGTCGGCATCGAGGCGCCCAATCATCCGCTGGAAAGTCTTCAGGCCGAGGATTTTCAGCGTTCGCTCAGTGAGGCCATTGCCGGCCTGCCGGAGCGCGAGCGTCTGGTGATGGCTTTGTACTACGACGAAGAGCTGAATCTACGCGAAATCGGCGAAGTGCTCGGCGTCAGCGAGTCACGTGTCTGTCAGATTCACGGTCAGGCCCTGATCCGCCTGCGGGCGCGGATGGGCGAATGGATAGCGAGTTGAAGCTGGGCGAGATCGCGCCGCTAAAGCGCATGGGAATTGTCGGCATCTGCCGGCGTGCAACGGAAGTTGGAGCAGCTAGCGTGTTCATCGGGAGGTTGAGTTGGACAAGAACATGAAGATTCTCATTGTGGATGATTTCTCCACGATGCGACGGATTATCAAAAATCTCCTACGCGACCTGGGATTCAACAATACCCAGGAGGCGGATGATGGGAATACCGCGTTGCCGATGCTGCAGTCGGGGAACTTCGATTTCCTGGTGACCGACTGGAACATGCCGGGCATGACCGGTATCGATCTGCTCAAGGCCGTACGTGCCGATGCCAAGCTGGCGAGTCTGCCGGTGTTGCTGGTGACGGCCGAGGCCAAGAAAGATCAGATCATCGAGGCCGCGCAGGCCGGTGTGAACGGTTATATCGTCAAGCCGTTCACCGCCATCACGCTCAAGGAGAAGATCGACAAAATCTTCGAGCGCCTACAAGCCGCCGCGGGCTGAGGAGATCGCATGAGTTTACCGAATGAAGTCGAGGACGATGATTCCCTCGCCCAGGCGCGGCAGTTGGTCCGTGAGTTGGAAGACGGCAACAGTGATGCGGCATCGCAGTTGCTGGATGACCTTGCGCGCCAGCGTGACTCGGGGCTGTTTCGCGAAATAGGCAAGCTGACCCGCGAGCTGCACGATGCGCTGAATGGATTCCAGTTGGATTCCAAGATTTCCTCATTGGCTGAGAACGACATCCCCGATGCCAAGGAACGTCTCAGCTATGTCATCACCATGACCGAACAGGCGGCCCACCGTACCTTGACCGCGGTCGAGGAAAGTCTGCCCATCGCCAGCGAATTGCAGAATCGTGCGCGAGATTTGAGTGAAAAGTGGACGCGCTTCCGACGCAAGGATATGGACGTCAATGAATTCCGCGAACTGGTTCCCGAGATCGATAGTTTTCTGGAGCTGACCTGCGGCCACGCCAGCAAGCTGAACGCCAGTCTGTCCGATGTGATGATGGCGCAGGATTTCCAGGATATCACCGGCCAGATCATTCGCCGGGTGATTAATCTGGTGAAAGATGTCGAAGACAATCTGGTGGGGTTGATCCGTATCTCGGGTCAGCGTATGGCACCGGCAGAGAAGGCGGCGACGAAATCAGGATCACTTTCCGAAGAACTGTCACGCGGCGTCGGTCCGCAGGTTCCAGGCTTGGATCACGCGGACGTTGTACACAGTCAGGATGATGTCGACGATCTGCTGTCCAGTTTGGGCTTCTGAACGGACTATTGGAGTTGTGAAGGACGGATGCCATGAGTTTTGACCCCAATGACGATATCCTCCAGGACTTCCTGGTCGAAGCCGGCGAACTGCTGGAGCATCTCAACGAACAACTGGTTGAGCTGGAGCAGCGGCCGCAGGATGCCAATCTGCTGAATGCGGTGTTCCGCAGTTTTCACACCGTCAAAGGCGGCGCCAGTTTTCTCAGCCTGACGCATCTCGTCGAAGTCTGTCATCGTGCGGAAGACGTATTCAACGTCTTGCGTAACGGCGAACGGGTCATTGACGCAGGGCTGATGGATGCGATCCTGCGCGTGGTGGATGTCGTCAACAGCATGTTTGCCGAGATTCATTCCGGCAAGGAACCGAGTCCATCCGATCCGGCGCTGTTGGAAGAATTGCTCGGCTATACCGCGCCCGCTGGCGCTGCACCGGTGGCCGCGGTTGCCGCACCGACCGCGACGTCCAATGCCGCGGCGTCCAGTGATGATGTAACCGATGCGGAATTCGAGCAGATGCTCGCCGCGGCCAATGCCGCGAAGGCAACACCCGCGCCCGCCGCCGCTGTCAAACCAGTGCCTAAGGTCGGCGGCGACGAAATGAGCGACGACGATTTCGAAGCCTTGCTCGATCAACTGCACGGCGGCGGTAGTCCGAAGCCTGCGACAGCGCCCGCACCGGCGGCACCTGCCAGCACTTCGGCGGACGGTGGCGACGGTATATCCGACGACGAATTCGAAGATCTGCTCGATCAAATTCAAGGCAAGGCCAAGACGGAAGCGGGTAAACCGGCCGCTCGCCGCGCCACCCGCAGGCGGTCGCCAAGCCTGCACCGGCACCGGCACCCACTCGCGGCCGCGGCTGCGTCGGCTGCGTCTGGAGCAGGGGCGGCACCGCCGGCCGCAGCGGCTGAAACCACCGTGCGCGTCGATACCAAACGTCTCGACGACATTATGAATCTGGTGGGTGAGTTGGTGTTGGTGCGCAATCGTTTGGGGACACTCAAAGCGAGCATGGGCGAAGGCGATGTCGCCAAGGCCGTGGCCAATCTCGATGTCGTGACCGCCGATCTGCAAATGGCGGTGATGAAGACGCGCATGCAGCCGATCAAGAAAGTCTTTGGTCGTTTCCCGCGCGTGGTGCGCGATCTGGCGCGCGCGCTCAACAAGGAAGTCAATCTGGAGATGCAGGGCGAAGAGACCGATCTCGACAAGAATCTGGTCGAGGCGCTGGCCGATCCGTTGGTGCATCTGGTGCGCAATGCCGTCGATCACGGCATCGAAAGTCCGGAGGAACGCGTAGCGGCCGGCAAATCGCGCGTCGGCACCGTGATTCTGGCCGCCGAGCAGGAAGGCGATCACATCCTGTTGTCCATCGAGGACGATGGCAAGGGCATGGACCCGGAAGTGCTGCGGCGCAAGGCGGTCGAGAAAGGCATCATGGATGAAGAGAGTGCCGCGCGTCTGAATGAGATTGAATGCTACAACTTGATTTTCCATGCCGGATTTTCCACCAAGACCGAAATCTCGGATGTGTCCGGTCGCGGTGTGGGCATGGATGTGGTGAAGACGCGCATTGCCCAGCTCAATGGCAGCGTCGAAATCGACTCGAAGAAGGGGCGTGGTTCGCGGCTGTCGATTCGCGTGCCGCTGACGCTCGCGATCATGCCGACCTTGATGGTGGTGCTCGGCGATCAGCCGTTCGCGTTGCCGCTGGCCAGCGTCAGTGAAATTTTCGACCTCGATCAGGGTCGAACCAATGTCGTCGATGGGCAATTGACGGTGATGGTGCGCAACAAGGCATTACCCCTGTTCTATCTGCGCAAGTGGTTGGTCCGTGATCGACATGCCGCGAGCGAAGCCAAGGCGGGTGGTCATGTGGTGATGGTGCAGGTGGCCAACCAAAAGGTCGGCTTCGTGGTCGATCAGTTGATTGGTCAGGAAGAAGTCGTCATCAAGCCGCTGGGCGCGATGCTGCAAGGCATGCCGGGTTTCGCTGGCGCGACGATCACCGGCAACGGCCGCATTGCGTTGATCCTCGACGTCCCCAGCCTGATGAAGAAATACGCTCACCGTATGTGATGTCGATGGCGCGCGACATTTCCAGAACGTTCCCCGTGACGGGGCTGATCGAAACAGAACGCATGAGGACAGGCTAACGTGGTCCGAGTATTGGTGGTCGACGACTCGGGGTTTTTCCGTCGCCGTATCGTTGAGATTCTGGAGGCCGACGACCGTATCACGGTGGTCGGTACAGCGGCCAATGGCCGGGAAGCGATCCAGAAGGTCATGGAGCTTAAGCCGGATGTCGTCACCATGGATATCGAGATGCCGGTGATGGATGGCATCACCGCTGTGCGGCGCATTATGAAATTGCAGCCGACGCCGGTGTTGATGTTTTCCTCGCTTTCCTATGAGGGAGCCCAGGCGACGCTGGACGCCTTGGATGCGGGCGCGCTCGATTTTCTGCCGAAGCGCTTCGATGAATTTTCACAGGATCGTGATGAAGCCAAGCGCATTCTGCGCGCGCGCGTGCGGCAGATCGGCGCGCGCGGCCTCGGTCCAAAACCTGCGCCCGCCGGCACGGCAGCGCGCCCGATTGTTCCGCGGCGTAGCGTTGCGCCGCTGCGCCGCGGCGAGTATCGCGTGGTCGCCATCGGCAGTTCCACCGGCGGACCCGTCGCCTTGCAACAGGTGTTGACACAATTGCCGGCCACGTTTCCGCTGCCGATCTTGCTGATCCAGCATATGCCGTCGACGTTCACGCCGGCGTTTGCGCAACGGCTGAATCAGCAATGTCAGATCCGCGTGAAGGAAGCCGAAGACGGCGAGATGATCGAAAAGGGCACGGCGTATCTGGCGCCGGGCGGACGTCAAATGGGTCTGGTCGATCGCGGCGGTCGGGTGCTGATACGCATCTACGACGGCGAGCCCAGTCTGCACTACAAGCCAAGCGTCGATCTGGCCTTCACTTCGGCGGCGGAAGTATTTCCCGGCAAGGTGTTGTCGGTGGTGCTGACCGGCATGGGTGCCGACGGTCGCGAAGGTGCGCGGGCTTTGAAGAAGGGTGGCGCCACGGTGTGGGCGCAAGACGAGGCGACTTGCGTTATTTTCGGCATGCCGGGCGCCATCGTAGAGGCCAATCTCGCCGACCAGATCCTGCCACTGGGCGAGATCGGTCGTGAGTTGGCGAAGTCGGTTTAAGGATTAGTTGAAATGGACATCCTCACGATTATCGGCGTCATCGTTGCCCTGGGCGCGATCCTGGGCGGCAATATCCTCGAAGGCGGACATACCAGTTCTCTGGTGCAATTGACGGCCTTCGTGATTGTTGCCGGCGGCACGGTGGGCGCGATCATGATTCAGGTGCCCATCGCTACATTCAAACGCGCCATGCTGATCGCCTCGTGGGTGTTTGTACCGCCCGAAGCAATCGCCGCAAGAGGCCATCGAGAAGATTGTCGTGTGGAGCAATATCGCGCGTCGCGAGGGTCTGTTGGGTTTGGAAACCGTCGCCGAAGAGGAGCCTGATCTGTTCGCCCGTAAAGGTTTGCAACTGCTGGTGGACGGCAACGAGCCCGAAGCGATCCGCGGCATCCTGGAGGTCGATCTGGGCACGCAGGAATACCGCGACAACGAAGCCGCGAAGGTGTACGAGGGCATGGGTGGCTACTCGCCCACCATCGGCATTATCGGCGCGGTGATGGGGCTCATCCATGTCATGAACAACCTCGCCGATCCCAGTATGCTCGGTTCCGGCATCGCGGTGGCCTTCGTTGCGACCATCTATGGCGTCGGTCTGGCGAATCTGTTCTTCCTGCCGATCGCCGCCAAGCTCAAAGGGCTGATTCACGCGCAGGCCAGCTTCCGCGAAATGGTGCTGGAGGGCGTGGTGTCAATCGCCGAAGGCGAGAACCCGCGCAATATCGAAACCAAGCTCAACGGCTATCTGCATTAACGTTATGGCGCGCAAAAAAAAACATGAGGAACATGTAAATCACGAGCGCTGGTTGGTGTCGTATGCCGACTTCATTACGTTATTGTTCGCGTTCTTCGTCGTCATGTATTCCATATCGTCGGTCAACGATGGCAAATATCGCGTCTTGTCCGATTCCCTGACCTCGGCGTTCCGACAGTCTCCGCATAGCATGACGCCCATCCAGGTCGGCGAAGGGACGTCGGTGCCGCAGGGCGATCTGCCGATCGCGGGCTCGCAGTCACTGATCACGCTGCCGATACCGACGCCAGATGCGCCGAAACCGGACGATTCGAAAGCAGATGAATCGAATACGGATATCGACGCCAAAGCGGATGACAAATCACAACAGGAATCCGAGGGCGACAAGCTCAAACCAACGGATGTGCCGACGTTTGCCGATCCCAAAATGGGCGAGATCGCCGACAAGATCACCGCGGCCATGACCGGGTTGATCAAAGACGATCTCATCACCGTGCGTCGCGATGAGCGTTGGCTGGAAGTGGAAATAAAATCCAGCATCCTGTTCCCGAGCGGCAGCGCGCGGTTGACGCCGACTGCGCTTCCCATGTTGAAGGAACTGGCCAATATTGTGGCGCCGTTCCCCAACCCGATTCATGTCGAAGGTTTTACCGACAACATCCCGATTCACACCATCGCGTTTCTGTCTAATTGGGAACTCTCCGCGTCGCGCGCGGCGAGTGTCGTGCACTTGTTCATGCAGTCGGGCGTGGCACCCGAGCGCATGGCCGCCATTGGCTATGGTGAATTCAAAGCGTCCGGCGACAACGCCACCGCGGAAGGACGCGCCAAGAATCGCCGCGTGGTGTTGGTCATCATGCCTGGCGAGGATCCGCGTTGGGCACGCGCGCCGAATGAACTGCCCAGCACCGAAACACCCGCCAAGACACCCGCCGAACCTGCTGCCGCTTCGAACGACAAGGACGCGTCAGCCGAATTCATCGCGCCGGCGGCCGAACAGGCGCCGGCGGCGCACCGGCTGGCGATCCATTCATCAACACCGACGCGCCGCCACCGCAAGACATCGGTACGGGTGGGGTGTCGCGATGAAAATCTGGGCGGTCGCCAATCAGAAAGGCGGGGTGGGCAAGACCACCACGGCGGTGACGCTGGCCGGTCAGTTGGCCGCTGAAGGTCAACGCACGTTAATGATCGATCTGGATCCACACGGATCGTTGACGACTTATTTCGGTCTCGATCCCGATAGCATCGACATCTCTGTCTACACCTTGTTCAAGGATCGCGCCGACCGGCGGCCGCGCACGCACTATCGAGACGTGCTGCGTGCGACGGCGTGCGAAAATCTCACGCTGTTGCCGGCGTCGACTGCGTTGGCGACCTTGGATCGCCAGCTCGGCGCACAGGACGGCATGGGTCTGGTGATGGCGCAGACGCTTGCGGATTTGCGGCCGCATTTCGATCATGTATTGATCGACTGCCCGCCGATGTTGGGCGTGTTGATGGTGAATGCGTTGGCGGCCTGTCACACCTTGCTGATTCCGGTGCAATGCGAGTTTCTCGCGCTCAAAGGCTTGGAGCGCATGCTGCACACCCTCAAGATGATCAACCGTGCGCGTGGCAATGAAGTGCCGCGGGTCATCGTGCCGACCATGTACGATCGCCGCACACGCGCATCGGCCGACGCCTTGCAGGTGTTGCGCGAGCGCTATGGCAGCGAGTTGTGGTCGGAGGTCATACCGGTCGATACGCAATTCCGCGAGGCCAGCAAAGCGGGGCGGCCCTTGTCGCTCTGGCAGCCGCGCGCGCGCGGCTCACTGGCGTATCTGGCGCTGCTGGATAGCTTGTTGGGCAGAGCCTCGCAGACGACACTGGCTGAACATGAACAGTCGCTGGCTGAGCAGGCCACGGCATGAACGATCGCCACGATCAGACCGAAGCACACACTGCACAATTAGTGATGCTCGATCAGCAGTTGGCACTCAGCGCGTATTTGCAGGCCTTGCTGAGTCCGGCCGAGCCACCACCGACCGAAGCATCGCCGGCCGAACCATCAACAGAATCTGCGTTTGAGCCGGTGATGACCGTGGTCCCGGTGACGGACACACCTGATGCTGTCGTTGCGGCAATCGAATCGGTGGTTACGCCGACGGCTGCGCCCGTGGTCGCGCCGGCCATCCCGGCCAGCGCTTATCCGGAGTGGGCCGGCGGTGATTTCCAATGCCTATTGTTTCGTGTCGCCGGACTGACCTTGGCCTTACCGCTGGCCAAACTCAACGGTGTGCTGCCCTGGAATGACGCCCTGGTGACGCCGCTGCCCGGCCATCAATCCTGGTTTCTAGGTCTGCGCGAATACCAGGGGCAAAAGGTTCGGCTCATCGATGTCGCTAACGTGATAGCTGCGACGCGATGTGGTCCAGACCGGCAGCCGGTTTGGGCAAGGTTATTTTGATCGGGGCCGGCCGCTGGGGCCTGGCCTGCGACGATATTGCCGAGGTCGTGACCTTGACGCCAGCGGCGGTGAAGTGGCGGGGTCGCGCGGGCAGTCGTCCCTGGCTGGCAGGCACGGTCATCGACCGAATGTGCGCCCTGATCGATGCAGACGCCTTTGCTCAGATGCTTGAGACCGAGGGTCCGCAAGCCGCATAGCCAAGTTCTTTGGCACAGTTAATGCTTTTATCCCCATAAGGGATGATCGGGCGACCGTAATTTGACGACCGTATCCAGGTCCTGGTCTAAGCCACCGGGCTATGCACAGTGAGGCAAGCGATGACTCAATCGGCACAAGCGACCAACGATTCCATTTTGCGGTATGTCACATTCCGTTTGGAAGAGGAGGTGTACGGCATCAACGTGATGCAGGTTCAGGAAGTCCTGCGCGTCACGGAAATCGCACCGGTCCCGGGTGCGCCTGACTATGTGCTGGGCATCATCAACCTGCGCGGTAATGTGGTGACCGTGGTTGATACTCGTGAACGGTTGGGTTTGGGTTCCAAGGAAATGGAAGAGTCCACCCGTATCGTTATTATCGAGGCGGACAAGATGGTGGTCGGTATTCTGGTGGATGCCGTCGCCGAAGTCGTCGACCTGCGCGCCTCTGAAATCGAATCGGCGCCGAGCGTCGGCAACGACGAGAGTTCCAAATACATCCAGGGTGTGGCCAGCCGCGACGGCGAATTGCTGATCCTGGTGGATCTCAACAAATTACTCGACGACGGGGAATGGGCGGAGCTTGGCTCCCTCTAGTGCCCATTAAATGCGATGGTCGGTCCGTGGGAAATCAGATTTCCACCACCCCTAGCGCCGGTTCGGCCCGGTGATAGCATCCATGAGCGCAAGCAGATTTCAAAGCGTCAGCGCCGCAAGCGCGATACGGAACACGACGCAGAACACGATCAACAGCCCGACGATGACCCAGCGCATATCGACGAATATGCGTGATACACGGATGAGCAGACGATGATAATCGAACCGGTAATAGGCATTCTCAGCGCACTGGTGATCGTCCTGACCCTGGGGCAGATCTATCAGTTCGTCGTGATTCGTCGACTGCGCGCGCTACTGCGTTCGCGCGAAGATCAGACCTTACGCCAGCGTGACGATTTTGCCGCGATGTGCAAGGCTTCGGTCGGTGCTGGCGATCATCTGGTGCGTCTCGAACAGCAAGTACGCCGCTTGACCGAGCGTCAGGATCAGATCGAAATGCGTACCGCCAGCGATCGTCCCTACACCCAGGCGATTCAGATGGTGCAGCACGGCGCGGACGTCGATGAACTCATCGCCAAATGCGGGATGACCCGCGGCGAAGCCGAGTTGATTGCCATGCTGCATGGTGGCATCGCCAAGGCGAGTTGAGTTTCAGAGTAATTGGATATCTTCTCGCGCCCCGTCATTGCGAGCGCAGCGCCCTAAAGGCTACCCTTCGGTAAAGCAATCTCTCAACAGCAGAAAAACCGTAGGATGGGTGGAGCGTAGCGCAACCCATCGATCCACCGCGATGGGTTGCGGCAAAAACGCCTCCACCCATCCTACTTCACTCGCAATCACGGCATTCAAGTTCTAGTGCCTGGCACTTTCCCCGACAAGTAATACGCAAATGCAATGATCTCCGCGATGGCCAGATACAGCGCCGGCGGAATTTCCTCGTTCAATTCCAACTGCGACAAGGTCTGCGCCATGAGCGCGTTTTCCTGCATGGGGATATTGTTCGCGATCGCCAATTCGACGATCTGATCGGCAATTTGACCGGTGCCTTTGGCGGTGACGCGCGGCGCATTCTCGCCGTCGTATTTCAGGGCGACGGCGAGTTCGCGTTTGGCGGACGGCGGTGTGTTGTCGGTGTTGTTCATGCGCGTTCGTCCAGGATCCGGGTCGGTGGCGGGGCTTTCGGCTTGGGGATCTCGCCGTGATGGCAGGTGAGTTCTTCCACACTCAGACCGACGTGCTGCAAGCGCGCCTGCAGCAGCGGCAGGTGTTCCACGACCAACGGCAGCACGCCTTGAATCCGGCTGAAAAACTGCGCAGTCACCCGATCGCCGCGCAGTGTCACGCGACTCTGCATCGGGCCGATGCCGGGCAGATCGAAGGCCAGCATCACCGACCAGGCGGGCGTCGCGTCGTCGGGATTATCCCGCTCGCGTTCCGCGTCACGGCCGATGCGAAGATTCCAGACGTCGGTTTCGCCGTCGCGGCGCAACGGCAGTTCGATCAGCCATTCCGGCAACGGCATGCGTTCCTGCGGCAAGGAAGACAGTTGGTGTAACTGCACGCGGGCCAATGCGCCTTCCGCGAAACGTTGCAACTCCGTTTGTGTCAGCGTCAGTTCCTGGCCTTTGATGAGTTGTGCCAGGTGCACAGGCGGCTGTGGCGGTTGGCCACGTTGCAGCGGCGCGCCGGGATCGAGCAGGGTCCCGGGTGGCAAACGCGTCGCCGTTGCTGCGGGGGCGGCTGACGCCAAGGCGGCCGCCAATGCCGCCGGCAGCGGGGGAGCGGATGTGGCAGGTCTGGCCGGTGCGCCCGGTGCGGCAGTGGTGCCGGTGCCGGTGTTCAGCAGAGGATTCGCGCGCGTACCTGCGGGCGCGGAACTTGCAGCAGTATCGCGTATCACCTGAACCAATCGCAGCAGGTTGGCTTTGAAGTCGCGCGCCAGTGCATCGGGCCTGACGTTGGTCGCGGCGGGTTGCGCGGCCGCTTGTGCGAGCTTGGATTCGAGAAACAGGCCGCTGTCGCGGATCGCTTGGCGTAAACCGTCCGCGGTCGATGCGCGTGCGGTGCTCGGCAGATTGTCCAGCAGGTTACGCGCCAGCGTGAGGACTTCGGGCGAAAGGCTCGGACTGCGTTGAGTCGTTGTCGGCGTCGGCATGATGAGACGCGCCAGGGCCGTGAATAACAGTGGCAGCGGTTGCTGTCGCGGCAAGACATCGCGCAGCACCTGCTGTAGAGGATTTTGTTGCATCAAGCCGAGCAGCTTCAGGACCGGCATTTGCTTGAGACTGGCGACCTCCAGGCGCAGGCTCTGACCGGGCGTCAGTGTCAGACCGCCGGTCTGCGCCTTGACCAGGAGACTGCCGATCCGAAGGTCGGCAACACCGGGTTGTGGATTGGCGACCACGGTGGCCGCCAATATCTGACCGACGCGCCACGTCGACAGCGGTTCGCTGCGCGTCACGGGTGACGTGGCGGTGAGTGGTAAGCCTGGTCCGGTCGGCGGTGTGTTGATAGCCATAGTGCCTTTGTACCGCAAATGGCGCATGGGGCAAAGCGAACGAGGAGTGGTAATGACCGAGGTTCAGGAACATCTGTGGTGTACGCGCCGGAATGGCTGCGTGCGCGGCCCCTTCCCGCAGGCGCAAATCAGCCAGAACATTCTGCTTGGGCGGATCCGCACCGACGACGAATTGAGTCTTGATCGCGAAAGCTGGACGCCAGTGCGTGAATTGCCGCACTTGATCCCGGATGTCATGAAAGACATCGACACGGAAGAAGGGCGTCAGCGTTTGCAGGAGGCGCGAATCCGTGCCGATGAACGTCGTCATAACGAGCGTCGGCGCGGCAGTGAACGCATGCGCGCAGACAGTGGCGAGCGCCGCGAGGGCTTTGATCGGCGCCAGGCGGAAACTGCCGATATTGTGCATCAGCGTGACGTGCGCCGGCGGGTTGTAGACATCGCTCCTTCCATTGATGACAGTCCGTGCGGACGGCAATGCAAGATAGCCTTGGCCATTATTGGTCTGCTGACAATAGTCTTCGTCGTGTTCACGCCGGATGCACCCGAGACGCGTCCGGACTGCAGTGCCCCGGCCGCGCCACAGGTGAATTGGAGCAACTGCAAAATGCCGGGACTCGCCGCCGAACAGGCCAATCTACGCGGCGCCCAAGTACGCAATATGGATCTCACCAGCGCGCGTCTGGTCGGCGCGAATCTGATCGGCAGCGATCTCGCCTACACGTTTTTGAATGCCGCCGATCTGCGTCAAGCCGATCTCAGCAATGCGCGCATGACTGGCGCGGGGCTGCGCGCGGCGGATCTGCGCGGTACGCGCCTGGCCGGTGCCGATCTCTCCTACGCCGATCTGCGCGAGGCGCGTTTGGAAGGTGCTGTGTTGGCAGAAACGCGTTTCGATAACGCGATCTGGACCGACGGCCGTACCTGCAAGCCGGGCTCGGTGGGGCAGTGTGAGTAACGCCGGCAACGTTTAGCGCAGCCTTGCCACTTCTTCCTTACTGAGTGGCGCGAAGTTGGCTGAGTTATCGGCCACGGCGAAGCGGAGCGCAACCCATTCGAGCAGGTGTGCGAGCCGCTCGTCCGAGAGCGAGGATTGGCGCACCCCCGGTACCGCGAGCAGACGCGCACGGCCCGCCGGTGTCTCTAGCAGCTCGGCCACACCTGAGAGCGACGGCACCTGCCCAGGCACGCCCGCTCCCTCCGCGCCGTGGCAGCCGCGACATTGCAGTGCGTAGTCGGTCTCGGGCAGATCCTGCGCGCCGACACTGGCCACCGTGGCGAGGTACATCAGCAGACTCACGAGTGTATTCCTCACCGCTCGGGCTGCGCATCCGCCGCGACACCGAGCACGATCGCGGTCGAGCAGTGGTACACGTTGTTGGACGTGCCGATGCACCAGTTGATGTCGTTGCTGCGATGCGGGTAGTAGATGGGCCGATCGCCCTCGTTGCGATTGCAGAAGCAGCGCCCGCAGTAGCCCTTGCCGCAGCAGTCGTTGTAGGAGATCAAGTAGTCGCGGCCGTCGGCGGGGTTACGGCAGGTGCCAATCCAGGTGATGGGCGACATCTCCGTGCCGGGCGGGCAGGTAGTCACGCTGCCTCCGCAGCAGGCGCACAGAAAGCCGTCGATGGCGCAGTGTCTCCAGTACTCGCACGACGTCGCGTCGTCGTCGAGCGCACTTTCGGCGGCCGCGGCACCGCGCGCGATCGGCAGCAGCGGGAGTGCCGCACCGCCCGCGAGCAGCGTACCCAGTCGTGCCAGGAAACTCCGCCGCGAGATGTGCGTGGCGAGGTGGCGCGCGGCGTGCTCGGTGAAGCGATCGAGTCGGCTTGGACGCTTCATGCGCTATCTTCCTGCGCGCGCTTCGCCAAGTGTTCCTGGAGCGACGCGACGCCGAGCGTCTCGGCTTCGAGCAGGCTCTCGAGGTGCTCGCGCGAGTTCACGAGACCTTGACTGCGCAGCACGCCGCGCGCGTCCACCAGTACCGCCCAGGGCAGGCGCGGCACGCGGTAGGCGAGGCCGAGCGGCTGCGAGAGCACGTAGCCGAATTCATTCAGCGCATGCTCGCGCACGAAGGCCTCGTGCTCCACGCGCGGGCCGTCGCTGGCGAGTACGACGCGCAGACTGCGCTCGCGTTTTGCGAGTGAGCGCAACGCGGGCAGCAGCGTACGGCACACCGGGCAGCTCGGCGCGACGAAGACCAGCAAGGTGTTGCGTCCGGCCGCATCGGCTCCGCCGATTGTCATGCGGCGTCCCGCAAAGTCCTCTACTTCGAGCACCGGCGTGGCCTCACCCGGCTGTGGCCCACCGGCTAGCGCCAGCGCACCCGCCGGACCGAGCCGTGCGTGCAGCAGACCAACCTGGCGCGCGAGTGCCAGCACCACGAACGCGAGCACCACCACCACCACCCAGAGGGCTGCGTTCGAAATGGCGAGCGCGTCGTTCACCGTACGAGCACCGGGCGCGCGAGCAGCGCGTTCGCAGCGCTGTATAGAAGGGCCGTCGCCGCCACGACCGCGACGAGTGTCCACAGATCGAGCCAGCCGAGCGCGCGCGGCGCCACCGGCAACGCGCTCGCGAGCGCAGCACCTACGAGCAGCGCATTGCGCAGCAGCAAGGCTTCGGAGAGCGTCTGCCGTCCGAACGGGCCACCGCAACCGCAGTCGATGTCACGCCGACCGCGGACGAGATTGATGGTGATTGCAAGGCCATAGAGGGACAGGAGCACAGCGATTCCGAGTGCGCAGAGCGCGCGCAGCGAGGGTAGCCAGAGTCCCAGTGCGAGCGCGAGCTCGGCAGCGACGAGGCCAGTGGCAACGGGGCGTGCGAGTGCGGCCGGCAGCAGTCGATAGCCCGCCAGCGTTGCGCTGAAGCCGCCGAGATCGCGCAGCTTTGCAACAGCGGTGCTCACCAGCAGGAGTGCGAGCACGGACCGCAGCGCGAGACTCCACACCGGGTCGATCACGGCACCACCAGGAGATCGCTGCCGATGCCGGTATCTTCGAGGTCATATAGGTGCGCGCCGGTGGTCGCATCGTATACACCAACCGCTCCGCACGCGCTCTCGCCGGCGAACAACAGCGGCGCGTCATCCTGGGTCACGGCGAGCGTACCAGCACCGGGGTTCGGCAGGGCGTGCCGCAGCAGCCAGTTGGAGATGCCACCGGCCTCGATCCCGAGCTGCGGGCGCAGGCAGGTGGCGGCGAGGTTTTCCAACTCGATACGCTGCACGCGCGTGTGCTGCGCGAGGTCGTAGACCCAGACCTCCGGCCCCGGATCTTTGTGGCTCCCTGCCTCGCCCTGATGCACCACCGAGTAGAGCCGGCCGCTGTTCTCGTGCAGCGCCAGGTGCTGGTTACCGCCGATGCGCCAGTCCGCGTTGCGCTCCGCATCGCTGAACAACGACCAAGACGCGGCGGCGACCGGTGTTGCCGCGCCGAAGTCGATGCTATGGAGAAAGCCTTCGAAAGAGGCGAAGTGCCAGCGGCTGCCGGTGCGCACACCCTTCTCGGTGAGCGGGTCATTCGTGGGGTCGAAGAACTTCGCGCTGCGCGTGCGGCCGACTTCCTGGCCGGCCTCATCGAGGTTGATGGCGAGTGCACTGCCGTCGCCGCACAGCATGCCGAAGCGCCGCGGCCCGACCGGCAGCACCAGTGCGCAGCCGCCGGTCGAGAGTTCGCCCACGAAGCGGCGGCTCTCGAGGTCGACCACCGAGACCGACATGCCCGGGTTTTGATTGAACACGACCAGGAAGCGGTCGCCGTCGAGCAACGCCGCTAGGCCGACGCCGTTGCTGTTGTCGGCTCGCTTCGGCGGGATCACCACCTCACCGCTCACGGCCAGCGACTTGGCGTCGTAGATCGTGACGAGGTCGGTGCGTTCGCCGCGGCGGCCTCGCGTGTAGACCGTCTCGACGACGTACATCTCGCCGCGGCTGCGCGACAGGTGCGGGCGCAGCGGCGTTACACCCTCGCCGCTATCCACCATGCCGAGCATACGTCCGGAGTCGACATCGAAGAGGGCACTGCGCTTCAGCACCACATCGGACACCCAGACCCAATGCGCCCCTATCTCGCTTGGGAGCTTTGCCGCTTCACCCGCGTGCTCGGGTGCGATCTGCGCAAACACAGCGCCCGCGCCGAGCAAGATGGTCGCGAGGAAACCCTGTCGCAGCACGGCGCGCAGCATGCCGCTACCTGCGTGGGTGTTCGTCATGCAATTTACCTGGTTCAACCTGATGCCCTGGCCTTATCTGCGCGTGAGGGAAGAATAAACACTTTATTAGTGAAGTCCACAGATCGTTCAGAGGTCGGTCACATGCCAGCCACACGGTCGAACCAGGTGCGCACACGCTCATGTGGGTTACGATAGTGCACAATTCTGGACCCAGCGGCGGCATTTTTTCGCGTGCGCAGGCCTATTCCAGGGCACTGCCGTTATGGCGTACTCCTTGCGTATGCTGCACAAGACTATTCACTCCGATACGCTTATCCAGGTAAATCCGTTCTGGCCGCGGCGTATATACTGTGCAGCCGCGTGGCGGATTAATTTTGCAGGTGAAGGAACTCTGACATGACCAACGAATACCCGTACGGGAAATTGGATCTGCATGATGCCCACAGCATCGCCGGCGGCGCAAATTCACTGCTGACGGCGTTGCAGGAATATGTCGAAGAAGGTATGCAGACGCATCCGGAGAACGCCAAGCTCGCCAGCAAAGGCGTGGAGCTTGGCGACGCACTTCTGGACATGTCGCGGCTGCTGGTGTCGCGGGGTGTGTTCTCGACGGAACGACATCTGAGCGAGATTCTGATCTACAGCGCGGCCATTGCCGATGGGTGCGAAGTCTGCGCGTTGACCCACATCGAAGGTGCGATCCGGGCCAAGGCCCCGGAGGCTGTCATCAATAGCGTTCAGGCCATTGCGCTCTACGTGCGTGCCCAGGCCAACGATGACACGTATCTGTTGTTTGATGCCTATACGAAACATTGGCAGCGTTTCGCGGATTGGCCGCGCTTGTCCAAGGTCCGTATCGATAATCTGAAATTTTATAATCTCATTGCCTTGCTGATGAGCTTGGTCGTGCGCAAGCAGCGGCTGGTGCGCCTGCACACGCATGAATTGTTGACCAAGAGCAATGTCACCCCCGCAGAGATGCTGGAGGTCATCGGCATCGCCCAGGTGATGGGCGGTTTCCCTGCGCGCTGGGAGGCGGTGCATATCCGTAACGTGGCACTTGAATTACGCGAACGCGGTGAGCTGCCGGAGTCGTTCGTCTCGGTACTCGATAACATTCCGGTGCCGGGCGGCGGTTAGCAGCCTGCTAGGATCTCTAAAACGCTTCCGTGGTGTAACGCTGCACCTGGAGTTCCGCTGACCAGTAATCCGCCGGCAGGCCCGCTTTGCGTTTGAGGTGGCGGAGAAATTCCTCGGCGCGCGGCAACGAGTCCCACACCGACGGCAGAAACGTTCCGCGATGGCCGGGTGCGGTGAGGATCAGGCCATCGATCCCTGTGCGGAGTTGGGAGAGCAGGTCGGCTTCATCGCGAAACGTCATCGGTTGCGGTGGGCTGAGCACTGAAATATGAATGTCCAATCGCGACAATTCATCGGCTCGCAGCGGCGCGAAACGCGGGTCGCGGAACGCGGCATTGAAGGCGTTGTCCGCGATATCTTTCACCAGCGCCTGGTGCGCTTCCAGTGTGCCGATGCAGCCGCGCAATTCGCCGTCTTCCTGTAGGGTGACGAAGGTCGCGCGGGGCATGCGCAAGGTCTCCGGATAATCACGTGCATCGATCGGTGCGGGCTGCCCGTGTTGCAGTCCATGCGCGATCGAGTCGTGTGCGACTTGCAACAGAAGTCGACGGTGGGTGTTGTCCAGCGTTGTCTCAGTGGAGCACATAAGCACCGTATCCGACCACCTGATCGCGTGGTCCGGCGGTATCGCCAGAGTTGCGCAGATCGACGATCTCCGCCTGTAAACCGTGCGCGCGTGCGGCGGTCAGCAGGCCACCTACGGGCGTCCGACCGCAGGCGTGATCGAAGTCTATGCGCTCCGGTTGCAGCGCTTCGATGGCGTGCGAGGTGGCAGTGTCCATGCGTTTCGCGGTGGCGTAATCGTGGTAATGACTGAGGTCCGAGCTGATAACGATGAGGGTTTCCGGGCCACCCCAAGCCTGTTCCAGCACTTCGGCGACATCGGCATAGCTGGCATCGCCGACCACCAGTGGCACCAGCGTAAAGGCATTCAAGAGCGTTTGCAGAAACGGCAATTGCACTTCCAGACTGTGTTCCAGCGCATGTGCCTCGTCGAAGGTACGCACTTGTGGCAAAACACTCAGCTTAGCGAGCATGGCGGTGTCCAAGGGGATGTCGCCTAGCGGCGTGCGAAAGGCGCAGGCACTGCTGGCGGCCAGGCCGCGAAAGGCGACGCGGTGCGCCGGCCCCAGCAGAATCACGCGGGTGATCTGCTCGCGTAGCGGCCGCAAGCGTGCGTAGGCGCTCGCCGCAATCGGTCCGGAATAGACATAGCCTGCGTGCGGCACGATCAAGGCCTTGGGTCGTATGCCTTCAGCCGAGGGATGACGCAGATAGTCGTTCACCTGTGCTTGCAGTTCGCCGGCATCGGCGGGATAGAACATGCCGGCGACGGCCGGTGGGCGGATGTTGTGCATGGCTGTTGTACCTGCGAGATGCAGATACTCATTAAATGGCACCGTTGTTGGTGGAAATCAAGTCGCCTGCGTCGTAGTAGCGGCCTGAAGATGAGGCGCTTGCGTCGAGAGACTCCCCTGGGACATTGCCCGCGAACCGATACCGCTCCGAACTGTTCGCGGGTAAAACCCGCTCCTACAAGTGCCTATCTAATTTTGCCAATAACGTAACGAGCCCATTATCTTGAACCCCTCCACGCCCATCGCATCCTGATCCTCGACTTCGGCTCGCAATTCACGCACTTGATCGCGCGCCGCGTGCGCGAGATCGGTGTGTATTGCGAAATCCATTTGTATGACATGGACGAACAGGATCTGCGCGCCTTCAAACCCAAGGGCGTGCCAGCGCCAACTATCGAAGGCGTCTACGGATTAACGCGGCTTCTCGATCGGATCAGCGCCGCGTAAAGAATGGCCTGAAGGATTTCACAGCTCAGCACCGCCACGGCCAGGCCCGTGAACCCCTGGTGAGCAATCAGCAAATAACTGAGAACGCCAAACGACACCAGGCCGATCAGCCGTGCCCGGGCCATTTCCTTTTGTCGATTCATTGCCGCCAGCTGCGAGCCAAGCAGCAGCGCAATCCCGCGTATGGGCACCGTCCATGCGAGCAGCTGCAGCGCAGGTACTGCAACGAGATACTCGTCACCGAACAGCAGCCGGATGAGTTGGGGCGCGAACGCGTACAGCAGCGCGGCCAATGGCACACTCCCGGCCAGCATCAGTACCATACTGCGACGCGCCAAGCGCGCTGCCTGGTCCGGTGCCGTATGCTGAAGGCGCGACAACGCGGGGTAGACCGCGGCATTGAGCATGTTGGGAAACAGTAGCGGGGCGATCAGAGCGCGATCAGCCGCAGCGTAAAGTCCCACTTCAACCTCGTCCCGCAATGCGCCGAGCATGACGATACCGCCTCGCGTATAGAGCATGCCCAAAAGCAGCACGTCAAAAAAAGGCGATGCGGATCGGAACAACGCAAACGCCTCGGCGGGAGCAAACCGCAGCGCCGGCCGCCCGAAACGCAGCGACATGCGCCACCAGCCGAAGGCGGCCAGGCCCAACGCGCTCAACGGCAGCACGATCAGAGTGGCCCCGGGGGTGGCGCCGAGCAGCAGCATTGCCAGCCCGAAGGCGAGTATGAAAAGTCGATGGCCAAGCTCGGCGGCCGCGGGTACGTGCATGGACTCGGCTGCGCGGAACGGCACGTACAGCAAACCACTGCTACGCCAGAGGATCTGATAGGCGCAGACACTCATGATGATGCCGACCGCGGCAATCCCACTGGACAGCAAAGTGCCGACGGTGGTCGCAGCCAGCCAGGCCACCACGGCCAGAATACATTGCACGGGGATGAGGACGCCCAGCCGGTCCGCCATGAGCGGGGCATTTCGACTCAGGTCGCGGATAAGAAAACTTTGCGTGCCCAGGCCGACAAATAAAGAGGCGACCGCGCCTACCGCCATTCCGAGTGAATATTGCCCCAGCATCTCACTGCCAAAGGCGCGCGCCAGTGCCGCCACGAACAGCAGGTTCGCCAGCTGGCCCAGCGCTTCGCTGCCGCCGAGCAGGACGGTGTTGCGGAGGATACGGCGCTCGCTATACACGGGTCCGAGCCTTCATCGCGCAGATGAATGAGCGTAGTTTTCCGGAAGGGTCGCGCGGAGCGGCGTCCACTACCCTGAGCGTGATCGCCGCGTGCTGCAATGGATCCTCAAGCGCCCGCAATATTTGGCCAGCCGTTTCCGCAGTGTAGTCCGGCGAGGGAACGATCCAAAGCTCGAAGCGGTCCACGGCGAGCTGATGCAGCTGATAGTGGCGCACCAGCGGCGCAAAGCCGTCGAGCCGACCCAGTACGTTCAGCGGCGAGCGCCGCGTTCCGTCAGCGAGCTCGATCATGTCGTCAGCGCGGCCGCTGATGACTTCCAGCAGGGGAAACGTACGGCCACAGCGGCAACCCGTCGTGGCGAAACGGCCAATGTCCCCCAGGCGATAGCGGATGAAAGGATGCGTGTGATTGGTCAACACCGTGGCGACGAGCTCGCCTTCTTCTCCCGCAGGCACTGCCTGTCCGTCGCGCACGATTTCCAGCACCACGCTGTCGAGCGCCACGTGGTAGCCGCCGCGCTCGGCACATTGATAGGCGATGTTGTCGGTCTCGTAGGTACCGAAGATATCGATCGGGGCGGTGCCAAACGCGCGCTCCAAAACGCTGCGGACATCGGACCTGAGCATTTCCGAGTCGGTGAACACCAGGCGCGGCGCCGGATCGAGACGCACTCCCTGCTCCAAGCAATGGTGCGCAAAGGCGAGCAGGCTCGAAGGATAACCCTGCAGAACCGACGGCCTGAGCTCCCGCCAGCGCGCCAGAATGCGCTGCGGCTCGGCCGCACAATCGAGCTGCCATTCGCGCAGCAGGCCGAGTGAGGAGAACCAGGGCCTGCGACTGGAGGGAAATGCCGTCAGCCGCAGCACCTTGTGCTGCAGGCCCCGGCCATTGCTCAGATAAGGCCGCAGATACTGAGCCTTGCGCCACTGATCGTGTTGCCGGTCGATGCAGAACTGGTAAGGCTCTCCGGTGGATCCCGAAGTAAGGATCGGCACGAGTTGCGGCGGACGATCTTCCGCCAGAACTTGCTCGCCGGCGGCGCGCAGTGATCGTTTGTCAACGATGGGAAGACGGGAGAGATCCTCGAGTCCGCGGAAGGCGTCCACGTCCACTCCGTGGCGGGCGTAAAGCTCCCGGTAGAACGGTACGTGCAAGGAAGCATGCCGTACGAGCTCGCGCAGCGCTTTGTTCTGCTCTACCCGCAACTCCTCCGGCTCACGCCGCTCGGCGCGGAGCATTCGCGAAAGGTGCAGCGCGCGCCTAAGCATTGCGCGACCGCATGGCGAAAGAAGGCAGCAGCATCAAAGCCTTCCCCAACAGTGGTCCCGGATCGCCAAAGCTGTGCACCGAAGGCACCTGCGGCGCCCGCAGTTCCTGGCGCAACCGGCGCAATGTCGCGACCCGGCCCTTTTCCCGCCGCAATTCCTGCAGCGCCGCGGCGAGCCAAGGGCCGCGGTCGACGTAGCCAACACCCGCGCGATAGTGGGGGTCGAGTGAGGATTCCAGGCGTTCACCCAGGGCCGCGCGGGCAAAGCTCGTCGCGAAGTCGACGCCGCTGGCGATCGGAAAGTGAATGGAGCCCGAGAAGCGCGGATTGATCTCGAGCACCCGCGCAATCCCGTCACGTTCGTCGATCTTGAGCTCGGCTTCCGCCGGGCCTTGCCAGCGCAGCCGCTCGAATAGCGGCAGCAGAGCGCGCACCAGCTCGACTTCATGCGTACTCACAGCGCAGACCGTGACACCCACCTTTGCAGGCCACACACGGAGCTTGCAGTGTACGAAGAAAGCGATCAACCGGCTTTCCACATCGAAGAGCAGATGCAATGACCGCAGGTTTTCGACAGGACCTGGAATATAGTCGGTAATCAGGGCACCGCCATACTGCGCGTCTATGTTGGCATAAGCATTCTTCAGATCTGCGGTAGTCTGGACGAAGTGGACGCCCTGGCCGCCGCCGACGTCACGCCGGGGTTTGACGACCAGCAGGGTGTTGGGTTCGGCGCGCAATGTCGAGACCGCGTCCTCCAAACTAAAAACCCGCGGTATCGCAATGCCGAGGCTCGCGCACTCTGTAAGCAGAGTGGCCTTATCGTTCAGCGCTTCGAAGGATTCGACGCTGGGAAGCAGTGATCGGACGCGCTGAGCAATCATGTCGCGCGCATGGCAGGCACTCTCGATGCCACGCGTCGGCAGGAGCACATCAGGCCGCACTTTATCGATGAGCTCAAGCAGGGCTTGAGCGAATGACGGCGAGTCTTCCGCGGGCAGTCGGTGATAAGGCGCCGCGCTGAAGCGGGAGCGTAATCCCAGTGGCAGCAGCCGATCGTCGGCGCCGATGACTGCCCAGCCGCTCCGGTTCAATGCCCGCAACACCGAAAGCCCGGAGTTGCGCGTGCAATTGGTGATCAGTATTTTCACGCGCTTTTCCGCCGGTGCCAGGCGCGATGGATTCTAAAGAAGTGATGCACTACTGAACGCATGAGCTGGCTGTGCGGTCGATAGAATAATGTGCATGGACTGATACGGCAGCCACGCCGTGACTTCGCATCATAGGTGGTATTTCCATACAGCAGCTTGCGTATGCCGGCCGTGGGCGCATATTCCGCGAGCGCGTAGTAGGCCAGGTTGAAGTAGGTGAAGTCGTCCGGCCGATCGTTGGATTCGAAGCCCAGCCAAGCCGCCCACGCCAGCTCGCCCGAGCGCACGAGGCCGATCATCGCGGTGCGCGAGCCATTGCGCTGCGCCTCGAAGATCAACAGGTCTTCGCCCAGCGCTGCTGCGAGTCGCAGGAAGAAATCTGGCGTGTAGGCAGGCTCGGCGCCATTTTTGTGTATGTAGTGACTGCGCGCGAGGCGGTAAAGTGCCATTACATTAGTCTCGTCGGCCGGGACCGGGCGAATGGTGACACCTTGTTTGCGCGCGCGGGTCCGTTCAGAACGAACGGTCTGCGCGGCGTTGCTGCTGGAGCGGCGCAGATGCGCGACATAGCCGTCGATGTCCTGCCACTCGATGACGAGTACCGTCGTGGGCAGCGATTCAGTCTCAAGATAGCCGCGCTCACGCAGAACCGCATGTTCCGAAGTTTGTTTCTCGATGCGCATGAATGCAGTTCCCAGGCCGCGCTGCGCGGCGTAGCCCTCTATGCCGTCCATCAGGGCAGTGAGCCAGCGATGCTGGTCCTGCGCGGGCGCCGCACGGACGCAGAGTGCAGCTGCGCCACCGAGTGGTAGATGGAATGAGAGATAGGGCTTCGCACTCAGGTGCATCGAGTTGCAGAGTTTGCGTAAGCGGCCAAACATCAGTCCATCGAGCGGGCTGTAATCAGCGGCCTGCACGATCTCCCGGCAGAGCCCGGCCGCAGCGATCCCTTGCGCGTCCTCTAACAGAAAAGCTTTCATGGGAAGCGGGCGAGTCTGCTGCTCGACCAAAGATCTGAGCACTTCGAGCCGTAGGGCCGGCTCGTCCTGGGTCACGACTTTCCAATGCACGGTGGAAAGCGTGCTCAGATCTTCTACGACACGGAACTGCTCACCCGCCACTTGTACCCTTCCTGTAGGCAGCCACCTTCTGCGCCAGCCGGGTCCTCAGGTGGGGACGCCGCCGCCAGAGCCGCAGGTCCACTCCTTTCAAACCACCGACACGCAGATGCATGTACAGGCGCAACTCCACCTCGCGAGCGCCAAAGCGCGCCTTGAAGCGTCGCGAAGAACGGTTAAAGAGCAGGGTAATGCTGTAACACTGGGTGCGGCCCTCCTTGACGAGCTGCTGAAGCACATGCCTGCGCAGCAGTGGTGCAAGGCGGCCACCGCGAAAATCAGGACTGATGAACATATCGTAAAGGTAGGCCTCGTCGGAATTCAGCTCGTACAGTGCCACGCCCCTCGATGCCGGCACGGGCAGTAGCCGTGTCGATACCCACGTATATCCGGCCAGCTGCCTCCCATCAAAGATGCCGAAGCAACGGGCCCGGGTGAGGTCATTGATGATCGAGGTTTCGGAAACCTGGCGAACGGTGATGCGCGCAATCTCCGCCGCATCCTGAGGTTGCAATTCCCTGACCACATAGGATGAATCCGGGGGCTGGCCCGCGTCGGCGCTGCGCTCGGCGGTGAGCAGATACGGATAGAGAACAAGCCCGCGGCGCATCAGGCGGTCGAGGATCTCCTGTATGACCAGCCCGTGTTTAAGGCGCCCGATGAAGCGCTGCAGGGCTCCGCGTTCGTTCGTCGTCTTGGGTGTCATTGCGATCTCACCTCAATGGCCGGTTCGCCCAACAGGCGGCAATTGTCGCAGAATTCCAGGCGTCCACAGCGGCGTCTCCAGCAGCGCACGTCCGCGTCGAATGCCAGTGCCAGGCGCGCCAGGTGATCGGCGCGATTGGAGCCCTTGAGCAGCACGAGGTCGCCCGGCGCGAGGAATTCGCGCAGCCATGTCGAGGCCGTGCGTATATCGGCAAAGCCGTGCACCCGGCCCCCACCGTCCGAAGCAGCCAGCCGTTGTGCGATTGAAGCACCGCGGTCGCCTACCAGCACAACATAGTGTGCCACGGCGAGTGCCGCTTCGACTGCACGCAGGTAAAATCGCCGATCGTTGCCAAGCTTGTCCGACAGCGTACCCAGCACGAGGAACTTGCGCGGCGCATCCGCATCGGCCAGGAATTCCAGGCTCAGCGGCATCGACCATACCGGTGCCTTCCAGTCGTCGCGAACAAAGTGAATGCCGTTTGCGGTCGTATACAGGCTCATGCGTCCGCGCAGCGGATCGATTCCTCCCACGGCGGCGGCGGCCTGCTCGAGCGGGACCCCAAGGGCGCAAGCGGTGGCAATCGCTCCCATGACGGCAGTGGACTGATGCCGGCCGTGCAGGCGCGTGGCTACCTCAGCCGTCGCACCGCGCCACTGCACCCGTAGCGACAAAGGTTGCGGCCATGAGGAGGTCAACGCCTCGCCACGTAGATCAGCATCCGGCTGTGTACCAAATGTGATGACTTGCCCCTTGCAGCTGCGCGCCATGGCCAGCACGCGCTCGTCATCCGCGTTGAGAACGGCAATGCCGTTCGCCGGTAGGGCTTCGATCAGTTTGCGCTTCTCGCAAGCCACGGCATCGGGCGTGCGGAATGCCTTGATGTGATCGGTGCCGATGTTTGTCACTACGCCAACGCGCGGTTGCAGCAGCGCCAGCATGGGGTCGAATCCGCCTGGATGGTCTGCCCCCAGCTCCTGCACGACATAGCGCGCCGATGTGCCCGTACAGATAAGCGTGCGGGCAATGCTGTAGAGCTGATTGTTGGAGTCGTGACTCTTCACGCAACGTGCATGACTGGCAATGATGGCGTGCAGCAAATCCTTCGTGGTCGTCTTGCCGGCGCTGCCGGTGATTCCTATGCAGCAGGTCCCACTCAACAGCGTGCTTCTCCACACGCGGGCAGCAGCGATCACAGGGCCGCGGTAAAGCGTCTTGGCAGCGTGCTTGCCTCGCTGCTCCAGTAGATCGGCTAAGCGGCTGAAGGCGCTGGGCATCGCACCAGACTCCTATCGTCATCGAGGAACAATCGGTGCCACAGCTCGAGCGTTATCAGGCTCCACGTTTCCAGCAGATGGGTTCTTACCCAATGTCGCGCGCTGGACTCGGAGCGCCCCAGGGTTTGCAACAACCACGCGCGATCCAGGCAGCCGCGCTCCAGTGTGCGCGTATCGAGCAGGAGATCGCGGACGACGGTGAGGCCTTGCGGTCCACCGAGGAGTGCGGCGTAGTCACCTGGAAATCCCAGCTTGCGCCGCCGCCAGAGCACGGGTGCCGGCAAGGTGTTCGTCATCGCTTCGCGCAACAGCAGCTTGGTCCAGCCGGCGCCGATCTTTGCGTCGAAGGGCAGTGAGAAACACAGCTCGACGATGCGGTGATCGAGGAATGGCAGGCGCGATTCGAGGGAGAAGGCCATGCTGATGGCGTCTTCGGCATGCAGAATCTCTGGCAGGCCGGCATGCTGCAGTTCTGCCCAGAGCGAATTGTTCAGACGGCTGCGGTAAGGCCGTTCCTGCGGCTCAGTCCACTCGCCGATGAAACGATGCAGCGCGGGCGGAGCTGCGTTAGTACTCACGCTGCCGCGCGAATCGGCACCCCTATTCGCAAGCATGCGCGATTTTCGAGTGCGTCGCGCATTTGCGGTGAGTGCGCCGAGGATCAAACGCGGCAGCAGGCGATGCGCGCCAGTAGAGGTGCGTCCAAGCTGAATCAGTTCGTGCAACAAATGTTGCCTGGGGCGCGCTTGCGCCAGTCGCGGGTTCAGCCGGTCGAGTGCGAACGGCAGTACAAAGCGAGGATATCCGCCGAGCAACTCATCGGCGCCCTGTCCGTCGAGCAGGACGGTGACGTGCTTCGCCGCCTCTTGCAGCACGTGCCATTGCGGATAGCGACCGCGAATGGGTGTTGGGGCATCGTGGTGCCACACAATGGCAGCCGTCGTCGTCAACAGCTGCTGCGGACCCGGTGTGATCCAATGCATGTGGTAGCGGGACGGATCATCCGCGACCATGGCGGCATAGTGGCTCTCGTCGAGTGCTGGATTGTCCGCGTAGCGAAGCGAGAAGCAGCTGAGCGGGGAGGATAGAACGCCGGCGGCAATCCGCGCCACGGCGCTCGAATCGAGCCCGCCACTCAGCGCGACGCCGACCGGCACGTCGCTGCGCAGGCGCAAGCGCACGGAATCCTCCAGCAGCTCACGCAATTGCTCGGCGGCATCGGGCCGCGTGGCCTCAGTCCCGGGTTCGAAAGTCCAATAGCGGCGGCGCTGTTGCCGTTCGGGCTCAAAAGTCAGGGTCTCGCCCGGAGTGACCGAGTGGACGTTCTCGAAAAAAGTGTGGTCGTCCGCGTCGGGCACGGCGCCGCAGACGAAATCGCGCACCATCTGCCAGTTCGCGCGCCGTTCCTCGGGAAAGGCAGCGAGCAGCGCTTTGGGCTCGGAGGCGAAAGCCACGCGCGGACCGCGGACGGAATACACCAACGGCTTGATGCCGAAGCGATCCCGCGCGAGCACCAGCCGTGATTGCGCAGGATGCCAGAAGGCCGCGGCCCACATGCCATTGAAGCGCTCGAAGCATTCCAGCCCCCACAGTCGATAAGCCCATAACATCACCTCGGTATCGCTCGAGCTGCGCAGGTTCACGCCCTTCGAACGCAGCTCGGCGCCGATCTCCAGGTAATTGTGGATCTCGCCGTTGTAGACGATGCACAGCGACTGATCGGGCAGCCACATCGGCTGCGCCGAGGCGGACGACAGATCGATGATTTTAAGTCGGCGGTGTCCGAGGCCGATCGAGCCACGCACATGGATGCCCGAGCCGTCGGGCCCACGATGCGCGATGGCATCGGTCATCGACTCCACGACGCTGCGCTCGACATAAGCGCCGTCGCGATGCCAGATACCCGCTATGCCGCACATGTCGCGGTCCTTGGGCTCAAGCTGCCAGCCCGGCACGCACAAACACCGAACGTTTGCCGTTGGCAGGGCGCTCGAGCACATCGACTTCACGCACGCTGAAGTTGGCCTCCGCGGCAAACTTCAGCAGTTCCCCGCAAAGCTCGGCATCGGGCCGCTGCGATACCCTACTGTGCCTGCGCACGACGTCGATCCGAAACGCCGACGGCGTGGTTTGCACGATCCGGTATTGCAGGATGGAGGCGTCCGCCTCGATGACTGTGGTCAGCAGGTAAGGCGACAGGCGTTTTCCGCTCGGCAGCGTGATGACATCGCCTTCGCGACCATCGATCTGGGACAAACAAGGGGAGCGGCGCCCACACGCGCAGGGTTCGCTGTCGAAGGTTGCCTGATCGCCGATGGCGAAGCGGATCAGCGGCATCCCGGTGTTGACCAGCGTGGTGAGGACCAGGGGTCCGCGCTGGCTGTGGGCTGGAGTCTCCATATAGGTACTTTCGAAATTGAGGTGGTAGCTGCCGTGCTTGCATTGCCAAGCGACTTCCTTCATTTCGGTACTGCCGTAGATGTCGTACAAACGGCCGCCGAAGGCCTGCTCGATGCGCGTTCGCGCGCCGCTCGTGAGCACTTCGGAACTGGTGTAAAGCGCCCCTACGCGCGGCAGCGTAATCGACTGTTGTTCGGCGGCAGCGACCAGGTCCAGCAGGTACGAAGGAAAGGCGTAAATGACGTGCGGACGGAAACGCTGCAGCTCGATCAGATGCTCATCGACGGGGCGGTGGATCGATATCAGCCGCTGTTGAAAGAGCACGCCGAGTCCGGATGGCGCGGAACGCTTCGCGGCGTCAAGTGCCTCGGCCGGTTGTTCGCTGACCACGAGCACTCGCTGTCCCAGCCCGGTGCCACCGGTCGCCGCCATCCGCCGCATCTTGAGCACGTACTTGCTTAGCAACCAAGTGGAGCGGTCGAAGTAAGTGGTGGTGGGTTCACCGGAGCTGCCCGAGGTGCGCGAGAAGAACAGACGAGAACGATCCAGTCCTTCGGCGAGCAGGGCGTCGCCGGCGTTTTGAATGTCCCGTTTGGTCAGGAGTGGAAAGCGCTGCAAGTCCGCGCGTCCGCGGATCGAGCGCGGATCTATTCCCAAGTCCCGGTAGTAAGGAACGTTGGTCGTAGCGTGGCGCATGATCCGCACCAGTGCGGATTCCTGGTAAGCGTGGATACGCGCGGCCGACCACCATTGGGAGCGCCATGCCAAGAGCAGCCGTGTGTAGACATGGAACTGATCGGCTGCCTTCATGTGGGCCGCCTGCCCGCGGACCGCTCGACGGCGTCCTGGAAAATCGCCTCGTAGCGCTGCGCGGCGCGCAGCCATGAGAATTGTTCGTTGGCGCGCTGCAGGCTCGCCGCAGCGAAGGTCGCCCGGCGTCGTGGGATCGCGCACGAGCTGGGATATCGCGGCCGCAAGCTCCGCCGGATCGCCGGTTCGTGTCAGCAGGCCGCTACGCTCGTGCTCGATCAGCTCCGGCGTGCCGCCGGCCCGCGTGGCGATGATCGCAAGTCCCGCACCCATCGCTTCGAGCAGCGCCATGCTGCAGGATTCGGCGCGCGAGGACAGGACAAAAATGTCCGACTGCGAGTACAAGCTCGCGAGCCGCTCGTGCTCGACGAACCCGTGGAAGCGCACGCGATCGCCAATGCCCTTGCTGTGTGCCAGTTGCTCCAGATGAGCGCGCCATGGACCATCGCCCGCAATGTCGAGCGAGATGGATTCGCTTCGGAGGGCACTCACAGCTTCGATCAGCGTGTCGATGCCCTTGCGTTCGATCAAACGGCTGACCGTCAGGATGCGCACGCCATCGCGCGGCTGGCGCGCCGGACGCGGGCTGCCAACGACATCGATACCGTTGTGGATGACGTCAATGGCTTGTGCGGGCGCCGTGGCCAGCGCGAGCTTGCGCAAATCGTCGCTGTTGGCGACAACCCGATGGGCGCCGCTCCAGATGCGCCGAGTCACCGGCAGGAGGATCTTGTGCCAGAGCGCCAGCGCCGGCTCATAGCCGGGCACGTCGGAACCTCGCAGTGAGATCACGTACGGTTTGTTTCGATGCGGCCCGGGCAGGCGCGAAAGCAGTCCCGTCGGCAGGCCGAAATAGTAGTGACAGGCGTCATAGTCGCCATGGCGCATGATCTGGGGCAGGCGCATGGCCGCGGCGCTGATAAAGCTCAGCGCTCCAAGCATTCCTGCGTCGTGCACGCCGCGGCGAAACGCAGGCACCCGGTGCACCTGGATCCCGTGGACTCCTTCTTCGGAGCCGGCTGTGTGGCCGTTGGCGGCCGTGAGGAAGCCAATCTGATGTCCAAGTTTGGCCATCTCAGAGGCCATGGCCATCGAGGCGAAGGAAGCGCCGCCGCCCACGGGAGGAAATTCGTAGTTAATGAAGAGTAGGCGCATGGAAGCCAGGATATTATTGCATGAAGGACCGATTTACCATTCGGATGGGTCAAGCATGGGCAACACCCAGACGCAGAACACGCCGGAGTTCGACGACAAATGGTCGAGCAGTTCGGCTGCACGCGCTGGTCGATTCGCCTGTGGCTCAAGCAAACCTTTCACGGTCGGCCAGCATTTGAGACCAATGATTGCGCCGGTATCCTTACTCGGTGCTGAGCCGTGGTAAGGTGTGTCGTCGACATCAAGCCCCACGTGGATTAGAGCTGTGCGTATACCGTCATTAAAGGAAAATATTCTGGGCTACAACGGAGTAGGGATTTGAAAGATCACTTCGAAAAAGACGAGTCATCTCCCTTAATTATCTGTTTGGCACCTACGGGTATGGTGCCCACGCGAGAAATGACACCGCACGTTCCGTTGCAACCCAACGAAATTGTGCGCGATGTTATTGAGGCAGCACGTCTTGGTATAACAATGGTGCATCTGCATGCACGTGACGAGCATGGGCGCCCGACATATCGCAAGGAGGTCTTTGCGCAGATAATTGCAGGCATTCGTGAAAGTTTTCCGGATTTGATTATTAATGTGTCGTGCTCCGGGCGTAATTTCAAAACTCTTGAGCAGCGTGCCGACGTGCTGAATCTGGACGGTGATCTTCGCCCGGACATGGCTTCACTTACAGTTTCGTCTCTGAACTTTTCTCGCCAGGCCAGTGTGAATGAGCCGCAAATGGTGCTGGCTTTGGCGCAGAGAATGCTGGAACGGGAAATTGTTCCGGAATTCGAAATTTTTGATTTGGGCATGGCTAACTGTGCACGGTATCTTGTTGAGAAACTGGGCCTGAAAACACCCATTTACGCCAATATCATGCTCGGCAATATTGCCAGCGCCCAGGCGGATTTGCTGAGTATTGCTGCCATCAGTCATGCCTTGCCTGCCGGAACCCTGTGGGGACTTGGTGGCATGGGTAATGCTCAGATTTCCGTCTCCGCACTGGCCGCTGCAATGGCGCCTGCGGTTAGGGTTGGCCTTGAGGATAATCTTTGGCTGGACAGAAGTCGTTCGCAGCTAACGACCAATCTAGACATGGTGGAGCGTCTTCATCAATTGGCCACACTTTCGAATCGCACGGTGATGAAGCCAGCAGATCTGCGCGCCCGTTTGCGCTTGCCCGGTCGACGCGGATAACGTCGATTGTCAACTATTGCGCTCGCAATTCGTGTTTCGGAAGTTCGCAAGCGACGTGCACGATCAGCAAGGTGACGCGCAAGGATACTATCTTCACGATCACCGACACGTGCGCCGACATCCAGGGTGGTGGCGAGATCATTGGCGGTCCGATCATCGTCACAATCACCAGTCCGACAAGTTTCACTATGGCGGGTGTGGCGTATCGTTACTGCGGGACCAAGGTGCAGTTTTGAGCGTGAGCGTGGATGCCGCTCTCGGGTGTCCAACCATTTGCCACCAATAGTTCGGTTTGCTTGGTCGGAGGATTCGCCGCTTGCGCTGGCGCGTACGTGCAGACCTACACCTGCCGCCCCTAAAGCATTTTTCCCGCTCCGCCAATGACTGCTGATAGCCGGCACCTATTTGGGCGACGTTGCCGCATTGCCGGCCTCTGGCTGCGAACAGGGTTGCCAACATCGGTTCGCGGGCAAGCCCGCTTGTACGGGCATCACGAACTATACTTTGAGTGTTGGTTCAGCAGGGTTTCAATCCATGATAAATGACAAGTCAGCAACGGTGGTCCCCACCAAGTATTGGCACACCCTCGACGATGGCCGCGTGCAATGCGATTTGTGTCCCCGTTTCTGCAAGTTGCATGAGGGTCAGCGCGGTCTGTGTTTCGTGCGCGCCAACCAGCACAATGCCATTGTGCTGACGACGTATGGCCGTTCCAGCGGTTATTGCATCGACCCGATTGAAAAAAAGCCGCTGAATCATTTCCTGCCGGGCACGCCGGTGCTGTCGTTCGGTACCGCCGGCTGCAATCTGGCCTGCAAGTTCTGTCAGAACTGGGACATCAGCAAATCGCGCGAGATCGACACCCTGGCGGATGCGGCCTCGCCGGAGAAGATCGCGCGCGTCGCCGCCGAACTCGGTTGTCGCAGCGTCGCCTTCACCTACAACGACCCGGTGATCTTCCACGAATACGCCATTGACGTGGCACAGGCCTGCCGCGCGCATGGCATCAAGACGGTGGCGGTCACGGCGGGTTATGTCTGCCCGGAACCGCGCAAAGAATTCTACCAGTACATGGACGCGGCGAATGTCGATCTGAAGGCGTTCACCGAGGATTTCTATTGGAAACTCACCGGCGCGCACCTGCAACCGGTGCTGGAAACGCTGGAATACCTCAAGCACGAAACCAAGGTGTGGTTCGAGATCACCACCTTACTGATCCCCGGTCACAACGATTCCAGTCCCGAGATCGAATCCCTGAGCAAATGGGTGGTCGAACACCTCGGTCCGGATGTGCCGCTGCATTTCAGTGCTTTTCATCCCGATTGGAAGATGCTCGATGTACCGCCCACCCCGCCGGCAACACTGACCCGTGCGCGCGAGATCGCGCTGGCCAACGGCGTGCGTTATGCCTATACCGGCAACGTGCATGACGCCAAAGGCGAGAGCACCTACTGTCATAAATGCGGTGGATTGCTGATCGGTCGCGACTGGTACGTGCTCGGCGACTGGAATCTCACCGCCGACGGTCGTTGTGCGACCTGCGGCACGCCGCTCGCGGGTGTGTTCGAGGCGCAGCCCGGGCAGTGGGGCGCGCGGCGTCAGCCGGTCAATATGACTGCTCACGCCTGACTAAACGTCATTGCGAGCGCAGCGAAGCAATCTCCCAACCGTAGACTCAATGGCTTGGAGATTATTCGCTACGCTCACCCCTTCGGGGCCGCCCTGCGGGCGTTCTGCGCTCGCAAGCTCGCTTGTGCCGCGTCGCTACGCTCCTCGCAATGACGGATAAAGCAGCAGGCTTCCAGCACGATATTTCACTCATTGGCATCAAGCCCCGGCCATTTCCGCCGAAGACATAGCGGAGGACGCCACGCTTTGTGGCGGAGGGGTGTATGCAACGAGCAGTCGGGTGGTTGGTGTTACTGGCCGCATGGGTGGATGGTGCCGCCGTGGCCGCGGAATTCGACAGTCACATCCCCATGCGCGATAAAGGTGCCTCGACCTATTACGTCGACGGCGACATTCATGGCGTCGGACCGGTGGATTTCATGGTCGACACCGGCTCTGGCTACATGACCATCAACGAAGTGACATTGGCACTGCTGAAACAGAGTGGCGGCGCCACCTACCTGCGCGAACTCTCCGGCGTGCTCGCCGACGGCAGCACCACCACCGTCCCGGTTTACCGCATTGCGTTGGTGACCATCGGCGTGGCCTGCATCCTGCGCGATGTCGAGGCCGCCGTATTTCCCGGTAGCACGCGACAGATCCTCGGCCTCAGCGCCTTGCGCCAGGCCGCGCCGTTCATCTTCTCCATGAATCCGCCGCAGCTGGTGTTGAGCCATTGCACGGCGCGGGTGGCGCAGGGCGACGACGGGGCGTCATAAACCGTTGGCCTTGCCCGAAAAGACGCTAACGCACGCGTAGCGTTCAATCCGGAAGTCGAATCGCCCCGTGCTCGTCGAGCGGAAAACCCGGATTCCAGGCGACTTCCCACAGGTGTCCGTCAAGATCGCGGAAGTATCCCGAGTAACCACCCCAAAAAACATCCTGCGCGGGCTTGATGATCTGCGCGCCGGCTGCGGCCGCCTCGGCGAGCGTGGTATCCACATCTTCACGACACGCGCGTGTTATAGGCGATGGCGAAACCACCGAAGCCGGATCGTGCGGGTGATACGCCCGCATCCTTGGCGAGATCCGTCAATGGATATAAAGACACGACGATACCGCCGCATTGGAAGAAGGCCACGCCTTCGGCGGCCTTGACGGAGCGCTGCCAACCCAAACGCTCGAAGAAGGAGGTGCTCTTCTGTAGATCGTGTACGCCGAGGGTGATGAGGGAGATGCGCTGTTCCATAATGATGCTCGGTCTCAAGTACAACAGCGCTGAATCTCGATCGTGCAATGTGCGATCTCTTCATGCACGGCAAGTTGTTCGCGCACGCGCTCGGCGGTGAGATTCGTGTCATGGGTGACCAGGCTTAGCGCGCAGGCGTAGGCGCCGCGGCCGACGCGCCAGACGTGCAGATCGGTGATGCGGGTATCGCCGTTGTCCGGGCCGGTCTCGATGACTTCGCGGATTTCGGCCACGACGGGGTCATCCATTTCGCGGTCGAGCAGCACCTTGCCGGTCTCGATCAACAGGCCCTTGGCCCACACCGCGACCAGCGCGGCGCCGACGATGCCCATGACCGGGTCGAGCCACGACCAACCGTACAGCCAGCCGCCGGCCAGGGCGATGATCGCGAGCACCGAGGTGGCGGCGTCGGCGATGACGTGTAGATAGGCTGATTTCAGATTCAGATCGTGATGCGGGTGGTGATTATGCTCGTGACTGTGGTCGTGATGATCATGATGGTCGTGATCGTGTCCATGATGATGCGCGTCGCCAAGGATCATCGCGCTGACGATATTCACCGCCAGTCCCAACGCCGCGACGATCATCGCTTCTTGATAGTGAATCGGTTGCGGCGACAGGATGCGTTCGACGGAGGCGAACACCATCATGGCGGCAACGCCGAGCAGGAAGATCGCGCTGGCGAAGCCGCCGAGGATTTCGATTTTCCAGGTGCCGAAGGCAAAACGCGGGTCGCGCGCATAGCGCCGCGCGGCTGCATAGGCGAAGGCGCTTAGACCAATCGCCACGGTGTGCGAACTCATGTGCCAGCCGTCGGCGAGCAGCGCCATCGAGTTGAACCACCAGCCGGCGGTGATTTCCACGACCATCATGGCGGCGGTGAGCCACATGACGGCGCGGGTGCCGCGCTCCGCGGCTTGATTGCCCGCGTCGAAGACGTGTTCGTGAGTCCAGTTGGAGAGGTCGTGACTGCGCATGGTTCGTCCTGTGATGAAGCGCGCTGTCGCGGTGCGGCGACGCGCTGGCTTGAACGCATGCTAAAGCACGAGGTAATCAGCAGCAATCTTTTGGGACGAAGTCGGGTACGAGTAAACGCAGCGCAGGTTGAGCACCGCCAGTGTGGAATTTCCCCGCGCGTTTATTTGCGGACGCTATGTTGCGGCCAGGCCTCGGCCTGTATGGTCGCCTGATAGCCGTGCCACGCGGCATAACCGAGGACAGGCATGGTGACGGCAAAGCCGATAAAGGCTGTTGCTACGCTGATGGCCAACGCCATGCCGATCAACGCTGCCCAGACCAGCATGGCGGCCTTGTTGTTCAGCACGGCATTCACACTGGTGAGTACTGCGGTGATGGTGTCGGTCTGACGGTCGAGCATCATCGGTAACGAAAAGGCGCTGGCCGTGAACACCAAGCCACTGAACACCGCACCGATGGCCGTGCCGATGCCGAGGAACAGGGCGAGATCTGCCGGCGCGGGATTGGACTGCATGGGGAAAAATACATGGACCATGCTGGCGGCCCGCGCCCAGAGCAGAAAAATGACCAGCAGCACCATCGAGTAGACGAGTTCGCTGCCGAGATGGCGGCGGCCCTCGCGCAGGCAATAGCCGATTTGTGGTTCGAGGCCGCGCTGCAACTGGCAACTGATGGAATACAGACCGAGGGCCAACACCGGAGCCAGGAAAACCAGCCCCGACATCAGGCTGAAGATCAGCACATAGCCACCCAGTTGCCAGGTGAGAAAGGCCAGCACATAGCTCATAAGTACCAGAAAGCCGCCATAGTAAAGACTCACGGCAGGCGCGCGTTTGAAGTCCTGCCAGCCCAAGACCAACCAGACCAACGGATCACTCGCCTGGAGGCGGCGGCAGGGTGCGACGAAGGGGAGGCCACTGTCTTCCAATAACAGGTGGTCCTGATCTTCAAGACGGGGGCGGGTGTCCGGATGTGCCATGGTGTATTCCTCCGCAACAATGTCCGCCGGGATCGATGGATGATCGCGCAGCATTGATTTTTGTCATGGTGTTTAGATTAACGTAGTCGATCTGCGGGATATTTCAAGGTGGTTGCCGGACAGCAGGGCGGTTGACGGGATCAGAAGCCGAATTGCTCTCCGGCCCCAAGCAAGGTGGCGATGCCGAGTATCGCGAACACCGCTGCGGCGATGCCATGCACCAGTCGCACCGGCATGCGCTGGGCGATGCGGTCGCCCAATAACACTGCCGGGACGTTGGCGATCAACATGCCCAGGGTCGTTCCCGCGACGACGAAGATGATGGACTGATATTGAGCCGCGAGCGCGACGGTCGCGACTTGGGTCTTGTCGCCCATTTCGGCGAGGAAAAACGCGATCAGGGTGGTGCCGAACACACCGAAGCGCGCCAGCTTGGCATCGTCCTCGTCGAACTCATCGGGGATCAGCGTCCAGATCGCCATGGCGATGAACGAGAGCCCGAGTACCCAACGCAGTGTCTGCGGTTCCATCAAGGCAGGAATCCACGCGCCGAGCGCACCGGCGAGGCTGTGGTTCGCGAGCGTCGCGACCAGAATGCCGACGATGATCGGCCACGGCTTGCGGAATTTGGCGGCGAGGATGAAGGCCAGGAGTTGCGTCTTATCACCGATTTCGGCGAGGGCGACGATGCCCGTGGAAATGAGGAAGGCTTCCAAGTTGATGCTCCAAGGCCGGACAACAGACGCATGACCACGCCGCTTCTCCGGCCAGTCCGAAGGCAGCATGGTCAAAGGTCTTGCCAAGCCCGGGCGAATCTCATGCGAATCCCATGAGAATCTCGGTAACCGCGTACGCCATGACCGATCGGCCAAGTATGTTGACGTAAGCCCCTTCAGGTAACGAAGGGCGACTACTCCCCAATGACGGGCGGCATTCTACGGGGGTGATCTGGCGCTGTCTATGCGCCTATTTATCTGTCGGTCGGTCTGTCGGGCCGGCGACTAGGCTCGCCCCAGACCCTTGGAGATCAGCGCGATTTCATCTTGCTCTGTGATGGGGTGATCGAGGTCGAGAAATTCTTTGTTTACGGTGATGGTGAGCCGGTCATCCTGCAGGGCTTCTTCCCAGGCCTTGCCGCGTTCGCGCAGATAACGCAACAGATCGCGCGTGGTGTGCACGGTCTTGGGCAGAAATAATTCTTCGGCGCCGCGACCGATGCGATCGGGCAGACTGCCGAAATAAAGTACCTTGGCCATGTTCAATCCTCGTCGCGTTGTGGCGGTATTGTCCGGTCTATCGCGCTGAGGTCAACAACAGAGGCTCAGCGGGTTTGATTCTGATCAGGCGCGCTTTGGTATACTGCGCCGCTCCGCACAGCCATCCAGGAACATCGCGCATGACGCAGACTGTCGCCCGCATCGGTATCGTCACCGTCTCCGACCGCGCCAGTCGCGGCGAATACCAAGACCTCGGTGGTCCTGCCATCCATGCCTGGCTGACGCGCGCGTTGACCTCGCCTTGGGAAGCGGTGGCGCGGGTGATTCCCGACGAGCGTGAGCAGGTCGAGGCAACGCTCAAGGAATTATGCGATACGCACGGCTTGCTGTCTGGTGGTGACGACCGGTGGTACCGGCCCGGCGCCGCGCGATGTGACGCCGGAGGCGACCGAGGCCGTCATCGATAAACTCATGCCGGGGTTTGGTGAGCAGATGCGCGCCGTGTCGCTCCAGCATGTGCCGACGGCGATTCTGTCGCGACAGCTTGCGGGTATCCGAGGCCAATCGCTGATCATCAACCTGCCGGGTAAACCCGCCGCCATCGCCGAGTGCCTTGAAGCGGTGTTCCCCGCCGTGCCGTATTGTATTGATCTCATCGGCGGCGCGTTTCTCACCACGGATGAAGCCTTCGTCAAGGCATTCCGGCCGAAGCAGAAATAATCTTGCGTTGCGAGAAGCGTAGCACGAACCCAAGCCGAAAATGCTTTGGGATTGCTTCGCGGCAATGCCGAGGTTCCAGTGTCCTCAGTTCAATTCGCGCTTGAGAATCACGCCCGCCAGCGGCGGCAGGGTGAGTACGAGCGAGCAGGGATGGCCCATCCACGGTGTCGGTTCGGTGTGCAGGATCTGTTCGCCGATATTGCCGCCCGCGTAGAACGCCGAGTCCGAATTCAACACCACCCGATAACTGCCGTGTTCTGGAACGCCCAGGCGATAGCCGTTGCGGACGACCGGTGTGAAGTTGAATGCGGTGATCAGCGCGGAGTGCTCCGCGCGGCGCTGGTAGCTGATGACCGACTGCGCCGCATCGTGGCAATCGATCCAGTCGAAGCCGGAAAATTCGAATTCATGGCGGTGCAGCGCCGGCTCTTCGCGATACAGTCGGTTGAGATCGCGGACCAGATTCTGCACGCCCACATGCGGCGCGTATTCCAGCGCCTGCCATTCCAGCGGCGCGTTGCAGTTCCATTCCGAACGCTGGCCGAATTCAGAACCCATGAACAACAGCTTCTTGCCCGGATACGTCCACAGATAGGTATACAGCAGGCGCAGATTGGCGAACTGCTGCCACTCGTCGCCGGGCATTTTGTGCAGCATGGACGACTTGCCGTGCACGACTTCGTCGTGCGAGAACGGCAGCACGAAATTTTCGGTGAAGGCATACAGCAGACCGAAGGTGAGCTGGTCATGGTGGAAATGCCGATGCACCGGATCCTTGCTGAAATAGATCAGCGTGTCGTGCATCCAGCCCATGTTCCACTTCATGGAGAAACCCAGACCGCCGACATACGCGGGCCGTGTGACCTGCGGCCAGGCAGTGGATTCCTCGGCGATCATCATGGTGCCCGGATGCTGGCCGTGGGTGACTTGGTTGAGCTGACGCAGAAAATCGATGGCCTCCAGATTCTCGCGGCCACCGTACATGTTCGGCAGCCACTCGCCCGCTTCGCGCGAATAATCCAGATACAGCATCGACGCCACGGCATCCACGCGCAGGCCGTCGATGTGACATTCCTCGATCCAGAACAGCGCCGAGGACAGCAGGAAATTGCGCACCTCGTTGCGACCGTAGTTGAAGATCAGCGTGCCCCATTCGCGGTGTTCGCCGCGGCGCGGGTCTTCGTGTTCGTAGAGCGCGCTGCCGTCGAAACGCGCCAGGGCGTGATCGTCTTTCGGGAAGTGGCCCGGGGCCCAGTCGAGAATCACACCGATGCCGTGCTGATGACATTGATCGACGAACGTGCGGAACTCGTCCGGCGTTCCATGCCGACTGGTCGGCGCGTAGTAGCCGGTGGCCTGATAGCCCCAGGAATCGTCCAGCGGGTGTTCGGTGACCGGCAGCAGCTCGATGTGCGTGAAGCCTTGCGCCGCGACATACGGGATGAGCTGTTCGGCCAGTTCGAGATAGCTGAGGAATTCGCCGTTCGGGCCGCGCCGCCAGGAACCCAGATGCACTTCGTAGATCGACATCGGCGCGTGCAGCCAATCGCTGTCGCGGCGGGCCTGCATCCAGGCGTCGTCGCCCCAGCTGTAACTGGCCGGTGCGGGAACGCGTCCGGCGGTGCCGGGACGGTATTCGAAGGCGCGGCCGTAGGGGTCGATCTTGACGTGCACGGTGCCGTGCTCGCGATTGCGGATTTCATATTTGTAGAGTTGACCCGCATTCAGGCCGGGGATGAACAGTTCCCAGATGCCGCTGCCGCCGCGCACGCGCATCGGATGACGGCGGCCGTCCCAGGCATTGAATTCACCCACCACGCTGACGCGTTCGGCGCTGGGCGCCCAGACGGCGAATAACACGCCGTCGATGCCGTCGGCCTGATGCGGCTGTGCGCCCATGAAACGGTAGGCATGCCAGTGGCGGCCTTCGCCAAACAGGTGCAGATCGAAATCGCCGAGCTGCTCGGGGAAACAATACGGATCGTAATCGACATGCGTGTTGCCGGCTCGGTCAGTCCACTCCAGACGATAGCGCTCCGGCACCACGCCGGCAGGCCCCTTGCCAAGCGAAGAAATCCGTACCGGTGATGCGTTGCATCGGTGCATGGTTTTCGACCAATTGCGCGGAACGTGCGCCCGGGAGATAGGCGAGTACGCGTTCGCCGCCGCCATGCGGATGACGTCCGAGTACGGCGAAGGGATCGTGATGGCGCGCCTCGGCGATCAGTTGCAGCGCAGGGTCGCGTGTATCGGTCAGGGAACTTGCGGCTTTGAGCATGGCACTTTACCAAGTGAGGTGCAGGTACGCCCGCGCGGTCTCGCGCCGGGGCACGGATGTCATTCCAAGTTGATGGTCAAATGGTACCATAGACCCGCGCGGGGAACGGCCTGTGCGGTCGAGGGTGTTTGCTTCAGATCAAGCAGAAGCTATACCGGTAGCGGTGTGAAGTCACAATTAAGGAGATTTTCTAGCATGAATCCCGGCCAGACACAGCGTTTCGTCAGCCGTCTTACCCGCAATACCTTGGCGCTGATTCTGGCGGGCGGGCGCGGTTCCCGCCTCAAGCATCTCACCCTGTGGCGTGCCAAACCCGCCGTGCCCTTCGGCGGCAAATTCCGCATCATCGATTTCCCCTTGTCCAACTGTATGAACTCCGGCATCCGTCGCATGGGCGTGCTGACGCAGTACAAGTCGCACTCGCTGATCCAGCATATCCACCGTGGCTGGAATTTCCTGCGTGGCGAGTTCAATGAGTTCGTCGAGTTGCTGCCCGCGCAGCAGCGCATCGAGACCTCGTGGTACGAGGGCACCGCCGATGCGGTCTATCAAAACCTGGACATCATCCGCAATCACGGCCCTGAGTTCGTGTTGATCCTCGCGGGCGATCACATCTATAAAATGGACTACGGTCCGATGATCGCCGAACACGTCAAACGCGGCGCGGATATGACCGTGGGTTGCATCGAAGTGGGTCTGCAACGTGCCACGGAATTCGGCGTGATGAGCGTGGACGAAGACAATCGCGTTATCGAGTTCCAGGAAAAACCGGTCAATCCGCAGCCGATGCCCGGCAATCCTGCCATGGCGCTGGCCTCGATGGGTATCTATGTCTTCAATACCGAATTCCTCTACAAAATCCTGATTCAGGATAGCGACGATGAAGCCTCTACGCACGACTTCGGTAAAGACATTATCCCCGGCGTTATCCAGTCGCATAAGGTCATCGCCTATCCCTTTCGCGACGAAGAGACCGGCAAGTCAGGCGTATTGGCGCGACGTGGGGACTGTCGATGCCTTCTGGGAAGCTAACCTGGAACTGATCGGCATCACACCGGAATTGAATCTCTACGACGCTAAGTGGCCGATCTGGACCTATCAGGAACAATTGCCGCCGGCCAAGTTCATCTTTGACGACGATGACCGTCGTGGCATGGCAGTGGACTCCATGGTCTCCGGTGGCTGCATCATCTCCGGTGCGCTGGTGCGCCACTCGCTGCTGTTCTCAAACGTCAAAGTGCATTCGCGTTCCAAGCTGCAAGACGCGGTGGTGCTGCCCAATGTCGAGATCGGCGAGAACTGTCGGATCACCCGCGCGGTCATCGACAAGGGCTGTCATGTTCCGCCACATACCATCATCGGCGAAGACCCCGTCGCCGATGCCGAACGGTTCTATGTGTCCGAGGGCGGCGTGGTGTTGGTGACACCGGAAATGCTCGGCCAGGAGTTGCATCATGTCCGCTGAGCCGAAGCTGAACGTCGTGCTGTGCTGGCATATGCATCAGCCGCAGTACTGCAACATGATGAGTGGCGAGTATCAGCAGCCGTGGTCCTATCTGCACGCCATCAAGGATTATGTCGATATGGCGGCGCATATCGAGGCGGTACCGAATGCGCGCGCGGTGGTGAATTTCGCGCCGATCCTGCTCGATCAGTTGTCTGATTACGCCGGTCAGGTGCGCGGTTTCCTGCGCGAAGGTAAGACCATTCGCGATCCGCTGCTCGATGCGCTGGGTGCTGCCGTGTTGCCAACGCAGACCGAAGCGCGGTTGAAGCTGATCAAGGATTGTCTGCGCGCGAATCAGAAGCGCCTTATCGACCGGTTTCCACACTATCAGCGCTTGGCGGAGATGGCGCGTTGGTTCAGCACGCACACAGAGAGTCTGTGTTATCTCAGCGATCAGTTTCTGGTTGATCTGCTGGTGTGGTATCACCTGGCCTGGATGGGCGAGACGGTGCGTCGCAGCGATGCGCGGGTGCGCAAACTCATCGAACAGGGCGGTCATTATTCATTGCATGATCGGCGTGACTTGATCACCGTCATCGGCGAGCTGCTGTCGGGCGTGATTGACCGTTATGCGCGCCTGGCCAAGGAAGGCAAGGTGGAAATCGCCGTGACGCCGTATGCGCACCCGATCATGCCACTGTTACTCGACATTAAATCTGCGCACGATGCCATGCCGGCCGCACCGCTGCCTGAAATGTCCGCCTACCCGGGCGGATTGGAGCGTTCTGAATGGCATATCCGCGAAGCCATCAATACGTGTGAGCAGTACTTCGATTTCCGACCGCGCGGCTGCTGGCCGGCGGAAGGTAGTGTCAGCACGGCGACATTGCAGTTGCTGGAGAAGCATGGCTTCGAGTGGGCGGCCAGTGGCGAGAGCGTGCTGTTTCACAGTGTCGCGCACGATGAGACGCTCAAGGAACGGTCGCGCGAGGAACTGCTGTTTCAGCCGTATCATGTGCAAAACGGCAAACTGGCGTGTTTCTTCCGCGATGATGGCCTATCCGACATGGTCGGTTTTACCTATACCGATTGGCATGCCGACGATGCCGTCGCCAATCTGATCCATCATCTCGACACTATCCGCACCACCAGCGCGCCGGACTCGCGACGCATTGTCTCGATCATTCTCGATGGCGAGAATGCCTGGGAGTACTATCCGGAAAACGGTTATTACTTTCTGCATGCGCTGTATCAGCAGTTGGCGGAGCATCCGCAGATCAATCTCACCACCTTTTCGGAATACCTCGATGCCGGCAACGGCGCGGCTGAAATCAAGTCGCTGGTGGCGGGCAGTTGGGTGTACGGTACGTTTTCGACATGGATCGGCGACCGCGACAAGAATCGCGGCTGGGATATGCTCGGCGACGCCAAGCGCATGTTCGACGACGTGACCCACGGTGGGCGCATCGACTCCGATCAGCTCGCCGCCGCGCAGCATCAGTTGGCCATCTGCGAGGGGTCAGACTGGTTCTGGTGGTTTGGCGATTACAATCCTGCCGATAGCGTGCAGGACTTCGATCGTCTATTCCGCATGCATCTGGCGAATCTCTACCAGATGCTGGGTAAAGAGCCGCCGGAATATCTTACCCAAGCCTTTTCGCACGGCAGCAGCGGCCCCGGCCCAGCGGCGGGTGGTGTAATGCGTCACGGTCAGCCGCAGGGCTGACGCGCGATGTCGCTGCCGATCAATCCCAACAGTCCCTTCGCTCAGCGCCGCGCCGGCATCCTGCTGCATCCGACTTCGCTACCGGGCACTGGCGATTGCGGCGAACTCGGTGCGGAGGCCTTCCGCTTCGTGGATTTTCTGGCCAGCGCCGGCATCAGCGTCTGGCAGATGTTGCCGCTCGGCCCGACCCACGCCGGCGGCTCGCCGTATCAATGCACCTCGGTACATGCGGGCAACCCGCAGCTGATCAGTCTGCAACGGTTGATGGAGTGGGGGTGGCTGAGGGCGGGCGGTTTGGACACGCCCTGCGGCAACGATTGGCGCTGCAATCAATTGTGCGCCGCCTATGCCGGATTCCAAGGTGTCGCGACGGCAGCCGAGCGTGTCGAGTATGCTGATTTCCGTACCACCCATGCCGCGTGGCTGAACGATTACGCGCTCTATGAGGCGTTGCGTGCAGAACATCAGGGTCGCGGTTGGTTCGATTGGCACCGGCCGTTGCGTGATCGCGAGACGGTGGCGCTGGACGATGCACGCCATCGCTGCGCCGTGATGATCGAACAAGTGTGTTTCAATCAATTCGTGTTCTTCCGTCAATGGCATGACCTGCGTCGTTATGCCAACGAACGCGGTGTGTTGCTGTTTGGCGATGTGCCGATTTTCGTCGCCTACGACAGCGCCGAGGTGTGGGCGCAACGCGAATATTTCCGCGTCGACGCCGAAGGTCGACTCGAAGTCGTGGCCGGTGTGCCGCCGGATTATTTTTCCGCCACCGGTCAGCGCTGGGGCAACCCGCATTATCATTGGGAGCGCATCGAGGCTGATGGCTTCCGCTGGTGGATCGAACGCATGCGCACTCAGCGTGAACTGTTCGATCTGATCCGCATCGATCATTTTCGCGGCTTCGAGGCGCACTGGGAGATTCCCGCGAGCGCCGAGACCGCTATCGATGGCTGTTGGGTCAAGGCGCCGGGCGAGCGCTTGTTCCAGGCACTGCTCGACAGTCTGCATGCGCTGCCATTGGTCGCCGAAGACCTCGGTATCATTACGCCCGAAGTCGATGCGTTGCGGCTGCGTTTCGGCCTGCCCGGCATGAAAATCCTGCAATTCGCCTTTGGCGGTGACGCCAGCAATCCTTATCTTCCGCATCATCACGAGCGCCTGAGTGTCGCCTATACAGGCACCCACGATAACGACACCACGCTCGGTTGGTATCAATCACTCGACGATGCCACCCGCACGCATCTGCACGAATATCTCTATCTGCCGACCGAGCCGATGCCATGGCCGTTGATCCGCGCGGCCTTGGCGTCGGTAGCGGTGCTCGCCATCATTCCGCTGCAGGATGCGCTGGCGCTGGATTCGGAACACCGCATGAACACGCCTGGCGTCGCCGAAGGTAATTGGCGCTGGCGCTTCACCTGGGAACAACTGCCGGATGGTCTCGACGAAAGATTGCGACAATTGCTGCAACTCTACGGCCGCTGATCGCGCGGTCTTTGTGTGTATTATTGCGCGTTACATCTTTGCCTGACAGATTACCGGTAGCCCGGATGCAGGCCCCCTATCCGTTTTGGGGACCGGAATCCAGGGTGAAGCCGCTGTTCTCCCGGATTCCGCTTAGCTCCATCCGGGCTACGCAGTGTCATGTAATTACGTAAACATCAATAATTTGTCTCCTGGTATGAGTGAGGCAAGCGAGTATCGATAAGGAGAGACCATGAATCTCGAGAAAGTTATTTTTGCCTTCTTCATCGTGCTCGCGCTCACGTTGAACTTCGGATTCTATGTCGGTGAAATCGACAACCCGGTGCATCACAATATCTATGAGCTCTATGCCGCGTTGGTGGTCAGCCTGATCGCCACCGTGCTCAAGCTCGGCGACCGCACCCACCTCGGCGCGGTATTGTTGGCCACCAGCCTGGTCGCCGATCTGCAATTGATCACGGCAGCATTGGTGTGGGCGTATGCCGATCACATTTCGGTCGGTGGCATGACGCCGCACATCATGGTTGCCATCGTGTCCCTCTCCGGTGGCGCGGTGCTGGCGAACTTCACCTCGGTGGTCTTGCTGGTTGCGGAAACCATCGCCATCCGGCGCTAGCGCCATGCATAACGTTCTGTTCCTGCTGCTGCGGCGATTGCGTACCCCGTTGATACTGCTGATCTCGGTGTACGCAGTGACAACGCTCGGCTTCGTCCTGATTCCGGGCATCGACGATCAGGGGCAGCCATGGCATATGGGTTTCTTTCACGCCTTTTATGTCGTGAGTTACACCGCGACCACCATCGGCTTCGGTGAGTTGCCTTACGTCTTCAATGATGCGCAGCGCTTGTGGCTGACCTTCACCATCTATGCCTCGGTGATCACCTGGATTTACAGCATCGGTGCGGTGTTGACCGCGGTGCAGGATCCGGCGTACCGCGCGGTGCGTATCGAGAATGCTTTCCGTCGCGCCGTGCGGCGCATGCACGAGCCGTTCTATCTGGTGTGCGGCTATGGCGATACCGGTGCACTGCTGGTCAAGGCGCTGGCCGAGTCCGGCATTCGATCGGTGGTGATCGATGCCGATCAGGAGCGCATCAATGCGCTGGAACTGGAGGAACTGCCCATGGTGATCCCGGCCCTGCGCGGCGATCCGGCGCACCCGGGCACACTGCTGCTGGCCGGGCTGGAGCACGCCTATTGCAAGGGTGTGATCGCACTCACTAACAGCGATGCCGTAAACCTCAAGATCGCGATCACCACCGAATTGTTGAGACCACGTCTGGTGACACTCTGCCGGGCCGACTCGCAGGATATCGCGCGCAACATGCAGTCGTTCGGCACCGACCATATCATCAATGCCTTCGAACTGTTCGCCGGCCGCCTGGCGATGGCGCTGCATTCGCCGGGCATGTATCTGTTGTTCGAATGGATGACGGCGGCGCCGCATGAGCCGTTGCGCGAACCGATCTTCCCGCCGGTGGGACGCTGGGTGTTGTGCGGTTATGGCCGTTTCGGCAAGGCGGTGCAGTCGCGCTTGGCCCGCGAGGGTGTGGTCGCGACCATCATCGAGGCCGATCCTGCGCGCACCCTGCCGCCGGAAGGCAGCGTCGTGGGGCGCGGCACCGAGGCCGATACCCTGGTGCAGGCCGGTATCAGGGATGCGGTCGGCATCGTCGCCGGCACGGACAATGATGCCACCAACCTTTCCATCATCATGACGGCGCGCGAACTCAACCCGAAACTGTTCAAGGTGGCGCGTCAGAACGAACATCAGAACGATCCGTTGTTCTGCGCGGCCGACCTGGATCTGCTGATGCAGCGCAACAACGTCATCGCGCACAAAATCTTCGCCCTGCTCACCACGCCGCTGCTTACCGAGTTTCTCGATCTGGCCATGCAGCAGGGCAATGACTGGGCCAATCAACTGGTGAGCCGTCTCGGCGGCATCATCGGCGACGAAGCCCCCGAGACCTGGGGCCTGACCATCAATCCCGCCGATACGCCGGCCATCTATGCTGGGTTGCACGCAGGCCAGCGCGTCACCATCGGCGATCTCTGGCGCGATCCGCGTAACCGCGAAGAGCGTTTGCCGGGCATCACTTTGTTGCTCAAGCGCGGCGCGCTGGAATGGGTGGTGCCGGATGAATCGATGACGCTGGTACGGGGTGATCAACTATTACTGGCAGGGCGCGTCGAGGCGCGCAGTCAATTGTCCTGGATCGAACGTAATCACAACAGCTTTGCGTATCTGGTCACCGGACAAGAGCGGCCTGCCGGTTATGTGTGGGAGTGGTTGGTCAACCGGAAACGTCCGCTGAGCGAGCGGAGTAATCATGTGGGCACGGCGTGTTCGCCGCGCCCACTTCTCAGCCTACAACCACAGCATGCAGCCGACTTCCAGCGGGTGGCTGAGCAATTTGTGGGTGGGATACATGCGCAGTTTGTAATGCTGTAATCCGGCCAGTGGCGGGATCAAGTCGAGGCGGAACAGGGTTTCGCCATTGCCGTTGGTGCCGGCGGCGGCGAAGTCGAAATGCGTCTGGGCGACAAATTCACCGTGCGCATCTTCCGTGCCGACGACGCATTCCACACACACATCTGCGGCGGTGAGTTCATGCAACTGCACGGCGATGGTGATCGGCAAGGTGCGTCCAGAGGCGATTGCCTCGGGCAGCTTGTCGGCAGAGATGCAATGACACGCGCGGCCAGATACGCCGCACCAGGGCCTTCCATTCCGCGAGTTCGCGCGCACCGCCATACTGATCGGCAGCGAGTTTCTTGCATTGCTTGTTCGCGGCGCTATAGAAGTCGCGGATGTAATCCATCACCATGCGCTGCGAATTGAACTGCGGCAGGATGGATTTGATCGACGCCTTGGACATGCGCACCCAGCCTTCGGAATAGCCGTGGCCATTGCGCTGGTAGTAAAGCGGTATCACCTGACGCTCGATGATATCCAGCAATTCGGTGCTTTCCTCGTGATCGCGATAGGCGGCATCGTATTGTTGGCCGTGCGGTGCGATCGCCCAGCCGTTCTCGCCGTTGTAGCCTTCGCCCCACCAGCCGTCCAGCACGCTGAGGTTGATGACGCCGTTCAAGCCGGCCTTCTGGCCCGACGTGCCGCTGGCCTCCATCGGATATTCCGGCGTGTTCAGCCACACGTCCACACCGGTCACGAGTTTGCGCGCCAGCGCCATGTCGTAACCTTCGATGATGATGATGCGGCCGATGAATTCCGGACGGCGCGAGAACTCGTGGATCACCTGGATAAAATGTTGTCCGGGCAGATCGTTCGGATGCGCCTTGCCCGCGAACATGAACAACACGGGTCGGCCGATATCGTTGAGCAAACGCTCCAGGCGCTTGGGATCCGAGAACATCAGCGTCGCGCGTTTGTAGGTCGCGAAGCGGCGCGCAAAGCCAATGGTGAGGATGTCGGTCTCGTGCGGCGACAGATACTGGGTCATGCGGTCGATCAGCACGTCCGAGTAGCCGTTGCGACGGTACTGCAGCGTCACGCGCTGCCGCACGTCCTCCAGCAATTCCGCCTTCAGTGATTGGCGCAGGCTCCAGAAGCTGTGATCGGGGATGTGATCGATGCGTTCCCAATAGGCGTCGTTGATGAGTTCGTTACGCCATTCACGGCCGAAACGCATGTCGTAGAGATTCATCCAATCGCGCGCCAGGAAGGTCGGCACATGCACGCCGTTGGTGACATGGCGAATGGGATTCTCGCGATGCGGGATCTGCGGCCAGATGTAGCTTTCCATCTGCGAGGCGACCTGACCGTGGATGCGGCTGACGCCATTGTGGAAGCGCGAGGCGCGCAGGGCCAACGCGGTCTGGTTGAAACCGTTCTGGTTGCTGGGGCTGGCGCCGAGTTGGAGGAATTCCTCGGTGCTGATGCCGAGTTCCGGGATGTAATCGGCGAAATAGGCACTGATCAGATTGTGATCGAAGATATCGTGTCCGGCGGCGACCGGTGTATGCGTGGTGAACACGGTGCCGGCGGCGACCAGTTCCAGCGCGCTGGCAAACGTCATATTGCTTTTGCGTACCCATTCGCGGCAGCGCTCCAGCACCTGGAACGCGGCGTGACCTTCGTTGATATGCCATACCGTCGGCTTCAGACCGAGGGCGCGGATGGCACGCACGCCGCCGATGCCGAGCACGATTTCCTGTTGAATGCGGGTGGTGATGTCGCCACCGTAGAGCTGATAGGTGATGGCGCGGTCGGCGTCCTGGTTCTCCGGCAGGTCGCTGTCGAGCAGGTACAACGTGATGTGGCCGGCCTGCGCCTTCCACACCTTGAGCATGACGCGGCGCCCGGGCATATCGACGAACACATGCACGTTCTGACCGTTATCGAGTGTTGCCGGCGCGATGGCGAGGTTGGCGAAATTGGTGGGCGTGTAATGCGCGATCTGATTGCCATGACCGTCGATGGTCTGGTTGAAATAACCCTGACGGTACATCATGCCGACCCCGATGAAGGGGATGCCCAGATCGCTGGCGGCCTTGCAGTGATCGCCGGCGAGGATGCCGAGGCCGCCGGAATAGATCGGCAAGCTTTCGTGCAGCCCGAATTCGGCGCAGAAATAGGCGACCAGATCTTTCTCGGGATCGAGATATTCCTCGATGCCGGGGCGCAGTGTTGCCTGGTGATAACTGTCGAAACTCGACAAGGCGCGATTGTAATCTTCGAGGAACACGCGATCTTCGGCGGCCTCTTCCAGGCGCTGTTGCGAGACGCGACGCAGGAACAGTTTAGGGTTGTGGCCGCTGCTTTCCCACAGGGGGCGGTCGAGGCGGAAGAATAATCCGCGCACCTGGCGGTCCCAACTGTAGAGCAGGTCTTCGGCGAGATCCTGCAGACGGCTCAAACGGGCGGGAAGTTTGGGTTGAACCTCGATGGAAAAGCGGGTGCCTACCATAATGTCGTTGTCACTCTTGAGCGGATGCGCCGGTGAGGCGCCAAATTTTTGGGTTAATCGCTTTGAACCTGGAAATTTGCAGGTTCCATGCCAGTAACCGATGCGCGGATTCCGCGCGGAGGGGCTAATGTAATAAATATGGTGCCGGGAGCGAGACTCGAACTCGCACACTGTTACCAGCGGTGGATTTTGAGTCCACTGCGTCTACCGATTCCGCCATCCCGGCCAGCCATCCGACCCACCAAAGGTAATCTCTGGGGGCCGGCAAGGGCGCTAGTATAAGCCATCCGAACGGATCGGCAAGCCGCCTTATGCTAGTATGCCGCGCCATGCAGCGCAGTGATTTTGCTTTTGAGCTTCCCCCTGAACTGATCGCACAGGCCCCGCTCGCCGAGCGCGCGGCCAGCCGTTTACTGTGTCTGGATGATCGAGGCCAGATCAGCGATCGCAGTTTTCGCGCGTTGGCGGAATTGCTGCGCCCGGGTGATCTGTTGGTGCTCAACGATACGCGGGTGATCCCCGCGCGTTTGCACGGACAGAAGGATAGTGGTGGTCGCATCGAGGTGCTGGTCGAGCGGGTGCTGGATGAACGGCGCGTTCTCGCCCAAGTGCGGGCCAGTAAATCGCCCCGTGACGGGGCGTGCTTGCACCTGGACGGTGCCATCGAGGCGCGGGTGCTGGGTCGTGAGGGGGAGTTCTTCGTGCTGGAATTCGCCGGTGAGGATACGGTTCTCACGCAGCTCGAACGGCACGGACATATCCCCTTGCCGCCGTATATCACCCGCGCCGACGTGGCAGACGATCATGAGCGCTACCAGACAGTGTACGCACGCGAGCCGGGTGCGGTGGCGGCGCCGACCGCCGGTCTGCATTTCGATGCCGCGTTGCTCGCGCAACTCGGTGAGCAGGGGATCGACTCGGCGTATGTGACGCTGCATGTCGGTGCCGGCACCTTTCAGCCGTTGCGCGTCGAACGTCTGGAGGAGCATCGCATGCACGCCGAACGCGTCGAAGTCAGTGCCGAGACCTGCGCAGCGATTGCTGCAACAAAGTCACGCGGCGGCCGTGTTATTGCCGTCGGTACGACGGTCGTACGCAGTCTGGAAGCGGCGGCCCAATCGGGCACGTTGCAGCCCTACCGTGGTGAGACCCGTCTATTCATCACGCCGGGTTATAAATTTCGTGTGGTGGATGCGCTGGTGACCAATTTTCATTTGCCGGAATCGACTTTGTTGATGCTGGTGTGCGCCTTCGCCGGCTACGAACCGATCATGCGCGCCTATCGACATGCCGTGGAGCAGCGCTATCGGTTCTTCAGTTATGGCGATGCGATGTTTTTAGAGCGGAGTATTTCGTAGCCCGGATGAAGCGCAGCGACAAAAGCGCGAAGCGCGTTGAACGCCCGTAGGGCGACCCGAAGGGTGAGCGCAGCGAGTAAATCCGGGATAATCCGGGATGGCCGACAGGTTCCCCGGATTGCGCTGCGCTTCATCCAGGCTACGTTCAGGATCTTTATGCATTTCGAAATCCAACACACGGATGGTCAAGCGCGACGCGGGACGTTGACGTTTCTGCGCGGCCGCGTCGACACGCCCGCGTTCATGCCGGTCGGCACCTACGGCACGGTCAAGGCGATGACCCCGGAAGAGGTTGCCGCCACCGGCGCGCAGATTCTGCTGGGCAATACCTTTCACCTGATGCTGCGTCCGGGCGTCGAGGTGATGCGGGCACACGGCGACCTGCATGATTTTATGCACTGGTCCGGACCGATACTCACCGATTCCGGCGGCTTTCAGGTGTTCAGTCTCGGTGATCTGCGCAAGATCACCGAGGAAGGCGTGACCTTCCGTTCGCCGATCAACGGCTCCAAGGTGTTCCTCGGGCCGGAAGAATCGATGGCCGTGCAGCACGTGCTGGGTTCCGACATCGTGATGATCTTCGATGAATGCACGCCGCATCCGGCGACCGAAGAGCAGGCGCGCCGCTCGATGGAATTGTCGTTACGTTGGGCGCGACGTTCGCGTGATGCACACGATACGCAGGGGGATGCAGGCGGCAGCAATCCAGCCGCGTTATTCGGTATCGTGCAGGGCGGCATGTATCCCGAACTGCGCGATGAATCGCTGGCCGGGCTGAGTGCAATCGGTTTTGATGGTTATGCCATCGGCGGTCTTTCGGTGGGGGAAACCGAGGCGGAGCGTTTGCACATCCTCGATCACCTGATGCCGCGCATGCCGGCCGACCGGCCGCGCTATCTGATGGGCGTGGGTCGGCCCGAGGATATTGTCGAGGCGGTGCGCCGCGGCGTGGATATGTTCGATTGCGTGATGCCGACCCGCAATGCGCGCAATGGTCATCTGTTCACCCATACGGGCGTGGTCAAGATCCGCAACAGCGCCCACCGGACCGACACCGGTCCGCTGGACCCGGAGTGCGCGTGCTACACCTGCCGCAATTACACGCGGGCTTATCTCTATCATCTGGATAAGTGCAACGAAATCCTCGGTGCGCGGCTGAACACGATCCACAACCTGACGTATTACCAGACCCTGATGCAGGGGCTGCGCGACGCCATTGCCGCTGGGGGGTTGGATGCGTATGTGGCCGATTTCTATCGCAGACGTGGCCAGCCGCAGCCGGCCTGATCCGGTGCTGATAACGGCCGCCGATGTGCCGTCGTTATGTCGATGGGACGCGTGGCGACCGCCCGCGACAGACAGGCTGCCAGCGGGTTCCGGCTATGCCATAATACCGGCCGTTTTGCCGGTGATCCCGCTGGCGCGAATCCATGAACCTTATTTAAGGATATCGACTATGAGCTTTTTCATCTCCCAGGCCTTGGCGGCTGATGCGCCGGCCGCCGCCGCACAGCAGCCCGATCCGATCATGAGCTTCCTGCCGCTGATCCTGATCTTCGTGGTGTTCTATTTCCTGCTCATCCGGCCGCAGCAGAAACGCGCCAAGGAACACAAGAGCATGGTCGAGACGCTGAAGAAAGGCGACTATGTGGTCACCAACGGCGGCTTGCTCGGGCGCATCACCGATCTGGGCGAGAATTTCGTCAAGGTGTCTGTGTCAGAGGGCGTCGAAGTGAAGATTCAGCGGGCTTCGATCGCGGCGTTGATGCCCAAAGAAGCGGTTAAAGACCTCTAAGAAAACGCTGATTACCCGTCATTGCTTCGCTGCACTCGCAATGACGGGGCCAGCGAATGGATTTCATAGTTGCCCCTGCGTTTGAAGGACTGAATTCGGATGATCAATCAATACCCGCTGTGGAAATATCTGCTGATTGCCGTGATCCTGCTCGCCGGTGCCGTGTATGCACTGCCAAATCTCTATGGCGAAAATCCCGCCCTGCAGATTTCGGCGACGCGCGGTGAGCAGGTCAATGCTGCCGTCAGCGAACGCGTGGTGGAGGCGTTACGCGCTGCGGGCGTTGCACACGGTGAAGTCGAATTACAGGACGAGCGCCTGCTGGTGCGCTTCGCCGATACCGAGGCGCAGCTGAAGGCGGCCGATCAGGTGCAGACAGTGCTCGGCAACCGCTTCGTGGTGGCTTTGAATCTGGCCAGTGCCGCGCCGTCCTGGTTGCAGCGCATCAACGCGCGGCCCATGTATCTGGGTCTGGATCTGCGTGGCGGCATGCATTTTCTCATGGAAGTCGACATGGAGGCCGCGGTCACGCAGGCCGAAGAACGCTATGTCGGTGAGTTCCGGGATTTCCTGCGCAAGCGCGATGAGCCGATTCGATACATCACCATCGCCCGCGGCGACGGCGGTGTGCTGGCGCAGTTCCGCAGCGCCGAGGACCGCGATCAGGCCATGACCGCGCTGGACAAGGAATACGACACGCTGGAATTCAGCGTGGCCGATAAGGCCGACAAGTTCCTGTTGACGGCGCGTATCGGTGAACAGCAGCAGCGCGAGATCCGCACGTTCGCCTTGCAGCAGAACATCACCACCTTACGCAACCGCGTCAACGAGCTGGGCGTCGCCGAGCCGGTCATCCAGCAGCAGGGCGCTAATCGCATCGTGGTGCAGTTGCCCGGTGTGCAGGACACGGCGCTCGCCAAAGAAATTCTCGGCGCGACGGCGACCCTGGAATTCCGCATGGTCGAAGAAGGCCATAACGCCGCCGACGCCGAGGCGAGTAAGCGCATACCGGCGGGCAGCGAGCTGTACCACGAACGCGGCGGCGCACCGGTATTGCTGCAGCGGCGCGTGATTCTGACCGGTGACTACATCACCGATGCCTCGTCCGGCTTCGAGCAGGACAGTGGCAAGGCGGCGGTGTTCATCAATCTGGACAGCAAGGGCGGCCGCATCATGGCCAACGCCACCAAGGACGCGATCGGCAAGCTGATGGCGGTGGTGTTCATCGAAAACAAGGTGACCACGCGCGAAGTCGATGGCAAGCCGGTCAAACAGAAGTCGCAGATCAAGGAAGTCATCAACATCGCGCGCATCAACGATCAGTTGGGCAGCCGTTTCCAGATCACCGGTCTGGACAGCCCGACCGAGGCGCGCAACCTGGCGCTGTTGCTGCGCGCCGGCGCACTCGCCGCGCCCATCGAGATCATCGAGGAACGCACCGTCGGTCCAAGCCTGGGCGCGGAGAATATCCAGCGCGGTTTCCATTCCACTTGGATCGGCTTCGCCTTGGTCGCGGTGTTCATGATCATCTATTACATGGCGTTCGGTGTGACGTCGGTCATCGCCCTGGGCGTCAACGTCATTCTGCTGGTGGCGCTGTTGTCGATGCTGCAGGCTACGTTGACCTTGCCGGGTATGGCCGCCATCGCGCTCACTGTCGGTATGGCCATCGATGCGAACGTGCTCATCAACGAACGCATTCGTGAAGAACTGCGCATCGGCAACACGCCGCAGGCGAGTATCCATGCGGGCTATGAACGCGCCTTCGGCACCATTATCGATTCGAATATCACCACGCTGATCGCCGGTTTTGCGCTGTTCATGTTCGGCAGCGGCTCGGTGCGTGGGTTCGCCGTGGTGTTGTGTCTCGGCATTCTCACGTCGATGTTCAGCGGCGTGATGGTGTCGCGCGCCCTGGTTAACCTGCTGTATGGCGGACGCCGGGTTGAACGGCTGGCCATCGGCAATACCAGTTGGAAGTGATGCCGAACCGGCGCTGACAACGACCGTACACCAAGGAGTATTCAGTGGAATTTTTCAAGCTTCGTAAAGATATCCCGTTCATGCGCCATGCGTTGGTGTTCAACGTGATTTCGTTGGTCACGTTCCTGCTGGCAGTGGTATTGCTCGCGACCAAGGGCCTGAATTTCGGTGTGGACTTCACCGGCGGCACCGTGCTCGAGGTCCATTACCCGCAAGGGGCCGAGCCGCAAAAAATACGCGCGCTACTGGAACAGGGTGGCTATAAAGATGTGACGGTGCAGAATTTCGGCACCGCAAAGGATGTGATGATCCGCCTGCCAGCCAAGGGCGAGGACACGGGCGCCAAATTGTCCGAAACGGTTATGCACGCACTCCAGCAGGATGACGCGCAGGCGCAGCTGCGACGCACCGAATTCGTCGGCCCCCAGGTTGGTCAAGAACTGGTGGAGAACGGCGGACTGGCACTGCTGGTCGTGTGCTTCGGGATCGTGGTGTATCTGTGGATGCGCTTCGAATGGAAGTTCGGCTTGGCGGCGATCATTGCCAACATGCATGACGTCGTCATCATTCTGGGTTTTTTCGCCTTCTTCCAATGGGACTTTTCGCTGACCGTACTCGCGGCCGTGCTGGCCATCCTGGGTTATTCGGTGAACGAGTCGGTGGTGGTGTTCGATCGGATTCGCGAGAACTTCCGCAAGATGCGCACGGCGACGACACCGCAGGTGATCGACAATGCCATCACCGCCACCATGTCGCGGACCATCATCACGCACGGCTGCACGCAGTTGGCGGTGCTGTCGATGCTGTTCTTCGGCGGCGAGACCCTGCATTACTTCGCCGTGGCGCTGACCATCGGTATTTTGTTCGGCATTTATTCCTCGGTGCTGGTGGCGAGTCCGCTGGTGATGTGGCTGGGCGTTACGCGCGCGGATCTGATGCCGGTGAAGAAAGAGGGTGCGGAGTTGGACCGGACACCGTGATGAAAATCGCTTAGCGCATAACTGTCGTGCGCTCTGAACGCCATAATGACAAAAGCCGTCCCGTGTCATGCGGGGCGGCTTTTTGTCGTTTATGGGTGTCGTTGTGGTCAGGCGCTGCTTAGCGGGCCTTGCGGACTTCGTCGAACGGGTCGGCTTCATCCAGGCTGGGCAGGATCTTGCTGCACAGTGAACTGGTACGTTCCGCGCATTTGTCTTCGCTGGCGCCCCGAATGGTCAAGGTGGCCCAGAGCGCGGCCAGTGCCCACAGGCCCAGGCCCAGGAGGACGGTCTGCCAGCCGGTGCCTTCGGCCGGTCCGCCCCAGATGGCGCCATAAAGGATGCTGACGATAGCCGTTAGCCAAAATACGCCGATGGGCGCCGCGCAACAGCCGGCACAACCATAGCGGCACGCGGCCAGGGGTGGGGTCAAAAGCGTGAGCAGTATTTGTTTCATGTTATACACCAGCCTCTTGCGTGGGGAGCGGGGCGGTTTACGAAGCCGGCTAGAACCGGACTAAGAATGTATATAACACAATAAATGTGGCAGGGAAATGCACGCCCCGCAGGTTGGGGCGTTGTCGCGGGCTAACCGGTGCGACGGCGTTGCTCGGGGAAGCTCAGGATCGCAGCGCTGCTGCGGGCTGGCGTCGCTATCGAACTGGATTCCACGCTGCGGGGTGGTTCGATACCGAGAATTTCCAGGCAGTGAGTGTCAAACCAGTAACCTTCCAGGTTCGCCAGTTCTTCCATGCCTGCCAGGGCATCGCGCATGGTCAGTTCCAGGGCGAGCTTGGCGCGGTCGGTGTGGTAGCGGTGCGAGATGGCCATGATCGCGTTCCCGATGATTGCCCCGGAAGAGGGGGTCGGGCACGATTGCCTGACACCCTCTATGTCGGGTCGGACGGGGTCGAACTTGAGTCGGTCAGACCACTCAGTTCGGCGGGCAGGTGCGGGCGGATGGTGTTGATGATGGCGGCGAAAATCTTCGCGTTACCGGCGACGATATGGCCGTTCTTGAGGAAACTCGGGCCACCGCTGAGGTCACCGACAATGCCGCCGGCCTCTTGAATCAGCAGCGCGCCGGCGGCCAAATCCCAGGGCTTCAGGCCGATTTCCCAGAATCCATCCAGACGCCCGGCGGCGACATAGGCCAGATCCAGGGCGGCCGAGCCGGGGCGGCGTATGCCGGCGGTCTCGACGATCAGGTCTTTGAGCATGGCCAGATAGGCGTCGAGGTGGGCGTGATCCTTGTACGGGAAACCGGTGCCGAGCAGGGCGCCGGCCAGGCTGGTGCGGGCGGTGACGCGCAGGCGTCGGTTATTGAGCATGGCACCGGCGCCACGGGTGGCCTGGAACAGCTCTTGGCGCATCGGGTCGTAGACCACGCCCTGTTCCAGGCGGCCTTTATGCAGCAGCGCGATCGACACCGCAAACTGCGGGAAGCCGTGCAGGAAATTGGTGGTGCCGTCGAGCGGGTCGATGATCCACTGGTACTCATTACCGTCATGCACACCGGATTCCTCAGCCAGAATACTGTGCTTCGGGTAGGCCTTGCGTAGGGTACGGATAATGACATCTTCAGCTTGGCGGTCGACCTCGGAGACGAAGTCGTTACGGTCCTTGCTGGTGACCGTCAGGGTGTCCAGACGGTCGACGTGACGGATAATCAGATCGCCAGCGGCACGTGCGGCGCGCGTGGCTATATTGAGCATGGGATGCATGGCCGAACCCGGATAGTGGCGCTGAATCGGTCGCGAAGGATACCAGAGATTGCCGGCCCGTGCCGGTCTGCGTGGCTCAGTGATGCAGTGTGCCGATGGCCTCGCCCATGCGTAGCGGCTGGCCGGCGCTCAGATTGGCCGCCCAGCTGCACGCGTTGTGGACCGAACAGCAGAATCACCGTTGATCCCATATTGAAGCGGCCCATCTCAGCGCCGCGCGCCAGTTGCACGGTCTTGTCAGCCCGGAAATCGGTGCGCCGCACACGATAGCCGTGCGGCGGTGTCACCACCCCGGCCCAGACCGTCTCGATGCAGGCAACGAACAGGGCGCCGACCAGCACCATGGCCATCGGTCCGGCCTCGGTCTCGAACACCGCGACCAGGCGTTCATTGCGCGCGAACACCCGCGGCACGGTGCTGACCGTGTGTGGTGCGACACTGAACAGGCGACCGGGGACATAGACTGTTTCCGTGAGTGTGCCGGTCAGTGGCATATGGATGCGATGATAGTCGCGTGGCGACAGATACAGCGTCGCGAAATCACCGCCGGAAAAGCGCGCAGCCAGATCCGCATCGCCGCCGAGCAATTCCTGCAAACTGTAGTCGTGCCCCTTGGCCTGGAAGATGCGATCACCGTCGATGTGGCCGGCCTGGCTGACGCGGCCATCGACCGGGCTGGCGATGCTGCCGGCAGCCTGCGTCAACGGGCGTGTTTCCGCGCGCAATGCCCGAGTGAAAAAAGTGTTGAAGCTGGTAAAGGCGCGTGCGTCGGATTGAACGGCATCGTCAAGGCTGATGTCGAAACGACGGCGTAAGGCATCGATCAGGAATTGTTTCCACCAGCGTGTTTTGCAACGCGTAGCGGCCAGCACCAGGCGTGACAGGGCGTGGTGTGGCAGCAGGTATTGCGGCCAAGCGCGTAGATAATCACCCAGTCCGGGCTGGTCGTTGTGATGGCTCATGTTCCGTCAGATCAGTGCTGCATATGCTGGCTGTGATCCATGCCCTCGGCCATGCCGGGACGGACTTCGGCATCGACCTTTTGGGCTGGCGCCGCCGTCGAGGCGCAGGTTGATCTCGACATGATCGCCCGCTTTCAACGCTTGCTTGGCCTGGATGAGCATCAGGTGCAGGCCATTCGGTTCCAGGCTGACGCTGCCATTCGCCGGTACGACCAAACGTTCCTGCGGCAGCATGCGCGCCATGCCATCGACGATTTCGGTGCGATGAATTTCGACAACGTCAAACTGCGGGCTGCTCGCGCCGGTGATGACCTGGTCTTTCGCGCCCGGATTGGCGATCTGCATATAGGCCGCGTTGACCGCGCTGGTCGGTGGCGCCTCACGCACCCAGGCCTCCGTGACGTTCAGGGTTTCAGCGTGCGCCGCGCCGATGCAGACGCTGCCGAACAGGCTCAATGCAAGCGCGGGAAGTAGGTGACGGTTCATTGGGTGGCCTCGTAATACTGCGTGAGTTTCAGAAAATCGTCCGCCATCAGCGTGGTCTCAAACGGCGGTGACATGAGAGCGTGCAGACGACCTTGGGGGTCGATGAGTAATAATGCCGCGCTGTGATCCATCAGGTAGCCCTCGGAATCAGGCGACATCTACTTTTAAATACAGCACGCTCAATTGCTTGGTCAGCGCATCGATGGCACTGGGTGTGCCGGTGACGCCGATAAAATCCGGATTGAAATAGGGCACGAATTTGGCGAGCAGTTCCGGCGTGTCGCGCTCAGGGTCGATCGAGACGAACACATACTGCGGGGTCGGTGGTGTGTTTGGCAGAGCCGCAATATTGCGTGCCACAGCATTCAACGTGGTCAGCGTAGTCGGGCAGATATCCGGACAATGGGTATAGCCGAAAAACATGAACGTCCAACGGCCCTTTAGCTGTGCCAAACCGAACGGACTTTGCCGATGATCGATGAGGGAAAAATCCTTCAATACGCGCGCCGGTTCCAGGCGTGTCGTGCTGGGACTCAAGGTGGGCGCGGCCGGCGTGTTGTAGAACAGATACTGCGCGAGCAAGGCGCCGGCGATGAGCGCGGTCAGGCCGATGAGCCAAACGGGCGCGCTCTTGCCGAAATGTCGTGTTGGTTGAGTAGGCATGCGCGGCATTATCCCACACCGCCGTTGTGACGCCTATCTGATCGGTGTGGGCTAATCCGCACGAGTTCCGGCCAGGCGCTGCTGTGCCGTGCCGATTCGGCTATCATAGCGACCCATGGCCATGGGCGGGGCAAAGTATCGATGGACAATCCGGATTCCGTACTGCACGTGTTGACCACAGTGCGCGATTACATCCGCTGGGGCGCCAGTCGCTTCAAAGAGCACAAGCTCGCGTTCGGTCACGGCACCGACAACGCCGTCGACGAGGCGGCCATTCTGGTGATGCATGCCTTGCATCTGCAGACCGATATGCCAACGGCTTATCTGGACGCCACGCTCACGCTGGAGGAACGCCATGCCGTGGTCGATCTGCTGCGTACGCGCTTCAAAGAGCGCATCCCGGCGGCGTATCTCATCGGCGAGGCCTGGTTCGCCGGTTTGCCATTCCATGTCGATGACCGCGTGTTGATACCACGTTCGCCGATCGCGGAACTCATCGAGGCGCACTTCTCGCCCTGGGTGGAGGCGGAACAGGTCGGTACGATTCTGGATCTCTGCACCGGCAGTGGCTGCATCGCCATCGCCTGCGCGCATTATTTTCCGGACGCGCACGTCGATGCGGTCGATATCTCTGCGGATGCACTGGCGGTGGCGCAGCGCAATGTGGCGCGTCATCACCTCGGCGACCAGGTCGGACTGCTGCGCTCTGATCTGTTCAGCGCCCTGGGCGAACGCCGTTACGACATCATCGTCAGCAATCCGCCTTATGTCGATGCCGAGGATATGGCCGCGCTGCCGTTGGAATATCGGCATGAGCCGACGCTGGGTCTGGCCGCGGGCGAAGATGGCTTGCACTTCGTCTTACGCATCCTCGCCGAGGCGCCGGCGCATCTGAATCCGCGCGGTGTCCTGGTTGTGGAAGTCGGCAACAGTGAACACGCCCTGACGGAACGTTTGCCGCAGCTGCCGTTTGTCTGGCTGGAATTCGCCCGTGGCGGCGAAGGTGTGTTCCTGCTTACCGCAGAACAATTGATTGAATATCGCGACGCGATCGTCGCGGCATTGGCCGAAAAATAGGAGAACACCGGATGGATACCCGTCCCAAGACCGCCGAAGAATACGTCGAACTCATCAACCAGGCCTTGTTCGAGATTGGGGATTTGCGTGCTGCCGTGGAATACGACGCGGAATCCATGGGCGGTGCCGTGGAATTTCTCGGACAGCTCGAGGCCGATGTGCGCGGCCTCAAACAGGCCATGCTGGATGGGCGTTATCAATTCGGCGGCGCCGAGCTGCCGTTCATGAAGATCGTGGAGCGGCAGGATGAACGGATGTTGCCGTTCAAATATCTGTTGCGCGTGATCAACGCCACGCACCGCATGGGATTGAACGTCGACGCGGAATGAGCGGTTGATATACGTCAACGCCACCACGCGCCCGCATGCGTAGTATGCGCCTATGACTGGCGGGAGAGACCTGATGCAGCAAACACTCGAATTCGATCCGGAACTGATTCAGCGCTACGACGCCAGCGGGCCGCGCTATACCTCGTATCCGACCGCCGTCCAGTTCACGGAGGCGTTCGACGCCGCGCGCTATCGCGAGTTGGCCAAGGCCAGTAATGCCGGTCCGCACGCCGCGCCCTTGTCGCTGTATTTCCATATCCCATTTTGCGACACCGTGTGTTTCTATTGCGCCTGCAATAAGGTCATTACCAAGAACCGCAAGCGCGCCGTACCCTATCTTGAGCAGTTGTTCAGTGAAATTGCGCTGCAAGGCGCGCTGTTCGATCAGAATCGCCCGGTCGATCAGTTGCATTGGGGCGGCGGTACGCCAACCTTCATCAGTCACGAGCAGATGCGCGCGCTGATGCGCGTCACCGGCGAGCATTTCCAGTTGCGCACTGACGACAGCGGCGAGTATTCCATCGAGGTCGATCCGCGCGAGGCCGATGCCGAGACCATCGGCGTGCTGCGCGAACTCGGCTTCAATCGACTCAGCCTCGGTGTGCAGGACTTCGATCCAAAGGTGCAGCAAGCCGTTAACCGGATTCAATCCGAGACGGAGACCTGGGCGGTCATGAATGCGGCACGTCGCGAGGGCTTCAAATCGGTCAGCGTCGACTTGATCTACGGTTTGCCCTTGCAGACATGCGAGCGTTTTTCCGCCACCCTCGACAAGGTGATCGCCGCCGGCCCCGATCGACTCTCGGTGTTCAACTACGCGCATATGCCGCAGTTGTTCAAAACCCAGCGTCAGCTTGACGCGGCGCAATTGCCCAGCGCTGAGGAGAAACTGGCGATTCTGGGGCTGACCATCGAACGGCTGACTGCGGCGGGCTATCTCTATATCGGCATGGATCACTTCGCGCGCCCTGATGATGAACTCGCCATCGCCCAGCGCGAAGGCACGCTGTACCGCAACTTCCAGGGCTATTCCACACACGCCGATTGCGATCTGGTGGCCATGGGCGCGACCTCGATCAGCAAGGTGGGTAATAGCTATAGCCAGAATCTCAAGTCACTGGATGATTACGCGGCACGCATTGATAAAGGCGAGTTGGCGGTGTTCCGCGGTGTTGAGTTGGATGCCGACGATCTGCTGCGGCGCGAAGTGATTACGCGGTTGATCTGCAATTTCGAGTTGGATTTCGCTGCGATTGATGCGCGCTTTGGCATTGCCTTCGAAAACTATTTCGCGGACGCGCTGCGCGCGTTGGAAAGTTTCGTTGCGGATGGTTTGTTAACGGTGGAACGTCGACGCTTGCGGGTGTTGCCACGTGGGCGCTTGTTGATCCGCAATATCTGTATGCAGTTCGATCGCTACCTGAAGGGTGGCGGCGAACAACGGTTCTCGAAAGTCATTTAAGTAAGCTGATACGTCGTCATTCCGGGCGAAGCGTAGCGTAGACCCGGAATCCAGTCATTTGACTAGGATACGGATTATTCGCTACGCTCACCCTTCGGGCCGCCCTGCGGGCGTTCAACGCGCTCCGCGCTTTAGTCCCGCTTCGCGGGAATGACGGAACATAATTATTCAGAGAATCCTCAGGGACGATGGCGGTAGATCAAGCCTTCCGGAATCAACATTTCATTCTTGCCCAATTGATCCAGCGGATAGCCGTCGTCGGCGTAAGCGGCGATGCGGTCGAACACATAAGTGCCTTCGGGACGGTTGATGGTCTCGAAAATGGGCTTGCCCATGTAGTTGCCGATCTTGGGACCAAATTGCGTGTTTCTACGATTCACAGTGTCTACCTCATTCAGCTCGACGATTGATGGTGGGGTGTCGAGGGGTATCCGGAGTCTCTGCGTGCTCCTGTGTGAGGGCTATCGGCGTCTGTGCTGTTTTTCTTTATGGGCGGGGTAGACACGGCAGGCGGGTAAGCCGCTACAATACCCGCATGTCGGGAAATAGCTTCGGAAAACTCTTTACTGTTACGTCATTTGGCGAAAGCCATGGGCCGGCGATCGGCTGCATTGTGGACGGTTGTCCGCCGGGATTGGAGCTCAGTGAGGCCGATCTGCAAAACGATCTTGACCGGCGCAAGCCCGGCCAGAGTCGCCACACCACCCAGCGTCGCGAAGACGATGCGGTGCAGATCCTCTCCGGGGTGTTCGAGGGCAAGACCACCGGCGCGCCCATCGGCCTGTTGGTGCACAACACCGATCAGCGCTCCAAGGATTACTCCAATATCCTCGATCGTTTTCGTCCGGGCCATGCCGATTACACCTACCAGCAGAAATACGGCTTCCGCGATTACCGCGGTGGTGGGCGTTCCTCGGCGCGCGAGACGGCAATGCGCGTGGCTGCCGGCGCCGTCGCCAAGAAATATCTGCGTGTGCACCTCGGCATTGAAATCCGTGGCTATCTGTCGCAACTCGGACCCAATCGCCCGCAGGTTTTCGATTGGTCGGTGGTCGAGGATAATCCGTTTTTCTGGCCCGATGCCGCCATGGTCCCCGCGTTGGAAGACTATATGGATGCACTGCGTAAGTCCGGCGACTCCATCGGTGCGCGGGTGACGGTGGTTGCGACAGGTATACCACCGGGACTCGGCGAGCCGATATTCGATCGTCTCGATGCGGACATCGCTCATGCACTCATGAGCATCAACGCGGTCAAGGGCGTGGAGATCGGTGCGGGCTTTGCCTGCGTTGAACAGAAAGGAACCGAGCATCGCGATGAGATCACGCCGCAGGGATTTTTGAGCAACAACGCCGGCGGTATTCTCGGTGGCATCTCCTCAGGCCAGGACATCATTGCGCACATCGCGCTCAAGCCGACCTCCAGTATTCGGTTGCCGGGTCGTTCGGTGAATCTGGCCGGGGAACCGGTCGAAGTCGTCACGCACGGGCGTCACGATCCCTGTGTCGGTATCCGTGCGACACCGATTGCGGAAGCCATGCTGGCGATTGTTTTGATGGATCACTTGCTGCGTCACCGCGGTCAGAATCAGGACGTACACTCCCAAACACCGATCATTCCCGCCCGACCTGAATAGACCCGATCATCCGCAGATAGCCAACTGACGTTTTGTGATCAATGTGAATGCTGTATGCCATTGTTGTCATGTCGACTTTGTGACATTGGAACTTCCAGAGAGGATGTCGGCATGGATCGGGTGTTGCAGCGAATCTTGTATGTCGAAGATGAGCCGGACATTCAGGCCGTGGCGCGTCTGTCCCTGGAACACATCGGCGGCTTTACCGTCGAAGTCTGCAGTTCGGGACGTGAGGCGTTGGAAAAACTGCCGCTCTTCAAGCCTGACCTGATTCTGTTGGACGTGATGATGCCGTGCATGGATGGCCCGACGACATTGCAGGCTTTGCGCGCAACACCCGAAGGGAGCACTGTTCCGGTCGCGTTTATGACCGCCAAGGTGCAGCCGCAGGAGATCGCACAATACAAGCAGCTCGGTGCCATCGACGTGATTCCAAAACCCTTTGATCCGATGACACTGGCGGATAAAGTACGCGCGATCTGGGGACAGCGTCATGGTTGATCTCGACGAATTGGAAGCCAAATTGGCAGCCATCAAGCATGCCTATGTTGCGGAGCTGCCAGCCAGCGCTGCGAATCTGCATTCCGCCTGGGTACGGACTCAGGCTGAAGACTGGGCGCAGCCGCCGCTGCGCGAACTGCATCGGCTGATACACAACTTGGCGGGGTCGGGCGCGACCTTCGGATTTCGCAGAGTTTGAGTGCGCATGCGCACGCTCTGGAGCTTCCACTCAGGGCTTTGCTGGAAGATCCGGCTGCGGATCGTAGCGCCTTGCCGGCACTGTTCGAGGCACTGATGACGGCGCTGGCCGCGGCGGCTAAACAGAATGCGTGATACTCGACGTTCAATCCTGCTCTGTGTCCTAAGCTAACTACTGTGCCGCACTCACGATCCCTCTACTGGCGGCTGTCAGGATTCTACCTGTTCTACTTCGCGACCCTGGGCGCATTGGTCCCGTATTGGAGCCTGTACCTAAAGGACCTCGGATTTAACGTCGCCGAAATCGGCGAGTTGGTGGCCATCCTCATGGCGACCAAACTGGTCGCACCCAACGTGTGGGGTTGGATCGCCGATCACACCGGGCGGCGCATGGCCATCATCCGCCTGGCCTCATTTTTGTCATTGATCCTCTTTGCCGGCGTATTCATGGGCAGCAGTTATTTATGGCTGGCGCTGGTGATGAGTGGGTTCAGTTTTTTCTGGAACGCGGCTTTACCACAATTCGAGGCCGTGACGCTCTCGCACCTCGGCACCTCTACGCATCGCTACAGTTCGATCCGCCTGTGGGGCTCGATCGGATTTATTTTGACAGTGGCAGGACTCGGCGCGGTGTTTGACCGTGCAGGTGTGACGTTGTTGCCGCCGATATTGTTCGCCTTGTTTGCCGCGATTTGGCTGTCCAGTCTGGCTGTTCCGGAACACGCGACGCCGGCAAACCCGTCGCCGCATACGCCGTTGCGCCAGGTGTTGGGCCGTCCGGATGTGCTGGCCTTGTTAGTCGTGTGTTTTCTGATGCAACTCAGTCACGGACCTTACTACACATTCTTCACCCTGTATTTGGAAGACTACGGTTACAGCCGTTCCAGCATCGGTCTGCTGTGGGCGCTGGGTGTTGTCGCAGAGATCGGTGTGTTCGTGGTGATGCATCGTTGGTTGCCGCGTTATGGCGCACGCAGTCTGTTACTGGCGAGTCTGGTTTTGACCACGCTGCGTTGGCTGTTGATTGCGGGCTTCGCCGACACGCTTGCGGTGGTGTTGTTCGCGCAGGTCTTGCACGCGGCCAGCTTCGGTATCTTTCACGCGGTGGCAATTCACCTAGTGCATCAACTTTTCGTTGGCCGAAATCAAGGCCGCGGCCAAGCGCTCTACAGCAGTCTGAGTTTCGGCGCCGGTGGTGCGGTCGGTAGTCTGGCGGCCGGTTACATCTGGACCGGTATGGGTGCGCAGTGGACGTATGTGTTTGCGGCATGCGCGAGTGCGTTGGCGTGGGTGATTGCGGTCAGGCGGGTGAGGGTGGAGTAGGGTTTGTTTTGTGTCTGTTGTCCTTGGCCTTTTTTCCGCCCTGGCTGGGCGGGTTACTTTTCTTTGCTTGCCCAAAGAAAAGTAACCAAAAGAAAAGGCACCCCGACGGCTTGCCCCGCTGCGCGGGGTACCCTGCGCTCCTCGCCCTTTTGCGCGCTCGCCTAACTCGCCGTTCCAAAATTCGGAACGGCTCAGACAGGAGGCTCGCTTCATCGCAAAAGGACTGCGGTGCTCGGCTGCGCCGACGGGGAGAGAACGTCAAAACACTGAACACGCAGATCGGGTTTCGTTTTCGCTTAACTCGGGCTGTGCTTGCTAGGGGATTCATTTAATACGCCGTTATGCGTAAAGTGTGCAGATATGACTGTCGCGCCACCTAATGAAATATTCGAGTTCCTAAAAAGAGCTCACGACGAGTTTCAGCCGCTTTCTGAAAAAATAGCTTTTGACAAAACGCATCCACTACACCGTAACGCAGTTGCGTTATACGGTTCAATTATTGAGCTAACGGGAAGCATCATTGTCTTGCTTGATAGACAGATGGCGACGGGGGTTCCTATCTTGCTCAGGGCAATACTGGAGGCCTACGTCGATTTGGTGAATCTCCTGAAGAACAAACTATATGGATACAATTTAGAAGTTAGTTACCTCAAGGAGTGGCTCAAGATTCTTGATGAGGCCAAGCTTGGGAAAAATGAATACCTTGCAGAAATTACAGCACAGCCGAGTTTGGATGAAACAATAGATGGCTGGAGGAAAGAGAAAAAGAGATTGGAAAATGAAGGGTACAGCGCTATAAAGATAGAGCAAAAATTTAAGAAAGCTGGAATGGAGAAAGAGTACAGATCAATTTACAACATGCTCTGTTCTGATTCGCACAACAATCTCAGGTCTTTGATCGATCGGCATGTAGAAAGAGAAGAAACGGATTTCTCAATCGTTTTCTACAAGGCGTACACTCTGGAAGACAGCGCTGTTCATGTGGGTACCAACGCAGAAATTCCGGTTCGTGCAACACAACAGATCCATGAGTTTTTCGATAGTCCTGTCAAGGAAGAAATCACGAGATATCGCGTCGAGATGGATATGCTTCGTGGTGATTAGCTCGTAGGACGGGTGAGGGCGTCGTTTGCTGTAACCCATCATAGATTCGGATAACCGATGGGTTACGCTTCGCTCCACCCATCCTACGCGACGAGATCGGCGTCGCAGACGCTGATCTCGTTGTCGAGTTTGATTTTGACTTTCAGCTCCCCGTCGGCGCAGCCGAGCACCGCAGCCCTTTTGCGATGAAGCGAGCCTCCTGTCTGAGCCGCGTAGCGGCGAGTTAGGCGAGCGCGCAAAAGGGCGAGGAGCGCAGGGTACCCCGCGCAGCGGGGCAAGCCGTCGGGTCGCCTTTCTTTTGGGTACTTTTCTTTGGCGAAGCAAAGAAAAGTACCTCGCCCAGCAAAGGGCGAAAGGGATGCGAAGATGTCACTGCATCTGCAAATCCAGTAAAGCCGAATCGGCTACTCCCCCCTCAACACCCCCATCATCGCCCGCGCCGCATTCGACAAGGTGCGTTCCCGATGATGTACCAACGCCGAGTGTGCGCTGCAGTTGCAGTCCCTGCACCGGCAACGCGCGCAGTTGCTGATCGACCATCGTCTGCGGCAGCAGACTCCAACCGAGTCCGACCGACACCAGCATCTTGATGGTTTCGAGATAATTGGTGGACAGTGAACTGCGTAAGGTCAGGCCGAGTTCGCTGAAGGCCTGTTCGGCGATCTGCCGCGTGTAGGTCGAACTCGCGGGCAGAATGGCGGGGTAATCCGACAAGTCACTCAGCTGCACATGGCGTTGCTGTGCGAGCGGATGTTCCGGCGCACACACCACCGCGAGCGGATCGTCCCACACCGGTATCAATCGCAGGCTGGGTCGCGCTACGGGCGGCAAGGTGACGATGGCCAATTCCAGATTGCCGGTCTCGACGGCGTGGCAGGCAGCCTCCGAATCCATGAAGTGCAGATCCAGTTCGACGTCCGGATAGCGGGTCACGAAGGTACGCAGGGTCGGTGGCAAGCGGTGCAGACCGATGTGGTGGCTGGTACCCAGACGCAGCACGCCGCTGACCTGTCCGCTGAGATTGGACAGGGCGCGGCGGCTGTCGTCGAGTTCGGCGAGAATGCGTTGCGCGCGTGGCAGTAGCGCCTGACCGGCCTCGGTCAGGCTGACGCGGCGGCCGATGCGATCGAACAGGCGCGCCCCGAAGCTGTTTTCCAGCGCGGCGACGCGTTTACTGATGGCCGGTTGGGTGAGATGCAGGTTCTCTGCCGCCGTGGAAAAGGAGGCGCTTTCGGCGATGGCCACGAAGGCGCGCAGATTGGCGATGTCCATGCGGTCGGTCTCCTGTAGATGGATTACTATTGGTTATATATAACATGAAAAATATGAATTTGAGTTATCCGGTCGCCGGCCCTACCATCGCCAGCCTGATCGGGAGATGAGCGTTATGGCCGGAAAAACCCTGTACGACAAACTCTGGGATGCTCATGTGGTGCGCGCCGAGGCGGACGGCACCACCTTGTTATATGTCGACCGCCACCTGGTGCATGAGGTGACCTCGCCGCAGGCCTTCGAAGGCCTGCGTCTGGCCGGTCGCAAACCTTGGCGGGTCAGTTCGGTATTGGCCGTGCCGGATCACAATGTGCCGACCACGGCGCGTAGCGCCGGCGTCACGGGCATCGCCGATCCCATTTCGCGCGTGCAAGTCGAGACGCTCGATGCCAACTGTGCCGAGTTCGGCATTACCGAATTTGCGATGAACGATCTGCGTCAGGGCATCGTGCATGTGATCGGCCCGGAACAGGGCGCGACCTTGCCGGGCATGACGGTCGTGTGTGGCGATTCGCATACCTCGACGCACGGCGCGTTTGGCGCGCTGGCGTTCGGCATCGGTACTTCTGAAGTCGAGCATGTGTTGGCGACGCAATGCCTGATGCAGAAGAAATCGAAAAACTTTCTGGTGCGCGTGGATGGCCAATTAGGCCCCGGCGTGACGGCGAAAGATATCGTGCTGGCGATCATCGGCAAGATCGGCACGGCGGGCGGCACCGGTTATACGCTGGAATTCGCCGGTGAAGCGATACGCGCATTGTCGATGGAAGGTCGCATGAGCATCTGCAACATGGCCATCGAGGCGGGTGCGCGTGCGGGACTGGTCGGTGTCGACGAGACCACCGTGGAATATGTGCAGGGCCGCCCGTATGCGCCACGCGGTGATCAGTGGGATCAGGCGGTGGCCGCCTGGTTCGATCTGCACAGCGACGACGATGCGGTGTTCGACAAGACTGTCGTATTGGATGCCGCGACGCTGGTGCCGCAAGTGACCTGGGGCACCTCGCCGGAGATGGTCGTCGGCGTCGATGACCGCGTACCCGATCCCGCGCGTGAAGCGGATCAGGTCAAGGCCAACGGCATGCGTCGTGCGCTTGAATATATGGGTCTGCAACCAGGCACGGCGATCAGCGATATCCGCGTGGACAAGGTGTTCATCGGTTCCTGCACCAACTCGCGCATCGAAGATCTGCGCGCGGCGGCGGCGGCGATCAAGGGCGGCACGGTCGCGGCGAATATCAAACTGGCCTTGGTCGTGCCCGGCTCCGGCTTGGTGAAACAGCAGGCCGAGGCCGAGGGGCTGGACAAAATTTTCACCGCCGCCGGTTTCGAATGGCGCGAGCCGGGATGCTCGATGTGTCTGGCGATGAATGCCGACCGTCTGGAACCGGGCGAACGCTGCGCCTCGACCTCGAATCGCAATTTCGAAGGCCGCCAAGGCCAAGGTGGACGCACGCATCTGGTCAGCCCGGCGATGGCGGCCGCGGCGGCGATTGCAGGGCATTTCGTGGATGTGCGGAATTTGGGTGAATCAATGTTGAACCGCCAAGGCGCCAAGGACGCCAAGAATGCTTAATGAAAAAACGCATGTAACCATTCTTCAAAGATTTTCTTGGCGTCTTGGCGCCTTGGCGGTTCCCAAAAGCTTTCTTGGCGCCCTTGGCGTCTTGGCGGTTAGTAAAAGAGGTTCCAATGGAAAAGTTCACAACATTGCAGGCGCTGGTGGTGCCCTTGGATCGACCCAATGTCGATACCGATGCGATCATTCCCAAGCAGTTTTTGAAATCGATCCGCCGCAGCGGCTTCGGGCCGAATCTGTTCGATGAATGGCGTTATCTGGATCACGGCGAGCCGGACCAGGACAACAGCGGCCGACCGTTGAACCCGGACTTCGCGTTGAATCAAGCGCGTTATCAGGGTGCGCGTATTCTGCTCGGCCGCGAGAATTTCGGCTGCGGCTCATCGCGTGAACATGCGGTGTGGGCGCTGGAGGATTACGGCTTTCGCGTGGTGATCGCGCCGAGCTTCGCCGACATCTTCTTCAACAACTGTTTCAAGAATGGTGTGCTGCCGTTCGTGCTGGATGCGGAAAAAGTGGACGCGCTGTTTAAGGCGGTCGAGGCAACCCCCGGTTATACGCTGACAGTGGATCTGCAGGCGCAGACCGTGACGACGCCGACCGGCGAGGTGTTTGGTTTTGAGGTCGATGCCTTCCGTAAGCATTGTCTGCTGGAAGGCCTGGACGACATCGGTCTGACACTGCAACATGCCGATGCGATTCGCGCCTATGAGGCACGCCGGCGCGCCGAGGCGCCGTGGTTGCTGGGTTGATGCGCATGAAGTAGCCCGGATGCAATCCGGGATTGGCTGCGAATAATTCCCGGATTACATCCGGGCTACGTTACTCGCTGGCGCACGCAGAGTACCGTCATTGCGAGCGAAGCGCGGCAATCTCCTAAGTTGAAAGCAGCCGGTTGGAGACTGCTTCGTTACTACGCGTCTCGCAATGACGGACGGTATTATTTGATGCATTTATTTTGTTTCTGGAAGCACAGGCATGACGAAAAAAATATTGGTGTTACCCGGCGACGGCATCGGCCCGGAGATCGTCGCCGAGGCGGTGAAGGTCATCGAGTATCTGCGCAGTCGAGTGCGGACTCGCGGTCGAGACCGAGCAGGGCTTGATCGGCGGCGCGTCATACGATGCGCACGGCGAGCCGTTGACCGCCGCGACACTGGCCAAGGCCAAGGCCGCCGATGCGGTGCTGCTCGGCGCGGTCGGCGGACACAAATGGGAAGCGCTACCGATCGCCGTGCGTCCGGAAAAGGGTCTGCTCGGTCTGCGCGCCGGCATGGGCTTGTTCGCCAATCTGCGGCCGGCGATTTTGTACCCGCAATTGGCCGATGCCTCTTCGCTCAAGCCGGAAGTCGTCGCCGGCCTGGATATCATGATCGTGCGCGAACTGACCGGCGGCATGTACTTCGGTCAACCGCGCGGTGTGCGTCAACTCGACAGCGGCGAGCGTCAGGGATACAACACCTTGGTCTACACCGAGTCGGAGATTCGGCGCATTGGCCGCGTCGCCTTCGAGATCGCCGCCAAGCGCGACGGTCGGGTGTGTTCCATCGACAAGGCCAATGTATTGGAATGCACCGAGCTGTGGCGCGAGGTCATGATCGATCTTGCCAAGGACTATCCCAAGCATCCAGCTCTCGCACATGTATGTCGACAACGCCGCGATGCAGTTGGTGCGCGCGCCCAAGCAGTTCGACGTGCTGGTGACGGAGAATATGTTCGGCGATATCCTCTCCGACGAAGCGGCGATGTTGACCGGCTCCATCGGCATGCTGCCCTCGGCCTCGTTGAACGAAAAAGGTCAGGGTATGTACGAGCCGATCCACGGTTCGGCGCCGGATATCGCGGGTAAAGGTGTGGCGAATCCGCTGGCGACGATCCTGTCGGTGGCGATGCTGCTGCGTTACAGCCTCGATCGTGCGGAGTTGGCGGAGCGCATCGAGGCGGCGGTCGGTAAAGTATTGGATCAAGGCCTGCGCACGGCAGATATCATGTCGGCCGGCATGCAACAGGTCGGCACGGCGGAGATGGGTGATGCAGTGCTCGCGGCGCTGCGTTTCGAGCAAGGCCATCGAACGCGAAAGCATGCTCATGTCGCACAAGCTTCAGACTCCACTAACGCCTCTGTGCGCCGTTCGTGGCTAATAGGTTACTTTGCGGTTGATTGTTTTCTCTTGAGGTCGGAACGGACATGAGCAAGAAGTTCGATGTGGCAGTGGTGGGTGCGACGGGCGCGGTCGGTGAGGCCATGCTGGAGATTCTCGCCGAGCGTAAATTTCCGGTCGGCGAAGTGTATGCGGTGGCCAGCAGTCGTTCGGCGGGTAAGCGCGTGCAGTTCGGCGATCGCATGCTGGTGGTGAAGGATCTCGCCGAGTTCGATTTCTCCAAGGTGCAGATCGGTCTGTTCTCGCCGGGCGCCTCCGTGTCGGCGGAGTACGCGCCCAAGGCGGCGGCGGCCGGTTGCGTGGTGATCGATAACACCTCGCAGTTCCGTTACGACGACGACATCCCGCTGGTGGTGCCGGAGGTGAATCCGCAGGCGGTCGCCCTGTATAAGAACCGCGGCATCATCGCCAACCCGAACTGCTCGACCATTCAGATGCTGGTCGCGCTGAAGCCGATCTACGATGCCGTCGGTATCACCCGCATCAATGTCTGCACCTATCAGGCGGTGTCCGGCACCGGTAAGGAGGCGATCGAGGAACTGGCGATGCAGACCGCCAATATGCTCAACGCCCAGCCCATCGAGGCCAAGGTCTATCCGCGCCAGATCGCCTTCAATGTGCTGCCGCAGATCGACGTGTTCATGGACAACGGCTACACCAAGGAAGAAATGAAAATGGTCTGGGAGACCCGCAAGATCATGGGCGACGAGTCCATCCAGGTGAACCCGACCACGGTGCGGGTGCCGGTGTTCTATGGCCATTCCGAGGCGGTGCATATCGAGACCCGCGACAAGATCACGGCGGAACAGGCACGCGAATTGCTAAGCAAAGCACCAGGTGTCGTGGTTCTTGACGAACGCAAGGACGGTGGGTATCCCACCGCCGTGACGGAAGGTGCGAACCATGACCCGGTTTATGTCGGCCGAATTCGCGAGGATATCTCGCATCCACGCGGTTTAGACCTGTGGGTGGTCGCCGATAATGTGCGCAAGGGCGCGGCCTTGAACAGCATTCAGATCGCTGAACTCTTGGTCAAAGAGCATTTGTAGATTATAGTCGCCCCCAGTCCGCCGGAAATTGTAGAAAGAACGATTGGTTGCAAGACACACCTCACTAATCTTTGTTACATGGACCCGGTTCGCCATACGGCGGACCACCGGCCACGAGAGGACGCATTATGGTTAGGAAAACGGCCCTGGTTACGGCCATGCTGGGAGCATTTGCGAGTCAGGCTATTGCCATGGGACTCGGTGAAATTCAGCTCCATTCCGCACTCAATCAACCCTTGCTGGCCGAGATTGAACTGCTCTCGCCGACCGCGGCGGATCTCAACGATCTGCGCGCGACGCTGGCCTCTCGCGAGGCCTATGCCAAGGCCGGAGTGGAACGCGGTTTCTTCCACACCAAGTTGCGTTTCGAGGTGATTAAACGCCCGAACGGTACGGCGGCCATCAAGGTCACCAGCCACGATCCGGTGCGTGAGCCCTATCTGGATTTCCTGCTGGAGGCGACCTGGGGTTCCGGGCAAGCCTTGCGCGAATATACGGTACTGGTCGATCCACCGGTGCTGATGCCCGCGCCCGCGCCGGAATACGAAGCACCGGTGACGGAATACACGGCGCCGGCGCCGACATCCTCCGCGCCAGTCTATAGCGGTGGCGGTGCTGCCAGCGGCCTGGTCGATGGCGAATATCATGTCAGCAGGAACGATACGACCTGGGGTGTCGCGAACACCGTGCGGCCAGATGGCTCCGTGAGTATGGAGCAGGTCATGATCAGCCTGCTGCGGGCCAATCCAAACGCGTTCATAAATCAGAACATCAACAACCTCAAGGCGGGACAGATTCTGCGCGTGCCCAGCCGCGAAGAAATGGCCGCAATCACGCACGCCGCTGCCGTTGCGGATGTGCGCGCACAGACTAATCAATGGCGGAGCGGCAGCGCAGCTGCGCCAACCCCCGCTGCCTCAGCTACACCGAGCGAAACACCGGCCGCGCCTGCCAGTGATGCTGCGGTTCAGGCGGCGGATGCCGATGCCCAGCTCAAGCTGGTCGCTCCCAAAGCGGAAGAAGATACCGCTGCGGCTAAGGCAACAACCGGTGACCAGTCTCTCGATGAAATTCGCAAGGAGCTGACGCTGGCATCCGAGGCTATGGAAGCGCAGCGCCTGGAAAACAGCGATCTCAGTTCCCGCGTTAAAGAACTCGAAGATCAGATCAGCAAATTACATCGGCCTGATCGAGTTGAAGGACAACGAGATGGCGCGCTTGGCGGGTACCGCCGCGCCGACAGCCGATGGCGCAGCCGCACCTGGCACCGAAGTGGCTCCGGGTGAAACCGCCCCAACCACCGACGCTGAACTCACTGCACCGACTGCGCCGATGGCGGAAACGCCCGCCGCAGAAACGCCCGCGGAAGATACATCCGCAGCGGCACCCGCAGACGAGGCCGCTACACCTGAAACTGAATCTGCTGTGCCGGCACCCGAAGTCGTCGCCGCTGCGCCGCCAACCAAGCCCAGCGCGGCGGACGAGGGAATGTTGTCTGCGTTGCTGGCCAACCCCCTGATCAAATGGGGTGCAGTCGGCGGTGCGGTGGTTATCGGTTTATTGGCCTGGATGAGCGGACGCCGTCGGCGTATGGAAGATGCCAATTTCCAGGAAAGCATTCTGGCCGGCAAACATCCGGGCGGTGCCAAAAAAGCGGTTAGCACAGCATCACCTGTTGCAGCGGCCGCCACTGTTGCTGCCGCAGCCGAAGCCGTGGCACAGCCCAAAGCGCCAAAAGTCCCGCAGGCCAAAGACGCGCCGCAGACGGACTCCTCGTTGTTTACGGATTTTGCCGTCAGCGACATGGGCAATATCCAAAGCGATGCCGAGGCCGATCCGATTGCGGAGGCCGATGTCTATCTGGCCTATGGTCGTTATCAGCAGGCTGAAGAATTGATCCGTACCGCCTTGACGCGCGCGCCGCAACGCAACGAACTGCGCTTCAAACTTTTGGAAGTCCTGTTCGCCGCGAAAAATGCCCACGCCTTCGATACCGAGGCCGAGGCGCTGCTGGCCACGTTGGGCAGCCAGGAAGATGAGATGTGGCTGCGGGCTGTCGACATGGGCCAGGAACTCAATCCGGGCAATCCGCTCTACCGAGCGGGTGGTATGGCCACAGCGACCGCTGCAGCAGAACTCGATAGTGGAATGGATTTCAATCTTGGCGGCATGGGCACGGCCGAAGCGGATTTCACGACGCCGCAGCGCGATGACAACAGTCTGGAGTTCGATCTGGGCGAGTTCGACGCGTTTTCACCGCAGGCAGGCGACGCCGCACCGAGTATGCCGATCGAAGAGGATCTCAACTTCGACCTGAGCATGGGCGACGAAACAGAAGATGCAGGCGAAGGCCTGTTGGCCAGTGCCGATGAGGTGGCAACCAAGCTCGATCTGGCACGTGCCTACGTTGAAATGGGCGATCCGGATGGCGCTCGCAGCATCCTTCAAGAAGTGCTCGACGAAGGTAACGTCGAACAGAAATCCGAGGCGCAAACGCTGCTGTCCCAAATCACTTAATCACCCGCTTGATCCATGCGATCATGCCCCGGGGTGCCCCAGAAATCTTGAGACACCCCGGGGTTTTTCGTTTCTGGGACCGGCATACAGGGGCGCTGCATCAACGCAGTCTGCAATGGCTACACCGGTACGCATTCTAAGTTTGCTGATCTTTGTCGCCGTCATGGCAACAGGCCAACTGCGCGTCCTGCTGATCGGCGTTGCACTGCTGATCGGTGCAGCAATAGGGGTCTGGCAGCACCATCGCGGCTTCGATGTACACAGCCTGCTGCGCATGATGCGTCGCGTGCGCTGGCTGTTGCTTGCCATCCTGATTCTCTACGGCTGGTTCACACCGGGCGCGGCGTTGATTCCCGCCTGGGCGCCATACTCTCCTTCACTCGAAGGTCTGCAACAGGGCCTGTTGCGCGCGGCGGTGCTGCTGGCCATTGTCGCCGCCGTCTATCTGCTGATCACAACCACACCGCGCGGTGATTTAGTCGCGGGTCTGCTGTGGTGCGGCAGACCCCTGCGCCGACTCGGTGTGGATGACCAGCGCTTCGCTGTCCGTCTGGTACTCGCACTCGAAGCCGTGCCGGAAGTGCAGACACTCGCCCGCGCCGCCTTGGATAAAGTGCCGCGCGCGATGCCTAGAGATTGCGCGACTGGGTCATGCGGCCACGGCGGTTTTCCAGGCAACACTGACACACGCCGAACAGTCAACGGCAGTCATCGACGTACCCGATTTGCAGCCGGTACCGCTGTGGCAATGGGTCATTCCTGTGACGCTGGCTGTCGTGATGCTGGCGGCTGCGGCGTGCTTGAGCGGTCTCGTTTCATCCGCGCCTGTCATTCCTAGGCGCATGCCGGACAAAAGCGCACAGCGTGAACGGAAGGGCGGAACGAGTAATCAAGGGTTTCGATCGACTGAGCACCGGCTTCCACTTGTGTGACGAATAGCTCTCCAGGAACGAACGACATGTCGAACAGGTCTGCTAACATCCCGCTCAACACAGAAACACGAGAGCCATAACCGCACATGCGCATCGCCCTGGGCATCGAATACGACGGCAGCCGTTTTTCCGGCTGGCAGCGCCAACCACACGCCCTCGGTGTGCAGCAGGTGTTGGAACAGGCGCTGTCGATAGTCGCCGATCATCCCGTCGCCGTCGTCTGCGCGGGACGCACCGATGCCGGCGTCCATGCCACCGCGCAAGTCGTACATTTCGATACCGAGTCATCACGCGACGCGCGTGCCTGGCTCTTGGGAACGACCTGCAAACTGCCGCCCGAAGTCTGCGTAACCTGGGCGCAACCGGTCAGCGATGATTTTCACGCACGCTTCTCCGCCATCGGCCGCCAATACCGCTACATCATTCTCAATCGACAAGTTCGCCCCGCGCTGCTGCATGAGCGCGTGAGTTGTGAGTTTCGCCCGTTGGATGAGACGCGCATGGCCGAAGCCGCACGGTGCCTGGTCGGCCTGCACGACTTCAGTTCGTTCCGCGCGCAAGGCTGTCAGGCGAAAAATCCACAGCGTGATGTCTACACATTGGAAATTCAGCGCCACGGCGAATTCATCTATCTCGACATCGCCGCCAACGCCTTTCTGCATCACATGGTGCGCAACATCGCCGGTACCTTGATGGCGGTTGGTCGGGGTGATCGGCCGGTAGAGTGGGTGCAGAACGTACTCGAAGCGCGTGATCGAAATATCGCCGGCATCACCGCATCCGCCGCAGGGCTGTATCTTGTGCAGGTGCGTTACCCGGAACATTTCGCGGTGCCGCAGACAGTGCGATTGCCGGGGTTTGGGTGAGGTGGGGCGATGAATGATCGTTTAGTCTATCCCCGGTTTACTCCGTTTGGCTGATCTATCGTATCGCGCGCGGCTGGCTGAGTCTGGCCGATAAGCAACCCACTGCCGAATTGAATTTCGGCCTGTCTCGAACACGGAGAGAAACATGCCAGTCAAAACCCCTGTACAAGCACGCAGAGCGTCGCCGGCCAAGGCAAAGCCCACGGCAACGGCGCGCATGACCGCATTGGAAAAACAGGTGAAATTGCTGCGTGGCAAGCTCGACGCAACACTCGCGCGCTTGTCGGTGTTGGAACGCTGTCTCGCGCTTGCGCCGGATGGTTCTGTCACCCTCGCTGCGGAGAGTAACGTCCATATTTCAGCCGGCGCTACGGTGACGATCGCAGCCGCGCAAATACGACTCGATGCAGGTATCGTGCGCGTCTCGGGCGTGGTAACTTGCGATGTGCTCCAGGCCAATGCGGTTGTCGCAGCTTCCTACACGCCGGGGGCCGGAAATATTTACTGAGGTGATGCAGGCGTCGTCTGCCTGATGAGCAAATGACCGATTCGTATTGCGGATTTTGCAAATGACCGGCTAAGCACTGTTTGATTATGCGCTGCCTGTTCACGGAAACTGGGGTCTGTCCCCGGGTTTCCTGCGGGTTTCGGAGTTCGGTGTTCGATGATCTCCTGGTCGAGTTGCAGTCATCACCTGTGTGTCTCGAAAGGCGCCTGGTTGAAATAATCCCTCCGCTCGCTTTTTGCGCTGCTTGCATGCGCTGTGGAATCCCCTCATTCTGTCGCCTCGCGAGGGAGAACGTCGTCAAATTGGAGCAACCCGTTGTGCAAAGCGTGATTGTGATGAACGCCAAGGGCGGCTGTGGCAAAACCACAGTGGCCACCAACTTGGCCAGCTATCTGGCTGCCCAGGGACGCGCGACGGCACTGTTCGATTTCGACCCCCAGGGCTCCAGCAGCCGCTGGCAGCGCGAGCGTTCGACCCACAATGCGTTCGTGCATGGCGTCGATGCCTTCCGCCCGCCGCCGCCGGGGAAGACCCGCAGTTGGCAGATGCGGCTTCCGGAGGGGACGGAGTTCGTCATCGTCGATACGCCAGCGGGTTTTTCCGGTTATGACTTCGAGAGCCGGGTCGCCAAAGCCGATATCATCCTGGTGCCGGTCCTGCCTTCGGCCATTGACATCCATTCAACCGCCGATTTCATCCGCGACCTGCTGCTGCTCGGTAAGGTGCGCGCGCTCAACAAGCAACTGGGCATCATCGCGAACCGCACCAAGCTGCGCACCGAATCCATGCATAAACTCGAACGTTTCCTGGAGACACTCGGCATCCCTGTCGTGGCGCGCATCCGTGACACCCAGAATTATGTCCGGGCCGCAGAACTGGGATTGGGTGTGCACGAGCTGGATCAGCGGGACGCGGCGCAGGATATCGAGCCCTGGGCGCAGCTGTACGAATGGCTGGGAGGCGCCGATCTGAACCGCGCCATGCCGGGTCTGCCGGCGCCGCAGATATCAACCAGCAGCTGGTGATCGTGTGCAGAAAAATAGGTGCCAGAGAGCAATAAAAGGGGAATAAAAAATGATCGCAAGGACCTCGATCCGGGTTGCCCCGTCGCCTGTCTTCTTTCTCCGAGAAGGAAATGATGAGCCCGTTATTGACGCTGAAAGTCCACGAAGCCTTGCGCGCCGCTGTGCGCGCTGGGGCGTCCACGCTGGAGTGTTCGCTGGATCTGGAACGTTCGACGACGTGGGTCGAGGTGGACACGGCGGGATGGACCTTCCACGGCCAACGTTTCCCGTATCTGGAAACCTGTAAGGACCGGACCGTTTACCACTGGGTAGACGGAAGTTTTCAGCCGGTGGCGCGTTACACGACCTCGCTGATCAAGTTGGTGCCGACGGAGTGGGGGCCGCCGACGTTCGAAATCGATGGCATCAAGATGTTGCCCACGGCGCAGGTCTCGCCCTATGCCGATGCCGAACGCAAAGTCGGTTTGATTCAACCGCGCGGCAAGGTGGTCTTGGATACCTGCGGCGGTCTGGGATATTTCGCCGCGTGGTGTTTGCACGGCGAGGCCAAGCAGGTGCTGTCCTACGAGAAGAATCCGGATGTGCTGTGGTTGCGCAGCCTCAATCCCTGGTCGCCGCAACAAAGCGATCAACCGGACGGCGGCCTGAGCCTGACCCTGGGCGATATCGCCGAGCAGATTGCCGTGCTGCCCGACGCGTCGGTCGACGCCATTCTGCATGACCCGCCGCGTTTCGGTATCGCCGGCGAATTGTACTCGCAAGTCTTCTACGATCATCTGGCGCGGGTGCTCAAGCGCAAGGGCAAGCTGTTTCATTACACCGGCACGCCGAACAAACTCACCAGCGGCCGCGACGTGCCCAACGAAGTGTCGAAACGCCTGCGGCTCGCCGGTTTCAGCACAGAGTTGAATGGCGATGGTGTGTTGGCGGTCAAGAAATAAAACTGAAGTTCGATAGAGAAGATCGAGAGTGCGACGTCGGGCCGGGCCGACACGTTGCGCGTTAATTCCCAGGAAAATCTTTCAGAAATGAATGGCACTAAGTAAACGGGTTATCCAATGTAGGGTGGGTACGCGTCTTCCGCGCGTAACCCACCAGCCGTGCGCGGCAACTTTAAACAACGGGTTGTGTGCTGCGCACGCCCGGTGGGTTACGCGGAAAACGCTAACCCACCCTACATTGGGCTCAACTTAGTGCCATTCATTTCAGAAATCGCCAGGCCATTCCCGATGGGTCGCTGGGTAATATCTCGCCGGGTCAAAAATTCCCTTGCCCTTTGACTAGAACCGCGTTCCCCAGCGCACTGCAATCATATTGTCAGCGGGGGCATTGGCATCGTGATCCGGCTGATCGCGATGCGCCAGCACAACGCCGAGTTCCTGGTTGCGGCCGAGCGGGGTGACGTAATTCAATTCGGTGCGCAGTTCACGTCCGTGGGTCTTGAGATCGAAGGCTCGCGCCGCATACTGCATCTGCCCCGTGGTGTCGTTGCCCACGGGCAGGTTGAAGTTCATGGTGCCGGTGCTGGCGCGTAACGGTTGCGACATGGTCAGGCTCAGACGGTCGCCCTTGCGCAGCGCATCGGCTTGCGAAAGTCCCAACGCGAATGAGTCCGTGCGCACGTCGCTTATGTGAGTAACGAGACTGTCGCCCGTCGCCGTGACGGCCGGTGTGTAGCCGACGGTATACCGACCGGCGAAGGCGAGGCCGGGTGCCAGGCGCCAGGCGCCTTGCGCACTCACGGCCGTGGTGACGGCCGTCGCGTTGAGGCCGAACAACGCATCCTGCTGCGAACCCAGCAGGCTGTCATCTTCGCGCAACTGTGTGACCGAGGCCGAGAGATAACGCGAGGCGGTCTGGTGGCCGAGTTCGGTGGTCCACAAATGCGTTGAGCCGGCTTCATGCTCGTTACCGGTGGCGACGTAGAGACTGTTGAGACCGTCCGTCAGCACGCCCATGCGCAGGTTCATGCCGTGATCGAGATTCAGCGCATAGCCGAGGTGGCTGTGCTGCGGGACGTAACTGAACAACGGATTGGCGAACGCCGGCGTATCGAGCGCGGGACTGTTCGCGAAACGCGCGGCGCCCAGGCCGAAGAAATGATCACCGAAACTGTTGCTGCCGACACCCCAGGCATCGCCGTTGGCGAGTGGTGTGCTCAGAGCAAATCCGCCGGGGATGATCGTGGTGGCAGTTGTGTCAAAGGCGTAGTTGCTTGTCGATGCATAACTGCTCGGTGCCAGGGTGAGGCGTGAGCCATCGGCCAGCACCTGCTCGGTCAAACTCATCTGTTGGTCCATTTCGCCGAACATGCTCTCCAGGCTCATGCCGGCCGGTTCCGCCATCAGGCCGCCCAGATCCAGTTGAAAATCACGCCCGAGTTCATCGACAACGGCGGCGGTGAAGTCACCGCGCTGCGCATATCGATACAGGCTCGACGCATAGGACGCGCCGCCGACCCAGCTACTCAGACTGCTGACATTGGTTGAGGTTGTGCCGCTGGTCGAGGTGGTTGTGGTGCTGGTGCTGGTGGTTGTGATCGCCGTGGTACCGATCGGCTGCAAGGCTTTTTCGAGATTGACGAGGCCGCGGCCGTAGACGGCATCGATGCCGGTGCGCCGAGATCGGTTGCGGTGCGGAATAAAGTGTTGGCGACTTGTGTTGCATTCAGATAGGGCCAGTTGGACCACACCACGGCGGCGGCACCCGAAACGTACGGTGTGGCCATCGAAGTGCCGCTCATGTAGGCATACCCATTCCGATAGGTGGATAACACCGTCGTGCCGGGCGCGACAAGGTAGAAATTTTTGGTGTCGCCGGCGCGGTTGGAAAACGAGGCGATGCGGTTGTTCGTATCGACGGCGCCGACGGCGATGATCCGTCCGCGTGCCCAGCTTTGCTTGGCGTAGCGTGCCGGCCATTCCGGATTCGCCCCGCCGGAGTTACCCGCGGCGGCGACGGTAAGACGGTTGTTTGCCGCGGCGCTGCGCATATCCGCTTCCACGATAGGACCTGCGGCACCCAGACTCATGTTGAGTATCTTGGCTTTGCTATTGATGGCATAGCGGATGCCGGCACTGAGTGAAGTAGCATGTGCCGTTGCCGTTGGCATCGAAAATTTTAACGGGTCGGATTCTGGCGTTATAGGCGACGCCGGCCAAGCCAGTGTTGTTCGCTAAGGCGCCCAGTATGCCGGCGACATGCGTACCGTGACCGTTATCGTCCTTGGTGAGCGTGCCGCCGGTCAGGGCGTTGTAACCGCTCAGGACATGGCCGGCCAAGTCGCGGTGTGAGGCATTGACGCCGGTATCGATCACGGCGATGACCACGCGCTGGCCAGCCGCGCCTTTCTGCCATGCGGAGGGGGCCTTGATCTGTGCCGCCCCCGCTGACCAGGCCGACTCACCCTCGGAGGGCAGGGCCGCATTCGCGGTGATCGAGGCCGCCGCCATGAGTCCAATTGCACGTGCCTTGAATGAGCCTTCTGGTCATGACCTTACCTTGTGGCGCTCGGGATCGTGGCTTTTCCACTATCAATATGTGCGTAGCGGGCGATGTGCACGAGTCTCCAGGCTGGGCCGGGAAAGTTGTGATGCCGGTCACTAATCGGGACTAAGCCCACGGGATTGGGTGTCGGGGTAGCTGTGGGCGCCGGGTCTGTACAGCGCGGAGGGGGGATTGTCTGGCGGCCTCTGGCCGGTCCATGCACAATAGCCACTTTCCAGCCTGATCGAAGCAAATCGACGGTAAATCCACAGTGATAGCGGGTAGCCTAACAACGCGGACGCGCGTTAAAATCTGCGGCATTACACGCCCCGAGGATGGGGTGGCGGCGGCGCGTTTGGGTGTGGATGCGATCGGTTTGGTGTTCTATGCCCCCAGCCCGCGGGCGGTGACGGCCGAACGGGCTATAGCGATCGCTGCGGTCTTGCCGCCGTTCGTGACCCGGGTGGGTCTGTTCGTCAACGCCGCGCCGATCGAGGTCGAGGCGGTACTGACTGCCGTACGCTTGGATCTGCTGCAGTTTCACGGTGACGAGACCGAGGCCGACTGCCGCCGTTACGGGCTTCCGTACCTCAAGGCGGTGAGCATGCGTCCGGATCTGGATATGGGTGCGGCGTTGCGCGCCTACCCGAGCGCGAGCGGATTTCTGCTGGACGCGTATCACCCGGCGCTGCCGGGCGGCAGTGGCGAACGTTTCGACTGGGCGCGTGTCCCTGCTGAACGCCCGCAGCCGATTGTTCTGGCCGGCGGACTGACGCCGGACAACGTCGCCGAGGCGGTGCGCGCCGTGCGCCCGTATGCGGTGGATGTGAGCAGTGGCGTCGAGGCGGCCAAGGGCATCAAAGACGTAACGAAGATGGCGGAATTCATACGAGGAGTACACCGTGGCGACCACGAATCCGGCGCTTAAGCCGGCCAGTTGGAACGATCTTCCGGATGCCAACGGGCATTTCGGTCCTTATGGCGGACGCTTCGTCGCCGAGACCTTGATGGAACCCATCGAGGAATTGCGCGTTGCCTATGAGCAGCTGCGCAACGACCCCGGCTTCATCGCCGAACTCGACCGTGATCTGGCGCAATACGTCGGTCGACCCTCACCGCTGTATCACGCCGAACGCTGGAGCGCGAAGCTCGGCGGCGCGCAGATCTATCTCAAGCGCGAAGACCTCAATCACACCGGCGCGCACAAGATCAACAACACCATGGGTCAGGGCCTGTTGGCGCGGCACATGGGCAAGACCCGCGTGATCGGCGAGACCGGTGCCGGTCAGCACGGCGTCGCCACCGCCACCGTCGCGGCACGCTTGGGCATGGAGTGCGTCATCTACATGGGCGCCGAAGACATCAAGCGTCAGTCCAGCAACGTCTATCGCATGCGCCTGCTCGGCGCCGAAGTCGTCTCCGTCGAGTCCGGTTCGAAGACGCTGAAAGACGCGCTCAACGAAGCGATGCGCGATTGGGTCACCAACATCGATAACACCTTCTATATCATCGGTACGGTCGCCGGTCCGCATCCGTATCCGGCGATGGTGCGCGATTTCCAGGCCATCATCGGCCGCGAGGCGCGCACGCAGATTCTCGATCAGGCCGGGCGGTTGCCGGATGCCCTGATCGCCTGCGTCGGTGGCGGTTCCAACGCCATTGGTCTGTTCCATCCCTTCCTCAATGATGCCGAGGTGAAGATGATCGGCGTCGAAGGTGGTGGTGACGGCATCGCCAGCGGCCATCACGCGGCACCGCTGTGTGCGGGTACGCCCGGCGTGTTGCACGGCAATCGTACGTATCTGATGGAAGACCGCGATGGCCAGATCATCGAGACGCATTCGATTTCCGCCGGGCTGGATTATCCCGGTGTCGGTCCGGAACACGCGTGGTTGAAAGACACCGGTCGCGCGCAGTATGTCGCCATCACCGATACCGAGGCGCTGGACGGATTTCACAGTCTCACGCGCGTCGAAGGCATCATCCCGGCCTTGGAATCCAGTCATGCGCTCGCCTATGCGATGAAACTGGCACCGACGATGCGCAAAGATCAGATCATCATCATCAATCTGTCGGGACGTGGCGATAAAGACATCCACACCGTCGCGGCGCATGAGGGCATCACGGTATGAGTCGCATTGCCGCACGCTTCGCTGCGCTGGCCAAGTCCGGACGCAAGGCGCTCATTCCTTATGTCACCGCCGGCGATCCCAATCCCGAGGTGACGGTTCCGTTGCTGCATGCGATGGTTGCCGCCGGCGCCGATCTTCTCGAAATCGGTGTGCCATTTTCCGATCCGATGGCCGACGGTCCGGTGATTCAAGCCGCCTGCGAGCGCGCGCTCGTGCATCATGTCAGTCTGCGCAAGGTGCTCGACATGGTGAAGCATTTTCGCGCCCAGGACCAAGACACGCCGGTGATCCTGATGGGTTATCTGAACCCGGTCGAGGTGATGGGTTACGCGGCATTTGCGCAGGCCGCAAAAGATGCCGGTGTCGACGGTCTGCTCACCGTCGATCTGCCGCCGGAAGAGGCGGGTGATCTGCTGGACGAACTCAAGCAGGTCGCCATCGATCCCATCTTCCTGGTGTCGCCCAGCACCAGCGACGAGCGCGTGCGCAAGATCGCCGCCGTTGCCAGCGGCTTCTTGTATTACGTGTCGTTCAAGGGTGTGACCGGCGCCAACCGCCTGGATGTCGGTGCTGTCGCGAGCAAAGTTAAAACGATTCGTTCACTGACCAATATCCCGGTCGGTGTCGGCTTCGGTATCCGCGATGCGCAATCGGCGGCGGATGTCTCTGCCGTGGCCGATGCCGTGGTTGTCGGCAGCGCCTTGGTCAAACGCATTGCCGAGCTGGCGGACAAGCCGGCGCAGATCAATGCCAGTTTGTGCGAAGTGCTCTCCGCGATGCGCCAAGCCATGGATGCGCAGCAGCGTGCCGTCGCCAGTCGTTAATCCCAACCGCTGAGTAAAGCATCGGAACAATACCCATGAGTTGGTTTGAAAAACTGTTACCCAGCCGCATCCGCACCGAAGGCGGTAATAAACGCACGGTGCCGGAAGGACTGTGGAATAAGTGCGACGCCTGTGCGGCCGTGATCTACCGCACCGAACTGGAACGCAATCTCGAAGTCTGCCCCAAGTGCTCGCATCACATGCGTGTGGGTGCGCGGCGCCGCTTGGAAGGTTTTCTCGATGCCGAGGGCCGCGAAGAATTAGCCAACGAGGTCAAGCCCGTCGATGTGTTGAAATTCAAGGACAGCAAGAAATACAAGGATCGCCTGCTGCAGGCACAGAAGACCACCGGCGAACAGGATGCATTGATCGTCATGCAGGGCCAGGTGAAAGGCGTTGCGCTGGTCGCCTGTGCCTTCGAATTCAGTTTCATGGCGGGTTCCATGGGCGCGGTGGTCGGCGAGCGTTTCGTCCGCGCGGTGAATCGCTGCCTGGAAAAAAATCTGCCGCTGGTGTGCTTCTCCGCGAGCGGCGGCGCGCGCATGCAGGAAGCTCTGTTCTCGCTGATGCAAATGGCCAAGACCTCGGCCGCGTTGGCGAAGCTTGCCGATGCGCGCCTGCCCTTCATCTCGGTACTCACCGATCCGACCATGGGTGGTGTGTCCGCGAGTCTCGCCATGCTCGGCGACGTGAATATCGGTGAACCGAATGCGTTAATCGGTTTTGCCGGCCCCCGCGTCATCGAACAAACCGTGCGCGAGACGCTGCCGGAAGGTTTTCAACGCAGTGAGTTTCTGCTCGACCACGGCGCCATCGATATGATCGTCGATCGCCGCGAGATGCGTGATCGGATTGCCAATCTGCTGGCTATTATGCAGCGGCGCAAACAGGTCTGAGCGGTCTGACACATGCGGTGGTAGCGCACAGGATTAGCCATGCCGCCACAACGCCCAGCCCACATGTTCGCGTACTACTTCTGATGGATGTTCGCGGCGCGTTTCCAGTGTCGCGATAATCTCTGGTGAGGTTGGTGCATTGCCGAGCGCGACGGCGAGATTGCGCAGCCAACTTACATGGCCAATACGCCGAATCGCGCTGCCGGCAGTATTATCCAGAAATTCGTTTTCACTCCAGCTAAATAGTTCCGTTAGCGTTGCCGCATCCAGCGCGTGCCGTGGCGCAAAGTCGGGCTCGCTGGTGCGTGTGGCAAAGCGATTCCATGGACACACGAGCTGGCAGTCATCGCAGCCATAGATGCGATTGCCGATCATCGGACGCAAGTGTTCCGGGATCGCGCCCTGTAGTTCAATCGTGAGGTAGGAGATGCACAGCCGCGCGTCCAGTTCATACGGCGCGACGATGGCGCGGGTCGGGCAGGCGTCGATGCAGGCGTGACAGGTGCCGCAGTGATTGGTGCCGGCGGTGTCGATGGGTAGCGGCAAATCTGTATACAACTCACCGAGAAAAAACCACGAGCCGCTGTGCTGATCGATCAGGTTGGTGTGTTTGCCGATCCATCCGAGGCCGGCTTGCTGCGCGAGTGCTTTTTCCAGTACCGGCGCGCTGTCGGTGAAGGCGCGGTAGCCGAACGGGCCGATCTCTTGGGTGATGCGATCGGCCAGACGTTGCAGGCGCTGACGCAGGAGTTTGTGATAATCGCGACCGAGCGCGTAGCGCGATACATAGGCGTGTGTGGGTTCGGCGAGCACGGCCTCGGCATTGTGTAATTGCTCCGGCCAGTAATTCATGCGCACGCTGATGACACGCAAGGTACCCGGCACCAGATCCTCGGGGCGACTGCGGCGCGTGCCGTGGCGTTGCATATACTCCATCTCGCCGTGACGCCCGGCGGCCAGCCAATTCAACAAGTGACTCTCGTCGGCGGACAAGTCGGTGCCGCCGATGCCGACGGCGGCAAAGCCTTGCTCTTTGCCCCAGTGTTTGATGCGCTGGGCGAGGGCCGCGTAATCGGGGCAGTCGGTCATGTGTACAATGTGTCTGGAAAGGGTCGGGTGATTCGCGCTATTTTGCGCTCATCCCGCCTAGGTACAAGTACAGGCACAAGCCGCATGAGCGAGCACGAGTGAACACAGCCGAGTTAGAACAGCCCATCTATAGCGTCGCGCAGGTGCGTGAGATCGAGCGTCGCGCCATTGCTGACCTGGGCATCCCCGGTTATACGCTGATGACGCGCGCCGCCACCGCAGCGTTGCGCAAGCTACGTGCACAGTGGCCGCGTGCGCAGCGCATCCGCGTGGTCTGTGGTGCGGGCAATAATGCCGGTGATGGCTATGTGCTGGCGCGCTTGGCGAAGACGGTTGGTCTGGATGTGCGTGTGGGTTATCTCTGCGATCCCGCCAAATTACAGGGCGACGCGCAGATCGCCTATGCCGAGGCGCAATCGGCCGGTGTGGTGATGGCGCCGTTCACAGCGCGTGTGTGCGCCGATGCCGAGGTGATCGTCGATGCGCTGTTGGGTACGGGGCTGGAGCGGCCGGTCATCGATGCCTGGGCCGATGCCATCGCCGTGATGAATGCGGCCGCTGCCCCCATTCTCGCCTTGGATATCCCGAGTGGTCTGCACGCCGATAGCGGCGCGGTGTTGGGCAGCGGCGGTGCGTGCCGATCTGACGGTAACGTTCATTGCGCCAAAGTTGGGTCTGTACCTGGGTCGCGCGGCCGAGCACGTGGGGCAAGTGGTGTTGGCGGGCCTGGATATCCCCGCGGCCGCATTCGATGGCATCGAACCCGCGGTCTGGCAGTTGGATGCGAACTGGCTGCGCGCGACTTTACCCGGCGCGCGGGCGCGTACCGCGCACAAAGGTGACTTCGGCCATGTCCTGGTGATGGGCGGACAACCGGGTATGAGCGGTGCCGCGCGCTTGGCGGCCGAGGCCGCGTTGCGCGTCGGCGCGGGTTTGGTGTCGGTCGCGACGCATCCGCAGCATGCCGCGACGCTCAATATCGGCCGCCCCGAATTGATGTGTCATGCCATTGATGACGCGGCCATGCTCCAACCGCGACTGGAACGCGCGACGGTGCTGGCGCTCGGTCCCGGTTTGGGGCAAGGCGATTGGTCGCGCACAGTGCTCGCGGCGGTGTGGGACAGCGAGTTGCCGATGATTGTGGATGCGGACGCCTTGAACCTGCTCGCGCAGGAACCGCAGCGGCGCGAGCACTGGATATTGACGCCGCATCCGGGTGAGGCCGCGCGTCTGCTCGGCTGTTCCACGGCCGAGGTCCAGGCAGACCGGCTTGCCGCGATTCAGGCCATCCAATCGCGTTATGGCGGTGTCGTAGTGCTCAAGGGCGCGGGGACGCTGATTGCGGACGGCAGCCGCTGCCGGATCAGCCGTGCCGGCAACCCGGGCATGGCCGGTGGCGGCATGGGTGACGTGCTGAGCGGCGTGATCGCCGGGCTGTGCGCGCAGGGTATGTCATTGTTTGATGCCGCCGCGGCCGGGGTCGTCGCGCACGGACTGGCCGCTGATGCCCTGGCCAAGCGCGACGGTGAGCGCGGCCTGCTGGCCGGCGATCTGTTGCCCGAGTTGCGGCGCTGGGTGAACCCAGCATGCTGACGCGCCAGTTCGACATCGCCGACGCCGAGGCCATGGAACAGTTGGGCGCGCGCCTGGCTCGAGCGAGTGCCGAAGCCGGATTGGTCGTACACCTGCACGGCGATCTCGGCGCGGGCAAGACCACCTTGGTACGCGGTTTTCTGCGCGGTCTCGGCCACCAGGGCAGCGTGCGCAGCCCGACCTATACCCTGGTCGAACCCTATGATTTCCCGCAACGGCGGGTGTATCACCTGGACCTGTATCGGCTGGGCGATGCCGAAGAACTGGAGTGGATTGGTCTGCGCGACCTGCTCGATGGCAGCAGTGTGGTACTGATCGAATGGCCGGAACGCGGGCTGGGCGTGCTGCCGCCGGCGGATCTGGAAATCCAGATCGAGTACCGGGACAGCGGCCGGCTGGTCGTCTTGATGGGCTTGTCGCCAGCCGGGGAGCGAATGGCGCAACAACTAGATGCCGTCGCCAACTAGGGCATCGAATGAGGTAGCTGTCCTATCTAACGGAATAAATAAGAAAAAACTTGAAATTCCCTATGCCATGTGACTAGACTCTACTCATACCCATGTGCGGGAGGGGCGGGTCATGCGTCGCTGGATTGTCGGATTACTGTGCTGGTCTGCTGGGGCCGTTTGGGCCGGCCCGGTTACGGTGCAGGGCGTGCGTCTGTGGACCGCACCGGACAATACGCGTGTGGTGCTCGATCTCACCGGTCCCGCTGAACACCAACTCATCACACTGACCGGACCCGATCGGGTTGTCATCGATGTGCGCAATGCACGCCTGCAGCCGGGTGTGATTGCGCAAGGCAATCAAGGCGTCATTCAAGGACTGCGCACGGGTATCCGCGACGGCCATGATTTGCGCGTGGTGTTGGATCTCAAGAACAACGTCAAACCGCGTAGTTATTATCTCAAGCCCGATAGTTCGAATGGTCACCGCATTGTTGTGGATCTGCGCGGTGCCGTGCCCGCGTCGGCATCAACGTCAACAGTCACACGTGCTGTACAGACACCACCCGTGCGCACTGTTGCGGCGGCTGCGCCCGTCGCAGCAACGATGCATGCACCGGCCATCACACCGAAAATCGCAGCGACAAAAAACACCACGCCGACGAACAGCGTAGCTAAGCGCGTCGCCAAGCCCGTCGAACCGGCTGTGCAGGCGGCTGCCGTAGCCAAGCCGCGCACTGAACAACCGGCTGTTGATGCGTCGTTCACAGAAGCCGAAGCGCGCGCACCCGCGGCAACGACGACTGCGCCGGTCAAAACAGCGCGTGCAGCGGGACATGAGCGGGCCTTGATTGTTGCAATCGATGCCGGTCACGGCGGGAAGGATGTCGGTGCGCGCGGACCGTCCGGCACGCATGAAAAAGACGTCGTGTTGGCTATCGCGCGCAAACTGGCCGCGCTGGTCGAGAAAGAGCCGGGCATGCGTCCGGTGTTGGTGCGCGATGGCGATTATTTCATTCGCTTGCGCGACCGTATGCATAAGGCGCGCAAGCAGCACGCCGATCTGTTCGTCTCCATTCATGCGGATGCCTTCGACGATCACCGCGCCCGTGGTTCGTCCGTGTTTGTCGTATCCGAACGTGGCGCGACCTCGGAAATGGCGCGCATTCTGGCCGATCAGGAAAATGCGGCTGACTTGGCCGGTGGTGTCAGCCTCAATGACAAGGACGAGCTGCTCAAGTCGGTGCTGCTGGATCTCTCGCAGTCGGCCAGTATCGAGGCGAGTATGAATGTTGCTGACAACGTGCTCGGAGAACTCAAGCAGATCGGCAATGTGCATAAATCGCGCGTGCAGCAGGCCGGATTCATGGTCTTGAAATCACCCGATGTGCCCTCGATTCTGGTCGAGACCGCGTTTATCTCCAATCCTGCAGAGGAGCGGCTACTGCGCGATTCCCGGCATCAGCAGCGTCTCGCCGCGGCGATCATGAAGGGTATTCGTGCCTATTTCCGCGACAATCCGCCGCCCGGCACGGTCATGGCCAATCGCGATTCCGACAACGGGTCCGGGTCGCGTGTGGCAAGTCGTGAGACAAACACAGAATCGGCATCCGCTAAGAAGCATGTCATCAAACGCGGCGAAACCCTCTCCGGTCTGGCCGAACGTTACGCTGTCAGCTTAGAGCGCCTGCGTGTGGCCAATAATCTGAGCGACGACCGCCTGCTGGTCGGTTCAGTGCTGCGTATCCCCACCACGGACAGTTGATCCGGCGTTTGTAGGCGCGGCCTGAAGGTGAGGCGCTTGCACCGAGAGGTTGCCCTGGTGTATGGCCGCGGGCAACGCACGCTTTTTCGTTAAGTTCCTGCACGATCAAGGCAATGCCTGCGCCGTGGCCGTATCTTGGCCGGACTCTGGTATTCTTGCCGCCATGCCGATCCGTCTGCTTCCCCCGCAACTCGTCAACCAAATCGCCGCCGGCGAGGTGGTCGAACGTCCTGCGTCAGTGATCAAGGAAGTGCTGGAAAACAGCCTGGATGCCGGTGCGCGGCGCGTGGATATCGACGTCGAACAAGGTGGTCGCGCGTTGCTGCGCGTGCGCGACGATGGTATCGGTATCGCGCGCGATGAACTCGCGCTTGGCGCTGGCGCGACATGCCACCAGCAAAATCGCCAGTCTTGAAGATCTCGAACAGGTCGCCAGCCTGGGTTTCCGTGGCGAGGCGCTGCCCAGTATCGCATCGGTGTCGCGGCTCACCTTGACCTCGCGTACCGCGGAATCCGACGCCGGTTGGCGGGTCAGCGGCGACGGCTCGGAGCGGATGATGACGCCCGAACCGGCGGCGCATCCGCACGGCACCACCGTGGAAATCCGCGATCTGTTTTTCAACACCCCGGCGCGACGCAAATTCCTGCGTGCCGAGGCCACCGAATTCAAACATATCGAAGACGTGGTGCGACGTATCGCGCTCAGTCGTTTCAGTGTCGATATCACGCTCAATCACAATCAACGCGCCTTATGGCGTCTGCCGGCAGCGCAGACGCGCGCGCAGCGTGATCAACGCATCGCCAAACTCTGCGGCCAGCCCTTCATTGAGCAGAGTCTGTTTGTCGAACACGCGGCCGCCGGTTTGAGCCTGTCGGGTTGGATCGCGCAACCGACCTTCTCGCGCAGTCAGGCTGACTTGCAGTACTTCTTCGTCAACGGCCGCATGGTGCGCGATAAATTGATCGCGCATGCGGTGCGTCAAGCCTATCAAGACGTGCTGTTTCACGGCCGGCATCCGGCCTTCGTCTTGTATCTGGACATCGATCCGACCGCCGTCGATGTGAACGTGCATCCGGCCAAGCATGAGGTGCGCTTCCGCGACAGTCGTTTGGTGCATGATTTTCTGTTCCGTTCGCTGCACGAGGCCTTGGCCGATGTGCGTCCCAGTGTGGCTGAAGCTGCGGCTATGTCGGCGGCGCCAACGTTCGCGACTGTCAGTCGCGATTTCACGCAACAGCAGCCGATGCCCTTGCGCGTCGCCGAACACATCGAGACCTATGCGGCCTTGCATCCGCGTGTCGAATCCGCCGCTGCTGCGCTAGCACCGGTCATGCAGTCTGAATCCGATGCGCCTTTGGGTTATGCATTGGCGCAATTGCACGGCATTTTCATTCTGGCGCAGAACGCCGCCGGTCTGGTGCTGGTGGATATGCATGCCGCACATGAACGTATTACCTATGAGCGGCTTAAACACGCGTCTGAAGGTGAAGGTATTCGCGCGCAACCGCTGTTGGTGCCGGTGACGGTCGCCGTCAGTGAACGTGAAGCGGCATTGGCCGAAGAGGCCGTCGATGTGTTCGCGGAACTGGGTTTGGAGATTGATCGACTCGGGCCGGAACAGTTGGTGGTACGGCAAGTGCCGGCATTATTGCGTAACGCCGATGTCGCCGCGCTGGTGCGCGATGTGTTGTCGGACATGAGCGAGCACGGCATCAGCACGCGCCTGCGTGAGGCACACAACGCGGTGCTCTCGACGATGGCCTGTCACGGTTCAGTGCGCGCCAACCGACAGTTGAGTATCGCCGAGATGAATGCCCTGCTGCGCGATATGGAGCAGACCGAGCGCAGCGGCCAATGTAACCACGGCCGACCGACCTGGGTGCAGTTGCGCCTGGAGGAACTGGATCGCCTGTTTCTGCGCGGCCAGTGAACAACGCGGTGGATATGCCCACGCTCGACGCACCCGTGCTGTGCATTATGGGTCCAACGGCGGCAGGCAAGACCGGCCTGGCCGTGGAACTCGTGCAACGTTTTCCCTTCGACATTATCAGTGTGGATTCCGCGCTGGTGTATCGCGGCATGGATATCGGCACGGCCAAACCGGATGCCGCGACGCTGCGCAGCGCGCCGCACCGGTTGATCGATTTCCTGGATCCGGCCGAGGCCTATTCCGCCGCGCGCTTCCGCGCCGATTGTTTGCGCGAGATGGAACAAATCCGCGCAGCCGGGCGTCTACCGTTGCTCGTGGGTGGAACCATGCTGTATTTCCGCGCGCTGCAGCAGGGATTGTCGCCGATGCCGAGCGCCGATGCCCAGCGCTGCGCGCGCGTCTGGAGGCGCAATGGCAGGAGCAGGGTCTTGAGGCCTTGCACGCGCAGCTTGCCGTGGTTGATCCGGCAGGCTGCGCGCGCGTATCCACCGCAACGATCCGCAGCGCATTTTGCGGGCGCTGGAGGTGTATGAACTCAGCGGTCGCCCGATGAGCGCGCATTTCGCAGAGCGTGATCCGAGCGTGCGCCCCGTGCCACTGCTCAAATTGGCCGTGGCACCGCCCGACCGCGAGGTGCTGCATGACCGCATCGGCCGGCGTTTTGCGCAGATGCTCGATCAGGGTTTCGTTGCCGAGGTCGAGCAGCTGTACCGACGCCGTGACCTGGGTCTGCATCTCCCGGCCATCCGGGCGGTAGGCTATCGCCAGGTCTGGCAGTATTTGGCGGGTGAGTTGAGTTACGCCCAAATGTGCGAACGTGCGGTGATTGCCACACGCCAATATGCCAAGCGGCAAATGACCTGGCTGCGGGGTGATCCCGAGGTGATCTGGCTGGATTCCGATGCACCAGATTTGTTCGATCGGGTTTGTGATTTGCTACGGGAACATAAACTTGTGGATAAATTATGAATTTGACTATGCTACACTTTCGGTCAAGGCTAAAAGAAGCGAAACGTCATCTGGGTTGTGTAATTTGGTATTCGTTCAATGGCGTGCTCTGATGCAATATTGGTTGGAATGTACCTTGGGCGAACATAATTAAAAGAAGGAGAACCGAAATGTCACGTGGACAATCCCTACAGGAACCCTTCCTCAATGCGCTGCGTAAGGAACGTGTGCCTGTATCGATCTATCTTGTGAATGGAATCAAGTTGCAAGGCCAGATCGAATCCTTCGATCAATTTGTCGTGCTGTTGAAAAATAGTGTCAGTCAGATGGTCTACAAACACGCCATTTCAACGGTGGTGCCGGCGCGCAATGTGCGCATCCCGGGTGCCGATGAAGTGCCGAGCGGTCCGGAACCGGGTAATGCCTGATCCGACTGTCCTATGCGGGGTGCGTTGATTGTTCGAACGCCCCCGCAGTGGTGAACGCGCCATTCTGGTCCACGTCGATTTCCCCGGCGAGCGCGAACCCGAAGATCTCCAGGAATTCTCCGATTTAGCGACCTCGGCAGGTGCCGAGCCGGTCGTGGTGGTGACGGCTGTGCGTCCCAGTCCCGATCCCAAATACTTCGTCGGCAGCGGTAAAGCGGAAGAGATCCACGCGGCTGTGGTCGAGCATGAGATCGAGTTGGTGTTGTTCAACCACAGCCTGTCACCGAGTCAGGAACGTAATCTGGAAAAACTCCTGCAATGCCGGGTGCTGGATCGCACCGGTTTGATCCTGGATATCTTCGCTCAGCGCGCCCGTTCCTTTGAAGGCAAGCTGCAGGTCGAGTTGGCGCAGTTGCAACATCTGTCCACGCGACTGGTGCGCGGCTGGAGCCACCTCGAACGGCAGAAGGGCGGTATCGGTCTGCGCGGACCCGGCGAGACGCAGCTGGAAACGGATCGACGTCTGCTGGGTGCGCGCATCAAGCAACTGCACCGGCGGCTGGACAAGGTGCAGCGCCAGCGCGCCCAAGGCCGCCGTGCACGTGATCGCGCCGAGCTGCCGACAGCGTCGCTGGTCGGTTATACCAACGCTGGCAAATCCACGTTGTTCAATACGCTGACCGGCGCGGACGTGTATGCCGCCGATCAGTTGTTCGCGACCCTGGACCCGACCCTGCGGCGGCTGGACATCGCCGAGGTCGGACCGGTGATTCTGGCGGACACGGTCGGCTTTGTACGGCATCTGCCCCACGACTTGGTCGCGGCCTTCCGCGCGACCTTGGAAGAGACGCGCGGTGCCGATCTGTTATTGCATGTGGTGGACGCCAGTGATCCATCACGCAGTGAACGCATCGGTCAGGTCAACCAGGTATTGCAGGAGGTCGGGGCCGGCGAGGTGCCGCAATTGTTGGTGTATAACAAGCTGGACCGTCTCGACGAGGCGCCGCGCCTGGAGCGCGACGCGGAGGGAAAGCCGACGCGGGTGTGGGTTTCCGCGCAATCTGGCGCGGGCCTGGAGCTGCTGCGTGAGGCGATCGGGGAACGGCTCAAGGGGGCGGTCGCGAGCGGCTGGTTGCGTGTGCCGGCGGCGGCCGGGCGGTTGCGTGCCGAGCTGTTTCGCAGCGGTGCCGTGCGACAGGAACGCTATGAGAACGGCGGTGCGTGCTGGCTGGAGGTGGCTTTGCCGCGTGCCGAACTGGAGCGCCAGTGCGCGCGTCAGGGCATCGAGTGCCGTTTATTCCTGGCGCCGGAGGGTGATTTCCTTGCGGGCGCGGCCCAAGCCCCATAAAATCACGCGTCTTGGCACACGAGCACGCGCCTGATCGGCAAACACAAGGTAACGAAGACGTGTGCGACACACGGATTCCGGAACAGAATTACAATCCCTAATGCGTGGTGATTGCAGGACGGCTGGAGCACCCGCTTCGGTCGCAGCCTGGGATCGCCCACGACGGAGCAAATGCGATGGCTTGGAATGAACCGGGTGGCGGCAAAGACCCCTGGAGTGGACAAGGGAGTGGACGTGGTGGCGACCAAGGTCCGCCGGATCTGGATGAGATCGTGCGCAAGCTGCAGGCCAAGATGGGCGGCCTGTTTGGCGGCCGTCGTGGCGGTGGTGCGGGCGTGGGTGGCGGCGGCAGCATGCGCTCCTTGGGCGCAATCGTCGGCGTCGCCGCTGTCGTGTGGCTGTTGGTCGGCGGCATCTACATCGTCGACGAAGGCAAGCGCGGGGTCGAGCTGACCTTTGGTAAATTCAGCCAGGTGACCATGCCTGGTCCGCATTGGCATATTCCTTATCCCATCGAACAGGTCGATCTGGTCGACGTCGAACAGCGGCGCTTCGTTGAAGTGGGTTACCGTTCCGGCGGCAGCGGTACCAGCAATCAGCAGCCGGTGCCCCGTGAGGCGCTGATGCTGACCGAAGACGAGAACATCGTCGATATCCGTGTTGCGGTGCAGTACCAGGTTAAAGATGCGCGCGAATATCTGTTCAATGTGCGCGACCCTGACGATACGCTGAAGCAGGCGACCGAGAGTGCCATCCGCGAAATCATCGGCAAAAGCAAAATGGATTTCGTGTTGACCGAGGGTCGCGGTGAAGTCGCGGTTCAGGCCAAGGCGCTGATCCAAACCATCTTGGATCAATACAAGATCGGCATGCTGGTGACGACGGTGAACTTGCAGGATGCCCAGCCGCCGGAAGAGGTGCAGGGTTCTTTTGTCGACGCCATCAAGGCGCGCGAAGACGAGGAACGGCAGAAGAACGAAGCCAAGGCCTATGCCAACGAAGTGATCCCCAAGGCCCGCGGCGCGGCAGCGCGGCAGATGGAAGAGGCCAATGGTTACAAGCTCAGTGTGATCGCCAAAGCCGAGGGTGAGGCCAGCCGTTTCGAACAACTGCTGACCGAATATAGCAAGGCCCCGGAAGTGACGCGCAAACGTTTGTACCTGGACACCATGCAAGACGTATTGACCAGTAGCAGCAAAGTGACGGTCGATGTCTCCAAGGGCAATAATCTGCTCTATTTGCCGCTCGATCAGATGCTGCAAGGCGCTGCGGCCGCCGCTGCGGCGCAGCCGCGTAGTTTCATGGATAGCGGGAACAGCGCTATTTCCGACACAGCGCCGAACGCCGTCGATAATCGCAGCGATACGCGCAGCAGCCGGGAGCCACGCTAATGTCCTCGAATAGAATGCCAAGTTTGATTGTCCTGGCGGTGGGCGTGTTGCTGGTAGCTTCGTTCTCCGTCTTCAAAGTCTATGAATGGGAGCGTGTCGTTCTGTTCCGCCTGGGTGAAATCGTCCGCACGGACTACGAACCTGGCTTGCATTTCATGATTCCCATCATCAATAACGTGCGCAAATTCGACGCGCGCGTACTGTCCTTGGATGTCGAGCCGGAACGCTTCCTGACCGCAGAAAAGAAAAACGTCATCGTCGATTCCTTCGTCAAATGGCGTATCGACGATGTGACGCGTTTCTATACGGCGGTGCTGGGTGATGAGGCGCAGGCCCGTCAGCGTCTGGATCAGATCATCAAAGATGGCATGCGCGGCGAATTCAGCAAGCGCACCATCAACGAGGTGATCTCCGGCGAGCGCAGCCGCATCATGAGTGCGCTGGCTGTGAATGCCAATCAACAGGCCAAGGAATTGGGTATCACCATCGTCGATGTGCGCATCAAGCGCATCGACTTGCCGCCCGACGTCAACAGCGCGGTCTATCGGCGCATGGAGGCGGAACGCGCACGCGTGGCCAAGGATTTCCGTTCCCGAGGTTACGAAGCCTCGGAACGCATCCGCGCCGATGCCGATCGTCAGCGTGAGGTGATTATCGCCGAGGCCTATCGCGATGCCGAGCAGGTGCGTGGTGAAGGCGATGCGATTGCGGCGGATACTTACGCCAAGGCGTATACGAAGAATGCGGAATTCTATGCGTTCTATCGCAGCTTGAATGCGTACCGCGCTGCCTTCGGCGGCAAGGACCTGCTGGTGCTCGAGCCCGACAGCGAGTTCTTCCAGTACTTCAAGGGTGGTAAGGGCGGCAATTGAGGCCTTGTGCTGATGTAGGCGCATGGCGCGGGTGGCGGCATGTTCGATGATCTGCTCGCGGCCTTGGCGTTGTTGCTGGTAGTGGAGGGTATCTTGCCCTTTCTCAATCCGGGCGCACTGCGGCGTACATTGCAGGGCATCGGCCAGATGGATGATCGCAGTCTGCGCATGATGGGTTTGGTCAGCATGCTCTGTGGCGTGGCACTGTTGTACCTGGTGCGCTGAGCCAACAACGAACAAGAAAGGCGAACATGAGCGGGATCGATCACTGGTTGTTGCCGGAAGGCATCGAGGAAATGCTGCCGGAACAGGCTTGGCGCCTGGAGTGCGTGCGGCGGCGTTTGCTGGACGCATATCGTAGCTGCGGCTATGCCTTGATCATGCCGCCGATGGTCGAGTTCCTGGAATCGTTGCTGACCGGGACCGGTCGCGATCTCGATCTGCAGACATTCAAACTCACCGATCAACTCACCGGTCGGCTGCTCGGTGTACGTGCCGATATGACGCCGCAGGCCGCACGCATCGACGCCCACGCGCTCAAGCGCGAAGAGCCGACACGTTTGTGTTATCTGGGTACGGTGTTGCACACCCGGCCGGATGGTTTCGCCGGCTCGCGCAGTCCGCTGCAGGTGGGTTGCGAATTGTTCGGTCATGCCGGCATCGAGAGCGATCTGGAAATCCTCGGCCTGATGCTGGAGACGCTGACGCTGACCGGCATCGAGCAGGTGCATCTGGATTTGGGGCATGTCGGCATCTTCCGCGCGCTGGCCGAAGGTGCGGGTTTGACGGCCGAGCAGGAAGCGGATTTGTTCGACGTGCTGCAACGCAAGGCATTGCCGGAGATCGAAGCGTTGCTGGCCTCCTTTGGTACGGCGGCGCCGTGGCGCGAGCGTCTGGCGCGATTGGCTACGCTGCACGGCGGCGCCGAGGTGTTGCAGCAGGCTCGTCCGGTTTTGGACGGGGCAGGTGACGCGGTTGTCGCGGCACTGGATAATCTCGCCGCCATCGCCGCGCAGGTGCAGGCGCGTTGGCCGCAACTGCCGCTGCATTTCGATTTGGCGGAACTGCGCGGCTACGGTTATCAGACTGGCGTGGTGTTCGCGGCCTTCGTGCCGGGCTGTGGCCAGGAAGTCGCGCGCGGCGGGCGTTACGATCAGATCGGCGAAGTGTTCGGTCGCGCCCGCCCGGCGACCGGATTTTCCGCCGATTTGCGCACGCTGATGGTGTTGTCGCACGCTGAGGCGGAAGCTGCGCGAGGTGCGGTGTTTGCGCCAGCGCTCTTCGATGCGGCACTCACCGCGGCGATCAATGCGCTACGCGCCGATGGCGAACAGGTTATTCGTGCATTGCCCGGTCAGGTCGGTGGTGCCCGTGAGATGGGTTGCGACCGCGAATTGCAGCAACGAGGTGAGCAGTGGGTCGTCAAGAAACTTTAAGTTTCCGGAATTAAAATTTATACGAATCACGCGCCCAGCCGGCGCACGAGGACGGGAGAACGCAGGTCGATGGGCAAGAATGTAGTAGTGATCGGTACCCAGTGGGGCGATGAAGGTAAGGGCAAGGTGGTTGATCTGCTCACCGAACGCGCCGCGGCTGTCGTGCGCTTCCAGGGTGGCCATAACGCCGGTCATACCCTGGTGATTGAGGGCAAGAAGACCGTCCTGCATCTTATCCCCTCCGGTGTGTTGCGCGAGAATGTGCAGTGCCTGATCGGCAACGGCGTGGTGCTGTCGCCGCAGGCGCTGTTCGAAGAGATTGGCATGCTGGAGAGCAACGGCGTGCCGGCGCGCGAGCGGCTGAAGATCAGCGAGGCCTGCGCGTTGATTCTGCCGTATCACGTCGCACTCGATCATGCGCGCGAGAAGGCGCGCGGCAAGGCCGCCATCGGCACCACCGGTCGTGGTATCGGTCCGGCCTACGAAGACAAGATTTCACGTCGTGGGTTGCGTTTGGGTGATCTGTTCCACCGCGAACGCTTTGCCGCCAAGCTCGGTGAGGTGCTCGATTATCACAACTTCGCGCTGGTGAATTATTTCAAGTGCGATCCGGTCGACTTTCAGAAGACGCTGGACGAAGCCTTCAGCATGGCCGATCAGTTGCAGTCGATGGTCGGTGACGTGCCGGAGATTCTGGCGCAGTGCCGTCGTAACGGCGACAACGTGATGTTCGAGGGTGCGCAGGGTGCATTGTTGGATATCGATCACGGCACCTATCCGTTCGTGACCTCGTCCAACACTACCGCCGGCGGTGCCTGCACCGGCAGCGGCGTCGGCCCGCGCAATCTGGATTACATCCTCGGCATCACCAAGGCGTACACGACGCGCGTCGGTGCCGGTCCGTTCCCGACCGAGTTGTTCGACGAAATGGGCGAGCACCTGGCCAAGCGCGGTCACGAATTCGGTTCCACCACCGGCCGTCCGCGCCGCTGTGGCTGGTTCGATGCCGTGGCCCTGCGCCGCGCCAACCAACTGAACAGCGTCACCGGCCTGTGTATCACCAAACTCGACGTGCTCGACGGTCTCGACACGATCCGTCTGTGCGTGGGTTATCGTTGTGGCAATGAAGACCGTTTGACGCCACCGATCGGCGCCGAGGCCTTCGCGACTTGCGAGCCGATTTACGAAGAAGTGCCGGGCTGGAAGGACTCCACCGTCGGCGTGCGCGAATACGACAAATTACCGCCGAATGCGAAGGCGTATCTGAAACGTATCGAAGAAGTTGTTGGCTGCCCGATCGACATTATTTCGACCGGACCGGACCGTGTGGACACGATTATCCTGCGGCATCCGTTTGATAGCTGATTGGCTTATATTAGGAGTAGCCCGGATGGAGCGCAGCGAAATCCGGGAGATGCTGTACCCGCATGAGACATGCGCTGCATGCGGGTTACATTAAGATGGTGCCGAGGAGAGGACTCGAACCTCCACGGGTCTCCCCGCTAGTACCTGAAACTAGTGCGTCTACCAATTCCGCCACCTCGGCAGGTGGTCGAACCCGGGCAAAACCCGAAGTCCGAGAGCCGCGCACTTTACCCGCCGCCCCCGCCCTTGTCAACGCGAGCCCGGGCGACCAAATCAAATGATTTATTACGGATGACTATGAGCAAAAAACGCGGCAACAAGCCCCCCAACTGGAAACAGCAAGACCCGCAGGCCGAGCGCGAAACCGAGAAGTACGCGCGGCCCATCCCCAGTCGGGAACTGATTATGGAAACCCTGAAAGAACAGGGCGTGCCACTGATGCGCGAGCAGTTGGCGGAGATTTTCCAACTCAGCGATGAAGAAGATTTGGAGGCGCTGCGCCGGCGCCTGAACGCCATGGAGCGCGATGGCCAGCTGGTGCTTAATCGCCGCCGCGGATATGGCCTGGTCGAGAAACTCGACCTGGTGCGCGGGCGCATCATCGCCCATCCGGATGGTTTTGGCTTCCTGGTGCCCGATGAAGGCGGCGATGACCTGTTTATGTCGCCGCGGCAGATGCGTTCGGTGTTTCACGGCGACCGTGCGGTGGCGCGCGTCACCGGATTGGACCAGCGCGGTCGCCGTGAAGGCGCCATTGTCGAGGTCATCGAGCGCAACACCCAGCGTGTGGTCGGACGTTTCTATTGTGAGAACGGCGTGTGCTTCGTGGTGCCTGACAGCAAACGCATCACCCAGGACATTTCGATCTCCACCGATGGTCAGGGCAATGCGCGTCAGGGTCAGATTGTCACCGTCGACATCATTGAACAGCCGAGTTTCCGTTCGCGCCCGATTGGCCGAGTCGCCGAGGTGTTGGGTGATCACATGGCGCCGGGCATGGAAATCGACATCGCCATTCGTAGCCACGACCTGCCGTTGACCTGGCCGCAAGCTGTGCAAGCGGAAATCGCCGGGCTCAAACCGGAAGTCACCGAGGCATCCAAGCAAGGCCGCGAGGACTTGCGCAAGACACCGCTGGTGACGATCGATGGCGTGGACTCGCGCGATTTCGACGACGCGGTATTTTGCGAACGCAAGGCCAAAGGGTGGCGTTTGTTGGTGGCGATTGCCGATGTCGCGCACTATGTCGAACCGGATACAGCGCTGGATAAAGAGGCGTTTGCGCGTGGTAACTCGGTGTATTTCCCCGAGCGGGTCATCCCGATGTTGCCGGAGATTCTTTCCAACGGCCTGTGTTCGTTGAATCCGCAGGTCGACCGCTTGTGCATGGTCTGCGAGATGTACATCAATGAAGACGGCCGCATTACGCGCTCGCGCTTCCTAGAAGGGCTGATGCGCTCGCATGCGCGCCTGACCTACGATCAAGTCGCCAAGGTGTTGGTTGATAAAGACCCGGTCGAACGTAAAAAACTCGGCGACTTGGTGCCGCATTTGGAAGAGTTGCAGAGGCTCTATCAGGTGTTGCGTAAAGAGCGCAGCAAGCGTGGGGCTATCGACTTCGAGACCACTGAAACGCGCATCGTCTTTGGTGCTGATCGCAAGATCGAACGCATCGTGCCGGTGATTCGCAACGATGCGCACAAGCTCATCGAAGAATGCATGATTGCCGCCAACGTTGCCTCGGCGCGGTTCTTGGCCAACTCGAAGATGCCGACGTTGTTCCGCGTGCATCAAGGGCCGAAGGTCGAGAAGCTGACCGCGCTACGGGAATTCTTGAAAGAGATCGGTTTATCTATGCGCGGCGGCGACAAGCCGGAGCCGCTGCATTACGCTGAGCTGCTGGCCAAATTGCAGGATCGTCCGGATGCGCATCTGATCCAGACGGTGATGCTGCGTTCGTTGTCGCAGGCGAAGTATAACCCGGAAAATGTCGGTCATTTCGGTTTGGCGCTGGATCAATACCTGCACTTCACCTCACCGATCCGCCGTTATCCCGACCTGTTGGTACACCGTGCCATTCGTCATGCGATTCGCTCCAAGGCCGGTAAGAGTCTGCTGAAACGGGCGTTGGGTCGCGTCCTGCAAACGGGTTCCGGCGCGGGTTTCCGTTATACGACGGCCGATATGCTGGTGCTGGGCGAGCATTGCTCGACGACGGAACGGCGTGCCGACGAGGCAACCCGCGACGCGGTCGATTGGCTCAAGTGCGAATACATGCTGGACAAAGTCGGCGATGAATTCGACGGCATCATCAGCAGCGTGACTTCATTCGGTATTTTCGTCGAGCTGAAGGAAATCTATGTCGAAGGCTTGGTGCATGTGACGGCGCTGAAGAATGATTACTATCATTTCGACCCGGCCGGCCATCGTCTGCGTGGCGAACGCAGCGGTACCATGTATCGCTTGACCGATGCTGTACGCGTGAAAGTCGTGCGGGTGAATTTGGACGAACGTAAAGTTGATTTTGAACTTGTGGAGACGGAGAACGTCAAACCGGGGCGCGCAGTGGCCGGTGGTAAGGCCAAGGATACCAAGGACACCAAGGCCCGCAAGCCGCGCCGTCGTAAAAAGCCAGCAGCAAAAACAGGAGCAAAATCCGAATGAAAATCTTCGATGCGAAAAAAGTTCTCGTGATCGCTGTCGCGATCGCCATGGCTGGCTGTGCCACGGACGACCCCAACAAACGCACCAAGACCGGCGCGGCCATCGGTGCGGTCGCCGGGGCTATCCTCGGTCATCAGCTGGACGATGATTCCGGACGGTTTGTCGGCGCCGCCGTCGGTGCGTTGGCCGGCGGTGCGGTCGGTAATTACATGGATAAACAGGAACAGGAATTCGACTCGGCGTTGGCCGAGGAACAGCGTCAGAACGATGTCGAAATCCAGCGTCTGCAGGATGAAACGCTGAAGATCGACATTTCGAATGAGGTGTCTTTCGATTTCGGACGTGCCGATATCAAGGCGTCGTTCCGGCCCACCTTGGACAAGGTCGCCGGTGTGCTCAAGCGCTATCCGAACTCGATCGTGCACGTCGTCGGCCACACCGACAGCGTCGGTTCCGATGCGTATAACCAGCGTCTGTCCGAACAGCGTGCGCTGGCCGTGGTCGATTATCTGGCGAGCATCGGCGTGGCACGTGATCGTTTGCGTTCGGAAGGGCGTGGCGAAACCGAGCCGCGTGATACCAACGCAACCGAGGCCGGTCGACAGCTCAATCGTCGTGTCGAGCTGTATGTGAAGCCGATTGTGCAAGGTCAGGAGCAGCGCGCCTACGAGCCGCCGCCGGTGCAGGAAGCACCCGCTTCGTGGCGTTGAGGCATGAGTGAAGCGCAGCGCGTTTATGGTCTGCATGCGGTGCGTGCCGTGCTACGGCAAGGTGAGTTGCAAGTGCTGCGCGCCTGGGCACAGGACAGTCGCCACGACCCTAAGCTGGAAACGTTGATTGGCGAATTGCAGGCGCAGGGCGTGCGGGTCGAGCGCGTCCCGCGGCGTGAACTGGATCGATTGGCTCCGGACGCGCGTCATCAGGGTATCTTGCTGGAGCTCCAAGCAGGTGCCGCCGCGGTCACCGAGCAGGATCTCGAGAGTTTTCTCACTGCGCTCAAGCCGCCGGTTTTGTTATTGGTGCTCGACGGCGTGACCGATCCGCATAACCTGGGTGCCTGCCTGCGGTCGGCCGATGCCGCCGGTGTGCAGGCGGTGATTCTGCCCAAGGACAAATCTGCCGGTATCACGCCGGTGGTGCGTAAAGTTGCGTGTGGGGCCGCCGAGAGCCTGCCGATCTTTGCCGTGACCAATCTCGCGCGCACCCTGCGTACGTTGCAAGACGCCGGCATTTGGATCTACGGTGCCGCGGGCGAGGCCGATCAAACTCTGTACGACATTGATTTCAAGGGGAACGTAGCCCTGGTGTTGGGTGCGGAGGGCGGCGGTATGCGACGTCTGACCCGTGAACATTGCGACGGCCTGGTGAAAATTCCCATGGCTGGCACGGTGGAAAGCCTGAATGTCTCCGTCGCCACCGGCGTGCTGCTGTATGAGGTGGTGAGGCAGCGTAAGAAATAAACTGGGATCCGGCCCGAGTTTCGCCGGCATAGCCCGGCCGTTCCCGCGCCGCTGACAGAATTCGACCCCGCCCCCCATTCTCAATAAAGAAAATCCTGAATTGCATCAAACATAAGCCTCCATTAGAATGCGCGGCTCCCATGGGCAGCCCTAGCCGGCTTTTCCATGGCTCCTTGCCTCACTGCCCGGACTGTCTGGATGCGGGAGGCTTCATCCATAAGGGGCATACAATGCGTCATTATGAAATCGTGTTCCTGGTTCATCCGGACCAGAGCGAACAAGTTCCTGCCATGGTCGAGCGCTATCGCGCCACCATCGAAGCGGCGGGCGGCCAGATCCATCGCTTGGAAGATTGGGGCCGCCGTCAGCTGTCCTATCCGATCCAGAAAATCCTCAAGGCACATTACGTGCTGATGAATATTGAGTGCAATCAGGACGTGCTCAACGAACTGACCTCCGCGTTCCGCTTCAACGACGCCGTCCTGCGCAATCTGGTCATCGCTCGCGACGAGGCTATCACTGAGCCTTCCATGCTGATCAAGCGTGACGACCGCGAACGCGACGACACGCGTCGTTCCGATGACGACGACGATGATAACGACAGCGATGGCGACGACGCGAGCGACGCCGCCTAAGTGAAGTGTTTGTGTGCCGAGTGTCGGCACGGGATGTGTAGGACCCATGCTGGATAGTCCGGCCAATGTGCTGGTCATCGAGGGTCGGGTAGTGCAGCCAGCGGAGATGCGTACATCTCCGGCTGGGATTCCGATCAGTCGCTTTAGCATCGAACATAAGTCGATGTGTGAAGAGGCTGATCTGCCCCGCGAGGTGCAGTTTCTGCTCGCGGTGGTAGCTACCGGTGTGGCGTTGCAACCGCAGGTTGCGTCGCTACAAGCCGGGCAGCGAATCCGGGTGCGAGGATTTCTGGCCCGCGCAAGTTATCGCGCCGCTGAATACCGTCTGGTAATGCACGCACAGTCGATTGAATATTTGAACGATGCAGATCGTTAATACGAGGTAATTGGATATGTCACGTTTTTTCCGCCGCCGGAAGTTTTGCCGCTTCACCGCCGAGAACGTCAAAGAGATCGATTACAAAGATCTCGCGACCCTGAAGAATTATGTTACCGAGACCGGCAAGATTGTTCCCAGCCGTATCACTGGTACCAAGGCACGCTATCAGCGCCAGCTGTCCACGGCCATCAAGCGCGCGCGCTTCTTGTCATTGCTGCCGTACAGCGATTCGCATTGATGTTTGGCAGTCGCATCGACGTGATTTCGTCGGTGCACTGAGGCGGCCGATCGTATGATGCAGGGGTTGGCGGCCTTCGCGATGAGCGCGCGCTGGCGCGCTGTTGTGGTAGCGACACTCAGCGCCGCTAGCGCATGGTTGCTGCCGCCGCTGACATCGCCCCTGGTTTATCTGGGTGGCGCGATCATCGGCTTGGTCACGCTACGCCTTGGGGCACTGCAGGGTTTGAGTGTGGCGGGGGCGGGTGGTGCGGCACTCGCAATCGTAGGTGCGGTTGGTAGTGGGTTTGCTTTACCGATGGTGGTCGGCGCCTGGGTGTTGTGGCTGCCGGCGTGGGCTCTGGGCGTGCTGCTCAGATCCAGCCGCTCATTGGCGCTGTGTTTACAGGGCGCCGCTGCATTCGGGTTGCTGCTACTCATCGCTGCGTATGCGTGGTTAGGACAACCCGCCGCTTGGTGGGCGACGCGGCTGGATGTGCTGCTCGGCCCGGCGTTCGCCGCGCAAGGATTGGATACGGCGCAGTATTTCCCGGCATTGGCCCGCTGGATGACGGCATTGAGCGTCGCCGCATTGATGTTCGGTGCGTTGCTGAGTTTATTGCTGGCGCGTGCCTGGCAAGCGGGTTTGTACAACCCGGGTGGATTTGGGACGGAGTTCCGTTCGCTGCGACTGGGCAAAGGCTTCGCTGTCGTGAGCCTTGGCCGCCGTCATGATGGCTACCGTCACGAGCGGCGGTGTGGCCGAGTTGTCGGCGGATGCTGTGGTGGTTCTGCTGGTTGTGTATCTGCTGCAGGGATTGGCACTGGTGCATGCAGTCGTACACAGCCGAAGCGCCCATCGCGGCTGGTTAATTGGTTTGTATGTAGTGTTGCTCATGGCTGCGCTGCAGGTGATGCCACTGCTGGCATTATTGGGATGGATGGATGCCTGGATCGATTTCCGCACGCGTGTTGGGCGGAGTGTCTGAATCTAGGTGTATATGTCGATTGACGAGTGTTTAATGGCGAGGTAATGAGTCATGCAAGTGATTCTGTTGGAAAAGGTTGATAATCTGGGCGGCCTGGGCGACAACGTGAAAGTGCGTTCCGGTTATGGTCGTAATTTCCTGATCCCGAAGGGTAAGGCTACGGCGGCGACACCGGCCAACATTGCTCGCTTCGAGGAGCGTCGCGCCGAGTTGGAAAAGGCGGCGGCCGATGCGTTGGCGGCGGCCAATGCCCGTAAGGCTGGCCTGGAAGGTTTGTCAGTCACGGTGGCGGCCAAGGCCGGTGAAGAAGGCAAACTGTTTGGTTCTGTTGGCACGGGCGATATCGCGCATGCCGTGACCGCAGCGGGCCAGTCGGTCGAGCGTCACGAAGTGCGACTGCCGGAAGGCCCGTTCCGCGCGCTAGGCACATTCGATGTCACGCTGCATTTGCACAGTGATGTCAACGCCACGATCAAACTGATTATCGTCGCGGAATAAGCACTTCCGGGCTACTGCCCGAAATCATGCCAAGTCGACGGCAACCGCGCTTGTCGGTTGCCGTCGCATTTGTGTATGCTCCCCGCAGTACAACGTTTCGCAATTCTAATGAATTCCTTCTGGAGCACGCATGCCTGAGTCCGTCCTGTCCACCGAAATGCACGGTGGCGGTGCCGAGTCGCTCAAGGTTCCGCCGCATTCCATTCCAGCCGAGCAGTCCGTATTGGGCGGGCTCATGTTGGATAATGATGCGTGGGACCAGATTGCCGACCGTGTCTCCGAAGACGATTTCTATCGGCGCGATCATCGTCTGATCTTCCGCGCTATTGCCGGCTTGGCCGAAGCCAGTCAGCCCTTCGATGTGGTGACGCTGTCCGAGCAACTGGAAAAAAACCGCCTGCTCAACGATGCCGGTGGTATGGCCTATCTTGGCGCCTTGGCCAAGGACACGCCGAGCGCGGCGAATATCCGTGCCTATGCCGATATCGTGCGCGAGCATTCGGTGCTGCGCCAGATGGTGCGCGTCGGCACCGACATCGCCAATGCCGCGTATTTCCCGGAAGGCCGCGAGTCGCGCGAACTGCTGGATTTCGCGGAATCGCAGGTGTTTGAAATCGCCGAACGCGGCAGTCGTGGCAAGCGCGGTTTCGTGCGGATCAAGGATCTGCTGACGCAGGCCGTCGACCGCATCGATCATCTGTTTCAACTCGATAACCCGATCACCGGCGTAGCGACCGGCTTCAATGACTTCGACGAAATGACCGCCGGTCTGCAACCGTCCGATTTGGTGATCATCGCCGGCCGTCCGTCCATGGGTAAAACCAGTTTCGCGATGAACATCGCCGAGAATGCCGCCATCCGCCATAAGGTGCCGGTGGCGGTGTTCAGTATGGAAATGCCCGGCGAGCAATTGGCTATGCGACTGATGTCCTCGCTCGGCCGCATCGATCAACACAAAGTTCGTACCGGTAAACTCGAAGACGACGATTGGCCGCGACTGACATCGGCCGTCAGCATTCTCGCCGAGGCGCCGTTGTTCATCGACGATACGCCGGCTTTGTCGCCCACGGATTTACGCGCCCGCGCACGGCGTTTAAAGCGCGAGCACAATCTCGGTATGATCATCATCGACTACTTACAGTTGATGCAGGTACCCGGTTCGCGCGAAAACCGCGCCACTGAAATTTCGGAAATCTCTCGCGGCTTGAAGGCGCTTGCTAAAGAGCTGCATGTACCCGTGGTCGCACTGTCGCAGCTCAACCGCAGTCTGGAACAACGGCCGAACAAACGGCCGGTGATGTCCGATTTGCGCGAGTCCGGTGCTATCGAGCAGGATGCCGACATGATCGTGTTCATCTATCGTGACGAGGTCTATGACAAGGACAGTCCCGACAAGGGCTCGGCAGAGATCATCATCGGCAAGCAGCGTAATGGACCGATCGGCATGAGGCGCCTGACCTTCCTGGGCCAATACACCCGCTTCGAGAATTTCGTCTCCGATGGCTATGGCGGCGGAGACTATGAATGACGCGGCCACTCCGTGCGCGTATCGATCTCGGTGCGCTGCAACATAATCTTCTCAAAGTACGCCAACTCGCACCGCGCAGTCGCATCATGGCGGTGGTCAAGGCCAATGGTTATGGTCATGGCATGGTGCGGGTTGCGCAAGCATTGCGTGAGGCCGATGGCTTCGGTGTTGCCTGTCTGGAAGAAGCCGTCGGTCTGCGCGAGGTCGGGATACGAAAACCGATCACGCTGCTGGAAGGCTTCTTCGACAGCGATGAACTGGATGCGGTCAGCCACTATCGGTTGATGCCGGTGCTCCATACGGAGCAGCAGATACGCCAGCTGGAAACGGCGCAACTGCCACAGCCGATCGCTGTATGGCTCAAGGCCGATACCGGCATGCATCGGCTTGGTTTCTCGCCGGATGTTTTTGTAGCGATGTATCGCCGCTTGCAAGCGTGCGCGAATGTCAGCGAGATCGGGCTGTTTTCCCATCTGGGTTACGCCGATGATCGGCGCAGTGTGCAGACCCAACGGCAATGCGAGCAGTTTCAGGCTATGGTCGAGACTTTCTCGGGGCCGCGTTCGCTGGCTAACTCGGGTGGTTTAATGGGCTGGCCAGAGACGCAATTCGATTGGGTTCGTCCCGGATTGATGCTCTACGGTATTTCGCCGTTCGCGGGTAATACCGGTGTCGAGCAGGAGCTGCGGCCGGTCATGACATTAGAGTCTAGGTTGATCGCGGTGAACCGTTTTGAGCGTGGCGCGGCGATCGGTTACAGCGGCGCCTGGATGTGTCCGGAAGACATGAATGTTGGTGTGGTCGCGGTAGGTTATGGCGACGGTTATCCACGGCATGCGCCGACGGGTACACCGGTCTTGGTGAACGGGAAACGTACCCAGATCATCGGACGTGTATCGATGGACATGCTCTGTGTTGACCTGCGCGATCAGCCGGCTGCGGATATTGGCGATCCCGTGGTGTTGTGGGGAGCCGATCTGCCCGTCGAAGAAATCGCCCGATGTGCCGGGACAATCGCGTACGAACTTGTATGTGCGATAGCGTCGCGCGTGCCCGTTGAGGTCCTGTCGCCCGCCGTGGTCGAGGTTGTTTCATGAATGCATCAGCCCAGTCGGAATTTCTGACGCCGCGATATTGATCTAATTCGTCCTCTGTATGACCTTCACTGCTACTGAATCAAAAGCTTTCGTTGTCTTGCTCGTGCAGGCAGTGAGACTGAGGCTGTCAGTGTAATTTACGAATATCCGTATGCACTGGGACGCGCGCTTGATTAATCAATGTGTTGTGCGGTGGGAATGGATGTTGCCTGAATATGTCCGGGTGTCCCGTAGCGGGGCGGCGGAATCCTGCGGTGGGAGGCAATATGAAAACTGCGAACCTGACGTTAGCGGATTTGTTCTGGTTTATCGCGTTATTCATCGCCTTGTTCATGACCGGCATGGTCGTTTAGCAAGGCTTCGTCACCGCCGGTCGGCGCTGTCTCGCCAGCCGCGGGTAGTCATGTTTGATCAGCCAGCCAAAATCAGGGGATCATGCCGGGCTATAGCTGCGTCCCTACCTGAAGTTTCATGCGCGTCCACGCGTCGAGGCTCGGCCTGACGAAGTGTCCCAGCATTTCAGTAACTACGCCCCAAATAAAACGGCGGACCCTTTGGGGGTGCCGCCGATGAGTTATTTAGCCTTCACAATGCTGTGTTTGTTTTCTTTTTTGTGCCGCTGGCTCTGGCTCTACTGTTTATTATATTTATATTTAACCCGTTGTTTTTATTATCACCGGGTCACTCCTCCATCCTGTATGTTGTTTTCCGCACCGTTCCCTGGGGCTTGCGTTGTATTAGAGCAAGGCCTGTGCCAACGCTAATATTTACCAATTAAAACAGTAGATTGACTAAATAATTAGCGAGCCGGTAAGGCGATGGTCAGGTGTTCACGTAAACTATGTCGACATGCTGGCCTATCTCGGGGTGCCGGTTATCTGAGAATATATATATATAAAACATGTGCATAGTAGCCTATCTAGGCGGCTATATTAAGAAACTTGCATATCGTAAGGAATTTCGACTGCCCGGATTATGCGCAGATTCAGTTGCTACGAGAGCCAAGGAAAGTTCAGCCTGCACATGAACCGCCTGGAGTAGGGTAGGGCCACAACGACGCGCACCGTTGGGCGGCGGCTTTCTTTCGCTGTGGGTCCGGCCAAGCACTTCACTTTTTTCCAGATTTCCGTAGAATGCCCGGTTTACTCAGTGACCGCCCTTGCGGTGGTCTTGGCAGTTGTTCAGAGGATGGTTTCACATGGTAACGATTCGTTTGTCGCGCGGTGGTGCGAAGAGACGCCCTTTCTATCACATCGTTGTGACTGATAGCCGCAACCGGCGCGATGGTCGCTACATTGAGCGCATCGGTTATTTCAATCCAATCGCCAAAGGCGGCGAGACACGTGTGCAGATCGATATCGCACGCATTGATCACTGGATTGCACAGGGCGCGCAGCCTTCCGATCGCGTTGCCGGCCTGGTTAAGCAGGAACGTAAGCAGAGCGCCTGAATTCGCTGCTGCGCTGATATAGAACGATGGCGGATGACCGCGTAATCGTTGGGCGTATCAGCGGGCTGTTTGGCGTGCGTGGGTGGTTGAAGATTTTTTCCTATACCGAGTCGCGTGAAAACATCGTCGAATACAGTCCGTGGCAAGTGAATAAAGACGGACAATGGCAAACGGTGAAAGTCGAGTCTGGACGCAGTCACGGTAAAGGTGTCGTCGTTAAGCTTGTCGGGTATGACGATCGCGATGCGGCTGCAACGCTGATCGGTTGCGACATCGCGGTAACGCGCGAGCAGATGGGTGAGCCGGCGCCCGGTGAATATTACTGGGCAGACCTCGAAGGTCTGAAGGTCGTGACGCTCGATGGTGTCGAATTGGGTGTGGTTGACCACCTGTTCGAGACGGGTGCAAATGATGTGGTTGTCGTACGGGGTGAGCGCGAACGGTTGTTGCCCTTCGTACGGGGAAATGTAATCAAGAATATAGATCTCCAACGTCATCTGATGGAGGTCGATTGGGATCCCGAATTCTGACGGCTTGATTGGCGCTGGTTGATCCGGATGCCAGGGCCGGTGGGGATTCGAAATGCGGATTGATGTGGTTACCCTGTTTCCCGATCTGGTGCGCCAGGTCGCCGAGTGCGGAGTGACCGGACGCGCGGTTCAACGTGAATTGTTGGCGCTGCATACCTGGAATCCGCGCGATTACACCCACGATAGGCATCGTACGGTGGATGACCGTCCCTACGGGGGTGGCCCGGGCATGGTGATGCGCTATGAGCCGCTGCGTGATGTCATCCGCGCAGCGCGCGCCGAGTCGCCGCAGGTGCCGGTGGTGTATCTTTCACCGCAGGGGCGATTGCTGACCCAGGAGCAGGTGCGCATCTGGGCGAGTGGGCCGGGATTGATTTTGCTTGCCGGGCGCTATGAGGGCATTGACGAGCGCCTGCATGCCGACCTGATCGATGAAGAATGGTCGATTGGCGATTACGTGCTGAGCGGTGGCGAACTGGCAGCGATGGTGGTTATCGATGCCGTGGCGCGACTGCAGCCGGGCGCGCTGGGCGATGAGGATTCAGCCGAACAGGACTCCTTCTCGCAAGGTCTGCTCGACTGTCCGCATTTCACGCGGCCTGAAAGTATTGATGGTATGGATGTACCGCCGGTGTTGATGGGCGGCAATCACGCCGACATCGTGCGCTGGCGTAGCAAACAGTCGCTCGGGCGAACATGGCAACGGCGGCCGGAATTATTAGATCATTTGCAGTTGACGCAGGAACAACAGCTGCTCTTGGATGAATTCATTCAAGAGCGGGACGATAAACGACAGGACACTCCACAGTAACGACGAGTGAGTTAGAGGTAACAACATGAACATCATCGAAGAGTTGGAAAAGGAACAAATGGGTCGTGCCGTTCCGGCGTTTGGTCCCGGCGACACCGTGGTTGTCAACGTGAAGGTGAAGGAAGGTACCCGCGAGCGCACCCAGGCCTTCGAAGGTGTTGTCATCGCCATTCGCAGCCGCGGCCTGAATTCCGCGTTCACTGTGCGTAAGATCTCGCATGGCGAGGGCGTAGAGCGTGTGTTCCAGACCTACAGCCAGGCCATCGACAGCATCGAAGTGAAGCGTCGCGGTGACGTACGTCGCGCCAAGCTGTACTACCTGCGCGACCGTCAGGGCAAGTCCGCACGTATCAAGGAAAAACTCTAAACGGCAGCAGGCTGGCGTCGGCGCTAAACCAGCCGATGCCGCTTTTGTCAGGCCCAGCGAGGGGCGTCATGTTCACATGGCGCCCTTTTTTGTTGTACGTTACGCACCAGGCGCCGCCATCATTGGCGGTACATCGTCGTAGGGAAACGCACGAGGTAGACCTCCATGAAGAGGATGATTATCAGGCCATAATGACCAGCCCAATCGGGCGAATCGGTGTCCGCTTGGACGACCTAGAACAACTCGTCGCACTGGATTTTCTGGGGCAACGAGGGCGTTCCCGGCCTGGCCAAACCTATGCGGCGCGGCGCATCGTCGCAGCACTGATGGGTTACTTTGCCAATCCAACGCTGCCCCTCTATTTACCGCTGGCAACATCGGGTACGCCGTTCCAGCAGAAAGTCTGGCGTGCCTTGCAGGAAATCCCCGCGGGCCAGACCTGGACTTATGGCCAACTCGCCAAGCATATCGACTCAGCCCCTCGCGCAGTAGGGCAGGCCTGCCGACGTAATCCCTTGCCTATCGTCGTGCCTTGCCATCGCGTGGTCGCACAATCGGGCATGGGTGGCTATAGCGGCGCGACTAGCGGGCCTGATATGGCCATCAAGACCTGGTTACTGACACACGAAGGCGTGATCCGCCTCCTTGAATCCGGTGATTGCCGCCCCCATGTCGTTCTGACTTGGCTGTGTACAGCCGTTTCGTTTCCCATTTTCATATTCAGGAGTAGCTTGGCAATGACCGTTACGGCCCATAAGGAGACCCTGGAGTTTCAGACCGAAGTTCGGCAACTGCTGAACCTCATGATCCACTCGTTGTATTCCAACAAAGAAATTTTCCTGCGCGAACTGATCTCGAACGCCTCGGATGCCTGCGACAAACTGCGTTTCGAGGCCTTGTCCGACGACGCACTCTATGAAAACGACAGCGCATTGAAAATTGGTGTGCGGGTGGACCGGGAACAACGCACCATCACCATCAGCGACAACGGCATCGGCATGAATCGCAGCGAGGTCGTGGATAATCTCGGTACCATCGCCAAATCCGGTACCCGGCAGTTTTTCGAATCGCTCACCGGCGATCAAGCCAAGGACAGTACGCTCATCGGCCAATTCGGCGTGGGCTTCTATTCGGCGTTCATCATCGCCGACACCGTCACAGTGATTTCACGTCGTGCCGGGCTTGGTCATGAGCACGGCGTACGCTGGGAATCCGATGGACAGGGCAGCTATTCTCTGGAAACCGTCGACGTGGAAGCGCGTGGCACACAGGTGATTCTGCATCTGCGCGAGGGTGAGGACGAATTCCTCGATGCCTTCCGCCTGCGCAGCATCATCCGCAAGTATTCCGATCACATCTCTCTGCCCATCGAAATGCCGGTTGAAGACAAGGACGGCGAGTTCGAGACGGTCAACAGCGCCTCGGCCCTGTGGGCGCGCGCCAAGAAAGACATCAGTGACGATGAATACAAGGCCTTCTACAAACATGTTGGCCACGATTTCGAGGATCCATTGACCTGGACGCACAATCGCGTCGAGGGCAATCAGTCCTATACCTCATTGCTGTATGTGCCGAAGCGCGCGCCCTTCGATCTATGGGATCGTGATAGCCGTCATGGCATCAAGCTCTACGTGCGCCGTGTGTTCATCATGGACGACGCCGAACAGCTGATGCCGCAATATCTGCGTTTTGTCCGTGGCGTGGTCGACTCGGATGATTTGCCGCTGAATGTTTCGCGAGAAATTCTGCAGCACAATAAACTCATCGATACGCTACGCTCCGCCTCGGTAAAAAAGGTGCTGGGCCTGCTCGAGGAAATCGCCGACAAAGAGCCGCAACGCTACGCCGACTTCTGGAAGGAATTCGGCCGTGTGCTGAAGGAGGGGCCGGGCGAGGATTATGCCAACCGCGAACGCATCGCCAAGCTGCTGCGTTTCGCCTCTACCCATGATGACTCGGTCGAGCAGAAGGTTTCGCTGGAGGATTACCTCGGGCGCATGGCCGAGGGCCAGGACAAGATCTATTACGTGACCGCCGACACCCACGCGGCTGCGCGCAAGAGTCCGCATCTGGAGGTATTCCGCAAGCAGGGAATCGAGGTGCTGCTGCTCTGGGATCGTGTCGACGAATGGTTGATGTCGCATCTCACCGAATACGCTGGCAAGTCGCTGGTCTCGGTGGCCAAAGGGGATTTGGATCTCGGCAAGCTGGGTGCCACCGAGGATCAGGAAGCGCTCAAACAGGCTGAGACGGAACTGATGCCACTGCTTGAACGGATGCAGACGGCGCTCGGCGACAAGGTCAAGGAAGTACGCTTCAGTCATCGCTTGACCGATTCACCCGCGTGTCTGGTGCTGGGCGCGCACGATATGGCGGTGCATCTGCAGCGGGTTTTGCGACAGGCAGGACATGAGGTGCCGAATACGCAGCCGGTGTTGGAAATCAATCCGCAACATGCGCTGATCCGCCGCCTGGAAGGCGAATCCGATGCACAGTGTTTCAGCGACTGGAGTCACGTGCTGTTCGATCAGGCCATGCTCGCCGAAGGTGGGCAGCTCGAGGATGCGGCTGGGTTCGTCGGTCGTCTGAATGGCCTGCTGCTGCAGCTCGCGAATCACCCGTGAGCAAATGCTCTGCGCCACTGCGGTGAGCTTCCTCACCGCAGCGGACTGAGTCCTTGATCATGTCCAATCCTCAGGATCAAACGCGTTACCGCATCGACAAATGGTTGTGGGCGGCGCGTTTTTTCAAAACCCGCGCCCTGGCCACGGAGGCCGTGGAGGGCGGTAAGGTGCATGTCAACGGTGAACGCGTGAAACCTTCGCGGCAAGTGCGTTGCGGCGATGAGCTCGGTATTCAAAAAGGGCTTTATACCTTCGTGATCGAGGTGCAGGCGTTATCGATGCAGCGTGGTTCGGCCGAGCGGGCACAAGCGCTGTATAGCGAACGGGAATCGAGTATCGCCGCGCGGCAGGCCTTACAGGATGCACACCGATTACAAACGGCCACTGATCCGCAGCCGGGTGGACGGCCGGACAAGCGCATGCGACGTCAGTGGGAACGGCTCAAGGGGCGCTGAACGCGGCTCATCGTCGGAATCCTTAATCGACGATGAGCGTGGGCTTAGGCCTGTGCGCGTAGCGGTATTTGCATGGCGTGCAGCATGACGGTGCGCAGCGTCATGATCAGATTGCTTGCCGCGTCATCACCTTCGACGTCGGTGGCGTTTTGTGCATCGCGATAATGCCCCTGTAACACCATCGGGGTTTCCGGGCAGAGTGCGGCAATCCGGTGCAGCACATCTTCGCGGGCTATGTCGCATAGATTCGTGTTCATCAGCGCGAAATCATAGCCGGGAACATCCAAGGCATTGTCGAGTTCCGCGGCGCTACCGGCTTGCGCAAGCTCCACATTATCGCGCAGTGCCGCTTTGACCAGGCCGGCACTGAAGCGATCCGCTTCGATATGCAGAATGCGTGGGCGGAAGCTGCGATTGCGCTGGCAGGCGGACTTGATCGCAAAGATCGCGCGTGCCTGATTGGCCGCCTTGCGCACCCAATCGGGTTCGGGGTGCGGTTCATCATCGATCGCTTCCAGGTCGATTTCCAGATTGTGCGACGGGCGGGGTGCCGCCGTAGGCTGGCGTGCACGCGGAGATCACTAAGATTGGTAAGTGCATGCCCAGTACGCGCAACTCATGAGTGAACGACAGGGCATCTTGATCTTCTAACAACAGCGGTACGGTCATCGCTTGATAATAATGCAGCGCGAGCTTCTTCAGGGCCTGGCGGCCACTCTGAACGGTGTCGACCCAGAAGCCGGCAGTTTCGAGCGTCCGTGACAGATAGGCGCTGAGCGTAGCGTCGTGTTCGCAAACCAGAATGCGTGGGCAGTGCCCCATGATGAACCTCGATTGTCGTTGTCGTTGTGATTACTGCCTTGCGTTGCCGCCCCTGGCTCAGCGTTGTTGCTGCCTGTCGCTCGGCTTTCACTGCTATCGACAGTGAGGCAGATTTATTAAGCGGTCCGCTGCGGAGCGCGGGCCTGCGTGGCTTGGTGTTACTTGGTCTAATTCCGGGGTATTGGTGCAGGATTTCAGCGGCTTAGCGCCATGCATTTCGGCCGGGAAATGCTAAGATGGCGCACGCCCGAGCGAGGTAAGTGACGCATCGGTCCGAAGTGTGACGTAGGTCCGGAACGGCCCGGACCGCGGGTTTTGCAGGAGAGGTTGCATGCGTCCTTCGCAGTTGATGAGCGTACTGGATCGGGAGTTTCTGAGCACCCACGAGGGACACCACACGCCCGTGATGGTGTGGGGTCCGCCGGGTGTCGGCAAGTCGCAAATTATTGCGCAGATCGCCTCGCGCCATGACGCTGCCGTCATTGATATACGACTGTCGCAGATGGAACCGAGCGATCTGCGCGGCATTCCATTTCGGGTCGGTGATTTCGTCGAGTGGGCGGTGCCGGCCATCCTGCCGAACGCCGAGCGTCATGGTCAGGCGGGCATTTTGTTCCTGGATGAAATCACCTCGGCGCCACCGAGCGTGTCGGCGGCGGCCTATCAGTTGATTCTGGATCGGCGCTTGGGTGAATACCGCGTGCCGGACGGCTGGGCGATTTTCGCCGCGGGCAATCGTCAGGGCGACCGTGGTGTGACCTATACCATGCCGGCGCCGTTGGCCAACCGCTTCTCGCATTTCGAATTGGATACCCATCTCGATGACTGGGTCGCTTGGGCCTATGCCAATGGGATCGATGAACGGCTGATCGCGTTCCTGCGTTTCAGGCCGGAACTGCTGTTCGATTTCGATCCCGCGCACAATCCCGTGGCGTTCCCGTCGCCGCGATCCTGGGAATTCGCACACCGCGCGCTACAGAAATTCGGTACGCATTCCAATTTATTGGTCGCGACCTTGCAGGCCTGTGTCGGTCCGGCGGCCGGTATCGAATTGGCCGCGTTCGTCGAGAACCTGGATCAATTGCCGGATATCGATGCCATTGTGCGTGGCGAATCGGTGTCGGTGCCGCGCGAGATCGATCTGCAATATGCCGTTGCCTGCGCCTTGGTCGGTCGTGCGTTGCGCGCGCGTAAGACAGCCGAGGCCAACACCGTATTCGGACATATCATCGACTACGCGGGAACCTTCCCGCAGCGCGAGATGGGAGTCATGCTGATTTCGGACATGCACCGTGCCGTCGGTCAGGAGCTGTTTGCTGTGCCGCAGTTTTCTACCTGGGCGAAAGCGGTGGCCGACGTCATGCTCTATGATGCGTAAGCGTCGAACGCACGTTACTGTGATGCTATGAGTACCGACCTCGATACCAAACTGAGCGCGGCCCGTACCCGCCTGATCCTGGATAAGCCGTTTCTCGGCGCCTTGGTGTTGCGCTACCGATGCTGGCCGCCGATCCGAAGTGGTGTAAGACCACCGCCACGGACGCACGCACGTTCTACTACAACGCCACCTACGTCGAAGGACTCACGCTCGAGCAGACACAGTTCATGCTGGCGCATGAGGCACTGCATTGCGCGCTGTCGCATTTCGCGCGTCGGGAGCATCGCAGCAGGCACCGTTGGGATCTGGCCTGCGATCTCGCGATCAACCCGCTGCTGGTCAAAGACGGATTGAAACCGCCGCCCGGCGCCCTCTACATGGATCAGTTCGAGGGTATGACGGCGGAAGAGATCTATCCGGCGATTGCCGATATGGAAGACGATACCGAGACCCTCGATCAACATATCTACGATCAGGAAAACAGCAGCAGCGAACGCAGTTCGGGGCAGGGCAACACGCCACCACAGCCCGATGCGCAGGGCGGCAACCGTCCCGAGGCCGAGATCGATCCCGATCAAGGCGGCGCGCCACAGCCGCCGCCCTTGAGTGAAAGCGAACGGGAACAACTCTCGGTGCAATGGCAGCAGCGTCTGGCGGGTGCCGCGCAGCAGGCCTTGCAGGCCGGCAAACTCGGTGGCGGCCTAGCGCGGCTGGTCGATCATTTACTGCAACCGCAGTTGCCGTGGCGGATGTTGCTGGCCAAATACATGACGGCTGTTTCACGTGACGATTACAACTATACGCGCCCCTCGCGTCGCGAAGGTGCGGCGATTTTTCCTAGCCTGCGCAGTGCTCAAGTGGACATCGTGGTCGCGTTGGATACCAGTGGCTCCGTGTCGGTCGAGGAGATGCGTGAATTCATGTCCGAGATCGATGCGATCAAGGGCCAGGTACGTGCGCGCGTGACGCTGCATGCCTGCGATGCCGAACTCGCCGAAGGTGGTCCTTGGGAGTTCGAGCCTTGGGAGGAATTCAAACTGCCTGTCGATCTAAAAGGCGGTGGCGGCACGCGTTTCACGCCGGTATTCGATTGGGTGCATAGTCGTGACCGACAGCCGGATTTGCTGGTGTTCTTCACCGATGCCGAAGGCGAGTTCCCCGCACAAGAGCCGTTCTATCCCGTGCTCTGGTTGGTCAAAGGCAAGACCAAAGTGCCCTGGGGCCAGCGGGTGCAGTTGAATTGAGCCGCTTTGTGACCGATGGCGTTAAATTGGAACACACGCCTTTAGCTGCCAAGGTGCTGTGCCGCTAGCGTGCACGGGGTACGTCCGCAGTCTGGCACGGGAAAATCATGGATATGATGCTTGGTGTGCTGCGCTGGCTTTGCTAGGCTGGGAGGAGACTGAGTAGCTGGATGACTTGGGCGCAGGGATGGGTTCCAGGATGATGCGCAACAAGCACAATGCCGGATGAATCAAGCATGCAGCACGGGAAAGAACAGCTTATTCTGGCCGGCGAGGCGCGCCGGCGGATCGAACAAATCTACGAACTGCCACCGATGCCGGACATGGCGCGGCGCGTGCTCGAACTGCGCGGTAATCCCGATGCGTCCATCACCGACCTCGCCAGCATTGTGGAACACGATCCCAGCCTTGCGGCACAAGTGGTCCGCTATGCCGCCTCGCCGTTCTATGCCTATCGTGGCAACATAACCTCGATACACGATGCCATCACCCGTGTCCTGGGTTTTGACATGGTGCTCAATATGGCCCTGGGTCTGGCGACCGGTAAGTCGTTCCATAATCCCTGTGATGGTCCGCTGGGTCTGCATGCCTTTTGGCGGCACGCGGTGTACACCGCTACCTTGGTGCAGGCCCTGGCCAAGCGCATGCCGCCGGCGAGCCGCCCGCCGCCGGGCATGGTCTATTTGGCGGGTTTGCTGCACAACTTCGGTTTCCTGCTCCTGGGACATCTGTTCCCACCGGAATTCAAATTGCTCAACAAGCTGGTCGCCGCGAACCCGGAGTCGCCGGTCACGACATTGGAAAAATGCGTACTCGGGATGGGGCAGGCGCAGGATTTGTTGGAAATGGGGCATGCGCAGATCGGGTGCCTGGCTGATGCAGTCCTGGCATATGCCGGAGGAGATCGTCGTCACGCTGCTGGAACATCACAATCCGGCCTACGCAAGTGACCACGCTATATATCCGCACCTGGTGATGGTGGCTGATCACGTCCTCAAAGGGCGTGAGATCGGTGACGCGCCGGATGCGCTGTTGCCGCCCTTGTCGCTGGAGGTCATTGGTCTAGACGAGGATACCGTCGTCGAAATCGCTACCCAATTGTTTGAAGATTGCTCCTCGCTGGACATGATGGCGCATCAACTCGCGACGGGTTGACCCCTGCTTGCGGACAGGAACCTGGGCCTATGACAGCAAACTCATTTCAGTATTCCGCAAATTTCCAGTGGCGATGAACTGCGGCCCGCTAAGGCAATAACTCAATCTGGACGCCCATCGTCTGCCGTTGGGTTGCCAAGTGCGCGTTCGCACTGTGCTGAAACGCCCGTATTGGCGCATCGCTTGCCATCGATCGGGGGCAGGGGCCATTTTTTTGTCGGGTTGTTCATCAGTGGGTTGCGTAAGGATATGCTTACAATCGCTGTTGAGGGTCTGTCCGCCCGGTTATTTCGGCCATTCTGCCAGCCGCCATTAATTACATTAAAAACATAAACTAAAAATCTTATTCGCAGTAATTTATGACGGGAGGTGCTGTACGTCAGCGTGCCATGCCCGGATAAACGTAATACCTGTCGACAGTTTATGCACTGAGCAATATTTGTTCTTTTCTAGCTAAGTAAGGTAACTTAGCGTCAGGTTCATCCATGCCGAGGCCGGGATGGAAAAACCTGAAGTTGAAAGAACAAAAATGAAGCCGCGCCAACCCCAGCTGGCAATCCGCGGAGTCGGATATAGAAGGGTTGAGTGGATGAAAAAATCGACGCATGTCGGACATACGACATTACCGACGCTACATTGCACTAACTAATGACAGATTATGCGAGCGTTATTTACGCCCGCGTCCTGTACACATGGATGTGGTGTGCGGGGGATCTTTTTGATGGCCAGTACTGCGGATAATGATTCTCTCGATGCGGGTGCGGTCCGTAAGGTTCTGCGCCTGCTCGATACTTTGCGTCAATCGCAGGCAGGCAGCGTCATTTACCATCAGATCGAGCGCATGCTCGACGAACTGGTCAGTTCAAACCACGGCGTTCAGCGCGCCTACGCAGACATCGCCTCGACTTTGCTGGATGCCTTTGCCGGTCACCTCCACGTCGGCTCGCCGTTAAATATCCAAGTAAAAATGCTGCGCACCCGATTACAGCCGCCGCTGTCGGTGTCGGATTTGCAAGCCTTACAGCAATACGTCGATGTCTATCACGATCAAATTGCCCATCTTCAAGAGCTGGATCAGGCAGTATTCACCCAGGCATTCCGACCGCTATTACAGGCTTTCGGGATCGAAACTGAGGCCAGTGATAGCCTTGGGATGAATGCAGCGCACACGGCGCATGCCGCTACACGCAGTAGTACGCTGGATGCCTCGACGTTAGGGCTGGCGGCTGTGCCTCCCCCCGTCAGCAAACTGTACCCCACAGAAGAACACACACCCGTCGTCGAGGATCTGCCGACTTATAGCCCGGAAGAAAGCGGTGAGGCGCGGGCATGGGTGCGGCCGACAACTGAGCGCCACCCGCTGGATAGTTTGGGTGGTCAACCAACCATCACGCGCGAAACAGAGCGCGAAGTGGTGGCAGATGCGGATATCGGCGATGCCGAAGTGCATCGGGTCACGGCGTATCGAAGCCAGTTGGATGCGCGTCGGCGGGATATACAGGAACTGCAGGCGGGTCTGGCGCAGCAGGTGCTCGATACCATCGCCCAGAACCAAGAGTTTGGAGTATTACTCGAAGTGGTACTCAGTGAGTTGCGACAGATTGGAGAAGTCTCCGATCTGGAGAATTTGCGTTGGACACTCATCGGCGAAATTGAAAAGCTGATGTCCGGCCATCACGAACTCGCGGACAAGCTCGACAGCACGCATCACTATCTCCAAGTCATCGAGTCGGACAGTCGTCAGCTGACAGACGAGCTGACACGCGTCCGTTTGCTGAGTCTGACCGACGAACTCACCGGCCTGCCCAATCGGCGTGCCTTCCTCAGGCGGCTGGAGGATGAAGTCGCGCGCGTGCAGCGTTACGGATTCCCCTTGTCACTGGCTTTGATCGACCTCGACAAGTTCAAAGACGTGAATGACAAATATGGCCATGCGGGTGGTGATGAAGTGCTGCGTGTCTATTCCAAGAATATACTTTCCACCTTCAGGCATCACGACCTGGTGGCGCGTTACGGTGGTGAGGAATTTGCGGTATTGCTACCGAATACGGAACGGGAAGGTGCGCTCCGAGCGTTGAATAAAGTCAAGCAGCGTTGTGCAGAAACCCGGTGGCAGAGCAATGGAAATGTCGTCTCTGTGCCGACATTCTCCGCCGGTCTCGCCTTGTATAAACCCGGTGAGACCTCAACCGCCTTCGTCGAGCGGGTGGATAAAGCCTTATATCGCGCTAAACGCCTGGGTCGTAACCGGGTCGAAATCGATATGACCTACCAGACGGATGGAGAGACCCCGCCGCCGGCCCAAAAAGGCGCTGAACCCACCACCTGACCGCAGGCCGCTGGCCTGGCCCCTGAGACACTTCGTACTCGGTTCCGTTATAATGGGCGCCCCTTGAAACGGCTGTGAGGAGCGCATGTGGCCACCGTAGAATTGACCAAAGATAATTTCCAGGATGTCATTGCTCAGAACGATTTCGTGATCGTGGATTTCTGGGCCCCCTGGTGTGGTCCTTGTCGCAGTTTCGCGCCGACCTATGAGGCCGCTTCGGAAAAATACAGCGATATCGTGTTCGCCAAAGTGAATACCGAGGACGAGCAGGAGCTGGCTGCCTATTTTCAGATACGCTCCATTCCCACCCTGATGATTTTTCGCGAGCGCGTCATCATCTTTTCTCAGCCGGGCATGCTGCCCGCCAGCGCCTTTGAGGATCTGATCGGACGTGCCAAAGAACTGGACATGGATCAGGTCCGCAAAGAGATCGCCGCCGAAGAAGGCAAGGCTTAACCGCGTCGTTTAACCGAAGATGATCTCGGCGACCTCGCGGAAATGGCTCGCGAAGTGCACCTGCATCCCGGTGCGGATGTGTTCCGGCAGTTCCTCGTAATCACGTCGGTTGGCTTCTGGCAGGATCAGCTCGTATATCCGCGTGCGCCGCGCCGCGATCACTTTCTCGCGCACGCCACCGATCGGCAGCACTTGTCCGGTGAGCGTGAGTTCACCGGTCATCGCCAGCGGCCGGCGGATGCGCTCGCCGCGTGCCAGCGACAGTAATGCTGTTGCCATGGTGATGCCGGCACTCGGCCCATCTTTCGGTGTGGCGCCTTCCGGAACATGCAAATGCACGAATGAGTCATCGAAGAAGGTCAGGTCGCCCTGATATTGTTTGAGATGGCTGGCGATATAGCTGTAGGCAATTTCCGCCGATTCTTTCATGACCTCGCCAAGTTGGCCTGTCAGCTTGAAGCCGCGATGCTTGCTGTGCACGCGCGTGGCCTCGATGTTGAGCGTGACACCACCCAGCGCCGTCCAGGCCAGGCCAGTGATGACACCCACACCGCTGAAGGGCTTCTCGCGTTGGAATAGCGGTTTGCCGAGAAATTCTTCGACTTGGCGCGTGCCCACATTTATTTTCCGTTCTTCGCCGCGCACGAATTTCACCGCCGCCTTGCGAATAATGCGCGCGAGCAGTTTCTCCAGACCACGTACGCCGGATTCGCGCGCATAGCCTTCAATGATCTGTCGCATCGCGCTGTCGGAGATCTTCAACTGACTGCGTTTCATGCCCGCGCGTTCGAGCAACTTCGGCCACAGATGATTCTTCGCGATCAGCATCTTCTCGCTGGTGATATAGCCCGACAACCGGAGGATTTCCATGCGGTCCAGCAAGGGGCCGGGAATGGTGTCGAGCTGATTGGCTGTGCAGACGAACAGCACCTTCGATAGGTCGAAGCGCACGTCCAGATAATGATCGAGGAACTCACTGTTCTGTTCGGGATCGAGAACCTCCAGCAAGGCAGAGGCCGGATCGCCCTGATACGACGCGCCGATCTTGTCGATCTCATCGAGCATGATCACCGGATTGGCAACGCCGGCTTCCTTGATCGCGTGGATGACCTTACCGGGCATGGCGCCGATGTAGGTGCGCCGATGGCCTTTGATCTCCGCCTCGTCGCGCATGCCGCCGACACTGAAGCGGTAGAATTTCCGTCCCAGCGCATTGGCCACTGAGCGACCGATGGACGTCTTGCCAACGCCGGGTGGGCCGACCAACAGCAGAATCGAACCGGCGACCTCGCCTTTGAGACTGCCTACCGCGAGAAATTCGATGATGCGGTCCTTAACGTCTTCCAGTCCGTCATGATCGGCATCCAGCACTGTGCGCGCATGATCCAGGTCCAGATTGTCTTCGGAGTTTTTCCCCCACGGCAGTGTCGTCAGCCAGTCCAGATAATTACGCGTGACGGCGTATTCCGGTGAACCGGATTCGAGGATGGATAGCTTCTGCATCTCCTCGTCGATGCGCGTACGTGCGCTGTCGTTCAGCGTGAGCGACTCCAGACGCTGCTCGAAGCGTTCGATATCTGCGCTGCGATCGTCTTTGGCGATGCCCAGTTCTTGCTGGATGGTCTTGAGCTGTTCGCGCAGGAAGAATTTGCGCTGCTGGTCGGACATCTTTTCTTCGACCTTCTCGCGGATCTGCGTCTGTAGCTTGGCGACTTCCAGTTCCTTGCGGATCAGGATCAAGACCCGTTTCATGCGCTCCAGCACCGGGAATATTTCCAATACTTCCTGAAGATCGTGGCCCGGTGCCGTGGTCAGGCTGGCGGCGAAATCAGTGAGTGCCGACGGTTCGTTGGGGTTGAAGCGGTTGATAAAGAACTTCAACTCCTCGCTGTAGAGCGGGTTGAGCGGCACGAGTTCTTTGAGTGTGTTGATGATGGCGATGGCATACGCACGCAGCTCGTTGTCATTGCCGAGGACATCGTCGGGATAGTCAACGCGTACCAGATACGGCGGTTTTTTCGACAGCCATTCGAGGATGCGCACGCGGCGCATACCTTCGGCGATAAATTGGATTTTTCCGGAGTTGCGCATCGGATTGTTGATGCGCACGAGCGTGCCTATTTGCGCGAAGTCTTCCGGTGTGGCCAGATCGGCATCAGCTTTCTCAATCATGACCAGGCCGACCATATGGTGATCGGTCGCGCCGATGGCTCGGACGGTTTCCATCCACGGTTCATCGTTCATCAGTACCGGCACAGCCTGTGCGGGAAAGAACGGCCGTTCAGTAACCGGCAACAAGTACAGGGTATTGGGCAGCGTGGCAGAAGGTAACGCCAGTTCCGAACGTGGTTCGTCCGTGGTGGTTTCGTTGACGAGTTCGGCGTCGAGGGTGTCGTGGTCGGTCATGGCGGCTGGTCGCTCTTATTGTGGTCGATACCCACCCATGGGCGGGGTTCAGTTCACAACAGATGGGTGCGGCACGCCAGCAATTCAAGGCCGCCAGGGCGCGTCGCTTAGATCAGTCCCGCAAACGGTTGCACCTCAACCAATTCTCCCGCGGGCACGCCCGTGGATTCGGCACTGAGGATGATGAAGCAATTGGATTTGCTCATGGAACTCAGCACATGCGAGCCCTGACGTCCGCTGGTGGTGACTGTCAGCATGCCGTTCGCATCGGCGTGCAGGATGCCGCGCTGATATTCCAAACGGCCGGCTTGTTTCTTGAGCGTCACCGCGCACGGTATGCGCACGGTCAGGCTCGGCGGTGTGTGCATCCCCATCATCCTTTGCAAGGCCGGTTGCACGAACTGATAGAACGTCGCCATCACCGATACCGGATTGCCCGGCAGACCAAAAAATACAGCAGTACCGAGTTTACCGAAGGCCAATGGTTTGCCCGGCTTCATGGCGATCTTCCAGAAGTCGACCTGGCCCAGTTCATCGAGTGTCTGCTTGACGAAGTCGGCCTCGCCGACCGATACGCCGCCAGAGGTGATCACCACATCGGCGTTTGCGGCGGCTTCATGAAAGGCCGTGCGGATGGCGTCGCGGTCGTCGCGGATCACGCCGAGGTCGAGCAGTTCCACGCCCAGGCGCGTGAGCATGCCATGCAGCGTGTAGCGGTTGCTGTCGTAGATCTGTCCGGCCTCTAAAGGCTCGCCGAGACTTTTCAATTCATCGCCGGTGGAGAAGAACGCCACGCGCAAACGACGCTGTACGCGCACCTCGGCGATGCCGAGCGAGGCGAGCACACCCAACTCGGCCGGCAGCAACTGTTTACCCGGCTCCAATACCGTCGAACCCACGGCCATATCTTCACCGGCCTGACGCACGTTCTCGCCGGGCTTGTGACCCGTGCTGACGATGATGTTTTCGCCATCGACCTGCACGACTTCCTGCATGAGCACCGTGTCCGCGCCGTCGGGCATGGCCGCGCCGGTCATAATGCGCACCGTTTCACCGGCGTTGAGCTGGCCGCTGAACGGCGCGCCCGCCATGGCGCGACCGATCACGCGTAGACGTGTCTCGCCGCTGCCCGGCAGATCGGCACCGCGCAGCGCATAGCCATCCATTGCCGAATTGGTATAAGGCGGCACGTTAATCGTGGAGATTACCGGTGTGGCCAATATGCGACCGAGCGCGGTGCGGATCGGCAGTTGTTCGGTGCCGCTGATCGGCGTGATCAGCGCGTCGATGCGGTTGCGTGCCTCATCGACGCTCAGCAGGCCTTTCGGTGTAGCGCAGGGATCGCGAGTTGTGTCGTTCATGTTCTCAAAGTCCACTGGGGTCGATGTCGTTGCGGCAGAAGTCCGCGATGAAGGCGGCGATGGCCGCAGGATTGTTGAGATCCAATTGCGGCAGATCGGTTGTTATGGGGGTGTCGCTGGCCAGCGCAATAATGGCGCTGTCCTCCGGGAACAGCAAGGGCTTGCCCAGCGCCGCGCGATGTAATTCGAGCTTCGGGAAACGCTCATGGCGAAAACCTTCCACCAGGATCAGATCCAGCGCCGTGCGTTGCAGTTGCGCGAGCATATCCCACAGCGATACATCCCCGGGCACCGGCGCTTCCACCATCAAGGCCCAGCGTTGGTTCGAGGCAATCAACATTTGTTCAGCACCAGCTTTGCGCAGTTCGTAGCTGTCCTTGCCGGGATGATCGATGTCGAATTCGTGATGCGCATGTTTGAGCATGCCCACGCGCAGTCCTTGTGCGCGCAGTAACGGCAGCAGTTGGATCAGCAGCGTCGTCTTGCCCGTGCCGCTCCAGGCGGCAATGCCGAGCACGGGTGGATTGTGCAAGAGTGCGTTCATGCAGTTTCCTTCACGGGTGGCCCCGGTCGAGCGTGGGCGATCCCGGGTTTCACTACGTTCCACCCAGGCTACGGGGTACGTGTCTCTCAATCTCGCGCCAAATACTCAACCAGTTCCTCGGGCGTATTGAGATTAACGAACCATTCCGGATGGTCGCTGCATTCAACCCTTGCCGCAGGCAACGTGGCCAACCATTCTTGCACCCCGCGACCGCCTCGATCCCAATACGCATGCAGTCCTGCCAACGTGTCTTTGCGCAACAAGGCAAACGTCGGTTGTGCATGACCCGCCTCGATCGGTACAGCGGCGGGAAGCTGTGTCTCGCGACAGGCGTCCATCAGTCGCGTCAACAACTGCGCATCGACCTGCGGCGCATCGCAGGGCACGACCCATAGCCACGCTGTCGTGCAGTGTTCCAAGCCGCGTGCGATGCCGGCGAGCGGGCCGGGGTAATCGGCCTGTGCATCATCGAACACCGGATAACCGTAGGCGCGATAGCGGTCGAGATGGCGGTTGGCGCTGATGAGTATAGTCGCGACACACGGTGCGATGCGTGCCAGCACATGGGCAATCAACGGTTGCCCGGCGCAGTCGAGCAGGCCCTTGTCGTGGCCACCCATGCGCGAGGCCTGGCCACCGGCGAGGAGCAGGGCAGACACGGATGCAGTGTGTGCGTCGGGCATGGTTGCGTATCAGTTATTACGGACACTCCAGTTTAACATAGCCCGTGCTTCGGCTTGGCACGGTGCTACACTCACAGCATCTCAACACAGGAGCTTAGGCCATGATACGTTGCGCACGCATTGCAGTGCTGGTGATCGCGAGTGGGTTCTGCGGTGCGGCAGCCGCGGCCGAAGGTGACCTCCAGTACAATCAGATCCGCTTCCAAGTCGCCGCCAGCGAGTCGGTTGCCAATGACCGCATGCAAGCCGTGCTCAGTGTGCAAGATGAAGATGACGACGCGGCGAAACTGGCTGATCGTATCAACAAGACCATGGCCTGGGCGCTCGATCAGAGTAAGGGTCAAAACGGCATCGACGTGCGCAGTGGCGGCTACTCGACCCAGCCGGTGTACAACAAGAATGCCTTAAGCGGGTGGCGGGCAAGTCAGCAATTAATTCTGGAGGGCAGCGATTTCAGTCAGATCGGCAAACTCATCGGCGTGCTGCAACAACAGTTACAGTTGAGCGAGGTCAGTTTCAGCGTCGCGCCAAAGACCCGCGCCGCGATTGAACAGCGGCTTATCGATCAGGCGCTCGATGGTTTCAAGCAACGCGCCGAACAGGTGCGCAAGAATATCGGCACGCCAAGTTACCGCATCGTCGAGATCAACATCATGACCGAGGATGCACCTATCCAGCCAATGCCGATGATGCGCGCCGAGGCCATGAGCATGAAGTCGGTTGCCGAGCCCAGCTTCGAAGGTGGCGACAGCGACGTGCGCGTGAGTGTGCAGGGGGCAGTTCAGTTGCAGTGAGAAGCGCTGTCGGTGGTCCTGAAGAATTTCAGGCGCGCTGACTTCATTCGAATCCTCTTTTGGCAGCACCACTACCACCGACCCCGACAGGCGATCGTGCAGGGCCAGGCCGTCGCGGTCGATCAGCATCCACCACAAACCGATCCCGGCCAGTCCGACCGAGGGGGCCGCAAGCAGGAACCGGCCTAGCGCCTGCCACCAGCCGAGTGGCCGGCCGTCACGGCGTTGCACGCGCAAGTGCCAGGTCTTCATGCCCAGGGTCTGGCCGGCCGCGACCCAGAAGCCGCAGAAAAACAGCCCGCTGACCAGCAACAAATAGAGCCGGAAGAAGATATTACTCCCGTCGATGCGGCCGCCCTTGAGGGCGAAGGCCACGGCGACCGCCACCATCAGCAGGGCGAACAGCAGCAAGCCGTCGTAAAACAGCGCGGCCAGACGCTTCCACAGCGGGGCGGTCGGGAGGGTGCTGGCGCCGGCGCTGGCGGTGGGTGATGGGGGTGTGGGCGGCATGAAGACTCCAGGTCGGCTTTAGTAACAGATTAAGCCCCGCGTGCGCAACGGTGACAAAGGTCAATCTTCGGTGTTAAATCACACAACCGGCGCGGGTGTTGGCGGCGGACCCTAACAACAATGCCAGACCGGAGGATGTATGTCGCTGATCGATCAGCTGGCCGCGATGCAAGGTGTGTTTGCGGCGGGCGAATATTCCTACCGTGGCGATCGCTTCTCCTATAAAGGCCAGATCAGCGAGGAGCAGGCGCGCATGGCCTCCATCATGTGCCGCGCCACCACCATGGGCGTGCATATGCAGGCCGACATCATGGGCGGTTCGTATCCTGACTGTGGCGTCGCACCGGCCGGTGGCTGGGTCGTGCGAGGGCCGCAGTTCACTGTGTGCGTGATGGCGAATGTGTTTTGTTTCCTGAACAACCAGGCGTCGCTGAACACGGTGATGGGCAAGCTGCGCGAACAGCTTGCCGATGCGCCGCAAGATCTGATTTAGAACCTCAGCCATACACCAGCAGGAGTGACGAATAATGACCGATCTGCAACAACTGATGAAACTCCCGGGTGCGCTGGCGGCGTTTGAGTTTTCCGATCGCGGCGAACTGGGCGCGCATCAGATCGCGTCCGGCAGCAAACTCGATGCCGACAGTCTGGATCTGCTGTGTCATGTCTGCGTGGCCAATATCGCCATTGCGACCATGCAGGCGCGTGGCTGGGAAAAAATGACCGGCGCACAAGGTTTTTATCCGATCCAGGGATTTACACTGGTGGGCTTTGAATGGACCGCCGTGGCGACCGAGAACCGCGGCGTCGTGATGGCCAATGACCATGTGGATTACGAGCAGGCTTATGCGGCGCTGGCAGGGTAAACGGGCATGAACAAACGTCTACTGGCAATGGATGGCGTACAGGTGATCTGTCTGTTCCGCGACGACGGCTCTTTGGTCGAGGGCTACGGCATACTGGACGAGGCGGGCATGGCCGGCCTTGCGCACTTCGCGCATGAATACAAACGTATGGTTCAGGCCAACGCCGATCAGCTTTCGATGTTCACGCAACTGCGCGGCTGGACACCGCCGCGCGGCTGGATCGTGCGCGGTGTCGGTGCCACTGTCTGTAGCGTCGGCAATCTGGTGTGTCTGGTGGAAAACCAGGAGGCCTCGATCAACGAGGTGATGAACGAACTGCGTGAAGCGGCGAGCTATTGAGGTGGGGACAGATTTCAAATCTGTCCCCGGCACAATTTGGCGCTCCCTAGGGGATTCGAACCCCTGTTACCGACGTGAGAGGCCAGCGTCCTAGGCCACTAGACGAAGGGAGCGTGAAGGGACTGCGCCTGAACTGGCGCGGTGCTATTATACGCACGCCTTGAGCGAGCACAAGCCGACGCCGCCGCCGTTTCCAGGACTTTCTTAACGAACCTCAGAACAAGTTGATCGAACGGGTGGATGGAAGACGCTGGCGTGACAAGATGCGCGGATTACAGGCTCTGAACGGGGCGATCCGTGCGTGGCTGGGCGGCGGCAAACGCAAGCTCGACGACTTCATTCAGAAATTCCGCATGCAGGAAGACAGCACCATCAAGCCCATCGCGCCGACCATTATCCCGCGTTCCGAACACGCGATTACCCGCGCCAACATCAGTCCCAATGCGCTGAAAGTTCTATATCGCCTCAAAGAGGCCGGACATCAGGCCTGTCTGGTCGGTGGCGGCGTGCGCGATCTGTTGCTCGGGCGTGAACCCAAAGATTTCGACATTGCCACCGATGCGCATCCGGATCAGATCCGCCAGTTGTTCCGCAACTGCCGTTTGATCGGCCGGCGCTTCCGATTGGCGCACATCGTCTACGGCCGTGAGGTGATCGAGGTGGCGACGTTCCGCGGCCGTCATAGCGACGTTGTGGACGAAGACACCCATCAGGCCATGAGTGACGAGGGCCGCATCCTGCGCGACAACGTCTACGGCTCGGTGGAAGAAGATGCTTGGCGGCGTGACTTCACTGTCAACGCGCTGTACTACGACATCGCGGATTTCTCGGTGCGCGATTATGTCGGCGGCATGGCCGATCTCAACGCCGGCGTGTTGCGCCTGATCGGCGATCCCGAGGTGCGTTTCCGCGAAGATCCGGTGCGCATGCTGCGCGCGGCGCGCTTTGCCGCCAAACTGGGTTTCCGTATTGAAGCGCAGACGGCGGCCGCGATTCCGCGTCTTGCCGATTTGCTGCTGGATATCTCCTCGGCGCGTATCTATGAAGAAGTGCTCAAGCTGTTCATGAGCGGCGAGGCGGTAACGACCTACGAATTGCTGCGGCAATACGGACTGTTCGCACAGTTGTTCCCGGAAACCGAGGAGGCGCTGACTCATGAGGTCGATGGGCATCCGCAGATTCTCATCAGTCAGGCCTTGGAAAATACCGACCGCCGCGTCGACGAAGGTAAACCGATCACGCCGGCATTTTTATTCGCGGCGCTGCTGTGGCCGCCGGTGCAACAACGGTGGCAAGCCACTGCCGCAGAGTTGGGCGATATCGCCGCGCTGCAAGAGGCCGGCGCGTGGATCTCCAGTGCCCAAGCCAGCCATACGGCGTTGCCGAAACGCTTCAGTATGCCGATGCGTGAGATCTGGGCCTTGCAACCGCGCTTCGAACAGATGAGCGGACGGCGTCCGTTGCGGCTGGTGACGCATCCACGCTTCCGCGCCGCCTATGATTTTCTGCTGTTGCGCGGTGCGTCCGGCGAGGTCGAGCAGGAGCTCTGTGATTGGTGGACAACCTTCCAAGCCGAATCCGATGAGGCGCGTGAACATCTGCTGACCGTCTCGACGGAGAAGAAGCCCGCCAAGAAACGTCGGCGTCGGCGCCGCAGCGGTGCCAAGCGCGATGAGGGCGGGCCTTCGGATAGCAACAATGGCTGAGGTCAGCGCCTTCATCGGCCTGGGCAGCAATCTCGAAAATCCACGCCAGCAGGTAAGCACGGCACTGAATGAATTGGCAACACTGACGTCGACACGTGTGAGTGCGGTCTCGTCGCTGTATCGCAGCGCACCGATGATGGGGTCGGGGGTGCCGGCGGATCAGCCGGCCTATATCAACGCGGTTGCCCGATTGGAAACGCAGCTGTCCGCCACAGCCTTGTTAGAGGCCTTGCAGGACATCGAGTCGCGGCACGGGCGGGTGCGCAGCGGCGAGCGCTGGGGGCCGCGCACGTTGGATCTGGATATTCTTTTATACGGCGATGCGCAGATTGACACGCCGCGCTTGCGGGTGCCGCATCCGGGCTTGGCCGAACGTAATTTTGTGTTGCAGCCGCTGGCGGAGATTGCGCCGACGTTAGAGATTCCAGGCCTGGGCGAGTTGCGTGAACTCGTGATGCAGTGTGCTTCTGCAGGACTCGAACGACTGACCGAACCAAACACAGTTCAAACGACAATAAACGCAACGTAGCAATCAAGCATGACTGACTCGAATCGTGGATTTATCGTCGTAGAAGGCCCGATCGGCGTCGGCAAGACCAGCCTGGCGCGGCGATTGGCCGATAGCTTAGGCAGTGAATTATTGCTCGAAGGCGCGGCCGACAATCCCTTTCTGGAACGCTTCTACCGCAATCCCAAGCAAGCGGCCTTGTCCACACAGTTGTTCTTTCTGTTGCAGCGCGCGCGACAAATGCAGGATTTGCGGCAGGGCGATATGTTCCAAGCGGTGCGGGTGGCGGATTTTCTCATCGAGAAGGATCAGTTGTTCGCGCAGCTCACGCTGGATGAACAAGAATACAAACTCTATGAGCAGGTGTACGCACATCTGACTCTGGATGCGCCGGTGCCGGATCTGGTGATCTATCTGCAGGCGCCGGTCGACATATTGCTCAACCGCATCGCCAAACGCGGCATCGGTTACGAACAGCATATCGACAGCGCCTATCTGGAACGTCTGTCGCAAGGCTATGCGCGGTTTTTCCACGATTATGACGCCGCGCCCCTGTTGATCGTCAACGCCGCTCATGTCGATCTGGTCAACAGCGATACGGCCTACCAGGAGCTGCTCGGGCAGATCGAAACCACCCGCACCGGACGGCATTATTTCAATCCCATGCCGGTTTCGCTGTAGACTTGGCCCATGAGTAGCCACACCCTCGACTCGAAAGTGACCCGCGCCACACTGGAGCGGATGAAGCGCGACGGCGACAAGATCACTTGCCTGACCGCCTATGATGCAAGCTGCGCCCATCTGCTCGATCAGGCCGGCGTGGACGTGATTATCATCGGCGATTCCTTGGGCATGGTGGTGCAGGGCAAAGAGTCGACCCTGCCGGTCACGCTCGATGAAATGATCTATCACGGCGCCTGTGTCGCGCGCGGTGCCAGCCGTGCGTTGCGCGTGGTGGATATGCCGTTCATGACTTATTCGACGGTGCGCGATGCGCTGACCAATGCCGCGCGGCTGATGCGCGAGGGCGGTGCGCAGATGGTCAAGCTGGAAGGCGGCGCGCGCATCGTCGAGATCGTGCATGATCTGACCGCGCAGGGTGTTCCGGTGTGTGGGCATCTGGGTTTGCTGCCGCAATCGGTGCATCAATTGGGCGGTTACCGCGTGCAAGGTCGCGAGCAGGAGGACGCACACGCCATGCTGGAAGATGCGCGCGGCCTGGAAGCCGCGGGTGCTGCGCTGTTGGTGCTGGAATGTGTGCCGGCGACGTTGGCGCGAGCGATCACCCAGGCGGTGACGATGCCGGTGATCGGTATCGGCGCCGGTCCCGACTGCGACGGGCAAGTGCTGGTGTTGCAGGATATGCTCGGCATCACGCCCGGCAAACGGCCGAAATTTTCCCGTGATTTCATGAGCGGACAAACCAGCATCCAGGCTGCCGTGCAGCGCCTATGTGCAGGCCGTGAAAGACGGTAGCTTCCCGGCGCCGGAACACAGCTTCTGATCGCTATGTGACACCAGAGGTCGCAGAGTACACAGAAGGAATTCTTAAGGAACCTCTGATTTATTCGTTATCCCGGCGGAGGCCGGAATCCAGCTCTTTGAATGACATGGATTACTCGCTGCGCTCGACCTATCGGGCAGCACTTTGAGCGTTCAACGCGCGTAGCGCGTTAGTCCCGCCTTCGCGGGAATGACGAGTTGGATGAATTATATCAGAGTTTCCTTAATTATAATTCTCTGTGCACTTTGCTGACCTCTGGTGTAGGCAAAATCTAATTTCGGATATTCATCCATGCTTCAAACCAACAGCATCGAGACTTTGCGCGAAACCATCGCCACTTGGCGCACCGCGGGCCTGCGCATTGGTTTCGTGCCGACCATGGGAAATCTGCATGCCGGACATCTACGCCTGATCGAGGTCGCGCGCGAACATTGTGATCGCGTGGTCGCCAGCATCTTCGTCAATCCCCTGCAGTTCGGACCGAACGAGGATTTTGCGCGTTACCCGCGCACCCAAGCGGCGGACTGTGCGGCGTTGGAAGCTGCATATACCGATCTGGTTTTCATGCCCGATGTCGCAACCATGTATCCGCAGCCGTTGGAGCAGATAACCCGCGTGCATGTGCCGCTGCTCGGTGAGATTCTCGATGGTGCGCATCGGCCCGGCCATTTTGATGGTGTGAGCACGGTGGTGGCGCGGCTGTTCAACCTGGTGCAGCCGGATGTGGCGGTGTTCGGCGAGAAGGATTGGCAGCAGTTGGCCATTATCCGGCGCATGGTGGGCGATCTAGGTTGGCCTATCGACATCATCGGCGTGCCCACAGTGCGCGAGCCGGATGGCCTGGCCTTGAGTTCGCGCAATGGCTATCTCTCTGCCGATGAGCGTGCGCAGGCGCCGGGCTTGGCGCGGGTACTGGATGTGATGGCTGAACGTCTGCGCTTGGGCGAGCGCGATTTTGCGGCACTTGAGCGTATGGCGCTCGCAAAGCTCGCTGAAGCGGGTTTCCGGACTGATTACGTCAGTATCCGCCGGCTGGACTTGCAACCACCTGCGCCGTCTGATGCGCAGCTGATCATCCTGGCCGCAGGCTGGCTGGGAACGACACGCTTGATCGATAACCGATTGGTTTCCCTGGGTTGAGCGCGGATTTCCCGCCGATTGCGCCCCCCGCACCGATCGGGGATAATTCAGCTCCCAACAGCCGCAGTATCTCCACAGAAACCATGCAACTGACTCTGCTCAAGGCCAAGCTGCACCACGCCTGCGTGACTCACTCCGAGTTGGAGTACGAAGGCTCGTGTGCGATCGATGGCCAGTTGCTGGACGCGGCCGGTATGCGTGAATACGAGCAGATCCATATCTACAACAAGACCAATGGCGAGCGTTTCACGACCTACGCCATTCGCGCTCAAGACGGCTCGGGCATCATCTCCGTGAACGGTGCGGCGGCGCACAAGGCCGCTCCCGGCGATCGCGTCATCATCTGCTGTTACGCCATTCTCACCCAGCAGGAAGCCATGAACTTCAAACCGACGCTGGTGTATCTCGACGCGCACAATCACATTGTGCGTACCGGTCATGATATCCCGGTGCAAGTGGCCTGACTTCTCTTCTTGTTGCGGCGGCGCAAGCGCGTCGACGCGACAAAACCCCGCTCATTGACAGCCTTTCTCGACGCCGCCGATACAGATGGCCTTGGCCTTGTGGTCGACCATGTGTTGAATCAGCGCATCCAGTCCATTACGACTGATCTCCTCGCCGAAGTTGGAGCGGTAGTTGATGATCAGACTCACGCCCTCGATGACCACGTCGTAAACCATCCAGGTGTCGCCGTTCCGCTGCAGTCGGAAATCCACCAACACCGGTGGACCTTGCGGGCGGATAACTTGCGTCTGCACCAGGACCCGACCGTCACCCTCGTCGCGCTGGCCGGTGTGCTCGATGCGCTCACCGGAATAGGCGTTCAGCGACGTGGCATAGGTGCGCATGAGCAGATCGCGGAATCCTTCGGTGAATGCCGTGCGTTGCTCGGGGCTGGCTTTGCGCCAGTGTTTGCCCAATGTTAATCGTGCAAAGGTTGCGAAATCGAGATGCGGGAGAATCATCTCCTCGACCAGCGCATAGGCCTGCTCGTCGTTGAGCGGTTGGCTGATGCGCAGTCGCTCGATGACTTCATCCGCGGTACTGCGTACCACATCGGTGGGCGTGGTTTCGGCCCACACCAGGGATGCCAGTGACACGCTGAACCCGAGCAGCAGGATACGTATTAGTCTCATGTGGTAAGTCCTTCTATGTGTGTTCACCGGCCCGGTTCGGGCAATACGTCCATGAGCGCATAGAAACGCCCGACCAGTGAACGCACCGCAGAATCACTGCGCGTGCCGTTCATGATACGTTGTAACCGGTTTGACTACGCGGGTTTCTTCTTGCAGAGCGGGTGGCGGCAGATCGACTTATTCGGCGCTCGGTTGCGGCCTGCGCAGCCGGTCGAAGAACACCCGCACCAGATCCGAACGCGTGATCATACCCTGCACAAGGCCAGCGTCGTCGCAGACCACGACGCGTTTGATGCGGTTGTGCTTCATGATCTCGACGACATCGTGCAGCGTCTGTTCGGGCTTCACGGTGATGACATTCGCCACCATCAGGTCAGCGACGGTGCCGGTGGGTTCGCGGATCTCCGCATCGTGCGTGAACATTGCCTCCAGTGTCTGCCACAGCGAATGGGTGGGATGATGGCTGGGTACGCCCATCGCGCGCAGAAAATCAGCTTCTGTGATGACGCCTATGAGGCGCTGCTGGGCATCGACCACCGGCAGGCCGCTGATGTGGTTCGTCACCAGCAGATGCGCGGCCTCGGCCAGCGAGGTATCGGGCGCGACCGTGATGACGCGGCGGGTCATCAGGTTCTCGATGCGCAGCGCTTCAGTCTTGCGGAGATGCGCATATTTCGCCGCCTTTTGGTTGAGTTCCAGAAGATCATCCACGGTCACGTCCATGAACGTATTCATTTCCTGCTAGCGCGTTGGCGAAGTCTGCGCGGGTCAATTCGGTGTCTGGACGTTTTTGCATAAGCACCTCCTGCGGACGCTGCGTCAGCCCGGCGGGGCGGACGTTGGCGGTGATGTCACACGTTGCCATGAACTTTCGTTGAGGAACACTTCATGGTGGGCCCAGCGAGCGAAGTCGGCGCGGCTGAGGGTTCCGGAACTGCGGCGATCGCTGCCGGCGACCACCTTGTAGATCAGCAGATCGTTGGGGGACTCGGCGACCGGCATGTCGACGACGTGGCGGATCTGCCAGCGAGCATCGTGACTGTCGTTGCTGTAATAACGGCCGAGCTGGATATCCTCCGGGCGCAGGTGGCTGCTCTGCTGGTTCTTGTATGCCAGACGGTAGATTTCCTCCAGATCCTCTTCACTGATATCGAGGGTCGTGTTCAGTGTCTTCAACGCGGATTCGAGATGGCCGCGTGCCAGCGGCGCGGTGCCCACGCCGCCGTGAGTTGTCGATGTTGGTGACGTGCGTCGTGCGTTGAGGTATTTCGCCAGCATGGTCGGATAGCGGCGCCAGGGGAAGGCGAAATTGAACAGCACGGCGATGAGCAGGATGACGACGGTATTGAGCAGCACCGGTGTGAGCAGATAACCGTAGCCGAGCGCGTGGATGCTGTCGCCGCCGATCACCGCCGTCAGTGCGGTTGCGCCGCCGGGTGGATGAATGCAGCGCAGATAGTGCATGGCCGCGATCGCCAGCGCGACGGCGACCGCGCCGGCGACGAGCGTGTCTGGGATGTACCGCGCGCAGGTCGACGCCGATGACGGCGGAGACGAGATGGCCGCCGAGCACCGGCCAGGGTTGCGACAGCGGTCCGTGCGGCACGGCGAACAACAGCACCGCCGACGCACCCATCGAGGCGACGATCAACACCGCGGCTTGTTCACCGTGTAATTCCCGGGCGAGATACGACACCGCCAAAATGCCGCATAGGCCACCGAGCGCTGACACCAATTTTTCAGCGTGTCCGGTTCTGTTCGCGTCGAGACCGATCAGCCGGGCGAGGGCGGCAGTGAACTGTTTGATCATGGACATTCGGTGCCGTGTCGAAGCCGCGGGTGCTGCTGTGTTGAGCCGACAGCGAAGCGGCGTTGCGAAAAGTGCCTGTCACGCGGTAATAACAGGTATGCAGAATACTACATTATGTGCGGTGGCCCAGACAATGCCACGCACGGTGCCGTGCGCCGCAGCAACGAGCCCAGCCAAATGTCGCGCTTCGCATCGGGTAATTGTTCGTTGCGCTAGCGTTGGAGCGGCGTAAGCGGGAAATGGTTGGCGACCTGCAGGGTATGATGAACGAACGTAGCCCGGTATTTACTTCGTTCAACTCAGGCTACTTCTCCTGCGTGCCCCAGAGTTCCTCCAGGCGCTGATCGCGTCCGCAGCTGTAGCGGTAATACTTGTAGCGCACGGGATTCTTCCGGTAGTAATCCTGATGGTAATCCTCGGCCGCATAGAACGGGGCGGCCCGACTGATTGCAGTTGTGACTGTATGTCCAAGACGCTTCTCGACAGCAGTCTTCGATTGTTCCGCGAGTATTTTCTGTTCCTCGTTCTGGTAGAAGATCGCAGCCAGATATTCGTGTCCACGGTCGCAGAACTGGCCGCCGTCGTCGAGGGGATCGATGTTGCGCCAATAGACGTCCAACAGTTGCTGGTAGCTGACCTGCGTCGGGTCGTAGCTTATTTGTATCGCTTCGACATGCCCGGTGCCACCGGAAGAGACTTCCGTATAGCTCGGATTCACCTTGTGTCCGCCGGTAAAGCCCGAGGTGGTTGCGGTGACGCCAGCAAGGGCATCGAAGGGTGGTTCCATGCACCAGAAACAGCCGCCGGCGAAAATGGCCGTGGCCGGTGCCTGGTCCTGAACGACCGGGTCGGCGGCCATGGCCATCGACACGATACCCAGCCACAGCCCGAACAATGCCGCTGCGAGTCTTGCCAGGGTCGTAAGCATTGAAGTCGCCTCGTTGAAATATCTCGTGCGCATTATGACCGTGCAATCTGCCAATGGTTGCAAGGGGAGGAAGGCGAGGATACTACGCGACCTGCGACGCATCTAGATTGACCTAGACTGATCTAACTGGGCGCGACATACTCGTTTCAGTTCTAGTGTGTGGTGTGGTTACTGGCCCGAGCTTTTCTGGAGCGATGGGTGCGGAAATACTGGGCAGTAAGCCCTATGGCGTCCGGCGCGGTAGTAATGGGCATGGCATACATGATCCGGCATCTTGTCTCCGCGCAGGAAGCCACTGCGCGCACGGCACGCAAGCTGTTCCCGGTGGTCGGCAAGGCCGACGATCAACCGACAGCGGATCTGCTGACCCAGCGCCTGGAAGTACACGAAAAAACCGCATGGATGCTGCGCAGCCTGCTGGAAGAGTGATGCAGCCAGCGACAGGGCATTGATGCCCTGTTGGTTGCAGCGCCGAGTTCAACCTGTATTGCGCATACCGCCGGCAATCGCATTGATCGAGCGCAGCAGCGGGTCCAGCCAGATGTCACGCTCGGCATCCGGCAGCTTCTCGTTGCGGTAGCGCTTGAGCAGGATGAGCTGGATATGATTGAGCGGATCGAGGTACGGATCGCGACGCACCAGTGACAGATGCAGCGCCGGGTTTTCCTCGATCAGCAGTTTCTGATTGGCGACACCGAGCGTGTGGGTGAGCGTGCGCTGGAATTCGCCGCGGATATTTTCATAGATGCTGGCGGCGCGGTTCTTGTCGACGGCGAGTTCGGTGTATTCGCGCGCGATATCCATTTGTGCCTTGAACAGCGACATCTGCGTGTTGCTGAGCAGGGCGCGGAAGAACGGCCATTCCTGATACATGGTCTGCAGTTTGGCAAGCCGTGCCGGATCACGTTGCCGCCAAGTCTCCAGCGCCATGCCGATACCGTACCAGGCCGGCAAGGTATGCCGCGATTGCGCCCAACCGAACACCCAGGGAATGGCGCGAATGGAGGTCTTGGTGCGGTTGCCCTGTTTGCGATGACTCGGCCGTGAGCCGATGTTGAGCAGGCCGATCTCGCTGACCGGGCAGACTTCATAGAAATAATCCAGAAAGCCTTCGGTGTGGTCGGTGAGATCGCGGTAGACCTTTTCGCCGATCTGCGCGATCTCATCCATGATGCCGAGGTAGTCCTTGCGGTCCGGTTCGACCGGCTGCACCAACGAGCGACTGGCCTTCAACAGGCCGGTCACGCCCATGGTCAATTCGTAGATCGCGGTTTCCAGGTTGCCGTATTTGTACGACAGCACTTCACCCTGTTCGGTGAATTTGATTTCGCCATGCACGGTGCCGGGCGGTTGCGCCAGGATCGCCTCATGGGTGGGGCCGCCGCCGCGGCCGACAGTGCCGCCGCGGCCGTGGAACAGGCGACAGCGGACTTGTTTCTCGTCGGTGATGCGCAGGATTTTCTTCTGCGCCTCGTAGAGATTCCAACTGGAGGCGAGAATGCCGCCGTCTTTGCAGGAATCCGAATAGCCGAGCATCACTTCCTGCTGATTGCCGGAAGCCGTGAGCAATGCGCGATAGGTGTCGTTGCTGAGCAGATCGGTGAGTACTTCTTCGACGTGCGACAGGTCTTCGATGGTCTCGAACAGCGGACTGATGCGGATATGGCAGAACCATTCATTGCGGCGGCGTCCGGCGAGGTCTGATATCCAGGCCAGGAACATCACTTCCAGTACGTGGCTGGCGGTGTGGGTCATGGAGATGACGTAATTACCGAAGGCTTCATCACTGACTTCGGCACGCATGCGCCGGACGACGCCAAAGACGTCCAGCGTCTCGCGGGTCGGTTCGGACAATTGCGCGCGATCCAGGGTCGGCGGTGCGCCGGCGGCGATGTAGTCCGCCAGCAGGCGAATCCGATCGGCTTCGTTGAGGGTGCTGTAATCCGGGCTGCCGGGGAGTTGTCGCAGTACATCGGCGACGGTCTCCGAATGCCGTGTCGATTCCTGACGGATGTCGAGTTGCATGAGGAAGAAACCGAAGGTTTCCACCAGGCGCAGCAGATCGGTCAGGTCGGCGTCGGCGATGCTGGCATCGCCATGACTGATCAGCGAGTCGCGGATCACGTACAGATCCTGCAGCAACTCGTGCTCGTTGAGATACCGGTGCGGATACTGATTCAGATCGGCCTTGCCGGCGTTCTCGATCTGCGCGCAGGCCGCGTTCAGGTTTTGCCGCAGACGATAACGGACGATGTAGAGCTTGCGTCGGTAAGGTTCGTGCGTGTAGCGCGTCAGGTGATTGCCGAAGGCGGCGCTGAATCGCTCCAGATCGGATTCCAGGCTGGCGCTGAAGGCTGCGGCGGGTTTGCACAACACGTCGGAGTGCGTGAGTACGCGTCGCAGAGCATCGATATGACGCAGATAGGTGGCCACCGCTTCGCGCATATGCATGTACAGCGCGAGTTCGGTGGTCTCCGGACGTACGAACGGATTGCCGTCGCGGTCGCCGCCGATCCAGGAGCCGAAGCGCAACACGCTGGGTACTTTTACGGGCAGTTCAGTCTGCGGATCGCCGTCGGTGTAGATGCGGCGCACGGCCTTTTCCAGATTGCGGTAGATCGCCGGCACGGCATCGAACAGGCTGTCCTGGAAGTAAAACAGGCCGTTACGTATTTCATCCTGCACGCGCGGTTTGTGGATGCGCACCTCGTCGGTCTTCCACAGAATCTGAATCTCGTTCTGTAGGCGCTGAGTGATGTCGTTACGTTGTTCTTTGCTGAGGGTCTTGACGTCGAGTTCTTCGCTGGTGACGAAGATACGACGCAACGCCTCCATGATGGTGCGGCGCTTGGATTCAGTGGGGTGTGCGGTAAACACCGGGATATAGCGGGTCTGATCGAGCAACGTCTGCAGCTGATCGGTGGTAATACCCTGTTCGCGGAACTGGCGCAGCGTGTGGTCGAACGAACCCAGCCACAACGGGCCGCCGCTGGAAAGTTCACGGCGGCGCAGCCGGTGCTGGAAGGTCTGTTCGGCGATATTCACCAGGCTGAAATAGACGTTGAATGCGCGCACCACGTGGGTGAGCAATTGCGGGTCCAGACCGTTGATGAGCTTGAGCAGACGTGCGCGCAGTTTCGGACTGTCGTCATGACGCAGGCGGATAAAGCCCTTGCGCAACGTTTCCACGGCGGAGAGTACCAACCCGCTTTCCTGGTCGCTGAGGACATTGCCCAGCAGGTCGCCGAACAGGCGCACGCGCGCGCGCAGTTCCTTGTCGCGGGGCTGAGTGATGGGGTTCGGGTCGTTCGTCACAGGGGTCATAGATTCACTATATCGTGGCAACGGCGCCCGGGCTGGCGCAAAGAGCGGGGATTATAACGTAGGCAGCAGGGTCTGGCAGCCGCTGGAGAATATTGTTATGCAGATGGGATAAGCGACTGATACAGGTCCAGATATCGCTGAGCGCTACGGGTCCAGCTGAAATCCTGGGCCATGGCGTTTTTGATCACGCGGGTCCAGACGGTGCGCAGGGCATACAGACGCAGGGCACGGTCGATGCTGGCCAGCAAGGCCTCCGGACTGGCGCTGTCGAAGACGAAACCGGTGGCCGTGCCCGCGTCCAGCGTGGCCGGTGTTGTGTCGACGACGGTGTCGGCCAGACCGCCGGTGCGGCGCACGATGGGCAGGGTGCCGTAACGCAGGCTGTAGATCTGATTCAAGCCGCAGGGTTCGAAGCGCGACGGCATCAGGAAGGCGTCGGCGCCGGCCTCGATGCGGTGGGCGAGCGTCTCGTCATAGCCGATGCGCATACCCAATTGCTGCGGGTATCGTGCCTGCGCGGCGCGCAGTGCGGTTTCGAGATGGGCATGTCCGCTGCCGAGCATGACCAGCTGCAGCGGGCGCTGCATCAGTTCGGGCAGGATCTCGAGCAGCATATCGATGCCTTTTTGTTCCACCAGTCGGCCGATATGTGCGAACACAGGTATGCGAGGGGCAGTTGGCAGGTCAAAGACACGTTGTAGCGCCTGTTTATTGGCGTCTTTGCCCCTGAGACTGTCGCGGCTGAAATGCGTGTCGAGCAGCGGGTCGCTGGCCGGATTCCACACGCTGGCGTCCGCGCCATTGAGGATGCCGGTCAGCTGCGCGGCGCGGTGTTCGAGTAGACCATCCAATCCGCAACCGAACTCGGGCGTGCGGATTTCCGCGGCGTAGGTCGGACTCACCGTGGTCAGCGCATCGGCGTAAACGAGCCCCGCTTTGATGAACGAGAGACGACCGTGAAATTCCAGCGCATGCATTGACCACCACGTGTATGGCAGCCCCAGCGTCCGGAAGTGCGATTTGTCGAACAGCCCCTGATATGCCAGGTTGTGCACGGTGAAAACGCTCGCCGGACGCGGTGATTCAAGGCTTAATAGCGCCGGCACCAAGCCGGTCTGCCAATCGTTGCAATGCACGATGTCCGGGCGCCAGTCGAGGCCGGCGCGGTCCTGACAGAGTTCGACGATGGCGCGGCAGAAGGTGGCGAAGCGTTGGGCGTTGTCCGGCCAATCGGTTCCATCCGGTCCGGAGTAGGGGTTGCCGGGGCGGTCGAAGCAGCGCGGTGCGTCGACCAGATAAACCACGACGTCGGTGCCCGGCAAACGGCCTTCAAGCACGCGCACGGGCTTCGACGCTGCCGGTGAGCGTGAGCCGCGCGACTTCGGTGAGCTGACCGGCGTGCGTTAGCAGCGCCTGATAGGCCGGCAAAATCAGGCGCACATCTTGCTTAAGATCGTGCAATGCCTTGGGCAGCGCGCCGGAGACATCGGCCAGCCCGCCGGTTTTGATCAACGGGTGGGCCTCGCTGCTGGCGAATAATATTTTCATGTAGTTGCTTTCAGTAGATCAGCGACAGTGGATCCGAGCGGCGTTGCAACATGGACTCGCTTGGCGGTTCAAGCGTCGGTTTGAGGTTGCGACTCTGACCGCTTAAAACCGTGACGTCAAGCCGACAGCCGGCGACGTCTATACTAAACACCGATTTTGCATTCAGGGACTATAGGAGACAGAACATGCGCATGGCAATGGTGGGCTTGGGCAAGATGGGCGCGAATATGGTGCGTAGACTGCGACGCGGTGGTATCGAAGTCGTCGGCTATAACCGCAGTCGCGAAATCGTCGCTACGCTCGCCCACGAGGAAGGTATGGTCAGTGCTGACAGCGTCGCCGATGCGGTAGCCAAATTGCCTGCGCCGCGGGTGGTGTGGGTGATGTTGCCGGCCGGCGAGACGACCGAGAACACGCTCGGCGAGTTACGCGGGCTGTTGAGCCAAGGCGACTTGGTCATCGATGGAGGTAATTCCAATTATCACGACAGCCAGCGGCGCGGTGCGTGGCTCGCGGAAGCCGGCATCGAGTACGTGGATGCGGGCACCTCCGGCGGTATATGGGGCCTGGAAAACGGCTATTGCCTGATGGTCGGCGGCAGCGATGCGGCCATCAAACTGCTGACGCCGGCACTGCAAGTGTTGGCGCCCGGGCATGATTACGGTTGGGCGCATGTCGGACCGGTGGGCGCCGGGCATTTCACCAAGATGGTCCACAATGGCATCGAGTACGGCATGATGCAGGCCATCGCCGAAGGTTTCGCGCTGTTGCGCGGCAAGCAGGAATTCAATCTCGATCTGGCGCAGATCGGCGAGTTGTGGAAACACGGCTCGGTGGTGCGCAGTTGGTTGCTGGATCTGACCGCCGATGCGCTCAAGGACGATCAGAAACTGGAAAACATCAAACCGATCGTGCCCGATTCGGGTGAAGGCCGCTGGACCGCTATCGAAGCGATCGATCAAGGTCAGGCGTTGCCGGTGATCAGCATGTCACTGGCGATGCGCTTCGCCAGCCAGGATCAGGCCGGTTATTCCAATCGTTTGCTGTCGATGATGCGCAATGCCTTTGGCGGACACGCCGTGGCCAAGAAATGACCAGGATTCGGGATTCGGCATTTAGCATTCATTGGCCCGAATCCTGAATCCTGAATCCCAAATGCTAACAAGGAAACGTTTATCCCATGCTTGAACCTTGCACTTATGTGATCTTCGGCGCGACCGGCAACCTGTCGCAGAAGAAACTCATGCCGGCGCTGTACCATCTGGAACAGGCCGGGCGTTTGCCGGAGGGGATGCGCGTGCTGGGTGTCGGGCGCCGCGACTGGGATGACGAGAAGTGGCGCAAGATCGTCGAGGATTGGCTGGGTCCACGCGCGCGCTCCGGTCTCGATGCCGAGGTGTTCGCACGGTTCCGCGCACGCCTGTTCTTCTTTCAGGGCGACATCACCGACGAGACCAGCTATGCGCGTTTGCAGACGCTGCTGAACGGTTCGGAGTATCCCTCCAGCATCGCCTTCTATATGTCGGTGGCGCCGGCGGAATTCGCGGTGGTCAGCAACGGCCTGGCGGCCGTGGGTCTGAATCGTGACGACGACGGCTGGCGGCGCATGGTGCTGGAAAAGCCCTTCGGCTACGACCTGGACAGCGCCGAAACCCTCAACAAGCGCCTGCACCATCACTGGCGCGAGGATCAGATCTTCCGCATCGATCATTATCTGGGCAAAGGCACCATCCAGAACATCCTGGTGTTCCGCTTCGCCAACCTCATGCTCGAACCGCTGTGGAATCGCAACTACATCGATCATGTGCAGATCATTCATGCCGAATCCACTGGCATTGAACAGCGCGCCGGTTATTACGACGGCGCCGGCGCCTTGCGCGACATGGTGCAGAGTCATCTGTTGCAGATGCTGACGCTGGTGGCGATGGAACCGCCGGCCAATCTCGACGCCGAATGTCTGCGCGACGAAAAAGTGAAAGTGCTGCGCTCGATCCGGCCGATTCCGCAGAGTGCAGTGTCTGCGCACGCCTTTCGCGCCCAGTACGGCCGCGGCACGGTCGGCAAGGAAAAGGTCGGCGGCTATCTCGATGAGAAGGGCGTGCCGGCGCAGAGCACCACCGAGACCTATGCGGCGCTCAAGCTCTATATCGATAACTGGCGCTGGCGCAATGTGCCGTTCTATCTGCGCACCGGCAAGCGCATGGCGCAGAGCACCTCGCAGATCAGCATCCGTTTCAAGCATCCGCCGCAGCAGTTGTTCCGCGAGACGCAGATCGAACAACTCAAGCCGAATTGGTTGCTGATGGGTATTCAGCCCAACGAGTGCCTGCGCCTGGAATTGCAGGTCAAACAACCGGGCTTGGAGATGCTCGCCGAAACCCAGCGCCTGGATGCCGCGACCTGCGGTGTCGCGCAATACGGCATCGATGCCTATGAGGCGCTGTTGCTGGATGTCATCGACGGCGATCACTCGCTGTTCCTGCGCTTCGACGAGGTCAGTTGGGCCTGGCGCGTGGTCGATCCCATTCTCAAGGTCTGGGCCACCGAGCGGGATTTCATCCATCCCTATCCCGCCGGCAGTTGGGGGCCGCAGGAAGCCAACCGGCTGTTCGATCGCGAGGACCAGTACTGGCGGAATACATTGGAAGACGAATAGCTGTCACGTGGTTACAATAGAGCTCTGGATTTTTCTCAGGGAAGCAACATGTCCGATCTGACTCAATGCAACGCCTGGCGGGCGTTGACGGACCATTACTACGAGATCCACGAGCAGCACATGCGCGACTGGTTCGCGCAGGATCCGCAGCGCTTCGAGCGCTTCTCATTACGTTTCGAAGACATTCTGCTCGACTACTCCAAGAACCGCATTACTGCGGAAACACAGGCGTTGCTGCTGGATCTGGCGCGCGAGCGTGACGTGCCGGTGTGGATCGAACGCATGTTCGCGGGCGAGAAGATCAACGTCAGTGAAGATCGCGCGGTATTGCACATTGCGCTACGCAACCGCTCCAGCCGCGCTATCCAGGTCGACGGCGAAGATGTCATGCCGGCGGTCAATGCGGTACTTGCCAAGATGCGCGCCTTCTGCGAGCGGGTGCGCAGCGGCGCGTGGAAAGGTTTCAGCGGCGAACCGATTCGGGATGTGGTCAACATCGGTATCGGGGGCTCCGATCTCGGTCCGCTGATGGTCACCGAGGCGCTGCGGCCCTATGGTTCGGCGGCGCTGCGGGTGCATTTTGTATCCAATATCGATGGCAGCCAGATCGTCGAAACACTCAAACATCTGGACCCGGCCACGACGCTGTTCATCGTCGCATCGAAGACCTTCACCACACAGGAAACCCTCACCAATGCGCAGGCCGCGCGCGCCTGGTTGTTGGCCGATGCCGGTGATGCGAGCGCGGTCGCGAAACACTTCGTGGCCTTGTCGACCAACACCGACGCGGTGCGTGCGTTCGGCATCGACACGGCAAACATGTTCGAATTCTGGGACTGGGTCGGCGGGCGCTATTCGCTGTGGTCGGCTATCGGTCTGTCGATTGCCCTGTACATCGGCATGGATGCGTTCGAGGAATTGCTCGACGGTGCGCATGCGATGGACGAACACTTCCGCACCGCGCCGCTGGACAAAAATCTGCCGGTGACACTCGCGCTGCTCGGCGTCTGGTATATCAATTTCTTCGATGCCGAGACGCACGCCATTCTGCCGTACGACCAATACCTGCATCGCTTCCCGGCCTATTTGCAGCAAGCCGATATGGAAAGCAACGGCAAGCGCGTCACGCGCGCGGGGCAAGCCGTCGATTACGCCACCGGCCCGGTGATCTGGGGTGAGCCCGGCACCAATGGACAGCATGCTTTCTATCAACTGATCCACCAAGGCACGCGGCTGATCCCGGTGGATTTTCTGGCGGCGGCCGAAAGTCACAACCCGCTCGGTGAACATCAGCGTATTTTGCTGGCGAATTTTTTCGCTCAGGGCGAGGCGTTGATGCGCGGCAAGACGGCGGCCGAGGCGCGTGCCGAATTAGTGGCGCAGGGCCTGTCGGGTGAGGCGCTCGAACGTCTGTTGCCGCATAAACTGTTTCCGGGCAACCGCCCGAGCAATTCCATTATGTATCGCAAGCTTACCCCGCGGACCTTGGGAAGCCTCATTGCGCTCTACGAGCACAAGATCTTTGTTCAGGGAATTATCTGGAATATCAATTCATTCGACCAATGGGGTGTGGAGTTGGGTAAGCAGCTGGCGCAGGCGATTCTGCCGGAGTTGGAGCGCGCGGACTACGGCTGCGACGCATGACGCCTCGACGAATGGCTTGATCCGGTACTACAAGACACTGATATGATTAGGCACCTACCGCCACGGATGGGCGGAGTGATGTCACCAGGGGAAAGCCCTGGCAGGAGGAGACATGGTGATTCAGGATCCGTGGTCAACGGTGCACGAAGAAATACAGTTACACCCGGATTTTGTCCAGGGACAGCGCTATTTCCGTCAGGGTGATTTGAAATCAGCCCTGGCCTGTTTCAAATCGGCGCACCAGTCGACCGCGGCAGCCCATGTGTATGCCTACCTCTATATGTCTTACCTTGGCTTGACCCAAGTAATGCTCAACGATGTGAGCGGACTCAATCTGTGCCGGCGCGCCGCGCTGGAAGAAGCCCATCGCGGCGAGGTCTTTGAAAATCTGGTGCGTGCGGAACTGAAACTGGGACATCGCAAGCAGGCCTGTGATGCGCTACGGCGCGGTCAGCGTCTGGATAAAGGCAACGCGGGCTTGCGTGCTTTGCGCGATGAGATGGGCATGCGCCGCAGCCCGTGTCTGTCTTTCCTCGATCGCGATAATCCACTGAATCGTATTCTGGGCCGGCTTACCTACCGATCCCGTCGTCCTAGCGCGGGACGTTAGGCACAGCTGGCAACCGCAGACGCGGCTCAGAACTGTGCGCGACACCGGCCATGCTATACTCCGCGCCCGAGTCGGCTGGACAGTCGCGGGGGCTTCGGCCTTCGAGGAAAGTCCGGGCTCCATAGGGCAGAGTGCCAGGTAACGCCTGGGGGGCGCGAGCCCACGGAAAGTGCCACAGAAAATATACCGCCTAAGCACGCTCGTCTCGTACGGGGTGCCGGTAAGGGTGAAATGGTGCGGTAAGAGCGCACCGCGCGTCTGGCAACAGACGTGGCAGGGTAAACCCCACTCGGAGCAAGACCAAATAGGGGAGCACTGGCGCGGCCCGCGTTGCTCCCGGGTAGGTTGCTTGAGGTGTACGGCGACGTGCATCCCAGATGAATGACTGTCCACGACAGAACCCGGCTTACAGGCTGACTCGTTTTTTTCAGGATGGGTTGGGATTCAGGATTCGGGGTCAACTTCGGTCCTCGATGTTCAATCCCATCAGATCGGATGGAGATGGGTGTGGATATTGTGAATTGTGTAGATGAATGACTGTCCACACGGAACCCGGCTTACAGGCTGACTCGGTTTTATTTCAGGAGTCTGGATCCGTGATCCCGAATCCCAGTACCTGAACACGAGATGAAGAAACTCTACATCAAGACCTTCGGTTGCCAGATGAACGAGTACGACTCGGCAAAGATCGCCGACGTGCTCGGGGCCTCGCACGGCCTGACGACGACGCAGATTGCCGAAGAGGCCGATGTGCTGTTGCTCAACACCTGTTCCATTCGTGAGAAGGCGCAGGAAAAAGTGTTTTCGCTACTCGGCATCTGGCGCGAGTGGAAAGAGGCGAAACCCACTCTGGTGATCGGCGTCGGCGGCTGCGTTGCCAGTCAGGAAGGCGCAGCACTGCGCGAACGCGCGCCGTATGTCGATCTGGTGTTCGGTCCGCAGACGCTGCATCGCTTGCCCGACATGTTGCGGGAACTGCACAGTGAACGTCGCCCGGTCGTCGATGTCTCCTTTCCCGAGATCGAAAAGTTCGATGCGCTGCCGGCGCCGCGCGCGGAAGGCCCGACCGCGTTTGTCTCCATCATGGAAGGCTGTAGCAAGTACTGCACGTTTTGCGTGGTGCCGTATACGCGCGGCGAAGAAGTCAGCCGGCCGTTCGACGATATTCTCGCCGAGGTCGCGGCGCTTGCCGAACAAGGCGTGCGCGAGATCACCTTGTTGGGACAGAACGTCAATGCCTACCGCGGTGCCATGCACGATGGCGGTTTCGCCGATCTTGCGCTGCTCATTCATTACATCGCCGCCATCGACGGCATCGATCGCATTCGTTACACCACCTCGCATCCGCTGGAAATGAGCGACAGCCTGATTCAGGCCTATGCCGAGGTGCCGCAGTTGGTCAGTCATCTGCATCTGCCCGTGCAAAGTGGTTCCGACCGCATTCTGGCGTTGATGAAACGCAAGCACACGGCGCTGGAATACAAGGCGATCATCCGGCGCCTGCGCGCGGCGCGCCCGGATCTGAGCCTGTCTTCGGATTTCATTATCGGTTTCCCCGGCGAGTCCGAGGTGGACTTCGAGGCGACGATGCAACTGATCGAAGAACTGCGCTTCGATCATTCCTTCAGCTTTATCTACAGCGCGCGCCCCGGCACGCCGGCGGCGTCACTGCCCGACGACGTCAGCCTGGAAGAGAAGAAGGCGCGGTTGGCACGCTTACAGGCGCGTATCGCCGAGTTTGCCGCGGAGTACAGTCAAGCCATGATCGGTACGGTGCAGCGTGTGTTGGTAGACCGGCCGTCGCGCAAGGATGAACAGGAAATGGCCGGTCGTACGGACAATAACCGCGTGGTGAATTTCGCCGCTGATGCCACCGTGCTGGGCAAATTCGTCAACGTCCGTATCACCGCCGCATTCCCCAATTCCCTGCGCGGTGAGTTCCTGGGTGTGGCCGAAGACACTGCTCGTGTCAGCGCCGTCAACTGGGCCTGATCTCCTCTAACTGCCTGCCTGAATTTACCCTTGGACGCTAACCCTGCTTCAATCGATCTTGTTCTGGAACCGGCCGACAACCGCCGGTTGGCCAGTCTATGCGGACAGTTCGATGCGCATCTGCGTCACATCGAGCGACGCCTGGGCGTGGAGATCAACAATCGCGGCAACCGTTTTCAAGTGATCGGCGACGATCGCGCCGTGCAGATGGCAGGACATGTGTTGGAGATGCTCTATGTGGATGCCGATACCGGCACGGTAACGCCCGAGCAGGTCCATTTGCATTTGCAGCAGGCCGATGCAGAAGCGGCGGAGGGCGTCGTGGCCACGGAAGTGGTCGTGCCGGATGTCCTCATACAAACACGTCACGGCCAGATCCGCGGACGCGGTCCCAATCAGAAACGCTATCTGGCAAGCATCACGGCGCACGATCTGAATTTCGGCGTCGGCCCGGCCGGTACCGGTAAAACCTATCTGGCGGTCGCCGCCGCCGTGCAGGCCTTGGAACGCGAGCAGGTCAGTCGGATTGTCCTGGTGCGGCCGGCGGTGGAAGCAGGGGAGCGGCTGGGATTTCTGCCGGGTGACATGGCGCAGAAAGTCGATCCGTATCTGCGGCCGCTGTACGACGCGTTATATGAAATGCTCGGCTTCGAACGTGTTACCAAGTTGATCGAGCGGCATGCCATCGAAGTTGCGCCGCTGGCGTTCATGCGTGGCCGCACGCTGAACGAATCCTTTATCATCCTCGACGAGGCGCAGAACACCACGCTGGAACAGATGAAGATGTTCCTGACGCGCATCGGCTTCGGCTCCACCGCCGTGGTGACCGGCGATGTTACTCAAGTCGATTTGCCGCGGGCGACGCAGTCTGGACTTCGACATGTGATCGAAGTATTGAAAGATGTCGAGGGCGTGAGTTTTACCTTCTTCAACGCCCATGATGTGGTTCGACATCCGTTGGTGCAGCGTATCGTCACGGCCTATGACCGCTATGAAAAGGATCATAATCGTGGCGCCTGACCCCGCCGTGCAAGCCAACACGCAGCCCGTCGTGCGGCCCAGTGTACGCTTGGCACTGGATGTGCAACGCGCCAGTGCGGCGGCGGAACTGCCCGCTGATGCCCAATTACGTCGCTGGGCGCGTGCGGCACTGGCGGATCTCGGCGGCAATCACGAACTCACGGTGCGGATTGTCGATGCCCCGGAAAGTGCGGCCCTGAATGCCGAATACCGCCACAAACAGGGGCCGACCAATGTCTTGTCGTTCCCCTTCGAGGCGCCGCCCGGGATGAGTTCGCGGCTGCTGGGCGATCTGGTGCTGTGCGCCGATGTGGTGCAGCGCGAGGCGCATGAGCAAGGCAAGTCGCCACAGGCGCATTGGGCGCATATGATTGTGCATGGGGTGTTGCATCTGCGCGGCTTCGATCATCTGACGACGGTCGAGGCGCAGGCAATGGAAACACATGAAATCGAAATCCTGGCCCGCTTGGGTTATCCGAATCCTTACGAACTACACGAAGACCTATGAACGACGACCGACCTAGTAGTGAGAACCTTCCGCATAAGAGCTGGGTCGACCGTCTGAGTCGGGCGCTGCTGCGCGAGCCCAAGGATAGAGAACAACTGGTGGACCTGCTGCGCGATGCGCAGCGCCGCGATCTGCTCGATGCCGACGCGCTCGGTATGATCGAGAGCGTGCTGCAAGTCGGCGAGATGCAGGTGCGCGATATCATGATTCCACGGGCACAAATGGCCGTCGTCAACCGCGAGACGACACCCGACGAGATCCTGCCTTTCATCATCGAATCCGGTCATTCGCGGTTTCCTGTCACCAGTGACAATCGCGACGAAGTTGTCGGCATTCTGTTGGCCAAGGATCTGCTGCGTTACCGTTTCGACGGCGATGTCGCATTCGATATCCGGGACGTGATGCGTCCGGCGGTGTTCATCCCGGAAAGCAAGCGGCTGAATGTGCTGCTCAAGGATTTTCGCGCCAGCCGCAATCACCTCGCCATTGTGGTCGACGAATACGGTGGCGTGGCCGGCATGGTGACTATCGAGGATGTCTTGGAACAGATCGTCGGCGAGATCGAGGACGAACACGATATCGATGAAGACGCCTTTATCCGCAAACGTAATGACACTGACTATATCCTCAAGGCGCTGACGCCCATCGAAGACTTCAACGAATACTTCGGCACCCACTTCAGCGACGAGGAATTCGACACCATCGGCGGGCGAGTCATCCAGGCCTTTGGGCATGTGCCCAAACGCGGCGAGAGCGTCACGCTGGAAAACTTCGAATTCAAAGTGCTGCGTGCCGACAATCGACGCGTGCATATCCTGGCACTGAAGGTGTTACTGCCGCCCGATGAATCGACTGTCGCGGCCCATTAGTGCTCGATAAGCCATCGTTTGCCAGTGTTCAACCGCCCTGCCCAAAGGGCGGGCGTTCGGAATCCTTGCATGCTCAAATCTGACCGGCGACCGCTGAACCAGTCCCGCTGGGCGTTACTCATTGCGTTCCTGCTGGGTGCGAGTATCCCGCTCGCCTTTGCACCGTTCGGATTGTTTCCGCTGGCGGTGTTCGCGCCGGCGCTGTGGTTTCTGTTGCTGCGTGACGCGGCACCCGCCAGCGCGGCGCGGCAGGGATTTTTCTTCGGCCTCGGCATGTTCGGTGTCGGCGTCAGTTGGGTCTACATCAGCATCCACACGTTCGGTCACTCGCCGCTGCCGGCGGCGATTGGCGTCATGTTGCTGTTGGTCGCGTATATGAGTCTGTTCACGACCGCCTTGGCCTATGCCGGTGCGCGCAGTCGTGTGTCGGGTGCTGTGTTGCTGACGGTGTTGCTGCCGGCCGGGTGGGCACTCGCGGAATGGTTGCGCAGTTGGTTGTTCACGGGGTTCCCGTGGTTGAATCTCGGCTACACCCAGATCGACAGCCCCTTGGCCGGCTATGCGCCGCTGTTGGGTGTGTACGGCCTGAGTTGGTTGACGGCCCTGAGCGCGGGCCTGCTGGCGTGGACCTTCAACACGTCGGGCCGTGCGCGTTGGCTGGGGCCGTTGTTGTTCACGTTGCTGTGGCTCGGGGGAGAGCAGCTCAAGCATATCGAATGGACGCAGGTCGCCGGTGCGCCGCTGCAGGTGAGCCTGATTCAGGGCAATGTGCCGCAGGAAGAAAAATGGGATCCGGATAAGGAAGTCGCGACCCTGGAAAAATATGTCGACCTGACGCGCGGCGAATGGTTGGCGCAGGAACAACGGCGCGTCGATCTGGTGATCTGGCCGGAGACGGCCATCCCGGCCTTTCAACACGAAGTGGCGAATAATTTTATCGCGCCCTTGACGGAGGAGGCGCGTCGCGTCGGCACGGATCTGCTGACGGGAATTCCGGTGTTCGACAGTGAGCGTTCGGAATACTACAACGCCGTCATCAGTGTCGGTCGAGAGGCGGGCGCCTATTACAAACATCACTTGGTGCCGTTCGGTGAATACCTGCCGCTGCGCGAAATCCTCGGCACGCTGTTGCAGGTGATGCCGCTGCCGGTGGCGGATTTCAGCGCCGGGAAATTGGATCAGCCGTTGCTTCGCGCGGCAGGCTATCCGGTGGGCGTGTCGATCTGTTACGAAATTATCCTTGGCGAACAGATGATCACGCAGTTGCCGCAGGCGGCGTTCCTGGTCAACGTCAGCAACGATGCCTGGTTCGGTGATTCACTCGCCCCGCACCAGCATCTGGAAATGGCGCGCATGCGCGCCCTGGAAACCGGTCGCTATCTGCTGCGCGCGACCAACACCGGCATCACCGCGATCATCGGGCCGGACGGCGTCATCCGCGAACGTGGGCCGCAGTTCGAAACCGTTGTCCTGCGCGGCGAAATCGAACCGCGCAGCGGCAGCACGCCGTATGTGCGGTGGGGCAACTGGCCGGTGGTGATTGCCGCCGCGTTGGTCGTGGCCATAGCTGTCTTCCGCCGCACGCAACGCCACTGATTGCATGCTCAGTTATCGTCACATCTATCACGCCGGCAATTTCGCCGATGTCTTCAAGCATGTGCTGCTGGTGCAGTTGTTGCGCGCGCTGACGCGCAAGGACACGCCGTTCTGCGTGCTGGATACGCACGCGGGCGTCGGGCGTTACGATCTGAGCGCAGAGCAGGCACAGAAGAACCGTGAATTCGCCAACGGGGTGTTCGCGGTTATCTGACTGTGCGGATATGCCGGCGGCGGTCGATGATTACCTTGCGCTGGTACGCGCCGAGAATGCAGACGCCAACGACATCACGCATTATCCGGGCTCGCCGCGCCTGATCCGCGCGCTGCTGCGGCCGCAGGATCGGCTGGTGCTGTCCGAACTGCACAAGGCCGATCATGCACAACTCAAGCAGTTGTTCGCAGGTGATGCGCAAGTCGCCGTGCATTTGCAGGACGCCTATCAGGGCTTGAAGGCGTTTTTGCCGCCTAAAGAAAAACGCGGCCTGGTGCTGATCGATCCGCCCTACGAGCGCAAGGACGAATACGAACGCGTGGCCACGAGTTTGAAAATGGCGCATGCACGCTGGCCGACCGGTGTGTATGCGATCTGGTATCCGATCATGTCGCGCTCGTTGGCACAGCGTTTCCATACGTTGGTGCAAGCGAGCGGCATCCGGAAAATCCTGCGTGCCGAGTTGTGCGTGGAGGATGACAGTGACCGTACTCACTTCGCCGGTAGCGGCCTGCTGATCGTCAATCCGCCCTGGCCGTTGCAGGATGAGATCGCGGCGGTGTTGCCGTGGCTGCACGCATGTCTCGCCCCGGCCGGCGCGGGTTTCACGCGCCTGGACTGGCTGGTGCCGGAATAAATCGATGCTCGAAATCCACAATGGCGGTTGACGCTATTTGGATGAGAGGTCGCCCACAAACTCTCTCTATATACGCAATAGCCATCTAACCAAAATCGGTATCTGCCCTGAATGGCACTTACTTGAGCGGATTTTTATCCGATGTAGGGTGGGTGAGGCACGTTGTTTGCGCCGTAACCCACCAAGCGTGCCGTAGGCACACATTAACAACCGCGTCGTGTTGCTTCGCAACGCGTGGTGGTTTACGCAAACTACGCTGACCCACCCTACATTTGAGCTTAAGTAAGCGCTATTCGTATCCGTCCTCTTTTGGTAAGCGGACGCAGATAAATCTCGGACAGCAAGAGCGCCCTTGGAAATGTGTATCGGCTTCTATCTATGTCTGAATTCTAGATCGTGGCAGACGCTTGTGAGTGTGGGTCGGCAGTCATATCCGAGTGATTCTTGATTGGTGTCAAGCAATCGTCATCTACAGTAGCCCTGGCTTTTCTGAAGCACTTTCAAGGGCGTCAGGCATGCTACACCTTAAGTGAAGGGAGTCAAAAAATGGTCTACGAGTTCCGCGTAGACGCCGAGGCATCCAGTGTTTCGTGGAGTGCCTGTATTTATAACAGTCGTTGTAGCTTCTCTACTGACGAAGATTAATCAGAATTCATTGCAGGAGGTCAGTTATGAAAACGGCAAGAACAACCCAGCTGAAGCAATTGGCGTGGGCCGGTTTACTAGGGTTTTGCGTAGCAAGTGGCGGCGTATACGCCGCGGACTGGTGACGGCGGTGGTGGAGGCGGCGGTGGGGGATCCCCAGATTACGGAGATCTGTTCGTCCTCCTTCGCGACGCGGACGGTGTTCCCATTCTCACTGCCGACTCTTGTCAGCAGCCCCTGGCGGCTCCAGGCGTAACCCTGCCGGCAGTTGGAACAAACCCGGCGTGTATACCGGCGTCGGCGACCGAGTCATGCGTCATTCCGGTCGATCCCGCGACCTGCGGCGTCGTGCTCGGGTATGAGACGTACACCCAGGAGATCGAATTCGGCCGTACCAACGTGGCGCGTGCGCCGGACTCGGTGCTTTGCCCAGCAGTTGGAGGACGTCATTGTCAGACTGTCCACCGCAGACTGCGTTAGTCGGGATGCCGCCGGGCGGATGGTGACCAGCACCGTTACGGATGGTGTTGTTGCGTCGGCGGCCATTGACTCGCCGATACAGAACCTGGCGATCTACAAGCAACTCATGCTGACGGGCTATCTGGGCGAGGAAAGCGCACCGCTTACATTGCCTGCGGATGTACTCGACATCGCCGCTGTGGGCATCGGTGCGGCCTCCGACAAGGGGGGCAAGGTCAGCCTGGACATGGTGGTCTATCTGAACCAGATCCTCGGCCTCACGGACGAGAGCTGTGACGACCTTCTTGCCCAAGAAGTGCATCGAGGTCAAGGAAGAGGTGATGGGTGTGGTCCAGCTGGTCCGGAAATGCTTCCTCGACTACGGGCCCACGGGCGGCAACTATGCTTATAACCGCGGAGCGCACTTCGGGGCGCTGCCCGCGCCGGCCTACATCCCCGCCGTCAATCCTCAGGCTGGCTGGTTCGAGTATCTGGCCGTTCAGGACCCGGCAACACCGACGTTCAACATCGCCAATGGTTCGATCCTGGCCGCTGTTCCTGAACTCGTGGACGAACCGGGACGGATGGGCTCGAGCATCGGCGGCTTCGCCCTGGCGGCCGACGATGCCCGTGCGGTCATCGAGTACGCGCATAGCTGGCCGATTCCGGGCGACTACCCGACTAAGCTGACCTGCGGACCCTCTGGCGAGACCCATTATGACGTCTCGATCAGCGAGGAATCCGGGTTGCAGGTGCCGGTGCGCATGGTGGTTGGCACGACAAGGGAGTTTACCGTGACCGTCGCGAACGCAGGTCCGGACGCAGCGTCGGGCACCGTCGTAGGTAAGACTCGCAAGGCCCGAATGGGAACTCTCATCCTGAGCTTCCCGCGGACCTACACCTTCACCAATCTCGCTCCGGGAACGAGTCAGAGCTGGACTGAAACTTTCAGAGTCAAGTATGCAACTACGGTCACCTGGACGGCGACTGCCACAGCAGAGTTCGACGTGAACACGGGCAACAATGTCGTCACCGAGACCACCATAGTAGGTGATATCACGTTGATAATCGACCAACGCTATCTGCAATAGCAGGCACGACAAGCCCCGGGCTGACCGGGTGCTGTGGTAAAGCCGGGGAAGGGCAGGCAGACCTTCCCCGGCCAATAACGAGAAGTGACTTGCTGCCAAGGGGGTGTGCAGTGCAGGGATTCGCAAAGTCACCGTCTCGAAAGTCGTAACCAAAGCCGTATCGAAGAGTGGCCTGCGTCAGCTAACCAGCGAAGCGGCCATCTGTTCGGGCTGCACCGGCAGCACAAACACCGCATGCAGCGGCAAGATGTCGTTGAGTTTGTCCACGTACTGCCGTTCGCTCTTATCCACCAGCACGATCACGCGCGCGTGCGGTGCGTACTTCTGCAGGCTGAACAGAAACACATCCAGATTGCTGATGTTCACGCCGGCGTAGTTGTTGCCATAGCCGTAGAAGAATTCGGCGACGACGTAATCCGGTGCGCGTTCCTTTAACTGGGCGATGGCCTTGCGCGTCGAGGTCAGGCGGATTTCGTCGAGTCCGGCGCGCGCATAGACGTCTGCCAGATCCGGGTGGGTCGGTGATTCGATGATTGAGTAGACGGTGCGTTTTGCCATGCGGTCGGTGTGCGTTGTGGAGTTCAGTTCGGGCTGATGGGCGCTGCGGGGGGGCGTTGGCCGATGCGCGCTTGTGCAGTGAAAGGCTGACCGTTGCGCAGACCCTGCACAAGCAGTTCGGTGCCGGGTGGATTGCCGGCGATCTGGTTCATGGATTCGCGGGCATTGTTGACCGGTTGTTCGTTCAAGGCGGTGATGATATCGCCCGGTTGCAGGCCGGCTTGTTCCGCCGGGCCGTCACGCTGCACGCCGGCGATGAGCACGCCTTGAGATATCTTCAGACCGAACGATTTCGCTAAGGCCGGGGTGAGGTCCTGGGCCTCGATGCCCAACCAACCGCGCACCACGGCGCCGTGTTCGGTGATCTGCTGCATGACTTCGCGGGCCAGGCTGACGGGAATGGCGAAGCCGATGCCTTGTGAGCCACCGGATTTGCTGAAGATGGCGGTGTTGATGCCGATCAGTTCGCCGTGCGCGTTGATGAGCGCGCCGCCGGAATTGCCGGGATTGATCGCCGCGTCGGTCTGGATGAAATTCTCGAAGGTGCTGATGCCGAGTTGATTGCGCCCGGTCGCACTGACGATGCCTTGCGTCACCGTCTGGCCGACACCAAAGGGATTGCCGATGGCCAGCACGACATCACCGACCCGCAACCGTTCCGAGTTGCCGAGCACGATGCTGGGCAGATTATCCGCGGCGATTTTCAAAACGGCGAGATCGGTTTCCGGATCGACACCCACTATCGTCGCTTCGAGAGAGCGACCATCGCCGAGCATGACCTGAATCTGATCGGCGCCGGTGACGACATGGTTGTTGGTGAGGACATGGCCTTGCGTGCTGAGCAACACGCCGGAACCCAGGCTGGTCTGCAGGCGTTGTCGATCACCGGTGGCTTGTTCGCCGAAGAAATATTGAAACAACGGGTCGTTGATCAGCGGGTGCGCGCGTTGCGTGATGACTTTGGCGGTGTAGATGTTGACCACCGCAGGCGCGGCTTGCGCGACCGCATCGGCATAGGAGACCGGACCACTCAAGCCGCCACTGGGTGTGCCGTTGTCGACGCGCTCGCGCACCTCGACCACGGTGGTGGGTTCGTGTTGCAGGCTCGGCATGAACCAGACCAGTACGGCGGCCGCGACCAGGCCGACCGCCGTCGCCTGGGCCAGGAATAGAATGAGTTTGCTCATGCGCATGTGGAGTTACTTTGTCATCTTCGTCGAAGCGGTTGATACTGTGCGCCTGCGTAGGCGTCCATCAAGTGTGTCGTGCGCAGCGAGTCTATCAATAATCGAAACCAACCGGCGAACGTAATCCATGATCACCCTCAACGAACTTGTCAGCTATACGAACGGACTGCTGAACAGTGCGGCCTTCCAGGACTACTGTCCGAACGGCTTGCAGGTCGAAGGCCGTGCGCAGGTGCGTAAGTTGGTCAGCGGCGTGACCGCCAGTCAGGCCCTGGTCGAGGCCGCGGTGGAGGCGGGTGCGGATGCGCTGCTGGTGCATCACGGCTATTTCTGGAAAGGCGAGGATCCCTGTGTGACCGGCATGAAGCGCCGCCGCCTGTCGAGGCTGCTGGCCGCTGACATGAGCTTGCTGGCCTATCATCTGCCATTGGACGCGCACCCGGAACTCGGCAACAACGCACAGCTGGGTACACTGCTCGGGTTATCTGCCGAGGGCTGGTTTGGTGAAGCGCACGGTCCGGCCATCGCCTGCTATGCCACGTTACCGGTGGCGCTGACGGGTGCCGCGGTGGCACAGCGTATCGCGACGGCCTTGGGCCGTGAACCGCTCTTCATCGCTGGCGGGGACCATCCCATCGAGCGCATCGGCTGGTGCACCGGTGCGGCCCAGGGGTATATCGAGGCGGCCGCCGGCCTGGGTCTGGACGCCTTCATCAGTGGTGAAATCTCCGAACCGACCGTGCATGTGGCGCGCGAGTGCGGGATTCACTACTTCGCTGCCGGCCATCACGCGACCGAACGTTATGGCGTGCGTGCGCTGGGCGCGCACCTGGCCGAGCGTTTCGGTCTGGAGCACCTGCACTTGGACTTGGACAATCCGGCCTAAGTCAATGAAAGGTCAATACCTGGCTTGACCTCCCCGGGCAGTTGTTGGAAGCTACGCCGCTGGTTGAGCCGCCGCGCCATCAAAATGGCCTGCGAGCCCCCCGATAGGCCGCAAATGGTTTAGAATGGCGCGCCTTTGCAGGCCGAAATACCGAATTCGAAAAGCAGACAACCCTGGAGAGCCTTAATGAGTACTGATGGCGTAGATACCAGTCGGCGTCGCTTTCTGACCGCTGCCGCCTCGGTTGTAGGTGGTGTTGGTGCCGTGTACGTGGCAGTCCCTTTCCTGGCTTCGATGGCGCCGAGCGAACGTGCTCGTGCGGCAGGCGCGCCAGTGGAAGTGGATATCAGCAAGCTGGAGCCCGGACAGAAGATCAATGTGGAATGGCGCGGCAAGCCGGTGTGGGTGGTCAAGCGCACGCCGGAGATGCTGGGCTCCCTGTCGGGTATGGATGGCAGCCCGGCGGATCCCACCTCGGAGGCGCCGCAGCAGCCGGACTACGCCAAGAACGCCAATCGTTCCATCAAGCCCGAAATTCTGGTGCTGGTCGGTATCTGCACCCATCTGGGTTGCTCGCCGACCTATCAGGCCGGAAGTGGCGCCGGAAGACATGGGTGCCGACTGGAAGGGCGGTTTCTTCTGCCCCTGCCACGGTTCGAAATTCGACCTCGCCGGTCGCGTCTACAGCGGTGTGCCGGCCCCCACCAACCTGATCGTTCCGCCGCACCGCTATGTCGGTGAGTCGGTGATTCTGATCGGCGACGACCAAGGAGCTGCATAACCATGGCTGCTGATAGAACCGATAAGTGGCAGGGCGGTATCCTCGGTTGGATCGATGACCGCTTCCCGCTCAGTTCCATGTGGAATGAGCACCTGGCCAAATACTACGCGCCGAAGAATTTCAACTTCTGGTATTTCTTCGGCTCGCTGGCGTTGCTGGTGCTGGTGATCCAGCTCGTCTCCGGCATCTTCCTCACCATGAACTTCAAGCCCGACGCGGAGCGTGCCTTCGCCTCGGTCGAGTACATCATGCGTGACGTGGAGTGGGGCTGGCTGATCCGCTACATCCATTCCACCGGCGCCTCGGCGTTCTTCCTCGTGGTGTATCTGCACATGTTCCGCGCGATGCTCTACGGCTCCTATCAGAAGCCGCGCGAGCTGATCTGGATTTTCGGCGTGATGATCTATCTGTGCCTGATGGCCGAGGCGTTCTTCGGTTATCTGCTGCCGTGGGGTCAGATGTCGTTCTGGGGTGCGCAGGTGATCGTGAATCTGTTCGCGGCCATCCCGATCATCGGTGAAGATCTGTCGATCTGGATTCGCGGTGACTACGTGATCGCCGACGCGACGTTGAATCGCTTCTTCGCCTTCCACGTCGCGGCCGTGCCGCTGGTGCTGATCGGCCTGATCGCCGCGCACATCCTGGCGCTGCACGAAGTCGGGTCGAATAACCCCGACGGTGTCGAGATCAAGAAGAAGAAAGATGCCAATGGCATCCCGCTGGACGGTATTCCCTTCCATCCGTATTACACGGTGAAGGACATTGTCGGCGTGGTGGTGTTCCTGATCTTCTTCGCGATCATCGTGTTCTTCATTCCGGACGGGGGTGGCTACTTCCTGGAACCGCCGAACTTCGAGCCGGCCGATCCGCTGAAGACCCCGCTGCATATCGCGCCGGTCTGGTACTTCACGCCGTTCTACGCAATCTTGCGTGCCGTACCGAGTTTCGCCGGTACCCAGGTCTGGGGTGTGATCGCGATGGGCGCCGCGGTGGTGATTCTGTTCTTCCTGCCCTGGTTGGACCGCAGCCCGGTCAAGTCGATCCGCTATCGCGGCCCGATCTACAAGATCGCCCTGGCGTTGTTTGTCGTCAACTTCCTGGTGTTGGGCTGGCTCGGTACGCAGCCGGTCAGCGAGGGTAAGACGCTGATGGCGCAGATTGGTACTGATCGTACTACCTGGCGTTCTTCCTCCTGATGCCCATCTACACCAAGATGGACAAGTGCAAGCCGGTTCCGGAAAGGGTGACAAGCAAATGAGAAAGATAATTCTGAGCTTTCTGTTGGTGTTGCTGCCGGGCTTGGCGCTTGCGGCGGGTGGTGGCGTGCATCTGGACAAGGCGGACATCGATCTGCACAACAAGCAGTCGTTGCAGCGCGGTGCCAAGATGTTCGTGAACTACTGTCTGAGTTGTCACTCGGCGCAGTTCCAGCGCTACAACCGCATGGCCCGCGATATCGGTCTGACCGATGATCAGGTGATCGAGAACCTGATGTTCGCCAGCGACAAGGTCGGTAGCACCATGACCGTGGCGATGAGCCGTGCCGACGGCAAGACCTGGTTCGGCGCCCCGCCGCCGGATCTGTCGCTGACCGCGCGTTCACGCGGTGTGGACTGGTTGTACACCTACTTGCGCACGTTCTATGTCGACGAGACGCGTCCCTTTGGCGTGAACAATGTGGTGTTCCCGAGCGTCGGCATGCCGCACGTGTTGTGGGAACTGCAAGGCGTGCAGAAGCCGGTGTATAAGAAGGACGAAGCATGGGAAGGACGTTATCGACCACCTGGAGATTGTTGAGCCGGGCAAACTGACGCCGGTCGAATACGATCAGGCGGTGCGTGACTTGGTCGGCTTCCTGTCCTATGTCAGCGAGCCGGTGCAGTTGGAACGCAAGGCGCTGGGCGTGAAGGTGATCCTGTTCCTGTTGGTACTCCTGGTCGTAGCCTATCTGTTGAAGAAAGAGTACTGGAAAGACGTTCACTGAACGTATGTAGACAGGCGGTGCATCACGGAAGATCGCTTTCCGGAGGTGCATCGCCTGTCCTTGTCTTAAAAGGAATCAAGTGCGGGGAGATCCATCTATGGCCCTAGTCGCCAACCGTCGTTCGGTCATGACGCTGTTTTCGGATGCCATGTGTCCCTACAGCCACCGCACCCGAATTGTGCTCGCTGAAAAGAGCATCACCGTCGAAGTCGTCAATATCGACATGGACAACAAACCCGAGGATCTGATCGATCTGAACCCCTACCAGACGGTGCCGACACTCGTCGATCGTGAGTTGGTGCTGTACGGTTCGCGCGTCATCATGGAATACCTGGATGAGCGCTTTCCGCATCCGCCGTTGATGCCGGTCGATCCGGTGTCGCGGGCCAAGTCGCGCCTGGCGATGTACCGCATCGACAAAGACTGGTACGGCTTGCTCACGGACATCGAATCCAAGGGCGAAAAAAATTCGGCCAAGGCCAAGAAGATGTTGCGCGACAGCCTGGCGTCCAGTGCTGAAGTGTTTGCGGCGTTCCCGTATTTCCTCAGTGATGAATTCAGTCTGATGGATTGCTACGTGGCGCCGCTGCTGTGGCGCTTGCCGTATTACAAAATCGAACTGCCCAAGCAGGCCAAGCCGGTGCTGGATTATGCCGAACGCATTTTCCGCCGCGAATCCTTCAAGCTCAGCCTCACCGAGGCGGAGCGGGAGATGTGTGAATAAAGCCGTTAGAGTATGCCCCTGCTATCGACGGGTGTGGGCATACTTCGATGGGTGCGAAGACGCGCGCTGCGAGGCGCGGTTCAGCTTAAGCCCTAAGTTCTGACAGCCCCTTTCCGAAATGCCATGAATTCAAGTCGTCCTTATCTCATCCGCGCCATCAACGAATGGATTCTCGATAACGCGCTGACACCGTATATGCTGGTGAATGCGGAGGTCGGGGGTGTTGACGTGCCGCGCCAGCATGTCGACAACGGCAAGATCGTGCTGAACATCAATCCGCAGGCGATCACCAATCTGCATATTGCCAATGATCATGTCGAATTCAGCGCGCGCTTCAGTGGTACGCCGATGCTGGTGTATATCCCGATGGCGGCGGTGCTGGCGATTTACGCCAAGGAGAACGGGCGCGGCATGATGTTCAACGAGGATGAAGATATCCCGCCCCCGGCCAGCCCGGATACTGCGCCGCGCGGCGGTGGCCGGCCGGCGTTGAAGGTCGTGAAGTAGAAAATGTAGCCCGGATGTAATCCGGGAGGCGTGCTCATCCCGGATTACATCCGGGCTACTTCAGTTCACCGCCTGCTACGCGACTGCGCAATGACGCGCTCATTATTCGTCGACTTGCCCCAGCAGCAAATGGTCGATCAAATCGCACAGACAATGAATGATCAGGATATGTACTTCCTGGATACGTGCCGTGGATTGTGCGGGCACGCGAATTTCAACGTCCTGGTCGATGAGCAGATCGGACATCAATCCGCCATCGCGTCCAGTCAATGCGATCACCGTCATGTCCCGATCGTGAGCGGCATGCAGTGCGTTGACAATGTTGGCTGAGTTGCCGCTGGTGGAAATCGCCAACAGCACATCGCCGGGCTGACCCAGGGCGCGCACCTGTTTGGAAAAAATATCTTCGAATTGGTAGTCGTTGGCGATCGAGGTGAGTGTTGAACTGTCGGTGGTCAGCGCAATAGCGGGCAGACCAGGCCGTTCCATCTCGAAACGATTGAGTAACTCCGACGAGAAATGCTGGGCGTCGGCCGCAGAGCCGCCATTGCCGCAGGCGAGGATCTTGCGGTCGTTGAGCAAGGCCCGCGTGATGGCCTCGGCACCGTGCGCAATGCCGGGCGCGACGGTATTCAGCGCCTGCTGTTTGGTGTGGATGCTGTCATTGAAGTGCTTGGTGATGCGGGCGATTAAATCCATGGCGGCTTCGTGTGTGGTTCCGTGTGAATTAAAAGGCGTCGAAGGCATTGCGGATCCATTCGATCCGAGTGCCGTCGCTGTCCGGTCTTAAGGCCACCACATCGAAGCGCGCCGGCTGCTGCGCCCGCTGTGGATGACACTGTAGAAACTGCGTGGCGCAGTGCACGATGCGCTGTTGCTTGCGCGGCGTGACGGATTCCAGTCCTGAGCCATAGCGGGATTGGCATCGATAGCGTACCTCAACGAAGACCAGATTCCCCCGGTCTTGCATGATCAGATCGATCTCACCGCGACGGCAGCGGTAATTGCGTGCGAGCAGGCGTAAGCCATGCTCCAGCAGAAACCGACAGGCCAGGTCTTCAGCGTGTGCTCCACGCTGGGCTTTCGTTGGCAGGATACTCATCCGTGACATCCTGAGGTTTAGGGGTTTGCGGGTTGATGGCTAACGTTGCGTTCTCGGGCAAGGCGACGAGCTGGCCGTTTTGGAACTGGGCCCACTGCAACTCGCGGTGGACGCGGCGATCTTTGTCCAGATACAGGTCGCCGGTGACGCCGGGATGCCGTGCGAAGCTGCCGTTTTGCAGGCCCTGCAGATTGGGCATCAGCTGTAAGGCGTCGATGCCCAAGGCGTACAAGCGCGCATAACGCAAAGCGCGGTTGGGCCACAGACGCGCGATCTCGCCACGCAGGGCCACACCGGGATGGCCCGTGGGCAACATCCAGGGCATGTCGCAGAGTCGCAGGCCATCGAGGTCACGATCCAGGTTGGCTGTGCTGGTGCCGTCATAGACCTGTGAGGTGGCGTAGATCGGCAAGTTTTCGGCGTGATGGTAACTGAACAGCGGTCGCAGCTAGGCGCGCCTGATTGGGTTGGCCGGCCAAGAACACGAAATCCGCATCTTGGCGTGGGCGCGGAATGAAAACCGGTTTCTGTCCCAGCAGTCGCGTCAGATCCTGGAGGCGTTGTTCACTGGCATCGAGCTTGAGCAAGCCACGCACGATGTCAGAGTAACTGTTCTGGTCGGTGCCGTAGGAACGTACATCGAGCAGCGTGCCGCCAAGGGTTTGCCAGTGTTGCACGAAGGCCTGTTGCAGGCGCCGACCCATGGCATTTTCGGGAATCAATACCAACGCGCGCCGCTGCCCGTCTTCCCAGGCGCGCGTCGCAACCTGCTCGGCCTCATCTTCGGGTGCCAGTGCGAATTGATAGAGTTGTGCCGGAGCCGGCTTATCGTCGGGCAGATTGTTCAATGCCAACACGGGGACACTGAGCTCACCTGCAGCGGCCAAGGCGGTGACCGCTTCCTTGCTGAGTGGGCCGATGACCTGCTGCGCACCTTCGCTGACGGCACGTTGATACAGACTCCAGACGCGCTCGGTACCCGAACCGGTATCGTAAAAGCGCAACTGTTGGTGAGCGGTGGCGGCCGTTTGAAAATGGGCGGTGAGCAGTCCGTCACGGACCGCCATACCGGCTTCGGCAAGCGCGCCGCTCAGGGGTAGCAGTACGGCGATCTGTCCATCGGCAGACGGTGTTGCCTGGTCGCGCCCCTGCAAAGCATTGAGGAAGTCCGGTATGGCCGGATGCCCCGGATAGCGTTCGCGCCAGATGGCCAGGGCAATCTCCAGTTGCGGCGGTGTAGCGCGCAGCGCGCGGGTGGTCTCGACCAGTTCCAGCCAGCCGCTGAAGACATCCGGGGGTGGTGCGGTGCGCATATTCGCCAGTACGGCATCCGGCAGTTTGGAGAGCGATGCCCAGATTTGCTGGTGATTGCCCGGCTGTGCGGATTTATCCAGCAGACCATCCAGCCAGACGCGTTCGCGCGCGCTTTCCAGATGGTTGCCGGCGGCGGTATAGGCATCGATGCGGGCGTGATGGAAATCGACCATGTGCTCGGGTGGCACGTTGTCACTGACCGCGGCGAGTCGTTGCAGGGCGGCCTGCGGCTGCTGGCGAGCAAGGAACACGCGCGCCTGGGCGAGCGCCAACCGTGTTTGATACGCAGGGCTGCCGGCGGGCGGCAGTTTTTCCAATATACGTGCGGCGTTCTCCGCTTGTTTGCCGCGCAGCAGCGCTTCAGCGGCGCTCAATTGCAAGGCCTCGCGCTGCGGCGCTTGCGCTTGCCCGGCCTGCTGCAAGAACAAGTTTGCCGCACCGGAATAATCGCCGCTGGCCAAACGGCGCGCGGCATCGTCCGACGGTGCGCTGGTTGACAGCGGGCGTTTCCGCTTGCCTGGACGGGCTGGCGCAGGCATTCAGCAGCAATAGCGTTGCCAGCGCGAGGCCAAGGGTCAGAATGTGGGCGGTGAACCGGTAGGGGATATTGGTCACGGGATTTGGACTGTGGAGTGTTGACGGCTATTGTAACGCTTTCGTCGGCGAATCGAAGGGGTAGGCTGAACGTGGACAGACCGGGCGTGCTCTATGTGGTCGCGACACCGATCGGCAACCGTGGGGATATCACGCAGCGCGCCTTGTCGGTGCTCGGTGCCGTCGACAAGGTGTTGGCTGAGGATACCCGCCACAGTGGCGCCTTGTTGCGTACCCTGGGCATCGCCACGCCGCTGTTGTCGCTGCATGAACACAACGAGCAGCTGCAGGTCGAGCCGCTGCTGGAACGGCTGCGCGGCGGCGCCGATCTGGCCCTGATCAGCGATGCCGGCACGCCTCTGATCAGCGATCCTGGCTATCGCATCGTGCGCGCCGCGCGCCAGGCCGGCATCCAAGTGGTGCCGATCCCTGGCCCTTGTGCGTTGATCGCGGCCTTGTCGGTGGCCGGTCTGCCCACCGACCGTTTTGTGTTCGAGGGCTTTCTGCCGGCCAAGGCCGCGGCGCGGCGCGCGCATTTACTCACCCTGGCGGACGAGACACGCACGTTGGTGTTCTACGAGTCGAGTCATCGCATCGAGGAATCACTCGCCGATTTGGCTGAGTGTCTCGGCGCCGAGCGTGAGGCGGTGATCGCGCGCGAACTGACCAAAACTTTCGAACAGGTGCAGTCGGGCAGTCTGGCGGAATTAAAACGTCTGGCTGAGTGAAGATGCCAACCGCCAGCGCGGTGAATTCGTGCTGTTGATCGCGGGTGCCGTTGCGGCTGTGGATACGGAACTCGATGCCGAGGCGCAGCGCGTGCTCAAACTCTTGCTCGTCGAGCTGCCGGTCAAACGTGCCGCCGCGTTGGCGGCGGAAATCACCGGCGCGCGCAAGAACGCGTTGTATCAATATGCACTGCAGTTTACGGCCGATTGAACAACGCAGCGCCGGTAATTGCGAGCGCTGCGATGATTTTTTGTCACGCTCGAATCCACACTTACGACTGATTCCATTCTATGCGCTTCGACACGCTTAACGACTGGCTGGCCTGGCAGGAAACGCTGCATCCCAAGGCGATCGACTTGGGTTTGGAGCGTGTCCGTGAAGTGGCGGCGCGCCTGGGTTTGCTGGCGCCAAAACACGTTGTCATCAGCGTGGCCGGGACTAACGGCAAGGGTTCCAGCGTGGCGATGCTGGAGGCCATTCTCGCCTGCGCGGGCCTGCGCGTGGGCGCGTACACCTCGCCGCATCTATGGCAGTACAACGAACGTATTCGCATCGATCGGCAACCGGTCGATGACGCTGTGCTGGTCGCCAGCTTCGCGCGCATCGATGCCGCGCGTGGTGATATCTCGCTGTCATATTTCGAATTCGGCACGCTCGCGGCCTTGGATATCCTGCAACGCGCCGATGTGGATGTCGCCGTGCTCGAAGTCGGTCTGGGCGGGCGGCTCGATGCGGTGAATATCGTGGATGCCGATTGTGCCTTGGTCACCGGTATCGGCATCGATCATGTGGAATGGCTGGGTCCGGATCGAGAATCCATCGGCCGCGAGAAGGCGGGCATCTTCCGCGGCGGTCGGCCGGCGGTGTGTTCCGATCCGCAGCCGCCGGCGTCGTTGCGTGCAGTTGCACAAGATTGTGGTGCGATCTGGTATGGCCTCGGCGAACAGTTCGGTTATGCGCGCACCGGCGAGGTCTGGGATTGGTGGGGGCCGAATCTGCGGCTGGACGGTTTGCCGTTGCCGGCCTTGCCGGGGCCGTTTCAGCTACAGAACGCGGCTGGCGTAGTGATGGCGTTACAGACCTTGGGTGCGCGGCTGCCGGTAAGCGTACAGGCGCTGCAGGCAGGTCTGCGCGCCGCGCGCGTGGCGGGGCGTTTCACGGTCGTGCCCGGTCCGTTCGAGACGATCTTCGATGTCGCGCACAATCCGCACGCGGCCAGCCGCGCTCGCCGCGGCGCTCGCGGCGCGGCCATGCTCGGGCCGCACACTGGCGGTGTGCGGCATGTTGGCGGATAAAGATGCGGCAGGCGTAGCCGCGGCCCTCGCCGATCAGGTGCAGTGCTGGTATCTCGGCGGTCTGACGGGCGCACGCGGACAATCCGCGCAAGACTTGGCGGCGCGTCTGGGTTTGGCGTCAATGCAACGGCGGTTATATCCCGATCTGGCGACGGCCTACGCGGCTGCCCGTGCGGAGGCGCGCGCGGGCGATCGCATCGTCGTGTTCGGTTCTTTCCACACCATAGCGGAGTTGCTGCCGCCCGGCCTATAATGCGGTCCTTCGAGTACTGCAATCTTCGAGCGAGGTAATCACGTGGACAATACGGTCAAACAACGTGTCATCGGTGCTGTGGTCTTGGTTGCCTTGGCAGTTATCTTTGTGCCCATGTTGCTCGAAAAATCCGGGGATGATCTGGGCCCGGTCGGCGGTAATCTGCCGGATCAGCCGGAGCAGATCGTGAACGACAGGATCGAACCGCTGACGCTGCCCGAGCCGCCGCCGGAAACCGAGCCGGCCCAGGTGGTGCTCGATCAGCCGGCAGCGGCCGATGCGACTGTTGCCGGTACCACCGAACCGGCGCAGTGCCGTCGCGTCGGCGGATGTTGCGCCGACAGCGCCGACCCCCGGCGTTGCCGAAGAGGCCGTGACGGCCCCGCAGCCTGCAGGTTCCGGTGCCGACGGCGCCTGCCGCGGCTCCCGTTGTGACCCCGACACCGGCGGCACCCGCACCTGCCGCAACAGCGACGGCTCCGGCGCCCGCGCCTGTGGCAAAGCCCGCTCCGGCGCCCGCTAAAGTGCTGTCAGGCTGGGTCGTACAGCTGGCGAGTCTGGCGAGCAAGTCGAATGCCATGGCGCTCCAGGAAAAGCTGCGCGGATTAGGCTACACCGCGTTTGTCGAGGAGATCAAAATGCCGCAGGGCGTGTTGTACCGCGTGCGGGTGGGTCCCGAGTTGGAGCGCAGCAATGCCGAAAATGTGCGTAACCGCTTGGAACAGCAGGTGCAGATCAAAGGCATTGTCACGCGCTATCCTTAGTTACTCGGTGGTCACGGCAAACATCGGTCTTTGCTACAATGTGCGCTCAAGCGTGGGATGTCTGTCGTACAGGCATCGCGCGCCCGGAATTGAATCGTAGTCAACGGCGGGCAGTGTGAACTGGGCGGATTATTTCATTCTCGGCTTGATCGGCCTTTCCTTGCTGATCAGCCTCTGGCGCGGATTTATCAAAGAGGCGATCTCGTTGGCCACCTGGATTGTTGCAGTCCTGGTGACCATGACGTTTTACGCTCCCTTCGCCGATATGCTCACGCCGTGGATTGAACTGCCTTCGGCGCGTACGGCAGCGGGTATGGCCGGTTTGTTTTTGATTGTGTTGATCCTCGGCGCGTTGGTGGGTTTTCTCGCCGGGCAACTGGTGAAAAAAACCGGCTTGGGCGGTACCGATCGCTTGCTGGGCACTGTGTTCGGCGCGGCGCGTGGCATCGTTCTCGTCGCGATCCTGGTGTTGCTGGCCGGGTTGACGGCCTTGCCGCGCGATCCCTGGTGGCAGACGTCGCAGCTAATTCCGCAGTTCGAACGTGTGGCGCTGTGGTTGACGGATTTTCTCCCCGCAGGAGTGGCGGACAATGTGCGGTTCGATGACCTGGCGGTGCCGGGTGACAGCAAGTTGAGGTAGGAATCCCCATGTGTGGAATCATCGGCATCGTAGCGCGTGAACGGGTCAATCAGGCCCTGTACGACGGGCTTGACCGTATTACAGCACCGTGGCCAGGACGCGGCAGGTATCATCACCTGCGACGGCCAGCGTCTGTATTTGCGCAAAGATAATGGTCTGGTGCGCGACGTGTTCCACACGCGGCATATGCTGGGATTGCTGGGTAATATGGGCATTGGCCATGTGCGTTATCCGACCGCGGGCTGCGAATCCAGTGCCGAGGCACAACCGTTCTACGTGAATTCACCGTTCGGCATCAGCTTGGCGCACAACGGCAATCTCACCAATACCGATCAGCTCAAGCAGGAACTGTTTCGCGACGACCTGCGGCATATCAATACCAATTCCGATTCTGAAATTCTGCTCAATGTGTTTGCGCATGAGCTTGCGCGCCAGGGTACGTTGCGCATTAACGAGAGCCATATCTTCGATGCCGTCGCCGGTGTGCATCGTCGCTGCAAAGGTGCTTACGCGGCGGTGACCATGGTGATCGGTTACGGCATTGTCGCTTTCCGCGATCCTTATGGCATCCGTCCGCTGGTGTTCGGTAAGCGCGACACCGCCGCCGGTCCGGAATATATGGTTGCCTCCGAAAGTGTGGCCTTGGATGTTTTGGGTTTTGAATTAGTGCGCGATGTTGAGCCCGGCGAGGCCATCTACATCACCCTCGAGGGTGAGTTGTTCACACGCCAATGCGCCGTGGCACCGCAGTACGCAACCTGCATCTTCGAATATGTGTATTTGGCGCGGCCGGATTCCATTATCGACAATGTCTCGGTGCACAAGGCGCGCTTGCGCATGGGCGAGAAACTGGCGGCCAAGATTCAGCGCGAATGGCCGGACCACGACATCGATGTGGTCATCCCGATTCCGGACACCAGTCGAACTTCAGCTTTACAGCTGGCGAATTCCTTGGGGGTGAAATACCGCGAAGGGTTCATCAAGAATCGTTATATCGGCCGCACTTTTATCATGCCCGGCCAGCAGCAGCGCAAGAAATCCGTGCGCCAGAAACTCAATGCCATTGACCTTGAGTTCCGCGGCCGCAATGTATTGTTGGTCGACGATTCCATTGTTCGCGGCACGACCTCGCGGCAAATTATCCAAATGGCGCGTGATGCGGGTGCGCGCAAGGTCTACTTCGCCTCCGCCGCACCGCCAGTGCGTTATCCGAATGTCTACGGTATCGACATGCCAAGCGTCAATGAATTGGTGGCGCATGGCCGCACCGAAGCAGAAGTCGCCACAGAAATCGACGCCGATCGCTTGATCTTCCAGGATCTGGATGACTTGATCAGCGCAGTGCGCAAAGGCAACAGTAAGTTGAATGTCTTTGACTGTGCGGTGTTCACTGGCGAGTATGTGACCGGCGACGTCAATCGGGATTATCTGGATCACATACAGAACCAACGCAGCGACAATGCCAAGCAGGAACGCCGCGACGCGGAGTCGGATGAGGTGCTGGAGATGTACAACAACGCTTGATCTAACGCTGCTTCGCGAGCGCAGCACAGAAGTAGCCCGGATGTAATCCGGGAGCCGTTCTGCCGCTTTATCCCGGATTACATCCGGGCTACATTGCTAGAGGCGGGCTTGACAGGTCCGGTCGATGCACCTAATTTAACAGCATAGCGCCGACTTGACTCAGCTTGCGGGCGCTCAATAAATGCAGCTAAAGCGAGGGCAACCTGCTTTCGCATGCGCTGAAAGTGGGTTTTTTTGTGCCTATTGATCGATGCTGTGACGGGGCGAGGACGCGACGATGGATGATGAATTAAACGACTATGGCTTCGACACCTGGCGATTCGCGCCGGCCAAGTGCGTACCGCGGAAGGTGAGCACTCCGAACCGATCTTCCCGACCTCCAGCTATGTGTTCGCCAGCGCGGCCGAGGCGGCGGCGCGTTTCTCCGGCGCGCAACCCGGCAATATCTATTCGCGTTTTACCAATCCCACGGTACGCACGTTCGAGCAGCGCTTGGCCGCACTTGAAGGCGGCGCAGCCTGCGTAGCGACGGCGTCCGGCATGGCAGCGATTCTGGCAACGTGTTTGGGTTTGCTGAAGCAGGGTGATCATCTGCTGTCGTCGCGCGCGGTGTTCGGCACCACGACGGTGTTGTTCAGCACCTATCTGGCGCGCTGCGGCATCGAGACCAGCTATGTGCCGTTGGCCGATCTGGAGGCCTGGAAGGCGGCGATCCGACCGAACACGCGCATGCTGTTTATCGAAACTCCCTCGAATCCGCTCACCGAGTTGGGTGATATCCGCGCGCTCGCCGAACTCGCGCATGCGCACGATTGCCTGTTGGTGGTGGACAATTGTTTTTGCACGCCGGCGTTGCAGCTGCCGTTGGCCTTGGGCGCTGATATCGTCATCCACTCGGCGACCAAATATCTCGACGGTCAAGGTCGTTGCATCGGTGGCGCGGTGGTCGGTGATGCGGAGCGCGTTGGCAAAGACGTCTACGGTTTTTTGCGTACCTGCGGACCGACAATGAGTCCGTTCAATGCCTGGGTGTTTCTCAAGGGTCTGGAAACACTCTCGCTGCGCATGCGTGCGCACAGCGCCAACGCGCTCGCGCTGGCGACGTGGTTGGAGTCACATCCAGCGATATACGCGCGTTTATTTTCCGGGCTTGGCTTCGCATCCACAGCATGCCTTGGCCGCGGCACAGCAACGCGACTTCGGTGGCATCTTGAGTTTCGAAGTGCGTGGCGGTCAGGAGGCAGCGTGGCGCGTGATCGATGCCACACGCATGGTGTCGATCACGGCGAATCTGGGTGATGTGAAAACCACGATTACGCATCCGGCGACCACCACGCACGGCCGACTCACGCCGGAACAGCGTTCTGATGCGGGTATCAGTGATGGTTTGATTCGCGTTGCGGTGGGGTTGGAGGATATTGCAGATATTCGTGCCGATCTGGCGCGGGGCTTGGATTGAACGCGGGATATCGGACGTTGCGTCCGGTATCCCGCGTGTTACTCAACTACGCCCGCTCATCGGCGTGATTTTGCCGACTCCCCAGTGGGCGACATCGTTGTAGGTGAAGGGTGTATTTTCGCAGAGGATGACACCCGGAAGGACGCGAGCGATGCAGACGGTACACGAGCTTTGCTCGGCGCGTTCGATCTTGTCGCCGTTATAGCGGGGCATGACCAGCAACTGAGCTACGACGTTTTCTTCCAATTCCAGCGTACCTTCGATGCTGAGCAGGTAACAGGCGGCACCGTTCGGCCCGCGCAATACACAGGTACCGTGGACGCGCATGGGATTGGGGCCTTCGTAGCCGTAGGGCTCGTAGACTTCCAGAAGATGTTTGTGGGCACTCATGACACACCCCCTGAGACCAAACTGATGTTGTCCCCAGCATGCGCCACGAAATTCGCCGCTGTCAAAATAGATAGTGTCTAGGGGCGGCGGACAGTCCAGGTGCAGCTTCGGAAAAAGCTGACGTTATGTTTGTAACACCCTAAATATTATGGGATATTTATTATGCATCCGGGCGTGCCGCACGGGGTTCTGCTGGAGATCTATCAGGCCGCGTTAACGGCCGTGGACGGCTCACGTTGCGTGGCCGCCCAATTGACAGTCCGACCGCTGGCCGGGCGCATCTGGGCGGTTGCCCTGGGCAAGGCGGCGAGCGCAATGCTGGCGGGTGCCTTCGATTCACTGGGCGAACGCTTGGAGCGCGCCCTGTTGATCACGAAGCACGGGCATCTTCAAGGGCGAGAATTTCCGCGCAGCGAGGTTCTGCTGGCGGCGCATCCGGTGCCGGATGATTCCAGTCTGGCGGCAGGACAGCGGCTGTTGGATTTTATGGCGGCCGCGCCCGCGGATATCACATGGCTGTTTTTAATTTCCGGCGGTGCCTCCAGTCTGGTCGAGGTTTTACCTGAAGGTGTGAGCCTGACGGACGTTCAGCGTGCAAACCAGTGGCTGTTGGCCAGCGGTTTGCCCATTGAGCAGATGAATGCCATTCGCCGCCGCCTGTCGCGCATCAAGGGTGGACGCTTGTGTGAGTATCTGGGTCAAAGGCCCACGCGAGTGCTGTTGATCTCCGATGTGCCGGGTGACGATCCGGCCATCATCGCGTCAGGACTGTTACATGTAACTGTTTCTGCTGAACCACTACCCGCACAACTGCCAGCGTGGCTGCTCGCGCTGGTGAATCGAGACGATGCGGTGTTGGTAGATCAGCGAACAGCACAGATCGACACCGAGATCGTCGCGCGACTTGATCAGGCGTTAGACGCCGCGGCCAGTGCGGCCACCGCGCACGGCTATCGTGTTTATCGCAGCCATGAACGTTTGCATGGTGATGCGCAGCTTGCGGGACAGCAGATTGCCGCCGCTCTGTGCGCTGGCGCGCCGGGCGTATATTTGTGGGGCGGCGAGACCACGGTGTGTCTTCCGGAGCATCCGGGGCAGGGTGGTCGCTGTCAGCAGTTGGCGTTGGCGGCGGCGCAGGTATTGGCAGGGCAGCATGGCATCTATCTGCTCGCCGCCGGTACCGATGGCAATGACGGGCCGGGTGATGTCGCCGGGTGCGTGTGTCGATGGACGGACACTTGAGCGTGGTAGTTTGGAAGGCCTTGATGCAGCTATCGCTCTTCAGCACGCCGATGCCGGCCGCTTCCTCGAGGCCGCCGGTGATCTGCTCGACACGGGGCCGACCGGCACTAACGTCACCGATGTGGTGATCGGCTTGAAGCTGGCGGATGTTTGAACTGTTGCGTGAATTAAAAACTCGCATAGCGCGAAATACATTGATGTGAATGTGATGACCACGAACCTCTATACCGCAGCGCACACCTGTCTCGCCGAACCCGATCCCGAGCGCAAATGCCTGCGTACGCAGGAGACTTGGTCCCTGCTGGTGGCAGGGCAGTTAGTCATTGAGCCTGCCACTCATGGCGTTTCCTTGGATGCCCCAGGACGACCGCCACAACCGGAATTAGTCTCGCCCCGCGACTTGCCGCGACGGCGTTTGCACAGCGTGGAAGGTCGCGCGGCTTTGCTGCACGCACTCGCGCATATCGAGTTCAACGCCATCAACCTCGCCTGGGATGCAGTGTGCCGTTTCGCCGACATGCCCGAAGACTATTACCGTGATTGGGCCAAGGTCGCGCACGAGGAGGCTTATCACTTCGGCTTGCTCCGCGATCGACTCCGTAGACCTGGGTTACGGCTACGGTGATTTCCCCGCACACAATGGGCTCTGGTCGATGGCGTTGCAGACGCGTGAGGATGTGCTGGTGCGCATGGCGCTGGTGCCGCGCGTATTGGAGGCGCGTGGGCTGGATGTGACACCCGGCATGATGGAGCGCCTGCGTGAGGCGGGCGATGCGGACAGCGTGGCGATTCTGGATATCATTCTGCGTGACGAGATCGGTCATGTCGCCATCGGCACGCGCTGGTTTCACTATGCCTGCGCACAACGTGGCCTCGAACCGGACGCCACGTTTCGTGATCTTGTTCGTGAGCATGTGGCTAAGCGAATCAAAGGGCCGTTTTATAAAGAGGCGCGCTTACAGGCGGGATTCAGTGCGCAGGAATTGGAAGATTTGGAATCGCTGTAGGTGCGGCGCTTGAGTCTGTTGGATGTTCGCGGCCATGCCCCAGCCCCGTAGGATGGGTGCAGCGCAGCGTAACCCATCATAATCGGCATCCGGTATTCGGTCGATGGGTTACGGCGCAAAGCGCCTTCACCCATCCTACGTACTCACCTTCAGGTCGCTACGGGCGCTCTCGTCTTGGCGAGCGGCAGTGCTTTCAACTGTATGCCGTCATCATCACAACGCAACACACTGCCTTGTTCGTACCAGTCACCGAGTACGATGCGCTGCGTAGTTATGCCATCAATGATTAAATTATGCACGGCTGGACGATGTGTATGGCCGTGAATCAGGCGCGGCAACTGATATTCACGCAGTATTGCTTCGACCGCATCTGCATTTACATCCATGATTTCGGCGCTCTTCTCACCGGCGCGTTGGCGGCTGGTCTCGCGCATATTGGCGGCGATCGCGCGGCGTTCTGCGATGGGTTTGTTGAGGAGTTGTTGTTGCCAGGTTGGGTTGCGCACCATGCTACGAAATTGCTGGTATTCAACATCGTCCGTGCACAGCGTGTCGCCGTGCATCAATAAGCGTTGGCGCACCGTTGAGTTCGATCAACGTGGGGTCGGCGAGCAGGGTACAGCCGGTGGTTTTTGCAAAGGCGTCGCCGAGTAAAAAATCCCGGTTGCCGTGCATGACAAAGATCGGAATGCCGCGATCTGTGGTGGCGCGTAAGGCTGTTTGCACACGCAGATCATGCGCGTCATCGCTATCGTCGCCGATCCAGGCCTCGAACAAATCGCCGAGGATGTACAGACCCGCACAATCGGCAGGGTCGAGGCCGGCGAGAAACGCCAGGAACAAATCCGTGATCGCCGGACGGCGGGCGTCCAGGTGCAGATCGGAAATAAAAAGCGTGGTCTTCATGGGGGAGGCGCCGGAGCCTACGCCCCGGCGCGCTAGACAGTCTGCAGGCGCTTATTCAGTGACGGTGACTTTTTCGATAATCACATCTTCGATCGGCACATCACCATGACCGCCGCGATTGCCGGTGGCGACCTTCTCGATGGCGCGTACCACATCCATACCTTCGACGACTTTACCGAACACGCAATAACCCCAACCCTGCGCGGTCGGTGCACTGTAGTTGAGGAAGCCGTTGTCCTTGGTGTTGATGAAGAACTGTGCCGTGGCCGAATCCGGATTCGGGGTGCGGGCCATGGCGATGGTGCCAAGGTCGTTCTTCAGGCCGTTATCCGCTTCGTTCTTGATCATGCCGCCGGTCTCTTTTTGATCCATGCCCGGCACGAAGCCGCCGCCCTGAATCATGAAGTTGGGGATGACGCGATGGAAAATCGTGCCGTTGTAGAAGCCGGCGCGGGCGTATTCCAGAAAGTTGGCAACGGTGATGGGCGCCTTGGCAGCATCCAGTTCCAGGACGATCAGGCCCTTATTGGTTTGCATCTGTACGGTCACGGTAGTGGCTCCTGTTGGGGTCGGGCTCGCGGATGCATTGCTGGCAAAGGCGCAAGCAAGCACGAAGCTCAAGATCAATCGACGCAGGCTGGACATGGGTTACTGCTCCTCGATTTTCGGAGGCGCCATGATATAGCAGCCGGCCGGAAAACTCACGGTGTACGTGCGACAGTACCTTATACCGATGTCTGCCAGCGCCTATCGGTAGCTTTGTTCCAATGAGGGCTTTCCGTTACCATGGCCGCGCTATGAACCAAGCCCCTATCAAAACCCGTTTTGCCCCCAGCCCCACCGGCGCATTGCACCTCGGCAATCTGCGCACGGCGTTGTTCAACGCGCTCTATGCGCGCGGCCATGACGGTTGCTTCGTGCTGCGCATCGAGGATACCGATGCCGAGCGCAGTCGCGCCGAGTACACAGCCGCTTTGCAGGCCGATCTGCGCTGGCTGGGCCTGGATTGGCAGGAAGGTCCCGAAGTCGGTGGTGCGGCCGCACCGTATCTGCAATCCGAGCGTGCGGCCATCTATGCGAGTTATTTCCAGACGCTGGAAACCAGCGATCATGCCTACCCGTGTTTCTGCTCGCAACAGGAACTGAGTGTCGCGCGCAAGGTGCAGCAGGCCTCCGGTCGGCCGCCGCGTTATCCCGGCACCTGCGCCCGGCTGACGCCGGAGCAACGCGAGGCGAAGCGTGCGCAAGGCCTCACGCCGACCTTGCGTTTTCGGGTGCCGGATGGGCATGAAATAACCTTCGAAGATTATGTGCGTGGTCACCAGAGTTTTCGTAGCGACGACATCGGCGATTTCGTCATTCGGCGCAGTGATGGCAGTGCGGCATTTTTCTTCAGCAACGCTGTCGACGATGCGCTGATGGGTGTTACGCAAGTGCTGCGTGGCGAAGATCATCTGGCGAACACGCCGCGGCAGTTGCTGCTGCTGGAGGCCTTAGGCATGCCGACGCCGCAATACGGGCATATCGCGCTGATCGTCGGTGATGATGGCAGTCCGCTATCCAAGCGTCACGGCAGTCGCAGTATTCGCGAGTTGAGCGAAGAGGGCATTCTGCCGCTGGCGCTGATCAATCATCTGGCGCGCGTGGGTCATACTTATGAATCCGATGTGTTCATGGACCTGGCGGAACTTGCGGCGCATTTCGACCTGGGCCGACTGGGACGTGCGCCGGCGCGCCACGATCCCGCGCAGTTGCTGCATTGGCAGAAAGAGGCGGTCGCCCGTTGCAGCGATGCCGAGCTCTGGGCGTGGATGTGCGCGCGTACTTATCAGGGTGGGCAGCGTATCCAGACGTGGGTGCCGGAGGCCGAGGCGATGAATTTCGTGCACACCGTGCGCGACAATATCGTCATGCCGCTGGATGCCTATCTGTGGGCGGGCAGTCTGTACGCGCCCGCGGACGGCTTTCGATCCCGACGCGCGTCACGTGATCGTGCAAGCGGGCGCGGAATTCTTCCGTACCGCGCAGGCGGACGCCGCGGCGGCGAGCACAGACTTCAAAACCTTCATCAAACAACTGGGCACGGCCACGGGTCGCAAGGGCAAGGAATTATTCATGCCGCTGCGCGCGGCCCTGAGCGGTCAGCTCAGCGATGCGGAATGTGGTGGTATCTGGCGCAACGGTCCTGAACTGGCGCGCATCGCCGGACTGCTTGGCGAGACACGCCTGCGTGAGCGGCTGCAAGCTGCACAACACTGCTGTGAACTCTCTGTCTAGGACTTATTCGTATGCTGCATATCCATAACAGTCTTACCCGCCGCAAGGAGCCGTTTCAACCCATCGAGCCCGGCAAGGTGCGCATGTATGTCTGCGGCATGACCGTGTATGACTACTGCCATATCGGTCATGCGCGGGTGATGGTGGTGTTTGATGTGATCGCGCGTTACTTGCGGGCGACCGGCTATCACCTGACCTATGTGCGCAACATCACCGATATCGACGATAAGATCATCAAGCGTGCGCAGGAAAATGGTGAAGATTTCATGGCGCTCACCGAGCGCTTCATTCAGGCGATGCATGAAGACAGTGACGCATTGGGCGTGCTGCCGCCGGACCAGGAGCCGCGTGCGACGGCCGCCATGGCCGACATCGTGCGCATGGTCGAGACGCTGATCGCGCGCGGTCATGCCTATGCCGCCGCCAACGGCGATGTGTATTACGACGTCAGCAGTTTTGCCGCGTATGGCCGACTGTCCGGCGAACAACCGGATGAGTTGCGTGCCGGCGCGCGAGTCGATGTCGACGAGGGCAAGGACGATCCGCTGGATTTCGTGTTGTGGAAGGCCGCCAAGCCCGGCGAGCCGGCCTGGGATTCGCCGTGGGGTCGTGGTCGTCCGGGTTGGCATATCGAATGCTCGGCGATGTCGAACTGCTGCCTGGGCGAGCATTTCGATATTCACGGCGGCGGCATGGATCTGAAATTCCCGCACCATGAAAACGAGATTGCTCAGAGCGAGGGTGCGACCGGACACAAATTCGTCAATTACTGGATACACAATGGTTTCGTTCAGGTTGACGAGGAAAAGATGTCCAAGTCACTGGGCAACTTCTTCACCGTGCGCGAGGTGTTGGCGCGCTACCAGCCGGAGGTGATCCGCTTCTTCATCTTGGGCAGCCATTACCGCAGTCCACTGAATTACACCGAAGACAATCTCAACCAGGCGCGCGGTGCGTTGACGCGCTTGTATACGGCATTGCGCGGCGTCGATACCGCGCCGGGGCAGCGCTTGGACAGTTATGCCAGGCGCTTCCAGGCCGCGATGGATGACGACTTCAATACGCCCGAGGCGCTGGCGGTGCTGTTCGACCTCGCCAGTGCCTTGAATCGCGCCCGCGAGCAGGGTGAGTCGGCCAGTGATTATGCGGCCACGCTGCGGGAATTGGGCGAGGTCCTGGGTTTGTTGCAGGACAATCCGGATGCCTTCATGCAGGGCAGTGCCGGTGCGACAGGGCTGAGCGATGCCGAGATTCAAGGCTTGATCGATGCCCGGCGGGCGGCGCGCGTGGCCAAGGACTGGGCCGAATCCGACCGTCTCCGCGACGTTCTGAAAGACCAAGGCGTTATTCTGGAAGATGGTGCCCAAGGCACGACCTGGCGACGTGCCTGATCTGTGATACCCGTCAAGATTCGCGCGCCTCTGCCGATAATAAAAACGTGGCAGGGCAGCCCATAAAATCAAAAAGTTAACGTATCTTGCAGAGGGTTCGAGCGAAGGATCGCGAGCGACCCTGCCGGGGCTGCCATATGACTGAACGATTCTTCCGCTTGATCGTGGGGGCACTGTTGCTGGTGTTCCTCTATTTCAATATCCATGCGGCAATTTCCGTGCTGATAGGCATCCTGGTATTGGAAGGGGTCAGTAATTATCGCATCCCTTTGTTGGTCACGCGCCTGCGCCACAGCATTCGCCCCGAGTTTGGTGATAGCAGTGAGTTGATGCCGACGCTTCAGTACGCGCAGATTCCTTTTGACGCCGAGCGCGCGTGGCGTTTGGCGGTCGCCTTGATGCTGCTGGTGACCTTGTTCATCTTCAATGAACAGTTGTGGTTCTTTCCCTGGTTTATGGGCTTTGCGATTTTCGGCGCCGGTTTGAGTGGCGTATGCCCGGTGCTCATCAGTCTCAAACTCGTGGGCTTCCGATGAATCTGGGTCAGTCCGAGAGCGGTACCAGAACAAGCCTGCGCGGTCGTCTGCCGCTCAAAATTACCGGCATCGTTTTTTGGGGGATGATGCTGGTCGGTATGGTTTTTTCGCTGATTCAGCTGCGCGGTCTGGACGATCAGGTGATGGGGCGAGTCGCACTGAATGCGGACCGCTTCATTGTGGATGTGCTTGACCGACTTGATCGCAATCCGGGTAAAGAACTCGATAAGACAAGTGGTCAGTTTAACGATTTGCTCGCCGCGCATGACTTCAGCGGGGTGATTTTGCGTACCCGTGACGGCCTGTATCACTTGGGTGAAACGCCTGATGGTGAGGGATACGCGGATACGGCCATCCTGGATCATCCGCTAGGCAGTAACGCTCATGGCCTCGAGCGTGTCCTGTTTTACCATGAAAGCCTGCAAGCGTTGATGGATGCCAAGCGCAAGGAACTCTTGGTGACCATGGGCGCCTTATTCCTGTTTTTCGGGCTCATTCTGCAATGGATATTGCAACGTGTTTTGACGGGTCCGTTTCTCAGTATGGTGAATACGGCGGAAAGTTTTTCCAGTGGTGCAACGGATGCCCGCTTTGATGAACGACGCCATGACGAATTCGGTTTTCTGGGCAAGTTCTTCAACAAGGCGCTGAATTATCTTTTACAGCAGCAGGATGAGTTGCGTGATGCGCTCGATCGGGTGCGTGAATCGGAAGCCGCACTCTATCAGGAGAAAGAGCGCGCAGAAGTCACGCTTTATTCAATCGGCGATGCAGTCATCACGACTGACGAGTCCTGTTGCATCGAATATCTCAACCCGGTTGCCGAACGTCTGACAGGTTGGACGTTGGCGGATGTGCAGGGCAAGTCGTTGTCGGCTGTGATGCGGCTGGTCAACGAGAATTCCCGTCAGCCGGTAGCCAATCCCGTAGAGCTGTGCCTGAAGTGCGGTGAAATTCTCGAACTCGCGGACCATACCATACTGTTGCGCGACGACGGCGAGGAAATCGCGATTGCAGATTCGGCGGCGCCGATCCGCGACCGTGCTGGACGGGTCATCGGTGCGGTGATGGTGTTTCACGACGTCGGGCATGCACGCAAACTGGCTCGGCAGTTGTCCTATCAGGCCACGCATGATGCGCTGACCGGGTTATTAAATCGTCGCGCTTTCGAAGAACAACTCAAAGATGCCCTGGTGTCGGCGCACGAAGATGATCGTGAGCATGCGCTGTGCTACCTGGATCTCGATCAGTTCAAGATTGTCAACGATACCTGTGGTCACATCGCCGGAGATGAGTTGCTCAAGCAGCTGGCCCATCTTCTACAGAGCAAGGTGCGCGAGGCGGATATTCTGTCGCGCCTGGGCGGTGACGAGTTCGGTATCTTACTGCGTTGTTGCACGTTGGATCAGGCGCGCGTGATTGCGGAGGATGTGCGTCGCAGTGTGCGCGACTTCCGCTTTGTTTGTGACGAGCACAGTTTCGAGACTGGCGTCAGTGTCGGTGTGGTGTCCATCAATGGACAGACGCAGAATCTGGCCGAAGTGCAGAGTGCCGCCGATGTGGCCTGTTATGCGGCCAAGGAGGGCGGGCGTAATCGCGTACATGTGTATGTGCCCAATGATCGCGAGCTGCAGCAGCGTCAGGGTGAAATGCGCTGGGTATCGCGTATCCACAAGGCGATGGCTGAAAATCGTTTCATCCTGTATTGCCAGCCGATCATGCCGGTCGATCCAAATTCCGCGCTGACGCCGCACTACGAAATATTGCTGCGCATCCTGGGCGAAGATGGTCAGGAGGTGCCGCCGATGGCGTTTATCCCAGCGGCGGAACGTTACAATCTCATGCCGATGATCGACCGGTGGGTGGTGGAGAATGTGCTGCGCAATGTCGGGCGCGCGTCGAGTACGCTGCAGGATGCCATCTGGACGATAAACGTCTCGGGCCGTTCTTTGGGCGATGAAGAATTCCTACAGGCTGTGTCCGAAGAGATTGCGGCGGCGGACATTCCGGGTGACCGAATCTGCTTCGAGATCACCGAAACCGCCGCCATCGCCAATCTGCGGCGGGCATCGCGCTTCATCAAGACGCTCCGCGCCCGCGGCTGCAAATTCGCGCTGGACGATTTCGGCAGCGGTCTGAGTTCGTTCGCTTATCTGAAGAATCTTGAAGTCGACTACCTGAAGATCGACGGTAGTTTCGTGCGTGACATTGCCACTGACGCGATCGATCGTGCGATGGTCGAGTCCATCAACAATGTCGGGCATGTGATGCAGATCCGGACCATCGCCGAATTCGTGGAAAACCAGGAAATACTGGCAGTGCTGCGTGAGTTGGGTGTCGATTACGCGCAGGGTTATGGGATTGCCAAACCGCAGCCATTTCTGGCGTTGTTGGAGCCTGCGTCTGACGACGCGCCGAGGGTGCGTGTCGGTGGTTGAGGTTTAGTCGTGGAATTGCTCTGCGGCTAGCAAGGTGTTTTGCAATAATGTCGCAACCGTCATGGGACCAACGCCACCCGGGACGGGCGTGATCCAGGCGGCGCGTTGTCTGGCTACTTCGAATTCGATATCACCCACGAGACGGCCATCTGCGGTGCGATTGATGCCGACATCGATGACTGTCGACCCCGGTTTGATCCATTCGCCTTTGACCAGCCCAGGTTTACCCGCCGCGACCACCAGGATATCGGCCCGGCCCACATGCAGGGCCAGATCGGTGGTGAAGCGGTGGCAGGTCGTGACGGTGCAGCCGGCGAGCAGCAGTTCCAGCCCCATGGGTCGTCCGACATGATTGGACGCGCCAACCACCACCGCCTCTCGACCATAGAATGTTTCGCCGGTGTGCTTGAGCAAGGTGATGACACCGAAGGGTGTGCAGGAACGCAGCAAGGGCATGCGTATCGCGAGGCGGCCGATGTTGTAGGGATGAAAGCCGTCGATATCTTTATCCGGGCGGATTTTTTCCACCACGGTCTCGGCATCGATGTGTGCCGGCAATGGCAGTTGCACGAGAATGCCATCGATGTCGGGATCTGCATTCAGGCTATCGATCAGGGCCAGCAAGTCGACTTGGCTGGTCGCGGCGGGAAGGTCGTGGGCGTACGAGCGGACGCCGGCCTCTTCGCAACCTTTGCGCTTGTTGCGGACATAGACCTCCGAGGCGGGGTCGTCGCCGACCAGAATGACCGCCAGGCCGGGCGCGCGTAGTCCGCGTGCCAGGCGCTTATCGACCTGTGTTTTGATCTCGCTGCGGATACCGGCGGCGATTGCCTTGCCATCAATCAGACGTGCTGTCACTGGAGATATCCCGAAGTTGTGGCGCTGGCCCGGAAGGTCGGCGATTCTCGCACGTCGTCGCCCACGGCCTCAAGGCGCTTGGGTGCAGTTGCGGCGTTGACCCTTCGAGGGCGGTGCGCGTATCATCTGCGCCCTTGCCCAGACCCAAGCCAAGAACAGGGCGCGGGTGTAGACGCGGGGTGTAGCGCAGCCTGGTAGCGCGCCTGCTTTGGGAGCAGGATGTCGGGGGTTCGAATCCCTCTACCCCGACCATTGGAGTCAGGTTGCCCGACGTGTTGTGAGTTGGGTTTCCGCAGTTGGCACGGTCGCGGATTCGTTTCCCCGACACATTAGAGCGGTCCGGATGAGAATGCCGTAGTTGCTGCGGCGAACGTCGAGGCTAGAAGCATCGACGGTCTGATTCGAGCCAGAGCGAGTGATCCGCGCCCGTAGCTCAGCTGGATAGAGCATCGGCCTTCTAAGCCGAGGGTCGCAGGTTCAAGTCCTGCCGGGCGCGCCATACCCGGCGGGGTTTCGCAGCAGTGCAATGGTGGGCGTAGCTCAGTTGGTAGAGCCCCGGATTGTGATTCCGGTCGTCGTGGGTTCGAGTCCCATCGTCCACCCCATATTCCGACCGACGTTTGTTGGTCTGAGCTGTTGAATCCAGGTGTCTTTTCTGGTCCAATGGCCGCCCGTTTACGGGCCGTTAGCTCAATTGGTAGAGCAGTTGACTCTTAATCAATTGGTTGTAGGTTCGAGTCCTACACGGCCCACCAAATTTCCTCGCGTAGCACACCAAAATCCCGCCGATATTTTCCCAGAGTTCCAGTCGCTTGGGGCTACGCCTGGCCGTGTCATGGCGCTATAATGCCGGCGGTTTCGTCGCTTGCGAGAGGTGCGGGGGCGCAATTTGCGAACGTGGCGGAATTGGTAGACGCGCTGGATTTAGGTTCCAGTAGGGTAACCTGCGAGAGTTCGAGTCTCTCCGTTCGCACCATATGTAGTCGGAGCTTCGGCAGTGCAGAGCGTGTCGGAGCGGTAGATTTTAAAACATAACTTAGGTTTGGTTGGTGGCTGCCGCGAATCTCAACGTGATGATCGGCCGTCTCCCTGTAGAGGTGAACGCATGCAAGTTTCTGTAGAAGCAACGGGTACCCTGGGTCGGCGCATGACTGTGCAAGTACCTGCGGATGGGATTGATCTGGAAGTCGAGAGCCGGCTCAAATCTCTGTCGCGCACGGCGCGGGTGTCCGGTTTCCGCCCCGGCAAAGTGCCGCTTAAGGTTGTGCAACAGCGCTATGGGCGGCAGGTCCATCTTGAAGTCGCGGGCGATGTAATGAGTCGCACGCTGCAAGAGGCGCTGTCGCAGCAGAATCTGCGTCCGGCCGGCGAACCTAAGCTGGAGCCGCGCACCGTCGAGATGGGTCATGCGCTGGAATATGTTGCTGTGTTCGAGGTTTATCCCGAATTCGAGCCGGCCTCGCTGAGCGGTGCGGTGATCGAAAAGCCGGTGGCGACGATCAGCGACAGTGATGTCGACAATATGCTGGCAAAACTGCGCCAGCAGCGCGCCAACTGGGAACCGGTCGAGCGTGCCGCGCAAGCGGGTGATCAGGTGACGGTCGATTTCACGGGCACTGTCGAGGGTGCGGAATTCGCCGGTGGCAGTGGCACGGGCATGGCGGTCGAAATCGGCAGCAAGCGCTTGATTGACGGCTTCGAGGAGAAGCTGATCGGTGCCAAGGCCGGTGATGAGATCACCATGGACCTACGTTTTCCCGGATACCTATCACAGCGTCGATGTGGCCGGTAAACCGGTGCAGTTCAAGGTCAAGGTGACGCAAGTCAGCGGATTGAAGCTTCCAGAAATCACCGACGAGTTCGCCAAATCGCTGGGCGTGGACAGTGCGGCTGCACTGCGCGACGAAGTAGCCAAAAATATGAGTCGCGAACTTGATCAGATGATTCAGGCCGTGACCAAGGAACGCGCCTTCAATCACCTTCTCGAAAAGAACGCGATTGAAGTGCCAAAGGCGTTGCTTGACGATGAGATCGATCGTTTGGCCAACGAGGCTCACGAGCAACTCGGCGGTAATCGACAAAGCGTCAAACTGCCGCGGAATCTCTTTGAAGCGCGTGCGAACCGCCGCGTGGCCCTGGGTTTGATCATCGGCGAAATCATCAAGCGCAACGGCATTCAGGTCGATCCGGAACGCGTGCGCCGAACCGTTGAAACGCTCTCCGCCAGCTACGAGAACCCGGAAGAAGTCGTCAAGTGGTACTATGAAAATCGCGAGGCGCTGGGCAGTGCGCAGTCGTTGGTGCTCGAAGAGCAAGTTATGGAGTGGATTCTCGGGCAGGCACAGGTGGTAGAAAAGACTTGTAGCTTCGATGAGTTGACTGAAATTCGTAAGACGTTGAATGCCTAAAGGATCAATACCCATGTCCGCTATCTACGGTAAGCCTGGAGCACAACATGCCCAAGCACTGAATCTGGTGCCGATGGTCATTGAGCAGACTGCGCGCGGTGAACGCGCCTATGACATCTATTCACGTCTGCTGAAGGAACGTGTGGTGTTTGTGGTGGGGCCGGTCGAAGACTACATGGCGAATGTCATTGTCGCCCAGCTGTTGTTTCTGGAATCGGAGAACCCGGATAAGGACATTCATCTGTACATCAATTCCCCGGGTGGCTCAGTGAGCGCCGGCTTGGCGATCTACGACACCATGCAGTTTATCAGGCCGGACATCAGTACGATGTGCATTGGCCAGGCAGCGAGCATGGGTGCAGTATTATTGACCGGTGGAGCCAAGGGCAAACGCTATTGTCTGCCGCACTCGCGGATGATGATTCATCAGCCGCTGGGTGGGTTTCAGGGGCAGGCGTCGGATATCGATATCCATGCCAAGGAAATCATGCTGGTCCGTGAACGTCTGAATACCATTCTCTCGAAACATACCGAGCAGCCGATGGAGCGGATCGAGAAGGATACTGACCGTGATAATTTCATGGGTGCGGACCAAGCCTGCTCCTACGGTCTGGTGGATAAAGTGCTGAACCAACGCACCAGCGAGCCCGTTAAGGCCTGATTTGCCCTGAAAGATTCCCCAGATGGGCACGGGGATTGCTTGTTATTAGGCTAGAACCGTAGTTGAATGAGTACAAGATTAAGCGCGAGTCGTTCCGGGGACGGGTTTCTGTCCTCAGAAACGATAAGACTCAACATGACGGCCGATCTGTGCCTGAGCTGAAAGAGGGTGGGCTATGAGTAATGATCGTAACGGCAAGGGAGACGACGGCAAGCTTCTTTACTGTTCGTTCTGCGGTAAGAGCCAGCATGAAGTGCGTAAGCTGATCGCCGGACCTTCCGTCTTCGTCTGCGATGAATGCGTCGAACTGTGTAACGACATCATTCGCGAAGAAATGCAGGAAAAAGCCTCGGCGGGCGGCAGCAAATTGCCCAAGCCGCAGGAGATCAAACAGGTTCTGGACGAGTATGTGATCGGCCAGGAACGCGCCAAGAAAGTACTCGCGGTGGCGGTGTACAACCACTACAAACGTCTTGATGCGCGTAGTCGCAAGGATGAGATCGAGCTTTCCAAGAGCAATATTCTGCTGATCGGCCCGACCGGTTCCGGCAAGACATTACTCGCCGAGACCTTGGCGCGGCTGTTGAATGTGCCTTTCACCATCGCCGATGCGACGACGCTGACCGAAGCGGGTTATGTGGGTGAGGATGTCGAGAACATCATCCAGAAGCTGCTGCAGAAGTGCGATTACGACGTCGAAAAGGCGCAAACCGGTATCGTCTACATTGACGAAATCGACAAGATTTCGCGTAAATCAGATAACCCCTCCATTACCCGCGATGTGTCGGGTGAGGGCGTGCAGCAGGCGTTGCTCAAGCTGATCGAAGGCACCATCGCTTCGGTGCCGCCGCAGGGTGGGCGCAAGCATCCGCAACAGGAATTTCTGCAGGTCGATACCAGCAACATTTTGTTCGTCTGCGGCGGTGCCTTCTCGGGTCTCGAGAAAATTATCCGCAGTCGTTCCGAGAAGGGCGGTATCGGTTTCTCGGCGGAAGTGAAGAGCAAAGACGATGCCCGCAACGTCGGTCAGATTTTGCACGACGTCGAACCCGAGGATCTGATCCGCTTCGGTCTGATCCCCGAATTCGTCGGGCGTCTGCCGGTGGTCGCCACGCTGGAAGAACTCGATGAAGCGGCGCTGGTGCAGATTCTCACCGAGCCGCGCAATGCCATTACCAAGCAGTACGGCAAGCTGTTCGAGATGGAAGGCTGCGAGATCGAGTTCCGTGATGACGCATTACGGGCCGTGGCACGCAAGGCCATGGAACGGAAAACTGGCGCTCGTGGTCTGCGTACGATCCTCGAACATGTGCTGCTGGACACCATGTACGACCTGCCCTCCATGGACAGTGTCAGCAAGGTGGTTGTGGATGAATCAGTGATAACCGGTGAATCAAAGCCTTACATGGTATTTGAGGCCACAGAACAGCGGGCCGTGTCCGACTGAACCAAGCCCGGCCTGCACGGCCGGGTGTGTTTTTTTCCATCCCCTGTTAATTCGCATATCTGGCGCAAAAATTGCCTGCTTATTGAGTGTGAGCGGTCGACTGTATCAGCTATTGAATCAGCCGCCCGGTGCCCATACATACAACGAAGCGTGCGAGCTGAATTGATTCATGAACCAATCAATCCGAGGCAAGCGCATTTCCCACGAGGGACTCCCGAATGGAGCACGAGGACAAGAGAGCCACGATGACTGAGCATACGAATGCGACGATTCCGGTGCTGCCGCTGCGTGACGTGGTGGTCTATCCGCATATGGTTATTCCCCTTTTTGTGGGGCGTGAAAAATCCATCCGCGCCCTCGATACGGCCATGCAGGGTGATAAACGCATCCTGCTGGTCGCACAGCGCAGTGCCGATGTGGACGATCCTCAGGTCGAAGACATCCACAGCATCGGTACGCTGTCCAGTATTCTGCAATTGCTCAAACTTCCCGACGGCACCGTCAAGGTGTTGGTGGAGGGTGCTGAGCGCGCTCGGATCAAGCGTTTTCACGACACTGAAGAATTTTTCTCCGCAGAGATCGAGTCCGCCGAACCGCAGGCGACGGGCGACGATCGCGAAGTCGAAGTGCTGATGCGCTCACTGCTGGCGCTGTTCGATCAGTACGTGAAGCTCAACAAAAAAGTTCCCCCGGAAATTCTGACCTCGCTGTCGGGTATCGAAGATGCCGGTCGTCTGGCCGACACCATCGCTGCACACATGTCCCTGAAGATCGACGAGAAGCAGCATATTCTCGAAATCGATTCCGTGCGCGGACGCCTGGAACACCTGATGGGATTGATCGAAGGCGAGATCGATATTCTCCAGATCGAGAAACGCATTCGTGGCCGCGTCAAACAGCAGATGGAAAAGAGTCAGCGTGAGTACTATCTGAATGAGCAGATGAAGGCCATCCAGAAGGAGCTCGGCGAGCTGGAAGATGCGCCAAACGAAATCGAAGAACTCCAGCATAAAATCGAAAAGGCGGGTATGACCAAGGAGGCCTTGGAAAAGGCCCGTACTGAGCTGAATAAATTAAAGATGATGTCGCCGATGTCCGCCGAGGCGACCGTGGTGCGTAATTACATCGATTGGCTGGTCAATGTGCCGTGGAAAAAACGCACCAAGATCCGTCATGATCTGGCCTTGGCCGAGCAGGTCCTGGAAGAAGATCACTACGGCCTGGATAAGGTCAAGGAACGCATCCTTGAGTATCTTGCCGTGCAACAGCGCGTGCGTAAGCTCAAAGGTCCGATCTTATGCCTGGTGGGACCTCCGGGCGTGGGTAAGACTTCGTTGGGCCGTTCGATTGCGCGCGCGACCAACCGTAAATTTGTGCGTATGTCGCTGGGCGGCGTGCGTGATGAGGCTGAAATCCGCGGTCACCGGCGTACTTATATCGGTTCTTTGCCGGGCAAGCTGGTGCAGAATCTCTCCAAGGTTGGCGTACGCAATCCGCTGTTCTTGCTGGACGAGATCGACAAGATGTCGATGGACTTCCGCGGCGATCCGTCATCGGCGTTGCTCGAAGTGCTCGATCCGGAGCAGAACAACACCTTCAACGATCACTACCTTGAGGTTGACTTCGATTTGTCCGATGTCATGTTCGTGGCAACGGCTAATTCCTTGAATATCCCCGGGCCGTTGCTCGATCGCATGGAGGTTATTCGCATCCCGGGTTACACCGAGGATGAAAAAATCAACATTGCCAAGCGCTATCTGTTGTCCAAACAGATCAAGAACAACGGTCTGCGTAAGGATGAACTGGCCGTGGGTGATACGGCACTGCGTGACATCGTGCGTTACTACACGCGTGAAGCGGGTGTGCGTAACCTAGAGCGTGAAATCGCCAAAATCTGTCGCAAGGTGGTCAAGGAATTGCTGCTCAAGAAGGAAGATCGCAAGATCAGCGTGACCCCCAAAAATCTGGATAAATACCTTGGCGTGCGTCGTTTCCGCTATGGCCGTGCCGAGGAGCGTGATCAGGTCGGTCAGGTGACGGGTTTGGCATGGACCGAAGTCGGTGGCGAATTGTTGACCATCGAAGCGGCCATCGTGCCGGGCAAAGGTCGCATGATACACACCGGGCAACTGGGCGAGGTGATGCAGGAATCCATTCAGGCGGCGACGACCGTGGTACGGAGTCGTTCCGATGTGCTTGGAATCGAGCAGGATTTTTATCAGAAATATGATATCCATGTGCATGTTCCGGAAGGCGCAACACCCAAGGACGGCCCGAGTGCCGGTGTAGGGATGTGCACGGCATTGGTCTCGGCACTCACCAAGATCCCGGTGCGCGCGGATGTCGCAATGACTGGTGAAATCACCTTGCGTGGTGAAGTGTTACCCATCGGTGGGCTGAAGGAAAAACTGCTTGCGGCCCATCGCGGTGGGATCACAACGGTGTTAATTCCTCAGGAAAATCAGAAGGACCTGGCGGACATCCCCAAAAACGTCAAGGATCACCTTGAGATACTGCCGGTGAAATGGATTGATGAAGTCCTGCAAGTGGCGCTGCAACATATGCCGACGCCGCTTGTCGCGGAGTCGGGTGAAGGCGAGGAGAATGCCGAACCGGCTGCGAAAAAGGGCGAGTCAAAAGGCAAGCGCAAGCGTTCATCTGTACACGCGCATTGACAAAACCTCGTGACCGTGACTGCGACGCCGTTTATACGGCGTCGCATTTTTATGTGCGTATCTCAAGTTGACAGCGATTCATGCGCCTTGGTATAAAGTGCCGCGTGCCTGTCCGGATATTTTCTCTCGAAATTAGAAATCCCGAAGTCCAGCACGAGTTAATTTTTGGTTTCCCGCTCTGCGGGTGCCCAGATCTCCGATATCCTAAGATTAAGAATTTCGCAGCATCCCACCTATTTCCTGTTGCGGGGAAGGAGCATTGATTTATGAATAAGGCTGATTTGATTGACGCGGTTGCCGCGGCTGCCGACTTGAACAAAGCTACTGCGACGCGTGCCGTCGAGGCGGTGATTAGCGGTATTACCGATGCACTTAAGAAGGGTGAGCAAGTCGCCCTGGTAGGCTTTGGTACCTTCGAGGTGCGTGAGCGTGCAGCACGTACCGGACGCAATCCCCAGACAGGTGCGGCCATCGACATCAAGGCCGCCAAAGCGCCCGCCTTCAAGGCTGGCAAAGCGCTAAAGGATGCCGTAAACTAGCGCGCTCTTCGGGGTGCTTAGCTCAGCTGGTAGAGCGTCGCCCTTACAAGGCGAATGTCGGGGGTTCGATCCCCTCAGCACCCACCAGGGTTACACGTGGAGTGGTAGTTCAGTTGGTTAGAATACCGGCCTGTCACGCCGGGGGTCGCGGGTTCGAGTCCCGTCCACTCCGCCATACTGCTGAAGGGCGCCCTTGATGGGCGCCCTTTTACTTTGTACAGTCGCCAACTCGACGTCCAGGACATAGGTCCTGGTATAGCCTCCAAAATAACGATATCGCTAGGAAGCCCACCATGCTGCAGGCCATTCATGATCGTGTGACAGGCTGGATCGCCAAGATAATTGTCGGTCTCATCATCGTCGTGTTTGCGCTTTGGGGCGTCGACAGTTATCTCAAGAACGATGCGCGCGTCTATGCGGCAATGGTTAACGACGTCGAGATTACCGTTCCGGAATATCGGTTTGCCAAGCAGCAGCAGACACAGCGCATGCGCAATATGCTTGGCGAGCAGTTCGATCCCGGCCTGGTCAACACGGCTGAATTCAAATCCGCTGTTATCAATCGCCTGGTGGAAGAAGAACTTCTGGTGCAAGCAGCGACAGAGGCTGGTTTTGCGATCAGTGATGGCCTGCTGGCAGCACAAATTCATGCGATTCCCGATTTCCAGGAAGACGGTAAATTTTCCCAGGAGAAGTATCAGCGGCTCGTATCGCAGCAGGGTTTGGACGCGCAACGTTTCGAACAACAGTACCGACGCAGCTTACTCATCAATCAATTTCTCGGCGGATTATCCGGTTCCGCTGTGGTCGCACGTCAGAATGTCGAACAAGGTATGCGTCTGCAGGGGCAGGAACGCAAGCTGCGCTATTTGCGCGTCCCAGTCGCCCGCTATCAAGACAAGGTTGAAATCAAAGCTGAAGATGTAACTGCTTTCTACGAAAGTAATAAAGCACGCTTCATGGAACCCGAACAGGTCAAGCTGCAATATCTCGAACTGTCGTTGGATTCGCTGACCAAAGGCCTGACTGCAACAGACGCCGAAATTGAGCAGATGTATGCAAGCGAGAAAGAACGTCTTACGGTCGCAGAACAGCGTCGTGCGCGACATATTCTCATCAAGGCAGAAGAGGGCGCGTCCAAGGACGCGGTAGCCAGCGCCCAGAAACAGGCCGAGGATCTGGTGAAACAGACTGCGTGCGGGCGCAGACTTCGCCAAGTTGGCGAAGAAATTTTCCCAAGATCCGGGTTCGGCGGCAGAGGGCGGCGATCTCGGACTGTTCGGCAAGGGCATGATGGTGCCGGAATTCGATGAAGCGACCTTCAGTCTGGCCAAAGATGCCATCAGTGATCCGGTGCGCAGTCCATTTGGATTCCACATCATTCAGGTGACGGAAATCCAGGCGGCCAAGATTCCGGATTTGGCCGAGGCCCGCGAGCAGATTGTCGAAGACGTTCTGCGCAAACAGGCCGAGGCACTGTTCTTCGAGCGCTCGGAGACGCTGGGTAAAATCACCTTTGAACATCCGGATACTCTGGCAACCGCGGCCGAACAGCTCGGACTCACGGTGCAGGAAACGGGTTGGATCCCCACGACCGGTGGCGGTGAAGGTATCGGCGGCCACCCGCAAGTGATGGAGGCCGTGCTGGCCGAAGATGTGCTGACCGGCGGCAATAACAGTGGCGTGATCGAGATCGCGCCGAATCAAGTCGTGGTGGCACGCGTTCTGGAGCGCAAGCCTGAGTCGCAACTTGCGTTGGATGCCGTACGCGAGACTATCCAAAACAATCTGCGTCAGCAGGCGATGCGCGATAGGGTATCCAAACAAGGTGCGGACTGGCTCAAACAGCTCAATAGCGGTACAACGCTGGAGAGTATCGCTGCCGAGATCAAAGCTGAAGTCCAAGATGCCGGCTTCATCAGTCGCGGCGACAGCAAGCATGATCGACAGATAGTGGCCGAGACGTTTCGCATACCGCGTGTGGCCGACAAGGCGGTCGCCAGTGCCGGTGCCAGCCTGGCCAATGGCGATTATGTGTTGATGCAGGTGTCAGAGGTCCGCGACGGTAATTTGAGCGGCCTCGACGACGCAGCAAAGGCGAGCTTCCAACAGAACCTGGAGCAACTCTACGGGTCGCTCGAATCTGCGGCCTTGTTGGAACAACTCAAAGCCAAGGCCGAGATCAAACAAGATCCGGAACGTTTGGATTAATCGGCCGGCGCGGCTAGAGCATGCTGCGTCTCAAACTACATTGGCAGATATTGGTCGCCCTGCTGCTGGCGGTCATGGTCGGCAGTCTTATCAGCGCCGAGACCCGTCTGTTCGGTGTGCCTCTCGTGTCGATCTTCGAGTTTGTCGGGGCGTTGTTCATGAACGCCCTGAAGATGCTCATCGTGCCGCTCATTGTGTCGTCCATCATCACCGGCATCGCCGGCATGGGGCGGTCCCGCGATTTCGGGCGGCTTGGCCTCAAAACATTGTTCTATTACGGCACAACCAGTCTGCTGGCCATTCTGGTCGGCTTGGCGTTGGTCAATGCCATCGAGCCGGGTTACGCTATCGACGGTACCCCTGTAAAAGAGCAGATCGGGCTGCCCTCGGACGCAGCGGCAGAGATCAACGAAACGCTGGCTGGGCGTGGCGCCGCTGACGTCGTCGAAGTCTTTCTGCGCATGATTCCGCCGAACATCGTCGCGGCGGCGGCCGAGGGACAAATGCTCGGTCTGATCTTTTTCTGTTTGTTGTTCGGCTATTTCATGAGTCGCATCGGTGAGCCCTATGCGGAATATGTGCATGGCTTCTGGAAGGGCATCTTCGAGATCATGCTGCTGATCACCGATTGGGTGATGAAGTTTGCACCGCTGGGTGTGTTTGCCCTCGTCGCCAAAGTGGTAGCCACGACCGGTCTGCAGGTCTTCGCGCCATTGCTGGCGTTTTTCCTGACGGTGTTGGCTGGGTTGGCGGTGCATTTCCTGATCGTGTTGCCGATGCTGTTGCTGTTGGTCGCGCGCGTCAATCCATTGCGTCATTACCAGGCGATGGCGCCGGCGCTGCTGACGGCGTTTTCCACGGCCTCATCTTCGGCCACGCTGCCAGTGACCTTGGATTGTATGGAACGCCGCGCCGGCGTCTCCAATCGCACCAGCAGCTTCGTGTTGCCCTTGGGTGCGACGGTGAATATGGATGGCACCGCCTTGTATGAATGTGTGGCCGTGATGTTCATCGCGCAGGCGTATGGCGTGGAACTGAGCATGGCGCAGCAGTTCACGGTGGTGGCGTTGGCCTTGCTGACCTCGATCGGTGTGGCAGGTGTACCTGCGGCGAGTCTGGTGGCGATCACCGTCATCCTCGCGGCGGTCGGTCTGCCGGTCGAGGCCGTGGCGTTGATTCTGGCCGTCGACCGACCCTTGGATATGTTGCGGACTGCCGTGAATATTTACAGCGACAGCTGTGGTGCGGTAATCATTGCGCGCAGCGAAGGCGAGCAGGGTGTTTGACGGGCTAGCGCGTAGGGCGCAATGCATTGCAATGAATCGCGCTGGATATTTTATTGACTACACATCCGCTGCAATTCGCTTCGCTCATTACACCCTACAATGCCGCGACACCTAGAGACATCACTCCGCGAACGGCGATCCGCCGACGATGTTGTAACCCGCATCCACATATGTCACTTCGCCCGTGATACCTGCCGCAAGATCCGAACACATGAAGGCCGCGACATTGCCGACGTCTTCGATGCTGACATTGCGCCGCAGCGGCGCAGTCTTTTCGGCGAAATCCAGCAGCTTGCGGAAATTGCTGATGCCCGAAGCGGCCAGGGTACGGATCGGGCCGGCGGAAATGGCATTCACGCGCACATTCTCTGGGCCGAGGCTGTAGGCCATATAGCGCACATTGGCCTCCAGGCTGGCCTTGGCCACCCCCATCACGTTGTAATTCGGCAGGGCCTTCTCAGCGCCCAGGTAGGTCAACGTGAGTAGCGCCCCGGCGCGACCCTGCATCATGCTGCGGCCGGCCTTGGCCAGCGCCGCAAAGCTGTAGGAGCTGATGTCGTGGGCCACGCGAAAGCTCTCGCGGGTCACGCTGGCGAGGTACTCGCCTTCCAGTGCTTCCTTGGGCGCGAAGGCCACGGAATGGACGATGATATCGAGACCGTCCCAATGCTTGGCCAGATCACTGAACACCGCTTCGATCTGCTCATCGCTGGCGACGTCGCAGGGCAGGGTGATAGTCCGAGCCGCATTCCGCGGCCATTTTCTGTACTCGCTCCTGGAGCTTCTCATTCTGATATGTGAAAGCCAGTTCGGCACCTTCGCGATGCATGGCCTGGGCGATGCCCCAGGCGATGGAACGGGTGCTGGCGAGTCCGACGATCAGCGCGCGTTTCCCAGTCAGAAAGCCCATTACGTAATCCTCATTTGCGTTTCACCATTTGCGTATAAAAGCATATCACCAGAAGCGTATCACTGGCCGCGCTTACTATATAATGGCCCCGGTCCAATCTCCAGGACGTTGGCCAGGACGTTTGGAGCTTGGCGCCGGCCGGTCGGCCGGTCCGTGACACAGAACAATCGCCCGGTCCCACGCTTGATAACGGGACGCCGGCAGAACAGCAAGGAATCTGCGTGCCCGTATTGCGTATTCTCATTGCCCTGTTGATGTTCACGATGGCGCCCAATGGCGTGCAGGCCGCGCCGTCCGTAGCCCTGGGCTATACGCCGAAATATCCAGTCGATTTCGAGCACTTCGACTATGTCGACCCGAATGCCCCGCAAGGTGGTGAGCTGATCTTGTCCGGCTTCGGCAATTTCGACAGCTTCAATCCGTTTCATTCTCAAAGGCGTTTCCGTCGACGGCCTCGGCGCCTTGGTGCTTGAACCGCTGATGGTGCAAAGCGCCGACGAGCCCTACAGCCTGTATGCACATCTCGCCGACGATATTCAATTAGCCGACGACGGGCTTTCGGTCACTTTCCGCCTTGATCCGCGCGCACGTTTTTCCAACGGCGATCCGGTGCTGGCCGAAGATGTAAAAGTCAGCTTCGATACGCTCAAGAGCGACAAGGGCCACCCACAGTTCCGTTTTTACTGGGCGGATATCCAGCAGGCGGTGGTGGTCGACGAGCGCACGGTGCGTTTCGAGTTCGTCAAGCGCAATCCCGAACTGCACCTGATCGCTGCGCAGATGCAGGTGTTCTCGCATAAGTGGGGCAAGGGCGAGGCATTCGACAAGCTGACGCGCACACCGCCCATCGGCAGCGGCCCGTACACGATCGATAAGTACCGACTCGGCAAAGACATCACCTATGTGCGTGATCCGCACTACTGGGCGCGCGCGCTGAGCACCCGACGCGGCATGTTCAATTTCGAACGCATCACCTATAAATATTATTCGGACGAGACTGTCCATCTCGAGGCGCTCAAGGCCGGCGAATTCGATTTCGCGCTGGTGAGCAATTCCAAACAGTGGGCGCGCGATTATGTCGGGCCGCAGTTCACCGATGGCCGCATCGTCAAAGAAGAGCTGGCACATCGCAATAACGCCGGCATGCAGGGTTTCGTCATGAATACCCGGCGTGACAAATTCAAGGATCGGCGCGTGCGCCGCGCGCTGTCTCTGGCCTTCGACTTCGCCTGGTCGAACCGCAATCTGTTTTATGACCAGTACACGCGCTGCGACAGCTATTTCAGCAACAGCGAATTGGCCGCGCGGGGTCTGCCCGAGGAAGACGAGCTGGCGTTGCTGGAACCGTTCCGCGGAGCAACTGCCGCCGGAAATATTCACCCAAGTCTGGCGGCCGGCCGATACCAGCGAACCGGATGCGCTACGCGAAAATCTTCGCGCGGCCCAGGCGCTGTTGAAAGAGGCAGGTTGGTCGGTGCGCGACGGTCGCCTGCGCAATGCCGCCGGCGAACCCTTCGATATCGAGTTCCTGCTGGCGCAGAAAGGCTTCGAACGCATCCTCGCGCCGTACGCGCATAATCTGCGCAAGCTCGGTATCGAGCTCAAATACCGCACCGTCGATGTCAGCCTGTATGTGCAGCGCAGCCGCAGTTTCAATTTCGACATGATGGTTGCCTCGTTCCCGCAATCGCAATCGCCCGGTAACGAACAGTTGAACATGTGGCACTCGTCGACCGCCGATCAGGATGGCTCGAACAATTCGGCCGGCATCAAGGATCCGGTCGTCGATGCGCTGGTGGAAAAGTTGGTTTATGCGCCTGATCGCAAGGGTTTGATTGCGGCGGCCCGTGCCTTGGATCGCGTTTTGCTATACGGCGAATATGTCGTACCGAACTGGTATATCGCCACCCACCGGGTGGCTTACTGGGACAAGTTCGGTCATCCCAAAACGTTACCGCTGTATTACGATGCCGAGAGTTGGGTGTTGCAGTCCTGGTGGCGTGATCCCGCAACGGCACCGGTAGAGGCGAAATAAGCACTTATGGCCGCATATATTTTCAAACGCCTGTTGCTGATGATCCCGACCCTGGTCGGCGTGATGCTGGTGACGTTCATCGTCACCCAGTTCGTGCCGGGCGGGCCGGTGGAACAGTTGATCCAGCAATTGCAGGGCACCGCTGTGCAGGGCGAGGCCGCCGCGGGTGCGCACCGCATGTACCGCGGCGATGCGGGTCTCGATGCGGAACGGCTCGAACAACTCAAGGCGCTGTACGGTTTCGACAAGCCTGCGCCTGAACGCTTTCTGAATATGATGGCCAACTATGCGGTGTTCGATTTCGGCGACAGTTATTATCACGGCGAATCGGTGATCGACTTGATCATCTCTAAATTGCCGGTCTCGATCAGTCTGGGTCTGTGGACGTTCTTTATCGTCTATCTCACCTGTATTCCGCTGGGCGTCGCCAAGGCAGTGCGTGATGGCACGCCCTTCGATCTGATCACCAGCACTATTATTCTGATCGGCTATGCGATCCCCGGTTTCGTGCTGGGTATTCTGCTGTTGGTGTTACTCGGCGGCGGCAGTTTCTGGGATGTGTTCCCGCTGCGCGGCCTGGTGTCCGACAACTTCGACGAGTTGAGCTGGTTTGGAAAAGTCACCGATTATCTTTGGCATATCACGCTGCCGGTGATTTCGCTGGTGGTGGGTAGTTTCGCGGTCATGACCTTGCTGACCAAGAACAGTTTTATCGAAGAGCTGCGCAAGCAATATGTGCTCACTGCGCGCGCCAAAGGGCTGACCGAAAACCGCGTGCTCTACCGGCATGTCTTCCGTAATGCCATGATCCCGCTGGTGACCGGTTTTCCCGCGGCCTTCATCGGTGCCTTCTTCGCCGGCAGTATTCTGATCGAGAAATTGTTTTCACTCGATGGTTTGGGCCTGCTGGCCTACGACTCGATTATAAAGCGCGATTACCCGGTGGTGCTCGGTTCGCTGTATCTGTTCACCTTGATCGGCTTGATTGCCAAACTGCTTACCGACATCAGCTACGTGCTGGTGGATCCGCGTATCCAGTTCGATTCGGCGCGGTGAGGTAGACGCATGCAGCAGACGATAACAGCGCAGAAGCCGATCTCGCCCGCAGCCCGCAGCTGGCGGCGTTTTTGCGCCAACCGTCGCGGATATTACAGTCTGTGGATTTTTACCGTGTTACTGGTCTTGAGTCTGGGCGCGGAACTGCTGTCCAACGATCGCCCGCTCATCGTGCAGTATCAGGGTGAATATTATGTGCCCCTGTTCGCGGTCTATCCGGAGACCACCTTCGGCGGCGACTTTGAAACCGAGACGGATTACACCGATCCCTATGTGAAAAAGTTGCTCAACACGGATGGCAACTGGGCGCTGTATCCGCCCAATCCCTACAGCTACAACACCATCAACTATTTCACCCAGCAACCGAACCCGGCAGCACCCTCGGCGGAGAATCTGCTCGGCACCGACGATCGTGGCCGCGACGTGCTGGCGCGGCTGATCTATGGATTCCGTCTATCGGTGCTGTTCGCCTTTGTGTTGACCGCCATCGGTGTCGTGCTCGGCGTGATCGCCGGTGCACTGCAGGGCTATTTCGGCGGACGGCTCGATCTGGTCGCGCAGCGGCTGATGGAAATCTGGGGTTCCATGCCGGAACTGTATCTGCTCATCATCTTCGCCTCGCTGTTCGATCCCAGCATTCTGCTGCTGATCATTCTGCTGTCGTTGTTCGGCTGGATGGGCTTGGCCGATTATGTGCGCGCGGAGTTCCTGCGTGGCCGCAATCTGGAATACGTGAAGGCGGCACGCGCCATGGGCGTGTCCAACCGCGCCATCATGTTCCGACATCTGCTGCCCAACAGCCTGACGCCGGTGATCACCTTTCTGCCGTTCCGCATCAGCGGGGCGATCCTGGCGCTGACCAGTCTGGATTTCCTCGGTCTTGGTGTGCCGCCGACGACGCCGAGCCTGGGTGAGCTGCTGGCGCAGGGCAAGGACAATATTGAGTCCTGGTGGTTGTCGATGACGACTTTCGTGGTGCTGGTCGGTACGCTGACGCTGCTCATCTTCATCGGCGAGGCCTTGCGTGAGGCAATGGATACCCGCCGTGGCTGATCCGAATATGCCCCAGCCGACTGAATCCCTGCTCACAGTCAAAGACCTTGCCGTGGCTTTCCGCGATCCGCACGGCAATTACAACGCGCGTCGTCGAGGGCGTGGATTTCCATATCGCGCCCGGTGAGAAACTCGCACTGGTGGGCGAATCCGGTTCCGGAAAATCGGTCACAGCCTTATCCATCCTGCGCCTGCATGATATGCAGCTGACACGCTTCCCGACCGGACAAATAAAATTTCAAGGCCGCAATCTGTTGGCATTGGACGAGCCTGCGATCCGCGCCGTGCGCGGCCGTGAGATCGCCATGATCTTTCAGGAGCCGATGACCTCGCTGAACCCGGTTTATCCCATCGGCGAGCAATTGATCGAGCCGCTGATGATTCATGAAGGTATGAGTCGCGAACGCGCGCGTGCGCGCATGCTCGAATTGCTCGATCGCACCGGCATACCGGAACCGCACAAACGCTTCGATGCCTTCCCGCACATGCTATCCGGCGGACAGCGCCAACGCGTGATGATCGCGATGGCCCTGGCCTGTTCGCCGAAATTACTCATCGCCGATGAACCGACCACGGCGCTGGATGTCACCGTGCAGGCGCAGATCCTGGCGCTGCTGGAAGATCTGCAGCGCGAATTCAGCATGGCGGTGCTGATGATCACCCATGACCTCAATCTGGTGCGGCGCTTTGCCGACCGCGTCTGCGTCATGCAAAAGGGGCAGTTGGTGGAGCAGGGTGAAGTGACGCAGGTATTTACGACGCCGGAGCATGCCTACACGCGGCAATTGCTGAATGCGCAGCCGCAACGCTTGCTGACCACGGAGGAGATGCAAGCGATCGAGTCGCAGACCGCTGCTGTTGCAGGGGCGGGACATTGCGTTGCTATTTCCCGATCAAGTCCGGTTTCTTCCGCCGTCAGATCGGTGAAGTCAAGGCGGTGGACGACGTGAACATCACGCTGCGCGCGGGCGAGACCGTGGGCATCGTCGGCGAATCCGGTTCGGGTAAATCGACGCTGGGTATGTGCCTGCTGCGTCTGCAGGATTGCAGTGGACGCATCGAGTTCGCCGGCAAACAACTCGATGGCAAAGCGGAACGTCAGTTGCGACCGCTGCGGCGTGATTTTCAAGTCGTGTTCCAGGATCCGTATGCGTCGCTGTCGCCGCGCATGACGGTGGAGCAGATCCTGCGCGAAGGTTTGCAGATCCACTTTGCGGAACAGAACGCCGAGCAGCACCACGCGCGGATTCTACAAGTGCTCGACGAGGTCGGTCTCAGCGAAGACATGCTGTGGCGCTATCCGCACGAGTTCTCCGGCGGCCAGCGCCAGCGTATCGCGATTGCCCGCGCGGTGGTATTGCAGCCGAAGCTGATCCTGCTCGACGAGCCGACCAGCGCGCTCGACGTCTCGGTGCAGAAGCAGGTGCTGGATCTGCTGCTGGATCTGCAACGCCGTTATGGGATCAGTTATCTGTTCATCTCCCATGATCTCAAGGTCATCCGCGCTATGGCGCATCGCATTGTGGTGATGCGCGGTGGTCGCGTCATTGAGACGGGTAGCACCGAGCAGCTGTTTAATCAGCCGCAGGATAGCTACACCCAGACACTGCTGCGTGCCTCGTTGTTTACCGATCATGTCAGCAGTGATTCACTCTCCAACTGAGTCGTCAACGGGCGAGGTACTGCTCACGGTCGCCGACCTGCGTCTGCGCATCGGCGCGGCGTATCCCGTCGATGGGGTGAGTTTCTGCATCGCGCGCGGTGAGACGCTGGCATTGTTGGGCGAATCCGGCAGTGGCAAATCACTCAGCGCGCTGGCGTTGCTGAATCTGCTGCCGAGGGGCGTGACGATCGCCGGAGGGCGTATCGAATACGCCGGCCGTGAGCTGCAAACGCTCGATCCCAAAGCGCGCCGCGCCCTGCGCGGCCGGCATCTTGCCATGGTGTTCCAGGAACCCATGACCTCGTTGAATCCGGTCTTGTCGATCGGCTACCAGATCGGCGAGGCGGTGCGTTTGCATCAAGGCTTGCATGGGCGTGCGCTCAAGACCCGTTGCGTTGAGCTGCTCGATGCCGTCGGCATTGGCGCGGCCGCAGACCGTTTAGGCGATTACCCGCACCAGCTTTCCGGCGGCATGAAGCAACGGGTCATGATCGCCATGGCACTTGCCGGCGATCCCGACATGCTGATTGCCGACGAACCGACCACGGCACTCGATGTCACTATCCAAGCGCAAATCCTGCAATTGCTTGCCAACCTGCAACGCGAACGTGGCATGGCCTTATTGCTGATTACCCACGATCTCGGTGTCGCCGCACAAATGGCCGACCGGATTGCCGTCATGTATGCCGGACAGATCGTCGAGCAGGCGCCGCGCGAGGCGTTTTTCAAAACGCCGACGCATCCTTATACACAAATGCTGTTCCGCGCCAAGCCGGATCTTGAACAACGCGGGCAGATGCTGGTGGCCATCCCGGGGCAGACGGCGGTTCCGCCTGCAATTGGTTGTCGATTTGCGGCGCGTTGTGATCGGGTTATGCCGCGCTGCACGCAGGAAACCCCAGCGTGGTACGGCGCCACGGAGTGGGGTGCGCTGTGCTTTCTTGCGGAACGCGGCATGACACCCGAAGCGCTGGAGAGTGCGGCAGAGGCGTTACCGGTGCGTGCAGGGACTGCCGAAACGCTGTTGACAGTACGCGCTGTGTGTGTGGATTTCCCGATCAGTCGCGGCTTCGGTCGCCGTGCGCAGGAATTGCGTGCCGTCGATGATGTGTCGTTCGAGTTGCAGTCGGGGCGCACCTTGGCGCTGGTCGGCGAATCCGGCTGCGGCAAGACCACGATGGCCAAGGCGGTCATGCAGTTGCAGCGCTATACATCAGGAAGCATCCATTTCGCCGGCGAGGATCTTGGCCTGTTGCAGGGCGAGGAGCTCCGTCGGGCGCGGTGTGGCTTCCAAATGGTGTTTCAAGACCCGTACGCCTCGCTCAATCCGCGCATGCGTATCCGCGATGTGTTCCTGGAGGCGATGGAGGTACAGGCCATCGGCACGGGACTTCAGGATCGTCGCGCGCGCGCAGTAGTGTTAATGGATCAGGTCGGTCTGCGTGAAGAACATCTGGATTTGTATCCGCATCAATTCTCCGGCGGCCAGCGGCAGCGTCTGTGCATCGCACGCGCCTTGGCGGTCGAGCCGAAACTGCTGGTATGCGACGAGCCGACCAGCGCGCTGGATGTGTCGGTGCAGGCGCAAATACTCAACGTGTTTAAGCGTCTACAACATGAGCGTGGTTTGGCGTATTTATTCATTACGCATGATCTGGCGGTGGTGAGTTACCTGGCCGATGAGGTGGCGGTGATGTATCTGGGGCGCATCGTCGAGCGTGGGCCGGCACCGCAAGTGTTGGCATACCCGCGTCATCCCTATACACAAGCATTGCTGGCCGCTGTGCCGCGGGTGGGAGGCATGCATCGGCCACTGGTGGTGACCGGCGATATACCTTCGCCACTGTCACGTCCGTCCGGCTGCCACTTCCACCCGCGTTGTCCGCGTGCGCGGGTTGAATGTCAGCGTGACTATCCGCAGACTTATGAGGTCGGCGACGGACACAGTGTGAGTTGTCTGTTGTATCGCGAGGCGGCGGTAGACGCCGTGTCGCGAGCATACCCCGACGCATGAACGCGGCGTCTACGTCTGTCACATGAACGAAGAAGAACTGCCGTATTTCCTGGATTTTGAGGCGAGTGGTTTGGGGGTGTGCGGTTTCCCGATCGAAGTGGCCTGGGGCAGTGGTGACGCGGACATGGAGTGCTGGTTGATCCAGCCGGATGAATCGTGGTCTCACGAAGAAGGCTGGGATGCGGCGGCACAGCGTATCCACGGTATTCAGTGGCAGCAATTGGTTGAATCCGGCAAGCCCGCGCGTTGGATTGTCGAACGCATGAATGAACAATTGAACGGTGCTGTCGTGTACGTCGACGGTCTGCCCTACGATCAACTGTGGTTGGAACAGTTACTCTTGTCGGCCGAGTGTGCGCCGGAGTTTGTCCTGGGGGATTTCGATGAGTTGCTGTACGCGGCGGCACCGCGCACGATGACTTATCGGGTGGGTTGGCGGGAGCAACTGCGCGCCGTCGCGGTGGCACGCTTGAAGGGACTGCAATGGCATCGCGCGGATAACGATGTGCGGCGCCTGATTGAAATGTACAGGATTGCTGCACAGCGCAGATAGACAGGCGGTAACGTCCGGCTGATGGCAACGCGCCACGAGCACAGACTCGGCGCGTTGCCGCGTCCGAGTCGAGTTCTGAAAATCACGTTCAGTCTTTTTTGAGCCGCACTACACCCATCATCTTCAGTGCCCATTTTTCGAAGATCGGCTCCGACACGCCGGTGCGCATCTTGTGCATGAAGTATTTCTCGAAGGCAATCTTCGCGTAGTGCACCCATTTGCCCTTTTTGAACCAGGTGACATTGCGCGGCGGGATCTGCGGCAGTGCTACGAAGGCCGCACCGGTGTCGCCAAGATCGGCGAGGCAGAAGGCGTTCCAGGTCGCCTTGGAGGCCACCGGATAACCGGTGAGTTCGGCCTTGATGTTGCGCACGATGGCCGTGACCATCGATTCGATCATGTAGCCGGTCTTTGGCGCGCCGGTGGGCACCGGCGTCGCTTCGACCGGCGGGATGGCGATGCACACGCCGGCGGAATAGATGTTGGGATATTTAGGGCTGCGCTGATGTTCGTCGACGATGACGAAGCCGCGCGGGTTGCACAGACCTTCCACCCCGGCGACCGGATCGACGCCTTTGAAGCCGGGCAGCAGCATGGCGTGTTTGAAGGGGAGTTCGTGCTGTTTGACGACTTCGCCTTTGTCATTCAATTCATCGGCGAACACCTTGCCGTCTTCGACTTTGGTGATTTTCGCGTTGGTGATCCACTTGATGTGGCGATTACGGAATTCGTGTTCGAGCAGTCCGCGTGAGTCGCCGACACCGCCCAGCCCCAGGTGACCTATATAGGGTTCGCTGGTGACGAAGGTCATCGGGATTTTGTCGCGCACCTGCTGTTTGCGCAGCGCTGTGTCGAGGATCGCGGCATATTCGTAGGCCGGTCCGAAACAACTGGCAAACTGCACGGCACCGACGACGACCGGGCCGGGGTCGGCGAGCAGTTTTTGGAAATCGTCATAGGATTTTTCGGCGTGATCGACCGTGCACACCGATTGGGTGAAGCCACCCACCGGGCCAGAGCCCGGCACCTCTTCGAAGGCCAGCCGCGGCCCGGTGGCGATGATCAGATAATCGTAGCCGACCTCCTGACCGTTCTTGAGGATCAGCTTGTTCGCGGTCGCGTCGATCTTCTCCACCCAGCCGGCGATGAAGTTGATGCCGTGTTTTTTCAGCAGCGGGCCGAGGTCTAGCGTGATGGCCTCGCGGGTGCGCCAGCCGACCGCAAGCCAGGGATTCGACGGCGTGAATTGGAAGAACTCGTTGGCGTTGACCACGGTAATCTCATGCTCTTTACCCAGGACTTCACGCAACTCATAGGCCCCAGGCATGCCGCCGATACCTGCGCCCAATACGACGATGTGTGCCATGGTCGAACCTCGCATTTGGTTAAACAACTTCGATAAGAGAGTTGATAGCACACTGGCAGCCAGAGCGACTTGATGTAGGTCATAGCCGACCCATCGGCGCAATCAGCAGGGCGACGGCCGTGTACGGCGTTATCTGTCAGGTTCAGACTGTATGTTGTTGATCAATGTTGATAAACTCGTCCGATCCCCGAGATCTTCGGGCGCGATGCCCGTGTCCACGCTGAGGCAAACTTATGCGCGTTACATCCTTCCATCCCCCGCAACGAACCCTGATGGGTCCGGGTCCGTCGGACGTCTATCCGCGTGTGCTGGAAGCTATGGGCCGCCCGACTATCGGTCATCTCGATCCGGTATTCGTGGCCATGATGGACGAGTTAAAGGATCTGCTGCGCTATGCCTTCCAAACCCAGAATGCGTTGACCATGCCGGTGTCGGCGCCGGGCTCGGCGGGTATGGAAACCGCGTTCGTGAATCTGATCGAGCCGGGCGACAAGGTTATCGTCTGTCAGAACGGCGTGTTCGGCGGGCGCATGAAGGAAAATGTCGAACGTTGCGGTGGCACGGCGGTGATGGTCGAGGACGCCTGGGGCGAGCCGGTCGACCCGCAAAAAGTAGAGGACGCATTCAAGGCGCATGCGGATGCCAAGGTACTGGCGTTCGTGCATGCCGAGACGTCGACCGGTGCTCAATCGGACGCCAAGACGCTGGCCGTATTGGCGCAGCGTCACGGTTGTCTGACGATTGCCGATTGCGTGACTTCGCTCGGCGGTACGCCGCTGCTGGTCGACGATTGGGGGCTGGATGCGGTGTATTCCGGTACGCAGAAATGCCTGTCCTGCGTGCCCGGTCTGTCGCCGATCACGTTCAGCGAACGTGCGCTGGAGCGCATCAAGACGCGCACGACCAAGGTGCAGAGTTGGTTCCTGGATCTTACGCTGGTATTGGGTTATTGGGCGGGCGGTGGCAAGCGCACCTATCATCATACGGCGCCGATCAATGCGCTGTATGGTTTGCATGAGGCCTTGGTGATTTTGCAGGAAGAAGGCATTGAAAATTCCTGGGCACGTCATCAGCGCAATCATGAGTGTCTGCGTGCCGGTATCGAGGCGATGGGGCTGTCGTTTGTCGTCAAACCCGAGGCACGACTACCGCAGTTGAATGCCATTCGCTGTGCCCGATGGTGTTGATGAGGCGCAGGTGCGTACACGTTTACTCAACGAGTACAGTTTGGAAATCGGCGCCGGTCTCGGTGCGATGGCCGGAAAGATCTGGCGCATTGGTCTGATGGGGTGTGCATCTAATCAGCGTAATGTGCTGTTCTGTCTGGGTGCGTTGGACGCTGTGCTCAGTGATATGAAAGCGCCGATCCAGTCGGGTGTGGCGGTGGGCGCGGCGATGGCGGTTTACGCGCGCTGATCGTCGGTCATGTTGCGCGGTGCGAGTGACGCAGCGTCGATCGTTCGAGGTATTCAGCGCATTGCTGGGTGATTGTTTCGCGGTGCTCGCAATCATGGTCTGCTTCGAGTTAACCAGCGATCTGTCAAGGCAGTCGCAGTTCCGGCAGTGAAGCCGAACGTGTTCCCGGCAACGGATGATTGTCACCGGCACGGAAGGTGAATACGGCCGAGAATTTGGTCTGTTCGGAAAAGTTGCGCGTTGCCGCATGCAAGGTGCGGCAGTGAAACAGCAGGACATCGCCGGCATCGAGTTCGGCATCGATCGCCTGCGTCAGCAGGGCTTGATTATCCGCGGCGTCCTGACGAAAGAATTGCGCGCTGTCGAATTGCGCGGTTGCGTACGTCAGTCGATGTGATCCCGGTATCAGCCGCAGACAGCCGTTGTCTTTTCGTTCCGGCCCCAGGGCCAACCACACGTTGATCAATTCCGCGCGTTCGAATGCCCAATAACGAATATCCTGATGCCAGCTTGTATCGCTGCTGAAGCGCGGCTGTTTGGTCATGATGCAGTTGTGGTGCGCCAGCGGCATGAGTACATCGGGGCCGAGCAACTGATGCAGACGCGTCAGCAAAGCCGGTTGATTGAGCCATGCGGTGAACGCGGGATGACGCCCTTGTGCTTGCAGCAGACGGCGCACGGTGCGCCCACCTTCGGCAATGCGCGAAGAGGGCGCGCCGGGATAATGCAAGTCGGCCTCGTATTCGAGCGGGGCAATCTCGCGGCGCAAATGTTCTTCAGCGACGCCGCGCAGCGCTTCGACCGTTGCGGGCGCACTGAAGCCGCGCAGAATCAGGTAACCATCGCGCTGGAAATTTTCTATGTCGGTCGCAGGCAGGCCGGCATCGGTCTGCCATTCAACGGCGGGCTTGGCCATTGGAGTCCTCAAAAACGCGTGTGGTCAACGACAGCCCTGTTGTGGGCGTCGCTATTATGGCATCAATGGTGGGGAGCGGCGAAGGGTATGCGGGAAGAGCGGCGGAAGCAGGTATGGCGATCAGCTATCACTGCCGTCGGCGCGCAGGCGGGTGTCGAGGTACAGCGTGAGCTTCTGGCCGGGCTGCAGATACTGATCGCTCTTCAGGTCGTTCCATGAGCGAAGATCGGCGACCTTCACGCGGTAGCGACGGGAGATCTGCAGCAGCGAGTCGCCGCTCCGCACGGTGTATTGCAAGGTCTGGCGACCGGTGGTTGGAGACGTATCGCCCGTCACCGTCGTGTTCGCGGCGGCGATCTGAAGGGTCTGGCCGACGCGTAGTTTTACATCGGTGGGCAGCCCGTTCAGGTCCGCCAGCTGTTGCGATGAGAGTTTGTGTTTGCGGGATACGGTCCAGAGGGTGTCACCGGAACGTACCTTATACGTTGGTCCGGAAACAGCCGAAACTGCAGCAACGGCAGGCAGTGATTCGGGCGCTGCCTGCGCGAGCGTGCGACTGCTCTCGTTATCATCCAGATTGGCGAGCCCCGCCGCGAATTTTTCAGCGGCATCCGCGGGAATCACCAGTTGTCCATTGGGAACGGTGGCGCGGGGCTTCAGGCCAGGATTGAGCCGACGAATATCGTCCATGGAAATACCGGCAATATTGGCGGCCTGTCTGAGGTTGATCTGGTCGGGCGTATCAACCAAGGCAATCTGCGATCCGGCGTCCAGGTTAGGTAGCTTGATGCCGTAGTGACCGGGCGTGGCGACGATATTTCTCAAGGCCAGCAGCTTGGGCACGTATTCCTGGGTGCCCTTGGGTAGATCCAGGTGCCAGAAATCCTCGGGCAAGCCGCGGGAACGGTTGCGTTGTACGGCGCGGGCGACGGTGCCTTCACCGCAATTGTAGGCCGCTAATGCGAGTAACCAATCGCCGGAGAATTCATCGCGCAGGAAGGTGAAGTATTCGATCGCGGCTTGGGTGGAGGCCACTACATCCTGGCGGCCGTTGTACAGGCTGCTTTCTGTTAGGCCAAAGCGGTTACCCGTGCCAGGGATGAATTGCCACAGACCGGCTGCACCACCGGGGGAGCGGGCGAGCGGCTGGTAACCACTTTCAATCACCGGTAACAAAGCCAGCTCGGCGGGCAGGTTCTGACTTTCAAGCTGGTCGAGGATCCAGCCCATGAAGGGGTCCGCGCGATCGAGAACGCTGCGCAGGCTAGTGGCGTTGCGTTGGTACCAGGCGATCTGCCGGTCCAGGCGCGGATCACGCGCTTCGGGTAACTGGAAGTTGTCACTCATACGGCCCCAGACGTGGCCGTAGCTGCTGGTGGGTATTTTAGGTTCTGCGACTACGTAAGTTGTTGAATCAACTGGTTCCTGGGCGGCCGGGGCCGGATCGACAAGCGCTGAAGGCGTATCGGGAACTCGGGTAAATAACTGCGTCGTGTAATGGCGTACTACTGTAGGTTGGCCGCAACCAGCTAGTGCTGCGGTAACCATTAGCGCCAGTAACACCGGACGCAGGCTGTTGTCGGCAGCCGTCTTAGACATGGTTTAGTCTCGTAGGTCTCAGGGGCGCATGCTGCCAGCCCTCCCCCCCAGGGTCAACCACCAATTGCCCGTTTCATGACATTCCACCCGGTTCAAGAGTGATTCAGGTATCATCCCGAAGCTATGCAAAAGGACCATTCGCACCCGCATAACAGGGGGGTTGAGACCCAGGCGCAGCTGCGTGGCTGGTATAGAACGCCACTCGGGTCCGCGCTGGAAGTTGCTGAATTAGAAGCAATCAGAGAAGCGCTCGGGACGCTGTTTGGCTACCATCTGCTGTCTGTGGCCCCACCCTGGCAAGCATCCCCCTTAGACGCCAGCCGTATCTCTCACCGTTGGGTCATGCCCTCAGTCGCCACCGGCGGTGGCGCGGCGGACTTTCTCGGCACGGCTCAGGCGCTCCCGGTGACGACCGACAGTCTGGATACCATCATCCTTCCCCATACGCTTGAATATGCCAGCCACCCCCACGAGGTGCTTCGCGAAGTCGATCGGTGCCTGGTCCCTGAAGGGCATGTGTTGATTGTGGGCTTCAATCCCTATGGACTCTGGGGGCTGTGGCGCCTGTTGTATGGATGGCGGCGGCGTATACCCTGGACAGGACGGTTTATCAGCCAGGCGCGGTTACGCGATTGGTTGGCTTTGCTGGGTTTCGATACCGTAAGTTGCCAACCGGTATTTTTCCGGCCGCCTTCCCAGCGGCTGGCCAATGTACAGCCGCTCCAGGTACTCGATCGTTTGGCGCGGCATAACTGGCCATTTCCCGCAGCGGCCTACCTTCTGCTGGCCCGCAAACGGGTGGTGGGTATGACGGTGCTCCGCCCACGGTGGCGCCCGCGGCGAAGCCTGCTGGCGGGTGGTCTGATCGAACCGAGTCCACGCAGCCACTCGAGGAAGCAATCATGAGCGAGACTGTCGTAGAGATATTCACCGATGGTGCCTGCCGCGGTAACCCGGGTCCGGGAGGCTGGGGCGCGATCCTGCGCTTCAACGGGACGGAAAAAGAACTGTACGGTGGCGAACCGCTCACCACCAACAACCGGATGGAAATGCTGGCGGCCATCAATGCCCTGGCCACGCTCAAGCGCCCCTGTCGCGTGCGCCTGACGACCGACTCCAAATATGTGCTGCAGGGCATCACCGAGTGGTTGGCCGGATGGAAGCGCAAGCAGTGGAAGAATTCCGCCCGCCAGCCGGTCAAGAATCAAGATCTCTGGCAGGAGCTGGATCGGCTGGCCACGCCGCATCAGATCGATTGGCAGTGGGTGAGGGGGCATACCGGACATGCGGAAAATGAACGTGCAGATCAACTCGCCAATCGCGCCATCGATGAAATGTTGAGCCAATAAATCGCTGCGGAGCACCTGAGATATGCGTCAGATTATTCTTGATACTGAAACCACCGGTCTGGAACCTGCGGACGGGCATCGCATCATCGAAATCGGCTGTATCGAGATGGATAATCGCCGTCATACCGGACGGCGCTTCCATCAATACCTGCAACCGGACCGGCCCATCGACGACGCGGCTGTCGAGGTGCATGGCATCACCAATGATTTCCTTGCCGACAAGCCGCGCTTCGCCGAGGTCGTGGAAGACTTTCTCGACTTCGTGCGCGGCGCCGAATTAGTCATTCACAACGCCCCGTTCGACGTCGGCTTCCTCAATAACGAATTGCGCCTGCTGGGTCATGCCGCCGGCATCGAGGCGCACTGCGGTGTGCTGGATACCCTGGCGCTGGCGCGCCGGCTGCACCCAGGGCAGAAGAATAATCTGGATGCGCTGTGCCGGCGTTACAGCGTCGACAATTCGCGGCGTGAATTGCATGGCGCCTTGCTCGACGCGGAGATCCTCGCGGACGTTTATTTGGCGATGACCGGCGGCCAAGCCAGTTTATCGTTGGAAGGTGCGGCGGGTGATACGGCGCGGGCCGCGAACAACGCAATCCGTCGCTTGCCGCCGGAACGCGCGCGCTTACCCGTGTTGCGAGCGAGTACGGCGGAAGCCGCGCAACACAGCGCCTGGCTGGATAAACTCGATGCCAGCAGCGGCGGGTTGTGTGTCTGGAAGCGTCTGGAAAACTAGCTGTGCGCGTGGGCAAAACCCTGCCGTTGTTCCAGCCGAAGCAAATCCAGTAGACGACCGGTATCGATTGGTTTTTCAAGACAGAGTTCGGCGCCGGCCTGCAGGATGCGGTCGACGTTCTCGACGCTCGGATAACCGGTCATGGCCAGCACCCGGATGTTGTGTGTAGAGGGATCGGCCTTCAATTCTTTACACACGGCGAACCCATCTATGCCGGGCATCATAAGATCCAGCAACATCAGGTTGGGTCTAAAGCTGTGGACCTTGCGTCCAGCCTCGAACCCGTTGGCGGCGACCTCGACGGCCTCGATATCGGGGCGTCCTTCGAGAAATTCATGGAGGAAGGCCGTCAGCAGCGAGTCGTCGTCGACGATCAGGATCCGGGCTTTGCCATGCGACCAATTCAGGGTAAGTCCGCGTGCTTGTGCGAAGCTGACCAGATCTTGGCGTAAAAAGCGCCGGTGGCCGCCGGCCGTCAGCGCTGCCCGTAATAGGCCTTTCTGTGCCCATTGCCGGACTGTGACGGGTGAAACCAAGAACAGCTGAGCAACTTCATTCGGGGTGAAATAGTCTTTGATATCCATTGTATCGCCTTCCCTAGACATGGATTACGTTATCCGTGCGAAGGATGTTACTACCGTCATCACAGGGATCCAAACGCTTATATCGCTATACCCGTTTACGTACGGGCCTCAGGATTCGGCCCCGAGTCAGACTGGGCTGGGCGCTGCATTGGCAGCTGTCCGCTGTCCTCATTGTGCTCATGACAGGACCTCTAGACGTAATAGCCGAGCGCCGTGTACTCGCGGCACTGCCCCGTACTGCGGTACACTGACGACCCTAGCGAGGGGCGTGAAACTGAGCGCATCTCTCTGAATAAGAAAAGTTTCGTTGTCTGTAGGATGCATCATGCTTGAGCTGCAAGAAGTGAAAATCGCGGTGCTCGGCCTAGGCTATGTGGGCTTGCCGCTGGCCGTCGAATTCGGCAAGGCATTCCCGACCGTGGGTTTCGATATCAAGGCCGAGCGTGTCGCCGAGCTACGCGCCGGACACGACAGCACCCTGGAGGTGAATGCCGAGGAGCTGGCCGAGGCCAAGCAGTTGAGCTTTGCCGATCAGGAAACCGACCTCGCGGATTGCAACGTCTTCATTGCCACGGTGCCGACCCCGATCGATCGCTACAAGCGCCCCGATCTCACCCCCATCGAAAGCGCCAGCCGCAGCATCGGCCGCGTACTCAAAAAGGGCAATGTGGCGATCTTCGAGTCGACCGTTTATCCCGGCGCGACCGAAGAAGTCTGCGTGCCGATCATGGAGCGCGAATCAGGGCTTAAATTCAATCGGGATTTCTTTGTCGGCTACAGCCCGGAACGTATCAACCCGGGCGACAAGGAGCACCGCGTCAGCAGCATACTCAAAGTCACCTCGGGCTCGACGCCGGAAGCAGCCGATTTCGTCGATGCGCTGTATCGCAAAATCATCCTGGCAGGCACCTACAAGGCCGGCAGTATCCGCGTCGCCGAGGCGGCGAAGGTCATCGAGAATACGCAACGCGACGTGAACATTGCGTTGATCAACGAATTGGCGCTGATCTTCGAGCGTCTGGGTATCGATACCGAGGATGTGCTCAAGGCCGCGGGCACCAAGTGGAATTTCCTGCCGTTCCGTCCCGGTCTGGTCGGCGGCCATTGCATCGGTGTCGATCCCTACTATCTGACGCACAAGGCCCAGGAAATCGGCTATCACCCGGAGGTGATCCTGGCCGGCCGGCGCATCAATGACAGCATGGGCGCGCATGTCGCCGATCGCGTCGTGAAGCTGATGACCCAGAAGCGCATCCATGTCGCCGGTGCCAATGTGCTGATCATGGGTCTGACCTTCAAAGAGAATTGCCCGGACCTGCGCAACACGCGCGTCATCGACGTGATCAAGGCCTTCAAGGATTTCAATGCCAACGTCGATGTCTATGATCCCTGGGCCGATGCACAAGAGGCACAGCATGAGTACGGCCTGACGCCGATCAAGGTGCCGCAGGCCGGTCATTATGACGCGATCATTCTCGCCGTTGCTCATCACCAGTTTCTGGAGTTGGGGGTGAATAAAATTCGCGCCTTCGGCAAGCCCGATAGCGTGCTGTTCGATGTGAAATACGTATTTGACGCTGCCGAGGTCGACGGTCGTCTCTAAGCGCGCACTCATAACATGACGAGGACACAATGAAAGTATTAATCACGGGTTCGGCTGGATTTATCGGTTCCAATCTGGCGCAGCGTTTGTTGGAACGCGGTGACGAAGTCATCGGCATCGACAATCTCAACGATTATTACGATGTCGAGTTGAAAAAGGCGCGCCTGGCGCGCGTCGCGAAATATCCGGGTTTCACCGATGTGCGCGTGAATCTGGAAGACCGTGCAGCCATCGCCGAGGTTTTCGCCAAGCACAAGCCTAACCGCGTGGTGAATCTCGCCGCGCAGGCCGGTGTGCGCTACTCATTGGAAAATCCGCATTCCTACGTCGACACGAACTTGGTCGGCTTCGTGAATATTCTCGAAGGCTGCCGTCACAATGGCGTCGAGCATCTCGTCTACGCCTCCAGCAGTTCGGTGTATGGTTCGAATACCGAGATGCCGTTCTCGGTGCACCACAATGTGGATCATCCGGTGAGTTTGTACGCGGCCAGCAAGAAGGCCAATGAACTGATGGCGCATACCTACAGCCATCTGTTCCGTCTGCCGACGACAGGCCTGCGTTTCTTCACTGTGTACGGCCCCTGGGGCCGCCCGGACATGGCGCTGTTCATGTTCACGCGCAACATCCTCGCCGGAAAACCCATCGACGTGTTCAACTACGGCAAGCATCGTCGCGACTTCACCTATATCGACGACATCGTCGAAGGCGTGGTGCGCATCCTGGATCGCATTCCCGCGCCGAACCCGGACTGGAACAGCGATGCGCCCGATTCCGCGACCAGCAACGCGCCGTACAAGCTCTACAACATCGGCAACAACAATCCGGTGGAGTTGATGCACTACATCAAAGTGCTGGAAGATTGCCTGGGCAAGAAGGCGGAGATGAATTTGCTGCCGCTGCAAAACGGTGACGTGCCGGACACCTATGCCGATGTCGAAGATCTGGTGAAAGATATCGGCTACAAGCCGGCGACCTCGGTCGAAGACGGTATCGCGCGGTTTGTCGAATGGTACAAGGGCTACTTCAAGGTCTGAGGCGCGTCGTCAGAAGCGCAGATCAAGACCGCCATTGATTTCCACTTGGCCGAAACCGCTGCTCTCGACGCGGGCGATACAGGCGCCGTTACCGCAGAAGATCGCCGTGTCCGTGTCCATGAGCGTCGCATAGCCGCGGGCCTCGATGCGCAGGCCGAGATTGGGTGTCAGGAAATATTTGTAGCCGCCGGAGAGTTGCAGCAGAAACCGTGTTTCGGAATCGTAGCTGGAATCCTGTGGGTCCAGATAGGCGACGCCGACCGCGGCGCCGATATAAGGTTGCAAGCGCGCATCGCGCCAGATATAGGCACCACCGAGCGACAGGTAATCCACGTTCAAGTCGAACTGGCGGTTACCCGTGAAGGTGGGGCCCAGTTGCAGTTCGGTTTCCTGGCGGCTGTAGACGAATTCCCATTGTGTGTTGGCGTCGTAATCCTTGTTGACGATGATGCCATAGCTCGCGCTCTCATCCAGGTCTAGCGTTTCCCCGGTTGTGGGGTCTTCGAACGAACCCCCCGATCTATAGCCGGCGATGGGCGAGATCTCCATGCCGTACTCACTGGTCTCTACTGCCCATACCGATGTCGCGACGGACAGGCTGGCGGTAGCCATCGCCAACAACAGCGGGAAAACACTTAGCCCTGTCGTGTGAGTGAGTTTGCGTATGGACATAGTGACTCTCCTAACATTGCGAGGGTAATATCCGAAGTATACGACATCAGTCCCTATTTGGCGGTTTGTATGGCAGGCGTACGGAAGAGAAATTAAGTCGTACGTCTTAAGTCATAAGAATTTCACATATCATGCCGATCGAATGTGAGTACCGTTCCGTCCTAATAAGTCTAATTAAACTAGAGTATATTTTTCACTATGGTTCAAAATGTTAGTGCTTGTAGATGAGAGTATCAAGGTGAATAATCTTGCGTGCCGTGTATGATAAGCCTCCACATTGAGTACTACATTGAGCCCGGAAACAGGCAGATCAAGGAATAAAAATGAAAGTACTGGTAGTAGGCGGCGCAGGTTATATCGGTTCACATATGGTGAAGATGCTGAGTCAGGCGGGGCATCAGGTGACCACGCTGGATAACCTCTCAAATGGTTATAAGGATGCGGTGAAATATGGAGATTTTATTGAAGGCGATATTGCGGATGCCGGTTTACTGGGAAAGCTTTTTACTCAAAATACATTCGACGGCGTGATGCACTTTGCTTCCTACATTCAGGTAGGGGAGTCGGTTGAGAAGCCTTCAATGTACTATCGCAACAATGTGACTAATACACAGGTGTTGCTGGATGCGATGGTTGAGCATGGCATTAAGCGGTTTATCTTTTCTTCTACTGCGGCCACTTTTGGTGAGCCGCAATACACGCCGATAGATGAGGCGCACCCACAGAAGCCTATTAATCCCTACGGTCACAGTAAGCTCATGGTGGAGCAGATATTGCGTGATTTTGATCATGCTTATGGATTGAAGTCGGTTATTCTGCGCTACTTTAACGCGGCGGGTGCCGATCCCGACGGGGAGTTAGGTGAGCGCCATATTCCTGAAACTCATCTGGTGCCGCTGGTGCTGCAGGCGGCTTTTGGTCGTCGTGACCATATCACCATTTTCGGTATCGACTACGATACGCCCGATGGCACCTGCATCCGTGATTACATTCATGTCAATGACCTGTGTAGTGCGCACTTGCTGGGGCTTGAGCATCTGGTGGCGGGTGGCGAAAGCAAGGCCTTCAATATGGGGAATGGTCAGGGTTATTCCATTAAAGAAGTAATCGATGTGGCCAAGAAGGTCACGGGTAAGGACTTTTCTGTGTCACTTGGTGAGCGACGTGATGGTGATCCGGCTCGGTTGGTGGCTGATTCCACCTTGCTGCAAAATGAGTTGGGATGGAAGCCGGAGTATGCAGATTTGGAGACGATTATTCGGCATGCCTGGGCGTGGGAGCAGAAGTCAGATGACTGGAGTCGTAAGTCGTAGCTTAAGTCTCTCTGGTCATCCTGATGTAAGTGATGCTATTGCCCGCCGCATGAGAATTAACGCATGCGGGTTTTGAAGCAGATGCTACGCGATCGCCAGTTTTTCTGGGCGCTGCTGATCGCACCACTGCTGTGGCTGATCGGCTATTATTTCTACTCGCCAACGCCTGATTGGACGTGGCCGTTACTTCAGCCGCGCGAGTTTGCCCTGCTCGTAATGGTCTATCCGTGTGTAGAAGAGTTGTTGTTTCGCGGTTTGCTGCAAGGCTGGTTGCTGGAGCGGGCGAACTTGCAGCGGCATTGGCAAGGCCTGACCCTGGCCAATCTCGTAACCAGTGGCATTTTCACCGCGCTGCATTTTTTCGCGCATCCACCCTTGGCGGCCGCATCCGTATTGTTGCCATCACTGGTGTTCGGTTATTTCCGTGATCGCTATGGCCGGCTGCACGCGCCGATACTGCTGCACGTGTATTACAACCTCGGCTATTTCTGGATTTTCACGAGTTAGCTTGCGCTGCTGGCGGGTTCCACCGCCTCGCGTACGCCGCTGCTCCACCAGATGCGGCAGGCGCCTTCATCGGAGACCATGCACGGGCCGATCGGGTTGCGCGGGTGACAGGCGCGGCCATAGAGTCGGCATTCGTTGGGATAGATGCGTCCGAGTACCACCTTTGCGCAGTCGCAACCCGGTGGCATCTGGCCGGCGCGTTTGCGCGCGGTATCGGTGTAATCGGGGAAGCGTGCGCGCACATCCAAGTGTGCGTAGTCAGGTGCGAGTCCGTAGCCGGAATTAGGAATGACGCCAACGCCGCGCCAGTTGGCGTCGACGACCCGCAGCGTCGTTTCGAGCATACGCCGTGCCGCCGGGTTGCCGCCGGGGCGCACGAGTTCCGGATAACAGTTGTCGAGGAACGGGCGTTGTTCGAGTTGCTGACGCAGCACGGAATACATGGCCGCCAACAGCGACACGGGTGTGAAGCCGGCCATCGCGGCCGGGATGTTGTGTTCCGTGACGACGAATTCCCATTCTTCCGGACCCATCATCGTGCCGACGTGGCCCGGCGCGATCAGGCAATCGAAACCCGGCGTGTCCGAGTTCAGCAGCATGGCCACCGCCGGCCAGGTCAGTCGTCCCGATAACAGCAGACTCAGATTGTGCGGCACGCCTTCGGCAAGCATGGCGGCGACCGGCGCCGTGGTGGTCTCGAAGCCGGCGGCGAAGAACACCACATCGCGATTGGGTTGATCGCGCGCGATCTGCACCACCTCGGTGGGCGAGGCGACCGGACGGATATCGGCGCCGGCCGCCTTGGCCTGCTCCAGCGAACGGATCTCGCCTTTGCCGACATTCACCGGCACGCGCAGCATGTCGCCAAAGGCGACCAAGGTGATGTCTTCGTGCAGCGCGAGCTGAATCGCCTGATAGACATCTTCCTCGGGACACACGCACACCGGGCAGCCCGGGCCGGGAATCAACTCAACTTGGGCGGGCAGGGCGCCGCGCAGGCCGGCCATCGTGATGGAGCGTTCGTGGCCGCCGCAGACATTCATGATGCGCAGCTTGCGTTGCAGCGGCAGCGCGTGGATGCGTTCCAGCCAGGTCTTTGCGGTGGTGCTCATGTGTGATTCCTATCATTCGTAGCCTGGGTTGAGCGGTAGCGAACCCGGTTGGAAGAATGCCGTCAGGCAATCTTACGGCAATGAACTGAATTGTTCATACAGCTTTTGCCGCCATTGCTATGACGTCAAAAGCGACCGTTCACTGCGTTCAACCCAGGCTACGGACTTTAATCACGGCAGTCGCACGAAACGGTGCGACTTTTCAGTCCTTGAATTCGCATGCAATGCCAGACCATCTGGTTGCACGGCTGGATGCAGCGTTTCCTGGCGCGCCACGCGTTCCCGCTGCGCCGCAACCTCCGTCCGCAACCAATCCAGCCACGCATCGATGTCGCGCTGTTTACGCGCGGCAATGGAAATCACCGGCGCGCGGCTGGCGAGATTGCGCAGATGGCGTTCCGCGGCGGCCGGATCGAAATCGTCGAGCACGGCGAGCAGGTCGGTCTTGCTGATGAGCATGAGATCGGCGGCACGGAACATCACCGGATACTTGGCCGGCTTGTCGTCGCCTTCGGTGACCGACAGCAGGGTGATATTGCGATGGTGGCCGAGATCGAAGCTGGCCGGACACACCAGATTGCCGACGTTCTCGATGAACAGAATGTCGATGTTGTCGAGATCGAGACGGTGCAGCGCGTCATGCACCATATGCGCATCCAGATGGCAGGCGGTGCCGGTGGCGATCTGTACGGCAGGCACGCCCTTGGCGCGAATGCGTTCGGCGTCGTTCTCGGTTTCCAGATCGCCCTCGATCACGGCGATGCGCAACTCACCCGCCAGCGCCTCGATGGTCGCTTCCAGCAAGGCGGTCTTGCCCGAACCGGGCGAAGACATGAGGTTGAGTGCCAGCACGCCGTGACGGTCGAAGTGTTCGCGGTTGTGTGCGGCCTGATGATCGTTCTCCGACAGCAGGCCCTTGAGCACGGTGATGGCTTCGCGGCCGTCGGCGCTGCGGGCCAAGGGGCCGTTGTTGCGCACCAGATGCGCATTGCCGGGGGTGATGTTGCAGCCGCAGGTGTCGCACATGCTGTTATTACCTTTTCAATGTTGTCCAAGGGCGACGGATGCTTCGTCGCGCTCCAACTCGACTTGCGCCAGCAGCAGCTCGTCGCCGCTGAGCAGACGTGTGTGGTAATCGCCGCACACACCGCAGATCAGCCGGTTGACTGTGGCCTCCGATTCGGCGCCGCAGTGCTCGCAACTCACGCGAATGGGCAATGTTTCCAAGACCAGCTCCGCGTTCGCAGCCACTGTGCCAGCGCTAGCGAGCGGGAAGGCGTGGCGCAGCAATTGTGCCTCTACACCGGACAAGGGACCGATGCGCACCACGACTTGGGTGATGCTTGTCGCGTGTTCACGCAGCACGATGTCATCCAGTTGGCGCACCAAGGCCTGGCATACCGACAACTCATGCATCGACTGTACCCGGGCTTGTATCCAGCTGGTCAAGCATTTCGTCGTAGAGTTCCCACGCCGAGCGTGCCTCTTGCTCGGTCATCTTCTGTATCGCGTAACCGACATGCACCATGACGAAATCGCCAAGTTCCAGCGGTTCGCCCTGGAGTAGAAATAGATTGACGTCGCGCGACACGCCTTTGGCCTCGCAACGCGCTACATAACGGTCAATTTCGCGGATCTGCATCGGGATGCCAAGGCACATGAGATTTCCTCGGGAGTCTACGCACTCACAGTGAGTTTACGGGTACATTGCAGCGCGATCTGGTCAAAGTCTAGCATTGCACTCAAGGGATGCGAGGTCGTTTGATGTAGATCACTTGGACAGACCCTTCCACGCAGTGCGCGCCGAGTCATTGCCTGCATGCGCCGCAGATAGCCCTGCTAAATATGTCGGTATTCGCATATTAGTAATCTTTGATGCAGATCAAGGCGCACCGTTGACCTGTCACGCAGAGCGGCGATACTAAGCCGCAAGAGGGACGTGGATTGTGTTACTGAAGGAGGATGCAGTGAATCAAAACGTACTGGTGCTCGGGTTGGGGAACACTCTGTTGTGCGATGAGGGTGCCGGTGTCCATGTCATCAACTACCTGCAAGAACATCATCCCGATCTCCCGGATGTTGAATACCTCGACGGCGGCACACTGAGCTTTACGCTGGCCGGCCCCATCGAAAATGCCGACGGCCTGATCGTCGTCGACGCCGCCGAGCTGGGTGCCAAGGCCGGCACTATTCGCTGTTTTCAAAATCGTGACATGGACGACTTTGTGGGCAGCAACCGCAAGCGCAGCGTGCATGAAGTGAGTCTTCTCGACTTGCTGGCCGTTGCCTATCTCACCGAACGTTTACCGCAGCGTCGCGCCCTCATCGGCATTCAGCCGCACACGGTGGATTGGAGCGATAAACCTACCGCCGAAATCGCCGACGCGATTGTGCAGGCCAGTCGTCAGGTGTTGGACATTCTGCAGGAGTGGCGGCAATGAGCGGTCTCGAAGGCATCCCGATTCACGTTCAGGGTCTGCCGGGCGTCGTCGGCGGTGGTTACAGTCAGGCACTGTTCGCCGAGTTGGAAAATGCGCTGCAAGGGCTGCTCGACAGCGGCCGTGAACACAGCATCGATCTGCGCAGCCTGCCGCTCGCCCCCGGTGAACTCGAATCCCTCAAAGAAGCCCTCGGTCGCGGCGAAGTACGCGTCGAGGTCGACGCGCTCGGCAAGAGCGATGTGCAGGAGACCGCCTATCGCGGCATCTGGTGGGTCACACATCACAATGCCGTCGACGAGGTCATGGCGGAGTTCATCGAAGTGAGTTTTTGCCCGGACATCATCCGCGCACAGCGCGACGATGTCCGCGAAAGTCTGGAAGCACTGAGTGAACGAATGACGGGCAATGAGGAATAATACGCTTGCTGTAACGGGTCTATGTTTCTGTAGGAGCGCCTGACCTTCAGTCCGCTCTTACAAGCTGTATGTGTTTATGTGGCAGGTGTGCACGCCTACTAGGAGAAGAATCATGAATCGACGTCCCACTGTTGCGGAGCAACTGGCAAAACGCGGCGTCAGTCGTCGCGCGTTTCTGAAATTCTGCGCGGCTGCTGCATCATTGATGGCATTACCGCCCAGCATGGCACCCGCCATCGCCGAGGCCTTGGGCAAGCGCACCCGCCCATCGGTGATCTGGTTGTCGTTCCAGGAATGCACCGGCTGTACCGAATCGCTGACGCGCTCGCATACGCCGACGATCGAGAGCCTGATCTTCGACATGATCTCGCTCGACTACCATCACACCCTGCAGGCCGCATCCGGCACCGCCGCCGAACATGCGCGCGAACAGGCGATGGCAGAGCCCGGTTATCTGGTGCTGGTCGACGGTTCCATCCCGACCAAGGATGGCGGCATCTACTCGACCATCGCCGGCATGACCAATCTGCAGATGCTCAAGGAGACGCTGGAGAACGCGGCCGCCGTGGTCAGCTATCGGCACCTGCGCGGCCTTCGGTGGTATTCCCAAGGCCGATCCTAATCCGACCGGCGCCAAGAGCGTGCAGGCCTTGATGGATGAAGGGCTGGTGCCACGCAAGCCGGTTATCAACGTCTCGGGTTGCCCACCGATCCCGACCGTCATCACCGGTGTGTTGGCGCATTACCTGACCTTCGGCGAAATCCCCGAACTCGACCATCTCGGCCGGCCGACGATGTACTTCGGCGACAGCATCCACGATCGCTGCTACCGCCGGCCGTTCTACGATCAAGGCAAGTTCGCCAAGACCTTCGACGACGAAGGTGCGCGCAAGGGCTGGTGTCTGTTCGAACTCGGCTGCAAAGGCCCGACCACGTACAACGCCTGCGCGACCGCCAAGTGGAACAACGGCACCAGCTTCCCGATCGAATCCGGTCACGGTTGCATCGGCTGCTCCGAACCGGACTTCTGGGATGCGGGCAGTTTCTACAGTGCGCTGTCCATGCCGACGACGCCGTTGGATCTCGCCGCCGGGGCGGCGGTGGCCGGTGTGGCCATCGGTGCCGGTGTTGCGTTCGCCAATCGCAGCAAGAAGGGCACTGCCAAAGCCGCGCATAAACCCGCCGGTCTTGCGGATCTGGAGAAATAACATGAGCGAAATCGAGTTCTTGAATTGGGTGCGCGGCGACGGGTTGAATCTCGCCATTGGCGTGTTTCTGTTGGGCGTGATCTGGCGCTTGTTCGAGATCTACAGCCTGGGACGCAAACCTGATCTGTCCGCGCCGCGGCATGCAGCCGGTGCATCGGGGCTGCGTACGGTGTTTCGTCGTTCAGTTCCGCCGCCGGGAATGCTGAAGCGTTCGCCGGTCAGTTATATCGGCGGATATATTTTCCATATCGGTCTGGCGGTGGTGGTGTTTCTGTTCGCGCCGCACATCAAGCTCATCGAAAGTCTGGTGGGATTGTCCTGGCCGGCACTGCCATCGCAGGTTATCGATCTGGTGGCGGTCATTACCCTGGTGGCCATGGTCGTGGTGCTGGTCGATCGTATCACCAAGCCGGTCAAACGCTTTTTGTCCACCTTTGAAGATTATTTCACCTGGACTGTTACCTTTCTGCCGGTGTTGACGGGCTACTTGGCCGTGAAACATCTGCTGTTGCCGTATACCACGATGCTGGCCTTACATATCTTGACTGTAGAAATACTCCTGGTGGTGCTGCCGTTCACCAAGCTGTTTCACGCCTTCACGGTGTTCGGTTCGCGCTGGTTCAATGGTCATGTCAACGCTCACAAAGGTGTGCCGGTATGAGTGCTTCATTAGACAGAGGTGTTCAAGTCCTCAAGGAAATGATCGACGCGCCCATCGCGAGCTATTTCGATAGCTGCGTGCATTGCGGTTTGTGCGCCGAGGCCTGTCTGTTCTACACCGAGACCGGCGATCCGAAATACACGCCTATCCACAAGCTGGAACCACTGCGGCGCATCTACGAGCAGGAATATACGCTGCTCGGTCGTCTGGCGAAGATGGTGGGGCTGTCCAAGCCCGTCACCGACAACGAACTCGAAGAGTGGAAGGAACTGGTCTACAACAGCTGCACCTTGTGCGCGCGCTGTTCGCTGGTCTGTCCGGTCGGTAACGACATCGTCTACATGGTGCGCAAGTTCCGTGAAGGCATGGCGGTGTCCGGACATGCGCCGGAAGGTCTGATCGGCGCGGTCACGCGCACCGTCGAGATCGGCAGCCCGATGGGTGTGCGACTCCCGGCGGTGCAGGCGCAGATGAAACATGTGCAGGATGAGATCGGCATCGAAATTCCGATGGACAAGGAGGGTGCCGAATACATGGTGATGCTGTCGTCCATGGAGATCATGAATTTCCCGGAATACCTCGGCGCCATCGCCAAGATCATGAAGCAGGCCGGCAAGACCTGGACGCTGTGTTCCACGGCCTTCGAGGCGACCAACGCCGGTATTCAGATCGGCGTCTCGGATCTGGCCAAGGTCATCGTCAACCGCATCGTCGAAGGCGCGGAGCGGCTCAAGGTCAAGACCGTCATCAGTCCCGAGTGCGGCCATGCCTACACGGCATTGCGCTGGGACGGTGCCAACCTGATCGGTCGGCCGTTTAACTTCAAGGTGCAGCACATCCTGGAAGTCCTGGAGGAGTTCCGCACCCAAGGGTTGCTGAAGACCGAAGGTTTCGAGACGACCAAGATGACTTTCCACGATCCTTGCCAGTTGGTGCGGCGTGGTGGTGTCTTCGAACAGCCGCGTAATCTGATGAATATGGTGGCGAAGGATTTCGTGGAAATGGACGATGCCGGCAAGTACAACTGGTGCTGCGGCGGTGGCGGCGGTGCGAGCGCCATCGAAGAGGCTGAACCGCTGCGCCTGGAAGTCTTCAAGATCAAGAAAGCGGCAACTGGAGAAGACCGGCGCCAAGACCCTGGTGACCGCCTGCGCCAACTGCCGCATCGTCCTGGAAGAGGGGCTGGAACACTACCAGATGGACATACCGGTGGTGGGACTGACCGAGATGATTGCCGAGCATCTGACGGAAAAATAGTTGGCAGCGGACGGTGCGCTGTACACACCGTCCGGCGTGATACTGAATCCGGTGCGCGCGGCGCACCCAACAACAAGGAAAGCCGATATGGCCACACAACGCGTTGTCGTCGATCCCATCACCCGCATCGAAGGGCATTTGCGCATCGAGGCGGAGACTGACGCCGAAGGTCGCATCACTCAGGCCTCCAGCTCCGGCACCATGGTGCGCGGAATCGAGATCATCCTGCGCGGGCGCGACCCGCGCGACGCCTGGGCCTTCGCCCAGCGTATCTGCGGTGTGTGCACGCTGGTGCATGGCATCGCCTCGGTGCGCGCGGTGGAGAATGCGCTGCAGTATGAAATTCCGGCGAATGCCCAGTTGATCCGCAATCTCATGATCGGCGCGCAGTATGTGCACGATCATGTGATGCATTTCTATCACCTGCATGCGCTCGATTGGGTGGATGTGGTCTCCGCGCTGAGCGCAGATCCCAAGGCGACCTCGGCGCTGGCGCAGTCGATCAGTTCGTACCCGAAGTCCTCGCCGGGCTATTTCTCGGATGTGCAGAAGAAGTTGAAGAACTTCGTCGAAGGCGGGCAGCTGGGTATTTTCAGCAACGGCTACTGGGGCCATCCTGCTTATAAGCTGCCACCCGAAGCCAATCTGATGGCGGTCGCGCATTATCTGGAAGCGTTGACCTGGCAACGTGATGTGTCGCGCTTGCACACCATCTTCGGCGGCAAAAATCCGCATCCGAATTTCCTGGTCGGTGGCACACCGGCGGCGATCAGTGTGCATTCCGAACATCAGGGTCAAGGCAAGGGTCCGCAGTACCGCGGCGGCATGGGTGCGACGGCGGTGAACATGACCGGCCTGCAGCGCGTCAAAGAGATCATCGACGAGATGCGTACCTTTGTTGATCAGGTCTACGTGCCGGATACGCTCGCCATCGCCTCGTTCTACAAGGACTGGGGTGCGCAGGGCGAGGGCCTCGGCAATTTCATGACCTTTGGTGATTTCCCGGCGCAGGGGCTTGGACGACCCCAGCACCTTCCTGGTGCCGAAGGGCGTGATTCTCGATCGCGACCTGACCAAGATTCACGAAGTGGATCTGAATGCGGAAGATCAGATTCAGGAATACGTCGCGCACTCCTGGTACAAATACAAGGACGGCAAAGAGGCCGGCCTGCATCCGTATCAGGGCGAGACCGAGTTCGACTACACCGGCCCGCAACCGCCCTACGAGCATCTCGATACCGCGGCCAGTTATTCCTGGTTGAAATCGCCACGCTGGCGCGGCAAGGCCGTCGAGGTCGGACCGCTGGCACGCGTGCTGATGATGTACGCCACGGGCAACGAACAAGCCAAGGAGCTGGTCGACTCGACGCTGCGCACGCTCGATCTGCCGGTACAGGCGTTGTATTCCACGCTCGGCCGCACGGCGGCGCGCACGCTGGAGACGAAGCTCGTCGTCGATGCCATGAGCACCTGGTACAACAACCTGATGGCCAACATCAAGGCCGGCGACGTGCGCACCTTCAACGAGAAGAAATGGGATCCGTCCACCTGGCCGAGCACCGCCAAGGGCGTTGGCTTCATGGAGGCCCCGCGTGGCGCGTTGGCGCACTGGATCGTCATCAAGGACGGTAAGATCGACAACTATCAAGCGGTCGTGCCGAGCACCTGGAACGCCGGACCGCGCGATGTGCAAGGTCAGGACGGCGCCTACGAGGCGGCGCTCGCCGGGCATCTGTTGCACGATCCCAAACAGCCGATCGAGATCCTGCGCACCATCCACAGCTTCGATCCCTGCATTGCCTGCGCGGTGCATGTGACCGATCCGGACGGCGAGGAACTGGTGAAGGTCAAGGTGAAGTAGGGCTGGCACGGAGTGTGCGAAAGCAATAAGACGAGACTATCCAGGGCGCGGTGATCGCTACAGAAGGTCACTGCGGGAACAAGCGGAAAACGAGGAGTTTTACTCATGCGAACGATCAATAGAACACTGGCATTGGTGGGACTGATGCTGCTGGCCCCGGTGGCGAGTGCGCACACCTTTGGTGCTCACGGCGCGGGTTTCGCAGCTGGATTGGTGCATCCGCTGATCGGTCTGGATCACCTGCTCGCGCTGATCGGCGCGGGCCTGTGGGCCGGCTGGCTGGGCGGGCGCGCGCAATATCAACTACCGGGTGGATTCCTCGCCGGCATGCTCGGTGGCGCGTTGCTGGCCTGGGGTGGGTTCAACCTGCCGCTGGTCGAACCGATGATCGCCGTGTCGGTGCTGTTGATCGGCGTGTTGGCCGCCTCGGCGGCGCGTCCGTCGGCCGTCGTCGGCAGTGCGCTCCTGTTCGCCTTCGCGCTGTTCCACGGCTATGCACACGGCACCGAACTGCCGCAAACCGCGCAGCCGGCGCTGTATGTTATGGGATTCCTGCTGACATCGGCGCTCGTGCTGTTGGTTGCCGCGCGCCTGTCCATCGGCCTGCGCAGCGGACGTCTGTCCGCCTTCGTGCGCATCGCCGGTGGTGCCGTCGCTGCTGTTGGCGGCGGCTGGCTGGTCGGCGGCTAAAGTCGTCGCCCACCGGTCGCGTCCAGGTGGGGTGCGGTAAGCGTCTCCACGCCGCATCCCACGCTGGATGTTCATCGAAGTAGCCCGGATGAAGCGCAGCGGAATCCGGGGGTAGCGAATGTCATTCCCGGATTACGCTACGCTTCATCCGGGCTACACATGAGCGCGGTGCTCACTTGCGCCGTCCTCTCTGGCAACGCTGTCCATGTGACCCCACAAACATGTGCTGCAGGTGCCTATGAATACTTTCGGGAACGCTTCTGGATTTCTTGCACGTGATCAGCTCGATCGGCTGCTCGATGCTTTGCGCTCGGCAGGTTATCGCTGTGTCGGTCCCGTGGTGCAGGACGGTGCCATTCAATTTCGCGACTGGCCGGATAGCAGCGCGCTGTCCGTCGGTTGGCAGGATGCGCAGTCGCCCGGCACGTTACCGGCTGCAACGCAGCGATACTCCGCGTCAGTTCGCCTGGGCCAATGGTCCGCAGGCACTCAAGCCCTTTCTGTTCGCACCGCGCGAAACCTTGTGGCAGGTTGCGCGCAATGCCGACGGACGACTCGACTTCAAGCCTGCAGAGACGGCCAAGACTCAACCGCTGGCGGTGATTGGCGTGCGCGCCTGCGATGTGGCCGCATTGCGCTTGCAGGATGCGCATTTCCTCGACAGCGCCTTCCGCGATCCCCAATATGCTGCGCGTCGTGAAAACCTGTTCCTGATTGCGGTGAATTGCACGCACCCGGCCGCGACTTGTTTCTGTGTCTCCACCGGCGATGGGCCGGCTGTTCCGGACAACGCGACCGGCTGCGATCTGATCCTCGACGAACTCGACGACGGTTTTGCCGTCAAGAGCGCGAGTGAGAATGGGGAGGCGATCGCCGCCAAACTGGAGCTGCGGCCGGTCACGGCTGCACATACAGCCACCATCAGTGAGCAGCACACCCGCGCACGCACTCAGCAACGCGCACTCGCCTAGCCGCGATCTGCGCCCGCTGTTCGCCGACCGGCTCGACCATCCGCGCTGGGCCGACGTCGCCGCGCGCTGCCTGTCCTGCGGCAACTGCACCTCGGTGTGCCCGACCTGTTTCTGCCACAGCGATCACGAAGCGCCGGCCATCGACGGCAGCGGCAGCACGCATTACCGCGAATGGGATTCCTGTTTCACCCAGGGCCACAGCTACATCCATGGCATCACGATTCGCGCCGATACGCGCCTGCGTTACCGCCAATGGCTGACGCATAAACTCGCCGCGTGGCACGATCAATACGGCCGCAGCGGCTGTGTCGGTTGCGGTCGCTGCATCAGCTGGTGCCCGGTCGGCATCGACATCACCGCAGAGGTTGCCGCGCTCGCGGTGGACACGCCATGAACGCGCTGCATATTCCCGCCCCGCATATCCCAATGGAAGCCGAGATTGTGCGTCGCACCCAGGAATCGCCCTCGGTGTTTTCGCTGGGCCTGCGGCTGTGCGATCCGGCGCAGCACGCGGCCTACCGTTTCGAACCGGGGCAATTCAACATGCTCTATCTCTACGGTGTCGGCGAGATCCCGATCTCGATTGTGTCCGACCCGGATACCGGCGACGAACTCGGTCACACTGTCCGCGTCGTCGGTCGCGTCACCCGTGGTTTCGCCGCACTCAAACCCGGCGATCGCATCGGCCTGCGCGGACCGTTCGGCCATGGCTGGCCGTTGCAGGAAGCGCGCGGACAAGATCTCGTGCTCGTCACCGGCGGCCTCGGCTGCGCGCCGCTGGTGTCGGTGATCAATTACGTCGCACAGCGCCGCAACGAATTCGGCCGCGTCGCCATCCTGCAGGGTGTGAAACACATGGACGACATGATCTGGCGTGAGCGTTACGCACGCTGGGAACAACTCCCCGACGTGCAGGTGCTGCTCGCCGCCGATGTCGCCGGCGCCGGCTGGAGCTGGCATGTCGGCCTGGTCACCGAACTGGTCGATCAGATCGACCTTCGATGTGCGCACTGCGCGCGTCATGGTCTGCGGCCCGGAACCGATGATGCTCGCCAGTGTGCGTAAACTCAGCGCATCCGGCGTACCCGATGGCAATATCTCGCTCTCGCTTGAACGCAACATGCAATGTGCCGTCGGCCATTGCGGCCACTGCCAGGTCGGCGCAGCCTTCGTCTGCAAGGACGGCCCGGTGTTCAACTACCCGCAGATCCGCGAGCGCTTGGGCGTGAAGGGATATTGAGTTTTTATGGGTCTTTATGAACCGCCAAGACGCCAAGGTCGCCAAGAAAGATTTATTTGAACCGCCAAGGCGCCAAGACGCCAAGGAGAACTAAGGTAAAAACGATTTTTCCTTGTTCATCAAACAATCTTGGCGTCTTGGCGCCTTGGCGGTTCATAATTCTTATTGGCGGTTCCCAAATAAGGTGTTTCCATGAGCACAGGAAAGCCCAGAATCGCAGTACACAAGTTCAGCTCCTGCGACGGCTGTCAGTTGGCGTTTCTGGATCTGGGCGAAGATCTGTTGACGTTGACCGCGCAGGTCGACATTCGGCATTTCGCCGAGGCCGGTATCCTTGGCGAAGACGATCCGGTGGACATCGCCTTCATCGAGGGCAGCATCTCGACGCCTGAGGACGAGCACCGCATCCGCCGTATCCGCGAGAGTTCGAAACTGCTGGTCACCATCGGCGCCTGCGCCACGGCCGGCGGCCTGCAGGCGCTGCGCAACCTGGCCAACGCCAAGGACTGGATCAGCGCTGTTTATGCCAGCCCCGAACACATCTCCAGTCTCGATAAAGTGCAGCCGATCCGCGCACTGGTGCCGGTCGATTTCGAGCTGTGGGGTTGCCCGGTCAATAGCCGGCAGATCGTCGCGGCGGTCGGTTCGTTGCTGAACGGCGTCGTGCCCATCGATGAACGCGACAAGGTGTGCATGGAATGCAAACGCCAGCAGGCGGTGTGCGTCATGGTGAGTGAAGGCAAGCCGTGCATGGGACCGGTCACGCGCACCGGCTGCGGCGCGCTGTGTCCGCGTTTCGGGCGCGGCTGCTATGCCTGCTATGGTCCGGCGGAGACGCCGAACACCGAAGCCCTCGGCGCGCGCCTGCAGGGTCTCGGCCTGGTCGGGCGCGAGATCGCACAGCATTTCCTCGGCACACACAATCAGAGCGCCGTATTCCTCGATGCCGCGCAACGCTGGGAGAAGACGCCATGAACGAACAACGCCGCGTCGATATCCGCATCCCCGTGCTTGCGCGTGTGGAAGGCGAGGGCGCCTTGGATCTCAGCATCCGCGCCGGACAGATCGAAAATCTGAAACTGGAGATCTACGAACCGCCGCGCCTGTACGAACAGTTCCTGATCGGTCGCAACGCCCAGGATGTCATCGACATGACCGCGCGCATTTGCGGCATCTGCCCGGTCGCTTATCAGATCAGTGCTGTGCAGGCCTTCGAGTCCATCTACGGCGTGACGGTCACGCCCTGGACGGAGGCTATGCGTCGGGTGTTCTACTGCGGCGAGTGGTTGCAAAGCCACGCACTGCACATTCATCTGCTGGCCGCGCCGGATTTCTTCGGTTGCACCAGCGTCGTCGACCTGGCCGCCAAGGACGCCGAGGCAGTGCGCCGCGGTCTGCGTCTACAGACCTTGGGCAATGAGTTGATCGCGCTGTTCGGCGCGCGCGCCGTGCATCCGGTGGGCGTGACCGTGGGTGGTTTCCATCATGCGCCGTCATTGGAAGCTGTCGCCGACATGCGCGCGCGGCTGAATGCGGCGCGTGCCGATGCCGAGGCCCTGGTGCGCTGGACCGCGAAACTGCCGTTGCCGGATGACGAACAGGATTTCATCAACGTGGCCATGCGCCATCCCGACGAATACGCCATCACCCGTGGCCGGTTGGTGACCAGTCTCGGTCACGACCTCGACATCACCGAATACGAGCAGCATTTCCAGGAATCGCACGTGCCGCATTCGACTGCGTTGCACGCACACCTCGACGGCAAACCCTATCTGGTCGGCCCGCTGGCGCGCATCAACCTCAACTACACGCAGCTGCCCGCGGAGTTGCGCAGCTTGCTCGAACAGCTCGGCATTCGTTTCCCCAGCCGCAACATGTTCCACAGCATCGTCGCGCGCGCCGCCGAGGTGTGGCTGGTCATCGACGAGGCGGCACGCCTGCTCGGCGAGTATCGCGTGCCAGAAACGCCGGCCGTCGCCAGCACACCGCGCGCCGGCATCGGCTTCGGTTGCAGCGAAGCGCCGCGCGGCATCCTCTGGCACCGCTACGTCACCGATGCGCAGGGCAATGTCCTCGAAGCGCGCATCGTCCCGCCCACCAGCCAGAATCAGGCGCGCATGGAAGAAGATCTGCGCATCTCGCTGACGCGCTTCGGCCTGGAACGCGACGACGCCGAACTGCGCCTGCGCGGTGAAACCGTCATCCGCAACTACGATCCGTGCATCTCCTGCGCGACGCATTTCCTGCGCCTGAAGGTGGACCGCGCCCGTTAGCCCCGTTATCGTAGGTCCAGTTATCGATAGGGATCACACCATGAACCGTCGTCAGGTATTGCTGGGCTTCACCGCACTGCTGCTCGCCGGCTGCGCCGGCTTCGGCGTGCGCGAACCGTTGCGCGTGTCGGTCGCCGGCATGGACCCGTTGCCGGGCGAAGGCATGGAGGCGCGCTTCGTCCTCAAACTGCGCGTGCAGAACCCCAACGAAACGGCGCTGGACTTCGATGGCGTGGTCGTCGACTTGGAACTGGCGGGCAAGGACTTCGCCAGTGGCGTCAGCGACCAACGCGGCAACGTACCGCGCTACGGCGAGTCGATTATCACCGTGCCGGTCACCGTGCCGGCGACGGCCATTCTCAAGCAGATGTTCAGCATCGCCACCACCGGCAAGCCCCCCAGCAAGCTCGACTACCGCCTGACCGGCCGCCTCGGCGGCATCGGCCTGGGCGGCGCGCGTTTCGAATCGGAGGGGGAGTTGGAACTGCCGATGGAATCGCGTCGTGGCAAGTAGCGGGCAGAGTGTCACCGTTAATTTGGAAGAAGACCTGCGCATAGCGTTGACGCATCCCGTTTGATTCAGATCATTGCGGCTGTGGCGCAGAAGGAGTTCACTGTAGTCGTACGGTGGTCGCGTCCGTTATTCATTGATTGGGCGGTGTGCGATCAGAAGTTTCCAGCCGTTGTGGCTGGATTGTCGCGGGGATTGATACCCGCGTGTCTACGGAAGCGGCGTACAAGGCTATCCCGTAGGCAAGGTCTGCCGTCGGCGAACCAGGAGGGTTTGAAGGGTTCACCGGCGGCCGGGCCACTCGCGCAAGACCAATGGGCAAGAACAACAGAAAAGAACAATAGGCTGTGCCAGCAGGGATAGGTGCAGCGGACAGAGTCAAATTTCCAGGGATTGTCACTTATCGATACCGCACTCAACACCGGTTGCGCCACCTTGTTGGACGCCTTGTCGCTGGCGGTTGCCTATCCGACCGAGGCGTTGGTCGAGGCGTGGCGCAGCGGGGAATTTATAGAAATCCTCGACGCAGCACTCACTCAGGCGCAGGCCGATGCCGGCGTGCGGCAAGCCAGTGCAGATCTGGCGGCAGGTATCCAGACGTATTTCAGCCGCGATCGCCAAACGGAGGACGTGCAGGCCGATTATGTGGGCCTGTTCGAACTCAATCGCGAACAACCACCGGTGTATCTGCTGCAGCATCTCTATAACCGCGAGACGCACACCACGCAGGTGGATCTCTACAAAGCGTTGTTGGAGCGTTACCGCCGTTGCGGCATCACCCTGAAACAGGGCGAGGGCGCCGTACCGCCCGACCAACTGTCGGTGCAATTGGAATTCATCGCTTACCTGTGTGGGTATCTCGCTCATGCAAGTGCGGGCGATGACCTTGCACTCTGGCGTGCCTCGCTTAACGACACTGCTCGAATGCTGCATTGGATCGAGGGACCGATCGAACGCCTCGAACAAACCGCTGTTCAACACCCAGTCTATTTGCCGTTGCTGCGCTTCGTCCGCCGCGTACTCGATTTGTGTGCCACCACGTCGAGTGATGTTGATTAAGGTCAATGTCATCGACGCCTATGTCGTTCAAAGTGACCATCGTCGTAGGTGCGAGAGTCCGGGCCATCAAGCACGAAACATAGGCGCGACGATTACCACTCGATCCTTTGACATACATCAGTTGTGGACTTGGATTCGACTGCTATACCTCTGAATAAGTGAATTAGAAAAAACTTATATACATGCACTGAGGGAGAGGATGCCATGCCCAAGAAATACGTAATGCTCGTCGATTCAGAGCGGTGCGTTAACTGCAAGGCGTGCGAGGTGTCCTGTCGCGCCGAGTGGAATACCCCTCTCGGATATTCCCGTAACTGGGTCAGCGAAGTGATGGCCATCACCGATGATGGTGTCCCCAAGCTGTCGTTGCTCTCGGGCCGCTGCATGCACTGCGACGACCCTCCGTGTGTGACCTCCTGTCCGACCGGCGCGTCCTACAAGCGCGACGACGGTCTCGTGCTGGTCGATCGCGATCTGTGCACCGGCTGCGAATTCTGCATCGATCCCTGCCCGTACAACGCGCGTTTCCGCGATCCGACCGACGGCATGATTTCCAAGTGCACGTTCTGTCAGCCGCGCATCGATGTGGGTGAGGAACCGGCTTGTGTCCATGTCTGCTTCACCCGCGCGCTGATGTTCGGCGATGCCAATGACCCGACGTCCGATGTGGCACGTCGTCTGGCCGATGGCACCTGGCAGCGTCTGGTGACGACCGAGGTCGACGTCGGGCCGAACATTTACTACTCCAAGGGCTCCGTGTTTGATGAAACGGTACTGCCCAAGAAGAAAGAGCCCACCGTCGCCGCGCAGACGCTGGCCGTCGTCAATCCCGCATTGAAGATCGGCTTGGGCGGCATGCTGGGTCTATTCGGTGCGGCGGGTGTCGTGAAACTCATCAAGCGCAAGGACGAGGTGGCCAGCCATGAAAAATGAAACCGTACCGGTCAAACCCGGGTTCATCTATGCGCGGCCGAAGAAGGTCATCCGCCTGCATTGGTTCAACGCTATCAGCTGGCTGGTGCTGACGCTGTCGGGACTGGGCATCATCCGCGGCAGTCTGCGCTTTATGCCGCATGGCTATGCGGAATGGATGCAGAACGCGGTCGGTGGTCAGTTCAATCTGATCGTCGGTCATTCGCTGATTGGCCTGTTATGGGCCGGTGTGTTTTTCATCTTCGTGCTGTTCAACTGGAGTAGCGTGGTCTGGCCGTTCCTGAAGAGGATTCTGTCGATCACGCCGATGTCGGTGCTGCGCGATCTGTGGCAGATGGTGGTGGCGATTGCGAATCTGTTCGGCCTGCTGAAATCCGCGAAGCTGCCGCCGCCGGGCCGTTACAACGGCGCGCAACGTTTGCTCGGCACGATGATCATCGCCTCCAGCATGGTGATCGCGCTGACCGGAACATTGATGTTCGTGCTGTTCCTGTTAACCCCCATGGTTGTCGATGGTGCGGTGTTCCGTTGGGCGCTGGTGGCGCACGCCTTCTTCGTCGGTCTGGTCTACATCGGGTTGGTCGCGCATATCTACTACGCGCTGGTCGAAGACTCGGAAGCCTTGCGATCGATGCAAGACGGTTATCTCGAAGAAGACTATGTGAAACGGCACTGCCCGGCGTGGTACGACGAACTCAAGCAGCAGGGCCGTATTCGGTAACGACATCATTCTAATGAGAGCGATTGGAGACTGAACATGAACGCAGGCATGAAAAAACTGGCAACGGCACTGACCTTGGTATGCATCGGCATGGCGAGTGCGAATGCGCTGGCCGAGGACGCGAATCCAAAACGCGGCCGGGTGTACTTCAAGATGGTGTGCACGGTGTGTCACATGACCCAGGCCGGCAAGGCATTCCCACCGTCCTCGTACACCATGGCCGAGTGGGGCAGCTATATAGACGCCGACAAGCACGACAAGACCGGTGCGACGAATCCATCGGTCAAATACTACGTCAGCCAGGAATACCGCAAGAGTATCGCCGACAGCAACAAGGCGGCCGCGAAGTTCCAGGAAGAATCGGATGCACAGATGCTGGCCGATGTACGCGCCTTTCTAATCTCGGGCGCCAAGGACTCGGATACACCGGCCTCCTGCGAATAAACGCACAAACAGCAAATTACTGCATATCACCGAGGGCATCGCCATGAAGGAACGAGCCACACCTAACGAATCCACGCACGGCCTGAGCCGTCGCGGCTTCCTCGGTTTATTGGGAAGCGCCGGCGCCGGCGCAATGGGCTTGCGCTCTTTCGATGCCTTGGCCGATGTGGTCCCGCATTCCCAGGAAACCTATCGCAAGGTCGAGACCATCGGTTCGGTCTGCTCGATGTGCGTGAACCGCTGCGGCATCCGTTGCCGCGTGGTCGACGGCGTGCTGGAAAAGATCGACGGCGATCCGCGCAATCCGAATTCGCGTGGCGGTACTTGCGCGAAAGGTCAGGCCGGCATCATGCAGGTCTACGACCCGGACCGCATCCGTTATCCGATGATCCGCGTCGGTGAACGCGGTGAGGGTAAATGGCGGCGCGCGAGTTGGGACGAGGCGTATGAATACGTCGCCGAGAATCTGGTGAAGATCATCGATAAGCATGGCCCGGAATCGCTGTTCTGGTCCTCGACCACCGATCTTACCGAGACCTTCTTCGTCAAGCTCGGTACATATCTCGGCACGCAGAACAATGCCCGTCATGCCTCGCTGTGTCTGGCGTCGCGCAATGTCGGTTACTTCGCCAGCATGGGCGGTGTGCCCGAGATCGATCTGGCCAATTCCAAATACATCATCATGTATGGCGCGAATCGTTTGGAGTCTTTCGAACTGCCGTACAACATCGACTTGGTCGACGCAGTACAGAAGGGCGCCAAGTTGGTGGTCGTCGATCCACGCATGACCTACACGGCGGCGAAGGGCGAATGGATTGCGATCCGCCCGCGTACCGACCTGGCGCTGAATCTCGCGCTGATGCATGTGTTGATCAACGAAGAACTCTACGACAAAGAATTCGTCGCCAATCGCACTGTCGGTTTCGAGGCACTCAAGGCGCATGTCGCACTGAATACGCCGGAGTGGGCCGAGCAGGAAACCGAAATCCCGGCCGACAAGATCCGCCAGATGGCGCGCGAAATGGCCGCGGCGGCGCCGGCAGTAGCCGTGTTCCCCGGCCGTCGTACCTCCTGGTACACCAACGACACCATCTTCCGTCAATCGATGGGCATGCTCACCGGCCTGCTCGGCGCAGTCGACGCACCCGGCGCGGCATACTTCGGCGGCGACAAGGCCGCGCTCGGCAGTTACAGCTGGGCGATCGAGCCGGTGGAACTGGCGCCGAAGTTCGACGGTTTCGATGAGAAGTTCCCGCTGGCGAATCACGAAGACGGCGGTTATGTGCACATGCGCGACGCCGTTCTCAACGGCACCGCCAAGAATCCGGTCAAGGGTTGGATGATCTATCACCAGAATCCGCTGGCCGGTGTGCTCGATTCCAACAAGACTTTGGAAATGATGAAGCAGATGGATTTCATCGGCGTCATCGACATTCAACCGTCGCAGACGGCGTGGATGGCCGACATCATTCTGCCCGAGACGACCTATCTGGAACGCCTCGATCCGATCTGGGCGCCGCCGAGCACGCCGGCCTTCATGGCGATACGCCAGCCGGTGGTCGCACCGCAGGGCGAGGCCAAGCCGGTACTCGATATCATCAAGGGCATCGCACGTGAAATGGACAAGCGCCATGAGTTCGAGACGCCGTTGACCGAAGCCTTTGACTTCACCATCGAAGAGTATGTCGATGCGCAGCTCAAGGGCGCCGCGCTCGACCGCGCCGGTCTGATGAAGGAAGGCATTTGGGTGGCGCCGACCAGTGGCATCAAGTTCGGCAAGTTCCGCAGCGGCGAGGCAACCTTCAAGACGCCTTCCGGCAAGTTGGAGTTCGTCTCCGAACGTTTCGTGCGCAACGGTTATCCGGGGCTGCCGACCTACGAATCGCCGCGCGAAGAAGCGGGCAAGCAGCGTCTGATCACCGGCCGACATTCCTGGTTCACGCATTCGTTCAACCAGAACAACGCATGGCTGAACGATCTGTATCCGGAGAACGAGGCGTGGATCAATCCCGCCGTCGCCAGCGAGAAAGGCATCAAGGATGGCGAATACGTCAAGGTCCGCAGCTCACGCGGCGAGATCCGCATCAAGGCCAAGGTCACGCCACGTATCCGCAAGGACACGCTGTTCATCTGTCACGGCTTCGGCGGTGAGAAGGGTGGACAGACGACACTGGCCGGTCGCGGCGGTCCCGATCAGGTGCTGATGGAAAGTGCGGCTGACGAGATCAGTAACAATCAGGCGATGCACGAAACCTTTGTCGAAGTACTGAAGGCGTGAATGACAAGCGTCGGAGGAGCCAGCCATGAATGAATCGACGACGACCAATGGCGCCGGCAGCGACGTGCGTAGTGTGCCGCGCTGGGTCAGCGGTTTCAAAGCGGATTACGAAGCCATTCTGGTTCATGAATGGTCTCCGTACCTGGGCGCGGTCCTGCTGGTGGTGGTGAATTCCGTGCTGCTGCTCAGCGGCCTGTTCTGGGGTGTGTTCGGCGGGCTGAAACTGTGGGGCGATTGGTTCAATCACTTCATCGGTCTCGCGCCGTTGCTGAATATCAAAGAGGAACTGGAGAATCCCTTACTGCAGCGTATTTCGCTGATGGACATCACGCTGATCCTCGGTGCGTTTTCCGCCGCTCTGATGTCGCGGCAATTCGCTGTGCGTCGGCCGCCGCCGCAGGAATATGTCAACGCCGCACTGGGCGGTTCCCTGATGGGCGTGGGCGCGACCCTGGCCGGTGGTTGTACGACTGGCGGTTTCTTCACGCCGCTGATGTTTCAATCGGCATCCGGTTGGGCGATGTGGGCCGGACTGTTGCTCGGTGCCTTCATTGGGCTGAAGGCGCTGCTCTGGGAAATGGAAAACATTTCCTGGGGCACGCAAGCGCCGCCGATAAAAGAGAACCTCGGCTTCAAACGCATCTCGCCGTGGTTGGGTTTCGCCGTACTCGCCGGTATCGTCTGGTGGGCAACATCCTGGTACGGATCTGAAGACACCAAACTCGCGGCGCGCGGCATCGTCATTCTCAGTGGCTTCGCGCAAGGATTTATTCTGCATCGCTCGCGTTTCTGCACTGCACGCGCCTTCCGCGAACCGTTCATGACGGCCGAAGGTGAAATGACCAAGGCGATGATTCTCGCGCTGGCCATCGGCATCCCGGTGTCCTCATTGCTGCTGCAATACAAGACCGTCGATCCGTTCCTGGCGATACCGCCGACGTTCTGGATCGGTGCATTGGGTGGCGGTGTCATCTTCGGTTTCGGCATGGTGTTCGCCGGCGGCTGTGCGACCGGTTCGATGTGGCGCATGGGTGAAGGTCATCTGAAATTGTGGGTGGCGGTGTTCTTCTTCTCCTGGATCGGTTCGATCTTCAGTGCCATCGCCAAGCAGACCGGCCTGATGGTGCGCGAGACCGATCTCGATCTGATGGTCGACACCACCAAAGTCGGTTACCAGGCCTATATGCCGGATATGTTCGGCAGTTGGGGTTGGGTGTATCTGCTCAGCTTCGGCATCCTGGCGCTCTGGTACGCGCTGGTGCGCTACAACGAATCCACCGAGAAATTCACGGTGTTGTAACAGGCTATCCGTCCGGAGGGGCGTGCAATGGAAGACGTACTCAAGGAATTGCTCGATACCGAGTTGCAGGCCGAGGCGCTGGTCAAAGAGGCGAATGCGCGCTACGAGCAACTGATCCGCGATGCGCGCACCGATGCGCAGGCGGCGGATCAGGACTTCATCTCCCGTCTGCCGTCCTTGTTTGAGTCACATCTGCTGAAGATCGAGGATCGTACCGACGCAGACCGTCGCCGAATTGCGCCGCCGTTACGACGAACGGCGCCGTGAGTTGCGCAGTGTGGCGGAGGGGCGCGAGCCCGAGGCGATCGAGGCGGCCGTCAGCCTGATCACCGACCCGGCCCAGGAATGACGATGACAGGTAACACCGCCAGCTACGCCTACCTGCATGCCCGAGTTTCAGTCCTGACCGAGCAACTCATGTCGGTGGCCGAGCTGGAAAGACTGATCGTCTGCCCACCGGATCAGGAAGCCGATTTGCTGGAACGCGCCGGGTTGTCGCGGAACCTGGATCGCGGACTGGAAGATCCCGCCGTTCTGGAACAAAAACTGGTCGATGCCTTTATAGCGGATTTCACCGTGCTGGCGCGTGCCCTGTCCGGCGTGCAGCGCGAACTGCTGGTGTACTGGGCGAGGCGCTACGAACTCAGCAATCTCAAGGCTATCATCCGCGGAAAAATTTCCGATCAGCCGGCGGAGAAGATCCGCGAACAACTGCTCGACATCGGCAGCTTCGCGACGCTGCCCGTCGATGAGTTGCTGCGCACGGACGACGTTGCCGAATTGCTGCGCATGCTGGAGAAGACGCCTTATGCCGATATCGCGCGCCAGGCGCGGCGCATATACGAGGAACAGCAAGATCAGTTCGCGTTGGACGCCGCTGTCGATCGGCGTTATCTCGCCGGCATGAACAAGCGCCTTACCGCGCTAGATGCCAATGATCGGCGTATCTTGCGTCCGCTGATCGGTAGCATATTGGATCGCTACAATCTGGTATGGCTGCTGCGTTTCCGTTTCGCCTACCATCTCACGCCAGCGGAAACCTATTACCTGCTGATTCCCGGCGGCTACCACCTGCGCGGCCCTGATTTGCAGGCGCTGGCGCAGCTGGGAAGTTTCGAGGATGTGTTGAGCAATCTGCCTGCGGTGCTGGCACATGAGCTGGAACATGCCAGTTGCATCAACAGCGCCGACCGCCTGTTGGAACTGCAGGTCGGCCGCATCGCCGAGTCGATCCTGCGCCACACCGCCTTCAACCTGGCACGTGCTTGCGCCTATATGCTGCTGCGTGAACGCGATCTGTTGCGGATTCATGCGGTACTCAAAGGCAAGCGCCTGCAGATGAGTCCAGAGAGTATTCGGCTGGCGCTGTGGCCACCGCTGACGGCGTTGATTGACGCCGAGCCGCACGGTTCCCGTGCGGCACTGGGCTGACGTGGAGCGGATGCCATGATGCTGCCACTGAAAATGAAACGCGTCGCGGTGCAGGTGATGAGTGATGACGCGCCGCTGGCGGCCTTGGTGCTCGCCGAGTGCGGCGCCTTCAACCCCGAAAGCGCCAGCGTTCTGCAGGAGGAGTTGCCGGAATTCCCCGGTGAGCATTACCGCGACTTGTATCGCAACGCGCAATCCTATCTGGACAGAATTCTCGCGCATTGCAACCTGCCCCTGAGTCCGTTGCCGCTAGATGCAGTCCGGCATGTGCAGGAAACCGAGCTGGCGGAGACCGAGGATTGGTTACAGCAGGTGTGGGCCAAGTGTTCCGAATGCCAGGAAGGGATGCGCCGCATCGAGGAGGAGCAGAAGCATATCGATCAACTGCTCACCACGTTGGAGAAGTTCGAAGCGCTGGACATCGATCTGGAATTGCTGCAACGCGGCAAGACGTTTTTGGATATGCGCCTGGGCACAGTGCCGACGGATAATCTGAGACGGTTGGAAGAAGCCCTGCGCCTGGCGGGATTTCTGCTCACACCGTTCCTGCTCTTGGATAACACTGCGCAGGTGATCGCCGCCGGTCCTGCGGGCAACACCAGCGAGATCGATTCCGTATTGCAGGCGGCCGGCTGGCGCGCACTGGATATCCCGCCCGAATTCAGAGATCGCCCGGAGAAGGTTCGCGAACAGTTGCTGCGCCGCCGCGAACAGGTGGTGGAAGAAAATGCCAGCCAATGCCGCACGCTGGAAAACACCCGCCAGGAATTCAAAGACCGCATGATCGCCGCCGGGCATACCTTGAGTCTTGCCGCACCGCTGGCCGAGCTGGGTGAATCGCTGCGCGGACGCGGTGCGTTGACGATGATCAGCGGCTGGGTGCCGACGCGCGAAATGGCGCGGCTCGAGGACGGATTGAAGCGGCGCATGCCGCAGCGCTTTGTCCTCAGCGCCCGCGATCCCCTGCCGCAAGAGCACGATCTGGTGCCATCGGCGCTGCGCCATCCGCGTATTCTGCATTCCTTCAATGCCCTGGTGCGCAACTACGGTGTGCCGCGTTATGGAGAGTTCGATCCGACCGTGTTGTTCGCAGTGAGCTTCATTGCGATGTTCGGCATGATGTTCGGCGACGTCGGTCATGGTGCCGTGATCGTTATCGGCGGCGTTCTGCTGCGGCGCAAGATCAAAACCTTCAGCGTCTTCGTGGCGGCGATCGGACTGTCTTCAATGCTGTTCGGCGCGCTCTACGGCAGCGTGTTCGGCTACGAGGAACTGTTGCATCCCTTCTGGATGGCGCCGCTGTCCGATCCCAACCGCATGCTGACCCTGGCGTTGTATTGGGGTGTCGGCTTCATCCTTATCGCCACCATGCTCACCATTCGTAATCGCCTTGTCGAAGGCCATGTGCTCGAAGCCTTGTTCGACGGCAAGGGCCTCGCCGGGATGCTGTTCTATATGGGCGTATTGTTCGGTGGCTGGCGCTGGGTAACGCAGGGCCGCTTCGGTCTGTTGGAAACTTTGCTTATCGTGGTGCCGCTCGGCGCGATCCTCGCCTACAAATGGCACGAGAACCAAATTCCGATGGGCGAGAAAATTCTCGTCGTGCTCATCGAAGGCTTCGAGACCGTCATGGCCTATGTGGCGAACACGTTGTCGTTCCTGCGTGTCGCGGCCTTCAGTCTCAATCACGTCGCGCTGGCGATCGCGGTGTTCACACTGGCCGACATGATGGGCCAGACGGGACACTGGATCACCGTGGTGCTGGGCAATGTGTTCATTCTGGTGATGGAAGGCGCGATCGTGGCGATTCAGGTGCTGCGTCTTGAATACTACGAAGGCTTCTCGCGCTTCTTCAGCGGCGACGGGCGTGAGTTCACGCCGTTGAAGTTGCGGACATCGCAAGCGAGTTAGAGTTACAAAGTTATATGCAAACAAGGAGAGCGCTATGTACTGGTTAGTGGGTCTGATTACCTTGAGTCTGCTCGGCACCATGGGGCTGGGCGTGTATCTGGAGATGTATCCCGTGCCTGCGGGCCGGGATACGCCGCGCTGGTGGAAGGGCACCGTGGGCGCCAACCTGCTGACCTTCGTCGGCGGCACGCTCGGTTTGCTGCTGTTGGGCGTGAATGACGTGCTGGCACAGGAAGCCGCGGGCGGTGGTGCGCTGGAGGTTTCCGTTGGCCTCGGTCTGGCCTTGATCGGTATCGGTATCCCTACAGCATTGGCAACAGTCGGTGCCGGCCTGGCGGTAGGACCGGTGGGCGCGGCGGCGTTGGCGGTGATCTCCGAGAAACCGGAGATGTTCGGTCGCACGCTGATTTATCTGGGTCTTGCCGAAGGTATCGCGATTTACGGTCTGGTGGTGACGATCCTGCTGTTGGGCAAGATCGGCTGAATGGATAACCGAGCCTGCCATGAATGACGTGTCCACTGCAACGTTATCGACGCGCATGATTGCCTTGGGCAGTGCTGCGCTCACGGGTGGTTTCAACCTGATCGGTTTCGAAACCATCGCCGACGCCACGCCGCAGGCATTGGAAAAGCTGCTCGCCGAGCTGTTCACCACGCGGCAGAAGGCGCTGGTGGTGGTCGAAGAAGAGCTGGCGCGCAGCGATGGACCTTGGCTCAAGCGCGTGCGCAACGAGGGTGGACGTATTGTGGTAGTCGAGGTGCCGCCGTTGCAGGCGCCCGCCGACTACCGCCCGCCGGTCGAAGATCTGGTGGAGAGCATTCTCGGACCGTCCGCCTTGGAGGAACGGCCATGAACAACGCGGTGATCGATCTGTTCGGAAACAGGGTGAACGTATCATGAGTCACGAAACACAGCTGGCCAGTCTGCAAACTGCGTTGCTGGCGCGGGCCAAGGCCTTGGCGGATGAAACCACCGCCCGCGGCAAACGCGAAGCGGACCGTATTATCCAGGATGCTCACGCGCGGCTACGCGCCCGCGAGGAAGCCGAGCATGTCTCCGCCAAGGCGCGCGCCGAGCGTGTCTACCGGCAGCAGGTGCAGGCCGCGGAGATCAAGATGCGCGCCGAACTTGATCAACTACGTTGGGCGCATGTGCAACAGGTCATGGATGCGCTGCAAGAGCGTCTGACCGCACTGGTCGAGGATGAACAACGCTATCTGCCACTGCTCAAGAGTCTGATCGCCGGCGCGGCGCTCGCCATTGAAGATCAGGATCTGGTCGCGGAAGTGAATGCGCGCGACTACACGCATCTGCAGGCGCAGTGGCTGGCCATCGCCGCCGAGGTCGCACCGGGCAAACGCATCACGCTGTCACCCGAGGCCAAGGAATGCCATGGCGGTGTGCTGGTGCGTAATGCGGACAACACGATTCGCGTGGACAACCGTTTCGAAGGGCGTCTGGAACGACTGGCCGATGCGATGCAGCGTGTGATCGTGGAACGCCTGTTCGCCACGGCAACGCCTATGGGGAGTATGTTAAGTGGGTAAAATAATCGAGATCAACGGCCCGATCGTCACCGTCGAGTTGCCCAATGTGCGCACCGGCGAACAGGTCAAGGTCGGCAAGCTGGGGCTGGTCGGCGAGGTTATCGCGCGCGACGGCGAACACGCGGTGGTGCAGGTCTACGAGACCACCGAGTCGCTGTGTCCAGGCGAACAGGCCGAACCGCTTGGCTTTCCACTGTCCGTGGAATTGGGGCCAGGACTGCTCGGCCAGATTTTCGACGGTGTGCAGCGGCCATTGACCACTATTTTCCAGGTGAGCGGCGATCACATCGCGCGCGGTCTGGATGTGAAGCCGCTGAACCGCGAGCGACAATGGCGCTTCGAGCCTGCCGAACAACCCGAGATCGGTCAGCGTATCGCCGCGGGCAGCGTGCTCGGCACGGTGCAGGAGACCGCTTCGATCCAACACCGCATCCTGGTGCCGCCGGATGTCGAGGGCGAATTGATCGACCGCGTTCCCGCCGGCGACTACACCCTCGAACAGATCATCGCGCGGGTGCGCGATCGCGAGGGCCACATCCATGCGCTGAAACTCTATCATCGCTGGCCGGTGCGCAGTCCGCGGCCGTATCAGCATCGCGATCACGCCTCGATACCGCTGATCACCGGGCAACGCATCCTCGATACCTTCTTTCCGTTGGTGAAGGGTGGCAAGGCGGCGGTGCCGGGACCGTTCGGCGCCGGCAAGACCGTGGTGCAACAACAGATCGCGCGCTGGTCCAACGCCGACATCGTGATCTACGTCGGTTGCGGCGAACGCGGCAACGAGTTGGTGGATATTCTGGAAACCTTTCCCGAACTCATCGATCCCAACACCGGCCGTTCGTTGATGGAACGCACGCTGCTGGTGGCCAACACCTCGAACATGCCGGTGGTGGCGCGCGAGGCGTCGGTCTACATCGGCGTGACGCTGGCTGAATATTTCCGCGATCAGGGTTACGACGTGGTGATGGTGGCCGATTCCACCAGCCGCTGGGCGGAGGCGCTGCGCGAAGTGGCGGGGCGACTCGGTCAGATGCCGGTGGAGGAAGGCTATCCCGCTTATCTCGCCTCGCGACTGTCGGCCTTCTACGAGCGCGCCGGACGCGTACAGACGCTGTCGGGCGAGAGCGGATCGGTCACGCTGATCGGCGCGGTATCGCCGCCCGGTGGCGATTTCTCCGAGCCGGTGACCAGTCATACCAAAGAGATCGTGCAGACCTTCTGGGCGCTGTCCAAGGAACTGGCCGACTCGCGGCATTATCCGTCGGTGGATTGGAACGACAGCTTCTCCGGTTACGTCGCCACCGTCAGCAATTGGTGGGATACCCATGTCGGGCCGGGCTGGAAGGGCAAGCGCGCCGAGGCATTGGGTCTGCTCGCGCAGGCTGATGAGTTGTCGCGCATCGTCAATCTGGTCGGCCCCGAGGCCTTGTCACCGGTGCAGCGCTGGACACTGGAAAGTTCGGTGCTGATCAAGGACGCGGTGTTGCAGCAAAGCGCGCTCGATCCCATCGACAGCTATTCGTCGCCGGAAAAACAGTATGTGCTGCTGGACCTGATACTGAGCATCTATCACCAGGGTCTCGATCTGCTCAGTCTCGGCGTGCCGGTGCAGGAGTTGCTGGTGTTGCCCATCCTGGGTCGGGCGCGGCGCATCAAGGGCGTCTATGCCAGTGACAGGATCGATGAACTGCGCGCGTTCGGCACGGAAATCCATCAGGCCTTCGATGGTCTGCGCGCGGAATACGGAAAATCGCAGCGGGTGGTGTCATGAGCGCGAAAGAATACTGCAAATCCTCGGCGGCGCGCGGCGGACTGTTGTTCATGCGCGGCGTGCCGGACGTGGCGCTGGGCGACCGGGTACAGGTGCGCGACCACAAGAACCGCAAACGCAGCGGCCAGGTGATCCGTACTTCCAACGACTTGGTGCTGGTGCAGGTATTCGAAGGCACCGATGACCTGGACCTGGAACGCACCTGGGTACGTTTTCTCGGCGAGCCGGTGGAACTGTCGCTGACGCCGGAAATACTGGGTCGTATCTTCAACGGCGTCGGTCAGCCGCGTGATAATCGTCCGCCGTTGGTGTCGAGTCTGAAACGCAACGTCAACGGTGCGCCGGTGAATCCGGCGGCGCGCGCCTATCCGCGTGAATTCATCCAGACCGGTATCTCCACCATCGACGGCCTCGACTCGCTGGTGCGCGGGCAGAAGCTGCCGATCTTCTCCGGCTCGGGCCTGCCGCATAACCGTCTGGCTGCGCAGATCGTGCGCCAGGCGAAACTGCTCGGCGAGGACACGCAGTTCGCCGTGGTGTTCGCCGCCATGGGTGTGTCCTATGACGACGCGCGTTTCTTCCAGGAGGATTTCGAATCCAGTGGCGTGCTCGGCAATGTGGTGATGTTCACCAACCTCGCCGACGATCCGCCCATCGAGCGTCTGATCCTGCCGCGCACCGCGCTGACCGCCGCCGAATATCTGGCCTACGATCTGGACATGCACGTGCTGGTGGTGATGACCGATATGACGCATTACGCCGAGGCGTTGCGCGAGGTCGCCACGGCCAAGGGCGATGTGCCGTCGCGCAAAGGCTATCCGGGTTATCTGTATTCGGATCTTGCCGAGCTGTACGAACGCGCCGGGCGCATCAAGGAGCGACGCGGTTCGATCACCATGGTGCCGGTGCTGTCCATGCCCAGCGACGATATCACTCATCCGATCCCGGACCTCACCGGCTACATCACGGAAGGCCAGATCGTGCTGTCGCGCGACCTGCACAATCAGGGCGTCTATCCACCGGTGCATGTGCCGCCGTCCTTGTCGCGTCTGATGAAAGACGGTGTCGGCAAGGACTTCACGCGCGAGGATCATCCGCATGTGGCGAGTCAGTTGTATGCCTCATACGCGCGTGCATTGGAAGTGCGCAATCTCGCCTCCATCATCGGCGCGGAGGAACTCACCGAATCGGACCGGCAGTTTCTGGCCTTCGCCGAGTCCTTCGAGAAGCGTTTTATCAATCAAAGCGAGGATGAAGACCGCAGTATCTTCGATACGCTGAATCTGGCCTGGGAACTGCTGTCACTGTTGCCGCCCGATACCTTGTCGCGGGTCAGTGAAGACGAACTGCGCAAGTATCATCACTATACGGCGCAGCTGACGGTGGATGTCGCGTGACATTCATCCGTGGTTAATAGGATAGGGTAGCCCGGGTTTCGCTACGCTGCACCCAGGCTACGAAAAAGGTTCACATGGCAAAGACGACTGAAAATTCCGCCTACCAAGAGTGCGTTGCTGGCACTGAAGCGGCAGGTCGCCTTCCTGACGCAGGGCCATGACCTGCTGGAGCGCAAGCGCGAGCTGCTGACGCGACTGGTGTATGAGCGCCTGGCCCAGTATCGCAAGCTGCGCCGGGAAGTACGTGCCGCCTTCGAGGAGGCCTATCACTGGCTGGGCGTGACACATATGCGCATGGGCAGCCGCATGCTGGCACAGGCCGCACTCGGACTGAAACCCGCGATGACCATCAGCATCCTGCCGCGCAGCAGCATCGGCGTGGAGTATCCGGCGGTCAGCGTCGAAGCGCTGCCCCTGCAGGCCGTCGGTCTGTTGTGGACCGATCCCAGTTTCGACGAATCACGCGCGCGGTTGGTGGACGTGGCCATGCTGCTGGCGCGCCTCGGCGAAGCGGAAACAGCGCTATGGCGACTGCTGGCCGAACAGCGCAAAACCCAGAAGCGCGTCAACGCCCTCAAGTACAACATCATCCCGCGCTATACCGCGACCATTCGCTTCATCGAGTCGGCGTTGGAAGAGGAGGAGCGCAACACGCTGTTCCAGATCAAGGTGCTACGCGAGAACCAGGCCGCGGAGGGGGGTGGATGATGCGCGCATCATGGCCGAAAAATATCTTCCGCGGTTTGTTGGCTTTAACCTGCATCGCCACCGGCGCGGTGTCTGCGGCCGATCCCGCCTACGGCAAACTGCTGCACGATACGGAATGTTTGGTCTGCCATACCGCGACGCACTACACGCGCGAAAATCGGCTGGTCGATTCCTTGGAAAAACTGCGTAAACGTGTCGCCTATTGTCGCGATGATGTCGGTGCGGAATGGGATGCGGCGGAAACCGAGGAAGTGGTGCAGTATCTCAATAGCTATTACAAATTTTAAGCACTGTATGGAGTTCCGTTGCCATGATTATGCGACAGGACATACAGAACAACCCTAACGTCACGCAACGTCGCGAGAAACTGCTCGACCTGTTGGTTTTCGCGCGTGACGAAATCCAGAGCCTACTCGATCTCGAAAATTGTCCGCATGGCGGCTGGTTCGCCGTCGAAGATGAGCGTTGCCAGGTTTGTTCTGCCAATCAGGAATGCGCATGGTTGCTGCACAATGACGGGGTTTTGCCCTGGACTGAGCGCAGTGATGGTGATCTGCTGCGTGCCTTGCGCTTCGCGGTGCAATTGCTCGATATACACGCCCGCGATCGCGAACATAATGTTCAAACTTGTGCCTGCGATGCGTGCGCCTGGCTGAGGTCGGCGCGACACTACCTCGCCAATCACCATTAGAAATCAGCGTTTGGCGATTAGTGCGGCAGGGCGAGACTCAACTGCGGTACATGGATGACGATGCCAACCACACCAGCATGATGGCGCAGTACGGATACAGATACAGTCCTAGGCGACTGTATCTCGATTTGCCACGAGGTCGTCCACGCCGGCAAGCTCCATACGATTGCGGCCACGACGTTTGGCGCGATAGAGCGCGGCATCGGCCGCGGCAATGAGGGTGCTGCTGCTCATGCCGGGTTCGACATGACGGAGGAATGGCAGGCTGGCGACAAACAGCGACAGAATGGGTTTGCCGAAGCGCTGGCTGGCGATGAACAGATTGATCCCCACCGGCGGCGTGCAATAGCCGATTTCGAGATTGGCAAGAAAGATAATGCCTAAATGCACGGGATCGACGCCGAATTGCAATGCCAGTGGCATCAGCAACGGCACCACCACGACGATCGCCGAAAAGATATCCATCATCGCGCCAACGATCAGCAGCGCAAGATTCAGCAGCAGCAGAAACTGCAGTTTGCTGTCGACATTGGCGCTCACCCACTCCAGCAGATGCATCGGCACTTGCGCGTCGATCAGCAGGTTGGTCAGACCCATGGCCACACCGAGGATGACCAGTATGCTGCCGACCAGCACGCAGGTCTCGCGCAGGATCGGAACGAACTGACTGCGCAGCGAGAGGCTGCGATGAATCACCGTTTCCAGAAGCAGCACATACGCCGCGGTGCAGGCCGCGGCCTCGCTGACAGTGACAATGCCGCCGAAGATACCCCAGACCACGCCGACCGGGAGCAATAGATCCCAGACACCTTCACGCAGTGCCCGACGCAGAACGCCGGTATCGAACGTCTGCCGTGGGATGTTCAGGCGGACGCCGATAACCATGCAGTACAGGCCCATCAGCAGCAGCAACAATAAACCCGGTAACAGTCCGGCGAGAAACATCGTGATCGATGTTTACCCCTGCGACGATGCCATACAGCAGCACCGGCAGACTCGGTGGGAACAACAGGCCGATCGAACCCGAACTGGTCAGCAGGCCTAAATTGAAGCGCTGCGGATAGCCGACGCTGGTGAGCATGGGCAATAACAGGCCGCCCAAGGCCAGAATGGTTACACCGGAGGCGCCGGAGAACGCCGTGAAAAAGGCGCAGGCCATGAGGGCGACGGCGGCAACGCCACCCGGCAGCCAACCGACCAGCGCGTTGAACACCTGAATCAATCGCTGCGGCGCGCCGCCCGCGGCGAGTGCGACGCCGGCGAAGGTGAACAAGGGAATGGCGGTGAGATTGGGCGAAGTGGCGAGTCGATTCAGTTCGATGATCAACACCGCCGGATCGAGTCCGGATTTATACGTGGCCAGCAGGCCACCCGCCGCCAGCGCGGTGAACAGCGGCAGACCGAGTGTCGCCAGCAGGACGATGAGCAGAGTGAGTGCAATGGTCATCGTGCGGCGTGACGCTCAGGCCCGGCCAGTACGGCGAGCAGGAAATGCAAGCTAAGCAGGCCGAAGCCAATCGGAATGACCAGGTTGAACAGCGCCTGCCAGCGCTCGTGATCCGCGACATATTTCCACTCATCCAGCCAGAAGCGTACTGCGGCTTGGGTCAGGGCGGCGCATACCAGCGCGGCGATGCTGTTCAGCGGCCGGTACAGTCGTTCGACCCAATGCTCAGGCAGGAACGCTGCCAGCGTATCGATACGGATGTGCCGTTGCGAATCGGCGGCGAGCGCGGCACCGAAGAAGGTGATGTACAACACCAGATGGCGGGTGAGCGCGTCGGCGACTGGTAGGCCGGTCTCGAACAGATTGCGGGCGATGATCTGCGCCAGGGTAAGCGTGATCAGCGCCAACAGACTGAGGCCAGCAAATGCCGTTTCCACCCGTCTCAGGGAACGGCGGAAGCGGGGTAGGGTGATGCGCAGACTCGTTGGCATTAGGCGCGTATCAGCAAGCATGTTCATCACGGATTTAATACAGGAGCAGCATCCGGTTTCTGCGTCGCGCGAAGTGCCTTGAGCTGTGACCAGGTACGTTCATACAGACTCTTTTGGGATGTAACCGCTGGCGGTCAGTTCGGCGGCGGCGTCATCGCGCATGCGCAGCAGTTCCTGCCGTTCGACCTGTTCGGGCTGCATGACGAATTTCAGGCCTTCTTTTTTCAACACCTCAAGACTTTTGGCATTATCGATGCGGGTCGCGGCGATCAGGCGTTCGCCGGTTGCATGGCCGGTTTCCAGCGAGCAGCGTCTGTAGGTCGGGTGGCAGGCTATCGAAGAATTTATTCGACACCACCAGTCCGCCGATGCCATTGGTCATCGGCACGCTGGTGACATATTGGGTCTTGGTGAACCATTGCAGCGCGATCGATGCCAGCGGCGTGCAATACACGGTGTCAATGAGACCGGTCGACAGGCTGGTGAATACATCGGTGATCGACAGCGGTACCGGCGTGAGATGACTGGCGCGGAACATGGCCTCACCCAGCGCATCGCCCTGCCATAGCCAGATGCGGCGTTGCTTCAGGTCATCGAGGGTGTTGATGGGATGTTGCGAGAAGAAATAGACGAAGCCCACTTCCATCCAACCGAGCAGGCGATAGCCGTTTTTCTGGAAGCCGGCTTCGAACTCGGGCATGAACTGCGCGCGTAGCTGATCGATCTCGGCATAGTTATCGAACAGGAACGGAACTTCCAGTACCCGCGCCGGTGAATACATCTGACCGATGCCGTAGCCGGTGAAGGCGCCGCCGTGCAACTGATCGAAGCGCATCTTCTTCAAGACATCCGGTTCGTCGCCCTGCATCCCGCCGGGATAGAATTTGAATTCCAGGCGCCCCTGGCTGCGTTCTTTGACGGTCTTGCCCCAGTCTTCCAGAAGATTCATCCAGGTCGAGCCGGCTGGGGCGAGCGTGGCGAACTTGAGGGTGTATTCGGCGGCGGATAGATTTACCGACCAAAATGTGAACGCACACAGCAGCGCGGCGACCAGCTTGTTCATCAGGGTACCTCTGATACTTCGTATTTCGTCGTTCCAGCGGATGCCGAAATCGAGTGTTTTGAATCGACGGGACACCGACATTCGCCGGTGTGACGGAATGTTGGGGGTATCCATCAGAACCACTCCGCTTCTTTGCCCAACAGATACTGCGCGCGTTGTTTGGCGACGCGGTTGGCGAAGGCCATTTCGGGGAACAGATCGTCCGGCGCGTTGATGACCGCCGTGAGGCGTCGATGAAACGCTTCGCGGTCGAGTTGCTGACGCGCGAGGAACTCGGCATAAAGCACATCGGTCATCAGAAACTTTCCGTCGGTCGCGGCACGTGCCTGTGCGAAGTGGTTTTCCGACTGGCCATAGTCGCCACCGAACATGGGCGCGCGGCCGCCGTAGTATACGCCGAAGAACAGATGTGGGCCGCCGTAGTAATAATTTTCGTCGAGTTCCAATACGCGCTGCATGAGTCGCGCGGCGCGCGCCAGTTGAGCGATGCTGAGTGGATCGGTGCGGAACATGTCGGTGCGTTTGGCCAGGCATGAAGCGGTCCAGAACAAGGCCGGTACCTGGCGCGCACTGGCGTTCTTTAAGGCTTCATCTAAGGCTGACAAGGATGCGTCTTCGGGGTCGAGCCCGAACCGCTGGCTGGTGAGCGCCGCCTTGCTGTGCTTCAGGCAGCGCGTATATAAAGCCACGGCACGTTCGGCCGATGCCTGTTCGACGAAGCTGTAGCTGTAACCATAGAAGCCCTGCGCGAGATAGATGTGCAGTTGCACATTGCCGGGGTCTTCGACGGCCATGCCTTCGAGCATCATCAGCGTGGCTGGGATGGCGTCGCGCGCGAGTTGCAAATCCGTCTCACGGTTCATCGCCTCGAATCCGCCGTCCATCAGCGGCATGGCGCCGCGCACCACGACCTGGCCGGTGGAACAGCCGCTGACCAGCACCACCAGGAGCAGTGAAGTCAGGATGCGGCCGCTGCCGGCGAACTTGGCTAGGAGCGAATTCATGGTGTTTCTCCAGTATGGCGGTGTCGGCCGTCAGGACGGCTTGGGTTGTTATATTGCACGCGAACGCTGGGCGCTACCTTAGCGCATTCGCGGGGTTATCGGAATGGTGAAAACAAGCTTTGCAGGCGCCGACTCTGCCCACGAAGTCGGAGGGTGACTGTTCGCGGGAAAGCCCGTTCCTGCATGGGTGTGTGCGATCACATGGGGCGGTTCTGATACCAGTCGGCAATGATCGCGGAGGACTCGTTGGCGAAATCCAACATCAGATAATGCTTGGCTTGTTCGAGTACCTGCACCCGGCGTTTCGGACTGCCCGGGAGTAGGTGGTCCAGCTCATGGCCCAATGCCGGGTCACTCCGCCCCCAGATAAAGAGCTGGGGAATGTCGTGGGCGAGTCCTTTGCTGATCGCCGCGTCCGATTCCTGAGTGAGTTCGAAACCCTTCATCACGTCGACCAGTCGGCCCATGCCACCGTCCTGGCGTACTTCGTCGAACACGGCGCGGATCGTTGCGCTATCGACGCGTTCATCGTGGGCGATGCCGAGGTCGCGGACGCGGTACTCGTATGAACCAGAACGGCGCAGCATAGGCGAGCGGCTTGGACAGGAACAGACAGCTGCGCAGACAGTTCAACGGGAAGGGCGGTGAGAATTCACTCGGTTTGAGGACCGTGTTGAAGACCACGACGCGGCGTATCTGCGGGAGTTCATCCAGCAGCGGGAGCAGGATCGGGCCGGCGACGTCATGGACGATGAGGGTGAAATCCGGCTGCTGCGCCAGATAGGCGCGCAGACATTCGCGCTGCGTCGACCAGTTGTAGTTGCCGCTGTGCAGGCGTGAGCCGCCCGTGCCGGGCAGATCGACCATCAGCACATCGGCATTGAGTCGCTTCATCAGCGCTTCACCCAGTCTCTGATATATCAGCGACGTGGTCGGAACGCCATTGACGGCTATGAATAAAGGTCCTTGCGCATGCTCGGGATTGCCGATGCGGCGGGTGTATACACGGCAATCGCCTGCGGGTATCTCCCGCGTTTCGGCAGTGTGGGCGGTGTTTAAATTCTCGGTCGGCGTGACGGATGCGCAACCCGATAGCCCGATGAGACACAGTAGCGTGAGAGTCGCTTTGCAGGTGCGCAAATAGATGAGATCGAGGCGCATGGCGTGTTCCTCTGCATGGTTGGATTATTGTGAGATTCCGGCTGTGGCTGTCGGATTGGTTTGAGGTATCGATTGGTTGAGTAACGCAACGTCATCGGTCCTGGGTTGCCGGTGTGTTCGGTACAGGTGCAATACATATTGCCCTGCGCGCGTGGCGCGCATTTCCTCGACGATCTCACGCATCGCAGCGGGTATCTCGTCCAGTTGCGGCAGACGCACGCCGTATTCGGGCGGCATCAGGAACGGTGCCATCATGCAGGCGAGCGTTAGGTCGGCAGACGTGAAACGATCGCCGACCAGATAGGGGCGGCCATCGCTCAACAGTGAATCAACCTGTGTGATCACTGCACGCGCACGCTCCAGCCCTGTAGCCACTTGCGCGGCACTGGTCTTGAGCAAGCGGCTGATGTATGCCTTGAGCAATGGATAACACAGCGGCGCTACGGCTGCCTGCCAGCCAGGTACGCCTTGGGATGAGGTGCGCAGGGCAAGGCGGGGTGTCTGCAGGGCATGGAAGTACACCCAGCGCCGGCTTTCGATGCCGAGTGTCTCATCGAACAGTTCCTCCAACTCTTCAATCTTTTCACGTTGCTGTTCGGGGTAGAGACATGTCTCGGCCGTGGCATAGCGATCCAGGTACTGCATAATTGCCGTGGAGTCGGTCACGGCTCCTGTCACCGTCGATCAAGACCGGGACATTCGGTCCGCGACTGAGTTGGAAGCTACGTAGATAGTGGAATACTTGCAGGTGACGTTCTTCGACATATGCCAGACCGAGGCGGTCCAGTGCCCAGCGCGCCTTCTCGCAGTAATGGCTGATGGGGATGGTCAGCAGGCGTAGCTGAGGCATGGGGCTCTCCTTGAAAATGCGGGCGATCCGCATAAAGTAGACAGCGACAACATGGGCGACCTTAATCTCAGATGTTGTCACTGTCAACTTTGTGGAGGCGACAATCGACGCATCATCAGCTGCAGCAGGAGATTAAACCCATGGCAAAACCGGCACGTCAGTATCACCACGGCAATCTGCGCAGCGCGCTCATTGAAGCGGCGATTCCGCTATTGGAGGCGCACGGACCCGCCGCCTTGAGTCTGCGCGAGGTCGCCAAGGCGGCGGGCGTGAGCCATGCGGCGCCGTATCGTCACTTTCGCGACAAGACCGAACTGCTGGAAGAGATCGCCGTGCGTGGCTACGACACCTTGAGTCAGGCCTGTCAGCGCGCGCAGCGTCTCTATGCCGATGACCCGGCCAAACAATTGGTCGAGGCCGGCGTCGGCTATCTGCTGTTTGTGGTGGAACAACCGCGCGTTGCGCATCTCATGTTCGGTGGCATGATCGAACTCAATGCGTGTGGCGAATTGCTGCAACAGGCCGCGGATACGGCGTTTAAGAATCTGGTGGCGATTGTCGAGAGCGGCGTGCAGGCCGGCGTCTTCAAAGCCGCGCCGGCCAAGGAATTGACCATCGCGGCCTGGTCGATGGTGCATGGACTGGCGACCTTGATCACCAGCGGCATGCTGGGCGGTATTGCCGGCAATCGGCGCGAGGTGCGCCGCTTGGGGCGTGAACTGGCCGAAACTTTACTGCACGGTATGCTGGCTTAATCCACGAACCCCACAAACACATTCTGCCCCGGTACCTGACGTGCCGTCGTGTCCTTCAAGGCCTGTTCCATACCCATCAGCGGCATCGCGCCGCACATCACGACCTGGCTGGTGGTGCAGCCGGAGATCAGCAAGACAGGAACAGCGTCGTCGGCAGGCGGCCGCCGCTGGAGATGTCTAGCAAACGAAATCGCACTATTCCCCCAGCGCGGAGGATGCGCGCTAGACAAATGGCGACTTGCGGGCGGGAACATCATTGACCATAGTACAAAGGAGAGAAACGCCTTTGGCTGTGCGCGGGTCGCGCAGCCCTTGCGGAGCGCAGCCGAGGGTTTTTGATGTCGCGACGACAACAGCGTTGGATGATCGGGCTGGTCGGCTGGGCGCTACTGTGGGGGAGCCTCTTCCCGCAGCGGTTCGCCTGGGCCTTGGAAGCCAACGAGCCGGAACTGCGCGCAGCGGTCATCGTTGGCATCTTACGCTTCACCTCCTGGCCCGAGCGGGCGCCCGGAGATTACCGGCTGTGTACACTGGGGGCTCCCCTGAGCGAACCTGTGCTCCTGGGACTGTCCGGCCGCGCGCTCATCGGCACGCACGCCATCGACGTGCGCGTACTGGATGCCGGCCAGGTGCAGAGGACACCCTGCGAGGTGGTGGTCATGGGGAGCGGTATGGATGCGCGCACCGCCAAGGCGCTGCTCGAAGATGCCAATCATCACGGCGTGCTGACCGTGTGCGACGGCTGCGGCCGCCATGCGCAGAACAGCATGGTCAACCTGGTGCGCAACGGCGACCGCATCGGCTTCGAGATCAACACCGCGATCACCCAGTCCAAAGGACTGCTGTTCAGCTCCGCGCTGCTGGAGTTGGCGTCGAGGGTCAAGCCATGATGCCCGATGTTCGCGACGCACGCGTCTCTATCCGCGCACGGCTGCTGACCAACCTGAACAAGGGCGTGGTCGGCGGTATCGTGCTTAGCGCCCTGACCGCGGTCGCGCTTCTGGTCGGCATGGCCAACGCGCGTCTGAAGAGCGATATGCAGGTGCTGGCCGACATCCTCGGCAACCGTTCCCTGGCGGCGTTGATATTCAACGATCCCAAAGCGGCGCAGCAGAATCTGGAGACCACGCGCTTCAATCCGTCGGTCGAGTTCATCTGCTTGTATACGGTCGGGCAGGATCTGTTCCAGAGTTACCACGCGCGCGGCCCGGTCACGCCCTGTCCGAAGCATTGGGACGGCACCGGCCGCTGGTCGCAGCTCGATACGGAGAATCCCCTGCATATGCTGGTCACCTCGGAGATCGTCGACCAGGGCAATGTACTGGGTCATGTGCTGCTGCGCGCCGACAAGAAGCTGCTCATCGAATCGGTCGGCATCTTCCTGGCGGTGCTGGCGGCGATCCTGTTCCTGACCACGCTGGCCGTCACGGTCGTTACCCGGCGGCGGCTCAACACGCTGATGATGCCGCTGGAGGATCTCTACACCACGGCGGTCAACATCGCCGGCAATCCGTTGAGCGAACAGCGCGCACGGCGCAGCAGCGACGACGAGGTTGGTGAACTGGTCGACGTCTTCAACCGGATGCTCGATGCCGTCGACGAGAAGCATCACTCGCTGACCCTGTCCGAACAGCGCTTCCGCACCCTGGCCGCCAGTTCGCCGATCGGACTCAGCGAGCGCGATGCGCAATGCGGCATCGTCTATGCGAACCCGCGCTGGTTCCAGATCACCGGGTTGCCCGAGGGTGTGCTGACACAAGATCAATATCTGCAGCAGGTCGCCTCCGCCGATCTGGACTATTACCGGACGACTTACGCACAGGTCAAACAATCCTGCGACGTCAGCATCATGGAGTACCGCTTTGTACGTCCGGGCGACGGACGCGAGATCTTCCTGCTCGAATATCTCGCGCCGTTGCGCGATGCGGCGGGCAATCTGCAAAGCGTCTTTTCCAGTCTGGCCGACATCTCGGAACTCAAGACAGCGCAGATGGAACTCGAACGGCTGGCCTTTCATGATCCGTTGACGCAACTGCCGAACCGGCGTTTCTTCCGCGAGCATCTCGGTTATGTCATCGCCGAAGGCCGCAAGACACACGGCCATGCGGCCATCTGCATTCTCGACCTGGACGATTTCAAGAAGGTCAACGATACCCTGGGGCACGACATCGGCGATCAGTTGCTGGTTCATGTCGCCAGCCGCATCCGGGATGCGGTGTTCGCGCAGGACGTGGTCTCGCGCATGGGCGGTGATGAATTCCTGATCCTGCTGAGCGGCATCGCCGACTTCGACCAGATCACCGTGGTCGGCGAACGCATCCTCGAGGCGGTGGCCGAGCCGGTGCGCATCGCCGGCCACGAGGTGCAGATTTCAGCCTCGCTCGGCGTTGCCATGTTCCCGGGCGACGGCGATTCGGTCGAAACCCTGATCAAGCACGCCGATCTCGCCCTCTACAACGCCAAGGACTCGGGGCGCAACTGTCTGCATTTCTTCTCCAAGGAACTGGACCGGCAGATCAAGGAGACCGTGCGCCTCGAGCAACGGCTCAAGCGTGTGCTCAGCGACGACCAGCTGCTGGTGTATCTGCAACCGCTGTATGCCACACAGACGGAGCGCATCGTGTGGGCGGAAAGCCTGCTGCGCTGGAACGACCCGGAGGAAGGCATGATCAGCCCGGATCGTTTCATCCCGCTGGCCGAGGCGCTCGGGCTGATCGGCGATATCGGCGACTGGGTGATACGGCAAACCTGCCAGCTGCTGACCGAACAGGGGCCCGTGTTGCGCGCCGTGGGCATCGACGGTATCAGTGTGAATCTCTCGGCACGCCAGTTCTATTCACGCGATCTGATCGCGCGTGTGAAACACCATGTGCGGGAATACGGTCTGGATACCGGACAGCTGGGTTTCGAGATTACCGAATCCATGATCATGAAAGACAGCAAGCTGGCCGTCGAGATCATGCATGCCTTGCGCGAGCTGGGTTGTCACTTGTCCATGGACGACTTCGGCACCGGCTACAGTTCGTTGTCCAACCTCCAGCGTTTTCCCATCGACACACTCAAGATCGACCGTTCGTTCATCACCGAGATTCCGCACAATCAGAGCGCAGTGGAAATCGCGACCGCCATCATCGCCATGGCCCACAAGCTGGAGCTTGAGGTCGTTGCCGAGGGCGTGGAGACCGAGCAACAACGGCAGTTCCTGACCGAGCAAGGCTGCGAGTATCTGCAGGGCTATCTGATCTGCCGGCCCAACGAACCCGCTCACATCATCGAAGAACTGCGCAAGCACAGCCTGCGCCGCGTCAAATGAGACCGAACGATGAATAATTCCAACGCCCGATATCGACCGGCCCGGAGCATGCTCCGGTATGTACTGTGTGCGATTCTGAGCGGACCGTACGCGGCCAATGCGGAGGGGACGGCGACCGCGCCGATCGACCGCCTGCTGTCGCTCGATCTGGCCGAGCTGATCGGCGTCAAAGTCACGCTCGCGTCCCGCACCGAGGAAAGTGCCTTCACCGCGCCTTCGGCCATGTACGTGATCAATGCCGAGGACATCCGCCGCTCGGGGCATCGGCGTCTGCCTGAACTGCTGCGGATGGTGCCCGGCCTGCATGTCGGGAAGATCGATGCCGACCACTGGGCGATCTCCAGCCGCAACGCTCAGAACCGCTTCACCAGCACCATGCTGGTGATGATCGACGGGCGCCATGTGTATACGCCCCTGTACGGCGGCGTGCGCTGGGAACTTCAGGACGTGATGCTGGAGGACATCGAACGCATCGAGGTCATCCGCGGCCCCGGCGGGCCGCTATGGGGCGCCAATGCGGTGGACGGCATCATCAACATCATCACCAAGAACGCGCGCGATACCCAGGGCACACTGGCGTATGCCGCCGGCGGTGCCGGCGAGATGCGCGGCGAGGGCGGCGCGCGTTACGGTGGCGTGACGGAAAGCGGTATCAACTACCGCGTCTATGCCAAAGGTTATGCCGGCGACAATGGCCGCTACCTCGCCGCCGACCAGAGTACCCACAACGGTCTGCGGCCTTACGACGAAGATGGGCACGACCGCGCCGAGTCCGGACAGATGGGTCTGCGCGCCGACTGGCAGTCGGGCGCGCGCGATCAGTTTATGGTGCAGGCCAACGCCTTCGACACTCGCGCCGACGAGGAGCGCAGCCTCACTTCGGGCATTTACCCGAACAACGCGGATGCGCAAGGCGTGAACAGCGTCGTGCAGTGGACGCGCCAACTCGCGGCCGGCAACCGTCTGGATGTTCGCGCGTCGTTGGCCGAGACGCGCTTTATCGACGACATCCTGGACGACACCCAACTGCTTGGTGATCTGGATTTCCAGCACCTCATCACCGGGGACCGGCATCAGTTCGTCTGGGGGCTAGGCTATCGGTATTACGAGAGCGATACCGCGATTCCCGACCCGACCGCGTGCAGTTTTGTCACGCCGTGTTTCGCGCTCGCGCCCGCCGACCGCAATGACGACACCTTCAGCGGCTTCGTGCAGGACCGCATCCAGACGACGGATACCGTCGCTGTGATCGTCGGCACCAAGCTCGAACACAACGACTATACCGGCGTCGAATATCAGCCTACCGCGCGCCTGCTCTGGACACCGTCCGCCGACACCACCTGGTGGTCGGCCGTGACCCGCGCCGTGCGCACACCCACACAGACCGACAACGACGGCGAACTCGATTTCGGTGGCGGCTTCAGCGTGCCCATCGGCGATCCAGATGCGGAGGCCTGGGTCGTGTATGCCTATGAAGTTGGTTACCGGCAGCGGCTCGCGCAACAGGCCTATCTCGACTTGGCGGGTTTCGAACACGATTACCGCGAGACCCTGCAACCGCCGCTGACCACGACCACCTCCGGCCGCGACAAGGTGTACGGTCTGGAAGCGGTGTTGCGCCTGCAACCCCTGACGCAATGGCGTCTCGAAGCGGGCTACACACTCAGTCGCGCCGACGATGTCCTGGTGAACGGTACTACCCGGACCACGTCAGGCCTGCCCGAACACAGCGCGCACCTGCGGTCCTATCTGAACCTGAGTCCGCAGTGGGAGTTCGATACTCTGCTGTACTATGTCGACGAGTCGTTGCGGTCCAATGGCACGAGCATGCCGGAGTACCTGCGTCTGGATCTGCGTCTGGGCTGGCAACCGAGCCGCAATCTGGAAACCAGTCTGTGGCTGAGCAATCTGCTGGATGATGTGCACCCCGAACAGATCGATGCGCTCAAGGTCAATACCGGCGTGCAGCGGGGTGTGCTGCTGAGTGCGACGTTGCGCTTCGAGTAGATCCGGCGGGTTGTGATGCTCTGGTGGCGTGTCTAATCCGCCAAACCCACATACACATTCTGCACATCGTCGTCCGCATCGATGGCTTCCAGGAATGCCTCGACCTCGGCGCGTTCGGCCTCGCCGATACTGACCGGATTCTTCGCCCGATAACCCAATTGCGCCGACTGCACGGTGAAGCCGTGCTCGGGCAGGGCGCGCGACACCGCATCCATATCGGTCGGGTCGGTGAAAAACAGCGTCGCGCCGTCTTCGCTCGGTTCCAGATCCTGGGCACCGGCCTCGATGGCGGCGAGTTCCGGATCGGCATCGGTGGATTCCGGCGTCGCCTCGATCATGCCGAGGTAGTCGAAGTCCCAGGACACCGAACCCGAATTGCCCAACTGTCCCTTGCGAAACAGAATGCGGATGTTGGTGGCGGTGCGGTTGGCGTTGTCGGTCAGGCACTCGACGATCACCGGCACGCGGTGCGGTGCGAAGCCTTCATAGGTGAGTTTCTCGTAGTTCACGCCTTCGTCCATCAGGCCGGCGCCCTTCTTGATGGCGCGCTCCAGCGTGTCCTTGGGCATGGACGCCTTCTTCGCCTGCTCGACCGCCAGCCGCAGCCGCGGGTTCATGCTCGGATCGGCGCCGTTGCGCGCCGCGACCATGATCTCCTTCGCCAGCTTGGTGAAGATCCGGCCCTTGGCGGCGGCGGCTTCTGCCTTGCCCTTGGTTTTCCACTGTGCACCCATGTTTACGTCCTCGTGGTTCTATGTTTTAGCTCTGTTATGAAGCAATGCTGCGCTATGCCCAACAACTCCCGCATCACACCCTCATACATCCGCGACAACTGTTCCAGGGCCTCGACCGCCACGCATTCGTTCACCTTGTGAATGGTCGCATTCACCGGCCCGAGTTCGACGACTTGCGCGCCGGTGGGGGCGATGAAGCGGCCGTCGGAGGTGCCGCCGCTGGTGGACAGTTCGGTTTCCAGACCGGTGACTTCGCGCACGGCGATGCGCACGGCATCGACCAGTGCGCCGGCCGGCGTGAGGAACGGCGCGCCGGAGTGGAACCAGTCGAGCTGATAGTCGAGGCCGTGTTTATCCAATAAGGCATGCACGCGCTGCTTCAGGCTGGCCTCGTTGTTCTCGGTGGAATAGCGGAAGTTGAACAACACCTCCAGCGTGCCCGGGATGACGTTGGTCGCGCCGGTGCCTGCATGAAGATTGGAAATCTGGAAGGTGGTCGGCGGGAAGAATTCATTGCCGTTGTCCCACGCTGTTGCGGCGAGTTCGGTGAGCGCGGGCAGGGCGCGGTGCACGGGGTTGTCGGCCAGATGCGGGTAGGCGACATGGCCTTGCACGCCGCGCACGCTGAGCGTGCCGGACAGCGAACCGCGGCGGCCGTTCTTCACCACATCGCCGGCCTGTTTGACGCTGGACGGTTCGCCGACCAGACACCAGTCGATCTTCTCGCCGCGTGCTTCCAAGGTTTCGATGACCTTCACCGTGCCCTCGGTGGCGATGCCTTCCTCGTCGCTGGTGATGAGAAACGCCAACGAGCCGCGATGCTTTGGATGCGCGACGATGAAACGTTCGCAGGCGGTGGTCATGGCGGCGATGCTGCCCTTCATGTCGGCGGCGCCGCGGCCGTAGAGCATGCCATCGCGAATCTCCGGCTGGAACGGCGGCGAGGCCCAGGCACTTTCCGGTCCGGTCGGCACCACGTCGGTGTGACCGGCGAAGGCGAGCAGCGGGACCGTTGTCGCCGCGGCGCGCCCACAAATTGGTTACGTCGCCGAAGTTCATGAACTCCAGTTCGAAGCCGAGCGCGGCCAGGCGTTCGCCAAGTACTTGCTGGCAGCCTTGATCGTCGGGGGTCACCGAGGGGCGGGCGATCAGGTCGAGGGCGAGTTCCAGCGTGGGGGTGATCGCCTGATTGATGGTCATTGGCAGCCTTTGAACAGGGTTTGATAACGGTCGGCATCGAAGCCGACTTCGAGTTGGCTACCGGTCGCCAGGACCGGGCGTTTGATCAGTGTCGGCTGTTCCAACATCAGCGCCTGGGCGCGTTGGGCGTCGATGCCCTCACGAACTGCGGCCGGCAACTGGCGCCACGTGGTGCCGCGACGGTTGAGCAAGGTCTCCCAGCCGGCCTGCTCGATCCAGGTCGCGAGTAGTGTGGCATCCAGACCGTCCTTGCGGAAGTCATGAAACTGATAGGGAATTTTTTCATCGTCCAGCCAGCGGCGGGCCTTGCGGACACTGTCGCACTGGCTGATGCCAAACAGGTGGGCGGGTTTCACGGGTGCGCTTCAATCAGTCGAGGTCGGGCCGGCATTATCCCGTAGCCAGGCCGAACGGGAAAGCCACAGGCCAATTGTAAAGTTGTGACACATTTGGCCGTAACAGAAGTACCGGGTATGCCGGAGATGGATCTGTGACCAGGGATGGCCATTAGTTTCTTTGGGGCGATTTCTCTCTGACGCAGGTAGGCAATGGCCGGAATGCACGCAACGCAGGGTACGCAAGCGCTCCTCGAGCAACTCGACCGGTTACTGTCGGCCTCGCCTGCCGTGCACTTCGTCATGCACGCAGAAGCCACTGACACCCGCTACTTTGACTGGATCAGCGATAACATCGCCAGTGTGACCGGCTACCCCCTGACGGTGGCGCTCACGCCCGGTTGGTGGCTGGAGCATATCCACCCCGATGATCGCGATCGGGTGCTGGCCACCTTCGACCAGTTGCCGCGTCGCGGCGAACTGCACTGCGAATACCGCTTTTACTTCCATACCCAGGGCTATCGTTGGCTGCGCGATCAGCGCCGCCTCAGTGGCGAGGCGCGCGACGGTACCTACGAGGCACTCGGCTCCTGGCTCGATGTCACCGATATGCATTCTACGCAGACACGCCTGCATGAACGCGAGCAGTTGTTGCGCAAGATCATCGAGACCGAGCCGGAATGCGTCAAATTGCTCGATGCCGAAGGCACCATTCTGGAAATCAACCCCGCCGGTCTGATGATGTTGCAGAGCAGCGATCCGGGTGAAATCATCGGTCGGTCTGCGCTGGATTTCGTGGCGCCAGAATATAAATCGCGCCTGAAGTCGGTCATGCGACAGGTCCTGTCCGGCGAACCCGCCATCTTGGAAATGGAAATCATCGGGCAAAATGGTCGACACCGCCGCGTTGAAACGCATGCCGCGCCGCTGTACGGTCCAGACGGACGGGTGAGTTCAGTGCTGATGGTGACGCGGGATATCAGCGAACGCGCCGATGCCGAATCTCAGGTGCACTATCTTGCGCACTACGACCTGCTCACCGGGCTGCCCAACCGCGCGTTATTCCGTGATCGACTGTTGCAGGCGATGGCGCAGGCCAAGCGTACCGATACACTGCTGGCCGTCATGTTCCTGGATATCGATCACTTCAAGGATATCAACGATACCTTGGGGCATGCCGTCGGCGATCAACTGCTGAAAGAAATCTCCCAGCGTATTCGCGCCTGCGTGCGCGAGACGGACACCGTTGCACGCTTTGGCGGTGACGAATTCGGTCTGATCCAAACCAATTTGAACACCGTCGAAGCGACGGCTGATTTGGCTGATCGATTGGTGGCAACGGTAGGCGAGGCCTTCCACATCGACGGTCACGAGATTCATACGGGTGCCTCGGTGGGTGTGACCATCTACCCCTTCGACGATCACAACGCCGAGGACTTGCTCAAGAATGCCGACATGGCCATGTACAAGGCCAAGCGCGAGGGGCGGGGCCGTTATCAGTTCTACATTGCCGAGTTGAATCAGGTGATTCAGCGTCGCGCCGCCATCGAGCGCGACTTACGCGTGGCGCTGCAGAAGGATCAGTTTTGCCTGCATTACCAGCCGCAGCTCGATCTGGTCAGTGGCAAGGTCGTCGGCGTCGAGGCGTTGTTGCGTTGGCAGCATCCCGAACGCGGTGATATCTCGCCGGTGGAATTCATTCCGGTCGCGGAAAGCACCGGTCTGATTTTGCCGATTGGTGACTGGGTGCTGCGCACCGCCTGCAAGCAAGCGCGGGCCTGGCAGGATAAAGGCTTGGATCCAGTGCGGGTGGCCATCAATCTGTCGGCTGTGCAGTTCCGGCACAAAAATTTGCAGGAGAACATCATCCAGGCTTTGAACGAGAGCAATCTGGAGCCACGCTGGCTGGAAATAGAACTGACTGAAAGTCTGATCATGAAGGATGTGCGCACGACCATCGATACGCTGAACAATCTGCACGCGCTGGGGATTCAGATTTCAGTGGACGACTTCGGTACCGGCTATTCCTCGCTGAGTTATCTGACCCGTTTCCCGATCAGCAAGATCAAACTCGACAAGTCCTTTGTTCGCGATGTCGATAAAATCGACGGCGCGGCGATTGCGCGCACCGTCATCACCCTGGGGCATAGCCTGAACATGAAGGTCATCGCCGAAGGCGTGGAAAACGAGGCGCAACTGCGTTTCCTGCGCGAACATGCCTGCAATGAAGTGCAGGGCTATTATTTTGGCCGCCCCATGCCGCCTGGCGCCATCGAGCGGCTGTTGCGGGGCTCTTTAAACGAACTCAGAGATCGCGCTCTGGGTTGAGCACGGAAGTTACCCGGCATCCCGTTCAGGGATTGCTGCTCGCGATCAAGACCACACCGGACATGACCAACACCCCGCCAATCAGCGCGCTGGTGGTCAGATGTACTTCCCGAAACATCAGCCAGGCAAACAACACCACAAAGGCGGGGTAGGCGATTTCGATCAGGCTCGCCAGGGTCGCGTTTTTTGCACCGATGGCGTTGAACAGCAGCACGGCGCCGACGAGGCTGGTCAATGCCGGGGCGAGCAACAACAAACGTTCGGGCCAACTGCTGGCCTGCACCACGCGCAGGTCATTGGTGAGCGTGTGGCTGAATAGCGGGGCCAGGAATAGGACAGGTAACGTTGTCAGCAGCAGCAGACCGGGTAGCGACAGGTATTTGAGTGTGTGCCCGACCAACGGGTAATGAACCCCCCAGACGACAGCGGCGAGGATGGCAGAGAGATACCACGGTACGCTGAGCATAGGTCTACCTCGTCGGTCGATACAGGTTAGTGACGCACGTTCCAGGTCGGTAAGCCGTGTGTGTCAATGATACCGAAATTCAATAACCAGGCGTGCGCATCCTCGGCGTCTTCGGCGAACCAGCGCGCCGTCGAACCCAAGCGGAAGCTATAGCCCCAGGCATCCATGTCCTGCATCAAACGTTCACGGCCGACGTGCGGGAGTTGATCGGCGAGCAGAATTTGCAGATAGCAGACACCGTTTTCTTCGGCGTAATCGCCGCCGGCGTTGGTGTGCAAACCAGTCGCGTCGCGCGTCATCCATGCAGATGTAGTGACAGGCTTCATGCAGGATGGAATGGAGCGGTGTGTCGCTGCGCGCGAGCAGACGGTTGTCGATCAAGCCCGCTTCACTGTCGCCCCAGAAACTGCCGGGAATGGCGGCATCCTGGGGATATGATTTCGAGTTGCACGCCGTAGCGACCAAGCAGTGTCTGCATGGCCGCCGGTTCGATGTCGGCCAGCGTCAGGACGGAAGAGCTGTGCAAGGTGATGCGGCATGATGAGAGTATATGTAGCCGGATTCCAGGACTAGTGTCTCGGTGCTATTCGGATCGTAGGAGCGAGCCATCGCCGCGAACAGCTCTCGGATCAGCGAACCAGTTCGCGGTGCCGAATGAGCCCGGATTCGCTCCGATCATCCGGGCTACGTAGCCCTGCTGAACGTATTCAGATGCCGCGCAGCAGTTCGTTGATGCCGACCTTGCCGCGGGTCTTCTCGTCGACCTTCTTCACGATCACTGCGCAGTACAGGCTGTAGGTGCCGTCTTTGGACGGCAGGTTGCCGGAGACGACGACCGAGCCGGCCGGGATGCGCCCGTAGGTCACTTCACCGGTTTCGCGATCGTAGATCTTGGTGCTCTGGCCGATGTACACGCCCATGGAAATCACCGAGCCTTCTTCGACAATCACGCCTTCGACCACTTCGGAACGCGCACCGATGAAGCAGTTGTCTTCGATGATGGTCGGTGCGGCCTGCACCGGTTCCAGTACGCCACCGATGCCGACGCCGCCGGACAGATGCACGTTCTTGCCGATCTGCGCGCAGGAACCGACGGTGGCCCAGGTATCGACCATGGTGCCGGAGTCGACATAGGCGCCGATGTTCACATACGACGGCATCAGCACCGCGCCGGGCGCGATATAGGAGCCGCGACGCGCGGCGGCCGGTGGCACCACGCGCACACCGGATTCGCGGAACATGCGCGAGTTGTAGTCGGCGAATTTGGACGGCACCTTGTCGTAGTAGTTGGTGAAGCCGCCCTTCATGAAACTGTTGTCCTCGATGCGGAACGACAGCAGCACGGCCTTCTTCAGCCAGTCGTGCACCACCCACTTGCCATCGATCTTCTCCGCGACGCGCGCCGTGCCGGCGTCGAGCTGATCGATCGCTTCGAGGACGGCCTCTTTCACATGCGGCTCGACGTTGCGCGGGGTGATGTCGGCGCGGCGTTCGAACGCCGCTTCGATGGTTGTTTTGATGTCGCTCATGGGCTGTCTCCGTTGTTCAAGTTAAATGCTTTTTAAGTAGGTGCGAATGCGTTGCGCCGCGTCGACGCAGTCGGCCAAGCGGCGGCACCAGGGCCATGCGTATGTGATTGCGGCCGGGATTGCTGCCGTGTGCCTCGCGCGACAGAAAGCTGCCGGGTAATACCGTCACATTGTGCTGTGCATACAAGCCGCGCGCGAATTCGCATTCGTCTATCGGCGTGCGTGGCCACAGATAAAAACCGGCGTCGGGTGCACGCACATCCAGCACGTCACTGAGAATATCGAGCATGGCGGTGAACTTCTGCCGGTACAGCGCGCGATTGTCGCGCACATGCGCTTCATCCTGCCAGGCGCACGCGCTGGCGGCTTGGGTGGGCGGTGGCATCGCGCAACCGTGATAGGTGCGGTAGCGCAGGAACGCCGCCATGATCTCAGCATCTCCCGCAACGAAGCCGGAACGCAGGCCGGGCAGGTTGGAGCGTTTGGACAGGCTGTGGAACACCACGCAGCGGCGATAATCCGTGCGACCCAGCGCGGCGGCGGCGGCCAGCAATCCGGTCGGCGCGTTGCCTTCGTCAGGATAGAGTTCCGAGTAACACTCATCCGAGGCGATGACGAAGTCGTATTGATCCGCCAGCGCGATGAGTTGCTGCAAAGCGGCGCTCTCGAGCACCGCGCCGCTGGGATTGCCGGGCGTGCAGATGTAGATCAACTGGCAACGCTGCCAGACCTCTGCGGGCACGGCGCTGAAATCGGGGCGATAGCCGGTGTCTGCGCTGGTGTTCTGGAACCAGGGCTCGGCGCCGGCGAGGAACGCGGCGCCTTCATAGATCTGATAGAACGGATTGGGCATGACGACGAGTGGATTGCGACTGCGATCGACGACCGCTTGGGCGAAGGCGAACAGTGCCTCACGGGTGCCGTTGACCGGCAGGATGTGTCGTGCCGGATCGATGCTGGTCGTCGGCAGATCGAAACGTCGCACCAACCAAGCCGCGATGGCGCTGCGCAACGCGTCGCTGCCGCGCGTGAGCGGGTAATTGGACAGGCCCTGCATATGACTGATCAACGCATCGGCGACGAACGGCGGCGGTGTGTGCTGCGGCTCGCCGATCGATAGATTGATGTGCGCGAGTTCCGCCGGCGGCACACAGCCGGACTTGAGCTGCGCCAGGCGCTCGAACGGATAAGGAAGCAGACGTTGCAGATCGGGATTCATGAGTGTGTGGATTGAGGCCAATGCGCGAGGGCGGGTGCATGGCAGGCTGCAAGTTGGGTGCAAACCCATTACCATGCGTCTGAACTCTAAAAGACGCGATTATACGGGAAGCCGTGACCACGACCAAACCCATACCTGCGCTGTTTCCTGTCTTCAGCCTGCTGCTCTCCGCCACCCTGTGGGGTGTGATCTGGTATCCGTTGCGACTGCTGGAGGCGGCGGGTCTGTCGGGACTCTGGACGACCCTGGCGAGTTACGGCGCGGCGTTGTTGCTGGGTTTGCTGGCCGTCATTGCGCGGCGCAGCGAGCTACGCCATCAACCCCTGGCGTTGCTGATCCTCGCGGTGTCCGCCGGCTGGTGCAATGTCGCGTTCATCCTGGCCGTACTCGAAGGCACGGTGGTGCGGGTGCTGTTGCTGTTCTATCTCTCGCCGATCTGGGCGGTGTTGTTGGCCTGGTTGTTTCTCGGCGAGCGCTTGTCGCGACAGGCGAGTGGTGTGTTTGCGCTGGCCATCATCGGCGCACTGGTAATGCTATGGGATCCGGTCATCGGCCTGCCCTGGCCGAGCGCGCCCGGCGACTGGCTGGCGGTGTCTTCGGGATTTGCCTTCGCGGTCTCGAATGTGATGACCCGGCAGATTGCAACAGGTCTCGGTGCAGATCAAGACGCTTACCAGTTGGGTGGGGGTGATGGTGATCGCGACAGCCATGTTGCTGTTCAGTGGTCCCGTTGCCTTGCCGGAGGTGAGTCTGTCGGTCTGGCTGGCGGCGGCGGCGTTGGGCTGGTTCGGCATCGTCATTATGACGCTGGCGGTGCAATATGGCGTGACCCACATGCCGGTGCATCGCTCGGCGGTGATATTGCTGTTCGAGTTGATCGCGGGCGCGCTGTCGGCGAGCTTGTTGACCAACGAGGTGGTCCGCCCGCTGGAGTGGCTGGGCGGTGCGTTGATTATCGCGGCGGCCTACTGGGCGGCGCGGCTGCATACACACGATTGATCCCATGACCCTGCTGCGCATCCATCACGCCAGTCTGATCGTCGCCGACACGGCGCGGGCCTTGCGTTTCTATGGTGATCTGCTGGGATTGCACACCGATAGTACGCGCCCAGACCTCGGTTATCCCGGCGCCTGGTTGCAGATCGGTACTGAACAGATCCACTTGCTGGAGCTGCCCAACCCCGATCCGGTGGAGGGACGTCCCGCGCACGGCGGGCGCGATCGACATCTCGCTGTGCTGGTGGATGATCTCGATGCGCTGGCGCACGCACTGGAGACGGCAGGCGTGGCGTTTACGCGCAGCCGCTCAGGGCGTCGCGCCCTGTTCTGTCGTGATCCGGACGGTAATGCGCTGGAGTTGATCGAGGCTTAAAACCCCGCGCCGCGCCCTGCTGTGTCCCGCTGTGCCAGCGGTCGCAGCAGGGTTTGCGGCTACCGCTTACATCACATTGCCGAAGGAAGGGTTGCTGCTGCCGCTGGGGATCGGTAGGCCGGCGATATGGCAGGCCTGCCGGACCGGGCCATTGGGAAACAACTGATAGAGATACCGCTTGCCACCCTGATCGACAACCAGGTCTTCCATATGGTGCAGAATCTCGCGTGCCGACAGCGGGCCGTTGCGTAGAAAACTGCGTGCGCAGCGTTTTGAGTATCATCAGGTGTTCCGGTGTCAGTTCCAGTCCTTCTTCGCGTGCAATGGCGGCTGCCTGTTGATCAGACCACGGGGCCAGTTCCATGAGCCGGCCCTCGCCATCGATTCTCAACGTACCCGTAGAATTCAATGAGTCGAACATCGACGTATGCCTCCAGATGATTTGTGGGGAATTGCGCCTGGGCTTGCTGCCCATGTCATGCGATGCATGTACGACTAACTATAGTCCATATGCGCGCAAATGCCGGCCCCGCCCATCGGCCCACATGCCAGCTTGGTAGGATGGGTGGAGCGCAGCGCAACCCATCGTTTTATGATGGCAACCGGTGTGCATGATTCAACACTTGGAGGTCATGGATGACCGATGACATTTTCCGGCGGAACATTTCTTCACGGTCACCGGCGGAGCATTCGCGCCGACTGTCGTTGACTATATCGCACTGCTGCGCCAGCCGTTGCGAAACGGCCGGCACCTCATGCGTCGTGATCCTGCCGACCACCGCATCGCGGTGATGGGGCGATGAATGATGGTTGCGCTGCGCTCCACCCATCCTACGGATTGCGGATGTAGCCTACGTGTGTACGGTATCTGGCTGCTCACGCCTCAACTCCAAAATATACCAGCACTAATTCCTCATCGTCGTGGTTCTCGAATGCATGTACTTCCCCCGGTGCGATCTGAATGCAGGTGCCGGGTTCGATGGCGTGCGTGGCACCCTCGCAATGCAAACGACCTTGGCCGCTGATCACGATGAAGATTTCATGCATGTCGCTGTGCGTATGCGGGGTGAGGCAGGTGCCGGGCGGGATGCGCGCCTGGGCGAGTTGGGTGAGGTGCGGGATCGTGCCGTTGCGGATAAAAACCTGTTTGCTGCTGCTCGTATCGTGACTGAGTGGTTCGCTATTGCAGGCTGTTCAGATCGACGCGGCGCACGGTTGCTTCACTGTTGTGTGTCGGTGTCGTTGAGACTGTCGAGCAGGTGCGCGCGGAGGGCGTCTTGCGCGGGTTGCTGCAACGGTTGGTTGTCGGTGTCGGTGATGTAGAACGCATCTTCGGCGCGCGAGCCGAAGGTGGCGATGCGCGCGTTTTGCAGGCGCACACCACAGGTTGTGAAGGCGTGGCCGACGGCGGAGAGCAGGCCGGGCCGGTCGCGGGTGATCAATTCCATCACGGTGCGGCGGCTGGGTGTGTCGACGCCGAAGCTGATTTTGGTCGGGATGTTGAAATGCTGGAAGCGGCGTGGCGGACGGCGGGTGACATTTGGACGCTGAGTGCTCGAGCGTGCTCAAGGCCTTGGTCAGCGTGGCGATGATTTCCTGGGTCTGAAACGCACCTTGAATGGGGGTGCCGGATTCATCGAGGATCAGGTAGGTATCGAGGGCATGACCGTCGCGTGCGGTGGTGATGCGGGCATCGTGGATATCCAGGCCGAGCTGGTCGAGCAGGGCGGTGGTGCGTTCGAACATGGTGTCGTCGGCACGTGTGTAGATGAACAGCTCCGTGCCGCCGCGCGCGTCGCTGTGGCGCAGTTCGACCAACGGTATGTTCTGATCGGTGTGGCCGATGATGCAGCGGGTATGCCAGGCAATATCCTGTGGCGAATGACGCAGGAAATAATCGTCATCCAGATTACCCCAGATGGCCTCGATGTCGGTATCCGCTACGCCGGCATCCCGCAGCAGCTGGCGCGCCTCGGTGCGCGTCGCCTCGATGAACTCGTCCTGCATGAACGGGTTGTCGAGGCCGCGGCGTAGGGCTGTGCGGGTGGCCTTGTACAGTTCCAGCAACAACGCGCTCTTCCAGGAATTCCACAGTTCCGGACTGGTGGCGCGGATATCCGCCACGGTCAGCAGATACAAATAGTTCAGTCGCGCCGTTGTCTGCATATGCCGCGCGAAATCGTTGATCACGGCGGGATCGGAGATATCGCGTCGTTGCGCCGTGGTCGACATCAGCAGATGGTTCTGCACCAGCCAGGCGACCAGCTGGGTATCGTGTTGGCTGAGATCGTGATGCATACAGAAAGCGATGGCATCGGCGGCGCCGAGTTCGGAATGATCGCCGCCACGCCCCTTGGCGATGTCGTGGAACAGCGCGGCAAGCAGCAACAGTTCGGGTTTTGGAATCGCGGCATACAGCTCGCTGTGCAGCGGAAATTCGTGCGCGTATTCGGCGACGGCAAAGCGCCGCAGATTGCGCACTACGAACAGTGAATGCACGTCGACGGTGTAGACGTGGAATAGATCGTATTGCATCTGCCCGACAATGCGGCCGAAGGCGGGCAGGTAGGCGGCGAGGATGCCGTAGCGATTCATGCGCGCAAGCTCGTGCCAGACGCCGCGTGGTTGGCGAATGATCTCCATGAATATACTGCGCGCGCGCAGATCGTTGCGGAAATCGTCGTCGATGATATGGCGGTGGTCGCGGATCAGGCGAATGGTGGAGGCGCGTACACCCTTGAGTTCCTGGTGCTGCGCCAGCAGCAGAAAGATTTCCAGCAAGGCGAACGGATAGCGTTCGAAGACGCGTTCGTGCCGCGCTTCGATGAAACCCTTGCGTGCCTGAAAGCGCTTGTTGATCACCACCGGCTCGCCGGGATCGTCGGCGTAGAGGATCGCCTCCTGGAACAGTTGCAGCAGCATGTCGTTGAGGCGGTTCAGTTCGAATACGGTGCGGTAATAGTCCTTCATGAACTGTTCCACCGCGAGCGCCGGGCCTTCACCTTGCTGGTAGCCGAGTTGTTCGGCCAGGGTGCGCTGATAGTCGAACAGCAGCCGGTCCTCCCGGCGCTGGTCAGGCTGTGCAGCGCGAAACGAATGCGCCAGAGAAACGCCTGGCCATCGCGTAGCGTGCAAAATTCATGTTCGGTGAGAAACTGTTGATTGACCAGGCCATGCAGCGTGTCGACGCCGAAGTGGCGTTTGGCGACCCAGCCGATCATTTGAATGTCGCGCAGACCGCCGGGACTTTCCTTGATGTTGGGTTCGAGGTTGTAGGATGTATCGTGGAATTTATGATGCCGCGCGATCTGTTCTTCGAGTTTGCGCTCGAAATAACTGGCGCCGCACCAGATGCGTTTCTGGCTGGTGGCCTCACGCATCTGTTCGAAGAGTTCCGCTGAGCCGGCCAAGTGGCGCGCCTCGATCAGATTGGTCGCGACAGTGATGTCACGCTCACCCTCGGTGACGCAGTCCGACACCGTGCGCACGCTGTGACCGACCTCGAGGCCGATGTCCCATAACAAGGTCAGGAAGGCGGTGATGTGTGCGGTCTGTTGCGCGGTTTCGGTGGCCGGCAGCAGGATCATCAGATCGATGTCCGAGTGCGGCAGCAACTCGCCGCGCCCGTAGCCGCCGACCGCCACCAAGGTCAGGTGTTGTGCGTCATCGTGCAGCACACGCTGCCACATGGATTGCAGCACCCGATCGATCAATGCGCTGCGGCCATAGACCAAGTGTTCGGCGGGCATGCCTTCGATGAAGTGCCGATACAGCGTGGCCGCACCTGACTTCAATATCTCGCGCAGACGCGGGCCGGGTGTGGAGTCGGTGACGGCGGCTTCCAGCTGGTCTGCATCGCAGAGGTCGGGCAGTGCCGGTGACTGGAGGGGATTGGAAGCGCTGACGGGGTGGGTGAGATCCCGGCTATTCATGGCAGCAACGGCATATGTTCCAGAGTTTCGTCGGCGCTCAGGGTCAACACCTCAAAGCCGGTTTCCGTGACCAGTATGGTGTGTTCCCACTGTGCCGACAGACTGTGATCTTTGGTGACCACGGTCCAGCCATCCGGAAGCAGTTTGGTGTCGCGTTTGCCTGCATTGATCATGGGTTCGATGGTGAAGGTCATGCCGGCTACCAGTTCCATGCCGGTGCCCGGCGTGCCGTAATGCAGCACCTGAGGTTCTTCATGGAATTCGCGGCCGACGCCGTGTCCGCAGTATTCGCGTACCACCGAGAAATTCGCGGCCTCGGCGTGTTTCTGGATGGCGTGACCGATGTCGCCGAGGCGCGCGCCGGGCTTGACCATCTCGATACCGATACGCATCGCCTCGTAACAGACTTTGATCACGCGCTTGGCCTGCACCGAGGCTTCGCCGATCATGAACATGCGGCTGGTGTCGCCGTGAAAGCCGTCTTTGATGACGGTGATGTCGATGTTCAGGATGTCGCCATTCTTGAGTATCTTGTCGCTGGGTATGCCGTGGCAGACCTGGTGATTCAGCGAGGTGCAGATCGACTTGGGAAAGCCGCGGTAATTGAGCGGAGCGGGGATGGCGTCGAGATCGTTGACGATATAATCATGGCAGATCCGGTCCAGCTCGTCGGTGCTGATGCCGGCCCGGACATGCGGACGGATCATCTGCAGAACCTGCGCGGCGAGTCGGCCGGCAACCCGCATCTTGTCGATTTCTGTCGGTGTTTTGATGGTAACGGCCATGAGAACCCGTGATTTGGCAGAGGGATAGGCGACCAATTCTGAATTGGCGCGCCGAGCAGTTTATGGTATAAAGGCGCGCTTGTTAAGCGGACCGAACCCTGGAACCGGAATTAGGGGTTTGGCCGTAATTCACACATACGTCGACAACGTGTGACTGGGTGCCCCGTTATCACCATATGGTTATTACCATGGTTTTATCGGGGTGGTCACACCGGACGTATGGAGGCTCAACCCTTACAATCTGGAGTTTTACATGTCTAACGTCACTATGCGTCAGATGCTCGAAGCTGGCGTGCATTTCGGTCATCAGACCCGTTACTGGAACCCGAAGATGGCTCAGTACATCTTTGGCGAACGCAGCAAAATCCACATCATCAATCTTGAAAAGACCTTGCCTCTGTTCAACGAGGCGATGAACTTCATGAGCAGTCTCGCGGCCAAGCGCGGCTCGATTTTGTTTGTCGGCACCAAGCGCGCGGCACGCGATGTCGTTGGCGAAGAAGCCAACCGCTGTGGCATGCCGTTCGTGAACTACCGCTGGTTGGGTGGCATGCTCACCAACTACAAGACTGTGCGTCAGTCAGTCCGCCGTCTGAAAGAAATCATGGCGATGTCGCAGGATGGCAGCCTGGATCGCCTGAGCAAGAAAGAAGCACTGATGATGCGTCGCGAGATGGAAAAACTCGAACGCAGTCTCGGCGGCATCAAGGATATGAACCATTTGCCGGACGCGCTGTTCATCATCGACGTCGGCCATGAAAAGATCGCCATCAGCGAAGCTGCCAAGCTCGGCATTCCGGTGATCGGTGTGGTCGATACCAACAACTCCGCTGTCGGTGTCGATTACGTCATTCCGGGCAATGACGATGCGATTCGTGCCATCCAATTGTATGTGCGCGGTGCAGCCGATGCGGTTCTCGACGGCAAGGCTACGTCGGTGAGTATGCCGGGCAGCAACGACGAGTTCATTGAAATGGACGAAGCCGCGTCGCCTGGCGACAAGCCGGGCCGCGCCAAGCGCGGACGTGCTACGCCGGATAAGCGCCCGGCCATGGTCAAGACCCGTGGTGGTCGTGCTGCAGCGGCCGATGGGGAAGGCGAGGAAGCCTAAGCTTCCTCCGTGTTGTGTTCCGTGGTGTGGCGATGCCGCGCCACGGAATGCCGCTTCACCCACGAGTCCATGAGATAGCCGCGCGCCATCTTCGCGCGCGGTCTGTCACCAAAACATATTTTTCAGTCATCACCGAATTCAGATTTTCTGGGAGTTCAATCCATGTCTATTTCAGCGACACAGGTCAAAGAGCTGCGCGAACGTACCGGCTCCGGCATGATGGAATGCAAGAAGGCCTTGCAGGAAGCCAATGGCGATATGGAAGTCGCTGTCGAATTGCTGCGTAAATCGGGTCTGGCCAAGGCCGACAAAAAAGCCGGTCGCATCGCCGCCGAGGGTTTGGTCATTATCGAACTCTCCGCCGACCACAAGCGTGCAGCCGTCGTCGAGGTCAATTGCGAAACCGATTTCGTCGCCAAGAAAGAGGAATTCCAGGGCTACGCCGACAAGGTCGCTCAGCGCATCCTCAACGGCAGCCCCGATTCACTCGAAGCCTTGCTCGCCATGCCCTTGCAAGACGGCGGTGTCAGTGTCGACGAGGCGCGTAAAGAGCTTATTGCCAAGATCGGTGAAAACATCAATGTGCGTCGCTTTACCCTGGTCGAGACCAACGGTGTCTTGGGTGCTTATCTGCACGGCACCCGCATCGGCGTGCTGGTCGAGATGAAGGGCGGCAGCGAGGATCTGGCCAAGGATATCGCCATGCACATTGCGGCCAGCCGGCCGGTGTGTGTGAACGAGTCGGAAGTCTCTGCCGAGTTGATTCAGAAAGAGCGCGAGATTTTTGCCGCCCAGGCTGAGCAGAGTGGCAAGCCAGCCGACATCATTTCCAAAATGGTCGATGGCCGCATCAAGAAGTTCCTGGCGGAAGTCACGCTGGTCGGACAGCCGTTCGTCAAAGATCCCGATACCACCGTGGCCAAGCTGCTGGAAAAGGCCGGTGCGACCGTGCTGAGTTTCCAGCGCATGGAGCTGGGCGAAGGTATCGAGAAGAAGAGCGAGAATTTCGTCGAAGAAGTGATGGCGCAGGCGCAGGGCAAGTAAGCCCCTGACATAGGCCGTCTTGCCACAGGCTGGCAAATACAGGGCGGTACACAATGGGGTCGCGCTGCGGCCCCATTGCGTACATGGCATTTGCATTCGAAAAAGACGACAATGACCCGCGCATCGCGCAAGGCATCAGCGATCGCTTCATAACATAGCCATAACTTGCTGAAAAAACGGACTATGCCAGACTCAAAACCGCGCTATCGAAGAATCCTCCTCAAACTCAGCGGCGAGGCCCTCGCGGGCGACGGTTCCGGTATCGATCCGGCGGTGCTCGAACAGTTCGCCGGTGAGATTCATGCGCTGGCCGAACTCGATGTAGAGATCGGCTTGGTTATCGGCGGCGGCAACATTTTCCGCGGCGCCGGTCTGGCGGCCGCCGGTATGGATCGCGTCGCTGGCGATTACATGGGCATGCTGGCGACGGTCATGAATGCCTTGGCCATGCAGGACGCGCTGCGCCGATTGGGTACCGAGGCGCGGGTGATGTCGGCATTGGCGATTGCCGCGGCCTGCGAAAACTTTTCCCGCGAACGGGCGCTGCGGCATCTGGAAAAGGGCCATGTGGTGCTGTTCGCCGCCGGTACCGGCAATCCCTTTTTCACCACCGATTCGGCCGCCGGTTTGCGCGCCATCGAAATCGGCGCCGAGATCATGTTCAAGGCGACCAATGTCGACGGTGTGTACTCGGCCGATCCCAAAAAAGACCCGAACGCACAACGTTTCGAGCGTCTGAGTTATGACGAAGCACTGCGCCGGAATCTCATGGTGATGGATCACACCGCCATCATTCTGTGCCGGGACCACAATATGCCGCTGATGGTGTTCGACATCCATCAACCGGGCAATCTCCTGCGGGCCGTGCGTGGCGAAGCGGTCGGCACGCTGGTCGAAAAGGAGTAGGAGCACCATGATCGACGACATCATCCAAGATGCCAAAAGCCGCATGGCCAAAAGCGTGGAGACGCTGCGCCACGAACTGACCAAATTGCGCACCGGTCGCGCGCACACCAGCCTGCTGGATCACATCACTGTGGATTACTACGGCAGTGAGGTTCCGCTCAAGCAGGTGGCCAATGTCAATGTCGAAGACGCGCGCACACTGGTCGTAACACCCTGGGAAAAACCCATGGTGGCGGTGATCGAAAAGGCCATTATGAAATCCGATCTCGGCCTGAACCCGAACACGGCCGGCACGGTGATGCGCATCCCGTTGCCGCCGCTGACCGAAGAACGTCGCCGCGACATGATCAAAGTGGTGCGTCACGAAGCGGAAGGCGCGCGCGTGGCGATCCGCAACATCCGTCGCGACGCCAACAACGATTTCAAGGAACTGCTCAAGGAAAAAGAGATTTCCGAGGACGATGAACGGCGCGCGCAGGAGCAGATCCAGAAACTCACGGATCAGGCCGTCGCCGATGTCGAGAAGGTGCTACAGGCCAAAGAGGCCGAGCTGATGGAGGTCTGAGGCGGTCACTGCCAGGGTTATGTCAACGGTGAGTCGTATCGATCAGAACAATGCCGCGCCGGCGCGGCCACGGCACATCGCCATCATCATGGATGGCAATGGCCGTTGGGCGCGTGGCCGCGGCATGCCGCGCCCGCTTGGGCACCGCGAAGGTGTCAAGGCGGTGCGTCGCGTGGTCGAGGCGTGCCGCAAACATGAAATCGAGGCGCTGACCTTGTTCGCCTTCAGCAGCGAGAACTGGCGGCGGCCACCCACCGAAGTCAGTCTGTTGATGGATCTGTTCATCAGCACCCTGCAGAAGGAAGTCGACAGCCTGCACGCCAATGGCGTGTGCGTGAGCTTCATCGGCGATCGCACACCGTTTTCCAAGAAGCTGCGCAAGCTGATGGAAAACACCGAGCAGCTGACACGAGATAACCCCGGCCTGCAGCTGGCGATTGCCGTCAACTACGGTGGTCGTTGGGATATCGCGCAGGCGGCACGGCAAATCGCGGCGCGCGTACAAGCGGGGGAACTCGCGCTCGATGCCATCGATGCCGATCTGCTCGGACGGCAGTTGTCGCTGGCCGCGTTGCCCGAGCCCGATCTGTTCATCCGTACCGGCGGCGAACAGCGCATCAGCAATTTCCTGCTCTGGCAGTTGGCCTACACCGAGCTGTATTTTACCGATACCCTGTGGCCGGATTTCGACGAGAACAGTTTGCTCGACGCGCTGGCCTCGTTCGCGCGCCGGCAACGCCGTTTCGGTCAGACCGGCGACCAGGTGGAGCGTATTCAGGGTGCTTAAACGACTGCTGACCGCAGCGTTTCTCATTCCGCTGGCCGTATGGGGCATTCTGCGCCTACCGACACCGCTGTTTATCGCGGCGACAGGTGTGTTCATTGCGCTGGCTGTCTGGGAGTGGACCGGTCTGATTCCACTGCGCACGCTGCCGGCGAAGCTTGCTTATCTGCTCGGATTTTCCATTCTGGCCGGCGCTGCCTGGACCTTCCAACAGCAACAGCCCGCGTTGCTGATCTACTTGCTGCCGGTGGCCGTGATCTGGTGGTTGCTGGCGGCCGTGTGGTTGCGCGCGCCGCAGGTCGGGCACGATTGGGTCGCGTTTAAATTCGTACTGGCCGTGCTGGTGTTATTGCCCGCGTGGCTGGCACTGGCCGCGTCTGCACGGTCGCGCGGAACATGGGCCGGAACTCGCGCTGTTCATTTTCGTCTTGATGTGGGTTGCCGACAGCAGCGCCTATTTCGCCGGTAAGCGTTTCGGTCGACACAAACTCGCGCCGCGCGTCAGTCCCGGCAAGACCTGGGAAGGCGTGGCCGGCGGCCTGACCGGCAGCGCCGTGTTCGCGGTGTTCGCCGGACAATGGTTTGGCTGGAGCGGCGATCGGCTGATTGCGTTTGTGGCACTGGCGCTGGTGTGTGCGGCGATCTCGATTGTCGGCGATTTGTTTTTCAGTCTGCTCAAGCGCCAACAAAATCTCAAAGACACCGGCCATCTATTCCCCGGTCACGGTGGCATCCTGGATCGTATCGACAGTCTGCTCGCGGCGGTGCCGGTGTTTCTGTATGGCCTAAGTTGGTTGGCAGAGGTATGAGCGCACAGCCGCGCATCGGCATCACTGTGTTAGGCGCGACCGGTTCCATCGGTCTCAGTACGCTGGATGTGATCGCTCGTCATGCCGAACAGTACAACGTCGTCGCGCTCACGGCGCACCGCGATGTCGACGGCATGTTGCACCTGTGCCGCAAACACCAACCGCGTTATGCCGTGATGGCCGATGCTGACGCCGCCGAGCGGCTGGAACGGGCACTGCGTGATGAAGCGTTGGCGATCACGGTGTTGTCGGGCAACCAAGGTCTGATCCAGGTCGCCGGTCTTGCCGAGGTCGACTACGTCATGGCCGCCATTGTCGGTGCCGCCGGTCTCGCGCCGACGCTGGAAGCGGCGCGCCGCGGCAAGCGCGTGTTGCTGGCCAACAAAGAGGCGCTGGTCATGTCCGGCGCGCTGTTCATGGATGAGGTGCGGCACAACGGCGCGCTGTTGTTGCCCATCGACAGCGAACACAATGCGATCTTCCAATGCATGCCTGCCGGTTTCACCGCCGGTGAGGTGCCTGCCGGCGTGCGGCGGATATTGTTGACCGCCTCGGGCGGTCCGTTCCGCGCGACGCCGCTGGAACAACTCGCCAGCGTCACACCGGCGCAGGCCTGCGCGCATCCCAACTGGGACATGGGCCGCAAGATCTCGGTGGATTCCGCCACCATGATGAACAAAGGCCTGGAAGTGATCGAGGCCTGCTGGTTGTTCGGTCTGCCGGTCGAGCAGATTCAAGTGGTATTGCATCCGCAGAGTGTTATTCATTCGCTGGTCGATTACGCCGACGGCTCGGTGTTGGCGCAGCTGGGCAATCCCGATATGCGCACACCCATCGCCCACGCCCTGGCCTGGCCGGCGCGTATCGACTCGGGTGTGCAGCCGCTGGATCTGTTCGCCATCGGCCGACTGGATTTCGCCGCGCCCGATCCGCAACGTTTTCCCTGTCTGGAACTCGCCTATCAGGCGTGGCGTCACGGCGGTACCGCGCCGGCGATTCTCAATGCCGCCAATGAAGTCGCCGTGCAGGCGTTCCTCGACGGACAGTTGCGCTTCGACCGCATCGCCGCGGTCATCGAGGCAACGCTGGCCGAGTGTTCCATTGTCGCGGCCGACGACCTGCAACATATCTTCGATGCGGATGTCTATGCGCGGGAACGTGCCACGGCACAGGTGAGTGGCGCGCAGCGCAGGAGAATGTCATGAACGGGTTTTTGTTTTCCGCCGCCGCCTTCGTGCTCGCCCTGGGCGTGCTGATTACCGTGCACGAGTTCGGCCATTACTGGGTGGCGCGCAGGGCCGGTGTCAAGGTGCTGCGGTTTTCTATCGGCTTCGGCAAGCCGCTGTGGACGCGTCGGCGTGGACCGGATCAGACCGAATTCGTGCTCGCCGCGATTCCGCTCGGTGGCTACGTGAAAATGCTCGACGAGCGCGAAGGCCCGGTGGCGGCCGAGGAACTGTCGCGCGCCTTCAACCGTCAGTCGCTGCCCAAGCGCATGGCGGTGGTGGCCGCCGGCCCGGCGTTCAATCTGCTATTCGCAGTGCTGGCGTATGCGGCGTTATTCGTGCACGGCGTGCCCGGTGTGAAGCCGCTGCTCGATGCGCCGTTGCCGGACAGTCCCGCCGCCAGTGCCGGCATCGAGGCACAGGATCTGATCCTCGCTGTCGATGGCAAACCGATGGCGACCTGGGACGGCACCTTATTGGCGCTGCTGGATGGTGCGCTCGATCACGGTCGGTTGGTGCTGGATGTGGAAAGCGTCGATGGTCGGCGTCGTGTGGTGGAGCTTGACCTGACGCAGTTGGAAGGTCCGCTGGGCGGTGACGATCTGCTTGAGCGTCTGGGACTGCATCCCTGGCGACCGCGTCTGCCGGCAGTGATCGAGCGGGTGACGCCCGATGGGGCGGCGGCTAAGGCCGGCCTGCTTTCTAGTGATCGTATTGTGCGTGCCGATGGCCAGGCGATTGCCGATTGGGAGGCGTGGGTGAAATACGTGCAGGCGCGCCCCGAGCAGATCGATCGCCGTGCAGATCGAGCGCGATGGCGCGCTCATGGATGTGGAACTGCGTCCGGCGCGGGTGGTGGTCGATGACGTGGTCATCGGCCGTATCGGTGCCGAAGTGCGCGTGCCGCCGGAATTGGGTGCGGATTTGCGTGTCGTGACCCGTTATGGACCGTTGGATGCGCTGCAACAAGGCGTGGTGAAAACCTGGGATATGAGCCTCCTGACCCTGCGCACACTGTGGAAGATGCTGGTTGGCCAGGCCTCGCTGGATAATATCAGCGGTCCGATCAGCATCGCCCAATACGCGGGTCAGTCGGCCAGCTTTGGCTTGGCGTCCTTCCTCAGTTTTCTGGCCATCGTCAGCATCAGTCTGGGTGTGCTCAATCTGTTGCCCGTGCCCGTACTGGATGGGGGGCACCTGATGTATTACCTTATTGAGCTTTTGAAGGGCAGTCCGGTATCGGAGCAGACCGAAATTCTGGGTCAGCGCATCGGTATTGCTTTATTATTCGCCCTGATGAGCTTGGCGCTGTTCAACGACTTCAGTCGCCTGTTGCGCTAAATCGACTACAAGAACTGGACTGAAATAATGAAACGTCTTTTGCGCTCGTGCGTCCTGGTTGGGGCGGCTATCGGAACTCAGCAGGGCTGGGCCTTCACTCCCTTCACGGTGACGGATATCCGCGTCGAGGGTCTGCAGCGCATCGCACCCGGCACGGTGTTCAGCTATCTGCCGGTCAAGACCGGCGATACCTTCGACGAGACGCGTTCCACCGAGGCGGTACGCTCGCTGTTCAAAACCGGTTTCTTCAAGGACGTGCGCATCGAGCGCGACAACGGCGTGCTGGTCGTCGTGGTGGAGGAACGTCCGGCCATCTCCAGCATCGAAATCACCGGCAACGAGGACATCGAGACCGAGCCGTTGATGGATTCTCTCAAGGAGATCGGTTTCGCCGAGGGCCGGGTGTTCGACCGTTCACTGCTCGACAAAGTCGAACAGGAACTGGAGCGCCAGTATTTCAGTCGCGGCAAGTACGGCGTGAAGATCACGACCACGGTGACGCCGCTCGAGCGCAATCGCGTCGGCATCACCATCGCCGTGTCCGAGGGGCGCGCCGCGCGCATCAAGAAGATCAGTATCGTCGGCAACACGGTATTCGACGACGAGACATTACTGGAGGATTTCCAGCTCAGCACGCCGACCATGCTGTCGTTCTACACCGGTGTGGACCAGTATTCGAAACAGAAATTATCCGGCGATCTGGAAACCCTGCGCTCCTATTATCTCGATCGCGGCTATATCAATTTCAACATCGATTCCACGCAGGTATCGATCACGCCGGATAAAAAGGATATCTACCTCACCATCAATATTACCGAGGGTGATCAGTACAAGGTCAAAGAAGTGCGCATGGCCGGTGACCTGGTGGTCGAGCCGGCGGAATTATTCCCGCTGGTGCAGCTCAATCCCGGCGATGTGTTCTCGCGCAAACGCGTGACCGAAACGGTCGAGAAGGTCGGCGAGCGCCTTGGCGATATCGGTTACGCGTTCGCCAACGTCAACACCATTCCGGAAGTCGACGAGAAGAACAAAGAGGTGGTGGTGACGTTCTTCGTCGATCCGGGCAAGCGTGTCTATGTGCGCCGCATCAATATGACCGGCAACACGGCAACCCGCGACGAAGTGCTGCGTCGCGAGATGCGCCAGATGGAAGGCGGTTGGTTCTCGTCCTCGGCCGTCGAGCGTTCGAAGACGCGTTTGGATCGCCTGGGCTTTTTCGAAGAGGTCAATGTCGAGACGCCGACCGTGCCGGGCACCACCGATCAGGTGGATGTCAATTATTCGGTCACCGAACGCCCCTCCGGCAACCTGATGGTAGGCGTGGGCTATGCGCAGTCGTCCGGTATTTTGTTCAATGCCAGCGTCACCCAGGACAATTTCATGGGCAGCGGCAAGCGTGTCAGCGTGGCGTTCAACAACAGCGACGTGAACACCGTCTACAGCTTCTCCTATCTGAACCCGTACTACACCATTGACGGTGTCAGTCGCGGCTTCGGCCTGTTCTACAAGGAGACCGATGCCGGTGAGGCCAATCTGGCCGATTACACCGTGGATACCTTCGGCGGCAATGTCAACTACGGTATTCCGATCAACGAATTCGACACCGTACGCTTGAGTGTCGAATACGAGAATCTGGATATTGGTGCCACGCCGTACTCCGGCCTGCAGGTTATCAAGTTTGTGAGGGATTACGGCAGTCAGTTCGACAGCGTCAAGCTCACCGGTAGTTGGGCGCACGACACCCGCAACAAGCTCATTTTCCCCGACCGTGGCACGATGCAGCGGGCCTCGGCCGAGTCGACGGTGCCCGGGCTGGACCTGCAATACTACAAAATGGGCTATGAGGCGCAGGGCTTCACGCCGCTGACCAAGTTGTTCACCCTGATGCTGAACGGTGAGGTGAACTACGGCGATGGCTACGGTGATTTCGAGGAACTGCCGTTCTTCGAAAATTATTATGCGGGCGGCGTGCGTTCGGTGCGTGGTTTCGAGGATAATACCCTGGGTCCGAAGGATGTCCTGACCGGCGATCCGCTCGGCGGTGGTTTCCGGATGGTGGGTAACGTCGAGGTGCTGTTCCCGCCACCATTCTTCACCAAGACCAACTCGTTCCGCATGAGCACGTTCATGGACGTGGGTAATGTGTACCCGAGTTACAGCGATTTCGATGCCGCCGAGCTACGTTATTCGGTCGGTGTCGGCGCGACTTGGTTGTCGCCGCTGGGTGCGCTGAGCTTCAGTCTGGCGAAGCCACTCAACGACAAGGACGGAGACGAGGTGCAGGTCTTCCAGTTCACTGTCGGTGCCAATTTATAGTTTTTAATTTCATCAGTCAGTCAGTACAACGGAGATATATCGTTATATGCATCACCTCATCAGAACCCTGACCGTACTCTGTCTGTGCCTGCCGGCGTTGGCGCTGGCCGAGGTCAAAGTGGGATTCGTCAACACCGTCAAACTCATGGAAGAGGCGCCGCAGGCCAAATCGGCGATCAGCAAGATGGAATCCGAGTTTGCCCCGCGTGAAAAAGAGCTCGTAAGCATTCAGCGTCAGATCAAAGACGCCGAAGACAAGCTCGCGCGTGATGCCGCCGTTATGAGCGACAGCGAGCGCGGCAAGGTCGAGCGTGATCTGGTCAGCCGGAAGCGCGATCTGAAACGTTCGCAGGATGAATTCCGCGAAGATTTGAACATCCGGCGCAACGAGGAGTTGGCCAAACTGCAACGTCGTTTGTACGATGCCATCGTCGATCTCGCCAAGGCGGAGAAATACGACCTCATCGTCAGCGAAGGTGTGGTCTACGCCAGTACCAGCATCGACATCACCGATGCCGTGCTCGCGCGCCTCAAGAAATCCGGCAACTGAGCCTGAGTCCCGGCGGACGGATGCAGTGTGACGCTGACGCTGGGTAAATTGGCGGAACTGACCGGCGCGCAGCTTCAGGGTGACGCGACGCGTGGTCATCGATGCTGTGTGCACGCTGCAAGATGGCCGTGCTGGCGGTATCAGCTTTTTGGCCAATCCGCGCTATCGGAAGTACCTCTCTGATACACGCGCATCCGCCGTTATTCTTGCACCGGAACATCGTGCTGAGTGTCCAGTATCGGTATTAGTGAGTGATAATCCCTACGCGACCTATGCGCGGGTGGCGGCGCTGCTGAGCCCCGAGCCGGTGCCGGCGCCAGGCGTGCATCCGAGTGCCGTGGTCGGCACGGGTTGTCGCATCGATGCCGGCGCGAGTATCGGCCCTTTGTGCGTCATCGAGGACGGTGTGGATATTGCGCATGGCGTGGCTATCGGTCCGGGCTGTGTCATCGGTCGCGGTGTTCGTATCGGTGAGGATACGCGCCTGGTGGCGAACGTTACGCTGTGTCATGACGTGCAATTGGGCGCGCGCTGTTTGCTGCATCCCGGTGCGGTCATCGGTAGCGATGGTTTCGGTCTCGCGAACGAGGCGGGCCGCTGGCTCAAGGTGCCGCAACTCGGTAGCGTGCGCATTGGTGATGACGTCGAGGTCGGTGCCAATACCAGTATCGATCGCGGCGCATTGGAAGACACCGTCATTGGCGACGGCGTCAAACTCGACAATCAGATTCAAGTCGCGCACAACGTGCAGATCGGTGCGCACACCGCTGTGGCCGGTTGTGTCGGCATCTCCGGCAGCGCCAAGATCGGTGCGCACTGCATGCTCGCCGGTGGCGTCGGCGTGGTGGGGCATCTGGAAATTGCCGATGGCACGGTGGTGACAGGTATGTCGATGGTGACCAAATCCATCACCAAGCGCGGCGTATACTCGTCAGGATTGGCCGCATTGCCGAGCGATCAATGGAATAAAATCACCGCACGCCTGAAACGCCTGGACGAGATGGCGCGACGACTCCACGCGTTGGAACGCAAGCTCGACGATAGGGAATGATTCATTAGCCACGGACTATACGGAAAACACGGAATAATTTTTCATAAAACATATTTCCGTGTTTTTCGTGTAGTCCGTGGCCAAAAACTTTGGTTTTGGGATAACGGGACACGGACATGACTGATACAACGATGAACATCAACGAGATCCTGCGGACGCTGCCGCACCGTTATCCCTTTCTGCTCGTCGACCGCGTGCTCGATTACAAGGTCGGCGAATATCTGCGCGGCTACAAGAATGTCACCTTCAACGAGCCGTTCTTCACCGGACATTTTCCGCAACGACCGATCATGCCCGGTGTGCTGATTATCGAAGCGTTGGCGCAGGCGACCGGCTTGCTGGCGTTCCGCACCGTCGATCGCGCCGCCGAAAGCGATTCGCTGTTTTTCCTCGTCGGCATCGACAAGGCGCGCTTCAAGCGTCCTGTCGAGCCAGGCGACCAGCTCATGCTGGAGGTGCGGCTGACCAACAGCAAGCGCGGCATCTGGGTGTTCGAGGGCGAGGCCACCGTCGACGGCAAGCTCGCCGCCAGCGCGCAGATCATGTGCACCGAGCGGGGCGTAGACATTTGATCGACCCACGCGCAGTCATCGATCCCAAGGCGGAGTTGGCTTCCGACGTCAGCGTTGGGCCCTATTCCGTCATCGGTCCGGATGTGCAAATTGATTCGGGTACTGTGATCGGCCCGCATGCGGTGATTAATGGCCCGACTCGTATTGGCCGCAACAATCACATCTATCAGTTTGCCTCGGTCGGCGATGCACCGCAGGACAAGAAATACAAGGGCGAACCCACGCGCCTGGAGATCGGTGACGGCAACACCATCCGCGAATTCGTCACCATCAACCGCGGCACGACGCAGGATGAGGGCATCACCCGTATCGGTGATGACAACTGGATCATGGCCTATGTGCACATCGCACACGACTGCATGATCGGCAATCACACCATCTTCGCCAACAACGCCTCGTTGGCTGGACATGTGCGTATAGAAGACTACGTGATCCTTGGCGGGTTCACCCTGGTACATCAGTACTGTGCGCTCGGCGCACACAGCTTTACCGCGTTCAGCAGTGGTGTCGCGAAAGACGTGCCACCTTATGTGATGGCCAGTGGATTCTCGGCAGCACCGCATGGCCTCAATACTGAAGGACTCAAGCGGCGCGGCTTCAGTGCAGATACGATTGCGCGGCTCAAGCAGGCCTACAAGACACTGTACCGCTCCGCGCTCACGCTTCAGGACGCGCTGGTGGAGCTGCGTGTCCAGGCTGCCGATTGTGCCGAGGTGGGCGTGATGGTGGAGTTTCTGGAAAAACAGAAACGCGGGATTGTTCGATAGCCCGTTGATCTAAAAAATAGCCCACACCGCGTATCGTTCAGATATTGATTCCAGCCGGTTCGTGTATTTTCCCTCAGCCAATGAACACCGGCCTTACTGGAGTCAAGCCAGGTCGTCGGGACTCAAGAGGCTGTGGGCCTCTGTCTGTTGTTGTCGGCGAGGAAACTCTGTGCAAATTGCTCTGCGGGGAGCGCTTTGCAGAAGTGGTCGCCTTGGTAGACGTCGCAGCCGTGCGCTTGCAGGAAGGCGAGCTGCACAGGGCTTTCAACGCCCTCGGCTATAACGGCCATGCTGAGATTGCGCGCCATGGCGATGATGGTCGCGGTAATTTCGCAGTCTTCGGCCACGGCAGGTATGTCTTCGACGAAGCTGCGGTCGATTTTCAAAGTGTCGATTGGAAAGCGGCGCAAATACCCCAACGAGGAATAGCCGGTGCCGAAATCGTCGATGGCGATGCGTATGCCCAGATTTTTTAAGGCGCGAAAGGTGGCTTCGGCGTCGCACTGTGGGCACATCATGGCGCTTTCGGTGACTTCCAGTTCCAGCTGAGTTGGATCGAACTGCTGCCGTTGCAGAATGTCGGCGATCTGCCCGCTCAAATTCGGTTGAGAAAACTGCCGCGTGGAAATATTCACGGCAAGCCCGAGATGGTCCAGTCCGATGCCTGCCATTGCTTGATCTGAGCGCAGGCGTTTTCCAATACCCAGGCGCCAAGCGGCACTATCAATCCGGTTTCTTCCGCGAGCGGAATAAATTCGGCCGGGGAGAGCAGGCCTAGTTCCGGGTGCTGCCAGCGGATCAGGGCCTCAACGGCGATGATGGCCCCGGTGCTGGCACGAACCTGTGGTTGATAGTGGATGACGAACTCTCCGCGTTCCAACGCGCGCCGGAGTTTGATTTCCAGGGAAAGCCGCTGGTTGGCGGCGTTGGTCAGCGATTGGGTGTAGAAGTGATAGGTGTTGCGGCCCTGGTTTTTCGCTTGGTACATGGCGACATCGGCGTTACGGATCAATTGCACGGCATTGTCGCCGTCGTCCGGATAGAAACTGATGCCGATGCTGCCGCCGATATACACCTCGGGCTCGGATGACAGGGCAAACGGCTGGGTTAGCGCTTCAAGCAAGTCACGCGCGACGGTTGTCGCGTCCTGAACGTCTTCGATTTGTTCCATGAGCACGATAAATTCGTCGCCGCCCAGGCGGGCCAGGGTGTCCTCATCGCGCAGGCGCTGCTGCAGACGCATGGCGATGGCCTTGAGCAGTTCATCGCCGACCAGATGACCTAAGCTGTCGTTGATGATTTTGAAGCGGTCCAGATCCAGAAACAGCACGGCCACACGCCGGTCGTGGCGCTTGGCCTTATCCATGGCATGCTCCAGCCGGGAATGCAGCAGCAGACGGTTGGGCAGGTCGGTCAACGCGTCGTGATGCGCGAGGTGTTCCAGTTTTTCTTCGGACTGTTTTAACCAAGTGATGTCCGAAAATACGCCGACATAATTACGGGTATGACCTTCCGTGTCGCGCACTGCGCTGATGGTCAACCATTCCGGATAGATCTCGCCATTCTTGCGCCGGTTCCAGATCTCGCCCTGCCAAACGCCACTTTCGTGGATGGATTGCCACAGGCTGCGGTAGAAATCGCCGTCGTGGCGGCCGGAGCGCAGGAAGCGTGGATTCTTGCCCTGTACTTCCGTCTCGCTGTAGCCGGTGATCTGGGTGAACGAGCGATTCACGGTCAGCAGATTACCGTGCGCATCGGTGATCATCACGCCGTCGTGGGTGTTGGAAAAGACCGCTGCCGACAGCCGCAGCTTCTCTTCGAGTTGTCGTGCTGGCGTCAGATCGTGGGCACTCGTCAGGATGCCGGTGGCTTGTTGCTTGTCGTCACGCAGAATCTTGACGTGGATCTCGATCGGCGTGCCGGCTGGATTGTCCGGGTGCTCCGCCTCCAGGGTGATCACTGCGTCGCGCAATGCTTCCTGGGCCTGACACACCGGGCAGAGCACGGCCTCGCCGTGGGGATGGATGATTTCCGCGATGTGGCGTCCAACCGTGCTCTCCGGGGTCGTGTGGGTGAGGGCATAAAAAGCCTTGTTGGCGCGGACGAGGCGCCGTCGCGTGTCGAGCAGATGGATCACATCGTCGAACTGGTCCATGGCCTCGGTCCAGCTCCGTGCCTCTTGGATCAATGCCTGCTCGGTGCGTTTGCGCTCGGTGATGTCTTCTCCGGAGCCGATGATACCCACGATCTGCCCATGCTCGTTGCGGATATAGTTGTTGCTCCAGGCGATCAGCCGTTCGCGACCGTCGCGCGTGACGACGGGATTTTCGTAATGGGCGACCGGCTCTAGATTGCCGGCAATCAACTGTTGAAACACGTGTTTGATGTCTTCCCGAAGGGAGTAAGGAATGTAGTGGTCGAACCAGTTGGTGCCGAGGATGTCCGCTGCATCGCAACCGAGAATTTCGCAACCCTTGCGGTTGATCAGGGTAACTTCGCCCTGTCTGTTCAAGACCACCATCATGACGGCGGCCACTTCCAGGTAACGCAAACTCAAATCGCGCTCCCGGCGCAACTCCTCTTCGGCAAGTTTCCAAGCCGTGATGTCTTCGTGGGCCGTGATCAGACCGTTGCTACCGTCCGTCCGGCGGGTGACATGCAGGACAAACCAGCGGCGCTGTGCCGGCGAATGACACGGATATTCCAACGTGAAGACATCACGTTTGCCAGAGAGGACCTCACGCATGCCAGCCAGTGCCTGCTGGGCAATGTCATCACCGCGCTCGATCGCATGTACACAGGCATCGAAATAATTGTTCCCACGGAGTGCCAAGAGATAAGCGCCATCGTTGTCGTGTGCGAATTGATCCCAGGCACGATTGGTGGCTGTGATGACGCCGTGCGCGTCGAGCACCGCGATATGGGCATTCAACGAGTCGAGGATAGACTGCTCTTGCGTCACCTGGATCTCCAGCAGTTCAGACCAAGCCGGTGTCCCGGGCTAATTCAGGCCAGGGTCGTTGGCTTGGTGAAAGTAGGGGCTAGGTTAGACTCAGTATAGGTAACGCTGAGCAAATGGGGCCGATTTGGAACGACATAGTGGATATTTGTCTCGCACCAGGCGCTGGAAACCGCAGCTGGAATGCTTTGCGCCTGGCGCGTTGGTGATGCCTGGAACTGGCCGTATGCATGAGTGCTGGGCGTCTCGCAGGTGCGCCTGAATACCCCTCTGGCTAGCGCGATTTAATTTATCCACCCCCAAATTCTTTTTTAGCGCTAAGCAGCTGATTGGAAATTAATTTCTACTGTTTTTCCGGCTTGACACCTGTTTCGGCTCTAGCCTAGACTGCGCCGACTGTGTGCGCTGCTCTCCAGCGGCATCAAGAACTTAAATAAAGCACACCCGGAAGCGCAGCTACGTGGCGTCGGAAGCGGAGAAATGCTGGAAAATTACCTGCCCATCCTGATTTTCATTGCGGTCGGTATCGCTTTTGGAGCGGTGTTCATCGCGGTCGGCTTCGTCGCCGGTCCGCAACGCCCCGACAGCGAAAAGAACTCGCCCTACGAATGCGGCTTCGAGGCCTTCGAAGACACGCGCATGAAGTTCGATGTCCGTTACTACCTCGTCGCCATCCTGTTCATCATCTTCGATCTGGAAATCGCCTTCCTGTTTCCCTGGGCTGTCGTGCTCAAGGAGATCGGCATGTTCGGCTATCTGGCAATGATGCTGTTCCTGGGCATCCTCGTGGTCGGCTTCATTTATGAGTGGAAGAAAGGGGCCTTGGAGTGGGAATAGAAGGCATCCTTGAGCAGGGCGTAGTTACCACCACGGCCGACAAACTCATCAACTGGGCGCGTACCGGCTCGATGTGGCCGATGACGTTCGGTCTGGCCTGCTGCGCGGTGGAAATGATGCAGGCCGGTGCCTCGCGCTATGACTTGGATCGTTTCGGCGTGGTGTTTCGCCCCAGTCCGCGCCAGTCCGATGTGATGATCGTTGCCGGCACGCTGGTGAACAAAATGGCCCCGGCGCTGCGTAAGGTCTACGACCAGATGGCGGAGCCGCGTTGGGTGATCTCCATGGGTTCCTGCGCCAATGGCGGCGGTTATTACCATTATTCCTATTCGGTGGTGCGCGGCTGTGACCGTATCGTGCCGGTCGACATCTATGTGCCCGGTTGTCCACCGACCGCCGAAGCGCTGATCTACGGCATCCTGCAATTGCAGGATAAGATCCGCCGTACCAACACCATCGCGCGCTGAGTCCTGAACTATGAGCAAAGCTGAACAGTTGCAGGAACAGATTCAGGAACACCTGGCTGACCGCATTCAATCCTGCACCGCGGATCTGGGCGAGGTGACGCTGGAAATCGCACCGGAACAGCTCCTGGAGGTTTGCCAGGTTTTGCGCAAACACCCCGCGTTCGAGTTCACGACCCTGATCGATGTCTGCGGCGTGGATTATTCGGAGTACGGTGTCACCGAATGGCAGACCGCCGCAGCCACCGGACACGGTTTCAGTCGCGGTGTCGACGCGCAGACCGCCGGACATCTGCAGCAGCGCAGCGAGGATCTGTCCGTCGAACAGCCGGCCGCCAATCGCCGCTTCGCCGCCGTGTACCATTTGTTGTCGATCAGCCATAACCAGCGACTGCGGTTGCGCTGCTATGCGCCGGACGACGATCTGCCCGTGGTGCCCTCGGTGACCGACATCTGGACCTCGGCGAACTGGTACGAGCGCGAGGCCTTCGATCTGTACGGCATCATCTTTGAAGGTCATCCCGATCTGCGCCGCATCCTCACCGATTACGGCTTTATCGGCCACCCGTTCCGCAAGGATTTCCCGCTGTCCGGCAATGTCGAAGTGCGCTACGACGCCGAGAAGCGGCGCGTGGTTTACGAGCCGGTGAGCATCGAACCGCGCGTGCTGGTGCCGAAGGTGATCCGCGACGAAGTGCAGCGGCGTGAAAAGGTGCAGGGTGCTGGCGATGCGTGATATTTGTTTGAACCGCCAAGACGCCAAGAACGCCAAGTTTTGAACCGCCAAGGCGCCAAGACGCCAAGAAAAACTTGATGGTTGTGGGCGGAGTTCGCGCGAATGGTGAACATGCTTGCCGCTCGCGGGCTTGTTTTGACTTAAACAAGGTTTTCTTGGCGTCTTGGCGCCTTGGCGGTTCAGACAGATTTCTTGGCGCCCTTGGCGTCTTGGCGGTTTAAGAAGCCCATGCCTGAGATTAAAAATTTCACCTTGAACTTCGGTCCGCAGCATCCTGCCGCGCACGGCGTATTGCGTCTGGTGCTGGAGATGGACGGCGAGGTCATTCAGCGCGCCGATCCGCATATCGGGCTGCTGCATCGCGCCACCGAGAAATTGGCCGAGAGCAAGCCGTACAACCAGAGCATCGGCTACATGGACCGGCTCGATTACGTGTCCATGATGTGCAACGAGCACGGTTATGTGCTGGCCATCGAGAAACTGCTCGGCATCGAGGCGCCGTTGCGCGCGCAGTACATCCGCGTGATGTTCGATGAGATCACCCGCATCCTCAATCATCTGTTGTGGATCGGCGCGCATGCGCTCGACGTCGGCGCGATGACCATGTTCCTGTATGCGTTCCGTGAGCGCGAGGATCTGATGGATTGTTACGAGGCGGTCTCCGGTACGCGCATGCATGCGACCTATTACCGCCCCGGCGGTGTGTATCGCGACCTGCCGGATAGCATGCCGCTGTATCAGACCTCCAAGATACACAACGGCGCTGACGTGAAGCGCATGAACAGCAACCGCGAAGGTTCGATGCTGGATTTCATCCAGGATTTCACCGAGCGCTTTCCGACCTGTGTCGACGAATACGAGACGCTGCTGACCGATAACCGCATCTGGAAACAGCGCACCGTCGGTATCGGTGTGGTGTCGCCGGAACGCGCGCAGCAACTGGGCTTTACCGGTCCGATGCTGCGCGGTTCGGGCATCGCCTGGGATCTGCGCAAGAAGCAGCCCTATGAAGTCTACGATCGCATGGATTTCGATATCCCCATCGGCCGCAACGGCGACTGCTATGACCGCTATCTGGTGCGCATGGAAGAGTTCCGCCAATCCAATCGCATCATCCGCCAGTGCGTCGATTGGCTGCGTGCCAATCCCGGTCCGGTGATGCTTGACGATTACAAGATCGCGCCGCCGCGGCGCGAAGAGATGAAGGCCGATATGGAGGCCATGATCCATCACTTCAAACTCTTTACTGAAGGTTACTGCACGCCCAAGGGCGAGGCCTATGCGGCCATCGAACACCCGAAGGGCGAATTCGGCGTGTATCTGATTTCCGATGGCGCCAACAAACCCTATCGCGTGAAAATCCGCGCGCCGGGCTATGCGCATCTGGCCGGCCTGGATGAAATGGTGCGCGGCCACATGCTCGCCGACGTGGTGGCGGTCATCGGTACGCAGGACATCGTGTTCGGCGAGATCGATCGGTGACTGTATTATATGAACCGCCAAGACGCCAAGAACGCCAAGTTATGTGAACCGCCAAGGCGCCAAGAACGCCAAGAAGGCTTCAGATGATTGCGGGTTGTGTGTTCATGCTCACGTGGGATTGCCAACTGCTGTTCGGCGGGTTTTACCTTTAACAAGGTTTTCTTGGCGTCTTGGCGCCTTGGCGGTTCAAAACATTTTCTTGGCGTCCTTGGCGCCTTGGCGGTTCAAAAAGGTTTTTAGATGACGATGCTCAGAACAGAACACAGGCGCAAACTCGCTATCGGCAGAAGTCCGCGCCGAGATCGATCACTGGCTGACCAAGTTTCCGACCGACCGGAAACAGTCGGCGGTGCTGGCGGCGCTGCATGCTGTGCAGCATGAAGCAGGGCATGTGAGTGTCGCGGCGATGGATGCGGTCGCCGAGTATCTGGGCATGCCCAAGGTGTCGGTGTACGAGGTCGCCAGTTTCTATTCGATGATCGAGACCAAGCCGGTCGGCCGTAATACTGTGGCGATCTGCACCAATATCTCCTGCATGCTGTGCGGCGCCGATTCCATTGTCGCGCATGTCGAGAAGAAGCTCGGCACCAAGCTGGGCCAGTCGCACGCCGGACGGGCGCATTTATCTGAAGCTCGAAGAAGAATGTCTGGCTGCCTGTGTCGGTGGGCCGATGATGGCGGTGAACGGGCATTATCACGAGAATCTGACGCCCGGAAAAGGTCGATCAGATTCTGGATGATCTGAAATGAAATGGCCACGGAAACGCAATCTACACGGAAAACACGGAAAGCAGGATGATGAATGTAAAAAAATGTTTTTTGCGTCGGTTCAATCCGTGTTTTCCGTGTAGTCCGTGGCTAAAAGAGATTTAATCATGGCCAACGAAGTCTGTTTCGCGACATTGCAATACGACCAGCCCTGGACGCTTGAGAACTATCTCAAGACGGGCGGCTATCAGGCCTGGAAAAAGATTCTCGCCGAGAAGACGCCGCGCGAAGTCATCATCGACGAGGTGAAGAAATCTTCGCTGCGCGGCCGCGGCGGCGCGGGTTTCCCGACCGGCCTGAAGTGGAGCTTCATGCCGCGCACGGCGCCGGTGCAGAAATATATCGTCTGCAACTCCGACGAATCCGAGCCGGGCACCTGCAAGGACCGCGATATCCTGCGCTTCAATCCGCATGCGCTGATCGAGGGTATGGCCATCGGCGGTTATTCCATCGGCGCGACCATCGGCTACAACTACATGCGCGGTGAGTTCCATCACGAACCCTTCGAGCGTTTCGAGGCGGCGCTGAAAGAGGCTTATGCCGCCGGCCTGTTGGGCAAGAATATTCAAGGCTCCGGTATCGACTTCGATCTCTACAGCTATCTCGGCGCCGGCGCCTATATCTGCGGCGAAGAGACCGCGTTGCTGAATTCAATGGAAGGCAAGAAGGGCCAGCCGCGTTTCAAGCCGCCGTTCCCGGCCAATTTCGGTCTGTACGGCAAGCCGACCACCATCAATAACACCGAGAGCCTGGCCTCGGTGCCGGCGATTATGCGCAACGGTGCCGATTGGTTCTTGAATATGGGCAAGCCGAACAACGGCGGCACCAAAATCTTCTGCGTGTCCGGGCATGTGAATCGCCCTGGCAACTACGAAGTGCCGATGGGCACACCGTTCAGGGATTTGCTGGAACTGGCCGGCGGCGTGCGCAGCGGACACAAATTGAAGGCCGTGATTCCCGGTGGATCGTCGATGCCGGTGATGCCGGCAGAACTGATGATGGATCTGACCATGGATTACGATTCATTGTCCAAGGCCGGCACCGCGCTGGGTTCCGGCGGCCTGATCGTGATGGACGATTCCACCTGCATGGTGCATGCGTTGATGCGCATTTCGCGCTTCTATTACGCCGAGTCCTGCGGTCAATGCACGCCGTGCCGTGAAGGCACCGGTTGGATGTACCGCGTCATCAAGCGCATCGAGGAAGGGCAGGGCCGTCCCGAGGACATCGACCTGCTGGTGAATGCCGCCGGTCAGATCGAAGGTCATACCATCTGTGCCTTCGGCGATGCCGCGGCCTGGCCGGTGCAGAGTTTCCTCAAGCATTTCCGTCATGAATTCGAATACCACGTCGAGCACAAGCGCTGCATGGTCGGCCCCGGTGCCGATCGAGTCGTAGCTAAGGGAGCCGCGGCATGAGCGCCAAGCCGGAAATCCCCGCCGACGATCAGATCACCGTCGAGATCGATGGCCAGCCCTTTAAGGCGCGCAAGGGCCAGATGATCATCGAGGTCACCGATGCGCATGGCATCCATGTGCCGCGCTTCTGTTATCACAGCAAATTGCCGATCGCGGCCAATTGCCGCATGTGTCTGGTGCAGGTGGAGAAGGCGCCCAAGCCCTTGCCGGCCTGCGCCACACCGATCGCCGATGGCATGAAGATCCAGACCCAGTCCGAGTACGCGCGCAAGGCGCAGAAGGCGGTGATGGAATTCCTGCTCATCAATCATCCGCTCGACTGCCCGATCTGCGATCAGGGCGGCGAATGCGAGTTGCAGGATCTGGCGCTGGGCTACGGCCGCGACGTGTCGCGTTTCGCCGAGAACAAGCGTGTCGTTAAAGACAAGAACATCGGTCCGCTGATCGCCACGCACATGACCCGCTGCATTCATTGCACGCGTTGTGTGCGCTTCCTGGATGTGATCGCCGGGCATAGAGAACTTGGCGGCACCGGTCGCGGTGAGAACGTCGAGATCGGCACCTATGTCGAACGCGCCATCGAATCCGAGATGTCCGGCAACGTCATCGACGTGTGTCCGGTCGGTGCGCTGACCTCCAAGCCGTTCCAGTACACCGCGCGCGCCTGGGAATTGCAGCAGACCCCAACCGTCGCGCCGCATGATTGCGTCGGTTCCAATCTCTATCTACATACCCGGCGTGGCGAAGTCATGCGCGCCGTGCCGCGCGACAACGAGGAACTCAATGAAGTCTGGTTGTCGGATCGCGACCGCTTCGCCTATCAAGGTCTCGCGCATGCCGAGCGTCTTACGCAGCCGCAGCGCAAGGTCAAAGGCCAATGGCAGAGCATCGATTGGGAGACCGCGCTGCGGATGGTGGCCGACGGTCTCAAGCGCTATGCCGGTGACGACCTCGGTGTGTTGGTGAGTCCGACCGCGACCGTGGAAGAGGCCTATCTATTGGCGCGTCTCGCCGAAGGTTTGGGTTGTGCGAACATCGATCATCGTCTGCGGCAGATCGGATTTTGCCGATCAGCACAGTGCGCCGTTGTATCCCTGGTTGGGCGGGCCGCTGGCCGACCTGGAAAACCGCGATGCCGTGCTGTTGATCGGTGCCAATCCGCGTAAAGAAGTGCCGATCATTGCGCACCGTCTGCGCAAGGCCGTACTGGCCGGTGCGCGCGTGTTCGCCATCAATCCGCTGGCCTATGATTTCAATTTCACACTGGCCGATCAGATCGCCGTGAAGCCGTCGCTGCTGGTCGCGGAACTCGCGGCGGTGACCGCCGCGGCGTTGAAGATGCGTGGCGCGAGTGCGCCGGCTGAACTGCAAACGCTTAATCGCAACAGCGCAGATCAGTGCGCGTCATGAGGCGATGGCGCAGGCGCTGTGTAACAGTACGCAGGGCCAAGTGCTGCTCGGATTGGGCGCCGCTGCGCATCCTGCTGCCAGTGCCTTACGCGCACTCGCCAGCCTGCTGGCAGAAACCGCGGCGCTGCGTCTGGGTATCTTGTCCGACGGACCGAACGGCGCCGGTGCGTGTCTGGCGGGTGTATTGCCGCAGCGTGCGGCCGCCGGTGCGGTGCGCGCGCAAGCCGGGTTGTCGGCCGCGGCGATGTTGGCATCTCCGCGCAAGGCCTACCTGTTGTTCGGCTGCGAACCGGATGCCGATTTCGCCGATCCCGCTTTGACACAGCAGGCATTGGCCAAGGCCGAGTTCGTCGTCAGCCTGACTGCCTTCGACTCCAAACCGTTGCGCGAGCAGGCGACGTTGCTGTTGCCGATCGCGCCGTTCAGCGAGACCTCGGGCACGTTCGTGAATTGCGAGGGCCGTTGGCAGAGTTTCACTGGCGCGGTGCGCCCGTTGGGCGAGACGCGTCCAGGTTGGAAGGTGTTGCGGGTGCTCGGCAACCTGCTGAACCTGAGCGGTTGCGACTATCAGAGTTCCGAAGCAGTGCGCGACGAGTTGCGCACACTGGTCGGCGAACGGCGACCCAGTCATGCGCGCGTGACGGCCACGGTGTCTGTACCCTCAGCGAGCAGTGATTTGGAACGTATCGGCGATGTACCCTTGTATGCAACCGATGCGCTGGTGCGACGTGCTGCGTCCTTGCAAGCGACGGCGGACAGCGCGGATGCCGTGGTGCGCATCAACGCGGCCGAGGCGTCGCGCTTGGGTTTGAATGCACTGGCGCAGGTCACGCAGGGCGAGGCCGTGGCGGTATTGCCGGTGGTGATCGATGCGCGCGTGCCGGATGGCGCGGTGTCTATCGCGGCCGCGCGGCCGGGCAGCGCCACACTGGGCGCGGCCTTCGGTCATGTTGAAGTTAAACCAGCTTAACGATAACGAATAGTCACGGCGGACAAGCATGCTGGAAGTCATTCTCCAAGTCGTTCTGATACTGGTCAAGATCGTCGCGATCATGGTGCCGCTGATGCTCGCGGTCGCGTATCTGACCTTTGCCGAGCGCAAGATCATCGGTTATATGCAGGTGCGCATCGGGCCGAACCGCGTCGGTCCGAAGGGCTGGCTGCAACCGATTGCCGATGCCGTCAAGTTGGTGATGAAGGAAGTCATCGTCCCGAGTCACGCCAACCGTTTCCTGTTCGTGATCGCGCCGATCTTGTCGATCGCACCGGCGCTGGCGGCCTGGGCGGTGATCCCGTTCGACGACGGCATGGTGCTCGCCGATGTCAACGCCGGACTCCTGTACATACTGGCGTTGACCTCGGTCGGCGTGTACGGCGTGATCATCGCTGGCTGGGCGTCCAACTCGAAATATGCCTTCCTCGGCGCGATGCGCTCGGCGGCGCAGATCGTCTCTTATGAAATTGCCATGGGCTTCGCCCTGGTCGGTGTGTTGATGGCCGGCGGCAGTTTGAATCTCGGCGAGATCGTGCGCGCGCAGGAGGGCAGTCTGATCCACTGGTTCTGGCTGCCGTTGTTCCCGCTGTTCCTGATCTATTTCATCTCCGGCGTGGCCGAGACCAACCGCGCGCCGTTCGACGTCGCCGAAGGCGAATCGGAAATCGTCGCCGGCTTCCACGTGGATTATTCGGGCACCGCCTTCGCGGTGTTCTTCCTGGCGGAATACGCCAATATGATTTTGATCGCGGCGCTCACGGCGATGATGTTCGCCGGCGGTTGGTTGTCGCCGTTCCAGGGAATACCGGGTCTGGAACCGCTGTTCGCCTGGGTGCCCGGCGTATTCTGGTTGTTGGCGAAGATCGCCTTTTTCCTGTTTTTCTTTCTGTGGTTCCGTGCCACCTTCCCGCGCTATCGCTATGACCAGATCATGCGCCTGGGCTGGAAGGTGTTTATACCGTTGACCATCGTCTGGATCGTGGTGGTGGGTGCGGCGATCATGGCGGGTATCGGCCCTTGGTTTGACTAACGGGTTCGATTAAGGGTAGGCAGCGAGCGATGAATGCATTGAAAAGTTATTTTAAAAGTCTGCTGCTCTGGGAACTGCTCCAGGGTATGCGCTTGACCGGGAAATACCTGTTCGCGCGCAAGATCACGATTCAGTATCCGGAAGAGAAGACCCCGCAGTCGCCGCGCTTTCGCGGTCTGCACGCGTTACGCCGCTATCCGAATGGCGAGGAACGCTGCATTGCCTGCAAGCTGTGCGAGGCGGTCTGTCCGGCGCTGGCGATCACCATCGAGGCGGCGCCACGCGAAGACGGCACGCGGCGCACCACGCGCTACGATATCGACTTGTTCAAGTGCATCTACTGCGGTTTCTGCGAGGAATCCTGTCCGGTGGATTCCATCGTCGAGACGCGCATCTACGAATATCATTTTGAGAACCGTGGCGAGCAGATCATGACCAAGCAGAAGCTGCTGGCCAACGGCGACAAGTACGAGGCGCAACTGGCCGCGGATCGCGCGGCCGATGCGGCGTATCGGTGAGTTATTATATGAACCGCCAAGACGCCAAATATTTTGAACCGCCAAGACGCCAAGACGCCAAGAATGTTTTATGTCGTCAGGCAGCTTTGGCACAGCGTGCGATGGCTGGGCCTTCACACCGCTGGATGCAGCTACACTGAAAACCTTAAAACGGAATTTCTTGGCGTCTTGGCGCCTTGGCGGTTCAATAAAAGAATTTCTCGGCGCCCATGGCGTCTTGGCGGTTCAGAATTACTAACGAGTACCTGCTCCAATGACCTTTGAAAAATTTGTCTTCTGGGTGTTCGCGCTGATCCTGGTGTTCGCGGCGGTGCGCGTGATTACCGTGCGCAATCCGGTGCATGCCGCGCTGCATCTGGTGCTGGCGTTTTTCTCCAGCGCCGGGCTGTGGATGCTCATGGAGGCGGAGTTCCTGGCTATCACGCTGGTGCTGGTCTACGTCGGCGCGGTGATGGTGCTGTTCCTGTTTGTGGTGATGATGCTCGACATCAATCTCGCGCCGCTCAAGGAAGGCTTCATCCGCTATCTGCCGGTCGGAGCGACCGTTGCGGGTCTGATCGTGATCGAGATGGCGCTGGTCGTCGGGGCGAAGAACTTCGGCCTGGATCAGGTCGCCAGCCCGACGCCCAAGCCGGCGGGTTACAGCAACACCCAGGAACTGGGCAGCGTGTTGTACACCGATTACGTTTATCCCTTCGAGATCGCGGCAGTCATTCTGCTGGTGGCGATTATCGCCGCCATCACGTTGACCCTGCGCCGCCGCGAGGGCACCAAACATCAGGATCCCGCCAAGCAGGTACTGGTCAAGCGCGGCGACCGTCTGCGGATCGTGAAGATGGACGCGGAGAAACGCGAATGATGCGCGCAGCACCGATGCCAAGAACAGCAAGGAAACAACGATGATCGCGCTGTCGGATTATCTGGTACTGGGGGCCATCCTGTTCGCGCTGAGCGTGGCGGGGATTTTCCTCAATCGCAAGAACGTCATCATCCTGTTGATGGCCATCGAGCTGATGCTGCTGGCGGTGAACATGAACTTCATCGCCTTCTCGCATTTCCTCGGCAACAACGCCGGGCAGGTGTTCGTGTTCTTCATCCTGACGGTGGCGGCGGCCGAGGCGGCCATCGGTCTGGCCATTCTGGTGGTGCTGTTCCGCAACAAGCGCACCATCAACGTCGACGACCTCGACAGCTTGAAGGGGTAGGGCATGGAACTCATCTATCTCGCCATTCCGCTCGCGCCGCTGTTCGGTGCCATCCTTGCCGGCCTGTTCGGCAAACAGATCGGTCGTTCCGGCGCGCATTGGGTCACCATCCTCGGCGTGGCGACGTCGTTCGTGCTGTCGCTGCTGGTGTTCAATCACCATGTGCTGGACGGCGCGGCCAACTATAACGGCACGGTCTATACCTGGGCGCTGTCCGATGGTATTCAGTTCGAGGTCGGTTTCCTGATCGACCGGCTCAGTATCCTGATGATGCTGGTGGTCACCTTCGTGTCCCTGATGGTGCATATCTACACCATTGGTTATATGCACGACGATCCCGGTTATCAGCGCTTCTTCTCCTACATCGCCTTGTTCACCTTCTCCATGCTGATGCTGGTGATGTCGAACAACTTCCTGCAGCTGTTCTTCGGCTGGGAAGCGGTGGGTCTGGTGTCGTATCTGCTGATCGGTTTCTGGTACACGCGACCGACGGCGATCTTCGCCAATATGAAGGCCTTCCTGGTCAACCGCGTCGGTGACTTCGGCTTTCTGCTCGGCATCGCCGCCGTGCTGACGCACTTCAACAGTCTCGACTATGTGGATGTCTTCAGCTGCCGCACCGGCGCTGGCCGATGTGACCATCCAGGTGTTCCCGGGCAAGGACTGGGCGCTGATGTCGGTGATCTGCATCCTGCTGTTCATCGGTGCCATGGGCAAGTCGGCGCAGGTGCCGTTGCATGTGTGGCTGCCGGATTCCATGGAAGGCCCGACGCCGATCTCGGCCTTGATCCATGCCGCGACCATGGTGACCGCGGGTATCTTCATGGTGGCGCGCATGTCGCCGCTGTTCGAACTGTCCGAGACGGCGTTGAGTTTCGTGCTGGTGATCGGTGCGATCACGGCATTGTTCATGGGTTTCCTCGGTCTGGTGCAGAACGACATCAAGCGCGTGGTTGCCTATTCGACGCTGTCGCAATTGGGCTATATGACGGTGGCCTTGGGCGCGTCGGCGTATGCGGCCGGCATCTTCCATCTGATGACGCACGCCTTCTTCAAGGCGCTGCTGTTCCTCGGTGCCGGTTCGGTGATCATCGCCATGCATCACGAACAGGACATACGCAAAATGGGCGGCCTGCGCAAATACATGCCGATCACGTATTGGACGGCCTTGGTCGGCTCGCTGGCGTTGATCGGTTTCCCGGGCTTCGCGGGCTTCTTCTCCAAGGATGCGATCATCGAAGCGGTGCATCATTCCGAGATTGCCGGTTCCGGCTTTGCCTACTTTGCCGTGCTGTCCGGGGTGTTCATTACCGCGCTGTACAGCTTCCGCATGTTCTTCCTGGTGTTCCACGGTAAGGAACGCATGGATCACCATACGCAGGAACATCTGCACGAAACACCGGCCGTGGTGACGCTGCCGCTGATCCTGCTGGCAATCCCCTCGGTGGTGGCCGGTTATGTGGTCGGTCCGGTGTTGTTCGGCGACTACTTCAAGGATGCCATTCACGTCCTGCCGCAACACGATGTGCTGGCAAAACTGGGTGAGAACTATCATGGCGTGCTCGGATTTATTCAGCACGGCGTGCTGGCGCCACCGTTCTTCCTGGCCATGGCGGTCTGATTACGGCCTGGTATGTCTACATGAAGAATCCGGCACTGGCCGACATGGCGCGCAAACGCGCGGGTCTGCTGTATCAAGTGCTGGTCAACAAATACTACGCCGACGATTTCAATCAGGCGGTGTTCGCCGGCGGCGCGCGCGGTATCGGGCGCGCGCTGTTTCGCTTCGGTGATACGCTGCTGATCGATGGCCTGATCATCAACGGCAGCGCGCGGATAGTGACGTGGTTCTCGGGCGTGGTGCGTCAGGTACAGACCGGTTATCTGTACACCTATGCGTTTGCCATGATCCTGGGTCTGTTGGCGATGTTGTCGTGGCTGCTGTTCCTGCGCTGAGTGGAAATGACTGTAGCCCGGATGCAGCGCAGCGAAATCCGGAAGGACGCACGCGAAGAATGATTCCCGGATTGCGGCCTGACGGCCTCCGTATTCCGGGCTACGTATTGGATTGAGTAAGTGACAATAAATTAGGAATTATGTGATGCCGTTCGACTTGCCGCTCTTGAGTCTGCTGATCTGGCTGCCGATCTTCGGTGGGTTTGCGACGCTGCTCGCAGGGGATAAAGAACCCTGGGGCGGGCGTAGCATCGCGTTGCTGTTCTCCATTGCGACCTTGCTGTTGAGCATTCCGCTGTATACCGGTTTCGATGTCAGTACGGCCGATATGCAGTTTGTCGAAATGACGCCCTGGATAGCCGCCTTCGATATTCATTACCACCTGGGTGTGGACGGCATCGCCATGCCGCTGATCCTGCTGACGACGTTCACGACCGTGCTGGTGGTGCTGGCCGGTTGGGAGGTGATCCAGCGCAAGGTGGCGCAGTACATGGCGGCGTTCCTGATCATGGAAGGCCTGATGATCGGCGTGTTCAGCGCGCTGGATGCGGTGCTGTTCTATGTGTTCTGGGAAGGCATGCTGATTCCGATGTTCCTGATCATCGGCATCTGGGGCGGGCCACGCCGCGTCTATGCCACCCTCAAGTTTTTCATTTACACCTTCTTCGGTTCGGTGTTCATGCTGGTTGCCTTGATCTACATGTATTACCAGTCCGGCAGCTTCGCGATTCTGGATTTCCATACGCTGAAGCTGACCCTGAACGAGCAGATTCTGATTTTCATCGCCTTCCTGCTGGCGTTTGCGGTGAAGGTGCCGATGTGGCCGGTGCATACCTGGTTGCCGGATGCGCATGTGGAGGCGCCCACCGGCGGTTCGGTGATCCTGGCGGCGATCATGCTGAAGATCGGCGGCTACGGCTTTCTGCGCTTCTCGCTGCCGATTACGCCGGATGCCAGTCATGAACTGGACTGGCTGATCATCACCATGTCGCTGATCGCGGTGGTCTACATCGGCTTCGTCGCCATCGTCCAGGAAGACATGAAGAAGCTGATCGCGTATTCGTCCATCGCGCACATGGGCTTCGTGACCTTGGGCTTCTTCCTGACCTTCATGATTGTGGAGAATACCGGCAGCGGACAGGGCAGTGCCTTGGGCCTGGAAGGCGGCATCGTGCAGATGATCTCGCACGGCTTCATTTCGGCGGCCTTGTTCCTCTGTGTCGGCGTGCTCTATGACCGCATGCACAGTCGGCAGATCGCCGATTACGGCGGCGTGGTCAACACCATGCCGGTGTTCGCCGCGTTCATGGTGCTGTTCGCCATGGCCAACTCGGGTCTGCCCGGTACCTCCGGTTTCATCGGCGAGTTCCTGGTGATCCTGGCCAGCTTCAAGGCCAATTTCTGGTTCGCGTTCCTGGCGGCGACCACTTTGATCCTCGGTGCGGCCTACAGCCTGTGGCTGGTCAAGCGCGTGATATTCGGCGAGGTCGCCAACGACAACGTCGCCCAATTGCAGGATCTGAACCGGCGTGAGTTTCTGATTCTCGCCAGCTTGGCGATCGCCGTACTGTGGCTGGGCCTGTATCCGGCCCCGCTGTTCGAAGTCATGCATGCCAGCGTCGACAATCTGCTGCGGCATGTCGCGATGTCAAAGCTGTGAGCGTGGGGATAATTGAGCAATGAACATCGCTATGACTGAGTTCGTACACCTGCTGCCGGAGATCTGGGTGCTCTCCATGGCCTGCGTTGTGCTCGTGCTGGATTTGTTCCTGAACGATCGCAGTCGCGTGGTTTCCTACTGGCTCGCGCAGTTCACGTTGATCGGCGCATTGGCGCTGACGCTGGCCGTCAGCAGTGGTGAGAGTCTGGTGTTGATGAACGGCACCTTCGTCATCGATCCTATGGCCACGCTGCTGAAGTCCTTTATCTACATCATTACCTTCGGCGCCTTCGTCTATGCGCGCGGTTATCTGCAGGACCGCGATCTGTTCAAGGGCGAATACTATGTGCTCGGCCTGTTCGGCATGCTCGGCATGATGGTGATGGTGTCGGCGGCCAATTTCCTGACGATTTACCTGGGCCTGGAACTGCTGTCGTTGTCGTTGTATGCGCTGGTCGCGTTCAATCGTGACGATGCGCGCGCGACCGAAGCGGCGATGAAATATTTCGTCCTGGGCGCGCTGGCCTCCGGCATGTTGCTGTACGGTATTTCCATTTTGTACGGTCTGACCGGCAGTCTGGAAATCGCCGTGGTCGAGAGTGCCATCGCGGTGCAGGGTTTGAACGATGTGGTGCTGATTTTCGCGCTGTGTTTCATCATCCTGGGTCTGGCCTTCAAGTTGGGCGCGGTGCCGTTCCATATGTGGCTGCCGGATGTGTATCAGGGCGCACCCACGGCGGTGACGCTGTATCTCGGCAGCGCGCCGAAGATCGCCGCGTTCGCCATGACCATGCGCCTGTTGTCCGAGGCCCTGGGCGGCCTGCATGCGGACTGGAGCGGCATGCTGATTATTCTGGCGGTGTTGTCGCTGGCCTTGGGCAATATCGTCGCCATCGCTCAGACCAATCTCAAACGCATGCTCGCGTACTCGACCATCTCGCACGTCGGCTTTTTGCTGATCGGTTTACTGTCCGGTACGGGCGAGGGCTATTCGGCGGCGATGTTCTACACCTTGACCTACGCGATCATGGCGCTGGGTGCCTTCGGCATGATCGTACTGCTCAGCCGCACCGGCTTCGAGGCGGAGAATCTCGAAGACTTCAAAGGTCTCAACGAGCGCAATCCCTGGTTCGCGGGCATGATGTTGCTGCTGATGTTCTCCATGGCCGGTGTGCCGCCGACGGTTGGCTTCTACGCCAAGCTGGTGGTGTTGCAGGCGGCCATCAATGTCGAGTTGGTGTGGCTGGCTGTGGTCGCGGTGTTCTTCTCCATCATTGGCGTTTTCTATTATTTGCGCGTGATCAAGCTGATGTATTTCGATGCACCCGACGACACGACGCCGCTGACCTGTCCCACCGACCTGCGCGTCACGCTGAGTGCCAATGCACTGGCCGTGCTGTTGCTGGGCATCTTCCCGGGTGGCCTGATGGCCTTGTGCGCCTCGGCGATTGCCTGAAACCGTTGCAGAGGTAATCGATGTCCTTGTCCCTGGCTGTTGCCATGTTGCTGCTGGTGGCTGTGTTGGCCGCCAATCTGCCCGTGGTTGAGTGAGCGCCTGCTGTTCGTGTTCCCCGCACCGGGCGGTGAGAAATCCGCCTGGCTACGTCTGCTGGAATGGTTGGTCTTGTACTTTCTGGTCGGCGGCATCGCCCTTGGCCTGGAGCAGAAAAGCTTCGGCGAGCGGCACGCTCAGGACTGGGAATTCTATGCCGTCACCCTGTGCCTGTTCCTGGTGTTCGCCTTGCCGGGATTTATTTATCGCTATGATCTCAAAGGCCATCTGGATAAGGCCAAACGCCGCCGCGCCTAGGTCTTTTAGGGTGTCTGGCAGGGCATAGGATTCAAGCGCTTAGGCGTGCTATTAATATAATTTTTCAAAGGGTTGCCAAGACCTTCACCCCTCTGTAAACTTCGGCGCTCACCAATTGCGGGGTGGAGCAGTCTGGCAGCTCGTCGGGCTCATAACCCGAAGGTCCTAGGTTCGAATCCTAGCCCCGCTACCAATTTCTATGCAGCCCCAGTCGGGCTGGGCGATCTCGGCTTTTAAAGCCTAATGGCCTGGATTTCGGATGGGGTACGCGGTAGCTCAGCAGCTACTTCTCGAACCCACTCAGAAGGGTTCGAGAGGACAGTTGTAAGCGGCTCCAGCAAGGTCTGCTTATCCTCAACAGTGCCGGGAAGCTTCTGCAACGGTCACTGCCTCCGCCAGTTCTACCTACTCGCAGCTTCGCCTACGTATGACCTTCATTACTCTCTAACGTCAGCTCACCCTTGCATTGGGTGGTTTACGGATGTCGGGTATTCTGGAACAAAGCGCGTAGTAATGCGGGCCGCCGCTACACTCGACCCGCGCCACGTACGAATCAAAATCTCTTTTGGTGTTCAGTCGATATGATTAATAACGCATTTGCAGCTCTTGGCGTAGACGCGGCGCTGCTCGCTAATCTCGAATCCATGGGTTACCAAACCATGACGCCGATTCAGGCGCAGGGCTTGCCTGTGGTCCTGCAGGGCACCGATCTGATTGCCCAGGCGGAGACGGGTAGCGGTAAGACGGCGGTGTTCGGCATCGGCCTGCTGACACGGCTGAATCCACGCGAATTCAACGTGCAGGGCCTGGTGTTGTGTCCGACGCGGGAACTCGCCGACCAAGTGAGTAAAGAGATACGCCGTCTGGCGACGTATATCCCTAACGTTAAAGTACTCACGCTCTGCGGTGGTGTGCCCTCTGGGCCGCAAGTTGGGTCGTTGGAGCACGGTGCGCATATCATTGTCGGGACGCCAGGGCGGGTGTTGAAGCATCTACGCAAGGCTACCGTGAAGCTGGATCGCGTCAGCACTCTGGTGTTGGACGAGGCGGACCGTATGTTGGATATGGGCTTTTACGATGATATTGCCGAGATCGTCGCGGCAACGCCCAGCTCATCGACAAACGCTGTTGTTCTCGGCAACCTATCCAGAGGCGATTGAAAACATCAGTGCCTCGATGCAAAAAAATCCCAGTCGGGTCGCCGTTGAAGCGACACATACGCAAAGCAAAATTACCCAAGTGTTTTATGAGGTCGGTGGACGTGGCGAGCGACTCTCGGGGCTGGTGACGTTATTGGGCCATTATCAGCCGACATCCTGTGTGATCTTTTGCAACACCAAACAGGAATGCCAGTCGATCGCAGACACCTTGGACGCAAAGGGTTTTAGCGCCCTGGCGTTGCACGGTGACTTGGAACAGCGCGACCGCGATCAAGTCTTGGTGCGGTTTTCCAATAAGAGTTGTTCCATTCTGGTGGCGACCGACGTCGCGGCCCGTGGGCTCGACATCAAAGATCTGGAAGCGGTGGTCAATTACGAGCTGAGCTTCGATCCGGAGGTGCATGTTCATCGCGTTGGTCGTACCGGTCGGGCGGGAAAAGAAGGCCTGGCTTTGAGCCTATATACCCCGGCCGAATCGCATCGGGTGACAGCGATCGAGGATTATCAAAAAGGCCCGGTCAGTCTTGCTGCCATCACTGAATTACATATAAACCAGAAACACGATCTCAGACCGCCTATGGTCACGTTGTGCATCGATGGTGGACGCAAATGCAAACTGCGCCCCGGAGATATCCTGGGTGCGTTGACCAATGCCTCTGGTATTGCCGGTGATCAGGTCGGTAAAATCGACATCTTCGACCACCATGCCTATGTAGCTATCCAGCGCTCCATGGCGGACAAGGCGCTACAGCAACTCACCACAGGTAAGATGAAGGGGCGATTTTTTAAGGTGCGAAAAATCCAGTAATCACCAGTTAAGTGGCGAGTGTGGTTGCATCATGCCTCCGAGGTTTCTTCTGGTGATCACTTCACAAATTTGAATCTATTCACGGTGCGAGTATGAAAATCTTAGTGCGCAATCTGGCTCGGGATACGACGGAAGAGGAACTTCTGGCCCTGTTCAAAGAATACGGGGACGTGCAGTACTGCAAAATCGTGATGGACAAGAAGACGGGTATATCGAAAGGCTTTTGCTTTGTTGAGATGCCGCGTGCGGGAGAGGCCAAGGCAGCCATCAAATCGCTGAACGCAAAGCCTGTTGGGGGTAAAAACATTCGCGTAAAAAATGCGGAGAATAAGGGGGCTGGTGTCTCTGAAGGTAAAGATCTTAGTGATTGATTCGATGGTGTGTGCGCTGAATTATTGATTGTAAGGGTAAGTCAAATGGCAAATTCGTTTGGTGATCAGTTTCTCAAGGCCGGTCTGGTAAACAAGACCCAGCTCAGCAAAGCGGAGAAGACGAAGGGCAAGCAGCAGAAACAGAAAAACAAGCAAAAAATCGAAGTGATCGATGAGGCTGCGGTGGCTGCCCGGCAGGCAGTGGCTGAGAAGGTGGCGCGCGATCGCGAGCTGAATCGTCAGCATAAGTTGGATGCTGAGAGTAAGGCCATCCACGCGCAGATTCGTCAATTGGTCGAGTTGAATCGCTTGTCGTGTGAGGGTGGCGAGGCGGGTTATAACTTCCAGGACGGTACGGCGATCAAGAAAATTTATGTGACTGAGGATGTTCATGCAAAGTTGGGGCGTGGCCAGCTTGCTATCGTCAGGTTTGACGAGGGTTATGCGGTAATTCCGTCGGTCGTGGCAGATAAGATCAGGTTGCGCGATGCATCCTGTATTGTCAGTAATGCCGTGGATAAACCGGAGAGCGATGGGGATGATCCCTACGCGGATTATAAAGTCCCCGATGATTTGATGTGGTAGCACGTGCGTTGACACGGAGTATGTCACGCATGTGTGCGGATCAAGCGCGCAAAAATCGTTGCTCTTGAGGGCATAAAAAAGCGGCCGCAGATGTTGTCTGCGGCCGCTTTTTATTGGGCGGGGAAAATCCTACCCTAGGTTATGAACCTCTACCAAGTAGTATCGGCTTGGGCGACCTGCATCCAGTCGGCGATGCCACGAACATGGATCAGATTCTTGTCCAGGTCTTCCGCTTTGTAGCCGACGTTGCGTTGTTCCCAGACCATGTCGCCGGAGGCGATGTCGAAGAGCTTGATGACGCCGCCCATGCAGGCCACGGCGACGCGGCGGCTATCGGGCGAGATGTCGGTGACGCAGCGCTTGCCTTCGGTGCGTGAGTCGGTGATGGCCAGTTCGCGCTCGTTGCCGGTTTTGGTGTCGACCACGACGACGCGATCGGATTTTCCGTAGGAGCGTGGCAGACCGTCATCACCGAACACGACCAGGGATTTTTTCGGCTTGACCAGTACGAAGTAGCTCAGGTCAGGGGCGACTTTCATGCTGGCAGTACGGCCTTTGTTGATGACCGAATCCGGCTTCCAGGCAAAGGCGGTTTCCTTGCCGCTGTCGATATCGTAGACATAATGCAGCGACACCAGCTTGTTGCCCTTGTCGTTGAAGTACAGCGAACTGAACTGACGCGGCAGTTGGAACACGGCGTCTTTGTATTTCTCGATTTCGTGCTGGGCACCGGTATTGGTGTCGACGACAGCGAAGCGATCACGGCCGACGAAGGCTACACGTTCGCCGTTATCAGCGACGCCAGCGGCATAGACTCCGGAATCAACCTTGGGGAAACTCTTGGTGATCTTCAGTGTACGTAGATCCATCACATGCAGAGTGGAGTCGTACTGCGCGACCGGGATATTCGGCTCGAATGCCGATTTGCAGGTGTTGACCACCACGGCGGCATAACGACCGTTTTCGGAGGCTACTACTGGACCGATATATTCATAAGCGGCATCGGTATCACCGCAGGTGCGGGTAGCGGCGAGTTTATGTTCCAGCGAAATACGATCGGTCTGCTTGGAGGCAAGATCCATATACCCGCCGATGAAGTCAGGTAGCTGGACATTGCTGGCATCATCAAGACGACCCAGCGAAGTAGGGAGCACCACCACCTTGCCGTTCGGGTAAGAGCCGGTCATGACGATGTCTTTGAAACTGTCGATGCCCCAGCGGCGCTTGCCAACAGAGCCATATTCGGCGCCGAACATGTTGTCGAGATCGCCTTGCTCGCCGAACGCCTTGACCAGCGTGCCGCGTTCCACATCCCAGAGTTTGATGCCGCCGCTGTAGTCGAGCTGCGGGCTGTTGCCGCCGGAACCACCAGTCACCAGGAATTTACCGTCTTCGGAAAACTGAACCGCATAGATATCGTCATCGGCAGCATGGGCGCTTTGGGCGACGCCATACCAGGCGCATGCGAAGGACACGACAAATAGGGTCTTCAGTACATTCATGGGTGCAGTTCTCTTGGTCCGAAATGTTGGGTTCAATGTCCGGCGCCCTTATCCTGGACGCGAGAGCCTGCCAAACCCGGTTCCTGCGGATTCCCCGATGAGGAGAATCGATTGGGTTCAGCGCCTAATAATGCGCCAATTCCTTGACATGCATCGTCTGATTCAGGTATCGGCGTTTGCGCTGGAAGCTTGAATTATGGGCTTGAACGCACGTGCTAAGCACTGGAAAATAGTATTTATCTATCTGATATATGTAGATAACTAGGATAGGAGCGCGGATGAGTTAGCGATTTTGGTCGTTCGAAATACGGCCTGGATTAGGGAAGAGGGTGGCGTGAGCCGTGCGCTCGAGGAAGGGGCGTTTTCGGACGCAATATTTTGGCGAATGGGTGCGTTCGCTCAGGACTAGAACGTGTTCAGCTCAGGGTCTGTTGAATAATGCGGCGCAGGGTATCGACGTCAAAGGGCTTGTCGAAGACAGCGGTCACACCGTTCTGCTCAAACGCGGCGAGACGGCTGCGGTCCGAGGAGGAGGTGACCATCAAAATGGGTACGCCACCCTGACTGCTTTCGTTGCGGATGTAATCGATCAGTTCGCCGCCGTCCATTTCCGGCATGTAGAAGTCGGTGATGATGAGATCGAAGTATTCACGGTCGACCAGTTCCCGCGCCTGCAGGCCGTTTTCTGCCTCGTGGATGTGCACGATGCCCATTTTCTCCAGGATCTGGCGCATGAAGCGCCGCGCGGTGTGCATATCGTCGACCAGCAGGACACGAATCTCGTCGGGTGCATGGTCGCCGAGCTGGACTTGGTTGGGTTCGAGAAAATCCAAGGTGGCGTACAGCGACTTCTGTAATTGCTCGAGCGTAAACGGTTTGGGCAGGATGGCGATCACGCCGGCCTGACGTAACGGCTCCAGATAGCGGTAACTGGTCTCACTGGAGACCAGCATAAAAGGAATATCGGCCAGTTCGGACTCGTCGCGCATCTTCTGTACCAGATCCGTACCCGTCATGCACGGCAGGTGCATCGCACTGATGACTAAATCGGGTGCGGTCGCGCGCATTTGTTGTAACGCCTCTTCACCACCCGCTACCACCTCGATCTGGCGCACGCCAAGATCCTGCAACCATCCTGTTACGATGCGTTGCTGGGTGGTCGAGGGTTCGACGATCAACACGAACAACTGGCTGATCTGTATCGACTGCATGCGTTGCGTCTCCCGCGGTTATTTGTGTGCTCGATTGTGTGTCAGGTCGTCGACGACGCTGGGATCGGCGAGTGTCGAGGTGTCGCCCAGACTGTCGACTTCGTTGGCGGCGATCTTGCGCAGGATGCGGCGCATGATTTTCCCCGAGCGCGTCTTGGGCAGCCCCGGCGCCCATTGGATCACGTCCGGCGTGGCGATCGGACCGATCTCCTTGCGCACCATCGCGACCAGTTCTTTGCGCAGTTCATCGCTGGGCTCGAAACCCTTGATGAGCGTGACATAGGCATAGATGCCCTGGCCCTTGATGTCATGCGGATAGCCGACCACGGCCGCCTCGGCGACGGCCTCATGCAGCACCAGTGCGCTTTCGACCTCGGCTGTGCCCAGGCGGTGCCCCGACACATTCAACACATCGTCGACGCGCCCGGTGATCCAGTAATAACCATCTTCATCGCGGCGCGCACCGTCGCCGGTGAAATACATACCGGGATAAGTTTTGAAATAGGTATCGATATAACGTTGGTGATCGCCATACACCGAACGCATCTGACCTGGCCAGGGGCGCGTTATAACCAAGTTGCCTTCGCAGGCGCCTTCCATCAGTCTGCCCTCGCCATCGACAATGGCGGGCACCACACCAAAAAACGGTAGGCTCGCCGATCCCGGTTTGAGCGCCGTCGCGCCGGGCATTGGTGTAATCAGATGGCCACCGGTTTCGGTCTGCCACCAGGTATCGACGATCGGGCAACGGCCATCGCCGACGACATGGTAATACCACTCCCAGGCCTCGGGGTTGATCGGTTCGCCGACGGTGCCGAGCAGTTTGAGTGTGCTGCGTGAATGTTTCTTGACCGGCGCATCACCTTCGCGCATCAGCGCGCGAATCGCGGTCGGCGCAGTGTAGAACGTATTGACCTGGTGTTTGTCGATCACCGCCCAGAAGCGCCCGGCATCCGGATAGGTCGGAATACCTTCAAATACGAGACTGATCGCGCCGTTGGCGAGCGGACCGTAGACGATATACGAATGACCGGTGACCCAACCTACATCGGCGGTACACCAGTACACATCGCCCTCGTGATAATCAAACGTGTATTTATGCGTAATCGCCGCGAACAGCAGATAGCCGCCGGTGGTGTGCAGCACGCCCTTGGGTTTGCCGGTGGAACCGGAGGTATAGAGAATGAACAGCGGATCTTCGGCATCCATTTCTTCGGCCGCGCACTCGGCCGAGGCCTGCGCCATCGCCTCGTGATACCAGACGTCGCGCGTATCGTCCCAGGCGATGTTGCCGCCGGTGCGTTTGACGGTGAGCACGGTATGCACATTCGGACAGGCCTTGAGTGCCGTATCGGTATTGGCCTTGAGCGGCACAGCGCGTCCACCGCGCACGCCTTCGTCGGCGGTTATCACCACGCGGCAGTCGGAATCCAGTATGCGATCCTTGAGCGATTCCGGCGAGAAGCCGCCGAACACCACCGAGTGCACCGCGCCGATGCGCGCGCAGGCCAGCATTGCGGCGACCGCTTCCGGAATCATCGGCATGTAAATGCACACGCGATCGCCTTTCTTGACGCCACGGCTTTTGAGCACGTTGCCGAGCTTGCAGACTTCCGTATGCAGTTCGCGGTAGGTGATTTTTTTATCGACGTTCGGATCGTCGCTTTCCCAGATCAAGGCGGTCTGATCGCCGCGCGTGGCGAGATGCCGATCGAGACAGTTGGTGGTGACGTTGAGCTTTCCACCTTCGAACCAGCGGATATCTGCTTTGTTGAAATCCCACGTCCAGAACTTTGTGCCAGGGCTTCGTCCAGGTCAGAAAGTCTGTGGCCTGTTCGGCCCAGAACCCTTCCGGGTCATCCACCGATTGCCGATACAGCGCGGCATATTGCTCCGCGTTGAGCAGCGTCTTCGCGCTAAATTCGGCGGGGACCGGATAGACCTTGTGCTCGGACATAGTGTTGCTCCTCGTGAATTCTCTGACGTTCTTGTGACGCGTTCTGCTTGTAGGTGGGAGATTACCGGAAGCCTGGGGTCGCGCCAATGTCCGAGGTCAAACGTTGACGATGCATTGGCGCAGTAGGGGCAGACGCTGCGGATCCCACGCGACCGCGGCCTGCGCCCAGAGCTCTTCAAGCGGCAGGTGCTGTGCAGCCGGCGGTAGCGCTTGACCGAGAAACGCCAGTACCGTGCAGGCGAGTGCCTGTGTGTTACGTGTTTCGAGCGGGGGTGCATGAGTCTGCTTGCTGAGTTTCTCGCCACTGGAAGTCACGGCAACGGGAATGTGCAAGTACCTGGGTGTGGAATAGCCAAGCAGTCGTTGCAGCAGGATTTGCCGTGGCGTCGAGACTATGAGATCGCTGCCGCGCACCACATGGGTGATTCCTTGTTCAGCATCGTCGATTACGACGGCCAATTGGTAAGCGATCGGACCATCGGCGCGCGTGATCACAAAATCGCCGACTTCGCGCGCCAGATTCTGTTCGATATGTCCCTGCAGCCGATCTTCAAAATGGATAGGCTGGTCATGGACCCGCAGCCGCACGGCCCGTGCCGGCTGTCCACTGGTGATGCCGGCGCGACATGTACCTGGATAGATCGGCAGCGCTTGGCCGGGCAGGGCGCTGTCGGCGATCTCGCGGCGGGAGCAGGCACAGGTGAAGGTATGTCCCAGCACGCGCAGTTGATCGGCGCCATCTCGATAAACATCGAGTCGTCGACTCTGATACAGCACTGGCCCATCCCAATGCAGCGCGAAGCCTTCCAGTGTGCGCAGAATCGAATCCGCGGCACCGGGCGCCTCGCGGGCTTTGTCCAGATCCTCTATGCGTAGCAGCCAGCGCCCGCCGTGTTTGCGCGCATCGAGATAACTTGCCACCGCCGTGACCATTGACCCGAAATGCAGGGGGCCGGTGGGTGAGGGGGCGAAACGACCGGTGTACATGTGTGCTCCGAAAACGACGTCTTGAATAGACAACTCCGGAGACACACTGTAGCAAAAAAAAGAAAACCGGCCAGCGGCCGGTTCTCAAGACTACCTACGCAGCGGTGACTGACATCAACCGCCCATCTGCTTCTCGCGAATTTCATCGAGCGTTTTGCAGTCGATGCACAGCGCGGCGGTCGGACGTGCTTCGAGACGGCGGATGCCGATCTCCACGCCGCAGGATTCGCAGTAGCCGTATTCATCGCTATCGAGCTTGTTGATGGTTTCGTCGATCTTCTTGATGAGCTTGCGCTCGCGGTCACGGGCGCGCAGTTCCATGCTGAACTCGGATTCCTGCGTGGCGCGATCATTGGGATCGGGGAAGTTGGCAGCCTCATCCTGCATGTGATGCACGGTGCGGTCGACTTCTTCCATCAGCTCGCGTTTCCAGGCCCGCAGGATGCTACGGAAATGCTCCCGCTGGTCATCGTTCATGTAATCTTCGCCAGGGGCTTCGTGATAAGGCTCGATACCTTCGACGATCGGACCAGACTTTGCGGCGGGTTTTTTCTTGGGTGCAGTCACAGGCTTCTTTGATACCAATTTGGATACAGGTTTGGGTACGGGTTTGGCTGCAGGTGCAGTCGGCTTTTTGCTGGTAACCGGTGCTGCAACCGTCTTCTTGGCAACGGGTTTGACAGCGACGGCATTCGGGGCAGCGGGTTTCTTCTCCGCTACCTTTTTCGTCGCCACGGTCTTCTTCACCGCTGCCTTAGGCGCTGCGGCCGCTTTTTTCGGCACGGCCTTTTTGGTCGGTGCCTTTTTAGCGGGCGCCTTTTTGGCCGGTGCCGGTTTGGCGACCACTTTCTTCTTGGTCGCGGGTTTCTTGCTCGTAGCCATTCAAATCTCCTACAGGGACGACGTATCCGCCGGTCCAAAATGGAGTTGTGGGCCAGGATTCTGTGCCGTTACGGCGCCTGGTCCCCGGAATAAGCGGCTAAGTTTCGGGGTAGCCGGGTTTCGAGTCAAGCCCGGATATCGGCCTGTGGAAACCCCTGTTGACTGTCGCGTGTATGCTTGCCAGAGCTCGGCTAACCTAGAGCGCCTTTTGCTACCGATACCATAGGTTGTGAACTTGTTATGACTGAATTGCGCGCATTATTGTTCGATGTGGATGGCACGTTGGCGGAAACCGAGGAAGTCCATCGCGTCGCCTTCAACACGGCGTTTGCCGAGGCCGGATTGGATTGGGTCTGGTCGGTGGATTTATACCGCGCGCTGCTGGCGGTTACCGGTGGCAAGGAGCGCATCCGTCATTATCTGGATAAATACCGTCCGGAGTATGTGCGCCCCGCCAATCTCGATGAGCTGATCGTCGCCCTGCATCAGGCCAAGACGCGCATCTACACGGAAACGGTTGCCGACGGTGGCGTGCCACTGCGTCCGGGTGTTCGGCGTTTGCTGGCGCAGGCGCGTGCCGCGGGTTTACGGATGGGTATCGCGACGACGACGACGCCCGAGAATGTCACCGCGCTGCTCAATGCCAGTCTGGCGCCCGAGGGCGAGGGTTGGTTCGAGGTGATCGCCGCCGGCAGTATGGTGCCGAAGAAAAAACCCGCGCCGGATATTTTTATCTATGCCATGGAGCAGATGCGGCTGAAGCCCGAGGAATGTCTTGCCTTCGAAGATTCGGAGAACGGTCTGATTGCCGCGCGCGCGGCGGGCCTGAAGACCTTGGTGACGGTCAGTGATTTCACCCAGGGACACGATTTCAGCGGCGCCGCGTTGTTGCTCGATCACCTCGGCGAGCCCGATGCGCCGTTTCACGTGTTGGCCGGCGATGCCGGTGCTGCGCAGTACGTGGATGTCGATCTGCTCAAACGCCTACATGCGCGCTGAACAGTATCATCGTGGCCATGTCTGACCGGCGCACACCGCCCATCGCGGCGCGCATGGCGGATATCCAGCCGTTTCATGTGATGGCCCTGCTGGCGCGGGCGCGCGAATTGGAGGCGGCCGGTCGATCCATCGTCCACATGGAAATCGGCGAACCGGATTTCCCGACCGCCGCGCCGATCATCGCCGCCGGACAGGCGGCGTTGGCGGCCGGATATACGCATTACACGCCGGCGGTGGGTTTGCCGGTCTTGCGTGCGGCCATCGCGACACACTACCGCGTGCGCTACGGCGTTGAGATCGATCCGGCGCGCATTGTCGTCACGCCGGGTGCCTCGGGCGCTTTGCAACTGGTACTCGCCGCGTTGATCGATCCTGGTCGCGAGGTCTTGATGAGCGACCCCGGTTATCCCTGCAACCGCACCTTCGTGCGCCTGTTGGAAGGGCGCGCGGTGGGCGTGCCGACCGACGCGGCGCACGGCTATCAGCTCACGGCGGAACTGGCGCGTGATTATTGGACGGAACGCACGGCGGCGCATGCTGGTCGCTTCACCGGCGAATCCATCCGGCACGCTGTTATCGCAGGAGCAACTTACGGATCTGCATGCGTTGGCGCGCGAACGTGGCGCGGCGTTGATTGTCGACGAGATCTATCACGGTCTCACCTATGATCTCGAAGCGGACACGGCTTTGGCCATTGCCGATGACATTTTCGTCATTAACAGTTTTTCCAAGTACTACGGTATGACCGGGTGGCGCTTGGGCTGGCTGGTCGCGCCAACATCGCATATTGGCGCGCTGGATAAGTTGGCGCAGAACCTGTTTCTCGCCGCGCCCACGCTGGCACAACATGCCGCACTGGCGGCCTTCACGCCCGCGGCGCAGGCGGTCTTCGAGGAGCGGCGGCGGATATTTGCCGAACGTCGCGATTATCTGTTGCCGGCCTTGCGCGAACTCGGCTTCGAAATCCCGGTTGTGCCGCAGGGCGCGTTTTATCTGTACGCCGGGTGCCAGCGATTTACCGACGATAGTTTTGCCTTCTGTCGTGATCTGCTGGAACACGCGGGTGTGGCGATAACGCCGGGCATCGACTTCGGTACGCACCGCGCCAACGCGCATGTGCGCTTCGCCTATACGACGTCGCTGGAGCAGTTGCAGGAAGGTGTCGCGCGCTTGCGCGGGTATCTCGAAAAATTCCTATAGCCACGGAAGACACGGAAAGCACGGACCTTATTGATGTATTTTGCGGTCTTCTCGCGGAGTACAGTCCGCATCGGCGTTCATTTCATCACCGCGCTCAGCTCTGACGCGCATTTATAGCGTCTGTGCTTTCCGTGTTTTCCGTGGCAAATCTTTTCCTTCGCGCCAAATGCCGTGATCAACGCAATTCCCGCACCCACAGCGCCGTGGCGCCGGCGACGGCGGCGGGCATGGCAACGAAATTGACGATCGGGATCAGCATCAATCCCAACACGGCCAGACCGAATCCCAGACTCAACAGGCGCCGCTCGCGCAGGCGGGGACGTTGATCGCGGAATTTCAGGCCGTGATTGCCGAGCGGGTAATCGGCATATTCCAGCGTGAGCATCCAGGCACTGAACACCGTCCACAGGATCGGTGCGGCGAGATTGATGCCGGGAATAACGAACAGCAGCAACAGCGGCAGGGAGCGCAGCGCGAAATAGCCGAGCTTCTGCACTTCCGACCACAGGCTCGGGACGATGTCTTTGATCAGCGCGCGCCAATTGCCGGTCTGTTCCAGCGCTTGACCGGTGAGGTGTTTTTCCACCGCCTCGGCGAGCACGCCGTTGAACGGTGCGGCGATGAGGTTGGCTATCAGGGTGAAGCTGTAGACCAGCATCAACAGCACGCTGACGGCAAACAACGGCCACAGCAGATATTGCAGCCAATGCAACCACTCCGGCAGGAAGCCGAGCAGATAGTCGAGCAGTCGTTCAAAACCACTGACGGCGGCGAACATCAGGCCGGTGAACAGCACTGTATTCACCAACAATGGCACCAATACAAAGCGTCGCAATCCGGCTACGCGGATCAGTCGCAGACCTTCGGCCAGATAGCCGAAGCCTTTCAGGAAGTCCTGCATAACGCCACCGTGCCAGCCAGGATTTCTGTCGCGACTTCCGCCGAGACAGGTTTGCTGTAGTAGTAACCCTGTGCCTCATGGCAACCGGCTTGAAGTAAAAATGCCGCTTGCTCGGCATTTTCCACGCCTTCGGCGATGACGCGCAGGCCGAGACTGCGGCCGAGGGCGATGACGGCCCGAGTGATGGCGGTGTCATCGTCGTCGAAGGGCAGATCACGCACAAAGGAACGGTCGATCTTGAGCCGATCGATGGGCAGGCGCTTGAGCCGTGCCAGTGAGGAATAGCCGGTGCCGAAGTCGTCGACCGAAATGGTCACGCCAAGGTGGCGCAGACTTTTGAGCACGCTGACCAGCGTGTCGGTTCGGTCCATGATGAAGGATTCGGTCACTTCGAGCTCCAGTTTGCTGGCGGGCAAGCCGGTCTCGGCGAGTACCCGACGTACCGTTTCCAGAATGTCGCCGCGCTGAATCTGCGGGCCGGCCAGATTGACCGAGATGCGTTCCAGCGCCAAGCCGTCGTCCAACCAGCGTTTGGCCTGAGCACAGGCCTCGCGCAACACCCACGCGCCGATCGGTATGATCAAACCGGTATCCTCCGCCAGCGGGATGAAGCGGTCTGGCATGATCAGGCCGCTCTTGCCGTGGTGCCAGCGCAGCAGCGCTTCCACCCCGAACACTCGACCGTTGTGCAAGTGGATTTGCGGCTGATAGACGAGGCTCAATTCGTGCCGCCCCAGGGCGCTTCTGAGATCGGCGCTCAAGCTCACCTGTTCATGGGCGATGCGGGTCAGTTCGGGTGTGTAGAACTGATAGGTGTTGCGACCGGCGGCCTTGGCGCGGTACATGGCGGCATCGGCGTTGCTGGTGAGTGTCTCCGCCGTCGTGGCGTCCTGTGGATACAGACTGATGCCGATGCTGGTGGTGAGATGCAGTTGCCGGCCGTTCACTTCGATGGGATCGGCCAGCGCCTGGATCAGTTTCTCGGCCAGTTGCGCCGCATCGCCTTCATGGTGGATATGTTCCATCAGCACGACGAATTCGTCACCGCCCATGCGCGCGAGCGTGTCCTCGGTGCGCAAGCGCTCGGCTTAGTCGGGTGGCGATTTTCTCCAGCATCTGATCGCCGGCGCTGTGGCCCAGGCTGTCGTTGACGTGTTTGAAACGGTCCAGGTCGAGGAACAGCACGGCGAACTGGCGCTGATCGCGCTGCGCAGCGGCCAGTACTTGATGCAGGCGTTCGGCAAACAAGGCCCGGTTGGGCAGGCTGGTGAGGTAATCGTGCCGGGCCAGGTGTTCCATCTCTTCAACGTGGCGGGCGCGGGAGCCGGTATAGACCGCGAGCAGGCCCGTCAGTGATAAGCCCGCGGCCAGGATCAGCCATTCGCGCGCGGCGCCGAAGCGTTTATAAAACGCCGGTGCAGCCTGGAAATGCATGTGCCATTCACGTCCCGGCAATGTCAGCGCGACCGTCGTTGTCAGGCGGCCTTTGAAGGCATTGTCTGTCGGCGCGGCTAACGGGCGTCGTGCGCGTGCGTGATGGAGTGGAACAGAAGGCGCTGTTTGTCGGGGTTTGCCTGTGCATCGATCAGCATCCAGTCCAGGCCGTTGATATCGAATTGCCGACTAGCGAAGTCCGCGACATCCGGGATACGCAATAGCACTACCACGAAGCCCATCAGCTCTCTGACGGCGTTCAGCGACGCGTGTCGGCAAGCGGGTGCCAGTACGGTAGATCGGGTGGTAGATCACTGTACTGGGCCGGTCTTGCGTGTCTTGTACCAGTGTGAACGCCGCCGTCGCCAGCACCGCGCCGGTGTCGCGCGAAGCATCCATCACAGTGTCGTTATCCGCTTGGCTATAGGAATCGAAACCCAGTGCGGCACTATTCCTTGCGAAAGGCACCGTATAGAACACGGGAAAATATTCGGCGCGCGGTGTGGCGGGAATCAGGGTTCGATTTTCACCCATCCTCGGTGATCTGGAAATCTCTGCAAGCCCTCGGCGCGCGCCTTGGCCTCGAAGCTCGCACGTGCATCGCCGGCGACGCGTGGTAGCCATTCGATGCCATGGATATCGGGATGGCGATCGATCATGCTGTTCAGGAAAGGCGTCGAATTCCGTACGCGTGACCTCGTCGCTGGCATCGAATAAGGCGGAGGTCGCATACAGCGACTCCAGGGCGCGGTCGATACCGGACTGTAAATGCGCTGCGCGTTCCGCGGCCAAATGTTCAAAACGCTGGCTGAGTCGATCCTGTTCCAGGCTACCTTCCCGGAGGAACGCGGCGACACTGAGGACGGTTCCCAGCAAGGCCAGGATCAGCGCGGGCGCATAGCGGCGCAGCGATAGTCGGGGAGAACGATTAGGTGTGTGCATCCGGTCGCCTCAGGCTCGATGTACATCCATGAACAAGCTCCGTCATCGTGGGAGGCCAGGGCTGGGTACGCATTCTAGGAACCGCTGCTCAATTCACCAATTTGTCACGGTGAGTGAAACGAGGCCATCGCATACCGATGTCATCAGCGGGATAGGTGATTGCTTCGACGTTGCGCCCATAGAATCACTGCGGGCTTCGTTATTGGGTACTTTACCCTTCGGGTCGAGGCATCCTCGCAATGACGGATTAATCAGAGCTTTCCTCATCTCAACCCTATCTCAGGGTCAGATGTCCCGACTACAGTCTAACGCCATATTGAGGTTTGTCACAGCTGACGACATTCGACGGTGCGGCGCAGTATGTTTATTCCTCAGTTCAAGGTTGTGTCTGGGACTGGCGGGCCAGCAAAGCGGCGCCATACGCGGCGTCCTGATGCAGCGCGAGACGCACAGGGATGCCGAGCAACCGCGCGCGTATCTGCTCGCCACGGCGTATTGGCCGCACCGCCGCCGCTGCTGATGACCTCGCTGGGGTAAGGCGCGCCGAGGCTGTGCAGCAATTCATAACCGCGTTGTTCGATACCTGCGATGCCCTCCAGCAGGCCCTGCAGAAACTGTGCGGCATCGGCCGGGCGTGGTGCCATGCGCGGTGCCAGCGTCGGGTCGTTGATCGGGAAACGTTCGCCGCAATTCGGGAGCGGATAGTAATCGAGTCCGGTGGGCGTCTGTGGATGCAGTCGTGTCTCCAGTGCGCGCAACTGCGCATCGCTGAAGAATTGCCGTAACACCGCACCACCGCTGTTGGAGGCGCCGCCGACCAGCCAGCGGTCGCCGAGGCGATGACTGTAGACGCCGTACTCCGGCGCGAATACCGGATGTTCGGCGAGTATTTTCAACACCAGCGTGCTGCCCAAACAGGTGACGGCTTGGCCGATGCGATCCGCGCCGGTGGCGAGAAAGGCGGCGGTGCTGTCGGTGGTGCCGGCCACGAGGTGTGCGTGCGGCATACCCCAACGCTGTGTCCAGGTCGTGTGCAATGCGCCGAGGTCGGTGCCGGGCGGATGCACAGTGGGTAGCATCGTGGCGCTGATATTCAATGCATCGATCCAACGCGGCCAGGTGCGTGATACGGGATCGTAGCCGAGTTTGAGTGCGTTGTTTTCATCGCTGTGGCCGAAGCGTCCGAGCAGTCGGCCGCTCAGCCAATCGGCCTGGTGCAGGAACCCATGCGCAGCGCGTGTCTGCGCTTGCGCGGAAAACCACAGCGCCTTGGCCAGGCTGCTGCTTGCGCCGTGCGCGCCGCTTTCGCGCGGGGCGATGGCAGCGATGCGCGCGGCTTCGTCAACGGCGCGGCGATCGTTGTACATCAGCGCCGGCGCTAAGGGTTCGCCCTGCGCATTGCAGGCGAGCAGTGTGGACGAGGTGGCATCAAGGGCCATCGCCGTGACGGCATGCAGGTCGCGGCGGGTGGCGAGTTCATCGAGGACATGCGTGAGCGCCTGCCACCAGAGTTGCGGGTCTTGTTCGCAGTGGGCGCCGTCACGCTGCGGCGGTGGGAGTGGGGTATGGACGGTATCGAGCAGTTGCGCGTCGGCGTCGATCAGACAGGCGCGTACCCCGGAGGTGCCGACGTCGATACCGAGGAACTGTGGGTCACGGCCAGGGGAAACTGTGAGGTCACGGCCAAGCGGGCCTGAGCGGAACTACGGCAGTTCGACCTTGATGGCCGGCTGCCAGGTCGCGGCGCGGTGTTCGGCGACGACGGTGGTGTAGATACCGCCGCGGACCATGAATTCGGCCGTCAGGCGCATGAAGCGCGGGGCGGTGGCGGCGACCAGATCGTCCAGGATGCGGTTGGTCACGTCCTCATGGAATGCGCCTTCGTCGCGGAACGACCAGATATAGAGCTTGAGCGATTTCAGCTCCACGCACAGCGTCTCCGGGAATGTATTCCAAATGCAGCGTGGCGAAGTCCGGCTGGCCGGTTTTCGGACACAGGCAGGTGAACTCCGGCATGCGGATGCGGATGGTGTAATCGCGTCCCGGCTGCGGGTTGGCGAAGGTCTCGAGGTCTTTGCTGGGTTGGGTGCTCATGGCGCGCAAAGATACAGGAGGCGCACCTCCCGATACAAGCTGGGATACAATGGCGCGATACAAGCAAAAACAAGCCGTTTGCGGCGCCTTCTCCGGGTCGGCTGCGATCTCGCGCCGGATGATTCTGATGCCCGTCGCACATGCCGGGCCAGCGCTGGCGCAGAGCGAGGCGCGTCTGTCAATCCTTGTACATTACGGGTTGAGTCTTGTATCTTTCCGGCCCATGCGCCTGGATAAGATAAAACTCGTCGGTTTCAAATCATTCGTCGACCCCACCACGATCCATATACCCAGTAATCTGGTCGGTATCGTCGGGCCCAACGGTTGCGGCAAATCGAACACCATCGATGCGGTGCGCTGGGTCATGGGCGAAAGCTCGGCCAAGCATCTGCGCGGCGACTCCATGGCGGATGTCATCTTCAACGGTTCCAGCTCCCGCAAGCCGGTCGGCCATGCCAGCGTTGAATTGGTGTTCGACAACAGCGAAGGCAAGATCGGCGGCCAGTACGCCCAGTACAGCGAGATCTCGGTCAAGCGTCAGGTCTCGCGCGACGGCACCGCGGCGTACTTCCTCAACGGTGTGCGCTGCCGCCGCCGTGACATCACCGATATCTTCCTCGGCACGGGTCTTGGCCCGCGCAGTTATTCCATCATCGAACAGGGCATGATCTCGCGCCTGATCGAGGCGCGTCCGGAAGATCTGCGCGTGTATCTGGAAGAGGCCGCCGGCATTTCCAAATACAAAGAGCGCCGTCGCGAGACCGAAACCCGCATCAAGCATACGCAGGAGAATCTCGCCCGCCTGAACGACTTGCGCAATGAGATCGAGAAACAGCTGGAGAAGCTGCAACGGCAAGCGCGCACGGCCGAGCGTTACAAAGAACTCAAACAGCAGGAACGCCGCACGCGCGCCGAGCTGCTGGCCTTGAAGCATCAGAAACTGCATGAAGAAAATGCCGATCGCCAGCGCCATATTCAGGAGTTGGAAGTCGCGCTGGAAGGCGTGATCGCCGAACAGCGCGCGCTGGAGGCCTCCATCGAGAAGGCCCGCGAGGCGCAGGTCGAGGCCAACGATACCTTCAATGAGGTGCAGGGCCGCTTCTATGGACTGGGTGCCGAGATCGCCCGCGTCGAGCAGGGCATCCAGCACGGCCGCGACACCCGCGCCCGCCAGCAGCAGGAACTTGCCCAGGCAGACAAGGCCTGGAACGAGGCCGAGGCGCACATCGAAGTCGATACCCAGCGGCTCACCGAATTGGAGCGAGAGCTCAGTACCAAACAACCCGAACATGCCGCGCTACAGGCGCGCGCCGATGAAACGGGTGAGCGTTTGCGCGAGGCCGAGCAGGCCATGCAGACCTGGCAGGCCGAGTGGGAAGACTTCAACCGTCGCGCCGCCGAGCCGCAGCGCAGCGCCGAGGTTGAACGCACGCGCATCGATCAGCTGGAACGTCAGCAAGTGCAGCTGGCGCAGCGGCTGGATCGCATCGGCGCGGAACGTCAGTCGCTGTCCGGCGGCAATCTGCTCGAAGACATCGCGGTCGGTGAGGCCGAGGTCGCCGAGCGCGAGCAAGAGGCCGCGCGCCTGCAATCTGAGTTGGATGCTGTTCGTAACCGTATCAATGAATTGCGTGAACAAGTTCAAGCACAAACCCGTCAGCTGGACGTGGCCCGCCGCGAACAACAAGACACCCGTGGCCAGTTGGTTTCCCTGGAGGCCTTGCAGCAGGCGGCCTTGGGCCAGACCGGTGGCGCGGTAACCGATTGGCTGCGCGGTCAGGGCTTGGCGGATGCGCCGCGCTTGGCGCAACAACTCCAGGTCGAGAACGGCTGGGAACATGCCGTCGAGACGGTGCTCGGCGATTACCTCGAAGCCGTGTGTGTCGATGGCGTGGATCAGGTGGCGGGTGTTCTGAGCGGCCTGTCGCAGGGCGATCTCACCTTATTCGATACCTCGTCGGCACCGCCGGCCCTCGCTGGCCCGCTGACGCCGCTGACCAATCATGTGCAAGCGCCGTGGTCCTTGACCGGCGTGCTCGGTGGCGTCTATGCCGCGGATAGCCTCGATCAGGCGCTGACACAACGCGCTCAATTGGGTGCCCAGGAATCCATTGTCACCCGCGACGGCGTGTGGATCGGCGCCGCCTGGTTACGGGTGAAACGGGCGGCGGATGAGAAGGCCGGTGTCCTGGAGCGCGAGAAACAAATCAAGCAGTTGCAGAAACAACTGAATGTACATGAGGAGGCGCTGGCCACGGTTCAGGCGACCCTGGAGCAGGCCCGCGAGGATTTGCAGGGCAGCGAGATTCAGCGTGACGACCTGCAAGTCGCGGTGAACCTGGCGCACCGCGCCCACAGTGAATCACGTGCCCAATTGAGCGCACGGCGTACCCGCCAGGAACAGACGCAAACGCGCGTGACCGCGCTGACCCAGGAAGGCGAAGAACTCGGCGCGCAACGCGAACGCCTCAACGAAGAACACGCCATGGCCCGGCACACGCTGAGCGAAGCGCTGGCGTTGATGGAACAGTTGGCCGAGGAACGTGACCGCCGCGTCACGGCGCGCGATCAATATCGCAGCGTTCTGGATCAGGCCCGTGCCCAGGCTCAGGCCGACCGCGATACCGCGCATGGTCTGGCCATCCAGATCGAATCCATGCGCACCGCGCAGAGCACCACCGGCTTGAATCTGGAACGCATGCGCGGCCAGCAGATCCATCTGCGTGAACGCCGCGAACATTTGAACGCCGCCCTGGCCGAAGGTGAGTCACCGCTGGCGGAATTGCAGGGAGAGCTGGCGCAGTTTCTGGAGCGTCGCTCGCAGGTCGAGACCGAACTGACCGATGCGCGCCGCACGCTGGAAGAGATCGATCACCGCCTGCGTGAGGAGGAGCAACAGCGTCACACCAAGGAACGCACTGCCCAGGAGACCCGCGAACAGTTGAACCAACTGCGCATCGCCTTGCAGGAAATCAAGGTGCGCAGCCAGACGCTGCTGGAACAACTCGCCGAGATCGAGATTCCCTTGGAGACGTTGCTCCAGGAGATGCCCGAGAACGCTGCCATCGACACCTGGTCCAGCGAATTGGAACAAGTGGAAGGCAAGATTCAGCGCCTCGGTCCGATCAATCTCGCCGCCATCGAAGAATTCGAAGAGCAATCGCAGCGCAAGCAATATCTGGATGCGCAGAACGCCGATCTGGCAGAAGCCTTGGATACGCTGGAAAACGCCATCCGCAAGATCGATCGCGAGACGCGCACGCGCTTCAAGGAAACCTTCGACAAGGTCAATTCCGGATTGCAGCGCATGTTCCCGCGCCTGTTCGGCGGCGGCCATGCCTACCTGGAACTGACCGGCGAAGACCTGCTCGATACCGGCGTGACCGTGATGGCGCGTCCGCCGGGCAAGCGCAACAGCACCATCCACTTGTTGTCCGGTGGTGAGAAGGCGCTGACTGCCGTGGCGATGGTGTTCGCGATCTTCGAACTCAACCCATCGCCGTTCTGTATGCTCGACGAGGTGGACGCGCCGCTCGACGATGCCAATGTCGGCCGCTTCTGCGAGATGGTGCGCGAGATGTCGGAGCACGTGCAGTTCATTTTCATCACCCACAACAAGATCACCATGGAACTGTCCAATCAGCTCATGGGCGTGACCATGCATGAACCCGGTGTGTCGCGTCTGGTGGCGGTGGACGTGGCCGAAGCGGCCAAGATGGTCGCCTCGTAAGGCGCAGAGCGAAGCGATATGGATCTATTGCGTTGGATATTACTGGGCGTCGGCATCCTGATCGTGATCGGGGTGTATGTCTGGAGTCAGCGTCGCGCGCAGGCCGACGAGGACCAGTTCGTACGCACCGAGCCGGGCGTCGGTCATGACGATGACAGCAACGATCCGCTGTTTGCGCCGACGCCGCGTGCCACCTTCATACCTCCGTTGACGACCAGCTGGCGGTGAGCCGGATCTGCAAGCGGTACACCGTGAGCTGTCTAGTCTGCAGGATCTGCTCAAGCACGAATCACATGAAGCAAGCAACGCACTACCGCGCTACAACGTAGAAGATGAGAGTGTGCCGGCACTGTTGCGCAACGCGGCGGAAAAGTCCCCGGCATCGCCACCGGAAGAAAAGCTGGTCGTGCTGTATCTGGTCGCACATCCCAATCAGGTTTTCACCGCCTCGCTCATCGGTGAGTCGCTGCGCGATCTCGATCTCGAATACGGCGATATGCATATCTATCACCGTTACCCCGACGAACCGGACAACACTGTGCCGATCTTCGGCGTTGCCAATCTGGTCGAGCCGGGCACGCTGGAGCCGGAGACCCTGGCCGAGACCGGCACGCCGGGATTGACCCTGTTTCTGCAGTTGCCCGGTCCACTGCGCCCCGTGCAGGCCTTCGACCTGTTCGTCACGACGGCCCAACAACTCACGACGCATCTCGACGGCGAATTGCGCGACAAAAACCGCAATGTACTCAGCCGCCAGCTGCTGGAACACCTGCGCGACGATGTTCAGCAATACGAGCGTCGTCTGCGCCTGCCTCACGCATGACCGCGGCGACCGCCGTCGCTCGACAACTCGCCGAACTGCGCAAGAAGATCGAGCATCACAACCACCTCTATTACGTCCTCGACGCCCCCGAGATTCCCGATGCGGAATACGATCGGCTGCTGCACGAACTGCAGCAATTGGAGGCGGAGCATCCCGAACTCGTTACCCCCGATTCACCCAGTCAGCGTGTCGGTGGCGCGGCCGCTGGAGCGCTTCGCACCCGTGCGACATGCACGTGCCCATGTTGTCGATCCGTACCGAGACCGATACGACCCGAAGGCGGTGCCATCGCCTTCGATGCGCGCGTGCGTCGCGAACTGGAACTGCAGGCGGATGCGCCGCCGGTGGAATATGCCGCCGAACTCAAGTTCGACGGGCTGGCCATCAACTTGCGTTATGAACACGGCATTCTGGTGCAGGCCGCCACGCGCGGCGATGGCAGCGTTGGCGAAGATGTGACGCAGAACGTGCGCACCGTCGGTCGGATTCCGCTGCGGCTGCAGGGCGTGACCGCGAGCGGTGCTGGAAGTGCGTGGCGAGATCTACATGCGCCATGCCGATTTCGAACGTTTGAATGAACGCCAGCGTGCGGCCGGCGATAAGACCTTCGTCAATCCGCGTAATGCCGCCGCCGGTTCGATTCGGCAACTCGATCCGACGATTGCCGCACGCCGTCCCTTGAGTTTCTTCGCCTACGGGCTGGGCGCTGTGCAAGGTTGGACAGTGCCGGCCACCCACAGCGCCGTGCTCGATGCCCTCGATGACATGGGCCTGCCGGTGTGTGCAGAGCGCGCGGTGGTGCGCGGCGCCGATGGATTGATTCAATTCCATCACGCCATCGCCGCCAAGCGCGACAGTCTGCCCTTCGACATCGACGGTGTGGTCTACAAGGTCAACAGCCTCGCGCTACAACAGCGACTGGGCTTCGTCACCCGCGAACCGCGCTGGGCGGTGGCGCATAAATACCCGGCCCAGGAACAACTCACGTGGTGCGCGACATCGACATTCAAGTCGGCCGCACCGGGAAGCTCACACCCGTGGCCAAACTGGAGCCGGTGTTCGTCGGCGGCGTCACGGTGACCAATGCCACGTTGCACAACGAAGACGAAGTGCGGCGCAAAGACGTGCGCGTCGGCGACACGGTGATCGTGCGGCGCGCCGGCGATGTGATTCCGGAAGTGGTGGGCGTGGTGCTGGAACGCTCACCGTCCAGCGCGGCCAACCTTTCGACCTTAACGAAAAACTTCACAGGGCCCTGCCCGGAATGCGGCAGCGCCATTGCGCGTGAAGAAGGTGAGGCCGACTGGCGGTGCACGGCGGACTTTATTGCCCGGCCCAACGCAAAGAGGCCATCAAACACTTTGCATCACGCCGCGCCTTGGATATCGAAGGTCTGGGTGACAAACTGGTCGATCAATTGGTCGACTTTGCGACGTGGTCCGTGACGTCGCCGATCTGTATGCGCTCAACGTCGAGCAGGGTTGCTGCCTGAACGCATGGGCCAGAAGTCGGCCGTAACTTGATAAGTGCCGTTAAGAAAAGTCTTGAGCGGCTTTTGAGCGGGTGTTATTCGCATTGGGAATTCCAGGTATTGGGCAAGAAAACGCAGGGTTGCTCACTGGAAGTAAACAAACGACGTTGCCGCGATTTCTTCATGCGCTGGGGATTCCCGACGTGGGCGAGGCCACGGCCGCTGGCCCGCGGACACACTTCGGCACGCTTTCGAACGCACTGCCTTGTAGGGCACAAGGAGTACGCTGCCGTCGACTGAACCTGGATGACGATCAGAGCAGCGCTCGCGCGCGCCGAGACTTGAGTCAAGAAGGCGCAGGCCCTGCAACACGTGCCCGATGTCGGCCCCGAGGTTGCTGCACGCAACATATCGCCGAGTTTTTCGTGAACCGCATAACCGCGAGGTGGTGCGCAAACTTCGAGACCAGGGGACATTCGTTGGCCGGACATCGAGGTCGTGCCGCGCGCGGCAGCCACCTCGCGGGTCATACCTATGTCCTGACCGGCACGCTCGAAGCATGCCCCGTGATGTTGCCAAAGGCACGGTTGGAGGCGCTGGGTGCCAAGGTCAGCGGCAGTGTCTCCAAGAAAACCACGGCCGTGATTGCCGGTGCCGATCCCGGTTCGAAACTCACCAAGGCCGAGTCCCTGGGGGTGACCGTGCTCGACGAGGCAGGGCTGCGCGAACTGTTGGGCGATTGAGTCCTGCAGGCATGTGCGGCGCCTTGTCGGCGTGACCTCCGGTTTCATATGGCTGTTCGTGGCCAAGACTGCTCCTGCGGCCCTGTTCCCATTGGAATGGTCGCGATGCCGAACGATTTGCGGTACTTTAAAGTTGCTGGTCCACCAGCCGATCATTCACTACCCAACCGCCGATAGTTGACACTATGCAAGTGTCTGCGGTGCACAGGACGGTCATGAATTCACACGATTACTCTCGAACTGGAACGCTCCCGCCGCGCTTTAGGGAGCTTATGCAGGGCTGCCGCGAGATGGTGCGCAGTCATCTGGTGCCGTTGTACCAGGAACTGCTGGAGAACGGCGACATTGCGCTGCTGGAGTTCGCCAGCAAGGCCGAGAGCAATGCCATGCAGAGCAAGTTCTTCGAGGCCATGCAGGATTTTAAACGCAAGCACGATGACATCGAACGGGCCTTCCATAAATCCGTCGACGCCGGCTTCCGGAATTTCATCGACGGTAACGTCAGCGCGGGGACCGCAGCGGAAAATGCGGACAGCAAGACGATACCGAAATTGAGCTTGGTCGATAAGCTCGAAGTCGAAGCCGCCTTGCCGGTGCAGAACATGATCGCCAAGGCCAACGCCAATTACAGCGAACATCTGTATGGTCTCAATCAACGGCTCGCTGTGATCAATGGCGGTTCCCGCGTGCCCGAGGCGGCACTGCCCGGTGGGCCGGTGCTGGTGGCCGAGGCCGCGCGCAGTGCCTTCAATCTGCTGGACATGGACGGCAAGACCCGCATGGTGATCTATGCCGTGTTCGATCGTTATGTCATGCGCGAGCTTGCCGGGATGTACGACGAATACAACCGGCGCCTGGTCGATGCCGGGATTCTGCCAAACCTCAAATATGAAATCCGCAAGCAGCACGATCCCCGACGGGTGACGCCGGCACAGGTCCGGCCCCGGATCCGAAAGGCACGGTTACGACGAAGGCGGCTGGAGCGGCAATGGCGCAGTCGGTCGGTGAGGAGGCCTTTCAGGCAATTCTCGAAATGATGGCGCGTGGTCGCGGTGGTAGTGGTACCTACGCGCCTGGGACCGTTGGGTCAGCCTCGGGCGAAGCGATCAGCGATGTCGTTGCGGCCACCTCGCGGACGACCATTCTGGGCGCTATCCATAATATTCAGCACGAATACAGCGATACCGAATCCTCCGCACGTTTCCACAGCGAGGTCATCGAGAATATCGGTACTGACAAGACGCTGCTGGGAAAAATCAGAACGACGTTAGCGGAGGAACGGCAACGCCTGTACGGCGGCGTCGACCGCCGCAAAGTGGCTGGCGCGGATGCGGATCTCATCGATCTGGTCGGCATGCTGTTCGAGTACATGTTACAGGACGAGCGCTTACCGAATGCCGCCAAGGCGCTGCTCAGCCGGCTGCATACACCCTTCCTCAAGGTGGCGATTCTCGATCGGCAATTATTCACAGAAAAAAATCATCCATGCCGGCGTCTTCTGGATGTGATGGTGGAGGCCGGTTCTAAGTGGGTGACGGAAGAAAATCTGGAACGCGGCATCTTTCCCTGCATGCGCGCGGTGGTCGAACGCATCCTGCGTGACTTCAAAGACGATCTGAGCCTGTTCGACGAATTGCTGGTCGATTTTTCAGCGCATCTGCGCGATGTCGAACAGAAGTCGCAGGTGATCGAACATCGCACGGTGGAGGCCGCCGACGGTCAAGCGCGGCTACAGATCGCGCGCACTCGGGCCAATAACGAAATCGGCGCTTGCCTATACATGAGGCACTTGGCGGCGGATGCGCAGGCCTTTATGCGGCAGGTATGGGCGGAAAAGCTCACGTTCATCCTGCTGCGTGAACACGATGCTGAAATGAGCGCTGCATGGGTACTGGCTGCAAAGCTGGCCTGGGATCTGGCCTGGAGCATGGGGCTGCATACAGAGCAGGCCGAACGTGACCGTCTCCACGATGCCCTGCCGAAGTTGCGCGCCGATCTGCGCGCGGGCCTGGATGAATTACAGGCCTATGGGCGCCACGACAATGACCGGATATTTGCGCAGATCTGCGACTGGCAGGATCTGGCGCTGGCCAAGCCCGTGCTTGTTCCGGATGTGGCGATGCCGGCACCGGATGTCCCGACGATTCCCGCCCCAGCGTCTGAGGAGGAGGTGACGCTGTCGGATGAAATGCAGGAGATGGTCGATCTGTTGGGTGGATTGGATTTCGATACCTGGTTCGAGTTCGCCGCGACTGAAGATACCCGTCAGCGGCGTCTGAAACTGGCCTGGTATAGCAAGATTTCATCGAACTACATGTTTGTCGATGCGATGGGCGTGAAGGTGGCGGAATTCAACTGGCTCGATCTCGCGCGCATGATGTGCTCCGGAGAGGCACGCCTCCTGCCGATGCTAAATAAACCGTTCCTCGATCGGGCGCTGGAGACGATCCTGACCTGGGTGGGACGCACTAAAACGGAAACCATGGCCTGACCGCCGCAGCGTCGGTGCACAGTTCGACTGGGGAGATTTATGTCCGACAAACGTAAACAGATGCGCGTGGACGTGGCGGTTCGTCTGCCGGTGATCGACGTCCATACCGGTGTGGTGTTAGGCGACCTGGCAAATCTTTCCAGTGCAGGGTTCATGGTGTTGAGCCACGATCCGCGACCTGCCCATTTGGTCTTTCAATTAAGTGTGTCACTTCCGAGAGTCATTCACGGCGTGAATACCCTATATTTCGGCGCCGAGACTCTTTGGTGCAATGCTACCGACGACCAGGAACAGTTTTGGATCGGTTTTCAAATCATCGATATTTCCCCGCACGACCAGGAAGTGCTTGAGCAGTTTCTGGCGTCGGTGTGAGCGACGGGAAAACTCGGGTGGTTAATCCCTACTGACTCCGCGGCAACTTTGCTTGCAGATTCTCCCTGCTGTCCTATAACTCTCCCTAGAGTTGCAGAACATTGTTCTGCTGGGAGAGTGTCATGCGCCGTCGCCTCTACTTTGTGTTACCTGACCGTCGCGTCACTGCCGCCATCGTGGGCGAATTACGCGATGCCGATATCAATCCCCGGTATATCGGCATCGCCAGCCGGGATCCGGCCCAGGTGCAGATCCCGGCTGTGCATGTGCAGGATGCGACTAGCGATCCGGGTGAACACCTCGAACGGATTGTGTGGGATCTCAACCTGGCGCTGTTCGCGGGTGCCTTGCTGGTGTTCGTGGCGATGCTGGTGATTCAAGGCCCAACCCTGTGGTTGGCCGTGCCGGTGGGCATCATGCTGGCGTGCTTTATTGCGGGCGTGCGTTTTACGGCTGTCCCCAACACCCATCTGCGTGAATTCGGATCGGCACTGCGGCATGGCGAACTCGTGCTGATGGTGAGCGTGCCACGCTGGCGGGTGGCGGAAATCGAGGCCCTCGTGCATCGACACCATCCCGATGCCGCACTTGGCGGAGTCGGCTGGAGCAGCGATCTTTTACACATCTGAACGGATTGGCGAGTTACCCGCTGCGCCACTCATCTCATTGATATATATCATCTCGGGAACCGGTGATGCGTGTTATCGCTGGGCTGGGTCACGCCCGCGCAGTCGTTAATAGGTCGTCATGATTGGCAGGCGCGGGCCGAACCACTACACTGTCGCCTCCTTTTTTTCGAGCAGGTAATCCCGTCATGCAAGTTGCCAAGCACAAGGTCGTGATCATCGACTACACCCTCACCGACGATCAAGGTACCGTCATCGACAGTTCCAAGGGCGGCGAGCCGATGGCCTATATCCAGGGTATGAACAACATCATTCCCGGCTTGGAAAATGCGCTCGCCGGCAAACAGGCGGGTGATTCGCTGCAGGTTTCGGTCGCACCCGGTGAAGGCTATGGTGAGCGCAACGATGCCATGCAACAGGAAGTCCCGCGGGAAATGTTCGACGGTGCGGACGAGATCCAGGTCGGCATGCAATTCCACGCCAGCGATGGCGACAATATGCACGTGGTGACCGTGGTCGGCGTGACCGATACGCACATCACTGTCGACGGCAATCATCCGCTGGCCGGTCAGATACTCAATTTCGACGTCACCATCGTCGAGGTGCGCGACGCCTCAGAGGAAGAAATGGAACATGGCCACGTCCACGGTCCGGGTGGACATAATCACTGATCCTTAGGTCAGAGGTTGGAAGTTGCTGGCAACAGTATGTTTCATTTTTGAAGTAAGTAAGGTTCATACACATCAAACGCAGGTTGACGCTCAATCTGCGCAATGTCCGCAGCGTCATAGTCTGGCAATACTGGCCAGGCTATGACCTGACCTAAAGACAACCTCCGTTCGTGAGTTATTACATCCAGCGCCGATCCATGCATCGCGACGTTAGAACATATTTGTAGATGCCGTTGTTAGATGGTGCATTTAACCAGCTAATTTTCTTCGTCCTGAAAAATCCGGGTGTACCGCCCCTGGAGTCAAATCCCACTACTTAGTTTGTTTCTTGGTGCATTGCCCCGCGCGGGCGAATGATTGCCGCACTCTTTTCTACGACCAAACATCTGAATAGCAGCGGATCATCTTGGGCAATATCAAGCGTGCTTGTTAGCAGTTGTTGCGATCATTAATGTTCATGACACGGGATGATTCAACACTCTGATGCGGTAATGGCGCGCATTGAGACGCGAGTCACATAGTCTGCTGTCTGACATTGGTAGGATTCGCGTCGAGTTGAGCCAATAGCAGATGCCAGTCATGCCGTATGTAATAAATGTTTCATCGGTTAATAAATCGAATGCTGTATACACCATGCAAATTTTGCGCACGGTCCGTCGAATTGTCGCGCGAGTTGCATATCGATGCATCCTTGCTAGTGGTTTGGTCGCTGCGTCAGGTTCTTTCAGCCTCGCAGTTGCTGGGAACGCACCACTGGCCCTCTACACGTTCAATGAGGGCAGTGGCAGTACGGTATACGACGTCAGCGGGACAGGTCTCCCGCTTAATCTGACCATTGCCAATCCGGCAGCGGTGACCTGGAATGGCAACGGCAGCTTGAAGATCAATTCCGCCACACTGATCGCCTCCAGCGTGGCCGCTTCTAAATTGAATTATGGTCTTCAGGTCAACAATGCGATTACGATCGATGCCTGGGTTCAGCCAAGTAATACAACGCAGAATGGCCCAGCGCGCATTCTTACGCTGTCCAAGGAACCCACCCTGCGCAACATCACCCTTGGTCAAGAGCAGGCTAGCTACGACGTACGACTACGTACCACCCAGACAGACACCAGCGGGAAGCCCGCAGTTTCCAGTGCTGCGGGCACGCTCAGCGCGAACCTGACGCATGTGGTCTACACCCGCGATGCCAGTGGCACTGTCACGCTGTATCTTAACGGCGTCAAGAAACTACAGACCACCCGAGGCGGTAATTTCAGCAACTGGGACAGTGCCTATCGGCTGGCGCTGGGCAATGAACTGAACGGCGGCCGTCCCTGGTTAGGCAGCTTCCATCGGCTTGCCATCTACGATCGTGCATTCACTGCCACCGAGATAACTCAGGCCTATGCGGCGGGTAGCAATGCGCCTGCCAGCACTGACCAACACCACTACGAGCACGACTACGTCGACGAGTGTCGACACGGTACCGGTTGCGGTCAATGATAGTGCCAGCACCACGGGTACGGCGGTTACTATCAGCCCGTTGGCAAATGACACTGGGTTGGCGAACACACCGGTTACCGTCTCGGTAATTTCCGCACCGTCACACGGCACGGCCAGCGTTCAAACGGGTAATAAAATTCTATATACACCCACCAGTGGATTCGCCGGCAGCGATAGCTTTACCTATCGAGTGAAGGATGCCGATGGTGACATAGCCACGGCTACGGTATCGATCAAGGTGACTTGTTCGACCTGCGCCAGCGTGACCAGCAAAAGCCTGAGCGTCTCCTGGAGTGCGAGTTCAGGTGGTGTCCTGGGTTATTATGTATATTACGGCGCAACCTCCAGTACTGTAAGCACCTTTGCGTCTACTGTGCCGGGCACATCAACCACCTACACAACCTTAGCCAATGATCTGAACTTACAGACCGGGGCGCAGGTTTGCTTCCGAGTGAAGGCTTACAACACAGTCGGAGTGTCCGCATACTCATCGGCTGTTTGCAAAATCATCTGATGACCAATTAGCCGTCATGGGAGCTTGTGTTGTGCGGAAGAGTAATTAGGTGCGGGGCTTCAGCGCCGAGATTGAGGTTAGGCCGAAGAGCCCAGTCATTCTCGCGATAGCATGGCGAAGGTCTGGCGGATGGTGGGCAAGGACGCACGCCGCTTAAACGGCGTTCGTTGAACTCCAGATCAGACAGGTGTATCCAGCAGTTCAATCCAATGTAGCACCGGCATGTTGCTACCAGTAGCAAGATGCAGCTGACAGCCAACGTTTGCAGTCGCGATCAGTTCCGGCTTCTCAGTTTGTAACGCATTCAGCTTGTTATCGCGCAACCGTATCGACAGTTCCGGCTGCAGCAGCGAATAGCTGCCGGCCGAGCCGCAGCACAAATGGCCGTCGTGCACTGCGGTGAGTTCGAAACCCAACTTCATCAGGATACTTTCCACCGCGCCAGTCAGTTTCTGGCCATGCTGCAAGGTGCAGGGCGCGTGAAAGGCGATGCGACGTCTTTCGCCTGACACGCGCAAGGCGGAAAGATCCTCTGTCGCGAGTATCTCACTCAGATCGCGCGTCAAACTCGATACCTTGGCGGCCTTCGCTGCATAAGACACGTCGTCTTTGAGTAACGCACCATAATCCTTGACCATCACCCCGCAGCCACTCGCGGTCATGACGATGGCCTCGATGCCGTGTTTGCTTCTCGATAAGAGGCCACCAGGCGTCGATGTTGCGGCGCATGAAGTCCCGCGCCTCGTGTTCCGCGGACAGGTGCTGACTGAGTGCGCCGCAACAACCTGCCGCGGGTGCGACGATGAGAGAAATGCCCAGCCGATCAAGTACGCGTGCGGCAGCGGCATTGGTGTTGGGTGTTGTGTTGGACTGTGCGCAGCCGGTGAGCACCAGCATGCGTCGCGCATGCCGTGACAACGGCCAGACGCCAGACGCTTGCCGTGCGGGAATCTTGCGGCGCAGTGCGGCCGGCAAGGCGGGACGCAGTGCCTGACCAATGCGCAGCAGTACACCGAAGCGCGTGGCGTACGGAATGACCGCACGCAGCACGCGACGATAGACACGTTCCGGCCAGGGGCGACCGATCCGCTGTTCGGCGACAGCGCGACCGATGTCGGCCAGCCGTCCATACCGTACCCCCGAGGGGCAGGTGGTCTCGCAGGCGCGGCAGGTCAGGCAGCGGTCGAGGTGCAGTTGCGTCTCGCGTGTGACCGGCTGACCTTCGAGCATTTGCTTGATGAGATAGATACGTCCGCGCGGGCCGTCGAGTTCGTCGCCCAAGAGCTGATAGGTCGGGCAGGTCGCGGTGCAGAAACCGCAATGCACACAGCTGCGCAGGATGGCTTCTGCTTCCTGGCCTTCGTTTGTGTTCAGGAACGCTGTCGTGAGCGAAGTCTGCATTCAAAACTCCGGGTACAGGCGGCCGCGATTGAGGATACCGTGTGGATCGAATGATTTTTTCAGACGCTGATGCAGGGCGAGTAAGGGCGCCGGCAAGGGTTGAAAAACTTGGTGCGCATCGGTTGTGCCGCGAACGCGCATAGCATGACCGCCCGCTGCGCGGGCCGCGGCGAATACGTCCTCCGCGTTCTGTGTCGTCTTGAGCCAACGCAGGGCACCGCCCCAGTCGATAAGCTGCTTGCCGGTGATCGCGATCGTGCGCGTTGTCGAGGGAACGGAGAGACGCCAGAGCTCGCCGCTGCCTTCGAAGAAGGCGCCGCGTTGCTCGCGCAGGCGTTCCCAGAAGGTGGCCCCGTCGACTTCGATCTCGCCACCGATGCGGCGCCTTGCCGCGTTGACGGCCTGTTCGGCACCCGACAGACGCACATGCAAACGATCGCCGTCATAACACAGGCCGGACAGCGGCAGTGGATCGCGTTGCCATTCGCTCATGTGCGTGAGGGCGTCGTGGTGATCGAGTTCCAACGTGAGGGTTGTTTCGCTGGCCGGGCGCGGCAGGACTTTGAGTGAGACTTCGAGCAGTACCCCGAGCGTTCCATAGGCACCGCACATCAGCCGTGAGACGTCGTAGCCGGCGACATTCTTCATCACTTCGCCGCCGAAACTCAAGGACTCGCCCATGCCGTTGATGATCTTTGTGCCGAGCAAGAAATCCCGCGCGCTCCCGCGGAACGGCCGCGCCGGTCCGGACAGGCCGCAGGCAAGCGTGCCGCCGAGTGTGGCATTCACTGCGAAATGCGGGGGTTCGAAACCGAGCATCTGACCGCGTTCCGCCAGTGCGGCTTCAACTTCTATCAGCGGCGTACCGGCGCGCGCGGTGATGACGAGTTCGGTGGGTTCGTAATGCACGATGCCGCGTAGTCCGCTGACATCGAGCGTCGTTCCCGTCGTGCGTCGGCCGAGGAAGTCCTTGCTGCCGCCGCCGCGGATGACCAAGGGCGTGGACTGTGCGGCCGCCGCGCGCACCTGTTCAACGATTGTATCTATTTCAGTTTGGTCAGACATGGGTTTCTGAACCGCCAAGATACAAAGGAAAACGTTTTTCAACCGCCAAGGCGCCAAGACGCCAAGAAATTCATTGATGTGTCATCAGGCGCCTCGAGAGTCGCATACTCTGAACCAGTCCGACAGATATACGACTGCTCGTACGTTTGACACAACAGTTACGAATTTCTTGGCGTCTTGGCGCCTTGGCGGTTCAACATAATTGCCGTCATGGCGGTAAAAGCACATCAGAATCGCTCCAAGTCAGGATGACTCAGTTGACCATGATGCACATGCATGGCGCCGAATTCGGCGCAGCGGTGCAGCGTCGGCACGGCCTTGCCGGGATTCAATAAGCCGTCGGGATCGAAGGCGGCCTTCACGGCATGGAACTGCTGTAGCTCGGCCGAGGCGAACTGCACGCACATCTGGTTGATCTTCTCCATGCCCACACCATGTTCGCCGGTGATGGTGCCGCCGACCTCGACGCACAGTTCCAGGATCTTGCCGCCGAAGGCCTCGGTGCGTTCCAGTTCGCCGGGCTTGTTGGCATCGTACAGAATCAGCGGATGCAGATTGCCGTCGCCGGCGTGAAATACGTTCGCCACCGGCAGGCCATATTCCTGCGAGAGTTCGCCGATGCGTTTGAGCACCTGCGGCAGATGCCGGCGTGGGATGGTGCCGTCCATGCAGTAATAATCGGGCGAGAGGCGGCCGACGGCGGGGAAGGCGGCCTTGCGGCCCTTCCAGAACAGCTGTCGCTCGGCATCATCGCGCGCAGTGCGGACCTCGATGGCGCCGGCAGCGAGTAACAGTGCGCGCACCTGTGTGATGTGTTCGGAGACTTCCTCGTTGGTGCCATCAACTTCGCAGAGCAGAATCGCCTCACAGACGGGGTAGTCGGCGTGGACGAAATCTTCCGCGGCCTGAATCGCCAGACGATCCATCATTTCGAGTCCGGCGGGAATCACGCCGGCACCGATGATATCGCCCACGGCCCGACCGGCCTTTTCGATGTCATCGAAGGCGGCGAGTACGACTTGCGCGCGTTGCGGAATCGGCAACAGGCGCACGGTGATTTCCGTGAGCACACCGAGCATGCCTTCAGAACCGGTGATGAGGGCGAGCAGATCGTAACCGGCGGCATCCAATGCCTCGCTGCCGAGGGTGAGTGCTTCACCGTCGATGGTGAGCATCTCCACCCGCAGGATGTTGTGCACCGTCAATCCGTATTTCAGACAATGCACGCCACCGGAATTCTCCGCGACATTGCCACCGATGGTGCAGGCGATCTGTGAAGAAGGGTCGGGCGCGTAATACAGACCCAGCGGCTTGGCGGCTTCGGAGATGGCGAGGTTGCGCACACCGGGTTGCACGCGGGCACTGCGCTGCTCAGGATCGATCGACAAAATTTTATTGAAGCGCGCGAGGCTGAGGACCAATCCATCCGCATGTGGCAGCGCACCGCCCGACAGACCGGTGCCAGCACCGCGCGCCACGACCGGAATCTTGCGCGCATGACAGAGTTTCAGAACGGCGCGCACCTGCTCGACGGTGTCGGGTAACACGACCGCCAGGGGCACACATCGATAGGCGGACAGTCCGTCGCATTCATAGGGGCGCAGTGATTCATCGTTCGCCAGGATCGCATCGGCCGGCAGGATCGCAAGCAGCGCGGCGGCCAGATCGCGTTGCGTCTGTGCGCGTTGGGTCGGATTTATGTGATGCCGGGCCAATTCAGTCATGCCTGCGATTATCCGGATGTTGCTGTGCCGCGACCAGCCCAGGTTCTGCCTATTGTGTAGTGATATCACCCATGCGAACGGTGTGGTGTGTATGAACGTTCGCGGCCAGGGCTGTTCCTACAGCAAATTTACGATGGAACTACATTTGATTTTGATGCCGTTGTATCGGCGCAGGCCCTGCGAGTCGCCGAAAGACGGTCGCCAACGCGCCATCGTCACCGACATTGCCGGGAAAGATCACCACCGGCAGATGTGGATACTGCGGGTGATCCTCGGGGCAGCGTACCACCGAACAGCCCGGCAGAATCTGGCCCAACACGCGTGCGGTGCGCAAGCTCAATCCCTGCGACAGCACATCGTTGGAGGTGATGCCGCCCTTACTGATCAGGAAACTGATATCGGCCGGCAGGTGATGCACCACCTCCATCAGAAACGCGGAAACCATTTCACCGAAGGCGAGCCGTGTCTGTTCATCATCGAAACTCAACTCGGTCCGGCTGGTAAAAATTACCGCGGTCCGGTGTTGGGCGTGAGCGGTTTCGATGCGTTCGAGCACGCTGCCCAGCAGCGCCTTCGAATGATCCGGTAGACGCGTGACATCCACTTCGATCGGCGCGGTATCCGGTTCGGCCAGAAGTTGCTGCAATTGACGCGTGGTCTTGTTGACATGCGAGCCGACCAGCACCGCGCCGGGCCGATCGCTGCGCACACTGCGGCGCATGTCTTCGGCCGCGACCGGTTGCGGCGGCAAGGCGGCGAGCGCACTGACAATGCCCGCCGCGCTGCGGCACAGGAAACGCTTGCCTTGTTTTGCGGCGGCCTTGAGATCCGCGGCGAAGGCGGACAGATCGGCATACGTTTCGGCATCGACCACGCAGGCGACATTACCGCGCAATGCCAGCAGGCGATCCAGACAGCCGCTGCGGATATCCGTGAGATTGAAGCGTTCGACCTGATCGGCGTGGATGCGGCCGCGTGTTTTTTCCTCGATATAGTCCGGCAGAAAGGCGTGCTTGTAACCGAACACCGAATCGCGTGCAAATTCGGTCTCGTTGACCGGAACCGGTTTGCCATCGACCAGCAGGTAATGCACGCCGTCACGGGTGATACGCCCGCCCTCGATAAAGGCAGGGATCAGGAAATGCGCATCGAATGGCCCCAATTCCTCGGCGATCACATCGGTCTCGACCGGGTAATGTCCACGCAGCGTCGAATCGGAGCGGCTGATCACAATCGGTTCGATGACGCGACCGGAGCGCGCCAGATCATCCAATGCAACTTTGAGATTCTGACAGACCTCGCGGGTGATCGTCGCAGCCCGTTGTGCATCCATGCCGCGCGTGTTGGTCAGGACGAAGAACAGCGGTGCCGCATCCAGCAACGCCTCGCGCAACGTGTCCACATCCCAACGGGTGAGCAGCAGGCAGCTGTGCACCGTCTGCGATCCGGTCGGATCATCGTCGAGCACTACGAGTTTGGTTTCGGTCATGATATTTCTCACGACTAATGTTGTTGAACCGCCAAGGCGCCAAGACGCCAAGATATTTGAACCGCCAAGACGCCAAGACGCCAAGAAAACGTAGTAAAGTTAAACTGGCTTTTTCATTCGTTTCCCTTGGCGTCTTGGCGCCTTGGCGGTTCATAAAGCTTTCTTGGCGATCTCTGCGTCTTGGCGGTTCAAAGAAAATTTACAACCCGATTACCGTAGGATGGGTGAAGCGCAGCGTAACCCATCGGTCCGCTGTGATGGGTTACGGCGCAAGACGCCTTCACCCATCCTACGTCGCTGTGCTCAACCCAGGCTCACAGGTGCGATCTACAGTCCCAACAACGCTCGCGCCCGCGCCTCGATGGCCGGTGCATCCACGCCGTTGAAGCTCATCAGTTCGCCGGCCGCGGCGACGGTTTCGCCGCGCTGCCAGCACAGGGCGTCACGTTTGGCCGAGCTGCGCAGCAACACCGGTTCGAGTGTCGCGCTCGGTCCGCCGCTGATGGCGAGCAGGGCATCACCGCCGAACAGTTCGGCGAAGCTTGCATCGTTCATGAACGTGCCATCCGGTTCACTCACACTGTTCCAGCTTACGTCACTGGGACGATACAGGCGACGCGGGTTGGCGATGCTGACGATACGCACGCGGGTACCGGCCTTCTCGAGTGCATCGCGTGCCGTAAACACTGGCAGCAGGATCATGTCACCGGCCACGGCCAACACGATCAGTGGACCACTGCCTCGTTCGGTTTCGTACAAACTCACCGCGCCGTTTTCGATCGCCTGTTGCGCCTGCGCCAGCGTGGTCCGCACCGGCAGCGCCGTCTTCGAGGCGAAGATGGCGATCGACTTGTTCTGCGTGCCGAGCGCCCAGTCGTACGCCACTTGGATCATATTGGCATCGCAGGGGAACAGCGGGTAGTGATTGCCGTTACGCATCATCGCCGCAGCAGTAGGATTCGATCTCCGGACGCTGATGCGTCCAGCCGTTGCGGCCTTGCTCCAGCGCACCGGCGGTGAACATCACCACCTGCGAAGGCGTCTTGCGGCGCAGTTCGGCCATCGCCTGACTCACGGTCTGCACAATCGGCCAGCCGTTGATGGCGAAACTCTCGTACGACAGCCACAACGAACGGCCACCGAACAATGCAATCGCCGCGGCCAGACCGGCGCAGGCATCTTCGTTGAGCGGCTCATACACCTGGCCGTTCGGTGACTGGTTGTAGAGCGGGTCCGTGGTCGGATGACGGATCTTCAGCGCATCGTTGATGTTCTTCATCGCCGAGGCCTCGTTGCCGTCGGCATTGCTCACCACGAACGACGGATCACGTTGACCCACGGCGGCGACCACGGCGCCGAAGGCGGTCGCCGGCACTTGGTTTTCACCCAGCGGGAAATCCTGCAGCGGCAATGTGCCGAGATCCGGCAGGGCGCGTTCACGCTCGGTCGCAACGGTTTTTCCGGCAGGGCCACCACCGGCGCGCGACAGATTCGTGCGCACCAGTTCCCAGGCTTCTGCGTTCAACGCACGGCGTTTCAGACCGCTGATGATGTGCTCGGCGTCCAGCGTGTCGGCCGGATACAGGTTGTGTGCCTTGGCGCCGATGGCATGCACGCCGGCACCCTTGAGCTGCTTGATGATGAAGGCCGTGAGCGTGCCGGAGCGTGCCTGTTTGGCCGCGCGCGCGATACCTTCGAGCACCGCGCCCTGGAAGGCGAGCCGCTGCGACAGCGAGAAGCGCGTGCTGTCGACATAGGCGCCGTCTTGATCGGCATCGTCGAATTCCTTTGCATCGATCAGGATCACGTCGGCGAAGCCGTGCGCCTTCCAATAGGCGGTCATCGCCTCGTTGGACATCAGCGACACCATGGAGTGATGTTCCTGGCTGTAACCGTTCCACACCAGCACCGGCAGGAAGTTGGTCACCTGCGGATACGCGGTCTTGAAGTGCATGAACGAGGACATGATGTACGGCTCGCCCAGACCGCCGTCGCCGATGGTCACCGGGAACAGGGTGCCGGGGTTGAGCAGCGCACCGCCCATGGCGAAGTGCTGGCCCTGACCCAAGGGCCCGGCCGGGGCGAGCAGACCGGGGATGGCGCCGGACAGATGGCCGAGCAGACCGTGGCGTTCGCGGAAGCGCGCGCGCAGATCGGACACGGTATGGATGTCCATCGCCTCAAGCGAGCGGTCGAGGAACATGGAACTGTAAAAACCGGGGGCATGATGACCCACCTCGGTGACGATGTGCTTATGACCGAGCATCATCAGCGCGGCATGCGCCTCGGCGGAGGAGGCATAACCACCCGGATGGCCGGAGGCCTTGCTGCCGCAGATCTGCAAGGTCAGATAACGCAGGGCATCGGCGGCCAATAAGGTCTGGAACACCGCGGCCGGGTCGGACGGATCGGCAATGCAGGTCTGGGTGGCGCCGATGACCGGTTTGGCGGCGAGCTGGTCGGAGCCCGGCCAGGGCTGGGCGAAGTATTGGATACCGTCGCGGAAATCGGTGGCGGACAGGTTCAGTTCGGCGGCGGTGCTCATGGTCGGACTCCTGGTCTTTGCAAACGGGCATGGCCAAGCGGGTATGGCCGGTCAGTGTTCAGTTGCAAACACAGTACGGTCTCGGCGTAGGATTCCGCAATCCGCAATCGATTTCACGATACGAAATATGACCAAGCAAGAAACAAGTTCCATACAAGTGATAGATCGCCTGACCTCGCTGCTGGAGGCGCTGGCCCGCAACCGTGATCCGGTCAGCCTCAAAGTCCTCGCCGCCGAGACCGAACTGCATCCGTCGACCGCGTTCCGGATTCTCGCCGCCGCCATCGAAAATGGCCTGGTGGCGCGCGAGGGCAGCAATTACCGACTCGGCATCCGCTTGCTGCAACTGGGCAGCCGCGTCGCCTCGCATCAGGATCTGCGCCGCGAGGCACGGCCGTTGATGGAGGCGCTGCGCGATCAGATCGGCGAGACGGTCAATCTCACCGTGCGCCAGGGCGATGAGGTGGTGTATCTGGATCGCGCCTTGCCCGAGCGCATGATGCGTGTCGAACAGCGCATCGGCAGTCGTGCGCCGCTGCATGTAACGGCGGTCGGCAAGCTGATGCTGGGTGAGGGCAGTGAGGCGGCCTGTCGCGACTATGCGCAACGCACCCAACTGCCGGGCTACACGCGTTACAGTTTCACCGACGAAGAGCAACTGGTGCAACACGTCTCCGGCTGCGTACGCGCAGGTTTCGCCTACGATGATGAAGAGGCCGAGACCGGCGTGGGTTGTATCGGCGTGCTGGTGCATGATGATGGCGGTCAGATCGTCGCCGGTCTGTCGATATCCGCGCCGATAGAACGCCGGCGTGACGAGTGGATCGAACTGCTCAAGGACACGGCGCAGGAACTGTCCGCGCGTTTGGGATGAGATCGCCATTACACGCTATGAGTCATTGGATTTGAGGAGTTGAGGATGGAAAAAAGTTTCTGGCACGCCCGCTGGCAGGCGAACGAAATCGGCTTCCATCAAGCGGAAATCAACGCCCATCTACAAAACTACTGGCCGACGCTGCACGTCGAAGCGGGCGGTTGTGTGTTCGTGCCGCTGTGCGGCAAGAGTCGCGACATGCTGTGGTTGGCCGGTCAAGGCCAGCGGGTGCTGGGTGTGGAACTCAGCCCGATTGCTGTAGCCGATTTTTTCGAGGAAAACGCGCTGACCTTTTCAGCGCAGGCCGATGCCCGTTTTGTGCGGCGACAGGCCGACGAAATTACGCTGCTGGAAGGCGACTTCTTTGATCTGACCCAGGCAGATACGCAGGGCATCAGCGCTGTCTACGACCGTGCCTCGCTGATCGCGCTGCCGCCGCCGATGCGCAAACGCTATGCACAACAGATGGCCGCGTTGCTGCCCGCGGGCGTGTCGGTCCTGCTGATCGCGCTGGATTATCCGCCTCAGGAGATGGACGGGCCGCCGTTCGCGGTGAGTGCGGCCGAGGTGGCGGCCTTGTTCGCCGCCGATTTTCACATTGAGCCGCTCGGTGGCCAGGACATCCTCATGGATAACCCGCGCTTTCAGGCGCGCGGTCTGACCCGTCTGGATGAGCAGGTTTTTCGTCTGGTGCGCCGGTGATCGCGGCGGCACTCGGCTCTGGCTCAGCTCTTGCAAGTAACGCTTTGAATCTCAGCTATATCTGTGTATCGGTATCGCGGACGGTACGGGGAGTGGGGCGCCGAGGGCCTGACTGTGCGGCAGCACTTGCCCCGTAACCGTTTGAAATCAAATTGCGTTAAGGAGTACCGGGTATGAATCGCGGCGGGTCGGCAGAGACAGTTCAGACGAGATGGCGGCACCTGTGCAGTGTTCTGGGCTGTGTCGGAATTCTGCTGCTGAGTGCCGGCATGGGGACGCCCTGGGCGTCAGAACCTGCGGCTGCGCCCGCGTCAGCGCCTGCGGCAGCACCGTCGCCTGCAGTGACGCCCGCCGCTCAGCCCGCGACGCAGATGGCCGCCCAGTCAGCCCCGCGCACCGAGGGTGTCGATGCGGTTCTGGTGATCGACAGTTCCGGCAGCATGAAGGAAACCGATCCGCGCCGCCTGCGGGTTCCCGCCGCCAAAATGTTCATCTCGCTGCTCAATGCCAAGGATCGTGTCGGCTTGATCAGTTTCAGCGACAACGGCTATCCGGTTCTGCATCTGACGCCGGCCGACAAGCAACACCAGACGCAATTATTCGCCGCAGTTGAAAAAGTTTCTTCCAAGGGTGCTTACACGAATCTGCATGCGGCGCTGGCCAGCGGCCACGACATGCTCAAGCGCGAAGGCGACAGCCAGCGTCGGCGCATGGTGGTGTTGATGTCCGATGGCAAGATGGACACCGGCAACTTCGATCAAGACCAAGCGCTGCTGGAAAAGATACGCAAAGAGGCCATCGATGCACTGATCAAAGACGGCATTGAGGTCTACACCATCGCCTTCACCGAAGCCTCCGACATGCCTCTGATGCAAGAGATCGCCGAACGCACCGCGGCCTTGTCGCGGCTGGCGTCCAACGATCGCGAATTGCATGAAGTGTTCAGCCAGATTTTCGAATCCGCCAAACAGCCGGACATGCTGCCGATGGATGACGGCGCGTTCATGGTCGATGACGCCATCGAGGAAGTGACTGTGGTCGCTTCCAAGGCGACGCCAGAGGTGGAAGTGAAACTGGAAATGCCCGATGGCCGCATGATCGAGGCGGTCAACGCGGGCAAGGCGGTACGTTGGTTCAAGTCCGAACAGTTCGACATGATCACCGTCGACAAGCCGCCGGCAGGTCAATGGCATCTGCGCTTCAGTGACAATCGCGGCGACAAGGCCTATGTGGTGACGCATCTCGGTCTGGACGCGCGCATCGGTGAGGCGCCCGTGTATGCCAATGCGGAACAGACCAGCGAGGCCTGGTTGCAGGACAAGGGTGAGGTCGTCACCAAGCCGGAAATCCTCGGCCAGACGCAATTCAGTATGGAGATCACCCAACCCGACGGCGCGAAGCTCGAAGTACCTTTGGCCGACCTGGGTATGAGTGGCGACCGTGCCGCGGGTGACGGCGTGTTTGCCAATGCAGCCAGCTTTGCACAACCGGGACAGCAGCAGGTGCGGGTGATCGCCAAGAATGCGAATTTTCAGCGTGAGAAATCGCTGATCGTCGAGGTGGTTGTGCCGACGGTGGATGCCACGAAACCGCCTGCAGAGGCGGCGCCACCGGCCGCCGAGGAGCCCGCGCACGAAGCGCCGCCCGCGGAAGAACCACCCAAGGAAGAACCACCCAAGGATGAACCTGCCGCTGAAGGGGAAGCGCCGGCCGAGGCCGAAGCGGGCATGAACATAGGTCTGGTTATTTCGTTGTTCGTGCTGGTCAATCTGGTATTGGGTGGCGCGGTCGGTGGTTTCATTTTCTGGCGTCGACGCAAGGCCGCTAAGGCCGCGGCGGCTGCCGCTGCTGAGGACGATGAGAAGTAACGGTCGCCCCCATGTTCACACTTAATCTCTACGCACTGCTCGGTATCCTGGAAGTCATCACGGTCATTCTCGTGTGGGCGGGCGTGATGTCCTTCAAGTGGCGCAGTGCGAGTCGCGATGTCGCTGCGTTGCGTCAACAGCTGATGGAGGCGCCGATCGTCTCCTCGCCAATCGTCGCGGCACCGCTGGCCGCGGCGCCAATGGACGCGTCGGGCGAGCCCAGCGCGCCGCCACCCGAGTACGCGGATTTTCTGCGTGAGCAGATCGAGCGTTCAAACCTGTTGTTGGGCGAAGCTATTCCGGAGCAGGCGGAAGATGCACTGGAGGCCGCGCAACACGATGACGAGACCCGCATCCGGCAGATGTTGGCCGCGCGCCATCAATTTCTCCAATTGGAACTGGATGTACAGAATGCGCCACAGGACGAGGATCGGTTGGCGCAACGGCAACGTCTGGTCACCGGTATGCAGGCCCTACTCAACGGTCTGGGCTCGCTGCCCACAACGCCGTCCGGCGGAGACGAGCCCACCGACGACAGTTCAGCGGGCGAAACGGCGCGTATAGGCCGCAGCGAAATCGACAAGATGCAGGATCAGATCGGCTATCTGCGTAAAGTCATCGACAATCAGCATTCGGCCATGCGCGAACTGCGTGATCTGCTGGAAAAGCATAGCGGGGATTCGGACGAACTCCAGGAAGCGTTGCGTAAACTGGGCGATGCCCAGGCGCAGGCCGTCGAGTTGAATCGTTGCCTGGAAGTCATCGAGCATGAGAACCACCGCCTCAAGGACGCACGTCATGGCGTCACCCACAAGGGCGGCGTGGTCAACCCGGATGCGGATTTGCTGCGCGACCTTGTGGGCGATCAGCAACGCACCATCGGTAAATTGCGCAATATGCTGCGCGCGATAACACCTGAAGGTGGCAAGGCCGGCGAGTTGGAGGAGGCGGTCAATAAGATCCAGCGCTCTAACAACGAACTCAATTCCTGCGTCATGGTGCTCGAAGACGAAAACAATATGTTGCGTGGCCAGGTCGAAACCTTGCGCGGGCGCCTCGCCGATCTCGAAGCGGATAGCCTGAATGCGGAACCGCACGCGGCGGTGGCTGCTTCGGAGTCTGTCGACGCTACCGATATCGACGCCATCCTGGAGACTGCCTCGCAGAGTGCGCCTGAGGTGGTACCCGAAGTAATACCCGAACTGACACAGGTTGCGATGGAAGCACCCGAAGAAGAGCTCGAACCGATCACGGCAGTGGCTGCGTTGCCGGCCGAGGCGGATATCGATGTCGATGCACTGCTGGAATCCGCGGCCATCCAGGCGGCGCCCGAGTCGGTGACAGCCGATGCGGATATCGATGACTTATTAGCGAGTTTTTCCCGGGATGCGTGCGCCAGCACCGCCAGTCGTGCCTGTCCCTGCCGATAAGCCTGCGCCGGCAGCGGACGATACCGATGCCTTGCTGGCAGAATTGTTTGGCGGCACACCACCCGCATCCCGCTAGCCAGTTCGACCAACGCGCACGGCGATAATCCCCCGACCCTGTAGCAAACAGGTATTCCTCACTTGCCATGGTTTCTCACTGGCCGCGCGGTCAGTTATCCCAGAGGATCTGGATTCCGGGGTTTGAGACACTGGGAAGTTCCGTTGTTTCGCGTCGTCAAGGGTGGTCATAACCCCCCATCGCACATACAATCGCAGCACTTTTTCAGCACTTAGGGTCCACCTTGGCACAAGCACGCAAGAAAAACCCCAACGCCGCGCCGTTGCGGCACCATGTCAGTCGTGGCGTGCGTGAAGGCGCGCTGATTATCCTGAGCGCGATTGCAGTGTACCTGCTGGTATCGCTGCTGAGTTATCACGGCACTGATCCCGGTTGGTCACATACTGGGCCGCGTGGCACCGTGCAGAACATCGGCGGGGTGGCGGGTGCCTGGTTCGCCGACGTGTTCCTGTATCTGTTCGGTTTCCTGGCGGTGTTGTTTCCGATCATGGTCGGTTACAGCGGCTGGCTGATTTTCCGCGGTCGCACGCAAGATGGCGATATCGACTACAACACCCTGGCGCTACGCTGGCTGGGTTTCCTGCTGACGCTGGGCGCCGGCTGCGGACTGGCCAGTCTGCATTTCAAACTCGGCTACGGCGTATTGCCCCTGTCCGCCGGTGGCATTCTCGGTGATCTGATCGGCAACGACTTGATGCACCCGTTCAGCGACGTCGGCGGGACCTTGTTTCTGTTGGCGCTGTTCCTCGCGGGCATGACACTGTTCACGGGCATGTCGTGGCTGGTGGTCATCGACCGCACCGGGCGTTGGACGCTGCGCTTTGTAAATTGGGCGCGCGACCGTATCGACGAGTTGCAGGATTACCTCGCCAGCCGGCAGATGCGTATGGAACGGCAAGAGGTCGTGCGCGAAGAGCAGAAGAAAGTCGAGAACCGGCCGCCGCCGCGCATCGAGCCCATCGTCAAAAAAGTCGAGCCCAGCGAGCGCATCGAGAAGGAACGCCAAGTGCGCCTGTTCGATGCGCCGTCGGATTCCGAACTGCCGCCGTTGTCTTTGCTCGATCCGGCGCGTCCCAGTGTCGGCGGTTATTCCGAATCCGCGCTGGAGGCGATGTCGCGTCTCGTGGAAATGAAACTCGCCGACTTTGGCGTCGAGGTTGAAGTCGTCGCCGTCAGTCCCGGCCCCGTGATCACGCGCTTCGAATTGCAGCCGGGCTCGGGCGTGAAGGTCAGTCAGATCAGCAATCTCGCCAAGGATCTCGCCCGTGCCTTGTCGGCGATCAGCGTGCGCGTGGTCGATGTGATTCCGGGCAAGTCGTTTGTCGGCCTGGAAATCCCCAATGAGAAACGCGAGATCGTCTCGCTTTCGGAAATCATCACCTCGCAGGATTATGAAGAGGCCGGTTCACCGCTGACGCTGGCGCTGGGTAAGGATATTTCCGGGCAACCGACCGTCGTGGACTTGGGGCGCATGCCGCATCTGCTGGTCGCGGGCACCACCGGCTCGGGTAAATCCGTGGCCGTCAACGCGATGATCCTGAGTCTGTTGTACAAGACGCTGCCGGCGGATGTGCGGCTGATCATGATCGACCCGAAAATGCTCGAGCTGTCGATTTACGAAGGCATTCCGCATCTGCTCACGCCGGTGGTCACCGACATGAAAGAGGCCGCCAACGCGCTGCGCTGGTGTGTCGCCGAAATGGAACGGCGTTACAAACTCATGGCCGCGCTGGGCGTGCGTAACATCGCCAGCAGCAACCGCAAGATCAAAGATGCGCAGGAGAAGGGCGAGCCGATTCTCGATCCGTTGTACAAACCGGAAGAACAACTCGATCCAACGCAGCCAGCGCCGCCGTTGACGCATATGCCGTATATCGTCGTCATCATCGACGAGCTGGCCGACATGATGATGGTGGTCGGCAAGAAGGTCGAAGAGCTGATCGCGCGGCTGGCGCAAAAGGCGCGTGCCTCGGGTATTCACCTGATTCTCGCCACGCAACGCCCGTCGGTGGACGTCATCACCGGACTGATCAAGGCGAATATTCCCACGCGCATCGCCTTTCAGGTGTCGAGCAAAATCGATTCGCGCACGATTCTCGATCAGATGGGCGCGGAGGCGCTGCTCGGCCACGGTGATATGTTGTATCTCGCACCGGGCACCGGCGTGCCGATGCGTATCCACGGTGCCTTTGTGTCGGATCAGGAAGTGCATCGCGTGGTGGATCACCTCAAGGGCAATTCCAAACCGGATTACCTCGATGAGATTTTGCAGGGCGATTCATCCGGCGGCGATAGCTTCACCGAGATGGGCGGGGGCGGCGCGGACAGCGAATCCGATGCGCTTTACGACCAGGCCGTGCGCATTGTCACCGAATCGCGGCGCGCGTCGATCTCCGGCGTGCAGCGGCGTCTGAAGATCGGCTACAACCGCGCCGCACGCATGATCGAGACCATGGAAATGGCCGGCATCGTCGGCCCGCTGCAATCCAACGGCAGCCGCGAAGTGCTGGCACCGCCGCCGCCGAAAGATTAAGCGCTGTTTATCCTATAAACCGCATTTGCCACGGAATCACACGGAAAAACACGGACAAGATCATAAGCTTCACGCCGGCACCGCCATCACCCGCAAGGTGGTGAATAGTCGCTCCAGGAATGCACTGTGTTTCAGTGTCTTCCGTGTGTTTCCGTGGCTGAAATGATTTTTTAGGTTTATTGAACCGCGAAGCACGCCGGGGTGTCTTAACCGGCGGATACTGAATCACACGAGAGGTTGCAGGACATGATGAACTTTGTGCGCGGTACCCGCGTGCTACGCAGCTTGGCCGGTTTGCTGCTGTACGGGCTGCTGTCGTCGGCTGTTGCCGTCGAATCCGGCGCCACGCCGCTGGATCATTTCTTTATCGGCTTGTCGACGTTTACCGCACGCTTCGATCAGACCATCACCGATGCGAAGGGTGTCGTCACGCAAAACGCCAGCGGCAAGGTCACCATCCAGCGTCCGGGTAAATTCCGCTGGGATTACAGCACGCCCTACGAGCAGTTGGTGTTGGGCGATGGTCAGCATCTGTGGACCTACGATGCCGATCTGGAACAGGCCACGGTCAAGCCGCAAGGTGATGCATTGGCCGGTACGCCGGCGTTGTTGTTGAGTGCGGGGGAGCAACCGCAAGCTTTGTTCGACGTGAAGGCGATCGCCGCGCGTGACGGCGAGGCCTGGTTCGAGCTGACGCCGAAATCCCAGGACGGACTCGCGGATACGCAATTCAGTCAACTGCGCCTGGGTTTCGCGAACGATGTGCTGGTGGCGATGGAACTGGTCGATGCCTTCGATCAGACCACGCTGATCCGCTTCAGCGATTTGCGGCGCAATGGCGATGTCGAAGCAGGTTTGTTCAACTTCACGCCAAAGGCAGGCGTGGATGTGATCGGTGAAATACCCAATGAATCTGCGCGTTGATTCACCTGTAGGAGCGGCCTGCGACCGCGAACCGTTCGGCAGATGGCTCGTTCGCTGGCCACAGGCCGCTCCTACTCGACGCTGATTGTTTGCTGAACGTTCGTAATCCCTGCCCATGCCCACACCCGCCACCGATCCTTACCGCCCCCTCGCTGATCGCCTGCGACCGCAGAATCTCGATGAGTTCGTCGGCCAGCAGCACCTGCTCGGTCCCGGCAAACCCTTGCGGCTCGCCATCGAGAACAGCCGTCTGCATTCGATGGTGTTGTGGGGGCCGCCGGGCACCGGCAAGACCACGCTCGCGCGCTTGCTGGCGCACACCGCCGGAGCGGAATTCGCCACGCTGTCGGCCGTGCTCGCCGGGGTGAAGGATATTCGCGCTGCCGTCGATCAGGCGCGCACGCTGCGCGAGGCCTACGGCCGCCAGACCATCCTGTTCGTCGACGAGGTGCATCGCTTCAACAAGGCGCAGCAGGATGCGTTCCTGCCGCACATCGAAGACGGCACGCTGCTGTTCGTCGGCGCGACCACGGAGAATCCATCGTTCGAATTGAACAACGCCTTGTTGTCGCGCGCGCGCACCTATGTGCTCAAACGGCTCGAAGACGCCGACCTGCTCGGCTTGATCGAACGCGCGCTGACGGATGCAGAGCGCGGACTGGGCGCGCGGCATCTGCAACTGGCCGATGAACTGCGGCAGCGTCTGGCGCAGGCCGCCGACGGCGATGCGCGTCGCCTGCTCAATCTGCTCGAAATCGCCGCCGATCTGGCCGAACCCGATGAGCAGGGCGCCGAAGTCATCCCTGAATCCGTCATCAACGAGGTCATCGTCGGCGGTGTGCGCCGTTTCGATAAGGGCGGCGAGGCGTTCTACGATCAGATCTCCGCACTGCACAAATCCGTGCGCGGTTCCGATCCCGACGCGGCCTTGTACTGGCTGACGCGCATGCTCGATGGCGGCTGCGATGCACTGTATCTGGCGCGACGCATTGTGCGCATGGCCAGCGAGGACATCGGCAATGCCGACCCGCGCGCACTGGCGCTGGTCATGAATGCCTGGGATGTGCAGGAACGCCTCGGCAGCCCCGAAGGCGAGCTCGCGCTGGCGCAGGCTATCGTCTATCTCGCCTGTGCGCCCAAGAGCAACGCCGTGTATATGGCCTACAATCAGGCGCGCCGCGATGCGGCCGAATTCGGCTCGTTGGATGTGCCGCTGCATCTGCGCAACGCGCCGACCAAGCTGATGAAGGAACTGGGTTACGGCGACCGCTACCGCTACGCCCACGATGAGCCGGAAGCCTATGCCGCCGGCGAACGTTATTTTCCGGACGAGATGCCACAGCGGCATTATTACCGGCCGGTGCCACGCGGCCTGGAGATCAAGATCGCCGAGAAGCTCGCGCACCTGCGCGAGCTGGACCGCAAGGCGGGGAAGAAGTGATGGACGCCAAGGCCGCAAAGAACGCAAAGTGATAATTAAGAAGTCTCGATTCATCCGTCATTGCGAGGAGCGCAGCAACGTGGCGATCTCCAAACGACTGATGCTGCATCACGAGATTGCCACGCTTCGCTCGCAATGACGGGATAATTCAATTACTCAGCGCTACCGTAAATAAAACCTTTGTGCTCCTCTTGCGGCCTTTGGTGTGAAATGGGTTTAGCCGCACGGCGCAAATCACACCGGTCTGTTGTACCATTGGCCACCATGAAAACGGAGAATCGCAGCCACGTATGAACCAACTCGTCGCCATCGCCGCCGGCGGCGCCCTCGGGGCGCTGCTGCGCTTCTGGGTCGCCACCGGCGTCGCCGCCTGGCTGGGCAAGGATTTTCCCTATGGCACCTTGCTCATCAATGTCACTGGCAGTCTGGCAATCGGGTTTCTGTATGTGGTGCTGCTGGAGCGCTTCGACGGCGGCGTGGTGTGGCGCGCGTTTCTGATGATCGGTCTGCTCGGCGCGTTCACGACCTTCTCCACATTCTCGCTGGAGACGGTCAATCTGATCGAGGCGGGCGAGGTCATGAAGGCGCTCGTGAACGTGCTGCTGAGTATGGTCTTGTGTGTCGGCGCGGCGGCCATCGGTATCGTGATCGGGAGACAGATATGAATACAATCGATGTGCGCTGCGTGCGCGTGTATCTAACCGAGCACGACAAATATCAGCGACTGCTGGCACGACTCCATGATGTCGAGAAGGTGCGCGGCGTGACGGTGTTCCGCGGCATCAGCGGCTTCGGCAAGGATGGTCACATACATTCGGCACAGTTGATCGATACGGTTCTGGACCTGCCCATCGTTATCGAGTTCTTCGACGTGCCCGAGCGCGTCGAAACGATCATCGCGCATCTGCGCGAGCTGGTGCCGGCGGGGCAGATCCTGAGCTGGACGGCGCAGTTGGAGGTGTAAATTTTCATGTTGAACCGCCAAGACGCCAAGTACGCCAAGTAATACATGTAAAAAGACCATCCTGGGTTAGAAACTAGGATTCATATGGTATTACTCTTGGCGTTCCAATGCGTTCTTGGCGCCTTGGCGGTTCAAAAACGAATCATTTGAATAGACTGGAACACTGACCATGTTGGACCCGAAACGTTTACGCACCGAACTCGACCAAGTTGCCGCACAGCTGGCGCGACGTGGTTACACGCTCGATGTCGCGCGCATCCAGGCGCTCGAAGAGGAGCGCAAGATCATTCAGGTGCGCACCCAGGACTTGCAGGCCGAGCGCAACAGCCGCTCCAAGGCCATCGGTCAGGCCAAGGCCAAGGGCGAGGATGTCGCGCCACTGCTGGAGCAGGTTGCCGGTCTGGGTGCGGAGCTCGATGCGGCGAAGGCGCAACTGGATCAACTCCAGAGCGATCTCGATGCGGTGCTGATGGCGATCCCGAATATTCCGCACAGCTCGGTGCCTGACGGCAAGAGCGAAGACGATAACCTCGAGGTGCGGCGCTGGGGTGAACCGCGGGCGTTCGATTTCGAACCCAAGGATCACGTCGATATCGGCGAAGCGCTGGGTCAACTGGATTTCGAGACCGCGACCAAAATCACCGGCACGCGCTTCGCCGTGATGAGCGGACCGCTGGCGCGCATGCACCGCGCGCTGATTCAATTCATGCTCGACACGCACACCGCGCTGCATGGCTACACCGAGACCTATGTGCCGTATCTGGTCAATGCCGACAGCTTGCGCGGTACCGGTCAGTTGCCGAAGTTCGAAGCCGAACTGTTCGCACTCAAGGGTGAACAGGCGTATTACCTGATCCCCACCGCCGAAGTGCCGGTCACGAATATTTTGCGCGACGTGATCGTCGACGCCGACGACATGCCACGCAAATTCGTCTGCCATACACCGTGTTTCCGCTCCGAGGCCGGCTCCTACGGCAAGGACACGCGCGGCATGATCCGTCAGCATCAATTTGAAAAGGTCGAAGTGGTGCAAGCGGTGCGGCCGCAGGATTCCTATCAAGCCTTGGAAGAACTGACCGGCCATGCCGAGGCGATTTTGCAGAAGCTCAATCTGCCGTATCGCGTCATGGCGCTGTGCAGCGGCGACATGGGCTTCTCCTCGGCCAAGACCTATGACCTCGAAGTCTGGCTGCCCGGCCAGCAGAAATACCGCGAGATTTCCTCGTGCAGCAACTTCGAGGATTTCCAGGCGCGGCGCATGCAGGCGCGCTGGCGCAATCCCGAAACCGGCAAGCCCGAACTGCTGCATACGCTGAACGGTTCAGGTTTGGCCGTCGGCCGTACGCTGGTCGCGATTCTGGAAAACTATCAGCAGGCCGATGGCTCGGTGGTGGTGCCGGACGCGTTACGCGGGTATATGGGTGGTATTGAAGTGGTGCGGTCAGTTTAGAACGTTGATACGCCAATCTAAAGAACGGATCATTTACCGTTCATGAAAACATCTATTGCCTGCTACGCGCATGATGATGTGACGCGTGATGCTAGGGCGGCTTCGTGGCGACCGGCGTTGCATCCGCGAGCGGCTTGCCCTTGAAGATACGTTTGATCACCACGTAGAACAGCGGGATGAAGAAGATGCCGAGCACGGTGCCGGCGATGGTGCCGCCGAGCACGCCGGTGCCGATGGCGTTCTGGCTGCCGGAGCCGGCGCCGGTGGCGATCGCCATGCGGCAATACGCCGAAACCAAAGGCGAGCGAGGTCATCAGAATGGGACGCAGCCGCATGCGCACCGCCTCCAGCGTCGCCGTGATCAGATCCTTGCCTTCCTTCTCCATGAGCACCTTGGCGAACTCCACGATCAGGATCGCGTTCTTCGACGACAGGCCGATGGTGGCGAGCAGGCCGACCTGAAAATACACATCGTTCGACAGGCCGCGGCCGCTGGCGGCGAGCAACGCGCCGAGCACACCGAGCGGTACCACCAGCATGACCGCGAACGGCACCGACCAGCTTTCGTACAACGCCGCCAGACACAGGAACACCACCAGCAGCGACAACGCATATAAGCCCGGCGCCTGCGTGCCGGAGCGGCGTTCTTCATACGAAGTACCGGTCCATTCATAGCCGATACCAGGCGGCAATTGCGCCATGATCTCCTCGACGGCCGTCATCGCATCACCCGACGATAGACCGGGCGCGGCCTGGCCGAGCAGCTCGATCGAGGGCTGGCCGTTGAAGCGTTCCAGACGCGGCGAGCCGTAGGTCCAGCGCGCCGTGGTGAACGCCGACAATGGCACCATCTCGCCGCGCTCGTTGCGCACATACCATTTCGTGAGATCTTCCGGCTTCATGCGCGCTTCGGCCTCGGCCTGCAGATAGACCTTCTTGATGCGGCCGCGGTCGATGAAGTCGTTGACGTAAGTGCCGCCCCAGGCAGTCGCCAGCGTGTCGTTGATGTCCGCCACCGAGACGCCGAGCGCGCCGGCCTTGGCGTAATCGATATCCAATTGGTATTCGGCGACATCGTCCTGACCGTTGGGGCGCACGCCGACCAGACGCTGATCCTTCGCCGCGAGGCCGAGGAACTGGTTGCGCGCGGCGATCAGCGCGTCGTGACCAACGCCGGCGCGGTCCTGCAGCTGCACGTTGAAGCCGCTGGACGTGCCGAGTTCGATCACCGCCGGCGGCACGAAGGCGAACGCCATCGCCTCGCGGACCTGCTGGAACGCGCCCATCGCGCGCGTGGCGACGGCGTGGATTTCCTGTTCCGGTTCCGGACGTTCGCTCCAGTCTCTCATGCTGACAAAGCCGAGACCCATGTTCTGGCCCTGGCCGCCGAAGCTGAAGCCGGCGATGGTGAAGGTCGAACGCACGTTGTCCTTCTCCATTTCCAGGAACTGATGCTCGACCTTCTTCAGCACCTCGACGGTGCGTTCCTGGGTGGCGCCGGCCGGCAGCACGACCTGCGTGAACATCAGGCCCTGGTCCTCCTCCGGCAGGAAGGCGGTGGGCATGCGCAGAAACAGCAGCACGAGCACGCCGACGATGGCGGCATAGATCGCCAGGAAGCGCAGGCTGCGCTGCAGGATCTTGCCGACGGCGGATTCGTAACGATGCCGGTTGCGGTCGAACATGCCGTTGAACCAGTGGAAGAAGCCGCTGAATCGGCTGCCTTCACCGTGCTCGTGCCCTTTCTCGATCGGCTTCAGCATGGTCGCGCACAAGGCCGGCGTGAAGATGATCGCCACCAGCACGGAAAGCGCCATCGCCGAGACGATGGTGATGGAGAACTGCCGGTAGATGACACCGGTGGAGCCGCCGAAGAAGGCCATCGGCACGAACACCGCCGCCAACACCAGACCGATGCCGACCAGGGCGCCGGTGATCTGCGTCATGGATTTCTTGGTCGCCGCCTTCGGCGACAGACCTTCTTCGGACATGACGCGTTCGACGTTCTCGACCACGACGATGGCATCGTCGACCAGCAGGCCGATGGCGAGCACCAGGCCGAACATGGTGAGGGTGTTGATGGAGAAGCCGAATGCCGCCATCACGCCGAAGGTGCCGAGCAGCACCACGGGCACGGCGATGGTCGGGATAATCGTCGCGCGGAAATTCTGCAGGAATAGATACATCACCAGAAACACCAGGATGACCGCCTCGACCAGCGTTTCCACCACGCTCAGGATGGAGAGCTTGACGAAGGGCGTGGTGTCGTAGGGAATCACCGCTTCGACGCCGGAAGGGAAATACGATTTCAGGCTGTCGATCTTGGCGCGCACGGCGTTGGCGGTATCCAGCGCATTCGCCCCGGCGGCGAGCTTGATGCCGACGCCCGCGGCAGGCTGGCCGTTGAAGCGGCCGATGGTGCCGTAGTTCTCGGAGCCGATCTCGATGCGCGCGATGTCTTTCAGGCGAACTTCGCCGCCCTGCGTGGAACTGCGCAGCAGGATCTGTTCGAACTGCTCGACAGTTTCGAGGCGGTTCTGCACGGTGATGGACGCGGTGAAGCCCTGTCCCGGCATGGCGGGCGTGCCGCCGAGCTGGCCGGCCGACACCTGGGCGTTCTGATCGCGCAGCGCGTTCTGCACGTCGATCGGCGTGAGCCGGTAGTTGTCCAGCTTGGCCGGATCGACCCAGATGCGCATGGCGTACTGCGAACCGAACACCTGAATCTCACCGACGCCGGTGACGCGCGACAGCGGTTCCTGCACCGAGGAAACAAGGAAGTCGGCGAGGTCGGTGCGGCTGTGCGTGCCGTCCTTGGAGACGAAGCCGACCACCAGCAGGAAGTTGCGCGCCGACTTCGCCACCTGCACGCCTTGCTGTTGCACGGCGATGGGCAGCAACGGCAGAGCGAGCTGCAATTTGTTCTGCGTCTGCACCTGCGCGATGTCGGGATCGGTGCCGGCGTCGAAGGTCAGCGTCACCGTGGCGCGGCCGTAAGAGTCGGACGACGAACTCATGTAGAGCAGGTTGTCGAGGCCGGTCATCTTCTGTTCGATGATCTGGGTGACGGAATCCTGCACGGTCTTCGCCGACGCGCCCGGATAGTTGGCGTTGATGGCGATGGTGGGCGGCGCGATGGATGGGTATTGCGCGACCGGCAGCGACATGATCGACAAGCCGCCGGCGAGCATGATGACGATGGCGATGACCCAGGCGAAGATGGGGCGGTCGATGAAGAAGTGAGCCATGCTCTGCTACCTCACTTGGCCGCGGGCGCGGGTGACGATGCATCCGATCCCGATGCATTCGTCGATCCTGGCGCATTCGGCGGCGTGGCCTGCGCACCGACTTCCTGTGCCTGCACCTGCGTGCCGGGACGCGCGCGTTGCAGACCCTCGACGATGACGCGTTCGCCGGGCACAAGTCCCTCGGTCACTACCCACTTGTCGCCGAGCGATTGGGCTGTTTGCACGGTGCGCGCTTCGACCTTGTCTTCGGCGCCGATCACCATCACGACAGCATTGCCTTTCGGATCGCGACTCAGCGCCGCGTGCGGCACCAGAATGGCGTTGTCCTGCACGCCTTGCGACAAGCGTGCGCGCACGTACATGCCGGGCAGCAGTTCGTTTTTCGGATTGGGGAAGACCGCGCGCAGGGTCACGCTGCCGGTGGTCTCGTCCACCGTGACTTCGGAAAAGGCCAGCGTGCCGTCGGCGGCATATTCGCTGCCGTCTTCGAGCAGCAGTTTCACCGGCAGCGTGTTGTCGGTGGTGCGCTGCATCTTGCCGGAGGCGAGATCGCGTCGCAGACGCAGCAGTTCGGCGCTGGACTGGGTGAGGTCTACATAGATCGGATCGAGTTGCTGCACGATGGCGAGCGTCGCAGCCTGGTTCGCCGTCACCAGCGCGCCGGGCGTTACGGCGGAACGGCCGATGCGACCGGCGATGGGCGCTTTCACCTGGGTGAAATCCAGATCGATCTTCGCTTTTGCCAGCGTGGCCTGCGCTGCGGCGACATTGGCTTGTGCCTGCATGAGCGCAGCGACGGCATCATCGTTCGCTTGGGTGCTGATGGCTTTGGTCTTCACCAGTTCGGCGTAGCGCTCGGCTTTGAGACGCACGGCATAGAGATCGGCCTCGGCGCGCGCGAGTCCGGCCTTGGCGCTGTCATAGCTTGCCTTATAAGGTGCGGGATCGATCTGATACAGCAGCTGATCGGCTTGCACCTCGCTGCCTTCGTCGAAGTTGCGCTGCAGTACGATGCCAGTGACCTGCGGCCGAACCTCGGCGATCAGGAAGGGCGTCGTGCGGCCCGGCAATTCAGTCTCGTGTGCGACACGTTCGGCCTGCACAGTAAGCACCGTGACGGTCGGTGCGGCTTGAGCGGCGCCACCCGGCGCAGGCGGTGGCTCGCCGCTGCAGGCGGCCAGTAGAACAACGACGCCCGTCAATGCGCTGAATGACGCGGAGCGAAGCAAGGGGTAGGCCTGCATGGTTGCCCTCTCGATATCAGAAATTCAGAAACGACACTGGACGCGCCGGGACTCCGGACACACCGCGCGAATTCATAGAGCGATTCTAGAATGAACGTCCATTCGATGTTGGCTTTTTTGTTTTTCCACTTGTGCCTGGTGGGGCTTTTCCGCATTAATCCGGAGACTTCTTGCCTATGGCAGCCAAGCCTGTCACTCCACCGACAACCTTCGCTCGGATAAGTTGCAGGCAAGATATGCCGCGAACAGATTCGTGTCGCGCGGCTGGACGGTTTGGATTCGCCTGGCTCTGCCATACTTGAATGGCGCCAGTTGTAATGGCGCCGGTTGTTGGGAACGGCCCTGACATCGTGTGAACGCACTGCGTGGCGTCTGCAAAAAAACACTAGTGTCAGTTGATCGGACACAGATCGGACACAAATTGGCCAGAAGGAATAAAAACCATGACCGGAGAGCGGAACAAAAACTGGATCGGTGTCGCAACCAAGATCATCGGTCGGATCGCGAACTTCTTCGAGGGCGAGGGCGATTCTGTTGTTGAGGTGCAGCTGCGGCAGGCCCAGAGCGCGGAGACTACGGCACGTTTCCGCAAGACGCTGGGGTCGCTGGCGTGAGCTTACGCGCTTCGAACAGCCCACCGTCTCCCCAGCGTAGCCCGGCAGCATGGCGCGCGTTGCCGGCCGGTATCTGGGCCTTGGGATTCGGCTCGCTGTTCATGGACATTTCTTCCGAGATGATCCACAGCCTTCTGCCGATTTTCATGGTCACGACGCTGGGCGTGTCGATGGTGACTGTCGGCGTCATCGAAGGCATCGCGGAGGCGACGGCAGCCATCTTGAAGGTGTTTTCAGGCACGCTGAGCGATTACCTCGGTAAGCGAAAATTCCTGATGATCCTCGGTTACGGACTTGCGGCTTTCACCAAACCGATGTTCCCGCTGGCCACGTCGATAGGCTGGGTGTTCACGGCACGCTTCGTCGATCGCATCGGCAAAGGCATCCGCGGCGCACCGCGCGACGCCTTGGTGGCCGACATCACGCCAGCGCACTTGCGCGGTGCTGCGTACGGACTGCGCCAGGCGCTCGATTCCGTGGGCGCCTTGCTCGGTCCGCTGCTGGCGGTGGGCTTCATGATCTGGCTCGCCAACGACATCAGAGCGGTGATGTGGGTGGCCGTGGTACCGGCGTTTATCGCTGTGGCGTTGCTCATGATCTACGTGCGCGAGCCGGAGCATGCGCAAGCGCTTGGTCACGCCAAAGCGCCGCTGACCTTCGTCGACATCAAACGTCTGCCGTTGCGTTACTGGAAGGTCGTGGTGTTGGGCGCCGTCTTTACACTGGCCCGCTTCAGCGAGGCATTTTTGGTGCTGCGTGCCGATGACGTCGGTCTTGCGCTCGGCTACGTGCCGATGGTCATGGTCGTGATGAATGTATTCTATGCCGCGGCCGCGTATCCGGCCGGCGCCGCAGCCGACCGCTTCAGTGAGCGCACCTTGCTGTTGATCGGGCTCGCATTGCTCATCGCCGCCGATGTGGTGTTGGCCATCGCCGCGGACGCACTGGCCGTGTTTGCCGGCGCGGCGTTGTGGGGCCTGCACATGGCTTTTACCCAGGGACTTTTATCGAAACTCGTCGCGGATACGGTGCCGGCCCCGTTGCGCGGCACCGGGTTTGGTATCTTCAATCTTGTCAGCGGCGGCGCTTTGCTGCTGGCGAGTATGATCGCAGGCGCGCTATGGAGTGCCATCGGACCCGCGGCCACGTTCTTGGCCGGTGCCGGCTTCGCCACCGTCGCCAGCCTCGGGCTTGTGATACTGCGTCGCCGCACAGCCTAGGCGTTGATGCGGGACGGGTTGTTAATCCGATCGCCTTTACTGACCGTTCTTGAGATGCCAATCAGGCCAATAATACCTGAGCCGAACAGCCACGCGGCGGCGGGAACAGGGACTGCTGAAGTAATATATACATCGCCGTCGCGAACTGCCCACGGAATGGCGTCATCCCCCTTGTACAGGCTGAGCTGAATCCCACTGTCGATATCGAAGAACCACGCGGAATCCGTATTCAGCACGTCTTCCGTGGCCGTCCAATAGAAGTTGGGCGCTACATTTTTAAACAGACTAAAGTTGCTATTAAACGGGTACAAAGTTCCTTCTTCGTCTATGGCGCCGCCCAACTCGACATAGAGCAGGTGGCCTAACTCACTGCCGGTGCAGTTGCTCCCATATGAGCTGACTTGAGATTGAAGGCTGCAGGCCGGATCCGGTTGTAGCGACGTTGGCAAACGCCAGTCGTCATAGGTCACGCCGCGCACGCTGTCGTAATAGTTCAGGTTTGCCGTCCAATTCATGGCGTCGTCCCAAGTCATATCACCAGTACTGTCGTTACCGCTGGTGGCTGAATAGTTGGCATCCGATAACCACGTGACATTCAAATCGGTGTCATAAATTAAACCACTGCCGCGATCGATCAGAGGCGCCAAAGGAAAGGCCAGGCAAGGCAACTGCCGCGCACATCGACATGGCCGCAACGAGTTTGCGTTGGTTGGTATTCATTGGGGATCCCTCCGGTTTGTTGTTGTTACCGGGGAATGTACTATTTAGTGAAAGAAATTGCTGTAAAAAAATGGCGATTGCCTTGGTTGCGCCACCAGCTGATGTTATGAACCCACGAAGGTCCAGATTGGTCACACAGATGAAATGCTGAGGAGTAGGAGGGTAAAAGCGAGCGCTATGTGATTCAGTATTTCCAGGCAAATATGGTGGGCGCGACAGGGATTGAACCTGTGACCCCCGCCGTGTGAAGGCGATGCTCTCCCGCTGAGCTACGCGCCCATATTTGCTGCAAGGCTGGTAGTGCCGGCCGCGCCAGATGAGGCCGCGAACGGGAAGTGCATTCTAGGGAACGAGGCCAAGGTGGTCAACCGGGAGCGGTCAACCGCGGGGGTGGCCGAGGCTCCGGCGCAGGCCGGCCTGCGCCGATGCGGGCCTTCCGTTACAATACGCCGCCTCGTGTCAGCCTCAGGAATCCCGATCGCCATGACCGTCCGTACCCGTTTTGCCCCCAGCCCGACTGGTTATCTGCACATCGGTGGCGCGCGCACCGCGCTGTTCTCCTGGCTGTATGCCCGCAAGCACGGCGGCCAGTTCATTCTGCGCATCGAAGACACCGATCTGGAACGCTCCACCGAGGAATCGGTGAACGCCATTCTGGAGGGCATGACCTGGTTGGGCATGGAGTACGACGAGGGTCCGTTTTACCAGACCAAACGCTTCGACCGATACGGCGTGATCGTTCAGCAGTTGATCGACACCGGCCATGCTTACAAATGCTATTGCAGCAAGGAGCGGCTGGAAAAACTGCGTGAAGAGCAGATGGCCAACAAGGAGAAGCCACGCTACGACGGACTTTGCCGCGACGGCGCCAAGCCGCCTAGCGCCGACGCGCCCTATGTGATCCGCTTTCGCAATCCGCAGGACGGCGAAGTGGTGGTCGATGATTTGATTCGCGGTCGCGTGGTATTTCAGAATGCGGAACTCGATGATCTGATTATCGCCCGTAGCGACGGCTCGCCGACCTATAACCTGTCGGTGGTGGTCGACGATGCCGATATGGATATCACGCATGTCATCCGCGGCGATGACCATCTGAACAACACGCCGCGCCAGATCAACATTCTGCGCGCGCTCGGCGCGACACCGCCAAAGTATGCGCATGTGCCGATGATCCTCGGCTCGGATGGCAAGCGTCTGTCCAAGCGTCATGGCGCGGTCAGCGTCATGCAATATCGCGAGGAGGGTTTCCTGCCCGAAGCCTTGCTGAATTATCTGGTGCGGCTGGGCTGGTCGCATGGCGATCAGGAAGTCTTCTCGATTGATCAGATGATCGAGCTGTTCGATGTGATGGATGTGAATAAATCCGCGTCCAGTTTCAATCCCGAAAAACTGCTGTGGCTCAATCAGCAATACATCAAAGAGAGCTCGCCTGTGCATGTGGCGCGGCACCTGAGTCACCACATCGGTCTGCTGGGTATCGATCCGGCGCAGGATCCGCCGCTGCATGAAGTCGTCAAGGCGCAGCAGGAACGCGCCAAGACCCTGGTCGAGATGGCGGCCAACAGCGTGTTCTTTTATCAGGACTTCGAGCAGTTTGACGAAAAGGCCGCGCAGAAGAATCTGAACGCGGCGGCACGGCCGGCCTTGGCGCAGTTGCGCGAAGGTTTTGCCGCGCTGGTCGACTGGCAACCGGAACCGATCCACCAGGTGGTGATTGCGACAGCGGAAGGCCTGGGCGAAAAACTCGGCAAAGTCGCGCAGCCCCTGCGGGTGGCGATGTCGGGTGGCACGGTGTCTCCGCCCATCGATGTGACGGTCTATCTGATCGGTCGAGAACGCGCGCTGGCGCGGTTGGATAAGGCCCTGGCGTACATCGACGCGAGCGCTATAAATCCCATTTATAAATTTAACTAAGCGGTAATCTCCCGATTTTGGTCTACGCTAGGGGTGGTGTAACGGGACAGGAGGTATCCGCAATGGACAACCTAAGCAGTTCCAGGACTGCCACCGGATCAACCCCGCAACGGCATGCTTGGTCGCCGATAGACTGGGCGGATACAGGCCAGAGCAAGGACGCCTGGGCCGCCGAACTCGTCGAGCAGTATTGTGCCTTGGGCTTGTCGCAGACCGAGGCGAGGCGCGTTCTCCAAGCGGTATACGCGGACTTGGGTGCGGTGCTCGACGCTATCGATCCACACGCCTTGGCGGCGGTGCCGATTCCGGAACAGGTATCGATGCTGTTACCGCGCTTTGATATCACTCGTCTGGCGGCCACGCTGGGCATCGACACGGCACAGGCGCAGAGTGCGGTGGCGATGTTGGTGCTGGAATTTGTCATGCACGCACATCCGCTTTTTTAGCCAAAAAATCCCTGTCACGTGCTCGACTGAGGCGGTGTCGGCGTCAATTGCAATCAGTGCTGATATTCATCAAACGAGTAGCCCGTTGGCTCAACGATGCTCAATATACTTGTAAGCAAGGTGATACGTTTGCTGATCTTGAAGAACGAGGAGGTTACGTTATGTCCAAGCAACAACGAACTGAAATGCAGAAGGGTGGTGGCAACGGTCCGACTCAACCTACTGCACCACCTGAGTCCGATCGAAGATATGGAACGTCTGTTCGAGGGTTTCTTCGGCAACGAGTGGCCGCGTCCCATGCAATGGGAATGGCCGCGCCTGATGCGCATGCGCGCCCCGTTTGAGAGTCAGTTGAGTCGCGCCGACGTGGCGAGAATGCCGCATGTCGATATCGTCGACCGTGAGGCCGATATTCTGGTCCGTGCCGAATTGGCTGGTGTGGACAAGAAGGATCTGGATATCTCGGTAACGGACAATACCCTGACCATCAAGGGCAGCAGTCGAAAGGAAACCAAGAGCGAAGAGGGCGAATACCACCGTTGCGAAATAGCGCAGGGTGCTTTCGCGCGGACGATGACCCTGCCGTGCGCAGTGTCCGGCGATAAGGCGAAGGCGACTTTCAAGGATGGGTTGCTCGAACTGGTGTTGCCAAAAGTGGAGCCGGCCAAACGCCGCGCGATCAAGGTCGAGTAACGGTTCCGTTCCAGCGAACCCAGGGCGGTTGGTCAGCCCTGGGTTTGTCTTATCTGGCAGTTCATAACCCAGAAAACCCAGCAATTCGTGCCGGCGTCATCATTACTGTTCAGACATCGACGACGCATTGGGCCATCCAGAGATCCTCTTCGATGGCCTCGACATGCAATTCCGTCAAGGTCGCGCCTTTTACTTCCACGGCAGGCTGATGCCGTGCTGGATCGATAGTTTCACCCCACGCGGTGGCGTGCAGATGGTGACCCTTGATGCTCACGTCGAAGGCGCAGAACAACAGGTGGCGGGTGGCGATTTCGTAGATCAATGCATTCAACCAATCGACCAGCAACAATTCCAGATCGGGTGCGCGGCACTCGATGGTGAGGGTTTCATGCGGTTCGATACAGCGTGGATCGGTGATGACGGCAATCAGCGCCAGTGCCGTTTGGTTGAAGGCCTCCTCCGGGCAGTGTCCATAGCCGCGTACGCCGATGTCCGCCTGATGCGCGAAGTGTTCCCACGAAGGCGCGTGCGGCGGCGTGCCGAGGGGTGCTTTGCTGCTGCGGCCGTGCAGGGTGATGGCTGTGTGTAAGATCATGACGACGAATCTCCACGAACATCTCTGGCCAGCCCGGTCATGGGCACGAACGCCACGGGCAATAGCTTGCGCTGGCTGATGGCACCGCTGGGTGCTTTGGAAAGCAGCACCAACTCCTGATCGAAACCGTTGTTCAGCGGCACGATCAATCGTCCGCCCGGCTTGAGTTGTTCCAATAGCGGTGGTGGCACCCGGTCCGCGGCGGCCGTGATGATGATGGCATCGAACGGGGCTACCTCTGGCCAGCCGTTGTAGCCGTCGCCGATACGCATCTCGACATTGTGAACGCCCAGGTGTTTAAGCCGGCTGGCCGCGCGTTTGGCCAGTGTCTGTACGATCTCGATGCTGTAGACAAGTTTCGCCAGCTTGGCCAGGACCGCCGTCTGGTAGCCTGAGCCGGTACCGACTTCCAGCACCTGATGCTCGGGGGTGAGCGCCAGCAGCTCGGTCATGATGGCGACGATGTAGGGCTGCGAGATGGTTTGGTTTTCGCCGATGGGCAGCGGTCGGTTGTCATAGGCGGCATCCTGCAATGCATCCGGTACGAAGGCGTGGCGCGGCACATCGCGTAGCGCCTGAAGGACCGGAGCACTCAACGCTTCGAGCCCGAGGAGGTGGCGCGTGTAGCGCACATCCTCCTCGATTTCTCGCAGCATTCGTTCACACGCGCGCTCGCCCATCTGCTTCCTCACCACTGTTTTCAGCATAGACTAATTCCAGGAACGTCTCGGCTATAGACGTGCTGCGCTTATGATCTAGGGCAAGGAATGGCCTATTAGAACAGGCATAGTAAGAGGTGGGTGGATTCATAGACGTGGTGAGCGCACCTGTGGATGCCTCTTCCAGTGAGCGCAAGGATTGGATGATGAAGAAGAATAAAGCCCTACCCGTCGATGCCCTGGCAACCCGCTGCGATGCGGCCACGCTCCCCTTTCAGAGCACCGACGAGCTGGCCGATTTTGCCGACATTCTCGGTCAACCGCGTGCCCTGGAGGCGTTGCGCTTCGGCCTGGCCGGGCGTCGCCCCGGCTATAACCTGTTCGCCCTCGGCACCAGCGGGATCGGCAAACACACCGCGGTGATGCGCATGCTCGAACAGCGTGCCGCGCTAGGCGAGGTGCCGCCTGATCTCTGCTACGTCGCCAATTTCGAAGAGCCTAGCCGTCCATATCTGTTACGCATGCCCGCCGGGCGCGGTTTGCTGTTACGTCAGGACATGCTGCACCTGGTCGAGGAACTGGTCGGCTCATTGCCGGCGGCATTGGACAGCGAAGAATTCAAAGCCCGCGTCCGTCAGATCGAACACACTTTCGAAGAGCGCCAGGCCGAGGCGATCAACGCGTTGCGCGAAAAATCTCTGGCGCAGCAGGTCAAACTGTATGAACAACCCGGCGAGTTCACCTTCGCACCGCTGCGCGATGGACAGGTGCTGGATATACAGGCCTTCAGCGCCTTGCCGGACAATGAAAAACAAGCCATCGAATCCAAAGTGGCGCTCTTGCAGGCGGAACTGACCGAGATTCTGGATCAGCGGGTTCCGCAATGGCAGAAACAGCGTCGTGATGCTTTGCGTGCGCTGCATCGTGATACGACACGCGCCGTCGTGCAGCAACTGCTGGCGAGTCTACGCGCCCAATATGCAGATCTACCCGCCGTACATACCTATCTGGACAGTGTCGAACAGGCGGTCATCCACAACACGCGCGATTTTCTCCGGCGCGAGGGTGCCGATGCGCTGGCGGCCGGTGATCACGGCGCGTTCCGCAACTACCAAGTCAATCTGCTGGTCGATCACAGCGCCACCCGCGGGGCGCCGGTGGTGTTCGAGGACAATCCTACCCACTCGGCACTGATAGGTCGCATCGAACATATGGCCCAGTTAGGCGCTCTGGTCACGGACTTCAATTTGATTCGTTCCGGCGCGTTGCATCGCGCCAACGGTGGTTATCTGGTTATCGACGCGCGCAAGCTGTTGACCCAACCCTTCGCCTGGGAAGGTCTCAAACGCGCGCTGCTTGCCCGGGAATTGCGCATCGAATCGCTCGGCCAGGCCTACAGTCTTGTCAGTACCGTGTCGTTGGAGCCGGAGCCGTTGGCGTTGGATGTCAAAATCGTTCTCGAAGGCGACCGGACGCTGTATTACCTGTTGCAGTTCTATGATCCGGAGTTTGCCGAACTGTTCAAGGTCGCGGCCGATTTTGAAGAAGTCATCGAACGCAGCGATGACAATATTACGCATTACGTGCAGTTGATCGCCACACTGGTGCGCCGCGAAGGTTTGCGTGCCTTCGATCGAACGGCCGTCGCTGCCATGATCGACTACAGCGCGCGACTTGCAGCTGACACACATAAATTGTCTACGCGTATGCGCGATATCGTGGATGTCCTGCAAGAGGCCGATTTCTACGCAGGGGAGGCCGTGCAGACGCAGGTGCGGGACGAGGATGTTCAACACGCCATTGGCGCGCGCATCGAGCGTGCCGACCGGGTGCGGGAGCAATTACACGAAGAGATCCGGCGCGGCGTGCTCAATATCGCGACGGATGGGAAAGCGATCGGTCAGATCAATGGCCTTACGGCCCTGGAAGCAGGGACATTCAGTTTTGGTTTGCCGATACGCATCTCGGCGACCACGCGGCTGGGCGAAGGTGAAGTGGTCGACATCGAACGCGAAGTGGAGATGGGCGGGCCGATTCACTCCAAGGGCGTTTTTATCCTCGCCAGTTTTTTAGGTGCGCGCTATGCGCGGGCATTCCCGCTATCGCTGTCCGCCAGCTTGACCTTCGAACAGACCTATTCCGGCGTCGAGGGCGACAGTGCCTCGTTGGCGGAACTGTGTGCACTGCTCTCGTCGCTGTCCGAATTGCCGCTCGCATCAATCAATGGCTGTCACTGGATCGGTCGATCAACAGGGGCGGGTTCAAGCGGTGGGCGCTGTCAACGAGAAGATCGAGGGTTTCTTCGATGTGTGCGCGCAGCGCGGACTCACGGGTCATCAGGGCGTTATTCTCCCGCAGGCGAATGTGCAGCATTTGATGTTGCGCAGAGATGTGGTGGACGCGGTGCGCGAAGGGCGCTTTCAGGTGTATGCGGTGGCGGATGTCGATGCGGCGATGGCGATATTGAGCGGCCATTCACCCGGGCGTGTGCGTGCGACCGGCGAGTTCCCGCCCAAGAGCATCAACGGTCGGGTACAGCAGTGTCTGGCTGATTTTGCGCGCCTGCACATGGCCTTCGCCGGGCCAGCTCCGGGTGACAATCCAGGTGGCAAAAAGGGCGCATCTTGAGGCGAGGAAATAGGCCTTGGGAGGTTGACAGTCAAAGTCCGCCTAGCGTAAAGTTCGCGCTCTCCGCGATTGGGGCTATAGCTCAGCTGGGAGAGCGCTTGCATGGCATGCAAGAGGTCGTCGGTTCGATCCCGACTAGCTCCACCAAATTGCATGGATTGACGGTTATGCACCGCTTCGGCCAACTCGCAGTCTACTTAGGTATTCTGCTGGTGGCAGTCGGACTTATCGGCGGGTTTGCCGCCATGTTCCGAGATGCGGATGATCTGGCCGTCAATCTTTTAGTGTTAGTGCCACTGGGTTTTGTGGCACTGCTTACGGGTGTTGTGGTTACGCAATTGCACCGCCCGGGCAATCAACGTTAAGTCCTTCGTCCCCTTCGTCTAGAGGCCTAGGACACCGCCCTTTCACGGCGGCGACAGGGGTTCGACTCCCCTAGGGGACGCCATATTAATCTCAGTTAATTCTAGGTAACTGGGTTGCAACGTGAGCGTTTCATCATCGAGTACACGTCGATCGATGATGAAACGTAACACTGCCTTCTTGTTCTCCGCATTATTCCGACAACGTGCTGGCCGATCACTTGGCGTAGCTGTGTTTTTTCCTCGCGTTCACTGTCCATGGGCACGTCCACAACGCATATGCACTCGCCCGATGACAAGGCCGCGGGCATCAATCAGTGATTCAAGAATTGCTCGAACTTTTCCAGTGGTAGCGCCCGGCTGAATATGAACGCCGCCTTTGAGCCGCCGAGTTGACGGCGATCATGTTTTGAGGGGGTCTATAATCAGGCGAAGCTGGACAGCTTGATTATACTGACTAGTAGGAAGGGCACATTAAACGGTGATGGAAAGCCGCTGCTGGGGGAGTTGCGATGCGCGAACGTAGACATGCGGATAAGATCATTGCCTTCGTGTTGGCGGGCGGGCAGGGTTCGCGCCTGCATCCGCTGACCGCAGAGCGTTGCAAGCCGGCGGTGCCGTTCGGCGCACGCTATCGCATCGTGGACTTCGTGCTCAGCAATCTGATCAACTCCGGTATTCGTGCCATCTATCTGCTGGTGCAGTACAAGGCGCAATCGTTGATCGAACATGTGCGCAAGGCGTGGGAGATCTCGCCGCTGTTGCCGGATCAGTTTGTGACGGTGGTGCCTCCGCAGATGTATCCGGGCGCGGAGATGTTTCGCGGAACCGCCGACGCCGTCTATCAGAGCCTGCGCCTGATCAAATCCTTCCGGCCCGATCTGGTGGTGGTGTTCGGCGCCGATCACATCTACCGCATGGATGTCGACCAAATGGTCTTGTTCCATCGGCAGCATCAGGCCGATGTGACGATTTCCGCACTGCCGGTTCCGGTCGGACTCGCCTCGGGTTTCGGTGTGATCGCGGCGGACAGTGACGGCCGGGTGCAGGCGTTCCAGGAGAAACCCGCGCAACCGAGCGAGATGCCGGGGCGGCCGGGTTTTGCCTATGCGTCCATGGGTAACTATGTCTTCAACGCCAATGTCCTGGTGCAGGCGCTCCTCGAGGCGCATGAGGCGGGTGAGACCGATTTCGGCCAGCATGTCTTGCCGCGTCTATTGCGCACACACCGCCTGTATGCCTATAACTTTTTGACCAACGATATCCCTGGACTCAAGCCGTATGAAGAACGCGGCTACTGGCGCGATGTCGGCACCATCGATGCCTATTTCGACTGTCATCGGGATGTGCTCGGTGAGGAGCCGCGTTTCGATGCATTCAATCCACAGTGGCCGATCTTCTCAAGCAATTATCAGGGTCCGGTCGCGCGCATTCTCGGCGGCGATATCGACAATGCCTTGCTCGGCGCCGCCAGCATGGTCTGCCGCGGTGCACGGGTGCACAACAGCATCATCCGCCGCGAAGCCGTGGTGGAGGCCGGCGCCGAACTGGAGGATTGCATCGTGATGGATTACGCGCGCATCGGCGCTGGTTCGAAGTTGCGCGGTGTCATCGTCGACCGGCATAACGCCATCAAGCCCGGAACCTGTATCGGGTACGATCGCGACGAAGATGCGCGCCGCTATGGAGTGAGCCCCGGCGGCGTGGTGGTGATCCCGCGCGGCGACATCTGTTTTTATGCGCGCAATTCGCGCGGTCAGGGTCCGGGGTATATGGAATAGCCTGCGGCCAGAGACGTTCCCCCGATGTTCCATCAATGTTTCGTGTGTAATTGTCGTTTGATCATGTAACTCGGCTAATGTCCGTGCCGGTCTCCGCTCATGCCCTCCGGCTTGCCGATACCGGTCCAAGCGCATACTGCAGGGGCGGTTCCTGCGTGTGCAGAAACCAGCGGTCGAGCACGATGTTTTGGACGAACCAGCGCTGGGTCATTAATTTTCCCGCCAGTCGTGATTTGAGGTTTGCAGGGAGGAGATCCGACCCATCGCGACCATCGCGCGCGCCGAAGCGCGCCGTCAGACGATCGGTATAGGCTTCGAGGGCCGCTCGCGAGTAACGTCCGTCCGCCTGGAAGATCGTGGTGGCCGCCAACAGGCCGGATTCAATGGCAGGGCGAATGCCTTCGCCGCTTTGAGTGCAGGCTAAACCGGCGGCATCGCCGATCAGCAGCACGCCGTCACCGACCAGTTCACGTTGTGCATGTTGGTAAAGCAGATAGGCATGGCCTTTGTAATGCGGTTTCAGGTCTGCGGGCAGGCGTCCGCGCCTGGCGAGAAAATCCTGGAAGGCAGCGACATGCTGTGCGAGACCTTGAGTGTCTTCACGCCCCAAACCGATGTTGATGAAATCACCCTTGCGTATGCACCAGCCATAGCCTTTGAGATCGGCGCAGAAATACAGTTCGGGTACGTCGGCTTCGATCGGGTAGGCCGCCTGTTGCGAGGACTCGATCTCGAATTCGCATTCCTGCGCGTTAACCGCGCGTTCGCTACGCCCGACGTCGGCACCCAGATAACGCGCGACCGGACAGAAATGACCGCCGGCCCCGACGATCATCGGTGTCTGCAAGGTGTCGTTTATAACCCAGCCTGATGGGTTACGCGTCAGCTTCTCGACCGGTTCGCCCAAGCGCAGTCGCGCGCCTGAGCGGCGCAGCAGGTAATCATCGAACTCACAGCGGCGGATGCCGTAACTGACGCTGTGTCCATAGCGGATATCCAGCGCCGGGCCGTCCATAAGTCCGACACGAAAACCGGTGATGGGTTGGAGTACATGCTGTTGACGGTAGGCTTCGATATCCAGTTCGAGCTCATCGATGAGCGCGGGCGTGATCCAGCCTGCGCAGACCTTGTCACGGGGAAATTCTTGCTTGTCGACGACGACCACGTCGAGGCCGGCCTTGCGCAGTGCCCAGGCACAACTGCTGCCGGCGGGGCCGCCACCGACAATCACGACATCGCAGCGGTCCATGTTCGGTTATGTCCTGTCGACGTACAGATGATCGCGCGTCCAGGCGATGTTGTTCTGACCGCTGCGCGTGAACACGATCTGGAACAGTTGCAGCCAACCGGTGGTGAAACCCGCCAGCGAGCCCGCCAGATAGAGGCGCCAGGCCCTGACGAAGTCGTCATCGAAGCGATCACGCACCAGATCTTGCTGGGCATCGAATCGAGCCAGCCAATGCTCCAGCGTCTTTGCGTAATGCAGGCGCAGATTCTCCACATCCAGCACCGAGAATCCGCAGGGTTCGAAGATGTCCATCATCTCACGCAGCGTGGGTGGGTATGAGCCGGGGAAGATGCGGCGCTCGATCCAGGCATTCATCGGGTAGGCTTGATCGCGTGCGATGGAGTGGATCAAGCCCCGGCCTTGCAGGTTGAGACTGCGGTCGATCAGCCCGCCCAGTGCTTGGTAGTGATCCCGTCCGACATGTTCCAGCATGCCTACCGAGACGAACGCGTCGCAGCGCCCGGTGATATTCCGATAGTCGTCCTCGATGTACTCGATCTGACCGGCTAGACCTTCTGCCGCCGCACGTTCGCGCGCGAAGTGGACTTGTTCATGGGACAGGTTGAATGCCCGCACTTTCACACCGTAGTGTTTGGCCATGTGTCGCGCGAGTGCACCCCAGCCGCAGCCGGCTTCGATCACCGTCTCGCCCGGCTGCAGTTGCAGTTTGCGGCAGACATAATCCAGTTTCGCGCGCTGGGCCAGTTCAAGGCTCAGCGTCGGGGTCGGGAAATAGGCGCAGGTATAGACCATCTCCTCGTCCAGCCATAGCTGGAAGAAATCATTGCCTAAGTTGTAATGGTGATGGATGTTGGAGCGCGACCCGGCGGCCGTATTGGGACCGGCACGATTTATCCATTGCCAGATCAGCTTGGCGAAGGGATGCAGTTGGTTCGCCTTGGGGGCAGATCGGTATAAGGTTTCGAGAAAGCTGACCAGATCGCCTTCCACCTCCACGCTGCCTTGGGTGTAGGCATCGCCGAAGTACAGGTCGGGATTGCACACCAGCCGCCACAGGGTCTGTCGGTCATGGATGTGCAGCCGCTTGGTCAAGGTAGTGCTCGAATCCGGCAGTCGTTCACCGTTCCAGAGCACAAATTGAATGGCGGGGTTTCCCAGCAATGCGAGCAATTTACGCAGTGCCCACCGTTCTATTCGTGAAGGCGACGCGTCATGTGATATCGATGGATCGGAGTAGTCCCAGGATGAAACACCGAGAACATCGGGCGGACTTCCATGCAGGGGGCTTTTATGGCGTGTCATGGCGATTGTAGTGGTCAAGTATTTCCGTGAAGAAGGTCAGGCGGTCATGCGATGGCGGTGGGGTAGGCCTTTCCTTTGACATCTGACACGCTCCCTTGGCCGGGTGATTCGTATGTGGCGCCATCCTCTGCGGAAATTATAGCCGCTGTCCGGAAACTTGCTGGACGCTGATGGCAGCCGGCTGTTTTTTCATCCAGACAGCGCGCGCCCGTGCGCTGGCTATACTTTAAGTGCGACTTGTATTTACCTTATGGATTAGCCGCGATAGCTTGTTTTGATGTGGATCAAACATAAATTCGCCAGCCAGATCACACTGATCTGACGAGAGGAAGATAAGACCGGCGATACCGATTGCAGCTATGTGATTCCGAGACGTCTCCGGTCAGAAATATTCAGATGAGATAGTTAGCGCGCTAGCGCAGAGGAGTGTGTGCTATGACGACATGGGTCGTGGTCGCGGACAGCAGCCGCGGCAGAATCTACGTTCAGGATAAGCCTGGCGGTGCATTGACGGAGTCGGAAGATCTGATTCACGCCGGCTTCGCGCCTGCACGCGGGTGATCTCGTAACCGATCGCCAAGGCCGTGACGGCGGCGCAGTGGACCAAAGTCGGTATGCGCTCGATGCGCGGACCGGGATCAAAGAACATGAATTCGAAACCTTCGCCAAGGAAATTGCCGCTCGCCTCGATACCGCGCGTGTCGCTGGTAAGTTTCAGCGTCTGGTGTTGATGGCGCCTCCGGCGTTTCTCGGAGCCTTGCGTGCGAACCTGAGCGACAAGGTTACCGATCTGGTGGTCGGCGAGGTGCATAAAAATCTGGTGACGCACACCGTCGAAGACGTTCAGCAGCACCTGTCGCAGGTCGTCTGATTTCGTCTGGCCGGCGGCGTGGCAGTACTGAATGTCGGTGCAGCGACAGAGATTGCCATGAAGGCGAAAAAGGACCGCGTCGAGGATGCCATGTACGTCACCCGCGCGGCTGTCGAGGAGGGTGCGGTTGCCGCGTTGCCTTGGTGCGCGCTCAGCATGCACTAAGAGGAACTCAGCGGCGACAACCATGATCAGAACATCGGTATCGGCCCTGACAAATGTGCCGGGTACTGGTTAACGTTATGAGGATGCAACTATGCGCAGCACCGAACATCAATCATCTAGCGATAAATCCACAGTAGATCCGCGCCCGTCAAGCGGATCACATGCGCCCGATTCGGTAACTGAACAGCGTTGGCAAATGATCGCCGAGGCCGCTTATTTCATCGCCGAACACCGCGGCTTTCGCGGGGGCGACCCCGTTCAGGATTGGTTGGCCGCCGAGTCCGAGATCGATACTTTGTTTTACGGTGTGCGTCCGACCAGTGCCGAAGAGGCATCGGCCTACGCGCACCTGCGTGATGAGGTTAGAAAGGCATTGTCACAGATGCAGGATATTGTCGATGCGGACGCCGTGAAGGGCGCGTTCGAGCGAGGCGTGAACGAGGTCAAACGTGCGGAGCATTATTCTGCGGAGGTCTTGCACAAAGTCACCACCACGCTGCGAGAAGACATGGCGCGCGCGGCTGAACGGATGGGTCCGGCCTGGGAACACTTCAGCGAACGCAGTGCCGATACCTTCTCGGTGTGGGCGGATCGAAGCCGCAGTTTTCTCAGTCGCTCGGCCACGGCGGTGCGTGAGTGGTTGCATCACGAGCGGCGTGGGGCGGGGCACTAGAATTACTCCGACTGGGGCGCTATTGGGGCGTATAGAGTTACTGGCAATTAGAAGTGCAGGGGAAATGCCGTAATTACACGCCGGGAGTGAGTTGCGGGAAATACCAGGGTTCGGCATGCGGTGGGATTTCCCAGTAGAGGGGGGACTTGGAGCTTGTTTCACTGAGTAGGCCATCTTCCCTAAGCTGCGATAATAGTCTTCGTGCAGTGCGCTCTGGCATAGCGCAGAGTTCCAGTGCCGTTGATCGGTCGAGTTTTCCTAACAGGAACGCGTTGTATAGGAGCATAGCGGCAACGGGTTTTATCTCGCCAAATCCCGGTACCCGTGCATCATTACGGGCCGCAATGTAACGCTGTATACGATCACGCATCTGATCGACTTGTAGCAGCTGGCTGATATAGTCAATCTGATCGAGTGAGGCATCCAGCATGAAGTCGCAGAACGTGATGAGTCCTGCTTCACTGAGAAGCCCTCGTCCATCGTGATCTCCCTGTCGGAGGTGGTCAGCGCGATCTAGTAGCGCTTTGTAACGATCGGATGCGCGCGCCAAACCACGACTCAAGCACCACACCCCGGAACTGTCGAGTCCAATAGCATTGAGTGTTGTATCGGTAAGCAAGCGGGCTACTCGGCCATTACCGTCTGCAAAAGGGTGTATCCATGCAAAGCGGTGGTGAGCACACATCGCGGCGATCATTTTCTTATCGCCTTTGTGACGGCTGGGATGATAGATATCGCAAAACGTCCGCATCAATGCGGGTAGCTCGTTTGCAGATGGCGGGTGATGGCGTCCCACCACGACCTCTTTGCTGCGCCACTCACCTGGAATGACCTCATCAATGATTTCACTGTTCTTGTTTTTCAATAATCGCAGGCTTTGCGGAACGTGCCTGTAAAACTCCCGATGAATGGACTGGATGAATTCGGGTGAAAATAGCTCATCCTGTCCTGGAGACTGTTCCCGTATCCATTCCTGTACCCTGATATGGGCGACAGACTCCATTTGGAGATCTCGCTTGGCGGGGTCTGTGGAAAAATTTCCTTCCTGGGCTGCGCGTATCTCATGGGGGCGTGTCCGGTTGCCCTCAATAAGATTCGAGTAGTAGGAATTGATGACGGCCATGTGCCGTACAATCGTGGTGCGTGTTTCTTCCGCTAGATTTGCGGCTAGCTTGGCAGATGCCTTTGTAATGGCTATGACTTTGTCTGTGAGTGCTGACGCCTCAAGTGCTTGGTCGCTGGGAATAAAAGGCGAGAAATTGTGGCTTGTAGTCGGCATTATTAAGCCTTATGGCCGGATTTGTGGCCGGATGATTATTGCATTAACTGCAAGAAAAACAATATAAAAGATATACAGGTATTGGTCGATAATGCCAAGACTGGCCGGTTTTATGGCCGGTACCGGAGCACTGTGTGTAATATCGGTTCGGAGTCAGTCGTCACACTTCCAGAACACGTGAATTGAGTTTCCTAAGTACGTTGCGGATGGTTTTCATGGAGCTGTCCCAGGGCCGTAGAACACCCAGTCCAGCCCAATCGATACATACTTCAATGCATGAAAAAGGCCCCGCTAAGCAGGGCCTTGATTGGTTTGATTTGAACTCAGCAGATTATCACTGAGTGTTGTTAAATGGTGGAGGCGGCGGGAATCGAACCCGCGTCCGTAAGTCCTCTGCCTTCGGCTCTACATGCTTATCCACGTCTATTGATTTAATCGCCTGCTACCCGACGGGCAGGGAAAACAGACGACGATCCCAGTTAGTTTTAGAGGATTGGCCCTGGGAGAGCCGCACCGCGATCTTGTGAGAATCGACGCCTGTGCCCCTGATTACTCAGGAAGCCCGGGCGCACAAGCACGGCCCCGGTCAGACGGCACCCTACTGGGTATTAAGCAGCGAGTGCGTAGTTGTCGTCGTTGGCAACTAAAAGTTTGCAGAGTGATTAACGAGGGCTTTGCACCTCGGCATGCACCTTAGGGTTCGCAACCCACGTCGAAACCATGTCGCCCCCAAGTGTGTTCACAGTATAACACGTCACCGCGATCCTCCGGCCCACTGCTTTCCGATCAAAAATCTTCGGCTCCGAAGGGAGTCACGCTGGGGCGCGGAGAATCACGGCTTACTTAATGTATGGACCCGCCGGCAGGGATTTTCAAGGGCGCTGGTCTAACATATGTCAGACGCACTGGTTAGATGGCAGGCTATGCGCGCTCAGCCACGACGCATGATGCGCTGTTTTTCGCGGTCCCAGTCGCGGTCCTTCTCGGTGGCGCGTTTATCATGCTCTTTCTTGCCTTTGGCCAGACCGATTTCCAGTTTGGCGCGGCCGTTTTTCCAATACATCGCCAACGGAATCAAGGTGTAACCCTTGCGCTCCACGGCGCCGATGAGTTCGTTCAGTTCCTCGCGGTGCAGCAGGAGTTTGCGGGTCCGCGTGGCCTCCGGGTGAATATGGGTCGAGGCGGCCAGCAGTGGCGTGATCAGGCAGCCGAGCAGCCAGGCCTCGCCGTCTTTGATGATGACGTAGCTGTCGACCAGTTGGGTCTTGCCGGCACGCAGGCTTTTGACCTCCCAGCCTTGCAGGGCGATGCCGGCCTCGAAACGCTCTTCGATGGTGAAGTCGTGACGCGCCTTCTTGTTGAGCGCGATGGTGCTGTTGCCGTCGGATTGCTTGGATTTTTTAGTGGCCATCCGCGCATTATATGTCGAGCGGTGCTGTTGCGGCCATGTGCGATGTGAATGGGGGCTTGGAGTTGAGGCCCCGGACACTTTCCCGGACAATGGGCCCATGACTGATGATGGTTGGAGTACCGCGGTGACGCGGCAAGCAGCACGATGACGACATCGATTAGCAAATCGGCCCTGGTCGCCTACACACCGGCCGAAATGTACGCTCTGGTGAGCGATATCGAGTCCTATCCGAAATTTCTGCCCTGGTGCCGCTCGGCGCGGGTGACCTGGCGCGAGGGCGACGAGCTGAAGGCCTGTATCGAGATGGCCAAAGGTAGCGTGCAGAAGGCGTTCACTACGATTAACCGGCAGCAGCCCAATAAGATGATCGAGATGCGATTAGTGGAAGGGCCGTTCAAACAGCTGGAAGGATTCTGGCGTTTCGACCCGCTGGGCGAGCAGGCCTGCAAGGTGTCGCTGGACATGGAATTCGAATTTGCCAACCGGATGCTCGATATGCTGATCGGCCCCATCTTCAGTCAGATCGCCAATACCTTGGTCGATTCCTTTCAACAACGGGCGGTGGATGTCTATGGAAAGCGCTGAGTTGATCGATGTCGAAGTCGCGTATGCCCGACCGGACGCGCAGACGATCTTGAAGCTGCGCGTGCCGCTAGGGACCACCTTGGAACAGGCGGTTCGCGAGTCGGGCATGCTCGAACGTTTTCCCGACATCGACTTGGCCAAAATCCAACTGGGTGTTTTCGGCAAGTTGAACAAACCCAATGCCGAATTGCGCAGCGGTGATCGCGTAGAAATATACCGACCACTGATCGCCGATCCCAAAGAAGTGCGCAAACAGCGCGCGGCCGAGGGCAAGCGGATGAAACGGGGTGGAGGAGATTTAGAAGAGTAGTTGAGAGATTCGGGATTCAGCGGCGAGTATCTTGCCCGAATCCTAGATATCTTCCTTCCCAAAGCCCATCCACCGCCAGAGGCGCGTAAGAACACCGCGTTCACTACGCGCCTGCGGCGGCACGACCACGGTTGTTGAAGGCTTATTTGCAGCGGCGAGCGCAGGTTGCGGGTTGGGGCGGTAATCGCCATCGATGCCGACCAGCACATCATCTTTGAAGCGCAAAGTGACATGCTTCTGTTCAACCTCACCTTTGCCGGGTTCCATCCGGTACACATAATCCCAACGATCGGCATGGAAGGCATCTGCGATCATGGGTGTGCCGAGAGTGTATTTAACCTGGCGCTTCGACATCCCAGGCTTTAATTGATCGACGCCTTCCTGAGTGATGACATTGCCTTGCTGGACATCGATTCGATAGACAAAGGGCATCTTGTCGACAGAGCCGCAGCCACTGAGCAGGGTTGCAATGATGACACCAGGAATGAGAAGCTTTCGCATAAGTTGGTTAGTTCCAGCACAGTCGAGTCCGGCGGCATCATACCCCAAGCGACGCGCGAATTCACGGCTATTGGCAGAGAGAACAGTATGGAATCGCAGGACTTACGCAAAGCCGGCCTGAAGGTCACGTTGCCCCGGGTGAAAATCTTGGAACTCCTCGAGAGCAACAAGACCAACCGCCACATGAGCGCCGAAGATGTCTACAAGGCGTTGTTGGAAGAGGGCGAAGACATCGGTCTGGCAACGGTCTACCGGGTGCTGACCCAGTTCGAGGCGGCAGGCCTGGTGGTCCGGCACCATTTTGAAGGTGGTCATTCGGTCTTCGAACTCAACGAAGGCACGCATCATGACCATATCGTCTGCGTGAAATGCGGACGGGTGGATGAGTTCATGGATGAAACCATCGAACAACGTCAGCGCGCCATCGCCGCAAAGGCCGGTTACGAAATCACCGATCACAGCCTGTATATCTACGGTATCTGCGCGAATTGCCGGAAGGTGTGATCGACCCAAGGAAAATCCGATGTATCCTTCCGATGTCATCCCGGCGAAGGCCGGGATCCAGTAACCATCCACGTAGGACAACCTGGATTCCGGGACTCCGCTCCGCCCGGAATGACGGATTGAATGGATGTTCCCTAAGCCTTTTTACGTCCACCGCGTTTGTTCGTTACGACGCTTGTCTGCTGTGCCCGCTGAATCATCTCTTGCGCATGCGCGCGCGTCGAAGCCGTGACTTCGAGGCCACCGAGCATGCGCGCGATTTCGTCAACGCGTTCCGAATCACTTAAGTGACGAATCCGCGTGCGGGTTGTTTCATCGCCGGTGAGTTTCTGTACCTGACAATGCTGATGCGCTTGCGCGGCGACTTGCGGCAGATGGGTCACGCACAGCACTTGGCGGTTACTGCCCAATGCACGCAATTGCCGGCCGACCACTTCGGCGACGCCGCCGCCGATGCCGGTATCCACTTCGTCGAACACCAGGGTAGGAATACGACTCGCGTGGGTGGCGATGACCTGGATCGCCAGACTGATGCGCGACAATTCACCACCGGAGGCGACCTTGGTCAGTGCTTGCGGCGGTTGGCCGGGATTGGCGCTGACGCGGAAGTCGATGCGGTCGAGCCCGTGACGGGTGAGTTCGTCGGCGGGCAGGTCTTCCACGGCGATGCTCAGGCGTCCGCCCGGCATGCCGAGTTCATGCATGGCGGCGGAAATCTTTTGTCCGAGTTCCAGCGCGGCCTGATGGCGGCGGGTACGAATTTGCAGGGCGAGGTCGCCGTACTTCCGCTGTAAATCGGTGATGGCTGTTTCCAACGCATCGAAGTGTTCGTCGGCGTGTTCGAGTTGCGCCAGTTCCGCACGGCTGCGTTCCAGCAGTGCGCCAAGCTCGTCGGGTTTGACGCGGTGTTTGCGCGCCAGTGTTTGTATTGTCGCGAGGCGTTGATCGATCCAATCCAGGCGTGCCGGATCGAGTTCGAGACGCTCGGTGTAGCTGCGCAGTTCGTCGCTGGCCTCACGGGCCTGTATCAACGCGCCGTCGAGCAGATCGCATATGGCCTGCAAGTGTGGATCGAAGCGGGTGAGTTCCTGCAGATCCGCGTGCGCGTGGCCGAGCAGGGTGTTGGCCGATACGTCATCTTCGTATAAGGCGCCCACGGCGCGCTGGCAGGATTCCAGCAGACGGCCGGCGTTGGCCAGCCGGCGGTGTTCGTCTTCGAGTTGTGCCAGTTCATTGTCCGCGAGGTCCAGCGTTTCGAGTTCCTGGATATGGAAGCGCAGTAATTCGCCGCGCGCGCCACGGTCTTGCGCGGCTCCGCGCAGGCGTTCGAGTTCGTCGCGGCGCGCTTTGTAATCGCGGTAGATCGTGCCCAAGGTGTTGATCGCGTCTTCATGGCCGGCGTAGGCATCGAGCAGTTCACGCTGCACCTCGCGCTTCAACAGCGATTGATGCTCGTGCTGGCCGTGAATGTCGGCCAGCTGATCGCCGAGTTCCTGGAGTTGTTGGATCGGTGCCGGCCGGCCGTTGATATAGGCGCGTGAGCGTCCCTCGCGACCGATAATGCGGCGCAACTGGCAGTCATCGTCGCTGTCCAAATCGTGTTCACGCAACCATTCGCGCACCTGCGGCAGCGCGCTCAGATTGAAAGTCGCCGTCAGTTCGGTTTTCTCGCTGCCATGACGGATCGCATCCGCATCGGCGCGTCCGCCAAGGATCAGACCCAGTGCATCCACCAGAATGGACTTGCCGGCACCGGTTTCGCCGGTGAGTGCGGTCATGCCCGCCGTGAGTTCAAGATCGAGCTCGTCGACGATGGCGAAATCGCGGATGTGGATGTGGCTGAGCATCAGCTGGTCTTTCCCCAGCCGAATTTGCGCCGCAGGATTTCGTAGTAATCGTAACCCGGCGGGTGGATCAGTTTTAGTGGATGCGTCTTCTTGTGAATGCTGACGCGATCACCGGGAAGCAAGGCGCAATTCACTTGGCCGTCGCAGGTGACTTGCGCTTGTGTGTAATCACCGGCGTGCACGATCACATCAACGGCGCTGTTCTCGTTGATGACGATGGGGCGGTTGTTCAGGCTGTGCGGGCAGATGGGCACCAGCAAGATGGCATCGAGTGAGGGATGCAGGATCGGACCGCCGCCGGAGAGTGCATACGCGGTCGATCCGGTCGGTGTCGAGACAATCAGGCCGTCGGAGCGTTGCGTATTGAGCAACTGCCCATCGATACGGACTTCCAGTTCGATCATGCGGGCGACGTCCCACTTGTGAATGACCACGTCGTTGAGCGCATCGCCGGTGTTGATGCAGCGATCCTCACGATAGACCGCGGCATGCAGTAAGGCGCGTTCTTCCAGGGCGAAGTCGCCGGCCAGAATCTGGTCGAGTTGATCCGTCATGTGATGGGGAGAGACGTCGGCCAGAAATCCCAGCCGCCCCAGATTCACACCGACCAGCGGCACGCCGGCATCGGCCAGGCTGCGTCCGGCGTTCAGAATGGTGCCGTCGCCCCCGACGACAATGGCGAGATCGCAGTGGGCCGCCAACTCTGAGCGCTCCACGCACGTCAGTGTGCTGTCTTGCAGATGTTCGGCGGCGCTTTCGTCCAGGGTGATATCCAGACCGCGTGCCTGCAGGTAATCGACCAGGCGCCGCAAGGTTGTGCCCACGGCGGTGGATTTGCTGATCAGACCGATGCGTTTGAAGCTGCTGTTCATATGGCGAGTGACACTAGCATGAAGAACTCCGGGTCGACAATGCGACTGTGCCGGAAGCTATTAAGTCCGCGCAGGTTTTTGGGTTGGGCGTGCTGCGGAGAGTCGCTGTGGCATTGCCTTGACACCCCGGGTGGCAGTTGTTAGCGTGCGGTCCTGGCACTCGCATGTTGAGAGTGCCAGTCGTTCCTGAATTTCATATCCGCGGCAGATGTCCAAGAATCCATCCAGTCCAGTGCTTAACGAACGTGCCCAGCACCTGTTACGGGTGTTGATCGAACGCTATATCCGCGATGGCGAGCCGGTGGGGTCGCGGACGCTGGCGCGGGATGCGGTGATGGACCTCAGCCCGGCGACCGTGCGCAATGTGATGGCCGACCTGGAAGACTTGGGGTTCGTGAAGTCTCCGCATACCTCCGCCGGACGTATGCCGACCGTGCAGGGTTACCGTTTCTTCGTCGACAGCCTGCTGACCGTGCAACCACTCGACGGCGTCGACATGCAACGTCTGCGCACCGAATTGAATCTGGATCTCACGCGCAAGGATCTGGTCGAGCGCGCCTCCAATCTGTTGTCGGGCATCACCCGCATGGCCGGGGTGGTGATGCTGCCGCGGCGCAAACAAGCGGCCTTGCGCCGGTTGGATTTTCTGCCGCTGTCGGATAACCGCGTGCTGGTGATCATGGTCATCAATGAACGCGAAGTGCAGAACCGCATCATCCATACCGAACGGAAATACACGCCCTCCGAACTGGAAATGGCGGCGAACTTCCTCAACGAACAATTCGGCGGCAAAGACCTCACCGCCGTGCGCGATGTGATCGTTGCCGATATGCAGCGTACGCACGAAGATATGAACCGCATGATGAAGGCCGTCGTGGAGATGGCGGGACAGGTCTTCAATGTGGACGATCCGCTCGATCAGGAAGATGTCGTGTTTGCGGGGCAGACCAATCTGATGGGTTTCCGCGAGCTGTGCGAGGTCGACAAATTGCGCCACCTGTTCGAGGCCTTCACGCAGAAGCGCGAGATATTGCACCTGCTCGATCAGTGCGTGAATGCCGAAGGTGTGCAGATCTTCATCGGCGAAGAGTCCGGCTACAACGTGCTGGACGAATGCAGCGTGGTGACGGCCCCGTATTCCGTGGATGGCAAGATCGTCGGCGTCCTGGGCGTGATCGGCCCGACCCGCATGGCCTATGACCGGGTCATCCCGATTGTCGATACCACCGCCCGTTTGTTGGGTGCGGCCTTGAATCCTCGCGAATAGCCCCCATATCGTCCGCGAATCTTAATGTGCCCAGTGTGGAAATAGGGTGTGGGAATAACCCACGCTGGCATGCCTTGTCACATGATAAAGATCTTGTAATTGACTGATTTTGGAGAGTTCTGATGGCAGATGAGCAAGCCTCTGAGGCACCGGTAGAGATGGATGCGGCGGCCGAGGTGGATACCAACGACGCCCCGGCTGAGCTGAGTGCCCTGCTGGAAGATGCCCGCAGCAAGGTCGATGAGCACTGGAACCAGTGCCTGCGCTTGCAGGCGGAGCTCGACAACCTGCACAAGCGCGGTCAGCGCGACCTCGAAAACGCCCATAAATACGGTCTGGAGAAATTCGCCAGCGCCCTGTTACCGGTCCGCGACAGCCTGGAAATGGGTATTGCGGCGGCGGCTCAGGGGCAGAGCATCGACCCGGCCAAGCTCATCGAAGGCAGCGAGCTGACGCTGAAAATGCTCGCCGGCGTGCTGGAAAAATTCGGTATCACCGAGGTGAATCCGCAGGGTGAACGCTTCAATCCGCAGTTCCACGAGGCCATGTCCATCCAGCCGCGCAGCGACGTGGAACCGAACACCGTGGTGGCCGTGGTGCAAAAGGGCTTTCTGCTGAACGACCGGCTGGTCCGCCCGGCCATGGTCATCGTGTCCAAGGCCGCGCCCGGTGCGGAGTCGAATTCTGGCCCGGGTGTCGACGTGCGGGCTTGATTTGGCCGCAGGCCGCCACCATTTACCTTGGCAAGCTAGGGCATTTTCAAGACCGCCCACAATTTTGAACAGTTAATACTTCTGGAGAAACGAACATGGGAAAGATCATCGGCATCGACCTCGGCACTACCAACTCTTGCGTGTCGGTCATGGAGGGTGGCAAGCCGCGCGTGATCGAAAACAGTGAGGGTGATCGCACCACGCCGTCCATCGTCGCCTACGTCGACGGTGGCGAAGTGCTGGTCGGTCAGTCCGCCAAGCGTCAGGCCGTGACCAACCCGGCCAACACCCTGTATGCGGTCAAGCGCCTCATCGGCCGCCGCTTCCAGGAAGACGTGGTGCAGAAAGATATCGACCTGGTCCCGTACAAAATCGTCAAGGCCGACAACGGCGACGCCTGGGTCGAGGCTCAAGGCAAGAAGATGGCGCCGCCGGAAATCTCCGCGCGCGTGCTGATGAAGATGAAGAAGACCGCCGAAGATTATCTGGGCGAGCCGGTCACCGAGGCGGTCATCACCGTGCCGGCCTACTTCAATGACTCGCAGCGCCAGGCGACCAAGGACGCGGGCAAGATCGCCGGTCTGGATGTGAAGCGCATCATCAACGAGCCGACCGCGGCGGCACTCGCCTACGGCATGGACAAGAAGCGTGGCGATGTAAAAATCGCCGTGTACGACTTGGGTGGCGGCACCTTCGATATCTCCATCATCGAAATCGCCGACGTCGACGGTGAACATCAGTTCGAAGTGTTGTCCACCAACGGCGACACCTTCCTCGGCGGTGAAGACTTCGACAAGCGCATCATCGATCATCTTGCCGAGACCTTTAAGAAAGAGCAGGGCATCGATCTGCGCGGTGATCCGCTGGCCATGCAGCGCCTGAAAGAGACCGCTGAGAAGGCCAAGATCGAACTGTCTTCCAGCACCCAGACCGATTGCAATCTGCCGTACATCACGGCCGATGCCAGCGGTCCGAAACATCTTAACGTCAAGCTGACGCGCGCCAAGTTGGAATCGCTGGTTGAAGATCTCATCGCGCGCACCATCGAGCCGTGCAAAATGGCGCTCAAGGATGCCAAGCTGTCGATCAGTGATATCGACGACGTGATCCTGGTCGGTGGTCAGATCCGCATGCCGAAAGTGCAGGAAGCGGTGCAGGCCTTCTTCGGCAAAGAGCCGCGCAAAGACGTCAATCCGGACGAAGCGGTTGCGGTTGGCGCGGCGATTCAGGGCGGTGTGCTCGGTGGTCAGGTCAAGGACGTGCTGTTGCTCGACGTGACCCCGCTGTCGCTCGGTATCGAGACGCTCGGTGGCGTGATGACCAAGCTCATCGAGAAGAACACCACCATCCCGACCAAGGCGCAGCAGGTGTTCTCCACCGCCGACGACAACCAGAGCGCGGTGACCGTGCATGTGTTGCAGGGCGAGCGCGAGGTGGCCAACGCCAACAAATCGCTGGGTCGTTTCGATCTGGGCGATATCCCGCCGGCCCCGCGCGGCGTGCCGCAGATCGAAGTCGCCTTTGACATCGATGCCAACGGTATTCTGCATGTGTCGGCGAAGGACAAGGCGACCGGCAAGGAGACCTCGATTCAGATCAAGGCCTCATCCGGTCTGTCGGATGCCGAAGTCGAACAGATGGTGAAGGACGCCGAGGCGCATGCCGACGAAGACCGCAAGTTCCACGAACTGGTCGACGCGCGCAATCAGGGTGAAGGTATGATCCACGCGACCACCAAATCGCTGAAGGATCTCGGTGACAAGGTCGAGGCCGACGAGAAGTCCGCCATCGAAGCCGCGATCAAGGAATTGCAGGATGTGCTCAAGGGCGACGACAAGGACGCCATCGAGGCCAAGACCGCGGCGCTCGCCGAACAGTCCGGCAAACTGGCGCAGCGCGTGTATCAGCAGAAGCAGGAAGCCGAAGGTGGTGCGCAAGCGCAGCCCGATACGCGGCGCACAGCAGGGCGGTGGCAAAGCCGCGAGCGGCGACGACGTGGTCGACGCCGAGTTCGAAGAGGTGAAAGACAAGTAAGTCAATCGCTGACAGTGGCGATGCAGCATGGGGCCGCGGTGAATAACCGTCGGCCCCTTGCGACGTTTGGATACGCGTACTATTCGTGCTCGCAAACGCTCCTACAAAAAACAATGCGCCAAGCAATCATCTAGGGCTCAATACAAACGACCATGGCAAAACGCGATTACTACGAAGCTCTCGGCGTGCAGAAAAACGCCAGCGAGGCCGAACTCAAAAAGGCCTTCCGGCGCATGGCGCAGAAGCATCATCCGGACCGCAATCCGGATGACAAAGAGTCCGAGGAAAAATTCAAAGAGGCCAAAGAGGCCTACGAAGTTCTCACCGATGCGCGCAAGCGCGCGGCCTATGATCAGTTCGGTCACGCCGGCGTCGATTCGTCGATGGGCGGCGGCGCAGGGGCGGCGGGCGGCGCGAGTTTTGCGGATATTTTCGGTGATGTGTTCGGCGATATCTTTGGCGGCGGTGGCGCTGGCCGCGCCGGTGGCGGTGGTCAACGCGTCTATCGCGGCGCCGACCTGCGTTACAACCTCGACCTGAGTCTGGAAGATGCCGTCGCCGGTACCACGGTGAAAATCCGCGTGCCGACATTGGTGCAATGCGGCACCTGTAACGGCACGGGCGCCAAGGCCGGCAGCAAACCCGAGACCTGCACCACCTGTGGCGGCCACGGCCAGGTGCGCATGCAGCAGGGTTTCTTCTCCGTGCAGCAGACCTGCCCGCGTTGTCACGGTGCCGGCACCATGATCAAAGATCCTTGCGGCACCTGCCAAGGTCACGGTCGCGTGCGCGACAACAAGACCTTGTCAGTGAAAGTGCCGGCCGGTGTCGACAACGGCGATCGGATTCGCCTGGCGGGTGAGGGTGAAGCGGGCGAGAACGGCGGACCGGCCGGCGATCTGTATGTGCAGGTGCGCGTGAAGGATCACCCGATCTTCAAACGCGACGACAGCAATCTCTACTGCGATGTCCCCATCAGCATCGTCACCGCCGCACTCGGCGGCGAACTCGAAGTGCCGACGCTCGATGGCAAAGTCGTGTTGAAAATCCCGCCGGAATCCCAGACCGGCAAACTGTTCCGCCTGCGCGGCAAGGGTGTCAAACCCGTGCGCGGTGGACCGGTCGGTGATTTGATGTGCCGGGTCATGGTCGAGACGCCGGTCAATCTGAGTTCGCGGCAGAAAGAACTGTTGCAGGAATTCCAGAAGACCATGGATCAGGGCGGGAGCACGCATAATCCGCAGGCGAGTTCGTGGTTGGATGGGGTGAAGAAGTTTTTCTGATGGAATGAAGTTGTAATTCCGACCCACCATCCCGTTATGGCGCCACCCCGTCATTCCGGCGAAAGCCGGAATCCAGGGTTTATTTTTTCTTCTTGGCCTTTTTTCCGCCCCGGCCGGGCGGGTTACTTTTCTTTGCTTGCCCAAAGAAAAGTAACCAAAGAGAAAGGCACCCCGACGGCTTGCCCGCTTCGGGGTTCCCTGCGCTCCTCGCCCTTTTGCGCGCTCGCCTAACTCGCCGCTACGGAACAGCTCAGACAGGAGGCTCGCTTCATCGCAAAAGGGCTGCGGTGCTCGGCTGCGCCGACGGGGCGGGAACGTCAAAACACTAAACGCGTAGCCTGGGTTTCGCTTTCGCTCAACCCAGAATGCGTTCGTACTTGTCGAGGGGAAATTAAGGCAAGTTACGATTTCAAATCGCAGCGACCTGGAAAGAATTCGCCCCATCTGGATTGATCTGCTCAATGCTTCTAAAGCGAAGAGAACCTATGTCGGAGAGCATTACGGGCTGGAGCTACCGATCCCGGAAAGGATCGACCTGGAAGTCAGCTCTCGCTTCCACGTCGAGGAGAATGATGAGATCCATCTCCATTCGAATTTCCTTCTTGATCGTGAAGGAGACTCTCGCAGAGTTCCGGTCGCTTTCATTCTGCATGGTGGGATTTTGTTTTCCTTGCGTAATGAAGAGCTGCCGGTCTTTCGCCTGCAAAGGCTTCGCGCCCGTACACAGCCTGGCTATGTTTCCGACTGCAATGATGTTTGCTCGACCTGTACGGGGCGGACGTTGAATATTCTGCGGACTCGCTTGAGGATATCTATGCCACTCTCGGCAAGGTTGGACGCCAGGTACTGAGTGAAACAATGAGCGACTCGGAGGCAGCGGCAACCCTGGCAAATATCGCTGAAGAGGAAGACCTTAATGGGCGTATTCGCAGCGATATTCTCGATAGCCAGCGCGCCCTGTCCTTTCTGATGCGCTGCAAAATCCTGTCGCAAAGCCAGCTTGATGACGCAAGGCAGATTATGCGCGACATTGAGTCGCTCAATAGCCATACAGCATTCCTGTTCGACAAGATCAACTTCCTGATGGATGCCACAATCGGCTTCATCAATATCAACCAGAATCGGCGCGTTTCACAACTAACCGTGTTCGGTGTGGTTTTCATGCCGCTCAATATTTTAGCCGGAATTGGCGGCATGTCCGAGTATTCGATGATGACCACAGGGATTCCTTGGCCGATTGCCTATGGCGCATTCATCGTTGGCATGGGACTGGTCGGCTGGGGGACTTTCGTCGCTCTGAAACATGTTGAAAGCCGGAAGATGAAAAAGACGGTTAAGAGAGATTCGGATGCCATGGCCTAAGGTCTAAAGCGGTTATTCGGACTCATATCCTACCAACAGCAGCCTGGGCCGTGCGCTATCTGTCACGCGCTCGCCCTGATGACATGCTTGAATTCTATAGCTCGTAGGATGGGTGAAGGCGTCGTTTGCCGTAACCCATCATTAGCCGGGTCGTTGATGGGTTACGCTTCGCTCCACCCATCCTACATGTAACGGGTCTACATCGTAGACGTCGACCCGTTGTCGGTTTGGATTTTGACTTTCAACACCCCGTAGGCGCAGCCGAGCATCGCAGCCCGTTTGCGATGAAGCGAGCCTCCTGTTTGAGGCGCGAAGCGCCGAGTTAGGCGAGCGCGCAAACGGGCGAGAAGCGCAGGGAACCCCTCGAAGAGGGGCAAGCCTTCGGGGCGCCTTTCTTTTGGGTACTTTTCTTTGGCGAAGGCAAAGAAAAGTACCTCGCCCAGCCAGGGCGAAAGGAAGGCGAGATTGAAAGGCTGATCTTCGAATCTAGAGAATGTTTCACCACACTCGCAATAACGCCCCCTCAGGACATTTCCCAGCAGCAAGTCAGCGATATCCGAGAACCGTTACATCCGAAAATAATGCCCACTGCCGCGCATTCGCTCGCACCAGTAGCTGACGATTCAGTGAATCTGCCAAGGATTATTGGCACCCACCGCTGCTTGAGCGCACCATAGTGTGAACGGGTGCTCAATTTGAGTTGAGTCGACACCGCAAAATACCGCAAATTCAATCTCAGCTTCCGCTATGGACACTCCCAATGACCATCACCAGGAGACGCCGCATCATGCACCGTAAACCATCGAATATTTGGCTCGCCCCGTTGCTCTCCCTGGCAATCGCTTCAACTCTGACTGCCTGTGGCGGTGGTGACAGCAGCAGTTCAGGGACTGGCACCGGCAGCCTGAGCCTCAGTATCACCGATGCGCCCGTGGATGACGCCGACAATGTTTTCATTGAGTTCACCGGCGTAGAAATAAAACCATCGGGGGGCAATAGTTTCAGCATCGATTTCGCACGGCCGCAGCAGATCGATCTGTTGTCGCTCACCGGGGGAACAGCGGAGGTCCTGCTTGACGGCGAAACACTCGCTGCCGGTGATTACGAATGGTTGCGCCTCAAGGTCAATGCCACTACAGGCGGCGATCCGACCGATGATTCCTATATCGTGATCAATGGAGTCTCTCACGAGTTGCGTATCCCAAGTGGCAATCAAACCGGGCTGAAACTCAATCGGCCGATCACGATTCCGGAAGATGGCAGCACTTCATTCACCATCGATTTCGACTTGCGCAAATCGATTCATGAAACGGGCAACGGAACCTACCAACTGCGGCCGACGCTACGTCTTATCGACAACACCACCGATGGCGCGCTCAGCGGAACCGTAGACTCCGGGACGATCGCTGCGGAGTGTTTATCGGGCGATACTGGCGCTGTGTATGTCTTCGAGGATGCCGGCACCGCCCCCGATGATGTCAACGTCGATGGCAATGACGTCGAACCGGTGGCAACGGCCATTGTGGATTGGGAAAACAGTGACTACGACTATACCGTCGCCTTCCTGGAGGCCGGCAGCTATACAGCCGCATTCACCTGCGATGCCGGCAGCGATGACCCGGCGGCCGAGGACACGCTTGTGTTCGTCGGCACCACGGATGTCACCATCAACGCAGGCCACACCACCTTTCTGGATTTCTAACCCGACGTGAGGGATTTGCACAGAACAGGATCGTGCAAATCCCTCCCGGTTGTCTCCCCAGCGCCGCATCCCAGCTCGTAGGATGGGTGAAGGCGTCTTATGCCGTAACCCATCATTCATCCGCAGCCCTGATGGGTTACGCTTCGCTCCACCCATCCTACATGTAACGGGTCGACATCATAGACGCCGACCCGTTGTCGGTTTTGATTTTGACTTTCCATTCCCCGTAGGCGCAGCCGAGCATCGCAGCCCGTTTGCGATGAAGCTAGCCTCCTGTCTGAGGCGCGTCAGCGCCGAGTTAGGCGAGCGCGCAAACGGGCGAGAAGCGCAGGGAACCCCGCGCAGCGGGCCAGCCTTCGGGGCGCCTTTCTTTTGGGTACTTTTCTTTGGCAAGGCAAAGAAAAGTACCTCGCCCAGCCAGGGCGAAAGGAAGGCTAGATTGAAAGGCCGCTCTCCGAATCAGGAGATTGTCTTCGCCGCACTCGCAATGAACGCACGCTCGTGGCGTTCGTGATGGCGGCCGGTCAGCGGGCTGTCAGAGATATCTCCGGTTACATCCGAAAATAATGCCCACTCCCGCGCATCCGTTCGCGCCAATAGTTGTCGCTCAGCGATTCGATCCTGACGCGTTTGCCGTAACCCGGCGCATGCACGAATTGGCCAGAACCGATGTAGATGCCGACATGGGAAATCTTCCGCCCCTTGATATTGAAGAACACCAGATCACCGGGTTGCAGCTGTTGTTGCGCAATGGGGTGCGCTGCCCGGAACTGTTCGGCGGAGGTGCGGGGGATGGCGATGCCGGCGTTGCCGTAGCTGTAACTGGCCAGACCGCTGCAATCGAAGCCCCGTGGGCTGTGGCCGCCGGCGCGATAGGGCGTGCCGAGCATGCGCTGTGCGGTCTGTACGATGGTGGCGCGTGCGGCGGTGTTCGGGTCGACCGGCGCGATCTTGGGTTGGCTGGCGCAGCCGGTCAGCAACAGATACAGCAGACCCAGGCCGGCGAGCAGCGGCCAATAACGTGGATGTGTCGACAGTTTATGCATCATAGTGGCTGACAGCGGGGCGCGGCTCGCGTATCTTACGCGCAGTACATTTTCGCCGGATATCCTGTGACGTTGGGTGTCCAGCGTAGCCGGATCGCGATCCGGATTCTTCAACCCAGATCACACTCACTTCGAATTCTGACGCATTCATGGCTGCCCGCCGCCGTTCAAAACGGAAACCGACCGCTGCACGCCGTACTCGGCGCTCTTTTCCACTGGTGTCAATACTGGTGGTCATCGTCGTTGTTGTCGCCGCTTACCTTGCCTACCTGGACATTATTGTTCGGGAACAGTTCGAGGGCAAACGCTGGGCATTGCCGGCGCGCGTGTTCGCGCGACCGATGGAACTCTACGTCGGACGCCCGCTGACACCCGCACAGCTCACGCAGGAGTTGGATCGTCTCGGTTATCACGCGGTGCGCGATCCGCACCGTCCGGGCGAATACAGCCAGAGTGGCGCAACGTTCCAGATCAGCACGCGCGGTTTCACGTTCTGGGATGGCACGGAACCGCCGCAGCAGTTGGATGTGGAATTTTCCGGCGGCTGGATTACCGCGCTCGGTGATCGCGCCCAGCGCAAGGAAATCGATCTCGCGCGGCTTGACCCGCTGCAGATCGCCAGCATCTACCCCTCCAAGCAGGAAGATCGGCAACTGGTCAAACTGGCCGAGGTGCCGCCGCTGCTGACGCAGACATCTGATGGCGGTGGAAGACCGGTCCTTCTACGAGCATCACGGTATCTCGCCGCGCTCGTTGTTGCGCGCCACGGTGGCCAATGTGCGCGCCGGCGGGGTGGTGCAGGGCGGCAGCACGCTGACGCAGCAGTTGGTGAAGAATTTCTTCCTCAGTAACGAGCGCACCTTGCAGCGCAAGCTCAATGAAGCCGTCATGTCCTTGCTGCTGGAAGTGCACTACAGCAAAGATGAGATCCTCGAGGCCTATCTGAACGAGGTCTATCTCGGTCAGGACGGTTCGCGCGCCGTTCACGGTCTGGGTCTGGCCAGTCATTTCTATTTCGAGCGTCCGCTCGATCAACTCGAACCCGCAGCAGGTCGCGCTGCTGGTGGGCATGATCAAAGGTCCCTCTTATTACGACCCGCGGCGCAATCCCGAGCGCGCCAAGGTGCGTCGCGATCTGGTGCTCGACACGCTGGTCGAGCAGGGCGTGCTCACGGCGGAGCAGGGCGATGCGGCCAAGGCGCAAGCCGCTCGGCGTGCTGCAACGGCCGTCGCTCGGCGGCGAATGCGCATCCGGCCTTTCTCGACATGGTGCGTCGCCAATTGCGCAGCGATTACCGCGAAGAGGATCTGACCTCTGAAGGTCTGCGTATCTTCACCACCTTCGATCCGCTGGCGCAGAGCGCGCCGAGGCGGCGGTATCGAAGCGGCTGGCGCGTATCGAAAAAGATCGCGGCATGACGGCCGATACCTTGCAAGGCGCGTTGATCGCCACCGCCATCGACAGCGGCGAGGTGCTGGCCTTGGTCGGCGATCGCAATCCGCGCATGGCCGGATTCAATCGCGCCCTGGATGCGGTGCGGCCGATCGGTTCGCTGGTGAAACCGGCGGTGTATCTCACCGCGCTGATGCAGCCGGAACGTTACACCGCGGCGACACTGCTGGCTGATACGCCGCTGCACATGCGTGCCGGTGACGGACGTAACTGGTCACCGGAAAACTATGATCACCAGTTCCGCGGTCAGGTGCTGTTGTTCGACGCGCTGGTGCATTCCTACAACGTTCCAACGGTGCGACTGGGTCTGGATGTCGGTCCGGAGCGGGTGGTCGAGACGCTGCGTAAACTCGGTGTGCAGAGCGAACTCAATGCCTATCCGGCGTTGATGCTCGGCGCGGTGGATCTGACGCTGATGGACGTGACGCGGATGTATCAGACCTTGGCCGCCGGCGGTTTCCGCTCACCGCTGCGGGCGATTCGCGCGGTGCTGGATGTCGCGGTACACCGTTGCAGAGTTATCCGCTGCAGGTGGAGCAGGTGCTGGATGCCGATCCAGGTGTTCCTGGTCAACGCGATTCTTCAGGCGGTGGCGACCGAGGGTACCGCCAAGGCGCTCGGTGCACGTTTCGGCATGGACGCCGGCATCGCCGGCAAGACCGGCACCACCAACGATAAGCGCGACAGTTGGTTCGCCGGCTTCACCGGCAATCAGTTGGGCGTGGTCTGGGTCGGTCGCGACGACAACAAGTCGATGGGCCTGAGTGGTTCCAGCGGCGCGGTGCCGGTGTGGTCGGATTACATGGCCGAGGTCGGTGTGCAGCCGCTGACGTTGCCGAGTTCCGATCGCATCGAGTGGTTGTGGATCGATCGCAGTACCGGTCTGCGCGCCGACACCGGCTGTGCCGATCGCGTACAATTGCCCTTCATCGTCGGCAGCGCGCCACAGGCGTGGTCGTCCTGCGCACGCGGCGAGTTGTCCAAACCGATCGAGTGGTTGAAGGGATTGATCCGATGACTGCCTATCTGCGTCTTACCGCGTTGACGGCCGTATTGCTGTTGCAGGCCTGCGCGACGAATACCGTAAGCCAACGCTATCCAAGCCCTGAGGTCAAACGCGCGCCGCCGAGTCCGAGTGTCGAGCGTGTTCCGCCGCGCACAGCGCCTATGCCCAGCACACCGAGCAGACCGGCCTCGCCCAGCGAACCGGCGCAGGTCTCGGACAGTCCGGCCGTCATCGCCTTGCTCGATCGTGCCGAGACTCAACACCAGGGCCATGACGTGGACGCCGCGGCCGTTTCACTGGAACGGGCGCTGCGCATCGAGCCGCGCAATCCAGTGCTCTGGCAGCGGATGGCGAACCTGCGTCTGGAACAGGGGCAGTGGGATCAGGCCGTGCAGATGGCGGCCCGCTCCAACAGCTATGCCGGTCGTTACAGCGGTCTGCGCGCGCGCAACTGGCAGATCATCGCCACGGCGCGCCGTGCCCAAGGTGATGTCCAAGGCGCCGCCGACGCGGAACTCAAGGCCCGCCAACTCGAATGAGGCCGGAATGACGCCGGATTGAACCTGGGGCCGGTGGCGTGCCCATCACGGACCTTCGTGTACAATCCCGGCAGCGTCTGAGCAGGGCAGAATGAATTATGGGGGGTTGCAAGGGGGGAGATGATTCTCCCCCTTGCAGTTGCCCGCGCAGGACTTGTCCGAGCAGGGCAGAATGCAAGGAGACAGGGTGACCATTTATTCCGTCGATACGCTGATTGCCCAGGCGCGTAAGCTGGCCGCCGACTATCGGCGCGCCACCGGCAAGCCGCTGCCCGGCGTGAGTGCCGAGATCGCCGAGAACGATGCCGCGCGACTGCTCGATCTCGAACTGGTCAAAGATGACACGCTGGGCTACGACGCCGTCGGTAAACGCGACCCGCGCGCCGGCAAGCGCATTCAAATCAAAAGCCGCACCATCTTCGACGAATCCAAATCCGGTCATCGCATCGGCCAGTTGCGCACCAGCCAAGACTGGGACAGCGTGCTGCTGGTGTTGATGGACGACAACTACGAACCCTTCGAAATCTTCGAGGCCGAACGCGCTGAGCTCTTGGACGTCATCGCCGAAGCCGAGATCCAGCAAACGCGCCAAGCGCGGTCTGTTGTCGGTGGCGAAGTTCAAGGCCATCGGTCAGTTGATCTGGACCCGCGAGGAAGGCGAGATCGCCGCTGAGGTTTGGGATAACCAATCCGGTGGGTGAATGCCTGCGGTCTGTATCTCGATAGCGTATGGGACACTCTCGATTAATCCCACCACTGTCATTCCGCGCGAATGCGGGAATCCATGCATTCAATTACCTGGATTCCCGCATTCGCGAGCATGACGATTAATCAGGCCTTCCCATGGATCTGAACCGACGTCTTTGCCGCTGCGGGCCTGCTGGCCAGCAAACTGCCCGGCTATGCCCCGCGTGCCGCGCAACGCACGATGGCCGAGGCCGTCGCGACTTCGCTGCGCGACGGCGGGCATCTGGTGGTCGAGGCCGGCACCGGCACCGGCAAGACCTTCGCCTATCTGGCGCCGGCGTTGTTGTCGGGTCGCAAAGTCATCATCTCCACCGGCACCAAACATCTCCAGGATCAATTGTTCGATCGCGATCTGCCGGCCGTGCGCAGCGCGTTGGGACTGTCCACGCGCGTCGCCCTGCTCAAAGGTCGCGCCAATTACCTGTGTCTGCATCGCCTCGATCTGGCGGCCGCGGAAGGGCGCTTTCCAACCCGCGCGCAGGCCGCCGAGCTGGAGCATGTCCGCAGTTGGGCGGGACGCACGCGCAGTGGTGATATCCGCGAACTGGCCGACGTCGCCGAGGATTCGCCGCTGTGGCCGCGCGTGACCTCGACCAGCGACAACTGCGTGGGCAGCGACTGTCCGAACTTCAATGACTGTTACGTCGTCAAGGCGCGTCGCGCCGCGCAGGATGCCGAGTTGCTGGTCATCAACCATCATCTGCTGTTCGCCGACCTGGCGCTCAAGGAAGAAGGTTTCGGCGAACTGCTGCCGGGTGTGGATGCGGTGATCGTCGACGAGGCGCATCAGCTGGCCGAAGTGGCGACGCAGTTTTTCGGCATGAGCCTCGGCAGCCGTCAGCTCACCGGACTGGCGCGCGATGCCGTGCAGGAACACCTGCGCGAAGCCGGTGACATGGGTGATCTTCCGGAGGCCGCGGCCGCGCTGGAAAAGGCGGTTGCCGAATTGCGTCTGGCCTTCGGCCCCGACAGTGTGCGGCAGGCCTGGCGGGCGTTTGCCGATACACCGCGCTTGCAGCGTGCGCTGGAGGAACTCTCGACGCAGTTGAGTGCCTTGCATGCGTGGCTGGAGGCGGCCGCGCCGCGCGGCCGTGGTCTGGAAAACTGCTGGCAACGCGCCACGCGCCTGCTGGAGCGACTGCAGCGGGTGGCCGCGCAAGCGCCGGCCGAGTATGTGCATTGGGTCGAGACCTTCACGCGTGGCTTCGCCATTCACTTCACGCCGCTGTCGGTGGCGCCGCTGTTTCGCACGCAGCTGGAACAACTCGACAACACCTGGATATTCACCTCGGCGACGCTGGCGGTGGGCGACAGCTTCGAGCATTACATCAACACGCTGGGCCTGGATGCGCCGCGCACCTTGCGTCTGGACAGTCCCTTCGATTACGCGCACAACGCGCTGCTGTATCTGCCGAGCGGCATGCCCGAGCCGAATGCACGCGACTATACCCAGGCGGTGATCCGCGAGGCGCGGGCGCTGCTGACGGCGAGTGGCGGACGCGCCTTTCTGCTGTTCACCAGTCATCGTGCCTTGCAGGAAGCCGCCGCGGCCTTGCGCGCCGATCTGGATTTTCCGCTGCTGGTGCAGGGCCAGGCGCCGCGTGCGGAATTGCTGGCGCAGTTTCGCGCGCTCGGCAACGCGGTCTTGCTCGGTACCGGAAGTTTCTGGGAAGGTGTGGACGTGCGCGGCGAGGCCTTGTCGTTGGTGTTGATCGACAAACTGCCGTTCGCCTCGCCGGGCGATCCGGTGTTGCAGGCGCGCATCGATGCCTTGCGTGCCGCGGGTGGTAATCCGTTTTTCGATATTCAAGTGCCGGAGGCGGTCATCGCCTTGAAACAAGGTGCGGGGCGTTTGATTCGCGATGTGAACGATCGCGGCGTGTTGGTGTTGTGCGATCCGCGTGTCGTGAATAAAGGCTATGGCCGGGTGTTTCGTGCCAGTCTGCCGCCGATGCCGGTGACAAAACATTTAGAGGATGTACGCGCCTTCTTTCATCGAACAACGTCCCAGGAGGCGCAGGCATGAAGCTGTTGGCGTTGGATACCGCGACGGAGGCGTGCAGTGCCGCGCTGCTGATCGACGGTGACGATCCGTGAGCGCTTTGAGGTCGCGCCGCGCGGGCATGCGCGCCTGTTGTTGCCGATGCTCGATGAACTGCTCGCCGAGGCCGGCCTCAAACCCGCACAACTCGATGCCATCGCCTTCGGCCGCGGACCCGGCAGCTTCACCGGTGTGCGTATCGCCGCCAGCGTCGCACAGGGTATCGCCTTCGCCGCCGATCTGCCGGTGCTGCCGGTTTCTACGCTCGCGGCGTTGGCGCGCGATGCGTTGCAACGCACCAGCGCGCGAGTGACAGGTGTTGGCGGCCATCGATGCGCGTATGGGTGAGATTTACTGGGCCGCGTTTGCGCGTGACGCACACGGTGAGCCGCAGGCGCTGACCGATGAACAGGTTGCGCCCGCAACTGCGGTGTGTGTCCCGGCGGGAACGGATTGGTTCGGCATCGGCAGCGCTTGGTCCGTGTATGAAACGGCGTTGCGGGCACACTTTGGCGACACCTTGAGCGGCATCGACGCCACGGCACTGCCGCGCGCAGCGCAGATCGTGCAGCTGGCCGCCGTGGATTTCGCGGCCGGCGGCGCGGTGCCGGCGGAACTGGCTTTGCCGGTGTATCTGCGCAATCAGGTGGCGCAGCGGCCGGGTGGCTGAGGCGAGCGGCTAGAGGTAGGTCAGGGCCTCTTCGCCGGGGTTGGGTAGGCCCGCGATGCGCCAGGCTTCGCGGCCACTATCTTTGAAAAGACCCGGGATGCAATGCGGGTCCAGGTGATTTTCGAGACAGACATGGCGCAGCGGCGGGATCGCGCCGGCGCTGAAATAATGTCTGCGCAGGCTTTGTATGACCTGCCAGTGCGCAGTCGTCAGCGGACCGATGCCATCGCTGCGCGCGAGTTGCATCGGCGACATGTTCGTTCCAATTTTCCGGATGCAGCAGAAAACCGTCGTTGTCGGTTTCGATACTCAACTGAGTCGTTGTTGGAATGGATATGGCCGGAATTCGGCATGGTGATGTCCTCCATGCGGCGATTGATTGACTGTGATTGATTACTGTTCTGGGGGTGGCGAATGCGCAGATACCCTATCTCTGTGTATAGGTGCGCCGGCACTCAGCGTCAATGAATCTGCTTTCGAGTCTGTGGGATTAGTCCTGTGACGCTTCCATCAAGTCGATGTAATTCACCAGATCGTCCGGATGCACGAATTCCTCGCTGATGACCTTGTCCCGCACTGAAATGCCGGCGGCGTGAACGCTTTCGGCACTGCCCGAGACCAGCGGGTGCCAAGCGGGCAGATCCTGACCTTCGTTGAGCAGGCGGTAGGCGCAGGTGTCGGGCAGAAAATTGATCGCATCGAGATTGTCCGGCGCGAGGATCAGACAGTCGGGCACCAGAACGCTGCGTTCGCTGTAGCGCGTGCAGCGGCACTGCTGGTCGTCGAACAGGTGGCAGACGACGCTGGTGTAGAACAGTTCTCCGCTATCGCTATCTTCAAGCTTGTGCAGGCAGCAGCGGCCACAGCCATCGCACAATGATTCCCATTGCGTGCGGTCCATGTCGGCGAGCGCGGTGGTTTTCCAGAACGGGGCACTGATCATGACGATAGATTCTATAGGGAATGATTGAAGCGGGCCTGACGTTCGCCCATTATAGGCCAAAGCATTCCCGCTGCCTTAGTTGTGCCGATATCCACATGCATAGTGATCCGGTGTTCTACACCATTTTCGTTATTTTCACCGGCGCGGCCGTGCTCGCGACCCTGGCGCTGTTCGCGCGCCAGGCCTTATTGGTGGCGTATATCGTGCTCGGTGTGCTGCTGGGACCGTGGGGTCTGGGTCTGGTGACCGATCCACAGTTGATCAGCGGCATTTCCCAGATCGGCATCATTTTTCTGTTGTTCCTGTTGGGCTTGAACCTTCCGCTGGAAAAGCTCTATTCCCTGGTCGGCGAGTCGCTGCGCGTCACCGGGATCAGTTCGGCGGTGTTCGGCGCGCTGGGGATGGGTGTCGGCTGGTTATTCGGCTTCAATCTGACCGAGCAACTGGTGATCGGCGCGGCGATGATGTTCTCCAGCACGATTATCGGTTTGAAACTGCTGCCGACCACGATTCTGCACCATCAGCATACGGGTGAGATCATCATCAGTGTGCTGTTGCTCCAGGATTTGATCGCCATCGTGATCCTGATGCTGTTGCAGATCCAGGGCGGCACCGAGATCGGCATGGCGCAATATGTGCTGTTGGCCGTTTCCCTGCCGTTGCTGTTTCTGATTGCCTATCTGCTGGAAAAATACGTCCTCATCAAACTGCTGCAGCGTTTCGATACCATTCAGGAATATATCTTTCTGCTGACCATTGGCTGGTGTTTGGGTATGGCGGAGTTGGCCGGTCTGATGGGGTTGTCGCATGAGATCGGCGCCTTTATCGCCGGTGTCGCGCTGGCCACCAATCCGATCGCCTTGTTCATTGCCGAGAGTCTGAAACCGTTGCGGGATTTTTTCCTGGTGATTTTCTTTTTCTCGCTCGGGGCGGGCTTCGATCTGGGTGCCTTGCAGTCGGTGCTGCTGCCCGCGCTGGTGCTGGCGGCGGCGGCCATGCTGCTCAAACCGTTGGTATTCGGCTATCTGCTGCGGCACTCCGGCGAGGCGCCGGCGCGCTCGCATGAGGTCGGGGTGCGACTTGGACAGATCAGCGAGTTTTCACTGCTGATCGCCGTGCTGGCGCTGGAATTGAGCGTCATCGGTCGCGAGGCCTCGTATCTGATTCAGGCTGCGACCATTCTGACCTTCATGGCCTCGTCGTATTTCATCGTCATGAAGTATCCGACGCCGATTGCCTTGAGTGATCGCTTACGCAGGGATTAAGGCGGATTCCAACAGCAGATCCGACACCCGATCATGCGCACCCAGATACGGGGCGATGCGAATAGCCACCTGCGGATATTGTTCCTGCTTGCCGCGCACGTCATGGGGAATGTCCGTGACCACATGACGACCGGCGGAGAGAAAATACGGCAGCACGACAACCTCGCTGGCGCCCGCCTGCACGCACAGTTCGATACCGTCCGGAATCGACGGCTCGGCCAGTTCCAGAAAACCGCAACGCACAATCGGGAATTCGTCCTGTGCGCGCTGGGCAAGTATTTCCGTGAGTTGGCGAACCTCGTCATTTGATTCGGCGCGGCGGCTGCCGTGAGCGATGACCAGCAGGGCTTTCATACGATGATCCTGTTCAAGAGTGCGATGCGAAATCATAACGTGAAGCGCGACGTATGCGCACATTCACCGAGCGCCCGGAGGGATTTGGGCGGGGGATTTATGGGGAATAAAAAACGGGGCCCGAAGGCCCCGTCAGGTACTGACGCGCAGGTCTTAATTACCGGTCGGTGCTGCTGGCGGCTCACTGCCCGCGGGAGCGGCAGGTGTCTGGGCCGGCGGTTCGGCGGCCTTGTCAGCGCCTTGGTCGGCGTTCTGGCCGCAGGCGGACAGCAGGCCTGCGAATACCATAACGGCAAACCAACTCACGGTATTTTTGCTCATAGCGTCTCTCTCCGTATTTGATGTTAACCGCGTCATGTGCGGTGCTGCATATCCTGCCTAGTCGCGGGTGTCTGCACAAGACCCCCGGTGGGACTATTTTCAGCCGGCCCGGTGCTTGGGTTCGCGCGTGAACTTATAGGCATGCAGCGGCGGCCTCAAACTCACGTAATCACCGTGGGCCGCTCCCGTCCGGTGTGGCGTCGAATGCCGGCGAGTTCATCGGCAATGCGAATCAGATCGGCAAGCGCAACTTGGCTGTCCAGGCCTTGTTTCGCGACATCCGCTTCGTAGCGTTCCAGATACACGCGCAGCGTGGCGCCTGCGGTGCCGGTGCCTGACAAACGGTAGACGATGCGCGAGCCGTCGGTGAAGCCGATACGGATGCCCTGGTTCTGACTGAGGCTGGCATCGATGGGGTCGGTGTAGGCGAAGTCATCGGCATACTCGACGCTGTAGGCGCCGAAGTTGCGTCCCGGCAGCGTGGCGAATTGCGCACGCACGCCGTCGATCAGCGTGTTGGCGGCGGCACTGTCGACGCTTTCGTAATCGTGGCGTGAATAATAGTTGCGACCGAAGCGCTGCCAGTGTTCCTGCACGATGGCCGCGACCGATTGGCCGCGCACGGCCAGCAGGTTCAACCAGAACAGCACCGCCCACAGACCGTCTTTTTCGCGCACATGATCCGAGCCGGTACCGAAGCTTTCTTCACCACACAGCGTGACCTTGCCGGCATCGAGCAGATTACCGAAGAACTTCCAGCCGGTCGGTGTTTCGTAGCAGGGTAGACCGAGGGCCTTGGCGACACGATCGGCGGCCTGGCTGGTGGGCATGGAACGCGCGATGCCGACGATGCCGGTGGCGTAACCGGGCACGGAGGTCGCGTTGGCGGCGAGTATGGCGAGGCTGTCGCTGGGTGTGACGAAGAAATTGCGGCCGAGGATCATATTGCGGTCGCCATCGCCATCGGAGGCGGCACCGAAATCGGGTGCATCGTCACCGAACAGTATTTCCACGAGTTCGTGCGCGTAGGTGAGATTCGGATCGGGGTGGCCGCCGCCGAAATCTTCGAGCGGTGTGGCATTCATCAGACTGTCGGCGGGCGCACCCAGGCGGCGCACCAGGATCTCTTCGGCATACGGGCCGGTGATCGCGTGCATGGCATCGAAGCGCAGGCGGAATTTGCCGCTCTGAAACAGTGTGCGGATGCGCGCGAAGTCGAACAGCGACTCCATCAGGTCGGCGTAATCGGCGACCGGGTCGATGACCGCGACGGTCATCTCACCGAGGCGATATTCACCTAATGTATCCAACGGCAGATCGTCCGCCTGCACGATCCGGTAGTGATCGATCTCACGGCTGCGCGCGTAGATCGCGTCGGTGATTTTTTCCGGCGCGGGACCGCCGTTGTCGGTGTTGTACTTGATGCCGAAATCTTCCGTGGGGCCGGCCGGGTTGTGGCTGGCCGAGAGGACGATCCCGCCATACGCGTTGTGTTTGCGGATCACACAGGAGGCCGCCGGTGTCGACAGCAGGCCATCGCGTCCGACCAGCACGCGGGCAATGCCGTTGGCGGCGGCCATTTTCAGAATGGTTTGAATGGCGGTGAGATTGTAATAACGGCCATCGCCACCGAGCACCAGTGTTGCGCCGCGCAGTCCCGGCACGCTGTCGTAGATCGACTGGACGAAATTCTCCAGATAATGTGCCTGCTGAAACACCGGCACCTTCTTGCGCAGGCCCGACGTGCCGGGCATCTGGTCGGTGAACGGGGTGGTGCGAACATCTGTAACCTGCATGGTGTTACCTTTATCCAGCCGTTTGAGGGGGAGACCGGTGAAGTATCTTTCAGGTGCGCCGCTATGTCTGTAACCGGACGGCCATCTGCACGGTCGTGAATTTTCACTATGGTATGATGCCAGCATGTTGCTACGCGAGCCCACACAACTGCACCGCCGTCGCCAGGTCCATGACCTCGGCGAGCTCATGGCGATTTACGAGTGCAATTATATCCGGCTGCGTCAGCTGATCCCGGATCTGAATGCGGTTGCGGCGGCGGGTGGCATTTCCGTGGCGGCAGGTGCGCTCGATCTGCATTTGACCGTGTCGGAGCGCAACCGCTATACCACCACGCTGACCTTGACCTATCTGTTCGACGATGAGCACGGGCAGTTTCCCGCGCCGGATATCCAGATCCGCATCTATCACGACGCCCGGCTGGCTGAGGTCATCAGTTGTGGCCGTCGCCGCGGCGTGCGCGGTGCCACGTATGACATCGTGGCGCCGCGACTATAACCTCGATGCCAAATGGCGCATCAACCGCTTCCTGCAGAAATGGCTGGGTTATTGCCTGCGCCAGGGGCATCGCTTTCGCGCCATCGGTTCTGACAGTCTCACCCCGGCCGGTCAGTGGCCCGAGATGCTCGCCACACTCGGGCAGCCCTCCCAGAACACCGACGACTAACACCCTTCAGTCTAAATCTTGATCGAAATACTCAGTCATTGTATAAAGTGATTCCCGAGTAATTCACTCTGGTACTTGGCCTGGCCTCGACCCGAGCAGCGTAGGAATCGCGATGAGACTGTCTACCAAGGGTCGTTATGCCGTCACCGCCATGCTCGATCTGGCGATTCACGAAGGCAAGGGTCCAATCACGTTATTGGATATCTCACAATCTCAGGGCATTTCATTGTCTTACCTGGAACAGTTGTTCGCCAAGCTGAGGCGTGACGGACTGGTCGAGGGCGTGCGCGGCCCCGGGGGCGGCTACCGTTTGGCCAAGCCCGCCGCCGAGGTGTCGATTGCCGATATCATCACTGCCGTGGATGAGAAGGTAGACGCAACTATCTGCGAAGGAAAAGAAAACTGTCAGAACGGCGAGCGCTGCCTGACCCACGATCTGTGGACCAGCCTCAGCAAGCAGATCTTCGACTATCTGGCGGCCATCAATCTGGCGGACTTCCTGGCTCGGCCATCCGTGCACGCCCTCATCGAGCGACAGGATGATCAGGGTGCTCCGATGCCCGAGACGGCGTGATGGTGGTGCTAACGCCTTGTCGGGCCAATGTGGTTCACATTTTGGTCCACACCAAGATGCGGTTGTTGGCTGGCATCGCGTAATCCTGCGCTAAACGCATTCCGGCCGTTGCGGCCAGCTGTTCCAACTCCTCGAAATTCCGCACCCCGCTGTTGGGATCGCGCGCCTTCAGCCATTGATCGAAGCGGGCGTTGCTGGCGCTGGTGAATTTTCCGCCGTAATTGAACGGGCCGTACAGACAGAAGCGTCCGCCGGCCATGAGTGCGCGGCCGACACCGGCAAACATGATTTCGACCTCGGGCCAGCTCATGATGTGCACGGTGTTGGCGCTGAAGACGCCGTCGAACATCTCCTCAGGCCATTGGTCACGCGCGACATCCAGCGCCAACGGTGGTTGGACATTGGCGAGTCCCGCGTCATCGATCCAGGCCACGATACCAGGGTGATACGCAGCGACATCGCTGGTCTGCCAGATCAGATGCGGCAACTGTTCCGCGAAGAACACCGCGTGTTGCCCCGTGCCGCTGCCGATTTCCAGCACGCGTTGCACCGCTGCGAATTCGCGGCGTAACACCTCCAGGATCGGCAGTTGGTTTTCCGCGCAGGATTCGGCAAACGGTTTCGTCGTCAAAGTCGTGCCTCCAACACCCGTGCGATTTCAGCATCGGTGAGCAACACCGGATTGGTCTTCATGCTGCTGCCGCGACTGTGCGCGACGATGTGCGGGATATCCGCGGCGGTGATGTCATAACGCGCCAGGCGTGGCAGTTGCAGGCGTTCGGTCCAGCCTTCTAATAAATCGATCAACGCCGTGTAGGCCGCCGCCGGTTCGCGGATGCGCCGTTCGCAGAGGATTTCCGCCAGCCGCGCATACTTTCCCAGCGCGGGGTTGTCCGCCTCGCGGGTCTGCATGACGTCGATGTTCACCCGCGTGGCGCTGGCGACCAGCGTGCCGCAGACCACACCGTGGGGAATGGGGAAGAACGCGCCCATCGGTGCGGCCAGTCCATGCACCGAACCCAGTCCGACCTGCGCCAGGGTGATGCCGGAGATCAGCGCCGCGTAGGCCATACGGCTGCGCGCGGAGTCTTGATCGCCTGTGCCTTCATACCAAGGCAACAGACCGTCGCGCGCGGCGCGCAGACCGCTGATGGCGAGCGCATCGGTGAAGGTGTTGGCGCGCAGCGAGACATAGGATTCGATCAGTTGCGTGAGCGCGTCCATACCGTTGGCGGCGATCAGTTCGGGCGGGCAACTGACCAACAGGTCCGGGTCGACGATGGCATATTCCGGCACCAGGCGTTCGTCGCGGAAGGATTTTTTGAAGCCGTCCTTGCCCGGCTGACTGAGCACGGCATTTTTAGTCGCTTCGCTGCCGGTGCCCGCCGTGGTGGGAACGGCGATGAACGGCGTCGCCGGTCCGCGATAGGGTTTCTCCGGGCCGACACCTTCCAGATAATCCATGACCGAATCGCCGTTGCGCAATAACCCGGCGATGGCCTTGGCCGCGTCCAATACGCTGCCGCCGCCGATGCCGATGACCACATCGAAGTCGCCGGCGCGGAATTGCGCGACGGCGTCGTCGACCAACTGCGGCGACGGTTCACCGCCGACATGCAAAACATCCCAGCTCAGGTCCTGTTTGCGCAGCCCATCGAGCAGCTGTTGCCACTGCGCGGTGGCCTGCACGGCGCGGGCACCGCACACAATCAGGGTGCGGCTGCCGTAGGCGGCGGCCAGTGCCGGTACGCGGTTAAGACTGCCGGCGCCGAATTCGATCCGCGGCAAGCGTGCCAGCGAAAACGGCGCGATCATGAGGCCTCCGGCAGCAGGCCGTGATAGGACACACCACGGCGCGGCTGCGCCATCCATCCCGCGACCGCGTCGCGCCAAGCCAGGTAATGTGCCGTCGCTTTATGCGCGACCGCATCAGCGGCGCTCGCATAGGCCTCGTAGAGGATGAACTCGGTGGGGTCTTCCGCCGATTGCAGGACATCGAAACGCAAATTGCCCGGTTCGCGCACCGAGGCCAGGTGGTTGGTGCGGCTGGCGGCGATGAAATCCTGAACATGTTCAGGGATGACGCGGACATGGACCAAGGTAACGTGCATCGAGGGCTCCTCCGTGGGCGCTCAAGCCTAGCGTCCCGACTGGGCTCTGCCAAGTGCGGCAACGCTGCGGCGCATTTTTCAACCGCCCGTTAAGTTAAGCCGTGCGACAACCGACACAGTAGTCATGCCCCGATCAACGCAGTGCCTATTCACACTCACCTCGACTCACGGATGACAGTTCCGATGACCCAGGACACCCCCCAAATGTCGCCAGCCGATGACGACATCACGCAGGCCGCCCCGGATAAGACTCCGCGCAGCCTCGCCGAATGGGTGGAAAAACTCAGCGACAAGGGCATGCCGGCCTTTGCCAGGACCATCAAAGACATTTCCGGCATTGCCTCCGATCAAGAAAGCTCGGCGGCGGAACTGTCACGGGTCGTGCTTCAGGATGCGGCCATGACCGCGCGCCTGCTGCGCGTGGCCAACAGTCCGATGTATTGCCTAAGCCAATCAGGACGCAGCGTCAGCACCGTGTCGCGCGCCGTGGTGTTGCTGGGCTTCGACACCGTGCGCAGTCTGTGCCTGTCCATTGCCGTCATCGATGCGATCAACAGCAGTCCGCAGAAATCGCGGGTTGCGGAGCACATGGCGCGTTCGTTTCACGCGGCGGTGCAGGCACGCGCGTTCGCGGTAAAGCGCCGCGATCCCTCGCCCGAGGAGGTGTTCATCGCCACCTTGCTGTGCAACATCGGTGATCTGGCCTTCTGGAGTCTGAAGAGCGATGCCGCCCCCAAGCTCGATGAGGCCCTGCAACGTCCCGACTGTGATCGCGCGCGCACCGAGCGTGCGGTGCTGGGATTCGAACTCAACGAATTGAGTCTGGGCCTGGCGCGCAAATGGCAATTGGGCAAGCTGTTGGAAAATACCCTGGAGAACAAGGGCGACAAGGATCCGCGCGTCGGTAGCGTGCGCATGGCGCAGGAATTGGCACAGAAGGCGGAGAAAGGTTGGGATTCGCCGGAGGTCAAGCGATTCATTGGTCGTGTCGCCGAAACCCTGTATATGCCGCTCCAGGATGTCACCAAGCTGGTGCATGAGAATGCCAGCGAGGCCGCGAAAACGGCGCAGTATTTCGGTGTCGGTACGGCGGGTGACCGTATCCCGTTACCGGATGCGCAGCGCAAAGCCGCCGAGCACCGTGCTGGCGCAGAGGCACGACAGGAAACCGTCAAGCCGAAATTCGCCCTGCCTGATCCGATGCTGCAACTCACCATCCTGCGCGAGTTATCGGGGATGCTGGATGGACAGCACGACATCAATCTGTTGCTGGAAATGGTGTTGGAAGGTATCTCGCGCGGTATCGGCATGGATAGGGCCTTGTTCGCCATGCTCAACCCGGAGCGCACGCGCTTGCGCGCACGTTATGCGTTGGGTTGGGACAAGGATGATATGCGTGAAAAGTTCCTGTTCGATATCTCGCCGCTCAAGGCGAATATTTTCAGTCACGCGCTGGATGTGCGGCAGCCGCTGTGGATAGGCGGGCCGGATGCCGATCCGCGGCTGGCGAAATTGATGACGTCGGATGTGTACGAATTGACAGGCAAGGCGCAGTTCTTCGTCATGTCGGTGGAAATCAATGGCCGTTCCATCGGCCTGTTCTACGCCGATCGGAAATCCAGCGAACGGGCCTTGGATGACGACTCCTTCATGGCGTTCCGCCACTTTTGCCAGCAGGCCAATCTGGCCCTGGCGCAATCGCGCCGCGGGCGCTGAATGTAGGGTTTAATCATTGCAGAACTCGCATGCCGCGCCCGGCTCTGGCATGCTAAGCGACGTCGAAGCTCTTGTTCAGGGAGAACATCATGTCGCAACGTCTGCTGGGTTTTTTACTGATCCTCATCGCGTCCATTGCGCACGCGGAAATCCAAACTCAAGTCATCGAATATCCCGTCGGCGCCGCGCGCATGACCGGCTATCTCGCCTACGACGACGCCATCAGCGGCCCACGTCCCGGTGTATTGGTCGTGCACGAATGGTGGGGGCATAACGCCTATGCGCGCAAACGCGCGGAGATGCTCGCGCAACTCGGCTATACCGCGTTTGCGGTGGATATGTACGGTGATGGAAAGGTCGCCGATCATCCGGACAATGCCATGGCCTTCATGCAGGCCGTGGCCAATAATCTGCCCGAGGCGGAGCGCCGCTTCAGCGCGGCACGTGCGGTGCTGGAACAGCAGCCGAGCGTCGACAAGCAGCACATCGCCGCGATCGGCTATTGCTTCGGCGGCGGCATGGTTCTGCACATGGCGCGCGTCGGCATGGATCTGGATGGGGTGGTGAGTTTCCACGGCTCACTGGGCACGCAAAGCCCGGCGCGGGCCGGTCAGGTCAAGGCGCGCGTGTTGGTGTTCAACGGCGCGGACGATGTCATGGTCAAACCCGAGCAGGTCCAGGCGTTTGAACAGGAGATGCGCGCAGCCAACGTCAATGCCGAAGTGGTGAACTATTCCGGCGTTAAACACGGTTTCACCAATCCCGAGGCCGATGATTTTGCCAAGCGCTTCGATATGCCGCTCGCCTATAACGCGCAGGCAGATGCCGCATCCTGGGCACGCATGCAGACGTTCCTGAAATCGGTGTTTGCGCAGTGATGTCCATCCTGTAGGAGCGGCCTGCGGCCGCGAACGGTGCGAAACGCTGTCGGTTCGCGGCCGCAGGCCGCTCCTACCATTGCTGAAAGTAGTTCATGCCATTATTGCTTGCAGAGGAATTCACCGGTGTCCATCAATAGCGAGGCGCGCGACGTTGTACCCATGCAATCGGCTGTGACGGTAGCGCATATCGTCTATGCACTGCACGCCGGTCGCCATTGTCCTGGGTATCACCGGCGCGCCGACCGTGATAGGCAGTTTTGTCGGCAGCCTGCCCTCGATCGCCGCGGTCATTCTGAATTATGTGAAGCGCGGCGACGCACGCGACACTTGGCTAGCCTCGCATTATCGCTGGCAGATCCGCACGTTCTGGTTTGCGTTGCTATGGTTGATCATCGCCGTAGTGCTGATCACGACCTTGATTGGCATTCCCATCGGCGTTGGTCTGCTGATCGCGGTCACGATCTGGTTGATCTACCGCATCGCCCGCGGCTGGCTGCGCTTGGTGGATAAGTTGGCCATGTATAGCTGAGCGCTGGTCTGCGTCTGTTGCCGCAGGTCTTGTTTTACGAAGCGCCATCAACCTGAAATAGTGTCGCCCGTTAATTTAGGTTGCCACCCCCCCGATGAAGCGAACCCTGCAAGGTCGTTACCTCAAGGTCGCCAGTGCCGGCGAGGCCTTCGACGCCTTCGCCCCGGCACCGCTGCCCCCGAGCCCGGCGATCTAGCGCGATTCCCTGCGCCCCTTGATCGTTCTCACTTCGTAGCCTATGATCCTGGCATAGGCTACGAAGTGAGAACGCCATGCCCACCCCCAGTCAAACCCACGTCTTGCGTTTTATCCGCGAGCACCTCGCCCGTCACGGCCATGCCCCCAGCCTGAGCGCAATCGCGGACGGTTTGGGTTTGCGCTCCAAGGGCGTGGTGCACCGGCATGTGCAGGCGCTGGTCGAGCAGGGCTATCTCAGGGTCGAAGCGGGGCGGCATCACGGCATTACGCTCACCGATCGAGTCGCCGAGGCGGCGTTGAGTCTGCCGCTGCTTGGGCGTATCGCCGCCGGTCGGCCCATCGAGGCGATTGCCGATGAACAGACGCTCAACCTCGCCGATTTTCTGCTGGGGCCGAATCGTTATGCGCTGCGCGTGTTCGGCGATTCGATGATCGGCGCCGGCATTCTCGACGGCGATACGGTGGTGGTGGAGCAGCGCGACACCGCGCAGAACGGCGACATCGTCGTCGCCTTGATCGATCAACAAGAGGCCACACTCAAACGTTTCAAACAGCGCACGGACGGCGCCATCGAGCTGATCGCGGAGAACCCCGCGATGCCGACGATGATCTATCCGGCGCACCGCGTGCGTATACAAGGGATTGTCACCGGCCAACTGCGCAGCTACCGCTAGGGGCGCTGTATGCAGACCGCGTTGTGGCCGCGCGCCATCATTCTGGTGGACATGAATGCGTTCTTCGCCTCGGTGGAGCAGCGCGATTATCCTGAACTGCAAGGTCGCCCCATCGGTATCACCAACGGTCTGACCGGCACCTGCATCATCACCAGTTCGTACGAGGCGCGCGCCTACGGCATCAAGACCGGCATGCGCGTGCGCGAGGCCAAACAACTGTGCCCGGATTTCATCCAGATCCCGGCGCGCCCGCACCGCTATGCGCAGGTGTCCACCGCCATCATGGAGGCGTTGACGACGATCACGCCGGACATGGAGGTGTTCTCGGTCGACGAGGCGTTTCTGGATGTCACGCATTGCCAGCGATTTGCTCGGTACGCCGGAACAGATTGCGCAACGTGCCAAGGCGGCGGTGTACGAGGCGTCCGGCGTGTTGTGTTCGGTCGGCGTGTCCGGCGATAAGACCACCGCGAAATACGCGGCCAAGCTGCACAAGCCCGATGGCCTGACGGTGATTGCGCCGTGGGAGGCGGCGCAGCGGCTGCACACGGTTCCCGTCACGGAATTGTGCGGTATCGCCGGCGGCATCGGCCGGTATCTCGCCGAGCGCGGCGTGATCACCTGCGGCGACATGGCCAAACTGCCCGTCAGTGAATTGGGCAAACGCTTCGGCAATATCGGTCGACGCATCTGGTTGATGGCGCAAGGTCTCGATCCGGCGCCGGTCGAGACGCGCATCGCACCGCCGAAAAGCATCGGCCACGGCAAGGTGATGCCGCCGCAGACCAAGGCGTCCGCCGTTATCCTCACCTATCTCGAACACATGAGTTTCAAAGTCGCGACGCGTCTACGCAAACATGAGTTGGTTGCGCAAACCTATTTCATCGGTCTGCGCACCGAGTTTGGCTGGCTCGGCGGCCACTACAAAACCGCCTGCGCGATGCACGACGGCGCGCCGCTGATGATCTTATGCCGACGCATGCTCGCCGAATGCTGGTCGGGGGAGGGCGTGAGTCAAGTACAAGTCACCGCGCTCGATCCACGCGGCATCGAAGGCCAGTTGGATTTTTTTGCCGATGCCGCACAAGACCCGAAACGTGCGCGCGCCAACGCCGTCATGGATGCGATCAACCGTCGCTACGGCCAATTCACACTCGCGCCCGCGCGTCTTCTGCAACGCTCCGATATGCCCGATGTGATCGCTCCCGCGTGGAAACCCAACGGCCATCGGCAGACCATTTAATTATGTGCGGCGGTGTCTATTACAGTTTCAACGGCGCGGATATCCGGGTGTATTTCCCCAATCCGAAGGCGCAACTGCCGGTGCGAAAGAAAGACGGCGATGTGATCTTGTTGCCGTGGGGACGGCGCAAGGAACAGGCCGGCGTGCTGCCGCTCGGCGGTTGGGCAAGGCTGGATTCGATTTACGCGGGACGCTGGGATAAGTGGTTTCCCAAGCCGGTGAAGCTGCCGATCAAGAGCTTTATGGAGAAAGACATCGAAGGCAACAGCCATTGGTACGACCTGACCAAGGGCAAATGGATTCAGGGCGTGGTGGTGCGCGAAGGCCATGAACAACGCCTCTATGTCGTCACCGTCGACCCGCAACGCGACGATGCCGTGCATGATCGCTGGCCACGGATCATGGCGTGATCTTCAATGAATATAATCGGAGATGCGCCTAAATCGAAAAGGCCCCGAATCGGGGCCTTTTCAGTTGCCGAGTAGCGCCATGTTATGCGCGGCGGCGCAACAGGCCGGCAACTCCCAACAGACCCGAGCCGAACAGCCACGCTGCAGCCGGGACCGGAACGGCACTTGGATAAGGTTCGCCACCACGGTAGTCGAAGTTCAAACCCATGAGGGAGAATTCATGATGCTGCCATTCGACACGTCCGAGAGAACTGAACGAAATAAGGCTGAGATTCCTGATTCACGTCGACGGAACGCTCCCCATTGTCGGTGCCCTTCGTCGCAAGAAATCCCTGCTCGCTGCCCTGATCTGCGACATCGTAGAAACCCATTTCGTAGTAGCCATGCTCGTAGAACAGATCGCTGACCGAGAATTGCGTCAACGTCACAGGACTCGAAAAGCTAACGAACAGTTTCTCCGGGCCTTCGATTTCATCGGCTTCGTACGATGAGGGCGATGTCACACCAAACCCGTCTTTGTTGTCCCACCAGAGGACAGCGTCCTGCAAGTTGGTTGATACGGTGATTTGGACTACCACCTGCGCTGAATTGATATGACCCTTGGCCCTTCGCATCGGCGAACGACATGTCACGGAAATCCACAGAGGTCGCCTGTGCGGCGGGGACTGCGAATGCCATCCCCATCGCGAGCGCAATTGCCTGCGTGTTCCGGCTACGTCGTGTACAGCGCATTGCTTTGTTCATTATCTTCTCCTCGTTATTTGCTGTGATAGAAATACTTTGTTGCGTCGATGGTTTTAGTTGAATTTAGATTAAGACTGATGCAGCAGTTTCTGCGCTGAACCGTGAGCTTCGTCCATAGGGTGGTTGTCTACGTTGTCGATACCGCGTCCGTATTTGCGGTAGAGATAACTGCGTAGTGCTTTCCAGACCGCTTGTCCCTCCAGCGATTCTCCGACCAGTTCCTGCAGACGCAGGCGCAGGTAATCCGAGGGCAGTCCATGCAGCGTGAGTAGGTTGAGATCGGCTTGATCGACGCGGCTGGCGTCGTCCACACATTGCGCGTTGATCACGCGCTCCAGGTGCGTGGCGTCCATATCGAAATGCCGGACCAGCTCGGCATCGTTTTCCACGAACACGGGTAGCACCCGAAATCCGCATGCCTTTTCATCGAGCAGTGGCAGGAGCCGCGACATCGCCAGCCGGATACCAAAGCGAAAGATTTCCGAGTCACTGACATCGAGCCGGCGCGCGATCGACTTGATCTTGTCGATATCGCTGCCGCGTAGACGCACGGAGATGCAGGTGGACTTGATCATGTCGGACGATTCCCTTAGTTGGTGTTGGTGTGCGCACTGTGACGATGTGGTGTGGCAGAGATATGACTATTCGGATACAGATTTCTTACGAATGTGTCTGTGTTTGTTTCCGGTTAATGCAATCGCTGTGATGCGGATGAATGCGTTATGTCTACTTCAGAAGGTGTCATACGTCGTCGCTATCTCTTTCGGGGGGGATGGCAATGGCACGGAGTTGGACATTCACACGGGTACTGATGGGGATCTGCCGCTGGGGGTTACTGGGCTGCATGTCCGGGCTCGCCTGCGCTGTGCCCGACGCGATCGCGCAATCTCCGGAAGTGCCGGCGTCATCGCTCATGTCGGACGAGTATCGGCATGTCGAACAGGTGAATGCCTTTTTCAACCGTCTGACGCGCATTCCGGATCGGCGCCTCTGGGGGCAGGACGATTACTGGGCGGTGCCCGCCGAAGTTATGCGTGTCGGCGGTGGCGATTGCGAGGACTTGGCGGCGGCGAAATATTTTTCTCTGCGCGAGTTAGGCGTTCCCGCCGAGCGCCTGCGACTGGTGTATGCGCGTGTCTTCGATAGCGTCCGCCAGCGTATCGTGCCGCATGTGGTGCTTTGGTACCGCGCGGAGATGTCCAGGGAATGGCTGGTTCTGGACAGTCTCCGGAATGACGTGTCGCTACGAACGCGGCGCGGCGATTTGCTGCCGTTGCTGACCTTCAATGAAACTCAGGTGGCGCGCTGGGATGTGGCCGGCGTGGAAAATTTCTTGGGGGGAGCTGAAATCCTAAAGCCGTGGACCCTCCTGTTGGCACGGCAGAGAGCCCTGGATGCGGTCGCGCTGGTGGTCTCCATTCATACTTTATGATGCTCAAGTGGCGCATCTCTCGATAGCACGGAAATCATTGCGATCTCCTCGCGTGTCATACAAAGCGTAAACATTCACTCTGGCAATCGCTTAGTGATCGTTCATGCACTCTGCGCATGACCTATGCGTACATGTAACTTCTCTGTAACACCAGGCCGGCAGACTGCGCCGCACATCGCACTGGATGTGTTGTCACAGCGCGCACAAAAGATTCACCTGCGCTTCATCCAGCCGTCATAAACAACCGCGAGACTGTCGTCCGTCCGCTGACAGAGCGAAAGCGGATGCGCGCGCAGATGGATTCGTGCGAGTCGTACGCAGGTTCGCTCGGCAGTGCCACAGCCACACCTGTCGCGAGGCGGGGTCGGAAAGCCAACGGGTCTTTATGAGACGGCCGGGTTGCCACTGAACAAGTCAGGGGCAACCCGGCTTTTTTGTTGGCGCTGCCGAGCAGGGGAATGGCAGAAGCCGAGGGCGCGGCCGTGCGCGGAACGACGCCCTATTTTTCAGCAGTCTGTTGTAGCGAAAGCCGCGGTCGAGCATGTACAGCATGTGGCGGATGGCGGGAATAACCACGGAACTAACTTAAAACTTTTGAGGAGTCACACCATGATGAAAATGAAAACCCTAGCCGCTGCGATCGCCTTCGCCGCTGCCGGTACTGCCAACGCCACTATCGATATGGCCAGTACTGGCAGCAGCTCGCTGGTGCTGTCCGTGTGGGACAACGTCGCGCAGGAATCCTATATCCGCGACATCGGCCTGAATCTGGCCGACATCACGCCCGCCATGATTACCCCGGCGGCCGGCCTGACCCTGAATTTCGCGGCTGATCCTGTGTTCAGCAGCCTGTTCGGTAACAACAACGCTGCGGATATCTACTGGAACATCACTGCCGCCGATTCGACCGGTACGGGTTCGATCACCGGCCGTCAGATCATCGGTACCGGTGCGCTGGGTGCTGACGCTTCCGGCTTCTCGGTGACCAATACGGGTGTCGCCAACTCATCCAACTACTGGAACACGTTCTTCGCCACCGCGAACGCCCAGCCGAGCCCGGATCTCACCACCTGCACCAGCAACGCTTCTTGCTACTCCACCGACGCGGGTGATCTGCAATACACCGGTGATGCCACGTGGGGCACGTTCTGGGGCCAGAACCTGACCGGTTGGAACAATGCCGGAACGCTGGGCCAGTCCCTGGGTTTCTATTCCTTCACCCCGAGCAGCACCAGTGGTTTCGTGCAATCGACCAAGGCCCGTTATGAAAACGCTTTCGGTCTGGCTGCTTGGACGCTGGCTGCTGACGGCTCGGTGAACTACAGCCTTGCCGGTGAACCGGTGGTGGTGCCGCAGGTTCCGGTTCCGGCTGCGGCCTGGTTGCTGGGTTCCGGTCTGCTCGGTTTGGTCGGTGTGGCGCGTCGCCGCTCTGCCAAGTAAGTACTTCGGCAGGTTAGAGGTGGATGAGGCGGCCTTGCCGCCGCCTCATCCTGGACTTGCCAAGGTATCAAAACGCATTCAACACGCTCGTCAAATCCATTTAGGAGTCTAGCAATGAACATGAACAAAATCTCCGCCGCCGTGACTGCGGCCCTGGCCGGTCTGGTTGCCAGCACCGCCTTCGCGCTGCCTGCTTCGCAGTACAATTCCACCCCCGGCGACACGCTCGACGTGTTCATCGGCGGTGCGTCCGCGCAGGACAACGCTCTGGAGCGCCTGTTCCGCAACGCTTGTAACGTCGGCACCCTGGACATCTTCCGCACCACCAATCAGCGCGTGATGTTCTGCACCATCAACAACGCCGGCGTGCCCGGATTCCCGGTCGCCGGTAAGAAAGTCGCGGTCCACAAGACCTCCGTCGGCGGTTCCGGTAACGGTGTGCAGCCGGTGGCCAACCAGACCAACCTGGCCTTCCTTGATATGGCTGCCATCAAGGCCGGCACCATCACCTGCGCCGCGCCGACTGTGGTTGCAGCCGAGACCGTCGCGGGCACCACCTTCGCCGGTTATAACAACGTCAACAACTGCGGTACCGTCGGTACCCGTAACGCCGTGCCGGATGCCGGTATCTCCGACGTCGAGCCGGCCCTGTTAGGCGCCAGCGCAGCCGAAATCAGCCGTATGGATGTGGCCAGCCAGAACGCCGTGGTGTGGGGCCTGCCGGTGACCGAGGCACTGCGCAATGCGTTGCAGGAAGCGCAGGGTCTGACCGTGGGCGCCGAGGACGAGGCCAACATGCCGAGCCTGACCTACGCCCAGTTGTCCTCGATCTACAACGGTGGTATCACCGACTGGTCGCAGATCGTCAGCAGCAATGGCACCGATCTCCCCAGCGCCGTGACCACGCCGCCCAGCGACACGCAAGTGTATCTGTGCCGCCGTGTGCCGACTTCTGGTACTCAGGCTTCCTATGAAGTTCACATGCTGCGTCAGCGTTGCGCCACAGGTGTTGTCGGCATGTTGTCGGGCAATGACGGTGGTGTAGTCGGCACCGGTACGGTCAACGAAGGTTCCGGTAGCTCCAATGTCGTGACCTGCTTGACCACCCACGACGCTGCCAACCGTTGGGCAGTCGGTACGCTGAGTTCCGAGAACGTCGAGACCAGCGTCGCCGCCAGCGTCAACGATGGCAATGTCTGGCGCACCATCAAGATGAATGGTTATGCCCCGACCCTGCTGAACGTCGCCAACGGCAAGTACGACTTCTTCACTGAGCAGTCCGTCCAGTGGCGTAACGCGACCTCCGGCAATGCGCTGGGTGGTCTGAAGTTGACTCTGATGAACGACATCAAGGTCAATGCCGGTCAACCGAGCATCATCCGTGCGCTGAACAACGGCTTCATCCACTCCTGGGGTGATGCCGGCGTGATGGCTCTGATCACCAACGGTTGGTCGCCGACCTCGCCGGTCGCCGGTACCCCGCTGACCGCGACTGCCGTCCGCAACAACCCGGTGTTGACCAGCACGCGTTCGCCGCAGGGTGCGCCGAACAACTGCCAGCCGCCTGTGACCTTCTTCCCGGTCAACGGCTCCACGGCGTTCTAAGCAGTTCCTGAAGCATCGGCATGATCGAGCGGCGCAATGCCACTCGATCATGTCACCTGAATCGGCTCCTTCATCCGAAGGGGCCGGTTTTTCTATTTGAACGATGTATGACAGACGCGATGCACAACGGAGACAGTAGTTTGACAAAGCGAATCGACAACACGGTCTACCTGGTAGTGTTACTGGCGATGTTCAGCGGCGCTGTGAATGCCGCACCGGAGCCCGCGCAGCAAACGACGCGCTTCGACATTATGGAATACACCATTGCTGGTAATACGCTACTCGAACGTACACTGGTCGAACGTATCGTCTATCAGCATCTCGGCGAACAGAAAGGTATCGACGATGTGGAGAAGGCGCGTCAAGCGCTGGAGCAGGCCTATCGCGATGCTGGCTATCCTACGGTGTTCGTCGACATTCCCGAACAAGACGTGAAGGGTGGCGTGGTACGCCTCCAGGTCACGGAAGGCAGAATTGAGCGTTTGCGCATCACCGGATCGCGCTATTACTCGCTCGGTAAAATTACGTCGGAGGTGCCGTCGCTCGCCGCCGGAGGCATCCCGGAAATGGAACAAGTGCAGGCGGAACTGGAGCAGCTCAACCGCGCCAGCCCCGATCGCAGCGTGGCGCCGGTGTTGCGCGCGGGCAAGACCCCGGGCATGGTGGAAGTGGAATTGAAGGTCAAGGATGAGGTGCCGCTGCACGGCGCGCTCGAGGTCAATAATTTCAACACCGTCGATACCACTCCGACACGCGTGATGGGATCGATGCGTTACGACAATCTCTGGCAGAAGTTCCACAGCGTCTCGGCGCAGTATCAGACCGCGCCGGAGAACACCGACGAAGTCACGGTATTCGCCGGCACCTATGTCATGCCGTTCCTGGATGCCAGCAGCAAGCTGGCGTTCTATGCCGTGAACTCGTCCAGCGATGTGGCGACGGTCAGCGATCTCGCGGTGATCGGCGACGGTAACATCTACGGCATGCGCGGGGTGTTCCCCTTCGCCGCCCAGCCCAACTTCTTCCACAGTCTGACGCTAGGTGCCGATTACAAGGACTTCAACGAGAGTGTGGCGTTGCAAGGCGCGGACACCATGAACACACCCATCAGCTATCTGCCGTTCAGTCTGCGTTACGAGGCCATGAGCCGCAGCGATGCCGGTCACAGCACGCGCTTCGGCGTGGGCACCACGTTATCGTTCCGCGGCGTTGGCAACGATCAGCAGGAATTCGAGGACAAGCGCTTCCTGGCGCGCGGCAATTTCATGCACCTCAATGCCGATGTCGAACATACCCACGCTTTGCCGCAGGGCTTCAGCGTGCGTGCACGCCTCGAAGGACAACTGGCCGACTCGCCGCTCATCAGTAACGAACAGCTATTCGGCAAGGTGGCGCGACAGCGTGCGCGGATACTACGAAGTCGCAGGCGCTCGGTGACGACGGCGTTACGGGCCCCATTGAATTGGAAGCACCCAATTTGATCCGCGAGGGCTCGAAATGGCCGGGCGAGCTGACGGCGCTGGCGTTTCTCGATGGAGCCAGCCTGCGCGTGCGTGAACCTTCTGCCCGGACAGATATCCAGTTATGTGCTGTCCAGTGCCGGCGCCGGTGTGCGTTTCGACGCTTGGTCACAATTGACGGGTAGTCTGGATCTGGCTTGGCCGTTCCATGCCAACGGCGATATCGCGTCAGGCGAGGAACGGGTGCATTTCCGGTTGGCGTACGAATTTTGATGCAGTGGAAAAAGGAGACGGCAGCGATGGTTACTCAAGAACACAATAAGAAATCCAAAGTGACACCCAGAGCTATCCAGGCATGCAAGACGGTGCATCTGCGTCCACTGAGTGGGGCCATCCACATCGCAATGGCTGGCGGTCTGACACTCGGTGCGCTACCGGGCGGACTCTACGCGGCGCTACCCACTCCCGCGGCGGCCTGGGCGCAACATGCCGGCAATCCGAACGTGTTCCGTATGGGCACCACCACGGCCACCTTCTCTGATCGCAATCTGAATATCCGTCAGCGCGACGACAAAGTGATACTGAACTGGGATTCGTTCAACATCAGTGCCGGCAACACCGTGACTTTCCGTCAACCGGACAAGAATTCTGTTGCCATCAACAAGATCCTCGGCACCGATCCCAGCCGCATCTTCGGTAACCTCAATGCCAACGGTCAGGTGTATCTGATCAACACCAACGGCATTCTGTTCGGGCGGGGTTCGCAGGTGAACGTGCACACCCTGGTCCGCGTCCACGCTGGACATGACTCAGGAGGCCATCGACGACGGTATTCTTGCGCCGAATGCCGGCAATGCCGGTAATCCGGCCTTCGAAGGCACTGACAGTGGTGCTGTGAA